>PBDP01000001.1 GCA_002718095.1 Chloroflexota bacterium
ACCATTCGTGCGGGTCGGAACTTACCCGACAAGGGATTTCGCTACCTTAGGACCGTTATAGTTACGGCCGCCGTTCACCGGGGCTTCGGTTCTGAGCTTTGTGGTAAACCACGAACCCATCCCCTTAACCTTCCGGCACTGGGCAGGTGTCAGCCCCTATACATCAGCTTTCGCTTTAGCAGAGACCTGTGTTTTTGATAAACAGTCGCCTGAGCCTGTTTAGTGCCACCCACAAGGGCATCCAGTCAGTAAATGACTATCACCCCATGGGTACTCCTTATCCCGAAGTTACGGAGTCAACTTGTCGAATTCCTTAACGAGGGTTCTCTCGTTCACCTAGGGATACTTACCCCTGCCTACCTGTGTCGGTTTGCGGTACGGACGCTGAAAAAACTTGCAACGAGGCTTTTCTCGACGGCATAGAATCAACGGAATTCCCTAGGGCATATGCCCTGGAGTTTCCAGTCCCCTCAGCTCATAACGCCAGAACGGATTTGCCTGTCCTGGCATGGCCTTCAAGACCAGACGCACCATGTCCAATGGGTGCGCTCCGCCTATCTTCCCGTGTCCCCCCTTTGCTTTATAACGCTTAATCTGCGGTGCAGGAATTTTGACCTGCTGTCCATCGCCTTCGCTACACGCTACGGCTTAGGACCGACTTACCCTACGCTGATCAGCATTGCGTAGGAAACCTTAGGCTTTCGGTGTCCTGGATTCTCACCAGGATTGTCGCTACTCATGCCGGCATTCTCACTTCCCAGCGCTCCACCAAGTCTCACAACTCAGCTTCGACGCCCTGGCAACGCTCCCCTACCGCCCGTATAAATACGGGCCCGTGGCTTCGGTGGTGTATTTAGCCCCGTTACATTTTCCGCGCAAAAACCCTCGACTAGTGAGCTATTACGCACTCTTTAAAGGGTGGCTGCTTCTAAGCCAACCTCCTAGCTGTTTTAGCGTTTTCACTTCGTTTCACACTTAACACACACTTAGGGACCTTAGCCTACGATCTGGGCTGTTTCCCTCTCGACAATGGAGCTTATCCCCCACTGTCTCACTGCCCAGGAGCATCTTGCGGCATTCGTGGTTTGGTTAAGTTTGGTAGGCTCACGCCCCCGTACCTATCCAGTGCCCTACCTCCACAAGACTCCCTGAACGCTGTACCTAAATACATTTCGGGGAGAACCAGCTATCTCCGAGTTCGATTGGCATTTTACCCCTACCCACAGCTCATCCCAGCATTTTGTACCATACACGGGTTCGGTCCTTCACCCAGAGACTATCTGGGCTTCAACCTGGCCATGGGTAGCTCACTCGGTTTCGGGTCTAATCCATACAACTAAACGCCCTATTAGGACTCGCTTTCGCTGGGGCTCCGGAATTCCAATTCCTTAACCGTGCTGTATAAATTAACTCGGCGGCTCATTCTTCAATAGGCACGCAGTCAACTCGACGCATCGAGTCTCCTACGGCTTGTAAGTTTACGGTTTCAGGTCTATTTCACTCCCCTCCCGGGGTACTTTTCACCTTTCCTTCACAGTACTGGTTCACTATCGGTGACCAAGAGTATTTAGCCTTGGAGAGTGGTCTCCCCAGATTCCCACAAGATTTCTCGTGTCCCGTGGTACTCAACAACACTCTAGGAGATCTTTTCTTTTCATCTACAGGATTATCACCTTCTATGATCGACCTTTCCAGGTACGTTCGATTAAAAAAAGATTTTGTAACTCCTTGTTTTCTTTGAGGAGAAAACTAGAATGCGTTACAACCCCGGAAGGACATAGGGCCTCAACCCACTAAGCCCTACCGGTTTGGGCTATTCCCATTTCGTTCGCCACTACTAAGGGAATCTCTTTAATTTCTTTTCCTCATGTTACTTAGATGTTTCAGTTCACACACTTACCTTTCCTTGCGGAATGTTCTGGTATAACCCAGAACGGGTTTCCCCATTCGGGAACCCTCGACTAAGCTTGTTAGACAGCTGATCGAGGCTTATCGTAGTCTTACCACGCCCTTCTTCGGCTCTTGGTCCCAAGGCATCCACCGTAAACCCTTAATAACTTGACCCTCATTAAGATATTCTTATTATCTCAATTTTGAATATGTTGTAAGGAACAACAATATCCAATGACTTCTCAAATATTGCATAAATTAAGAAGTCGGACTCGTTATAAATTTATTTACAGTTATATGCTACCCGCGTATAACTGTAAATGTCGACAAAAATTCAGTTGTTAAAGTGCAAAAAAAAAGTCAGGGGCCAGCCCCTGACTATGTCAGGTACCCTATTTTTAATATTTCAAATATGAGTAACCATTTAATGTAACTTAATTTATCTATTGATTAAATTGTTCAAGAATAGAATTTTATACCTAACAAATGCATACAGTCAAGTTCAAGTAATTGGTCTTTGTATGTTATTTTTGTATGATATGGAAAACAAGTATATTTATAGAATTTTAATTCATATAAGGAACTTATGAATATTAAGAATATTGAGACAAATTTGAAATTAGAAAATCAGGAAAAAATTATTTTTTCCTCAACAGAAGTTGTTGTTACGGATTTAAGGGTTTTAGTTAAACCTAGAATAAAGAAAAATTTCGATACTAGCATCAATGTTAATGATTGGAATTATATAAATACTAATGATTGTGCATTGCCAAAACCAAAGAATTCAGGAAAAGAAACGAGAAAAGAAACGGCGCATAAATTTACTGGGATAGGATTTGTNCTGTTANTTATACAAGTACTACCATATCTTTTNTTCAACTTAAACATTATCGATTTATTTGGNCCNNTATCGGGATTTTTAGAAGCTATTTATTTTCTTGTAACTATGATGCTTTTAACTGCAGGGCTATACTTTTTGATTATAAGTTATATTTATTCTAGGCCGCATACGGCACTTTTGTTTGTTTCTATAAAAGAGAGGAAAAAGAAATTAGTTGCTATATTNCCTGGATGGGATAGTGTTGAAGCCCAACAAGTAGTTAGTGCAATTAATAGAGTTCATAGAAGAATATAATTAGTGANATTAAGGAGTTTCTATGATTAAAAAGTTTGGTACTTTGTATGCTGGACACGTTGATTTAGATGATATGGGGTTTGATGCTACTCCAGCTAATTCGCGATGGTTAAATGAAGTGGANTTGAATTCGGTTTACAAAAAAGCTGAAAATATCGCAAAAGTTATGGATCAAAATAATTTTGACACTCTTTGGATCGCAGAACATCATTTTCAAAGAGAAGGCTATGAATGTATTCCAAATTTAAATATGTTAGGTTTGCATATTGCTCATATAACAGAGAATATAAAAATTGGATGTGGATTTAACCTAGCCCCTATGTGGCACCCATTACGGTTAGCGGAAGATTATGCTACAGCTGATATATTGACTAATGGCAGGATTATATTCGGAGTNGCTAGAGGNTATCATACTAGAGAAATAGAATCATACGGCAACCCTTTGTTGGATTCAGATGCTAATAGAGATTTGTTTGAGGAAACAGTAGATATTATTTTNAAGGCTTTTAACGAGGAATCTTTTTCGCATAANGGAAAACACTATACTATTCCCCCTTCTGTACCTTACAGAGGATATGAGTTAAGTGAAATAACNCTTGTNCCCCGTCCTGTTACNCGACCGGTAGAATGTTGGCAACCNATTGTTAGCGGTAATGAAAGGGGAATGAGATTCATGGTAAAGCACGGCATGAAAGGNATGATTGGTGGAGGAGTTCCCCCTGGNGATAGTTCACATGAAGGTATNAACAAATGGAAAGCTATNCAAAAAGAACACGGGATTGATACTGAATTAGGTGAGAANTTATGTGTAGGATTTACTTTTCANATTGCTGATTCAAAAGAAAAAGCTATAGAAGAAGCNAGACCNTTCTTCGAAGAAAATATGAAAATGTTTGCCCCTCTTGGTTTTATTGGAGGNCTTNCNGACTCACAAAAAGAAGCTATTGCTAAAGGATCCCAGGCGCGACATGCCTCTTTGCCAACATTAGAACAGGCAGTTGAGTCGGGAAGCTGGCTCGTGGGAACACCTGATGACATTACAGAGCAATTAATGAATGTTCAAAAGAATTATCCGGGCCTTTCAGCTGTAAATGTTCTTAATTCGATGGGAACACCAGAAAATATAATGCTTGAGCAAATGGAAAGATTTGGTAAGGAGATAATTCCAAATTTTAAAAATTAATTTAAATCATGGTGAACTAAGATTTATAATCATCTTAGCTCACCTATGTTGCTAACTATTTCTTCGATTCCTCAATGGCCTTTGTTATAGCTGCTGGATTCATTGGTAATTCAGTCATTCTTACTCCAATTGCATCGTAAATAGCGTTAGCTATTGCTGCTAATGGAGGTACTATACAAACCTCTCCAACACCTCGAACCCCATATGGATGTCCAGGGTTAGGGACTTCGACAATTACAGCTTCAATCATTGGAAGATCCAAAGACGTTGGCATTCGATAGTCGAGTAGACTGACATTCATCAAGTTTCCATCGTCATTCATGAAATACTCTTCATTTAATGCCCATCCTATTCCTTGAACAACTCCACCTTGTATTTGTCCTTCTACATATGATGGATGGATAGCTCGTCCTACGTCTTGAGCTGCTGTGTATCTTAGAATAGTTACTTTACCTGTATCTACATCTACTTCAACGTCAACTAGATGAGTTGCAAATGCACTTCCAGGGCCACCAGGTATTAAATTAGCGCGACCTACTACAGGCCCTCCTATATCAGGTAATTTTCCTGCCAAATCTTTGAAAGACATTTTTAATTCAGAGTCTGCAGAATGTTGGAATACCCCATTCGACAACTCAATATTGTCTACAGAAGTTTCCCAGAAGTCAGCTACTCTCTGGCACATTTGCTTTTTAATATCATGAGCAGCTTCATAACTAGCTATACCAGTTTTAAAAGCTCCACCACTACCTCCGGTTACAGAAGTCCAACCTATAGTATCTGTGTCTCCATATTGCGGATTCACGTCCTCCACTGGTATTCCTAATACTTCGGCAACGTGCTGTGCCGCTACAGTTCTTAATCCCCCAATGTCCATCTGGCCTATCGTAAGAGTTACTGTTCCATCATAAATCACTGATGCTACAGCACATGCAGCTCCAGTATTGTTCATCCAAAAACCACTGGCTACTCCACGACCACGATATTTCCCTTTCAATTCAGTGGAGTAATGGTCATGATTTTTGATAGCTTCGGCCGTTTCAAGGCATCCTATTACAGGATTCGTAACACCGTTAACTCTTAATGTTCCCTCTTTAGCAGTATTAAGTATTCTTAATTCCATAGGGTCCATATTAATTTTTTCAGCGAGTTCATCAAGAATAGTTTCTGATCCGAATGAAGTTATAGGAGCTCCGGGAGCTCTATATGCTGTGGTTTTAGCTTTATTTGTTACTACGTCATAAGCATCTATAGACACATTGGCTATGTCGTAAGGAGAAAACATGCAAGTTGCACCCGGAACAACAGGTGATCCTGGGAATGCGCCTGCTTCCATTTTTAATTCTGCAGAAGCGGCAACTAATTTACCATCATTTGTCATCCCTACTTTTGCTTTTACATATGCGCCTGATGTTGGGCCTGTTGCTTCAAGTACATCTATTCTACTCATTTGTACTTTTACAGGAGCGCCACTTTTTTTAGATAGCATAGCTGCAAGGGGCTCTACGTATATAGTGGTTTTTCCGCCAAAGCCACCCCCGATTTCTCTGGGGATAACTTTTACTGACGAGAAAGGAACCCCTAATACTATAGAAGTTCTATCTCTTACTATAAATTGGCCTTGAGAACTTCCCCAAATTGTTACACGGTTGTCTGTTGTCCACCAAGCCGTTGCAGCAGGTGGTTCAATATAGCCTTGATGTACCGTAGAGGTTCTGAATTCTCTTTCTATTACATGATCTGCTTTGTTAAATCCTTCATCTATATCTCCAATCTCAAGTTTGTCATATGAAGCTATGTTGTTGGCATATTTGTCATGTAGCTGAGGGGCTCCTTCTGCTATAGCTTCTTCGACAGTTGTAACTGCTCCTAAAACTTTATATTGAACATCAATTAATTTTGTAGCTTCTTCAGCTACGTGTGCAGATACAGCGGCAACAGCGGCAACAGCATGTCCTTTGTGCAATACTTTTTTACTGGCTATTACGTTATCGGTATGCTCTTTCATATTCATTGAAAGGGGAGGGCCCGGAAAAGGAGAAGTAACAATATCTTCTTGTTCTGGGAAATCTTTACCGGTAATTACAGCTCTNACACCGGGGTANGACTCTGCTTTNCTAGTATCTATTGATAATATTTCNGCATGAGCATGTGGACTTCTTAATACCTTACTATATAGAAGGCCAGGCAAATTTGTATCTGCCGAATAAAGGGCTTTTCCTGTCACTTTATCGTAACCGTCATGCCTTATGGGTCTTTTTCCTACGGATGTAAAATTGGTATCAGGTGGTAAAACTGTAGTCATTTAATATCCTCCGAAAGGTTCACTTAATTTGACTTAAAATTATTAACTGGCTATTAGTGGATTGTAGCATAACTTAGACATAATCATCTAGGTCTAAGTTATAAGCGTATGTTAAAATTGTAGCTTGATTATGAAGGACTTTGTTTATGTTTGAGATTATAGGTGATGGAGGAGTAACTTCTCCTAAAGGTTTCACAGCTGGGGCAACCTACGCTGGACTAAAAACAGAACGTGATACATTAGATTTGGGGATTTTATTTTCGGATATTCCTGCTGTTGCTGCAGCGACGTTTACTCAGAATTCAGTAGTTTCCCCCTCAGTGATAGTTAGCCGTAACCGTTTATCAAATGACACTCATCGNGGAATAGTAGTAAACAGCGGATGTGCTAATTGTAGTGTTGGGTCTCAAGGTGTATTAGATGCAGAAGAAATGATTTCTTTAGCAAGCAAAAACTTAGACGTTTCTCCTGACGATTTATTTGTGGCTAGCACAGGAATGATAGGTGTAGAGTTGCCTATGGCTTTGATACGCCAAAATATTGGTAATATAAAGTTAGATAATAATTCTGGGTCAGACTTTGCAAAATCTATGATGACCACAGATACTTATCACAAAGAAAGAGCAGTATCTTTTATACATGATGGCGAGACGGTTGTTATTGGAGGGGCGTCAAAAGGAGTTGGGATGATTCATCCTAACATGGCAACGATGTTATGTTTTATTTCCACAGATGCAAATGTTGATAAATTATTCTTGCAGGAAGTCTTGTCAGATGTTGTCAATGATTCTTTCAATATGATTGATGTTGATGGAGATCAAAGTACTAATGATTCGGTTATTTTGTTAGCTAACGGAGCATCAGAAACATCGCAAATAAATAAAGACTCTGATTCTGCTGATGCATTTAAAGAAGCTTTATCTTATGTTTGCGTTGAACTTGCTAAAGAATTAGTTAAAGACGGGGAAGGGGCAAAAACTTTAGTGGAAGTTTCTGTCGAAGGAGCTAGAACCAAAGAGGATGCACGTAAATCATCAAGAGCGATAGCATCATCTATTTTGGTTAAAGCAATGGTTCATGGCAAAGATCCAAATTGGGGTCGTATTGTGATGGCGTTGGGTAGCTCTGGTATAGATATCGAAGAAAATAAGATTGATGTTTTTATAAGTGATATACATATTGTCAGTAAAGGAATAGCTATCCCTTATTATAAAGATGCTGTGGTAAGTGCCATGGCAGATAAAGAGGTTCATTTTAAAGTTAATTTGAATCTGGGTGAATATTCTGCAAATGCTTGGGGTTGCGACCTTACAGAGGACTATGTTGTATTTAATTCAGCATATAGCACGTAGATTTACCAAAGTGAAATAAATGTCATTATCTAAAAAATCTAAAAAGAATATAGATGAAAGTTCACATGTCAATCCAGAGATGTCAGGTCATTTAACGATAAATGATGCTATTGAGAATACTTCAGATTTAATCGACTCTAGTTCTAATATTGTTGATGCTGTTGTAAAAATAGGCGGNAGTACCCTTGGAGATCACGACACTACAATAAATGATTTAGTTAAATTGCATAAGCAAGGGAAAAAAATTGTTGTTATTCATGGTGGTGGGAAAGTTGTATCAGATTGGATGAAAAAGCAAGGTATACGTCCTAAGTTCGTTGAAGGACTTAGGGTTACAGATATTAAAAGTCTTGAGATTGTAGTAGCAGTTTTAACAGGTTTAATTAATAAGCAACTTGTCTCTGAAATGAATGCTAAGGGTGGTAAAGCTATTGGAATGTCCGGAGTTGATGGAGGGATGATATTATCGTCGGTATCAAACCCAGAACTTGGATATGTCGGGAATGTTAAAAATGTAAATCCGAGACCCATAATAGACGTTTTGGAATCTGGATATATGCCTATTATTTCACCTATTGGATTAAATCAAGAATCTGTTACCAATGTTAAGAACATATCATCAATGTTAAACATTAATGCTGATACTGTGGCCGGGTATATTTCGGCAGCTTTGAAATCAAAGCGTATGATATTTCTTACAGATGTTCAGGGTGTTTTAGATTCGTCTAAAAGACTAATTACGAGACTGACTACTCAACAAGCTGAATCTTTAGTTCGTTCTAAGATTATTGCAGGTGGTATGATTCCGAAATTGGAAGCTTGCTTGAAGGCAACTGATGAAGGAGCACTAGCTCAGATTATTGATGGCCGTGAACCTGAAGCTTTGAAAAATGCGATTGATGGTAATAATTTAGGAACAAAAATAGGATAATTTAGGAACAGCTTATGTCTACTGGCTCTTTGCCTCCTCTTGATTTTGAACAGATTTTAAATAATAACCCTTTGAAGGGTAAGCTTAAATGGATTGTGCCTGCAGTATCCTTAGTATTAGTACTTATACTGCTTTCATTATTTAAATCTATTTATACTGATTGGCTCTGGTTTGACTCTTTAGGGTATCAAGGTATTTATAGAAAAGTTCTGTTTACTAAAATAGCATTGTTTGTAATCGGATTTTTAGTTACGTTCACATTTGTTTTAATGTCTTTATATTTTGCGAACAAAAATACAAGTGGAATTATTCAATCTACTATTCCGGTTGCATTAGATGGCCTAATCAGGAAAATCAAGTTAATTGCTATTCTTTTGATCACATTAATATTGTCTATCATAATGGGAGTTTCTTTTTCTTCTAAATGGGAACTCTTCTTACGATTTACCAATGCAGAGACATTTGGATTGCTTGATCCGGTATACAGTAAAGATGTAGGTTTTTTTATTTTTGAACTACCTGCGTATTCTTTTATACAAGGATGGGTGTTAGTAGTATTCGTTTTTTGTTTAATATTATCGATTGTAATGTCTTTTTTAAATTATTCTTTGAGAGGCATACCTTTCGATGCCAAAAATAAATTTCTTAGGATTCAACTAGCACTTATAGCTGTAGGGATAATTCTAACGGTTTCTGCTGGATTATGGATTAATAGGTTGGAACTTGTTCAGTCGCCTAGGGGTCTGATATTTGGAGCAACATATGCTGATTTAGCAACACGTCAGCCAGCCTTGTTTGTTTTACCTATACTTGGAGTTTTATTAGCAGTTATTGTTTTGCCTCTGGCAATATATGGAAAGATAAGATTTGCTTTAACTGGTATTGGTGTATGGGTTGGGCTGATCGTCATATCAACTACTTTTATTCCATTTGCAATGCAAACATTTTCTGTTGATCCCAATGAATTTGTAAAAGAAGAACAATACATATTGAGAAATATGGAATTCACAAGAGAAGGTTTTGGTTTAAATAATATTGAAAAAACTTTTTACGAAGCGGAAGGTGATATAAATAGTAATTTAATTTCAAAAAATTTAAGTACTATTCAAAATATAAGATTATGGGATTACAGACCTCTGACTGATGTGTATAAACAGATACAGCTGATTAGACCTTATTATGACTTTAAGGATGCCGATGTAGATAGATATTTCATAGATGGAGAATATAGACAAGTTTTGTTGGCTGCTCGAGAAGTAGCTCCGGAGAAATTAGATGAGTCGGCCCAAACTTGGGTTAATAGGAAACTTTATTACACTCATGGAATAGGGATTGCTATGAGCCCTGTAACAGAATTTACAGGAGAAGGGCGACCAGAATTTTTTTCTAAAGATATTCCTGCTAACGGAGAGATTCCTATATCTGCNCCTGGNTCTCTTGATTCTCCAGATATATTAGTTAGCAATCCTAGAATATATTATGGTGAAAATACTACAGATTATGTTCTAGTAAATACTAATACTGAAGAATTAGATTACCAAACAGGTGAAGGTGTATTGGCCAAAACTAATTATCAAGGTGATGGTGGGGTAAATGTTGGNTCATTTGTNAGAAAATTGATCTACGCTTGGGAGATGGGAGATATAAATATTTTAATTAGCAGTGAACTAAATCCAGATAGTAAGATTCAATATAGAAGACAGATACAAAAGCGAATTGATACTGTTGCTCCATTTTTAACTTTAGATAAGGACCCTTATATTGTTGCAGATCAAGGGCAGTTATTTTGGGTTCAAGACGCATATACTACTTCGTCAAATATGCCTTACTCTAATCCTATATATGATTCAGATTCTAGAAGTTCTTATAATTACATTCGAAATAGTATCAAGATTGTTGTNAATGCATTTAATGGAGATATTGATTTCTACTTATGGGATAAATCAGATCCCATTGCACTTACATATAGNCGTATATTCCCTGAAATGTTTACTGATTCAACCGAAATGCCAGATTCTTTAAAGCAACANATGCGATTTCCTCAAGGACTATTCTCNGTTCAAGCTTCTAAGTATATAAAGTANCATATGGAAGAACCNGAATTGTTTTATGGTAATGAAGATNTATGGGCCTTGCCACAGGAAAAATTTGGTCAATCTGAGACACTACAACTTGTGGAACCTTACTATGTAATTATGAGGNTGCCCGGTGAAAGTTCCGAAGAATTTGTTTTATTAATGCCTTATACTCCGAATGATAGGCCNAATATGGTTGGNTGGTTAGCAGCTAGGAGTGATGGGGNTAATTATGGNAAATTAGCTGCGTACAANTTCCCTAAAGATAANCAAGTTGATGGACCAGAACAAGTCGAAGCAAGGATCGATAATGATCAAGAAATATCAGCTTGGTTTACCCTTCGTTGTTCAGAAGGTTCTACATGTATTAGAGGTAACCTCTTAGTTATACCTATTGGAAATTCTATTTTGTATGCTGANCCCATATATATACAGGCAGAAGGAGTAAGTTTTCCGGAATTGAAAAAAGTGGTGCTTGCTACTAAAGATAATGTTGTCATGGGAGATTCATTGGAAGATGCTTTAACAAGGTTAACAGGTGTTGAGACAGTGTTGACTGAACCTGTAATTGAGGTTGATTCTGATAGTGGAGTGAACGAAANNCAAGATTCAGTTAATATATCCAATATAAATTCAGAAAAAATTATGGAATTATTGGATAGCCTTAAAGATGATATAAAAGGTATAGAATCATTGATTGAGGAAATGATAAAAGAGTAAACATATTAGGAGATAAAAATGCCAACTGCTGATAATTGGAAAGAAATAGAAAAAAAATATTATATGCAGGTAGTAAACAGAATGCCTCCAGTTTTGGTCAGTGGTGANGGTACTAAAGTTTTTGATACAGATGGTAATTCTTATCTTGATTTTACTGCTGGCTGGGCTGTATTAAATTTGGGCCATAATCATCCTAAAGTTACTAAAGCTATTCAAGATCAAGCATCAAAAATAATGCAAATGTCAAATTTGTTTTATACAACTCCACAGCTACCTTTAGCGAAGACATTGATTGATAATTCTGATTTAGATCGAGTCTTTTTTTGCAATTCAGGCGCTGAAGCTAATGAAGGAGCATGTAAAGTTGCAAGAAAGTGGGGTAAGAAAAATCTGAATGGGGCTTATGAAATAATCACAGCCTTGAATTCTTTTCATGGGCGTACACAAGCTATGATGGCTGCTACAGGACAACCACATTACCAAGATAATTGGAAACCTTTAATGCCAGGATTTGTAAATGTTGAGTTCAATAACTTAGAAGCAATTAAAAATGCATATGATAAAGATAAAACATGTGCCGTACTTCTTGAACCAGTGCAAGGAGAAGGTGGNGTTAATGTGCCTTCAGAAGATTATTTAAAAAATGTTATGGAATTTTGTCATGAAAAAAATATACTTTTTATGCTTGATGAAGTTCAGACTGGTATGGGGAGATTAGGGACTTTATTTGGTTATCAAAAATTTGAAGGTGTTCAACCAGATGTTATGACACTGGCAAAAGCTTTAGGGGCAGGGACCCCTCTTGGTGCTTTCTTAACTAAAGATTCTTGTGATGTGTTGGAACCGGGAGATCACGGCTCAACATTTGGNGGGAATGCCTTAACTACCGCAGCAGGTGCTGCGGCAGCTCAAGTTATTGTTGAAGAAAATATTCCTCAACTTGCTAATGAAACTGGAGAACATCTTATGTCTAGATTGAAAGAACTAAATTCAGAGACAGGGGATTTGATTGTTGATATTAGAGGAAAAGGTTTGCTAGTAGGATTTGAAATGAATCAAGATATAGCCGGTGAAATTGTTGCTAAGAGTTTGAGTGATGGATTACTTATCAATGCTGTTAGGCCTAATATGATTAGGTTTATGCCTCCACTTAATGTCACTAGAGACGAAATAGATGAATCTATAAAGATTATTAAAAANTCTATTAATTCCATTATTTCTTGAGAGGTTATANTTGAACTTATCTGAATTGAANTTGAAAGATCATAATCTTTTTGGTGGTGCAGTATCAGGCGGACTAGATAGCTGTACTGTAACCCACTGGTTGTCTGAGCAAGGTATAAACGTTAAATGTTTCACAGTTGACCTGGGCCAACCAGACGAAGTTAATATGGATGATATTATAGAAAGAATGTCTAAATGCGGTGCTTCTAGCGCTAAATTAATTGATGCACAACNNGATTTAGCTGAAGCAGGATTGAAGGTNATCCAATCGCAAGCAAGATATGAAGGTGGCTATTGGAATACTACAGGGATAGCAAGGCCAATAACTGTTAAAGCTATTCTTGATGAATTTAATAAAGATAATATTAAAGTCTTATTTCATGGAGCTACAGGNAGAGGTAACGATCAGGTAAGGTTTCAGCTNGCNACTAATATGTTAGATCCTGAAGTTTTTGTTTATGCTCCTTGGCGAGATCAACAATTTTTAAATCAATTTCCAGGTCGTCANGAGATGATTNATTATTGTGAAAANAATAATTTACCTATAAANCCTTCTAAAGAATCACGATATTCTACAGATGCTAATTTCCTTGGTTTAACTCATGAAGCGGGTGATTTAGAAGATGTTTCAATTAGCCCGGATTTTGTTGAACCAACTATGGGACTTTGGTCTTGGGACGCTCTAGATATACCGGAATTTGTCACTATAACTTGGGAAGAGGGTAGGCCTGTATCTATAGAAGGAAAAGATCATAAATCATCAAGTGCTCTTATTGATGTATTTAAAAAATCGAATTTAATTGCNGGNGCACANGGAATCGGAATAGGAACACATGTTATNGAAAATAGGTTTGTAGGTATTAANTCTAGGGGNATTTATGAATCACCTGGGATGGAATTATTGGCGAAAAGCCATGAATTCTTACTCCAATTTATTTTAGATAGAAGGTCTAGGGAATTATTTGAATTTTTGTCTAAATTTGTTAGNACGCAAATATATCAAGGTTATTGGTTAGATACTGCTACTAATTCTGCTCTTGCTGCTTTGGACTCTTTTAATAAAAAAGTTTCAGGAACTATGCAAGTAAAGCTATATAAAGGTGAAGTTTTTTTCGATACCGCAGATGACTCTTTAAATGTTATGCCCCATTCTTTATATACTTCAGATGGTTCTATGGAATCAACAGGTTCATACGATCATTTAGANGCAGAAGGATTTGTAAATGTATTNGGTGTATCTGCAAAGAATTTAGGTAGAAGGCATTTNAAAAAATAGATTTGTATAGTGATTTTNTATGTCAAAATTTAAAGATAAGTTAATTAATGCGTGTAAAACTTCAGATTCTTTTGTATGTGTTGGTTTAGACCCAGACCCCAAAAAAATCACCTCTAATAGCATATTTGATTTCTGTAAAGATATAGTTGATTCTACGTCCGATGTTGTTGCTGCATATAAACCTAACTTTGCTTTTTTTGAAGCATTGGGCTTGGAAGGATTAACTTCTCTTAAATCTCTAATGGATTATATAAACGGCGAATATCCGGAAAAATTGACTATAGGAGATGCTAAACGAGGTGATATAGGCTCAAGTAGTGAGAAATATGCTTATTCTTTGTTTGAATATTGGGGGTTTGATTCTATCACTGTAAATGCATTTGCAGGCGAAGATTCAATTAAACCTTTTTATCAATATGCTGATAAAGGGGTATTTATCTGGTGTAAATCTTCAAATCCAGACGGACACCAATTTCAAGGTAAATTTAATTCTGAAAGAAAAGAGGTATCGTTGTTTGAAAAAATTGCTGTTTCGGCATATGACTGGAATAAAAATGACAATATTGGGTTAGTAGTTGGGGCAACATATCCTGATGATATAGCTCGTGTTAGGAAATTAGCTCCAGGACTGCCTATGTTAATACCTGGTATCGGCTCTCAAGAAGGTGAGCTTGATGCTTCCGTGTCTTCTGCTGTGGAATTGGGATTTCCTAATTTTTTAATAAATTCATCCAGAAGTATAATTTATTCATCTGATTCATTTAAATCAGCAGATAACCTTAGGAATTCAATAAATAATTCTCTAAGTTAGCTGTAATCGGCATACGAATATCTACAAAAAGTTTTCGATATTAATAACATTATTATTAACAAAGGGAACTTTATACAATATATGAATAGACTGACCTTTACTGTAGCCTAGTTTTCAAAATAAGGTGTAATATTTTGGTGATTATTTTTATTATTACTAATCTTAACATTCAAAAATGGAATAAAAAAATAATTTAAATTGACATGTCTTCGTGACCTAATTAGAATGATGTCCACTCGCTAAATAAAGTGATTTTTTTGGAGGCCACTCAAGTGCAAGAATTAGAAATAGAAAGCATACGTGTTCGACAAGAAACTCAACAGCGTGCAGTTGTCTTAAGAGTTAAAGACTCTAACCTTTTTCTACCTATATTTGTTGGGCATTTTGAGGTTGAGGCGATCAGACTAAAACTCATGGATATTGAGGTACAGCGACCTATGACCCATGATTTATTAGACTCTGTAATCTACAATCTCGGAGCTACAGTGGATAAAATTATTGTGTCTGAACTTAAAGAAGATACTTTTTATGCGAAAATAATTGTCAACTATGATTCTAGAACCTTTGAAATAGATGCCAGACCAAGTGATGCTATTGCGTTAGCAGTAAGGAGCGGAGCTTCTATATTTGCTGAAGAATCAGTATTGGAAAAAGCAGGTGTTAACATTGAAGAGAAAGATTTAGAGCAGACTACGGATGATGATATTTCAATGTTAGACGATGAAACAGGAAATCTTTCAGCTTTTAGTGATTTTATCGATTCATTAGATTTAGAAAATCTGGGAGAGTCACGTTAAATATTTTTGCTTATTTTTTTCTTGGAAGGGGTCCTAGATATTATCTTCAGATTGTGATAACGTCTACGACTGTTGTAGGTAATGAATCCAAAGACAATTAATTTTTTAGTAAGATTTATTGGGATAGGTTGGTACATAGCAATATGTATAGGATTGGGGGCTTTTATAGGAACATGGGCAGATGATAAGCTATCATTAAGTCCATTGTTGACTGTAGTAGGTGTCTTAATTGGAATACTTACTGCATTTTTAGGTATGTATAGAATGTTGGGTTCATTACTCAACAATAACGAAAAGTAAATTTTCTAAACAGGAGAACTTTAAATAGTGACTGGTATACTTGGCAAACCCAAAGCCTTGTTAATAGCTATATTGATAGTTTCAGTATTAGTTATAAGTGTAATCGGAGGAGCTCTAGGTGAAGCTCTAGGACTTGGATTCTTGGCAAGTTCACTTCTAGCAATTCAATTACCGGCTGAAATGATTTTTGAAGGTGATGATTTTGCAACTCCACTAGGCGCTTGGAATTTAATGAACACGATGCTGACAACCTGGTTGGCTATGTTAGTACTAATCATACTAGCTTTATTCATTAGAAAGTCTCTTACCGAAGTTCCAGGTCGCTTCCAAGCTCTTTTTGAAATAATCATAGAATTTTTCTTGAACTTGTGTGAAAGTATTGCAGGTAGAGAGAAAGGAAGACGATTTTTCCCATTAGTGTTTACTATATTTATTTTTATAGTTGTTGCTAATTGGATGGGAATATTACCTGGATTTGGAACTGTTGGACGAATAGCAGATCCAGAAGAGATTGCACACCATCATGGAATTCATCATTATGTAGATCCTGCTTTAGGTGATCACATCTCTGAAGATTCCCATGCCAAACACGATGGACATGCTGACGATTCCCATGCCAAACATGATGAACACGCTGATCATCTTGATTCTGTTGCCTTGCATGTTTTTACCGGTCAAGGTGCTTTCTCTTATTTGGCTCCTGGTTCTTTCAGTGAGCAACTTACTTTTGAGGAATACGAGAATCAGAAAGGACTAGTTGGAGAAGACAAAAGAGCTGGTCATCTAGTACCTTTTTTGAGAAGTGCGAATACAGATATAAATATGACATTGGCAATGGCAATTATTGCTATGGTTATGGTTCATTTTTGGGGGTTTAGTATTTTAGGATTTCCTAGTCATATAGGTAAATTTATTAATTTNAAAGAAGGCCCNATNGGTTTCTTTGTTGGAATATTAGAGATAATAAGTGAGCTAGCTAAGGTTGTTAGTTTTACATTCNGGCTTTTTGGTAATATATTTGCTGGTGAAGTTTTATTAATGGCACTAGCATTTTTACTGCCACTGATTGGGATAATACCTTTTCTTGGCCTAGAGTTATTTGTNGGAGTNATTCAAGCTTTTATTTTTTCAATGTTGACTCTTGTTTTTGCTTCTATGGCTAGTGTGTCTCACTCTAGTGACGATCATCACTGAAAATAAAAAATAAGTTAAAAATTTAAGTATTTAAAAAAATAATTCTTAAGGAGTTAAATAAATGGAAGGGGATATATTAAATATTGGTGCCGGTTTGGCCATAGGTCTAGGTGCTATTGGTCCTGCTATTGGAATTGGAATGCTAGCTTCAAAAGCTATGGAAGCTTTGGGGAGAAATCCGGAAGCTGGTGGCCAGATACAGCAGAATATGATTCTTGCTATAGCGTTTACTGAGGCTATAGCGATTTATGCATTGGTTGTGGCTATTATTATTAAATTCGTATAAGTCATTCCATTGCAAATGAAAATGTCATTTGTATTAGTAGTTAATTAGGAGTTCTGTATGGATGCACTAGGAATAAATCTTCCTGGTCTGATAACTCAGATTGTTAGTTTTATTATTCTTTTTGTTATATTGAGCAAATTGCTTTATAAACCTTTGGTTGGCATGCTTGATCAAAGAGCTGAAAAAATTAAAGAAGGTCTTGAAGCTTCTGAGAGAGCTCGNGATGACGCATCTAAGGCTGAAGAGGCTATTACGCAGCAATTAGATGAGGCNCGACTTGAAGGTCAGAAATTGATATCTCAAGCTCGTGAGACCGCAGAAAAATTNCGTAAGGATGAGATGGAAGTAGCAACATCTGATATCGAGAATATGAAGCTAAAAGCTGAGAAAGATATACAGAGAGAAAGAGATGCAGCGATTGAAGACTTGAGGAAAGAATTTGCAGATTTAGTTATAACTGCTGCTGAAAAGGTGGTTACTAATTCATTGGATGAGAAGGAACACCGCAAATTGATAGAAAATGTATTAGAAGAATCCTCATCTTTGAANAATAANGNAAATTAGTATGGCATCATCTGTTTCACCTAGGAGATTTGCTCAAGCAATATTTCAAATTGCGCTAGAATCAAAGCAAATTGATTCTTGGATGTCTGATTTGTCTAAACTTGTTTCTTTCTCCAAAGATGATTCTTTCTTGTCATTTATGGATTCNCCGAAGATTTCATTGGATAGCAAAATTTCGGTTATAAAAGAGTCTGGTATTGATGATGATNTGAATNANTTATCTGTAAACTTNTTGTCANTATTGGCTTCTAGGAACTCCGTNTATAGTATTTCAGATATTGCAGANTNTTTTCAAGAATTGGTAGATGATCATAACAATGTTCTTAGAGCTGANATAACTACCGCGACGAAGATGTCNAAAGATCTAGAAGATACTATTTCAGAAAGTCTTAAAAAAATTGCAGGGAATGATTTAACTATAACTAGTAAAATTGATCCCAGTATTGTAGGTGGATTTGTTGCTAGAGTTGGGGACAGATTAATTGATGCAAGTGTTAGGACTCGTTTAGAAAATATGAAAAGAGGCCTTATTAAAGGCACATAAATTTATTTAGTTATTAAAAAGTAAGTACGACTATTAAGTCGTGTTATTAAATTGGAGGGTGATATGGCCGTCAAAGGACAGGACATAGCATCGGTTATAAAAAAGCAGATTGAAGGCTTTGGAACCGACCTAGGTATGGTAGATGTNGGTACGGTTGTTGAAGTTGGNGATGGTATAGCACGTGTCCANGGACTATCNGGGGTAGCGTATAACGAACTTGTTGAGTTCGGTGGGGGTGTTGCAGGGATCGCTCTTAACTTAGAGGAAGATAGTGTTGGTGTNGTTATATTAGGAGATCCTAGTGATATTAAAGAAGGATCTGAAGTTAGNGGTACTGGACAAGTTATGCANGTTCCTGTAGGAGAACAACTGCTTGGAAGAGTATTAGATGGANTTGGAAATCCAATTGATGGTAANGGTTCTNTAAATACTTCAGAGACTAGAGAAGTTGAAATNGTNGCACCTAACGTAGCAATCAGGAAGGGAGTAGATACTCCTGTTCAAACAGGAATAAAAGCAATTGATGCGATGATTCCTGTAGGTAGAGGNCAAAGAGAGTTAATAATTGGNGACAGAACTACNGGTAAAACGGCAATATGCGTNGACTCTATTATTAACCAAAAAGGTGGCGATCTAATTTGTATATATGTTGCTATAGGNCAGAAAGTTGGAAAAGTGGCCCAGACTGTTGGNATATTAGAACAGTTCGGTGCTATGGAACATACAATTGTGGTTGCTGCTAATGCTTCNGATGCAGCTCCAATGCAGTATTTAGCTCCATATACTGGATGTGCTATGGCAGAANATTTTATGCTTCAAGGTAANGACGTTCTTATAGCATATGACGATTTNTCAAAACATGCTTGGGCATATAGGCAAATGTCTTTATTACTTAAGAGGCCTCCTGGACGTGAGGCATATCCTGGAGATGTATTTTATCTTCACAGTAGATTGCTAGAGCGTGCAGCGAGATTAGATGATGCTCATGGAGGAGGNTCGGTTACAGCATTGCCTGTGATAGAAACTCAAGCAGGAGATGTGTCTGCGTATGTTCCAACTAATGTTATATCAATTACTGATGGACAAATTTATTTAGAACCAGAATTGTTTAACGCAGGAATTCGACCNGCGGTTAACGCAGGAGTTTCTGTTTCTAGGGTNGGTAGTGCNGCTCAAACTAAAGCTATGAAGTCTGTTGCAGGNACTTTAAGGCTTGCNTTGTCACAGTATAGAGAGNTAGTAACATTTGCTCAATTTGGTACAGATGANCTTGACGAAGCGACTAAGAGGCAATTAGGTCGNGGAGAGAGATCTGTTGAAATATTNAANCAAGGNCAAAANGCACCNGTACCTATGGAACAACANGTTGCTATTTTATTTGCTCTGAATGAAGGNTATGTAGATGATGTTGATGTTTCTNATGTTATGTCATGGGAACAAGCCTTTCATGGGTTTATGACTTCTAATCACAAAGANTTATTAAAACAAATTTCAGATGATGCAGATCTNTCAGATTCTTCCAAAGAAAAATTAACTTCTGCTATCGAAGATTTTAAGAAAAGTGGGTTGGTTTAATTAAATGGCTAGTGTTAGGCAAATAGCAAGGCGAATACGAAGCGTCGAAAGTACAGCAAAAATAACAAAAGCTATGTCTATGATTGCTGCTTCAAAATTGAGGAAATCTCAAGATGCAGCCACTATGGGAAGAGATTATGCNGATAATATGTCTCAAATGGTTTCAAATGTGGTNTCACAAATATCAGATGATGATTCNAATCAGCCTTTGATTGAAATTCGAGAAAATAAATCAGCATGTTTATTAATTGTTACNCCNGATAGAGGTCTTACAGGCGGTTTGATTGCAAATATTTTAAAATCTGCATCTGCATTTTTATCTGAACAAACTGTTCCGGTTAAAGTTGTTGGAGTAGGCAAAAAGGGAATAGCTTTTGCAAAAAGGATGAATTTAGAAATTCTAGGAGAATTTACAGGNATTGGNGATGCTCCTAATTCTTCAGATACTCTTCCTGTAGCAGATTTATTAATAGATAAATTCTCATCAGGAGAAGTAGATTCTGTTCATATCTGTTATGCAAATTTTATTAATACTACNTTGCAGAANCCTTCNTTAACTCAATTAATACCTGTTGCTATAGACGACCTAAATGATAAAAAATNAGAATATATTTATGAACCTAATCCTAANGAGGTATTGAATGAATTATTACCAAGATACATTCAAACATTGGTTCATCATGCGATATTGGAAGCTAATGCNAGTGAACAGTCAGCACGTATGGTTGCTATGAACCAAGCGACAGATAATGCTAATGAAATGGTAGGCGATTTAACTTTAGTAATGAATAAATTAAGACAAGAAACNATAACTGGAGAGCTTTTGGATATTGTTGGGGGNGTCTCTGCAATAGAAGCTTAATCCANTTTTAATAAAAAATACTGGATCAGATTCAGGAGTATATATGGGAACCGGAAAAATAATACAAGTAATTGGGACAGTAGTTGACGTTGAATTTCAACCAAATGAAATGCCAGCTATTTTTAATGCTTTAGAAACCAAAATTGGAAATGATAAATTGGTTCTAGAAGTAGAACAGCATATTGGTAATAATTGGGTTCGATGTTTAGCTCTTGGACCAACAGAAGGATTAAAGAGAGGGATAGACGCAATAGATACAGGAGCTGCAATTTCTGTACCTGTTGGTGACCCTACATTAGGTAGATTGTTTAACACATTAGGTGAAACTTTAGATGGCTTAGAAGAAATCGACTCTCCTGAAACCAGGCCTATACATAGAGAACCTCCATCTTTTGAAGAACAAGCTACAGAGATTGAAGTATTAGAGACTGGAATAAAAGTTTTAGACTTAATTACTCCTTTTAACAAAGGTGGTAAAATCGGCGCTTTTGGGGGTGCAGGTGTAGGGAAGACGGTTGTTATTCAAGAATTGATTAATAACATTGCTACTGAACACCAAGGTGTGTCGGTATTTGCAGGTGTAGGAGAGCGTTCTAGAGAGGGAAATGATCTTTGGCATGAAATGCAAGAAGCAGGAGTATTGCCTCAGACTGTATTAGTTTTTGGACAAATGAATGAACCTCCAGGAATACGAGCAAGAGTTGCCCAAACGGGTTTAACTATGGCTGAATATTTTAAAGAAGAAAGAGGACAAGACGTTTTATTATTTGTGGACAATATATATAGGTATATATTGGCTGGAATGGAGGTCTCTGGGTTATTAGGCAGGATGCCTTCTGCAGTAGGATATCAGCCTACATTAGGTACCGAAATGGGAGCTTTAGAAGAGCGTATAACTTCATCTAAGACAGGTTCTATTACATCTGTACAAGCTATATATGTTCCTGCAGACGACTATACTGATCCAGGAATTGTAACTACTTTTGGACACTTAGATGCAGTTATGACTTTGGAGAGAAACTTGGCTTCTCAAGGTTTATATCCAGCAGTTGATCCCTTAACATCATTTTCGAATATATTAGAACCATCAGTTGTTGGTCAAGAACATTATGATGTTGCAATAGCAGTTACACAAGTTTTACAGAGATATCAAAGCCTACAAGATATTATTGCTATTTTAGGTATTGAAGAGTTATCTGATGATGATAAAGCTACTGTTTCTAGAGCAAGGAAAATTCAAAGATTCTTAACTCAACCATTTAATGTTGCTGAACAATTCACAGGAACACCAGGTAAGTATGTGTCGGTTAAAGATACAGTCGAAGGATTTAAGCAAATTCTTGATGGAGTTCACGATGATGTTCCTGAGCAGGCATTTTATATGGTTGGGACAATAGACGAAGCTCTTGCAAAAGCTCAAGAGATGGCATCTGCTTAATATAAGGATAATATAAATTGCATTTAAACATAGTTACAACTGAAGAATCTGTCTATTCCGGAGATATTGATTTGTTGGTCGCTCCCGGAATTGAAGGATTATTAGGAATATTGCCTAGGCATGCACCTTTATTGACGGTGTTAAGTTCTGGTAATGTTTTGATTCGAAAAGATGGAAAAGATGAAGAGATTATGATTAAAGGTGGATTCTTAGAAGTTACTATTGATAGTGATGTTACTATATTAGCCAATAGTTAGTATATATGTACACACAGATTTATATTCTTGACGTGAAATTGCGTACATTGCTAGAATGAGTTGTCTCTGTGATTTCATAGATTTAGATATTAGCAAGTTTGTTTCTTTTAATTTATTTCTTGGAGGTAGTTAATGAGTGAAGATAGAGTAAAACTATATAGAGGTTTACGAGAAGTTTATATTGACAGAACTAACTCCAGTTTTATTAATGGAAAAGAAGGGAAACTCTATTATCGTGGGTATAATATTGACGATTTAGCGGTCAATTGTTCATTTGAAGAAGTTATATACTTAATCATGAAAGGGGCATTGCCTACTTTAAAACAATTAGATCAATTTGTATCTGAATTGCGTTCTAATATGACTATTCCTGAACCTGTACTTGATATTATTAAGACTATAAAAAATGCACATCCAATGGATGTCTTACGTACAGCAATATCTGCATTATCTGCATTTGACGATGATGTAAATGATAATTCTGCAGAAGCTACATTGAGAAAAGGGACTAGGTTGACAGCTCAAGCACCAACCATAGTAACGGCTCATGCGAGGATTAGGGATGGATTAGAACCAATTACTCCTGATCCTGAACTATCTTTAGCTGCAAACTTTTTATATATGCTTTTTGGTGAGAAACCAGATCCACGTGATGTAGCTCTAATTGATAAAGATTTTGTGCTACATGCCGAACATGGATTAAATGCCTCCTCATTTGGTGCACGAGTTGCTGCTTCTACTCAGGCTGATTTGCATTGTGCAGTTACAACCGGAGTAGCTGTACTAAAAGGACCTTCCCACGGAGGGGCTGCTGAATCTGTGATGACTATGTCGCAAGAAATTGGAAGTGTTGATAATGCTGAAAAATATGTAAAAGATACTTTGTCCTCAGGGGGACGTATAATGGGATTTGGCCATCGAGTCTATAAAGCTGTTGACCCTAGATCCTTGCACTTACAAGATGACCTTAAAGAATTGGGAGAAAGAAAAGGGGAACCTAAGTGGTATTCGATACTTCAGAGTGTGGTTGAAGTTATGAAACCGTATTCTAGAAAAGGCATAAATCAAAACGTAGATTTCTTTTCAGGTGCAATGTATTTTCTTTTAAATATTCCAGAAGATTTGTTCATATCAATATTTGCTATAGGTCGTGTACCTGGCTGGACAGCACAAGTTCTTGAGCAATTTGAGAACAATATTTTGCTTCGCCCTAGATTGAAATATGTCGGAGATTTGGATAGAGAATTTATTAAAATTGAAGACAGGTAGAATATTAAGNTGGGGTTCTTTTGGANAAAAAAATAAATGANGAAAATTGTGTACATCACTGGGTATTAGACCAACCAAATGGNCCACTCAGTTCTGCTTTATGTAAGCTTTGTGGTGGTAAAGAAGAATTTCCTAATTCATTATCGGGTTCGAATTGGACTAAACCGTCTNCAACAACCAGTTCAAATAAAGGTAAAACTGCTTAAAATCATTTTCAATGACTATTGAACCATATCGACTAATTANTGATCGGATNCGCCATGAAGGNCCTATTTCATTCGATACATTTATGGAATTAGCTCTTTATTCTGAACAAGGTTATTATTCAAACAAAAGTAATATAGGGTTTAAAGGTGACTATTANACTAGNCCTACATTNCATCCTGTTTTNTCAGCTTTTTTNGCNTNACAAATAATTTATATATGGGAATATTTAGAGAAACCGGATCCNTTNAATATTGTAGANTTNGGATGNGGAAGTGGTATTTTAGCCCAAGATATAATGAANTCTTTTTTGGGGTCTAAAGNTAAAATATACGATTCTTTACAATACTATGCTGTTGATCGTATTGTTCCGGTGATTAGTGTAGATAAAATAAACTTTATTGAATCTNATAACCCTCCTGACATTAAAGGTACTGGANTTATTATAGCTAACGAATTATTNGATGCTTTTCCTGTTAAGAGATTTCAAATNGTTTCGGGTCGNCCTCATGAAATATTAGTGGGNATCTCTAATCAAAATGANTTGATAGAAGTAANGGAATCTAAACCTGTGTCATCTTCTATGATTGANAATTTAAGTAAATTTAATTTGCCTGAAGGNTACAAGGGAGNACTAAATCCAGATTTGGATATTTATTTTGAGAATTTAGCTAAAACATTAGATAAAGGATTTTTTATAACTTTTGATTATGGCTATGAAGAATATGATTATTATTCTTTNGATAGATCAAACAAACATATTCAAACTTATTTTAAACATGTTGACGGTTTGGGATTATTGGACAATATAGGTGATCAAGATATTACGAGCCATGTTAATTTTACTGATCTTATTAACTCAGGTGTAAAANCAGGGTTTGAANCCNTTNCTNTAAANTCNCAATCTGCTTGGATGGAAGACATGTATTTTTATGACGTTTTAAAACAGAGCGATTTTTCTCTTAAAGAAACTAGATTAATTAATTCTTTATTAGACGTTGAATCTTTGGGAGGNTTTCTTATGTCCATCCAACAAAAAAATGTTGNTTCTGTAAAATATTCTAATATTANCCCCTCAAAAGAATACATATTGGATAATCTGTNTATTCCTGAAATAAATAAATCNCATATGGCATATCAAATCAAATCTCAAGNATTTTATGGGNTTTAAAGTTTTTTAATCTCTTCAAAAATATCTTTTGGGTCNAAATCAGAAGCTGCATTATATGTTTTACTAAATTGTACAGTCCCATTTTTATCTATTATTACTANAGCTCTTTTGGGAGTCCCTCTGACATCATCAAATACTTCATATGCTTTAGAGACTTCTCCGTGAGGGTAGAAATCAGCTAAAATCGGATAGGGGATTGAGCCTAAAGATGATGCGAATGCTACTTGAGTTGGTCTGGAGTCACAACTTATACCCAAGACTTGGGTGTTAGCTTCTTCAAAACTGGCATTATGTATACGGAATGAAGAAACTTGATGAGTTCAACCACCAGTGAAAGAAAATATATGAAATGACAATATTATATTTTTNTTTCCTNTAAAATNTTTTAGTTCTATTGGTTCNCCATCATGTGAAGGTAATTTAAAATTAGGAGCTTGTGATCCNATTTTTNCCATAGTGTATTCCTTGAGGTGTTTTTAGTGTATTTTATATAGATTAATTTATATCATGTTATNCNTTACTATAAAAGNATAATTTTACTGGAGTATTTTTATTATGAANCCTGATAAGAACATAAGANTTACACTTGCATCAAGACCTGTTGGTTTCCCAAAAGAATCTGACTTCAACATAGAAGAAGTTCCAATTCCAGAACCNGGTGAAGGTGAAATATTAATTAAAGCATCGTGGTTATCCTTAGATCCATACATGCGAGGACGTTTGGATGATGGAGCAGGGTATGCAGACCCTGTACCAATAGGTGATGTGATTGTTGGAGCTATTACTGGTGAAGTTATAAAGTCTAGGTCTCCAAGATTTAAAGTAGGNGAAATTATAGAAGGTAGGNTAGGCTGGCAATCATATGCAGTTTCAGATGGAACTGATATACCTGGAAATGATCTGAGAAAGATAGATCCATCATTAGGTCCTATACAAACAAGTTTGGGAATTCTTGGTATGCCNGGNTTTACTGCATATTTTGGATTTTTAGATGTTTGTGAACCTGTGGCNGGTGATACAGTTGTAGTTTCAGCTGCTTCTGGGGCAGTAGGTCAAATTGTAGGNCAAATAGCTAAAATTATGGGGTGCCATGTAGTNGGTACTGCNGGCTCTGATAAAAAGATCAGNTATGTAGTTGACGAACTGGGATTTGANTCTGGGATCAATTATAAAACTGAAAACTTAGATGATGCNCTTTCAAAACATTGCCCTAATGGTATAGATGTGTACTTTGATAATGTTGGAGGAGTTTTAACAGATGCAGTTTTTAAACAATTAAATATAGGTGCCAGAGTAGCTATATGTGGCCAAATATCTCAATATAATTTAGAAAAACCAGAACTTACACCAAGAAATTTATGGCAGTTAATTGTATCTCAAGCAAAAGTTCAAGGGTTTCTTCAAGGACAATATATTAATAAACACAATGATGCCTTAATACGAATCTCTAATTGGATTAAAGATGGCAAACTAAAATATACTGAAGATGTTACAGTTGGTTTAGAAAATGCCCCAACTACCTTCATTGGGATGTTAAAAGGNGATAATTTTGGTAAAACCTTAATAAAAATCNTTGAATAATGGAGCCAACGGGCGGATTCGAACCGCCGACCTAACACTTACGAAGCGTTTGCTCTACCACTGAGCTACGTTGGCACNTCGANTAGATACTCTAGCATAGCTTTAAGGATTATTTAAGTAGAAAATTATGGAAATTATTGCACATAGAGGTTTTTCTGATGANAGACCTGAAAATACAATTGCNAGTTTCGATCATGCTNTAGANTCTGGNTTTTCTTACTTAGANTTGGATGTACATCTTTCTAAAGATGGTATTTTATATGTAATACATGACGATACTGTTGATCGNACTACAGATGGAACNGGATTTGTCAGAGATTTACATTCTCNTGATATTAATATGTTGGATTCAGGAAGTTGGTTTGATAAAAAATATTTTGAGCAAAGGATCCCTACANTAGAATCTATTCTTATTAGNTACCAAGGT
Source organism: Chloroflexota bacterium (assembly GCA_002718095.1). GTDB lineage: Bacteria > Chloroflexota > Dehalococcoidia > Lucifugimonadales > UBA826 > UBA826. The sequence goes on from PBDP01000001.1 coordinate 27,372, forward strand.
AAGGCACATATTTTCATTGAAATTAAATCAGATTCAGANGAATTGATTAATAAATTACGTTCTTTGTTGCTGAANNATGGNTGGATTAATGAAAANAGNACTANNNCTCANACTCTTGAGNTACAAAGAGTTTCTATTATTTCATTTCTTCCAAGTCCGTTGTTACAGTCAATAAAATTAAATCCTGAGATCAATCATGGTTTTTTAATGATTCAGCCTTCAATAGAAAATATTGAATTTTGCCTATCTAATAATATAGATGGGTTTTTCCCTTATATTGAATACTTAGATCAAGATATGGTTGATCAGGTCCATCAAAAAGGACTTTTTGTTGGGGCTTGGGGATTTGAAACTTTGTCACAGTTGTCTCGNGCACTTGAAATAGGAGTAGACGGAGTGACAGTTGATTGGCCGTCTAAAGCTTTTGAAATACTATCAAATAAACACTAGCTTTACGATAGTCTTCTTTTATTATCTTCCTGTTGTGCTACTAATATTCCTTTTTCTACATCTACTAATTGTAAAATAGCTGTACCTGATACTATTAATAATAAGATAGCAAAGACTGCACTTCTAGTATCAAGCATTCCTGTTACTAAAACATATAATATTGGACCTAATACAGAGGATGCACGACTCATGAAACCAAAGAATGAAAAGAATTCGCCACTTCTAGTTTCTGGAGATATTTGTGAAAATAAACTGCGAGCTAAAGCTTGACTACCTCCCATAACTAATCCTACATTTACTCCTAGCAATAGCCATTGGTATCCAGCTTCCAAATTTAATGGAGCCCATAGAATATTTCGGATTAGCGATGGCCACCAGTCTAGAGGTCCTCCTTCTAGAGAAGATGGATGAATCTTTCCCACTATTCTTCTTTCAGTTCCATTTTCCATTAGAATTGATAAACTAAATTTTGAATTTTCACTTTTGGACATCTTGTTGGCAAAAAATTCGATTTCACTAGAACTAAGATATTCTTGACTTGTTAAATCACCGATCTCTTCGCTCCATAGTTTATCTGTTTTGGAATCAGATAATTCAGGATATGAATCAATAATATAAGAACCTGAACGAGCATTGTATGATATTTGGTAATCATGATTAGAATGTGATGAAGGAACAAGAGGAGCAATACTCACACCCATTATCACTATGAAAACCCAGCCTATTAGAGTAATAGTTAAAGATTTTTTAGTACTTGTTAGATGTGCAATTTTACTAAAAACAATAGCGCCACCTGCTGCAACAAATTGAATTATTAATATTGTTGCCATATTGAAAGTGAGAGCTAATCCTAGAGTATCTGCAGCAAAAGCTCCAGCAATCCCTAGAATGCTTTGGATACCGTCATTAAATAGAAGGTACGCTGATAAATAAATTAGAATAATTTTGAAATTTTTTAATTCTGAAAACGTGGTTTTTAGCTCATTTGTTGCGAGTTTTGTAGCTGATAGTATTCCTAATCCAGGGAGAGGTCTTTCTATTTTAGGTTCAGGTATTACCCTGAATGTCCATAATGCCCACAGAAACCACCATAGGCCAATAGAAGATAATGATAAACGAGTAACCAAGTCTTCTATTTCAGTTCCAGAAGTTACAATATTTATTGCCAAATGAATAAGTAATAATAAACCTCCGCCTATGTATCCGTATGCATATCCGCTTGAACTTACCTCGTCAGCTAATTCCCGTGGAGCTATATGGGGAAGGAATGCGTTGTAAAATACTAAACTACCTGCAAATCCAATATTTGCTAGTATAAAAGTTCCTATTAACCATGCCCAAGGAGTTGCAGTATATGCTGAAAAGAATGCTAATATGGTAAATATAGCCCCAGCAATCGTATAAATCCAAAGTAGAATTTTTTTAATGGGAACACGGTCTGCGATGATGCCCAGGATAGGACTGCTTATTGCTACGATACTAGCTGCTACTACTGCAGATAAACTCCAAACGGAACTACCAGTAAATGTCATGCCCCAAAAAATGGTTTTTTCACCTAATGATTCTTTAAATAAATAGACAAAATATATTGGGTATATCGCCGCAATACCGCTAGTAGCAAATCCTGAATTTGCCCAATCATACATGCACCAAGCTCGAATNATTTTACGTTGNGACTTAGTTAAATCNNTTATGTTTTTGATTGTGCTCATAGTTTGTTAGTTACCGGAAGACCATATTGATAAATATTTCTAAAAGTTTTAATAAACCAGCTAGCCATTACNAGTAGTATAAATAGCATTCCACCGATAATAAGCATATAATCTGCTGCTAATAATCGTATTGTTTGTCCTAATATATCAAAATTTGGTACAGATATATCGGACATCCTTCCATTTATCAGATTCATTAACGCCATTATTCCACCAATGTGAACAGAATAAACAGCTCCTACTCGTCCCCTAACACCGTCATCNGTAACACTTTGGATCATAGTATGGGTTAAAGTCATAAATCCTGATTGTGATAAACCAATGATTATTGCNGCGATAGTAGCTATGTATATATTTGAAGAAAGTGCTAAAAATATGGGTGATAAGCCACTTATTAATGATAAGTTTAATAGCATACTTCCTTTAGTTTTTTCGNTTGTAATAACAGAAAGTGAAAGAGCACTTATTAGAGCACCNGCGCCTGTGGCCATCATAATTATTGTTACTCCACTATCACCTAATGAACTGAATCTNTCNTCAGAAATAACTGTNAGCATAGACTCAAAAGACATAGTAAGNCCACAATGAAAGAATGCCATTAAAGTTATTATCATTAATTGAGGGTGCTTATAGACATATGGGATTCCTTCTAGGAAATTTTGAATGAAATTTTTACTACTATCTATTGTTCCTGTTGCTTGAGATTTGACTTGAAGTATTTGNTATAAACTTATTAAATAAAACCCTGAACATAGTAAAAATGCCCACTCTAGACTGAAGAAATATAATAATGGGAGAATTGCTAAAGGTCCTATTAATCTTGATCCATGAATCGTTGCTTGGTGTAAAGCGACTCCATTTAAAAGTTTTTCTTTGGGAATTAGGTTAGGTATAAGAGCCTGAGATACAGGCATCTGGGCAGCTCTAGCTGACCCATTTATAAAAGANAATGCCATTACTTGCCACATAGTTATATTATCGGTAAATACTAATAATACAAATACCAAATTATGAAGCAAGTTCAAAGCAAACATTCCACCCACTACTTTTCGCCTTTCAAANCTGTCAGCTAAATAGCCACTAATTGGNGGCATTAAAACTCTCGGAATCATTGCTAAAAATGTTACTAGTCCAACGTAAAGATTTTGGTTATCTGACGAATCACTCATTTGGTATACTAATAAAGCTCTTCCGAGTATCAATGCCCATGCAGCTGCATTAGCGCTTAAATTAGCTATCCAAAACGATCTGAAATCTCTATATTCTAACGAAGAAAATATTTTTTTTGCTGATGCAGATATAGAATTCATATTCCTACTTTATTGACTGGAGAATAAACATATTGTATTTGTATCACATAAATCATTTATATGACATTACTAATTAGAGGATATNGAATATGAATAAAATNCNTACACAAGAAGAATTACTAAGCTACTTTCAAGATTTGTCTAATTGGGGTAAATGGGGTAGCGAAGATCAATTAGGGACTCTCAACTATATTAACGATTCTATAATATTAAATGCTGCCTCTTTACTAAAAAATGGATATAGAGTTTCTTGTTCTAGGCCGATAGAATTTGAATATGCTCCTGATGCNCCTAATCCNCCTGTACACTATATGCTCGAAAGTGGNGATGGGTTGAGTTTAAGATCACCAAATGGAGAATCTAAACTTTCAGGAAAACCTTCTCAGGTGGCGTTGGATTATATAGGTATGATTTTTCACGGTCATTCAATTACTCATATAGATAGCTTGTCCCATTTTTTTTGGGAAGGGAAAATGTATAACAATCAACCTGCATANTTGATTTCAAATAGCNTGGGAGCCACTGCTGAATCTGTGGATATAGCGTCTGATGGNATTATTTCTAGAGGAATTTTAATTGATGTACCCAAAGTTAGAAACATNCCTTGGGTTGAGAGNGGAGAAGGGGTATTACCAGAAGATATTATTAGAGCCGAAGAAAAATTTGGATTTAAGATTCAAGAAGGTGATATTTTGTTAATAAGGACCGGACAATACAAAAGNCGAATTNAAGAAGGACCAGTTAATCCATCTGTTGAAGGGTCTACNGCATGCCATCCATCTTGTCTACCGTTATTTCATGATAGAAAAATATCTATGCTTGGGAGCGATACAGGTAACGATGTACTTCCTCCGTTATATCCAAATGTAAATATGCCAATTCATCAAATTGGTATTGTAGCGATGGGGCTTTGGATATTAGATAATGCTAATTTAGAAGAACTTTCTGAAGCTTGTGAAAAATTTCAACGTTGGGAATTTTTNATNAGNATAAATCCTCTCAAACTATCAANTTCTACAGGNTCTCCNGTTAATCCTATAGTCGTATTTTGATNGACAATANTNNTNATTNTGTTATATGATACGCAGCTCGNGNTATGTGNTNTAGGAGATGTNATGNCCAAATTTAAAGTTGTTTCTCAAAAACCNGCTGAGGTTACATTTGACCTTGCTGACTCANAATATTCATTAGAAAGAATATCTTTGGATCCGATCGATGCAGAAATTGTTGAGGTAGATGCAAAATCAGAAGAAGAATTTATTGATGCAGCGAGAGATGCAGATGCTATNATCGGTAGAGGTAGAATATTAACCAAAAATATTATTAGTTCTTTGGATAATTGCAAAGTTATAGCCCTTGGAAGCGTTGGAGCAGATAAAGTCGATGTAAATGCTGCCACAGAGAAAGGGATACCTGTAACCAATGTTCCAGATACTTTTATTGAAGAAGTTGCAGATCACACAATGATGTTATTATTAGCATCATTTCGAAGGCTAAATATTACTCATGATATGGTTGTGAGCAATAGATGGTCTGAAGGTAGGCCTTTCATATCAGAATTTCCTAGAATGTGGGGGCAAACTTTAGGCTTTATATCTTTTGGGCACGTGGCTAAGGCAACTGCAGTAAGAGCAAAAGCATTTGGTGTTAATATGATTGCATTCGATCCTTATATAGAAGAACTTACCATGACAGATTATGGCGTTGAACCTATAAGTACACTTGAAGAACTCCTTAATCGCTCTGATTTCGTTTCAATGCATGCTCCTTCTACTCAAGAAGTACATCATCTTATGTCAGAAAAAGAATTTAAATCTATGAAGGAAACTGCATTATTTGTTAATAATGGAAGAGGTCCTACAGTAGATGAAAAGGCATTGATAAAAGCTTTNGAAAAAGGTTGGATTGCTGGAGCTGCCTTAGATGTTCTTGAACAAGAACCTCCAGATCCTGAAAATCCATTATTACATATGGAAAATGTCATATTGACTCCTCATATTGCTTCAGCATCTAAAAGAATGGCTCCTGAAACAAGGCGTAGAGTTGGTCAAGAGATATCTTTGGTTTTAACGGGCAGATGGCCTAGAACATGCGTNAACCCTTCTGTTTTGGCAGATTCAGNTTTAAAGAGATGGCAACCGTATTCAATGGGAAGAGGGCCAGGTTCAGGGTANCCTAACAAAANATATTCNTAATAACTATTAATATTTTACCCTTTCACTGGTATTATATNTAAGCGATAAATTTTAGTTGATATATCCTGNNGATTATATTGTTAAATTAAAAATNGNTTTTGCTGGATATTATTAGGAGTGAAAATAAGTTGACTGATATAAAAGTAGCAATAATAGGTGTTGGAAATTGTGCTTCATCTCTAATGCAAGGTGTTGAGAAATACGCTGATGCTGGAGCAGATGAAACTATTCCNGGNCTTATGCATCCAGTTTTGGGCGAATATGGTATTGGTGACATAAAAGTTGTTGCGGCTTTTGATGTTGATGAAAACAAGGTTGGAAAAGACTTATCTGAAGCAATATTTTCAGCACCAAACAATACNATAAAGTTTCAAGATGTNCCAGAAACAGGTGTAGTAGTGCAACGGGGTATGACTCATGATGGTATTGGACGTTANACTTCAGAAATTATTAATAAAGCTCCTGGTGGTACTGACGATGTTGCAAAGATTTTGAAAGAAAGGGAAGTGGATGTTGTTATAAATTATTTGCCTGTAGGATCAGAAGAGGCTTCTAAGTGGTATGCAGAACAGGTATTGCAAGCAGGTTGTGGATTTATTAATTGTATTCCCGTATTTATTGCTAGTGGGGAAAATGATTATTGGCAAAATCGATTTAGAGAAGCAGGTGCACCTATTATTGGTGATGATATAAAATCTCAAGTTGGAGCTACAATCACTCATAGAGTATTAACTCGATTATTTATGGATCGTGGAGTTGAGATGCTGAGAACTTATCAATTGAATTTTGGCGGGAATACTGATTTCATGAATATGTTAGATAGGGATAGGCTTGATTCCAAGAAGATATCGAAAACCCAATCGGTCACCTCTCAATTAGATGAATTTATCCCTGAAAGAGATGTGCATGTTGGACCTAGTGATTATGTTCCGTGGTTAACAGATAGAAAATGGTGTTACATAAGGATGGAAGGTAAAAGCTTTGGAGACGTGCCTTTAAATATAGAACTAAAGATGGAGGTTTGGGATAGTCCAAATTCTGCAGGCGTTGTAATTGATGCAATTAGGTGTGCAAAGATTGCCAAAGATAGAGGATTGGGTGGACCGGTGATTGCTCCTTCTTCATACTTTATGAAATCTCCTCCAGTTCAATACACTGATGATGAAGCAAGAGAATTGTTAGAAGATTTTATTGCTGGAGAAGAAACGGCACAAGGTTAATTAAAATTAAGCAATTATTCAGATAAGTTATGTAAATTTATGAAAGTTGCGATTGTTTCTCCTTATGATTATTCTAGGCCAAGTGGTGTAAATAATCATGTTAGGAATCTTAGTAAATATTTAGTTAAAAGTGGGATTGAATCTAAGGTCATTGCCCCTTTGTCTAAAACGAAAGATTTTTATGATGAAAACTTTATTCCTATGGGTAAACCAGTCCCTATACCTTCGGGTGGATCAGTAGCTAGAGTGTCATTATCTTTTTGGTTACGCCCAAGAATTGAAAAAATTCTTGAAGAAGGCAAATTTGATGTTATACATTTGCATGAACCGTTTGCTGGGGCTACAACTTTAAGTGCTTTAGTGAGTAATATTTCAAATGCTCCCATTAAGGTAGCTACATATCATTCTTATAACGGTAGCAACATATATAAACTCTTTTCCCATAAGTTGCTAAATAAATATTCAAATTTCTTAGATGGCCGTATTGCAGTTTCTAACCCAGCTAAAAATTTCATACATAAATTTATGCCTGCAGAATATGAAATTATTCCTAATGCTGTGGATATTGAAAAATTTAAAAATTCAGATTATTTTAATGAATATTCAGACGATAAAATAAATATCCTTTTTCTAAGTAGATTAGAAAAACGTAAAGGTCTTAAATATCTCATTTCAGCTTATACAAATTTAAAGATTATCAACCCTAATATAAGATTAATTATTGTAGGAGGGGGCAAAGCAGATTCAGACTCTTTGAAATTATTATCTAACCATTCAGTAGAAGATGTTATTTTCACAGGAGAAGTTTCTGAAGAAGATAAAATTCGTTATTTCAATTCATCTGATATTTTTTGCGCTCCTGCTACAGGCAGGGAAAGTTTTGGGATAGTGTTGTTAGAAGCTATGGCTTCGAAACTACCAATTGTAGCTACTAGTATAGATGGATTTAAACAAGTACTATCTAATCGTAGGGAATCTTTACTTGTTGCACCCAAAGATGTAAACGAACTATCAAAAGCATTATCCTTATTAATTAATGATGCTGAATTGAGGAAAGATCTAGCTGATGAAGGATATTATAGAGTTGGAAATTATTCTTGGGATATCATTTGTGAAAGGATAATAAATTATTATAAAAAGATATCAGAAATAAAAAATCGGATTTCTAGGAGTCACGTATGAACCGAAAAGCTATAAGGATTTTCTTATCTTTATATTATGAAAAACCTTTAGTGTGGGTTTTTAATAAACTAGGATTCTCCCCAAATGGAGTTACATTTTTAGGACTTCTTATTACTTTAATTGCGTCTGTGTTTGTATCACAAGGACAATTTATATTAGGCTCTATTTTAATTTTATTAGGAGGGGCTTTAGATTTAATAGATGGTGGATTAGCTAGACATAAAGGAAAAGTCACTAAATTTGGAGCTTTATTGGATTCAGTGATAGATCGTGTTCAAGAAGCTTCAGTACTTTTAGGATTATCTGTTTATTATCTGTTGACTAGGACCTGTACTGATAATATTTTTGATTCATTTTCCGATTCTTTGAATTTAACAATGTGTGATATGGGAATCTTATTTTCATATTCTGCATTTGTGGCTTCTGTAATGGTAAGTTATCTTAGAGCTCGTTCAGAAGGTTTAGGGATTGAATGTAATATCGGTATGATGACTCGCCCAGAAAGAGTTATTGCAGTTGCAATTGGTATTTTAATTTCTCATTGGTTCCCAATGATAATAGTTATTATTTTGGGTTTGATGACATTTTTAGGATTTGTTACTGTTTTTCAAAGAATTGCACATACGGCTAAATCATTAGATGATTAAGGGTGATTTCAGAAAATGAATTTAATTTTCCCTCGAATAACTTTTATTTTTTTATGTGTAATTTTATTAATTACATTTAACAGTTCCCACATATTTTCAGATACTACTGTAAAGATTATTTCGCAATCAGCTGAAAGTGAATTCCCTTCGGGAATAAAATTTAATATAGAAGCTGAGTCTAGTACTAAGATAGAAGAGATTGCACTTCGAATGAAATTTGGACAGCAAAAATCTGGAGTTTATGAATATTTTAAATTTGAAACTTCAGATTCTGTTTCAACGGAACTATTTTGGAACACTAATACTGCTAGTAAATATGTGCCACCGGGCACCATTGTTTTTTATAGTTTTGAAATTATGACTTCTGACGGATATAAAACAAACTCTGATCAGTACCAAATGATTTTTGATGACTCGAGATTTGATTGGGATGAAATATCAGAAGGGATGATTTCAGTTGCATATCATGGACCTGTTTCGAATAGGGCTAATGAAATTTTAGAAACGATAATAGAGACGACAAAATTCATGTCACCTNTCGTAGGAGATTTGGAAGAAGAACCNATTAGAGTGACTATATATAATAATNTTAGAGAGATGCTACCCGCATTGCCTCCAGGTAGCGAGACTATTAGAAGAGAATTGATTACTGAAGGACAAGCGTTTGTTGACTTTGGGACTTTGATGATATTAGCTGCAGGCGATTCATCTTTGGGGACTGCTGCACATGAGGTTACTCATATATTAGTCCATCGCGCAGGTGACAGTGTTTTTAGGAATATTCCATCTTGGTTAGATGAAGGATTGGCAGAATACGGGAATAGTTATCCGGCTTTTTCTTATGATACGGCTCTTGATTATGCGATACATACGGATAAACTTTTACCAATCACATCAATGCCAACTATGCCGGGCACTCCAGAAGACATCATTATTTATTATGGACAATCAAAATCATTAATTGAATATTTAATTAATGTATATGGAACACAAAATATGAAAGCATTATTGTCAACTATGAAATCTGGAACTAATGTAGATGATGCCTTTCAAATTGTATATGGTAAAACAAAGGAAGAAGTAGAAAATGAGTGGAGAGATTATATAGGAGCTTCATTATATGATTGGAAAGAGGGGGAAGTTGCTTTGCCAACTCCTATACCAAGACCAGATATTAAAGTCTTTTCATTAACTCCTCAACCTGGATCTAATGTTGTTCAATNTACTGAATCAGATTCTATAANCAATATAAGGTCGACTGGAGAAGAATCAGGAAACATTATAGACTCAAGAAGCTGTGCTTCCCATAACGACTCAGGTTCTAATGATATTTCAGCTTTTTTCTTAATTGCATTTGTTAATGTTCTGAAATTCAGGAAAAGTTTTATTTTACGTAAAATAAACTATTATGATAAGTGGTTTGGTGAAATTGATGAGCCGCTATGAAGACGTATCAAAGGCAATAGAGCAAACATTTGTTGCAAAATTTCCAAAGCAAAATTTAGCTACATTTGGGATAACTGTCATAGATTATTTTATAGTCACAGAACCTATATATACGGCATTTGATTCCACAAAAAAAGATTTAGAAGCTGTTGTTCGAAAAGGTAAAGTTGTAGCTGGTAAACCAACATTAATTACTCCTACATACGCACTTCATCTTCAAGGGTTTAGTGATGATGCATATGATTACATGAGGAATATATCACGTATATATGGGCCTAACAGTCCGGCTATCATGTATGAATATGAAAATAAATCTATTGGTTTGGAGATAGTAAGTGGAATAGCATCAGAGGTTGCGAATCGAATTTCCAATGATTTAGAAAATCAGAAAAACGATTTATCTGTTGTTATAGTTGGTATTGATGAATTTTGGGATGTATCTCTTATGAAATTTATTTATGAATTCACAGCATCATCAATCGAATATAATGCTCGAGAAATGAGAGATAAAGGATTGCTAGAACCGCAAATCGGCGCCGGAGGAATACCTAGAGTTGCTGCTGATCAGATAGAAGAAATGTTTAAGTCAGTCGAAAATGGTGGTAACCCTGAGATTCTAAAAATTGAATTGGATAAATGGGGTGTGTATAAATTTTATGAAGATAGATTTTTGAGGTTTTTTAAATAAATTTTGTGATACCTCATTGGACATTATGATAAAATTATATTAGTTAAATTTTTCATTGGTTAAATAATTAATGTACAGACAAGAAGAACCAGAAATTAATATAGACAAACTAATAGCTCGACTGAAGTCAATGTTTGGATTTTTAGGTAAAGATGGTGATGGTAAAGGTAAAGGTATAGGCCCCACATTTCTTTTTGGTGCTTTATCAGTTATTTTGATTTTATGGTTGGCTACGGGAATTTTTACAGTCCAACCGGGAGAGCAAGCAGCACTTAAATTACTTGGACAATATTCTTCCACTAAAGGAACTGGACTTCAATGGTGGTGGCCTTCTCCTATAGGGGACCGAGACGTTGTTAGAATTGATGAAGTCAGGACAATAGAAGTTGGGATCAGAGGGGACACTCCAGTTCTTAGTGAATCAATAATGATTACTGGAGATACTAATATTGTTGATGTTCAATTACTTGTTCAATATGACATAAAGAACCTTAAAAATTATTTATACAAAGTGGTTTCTCCAGATGGCTCTACCTTAAAAGATGCAATTGAATCTTCTTTGCGTCAGGTTGTTGGAAGCGGCCCTATCGATGATGTTTTAACTGATAAAAAAGAAGATGTTCAAATGGCGACTAAAAATAAACTTCAGTCTATTCTTGATAAATATGAAGCAGGAATAAGAGTCAGAGAAGTTAAACTACTTAACGTTTTTGCTCCAGAACAAGTTAAAGATGCTTTTGATGATGTTGTAAGAGCTAGAGAAGATAAAGAGCGCATCGTAAATCTCGCGGAAGCTTATAAAGAAGATATTCTTCCAAAGGCTAGAGGGCAGGCATCAAGGATGCTCCAAGAGGCTGAAGGTACTAGGCAAAAAAGTATATCTGAAGCAACTGGTGAAGCAGAAAGCTTTTTGGCAATTCAGCAAGAGTATGAAAAAGCAAAAGATGTGACCCGAAAAAGATTATATCTTGAAGCTATGGAAGAGATCCTACCCGGTATCAGTAAAATTTTAGGTAATCCTGATGATGTTATTTTAGTTAATCCGGAATCATCAAAAAACATTATTCCTATACCTATTGATGACACAATGGGAGAATAATTAATATGCGTAAACTGACTTTACTTACCATTGGATTTATTATTTTACTAGCTATATTAATTCCACAATTTATATTTGTGGTTGATGAAACTAAAGTGGCTATTGTTACTCGATTTGGAAATATCGAAGCTGAAATCGATTCTCCTGGACCATATATCAAAATGCCGTTCATCGATACTGTTACCCAATATGAAAAAAGATTACTAATATTTGATGCACCTCCCGATTCTTTGCTTACAAAAGATAAGAAAAGATTGATTATTGATGTGTATGCTCGTGGCAGGATTGTAGACCCACGAACTTTTAGAGAAAGATTAGGTGATGAGCAAACTGCAATTGATAGAGCAGTCGCTATTTTGTCATCAGAATTAAGGACTGAAATTGCAAGTCGTGATCAAGTTGATATTATCACTACCCAAAGAGACCAAATGATGGATAACGTTTTAGTAGCAGTTAAGCCAAAATTAAGCGAATTTGGTCTTACAATTGATGATGTTAGAGTTAAACGTGTTGATTATCCTGACGAAATTGCTGAGAGTGTTTATAGTCGTATGAAGGCTGAAAGGCAGCGTATTGCTAATAGGGAGAGAGCCGAAGGGGCAGAGATAGATGCTCAAGTTCGTTCAGATGCAGACAGGAAAGCAACAATTATTATTGCTTCTGCAACTAGAGATAGTAGTATTTTAGCCGGTTGTGGTGAAGCAGAATCAACAGCTATATTTGCAGAAGCCTTAAATAAAGATCCAGAATTCTATACATTTCAACGCTCCTTAGAATCATTTAAGGAAATATTGGATGAAGATACTACAGTTGTACTGCCATTAGAAGGTTTTGGTGGTTTATTTGAGCAAGTTAGATCAGGTGTTGAGTCTGCAACTGAGATTACATCTTCAAATGACTCAGTACAAATATCAAATTCCCTAGGAGCTAAATGTTCTGAAGTTTCAGCTGCTTGGACTCTAGCCTCAGAATTGAATATTGATCAACCTGAATTAGAGTTTGTATCAATATCTTCAAAAAATTGGCCTGACAGAACTCTTGGATGTGTTGCAGGAGCTAAATCAGAAGACGATGGGGTTGAAGGTTTTGAAGTTGTATTTGCTTATGCAGAAAATAATTATTCAGTACGTACTAATCAATATGGATCAATTGTAAAAACAGAAGGCTCTTGTGAATAAATAGTTGGATATTTGTGTCAGATAAAATCAACATTGAAATAATTTGTGATGTTGATGTATCTATAGATAGTATTAAAGCTTTGGAAGAAATATCTAAAATTGTTTTACGACAAAATTCAGTTAATTATTTTAATGCTAATATTCTATTAACTGATGATGAAACAATAAAAGATCTTAATTATCGTTATCGTGGACTAAATGAAGTTACAGATGTTTTATCATTTTCTGACAAATATCAGGGACAGTACTACGGTGATGTCAGTCAATCGAATGATCTAGATGAAAGTCTGGAATTTTTATTACCTGAAGATATAAAATTCCAACTTGGTGAGATAGCAATATCTGTTCCTCAAGCTATACGTCAAGCAAAATTTAATTTAGAATCAGAATTGATTAAGTTAGTTGCTCATGGTTTCCTACATCTGTTAGGCTACGATCATATTTTACCTGCAGAGAGGATCATTATGGAAAAATTAGAATCAGAAGCAATAGATGAGGTGTCGGATATTGTCTGAAGTACTTTACAGAAAATGGAGACCCGGTACTTTAACGGATTTAGTTGGTCAAGATCATATTTCAAAAACACTTCGTAATGCAGTAGATTCAGATAGAGTTTCACATGCATATCTTTTCTGTGGCCCTAGAGGTACGGGTAAAACAAGTACTGCACGTATATTAGCAAAAGCAATAAATTGTGAATCTCCTAATGAAGGAGAACCAGATAATGTTTGTTCACAATGCGAGGATATAAATTCTGCTAGAGCTTTAGATTTAATAGAAATTGATGGTGCTAGCAATAGGCGTATTGCTGATATAAGAGAATTATCAGAAAAAATTCACTATAGTCCTACAAATGCTAAAAAGAAAGTTTATATAATTGATGAAGTTCATATGCTTACCCAAGAAGCTTTTAATGCTTTGTTAAAAACTTTAGAGGAACCACCTGCTCATGCTGTTTTGATATTAGCTACTACAGATGTCCAAAAAGTTCCTGCAACTATTGTTTCTAGATGTCAGAGATTTGATTTTAAAAGGATATCAATAGACTCTATTTCAGATAAATTACAATTATTGTGTAATTCTGAAAAAGTTACTATTTCATCAGAAGCACTAGATTTGATAGCTAGGAAATCTACAGGTAGTTTAAGAGATGCTGAGAATTTTTTGGAACAAGCAATAGTCTCCTTTGGATCAGAAATAACATTGGATAATTTGCTTGAATTTTTCAATATTGATGATAATCAATTTCCTATACAAATAATTATAAAAATTGTTGAATCAGATTTGAAAGCTGCGCTTACATTATTGGCAGATTCCTATCAAGATGGTAAAGATGCAGATCAGATATTATTAAATATGATAGAGATTTCAAGAACATTAATTCTTGTTAAATCTAAAGCAATATCAGAAAAAGATTTAGGTGAAAGTGTTTGGGATTCATTAAGTTCAGTGGCGGCCAAATTAGAAATGTCAGATTTAGTCAATATGGCTAAAGTGTTATCAGATGCTCAAAAACAACACTCGGTAACTCCTACATTTCCTATAGAAGTTGCTATTGCTGATATATTCACTACTTTAATGACCGATTCCGGTACTGAGGTTAAAACTAAAACTATAGTTGAGTCTCCTAAGACTAAAATAGAACCTAAACACGTAACCCCGACATCTGGATCATCTTTACCGACTACTCCGACTGCTAAACCTGTTCTTAAAGAATCTGATAAAAATCCAGAGAAACCTGAACCTGTTATTTCAAATTCTCCATTAGTTAACTCTGCGGATGACACTACAATTTCTACTACTTACGGATCTACTGGAGATTTAGATTCTAAATGGAATGATATATTGAAATCTTTACGAAAAACAGGTAGCAGATTTAATCTAGCCGCTTTATTAAGAGGGTGTCATGGTAAAGGTATTAATGGAGACTCTATAGTATTAAAGTTTAAACATGTATCGCATATGGAAAGACTTAAAACAGAGTTAGATAATCCAACTGTATCTGCAGAATTGAATAAAGTAATCCAAGATATGCTCGCCAAAGAATATAAGATTCAAATAGAATTATTGGATGATAATCGTAATGACAATCAATCGCCATCTCAAAAAAGTCATTTAGTTAAAACAGTTCAAGCTTTAGGTGGACGTATAGTAGAAGAACGAGGTAAATAAAATGATGAATAAGAATATGATGAAACAAGCTCAACAATTGCAAAAGCAAATGATGAAATTACAAGAAGAGATAGAAGCTTCCACGGTAGAACATTCTACAGGGGGAGGGGCTGTTAAAGTAATTGTAACTGGCAAAATGATTGTTCAGTCTATTGAGATCGACCCTGAAGTTATAGATCCTGAAGAAACAGAAATGTTAGAAGATTTAATTCAGTCTGCAATTAATGGAGCTATTGAAAAAGCTCAAGAATTAGCTTCTTCTAAAATGGGTGCATTGACAGGTGGACTTAATCTCCCAGGATTAATGTAAATCATGTTAGGAAATCAAGGGGCTGGCGGGCCTCCTCAAATTCAAAGATTAATTGATGAATTTAATAGGTTGCCAGGAGTAGGACCTAAATCTGCTCAAAGGTTAGCTTACTATTTGATTCGTATGCCCAAAGAACAATCTGAGGATTTATCAGAAGCTATTTTATCGGTAAAACAACATGTTAAATATTGCAGCAAATGTTTTAATTTGACAGATCAGGAGCCATGTTACATCTGCTCAAACCCAAGAAGGGTAGAAAATATTATTTGTGTTGTCGAACAAGCTATGGATGTTTTAGCTGTTGAAAAGACAGGTTTTACCGGTGTTTACCATGTTCTTAACGGAGCGATATCTCCAATTGATGGAATAGGCCCAGAGAACTTAAACATACAAAATCTGATTGATAGGATACGCTTGAATATGCCAGATGAAATCATACTTGCAACGAATCCTACTACAACTGGAGAAGCTACCGGGATGTACATCACTAGGTTGATACAAGATGATCCAAATATTAATATTAAAATTTCCATTTTAGCTAGAGGACTATCAGTTGGTGGAGATTTAGAATATGCCGATCAAGATACTCTTAGGAGGGCATTAGACGGTAGACAGAATTTATAGGTTTTTGTCTCAAAGGATATTATGAGAGCTCGTAATTATGATGCCAATGCTATAGTTCTTAAATATATGCCGCTTAATGAGGCAGATAGGATAATTACTTTTTATACTTTAGAAATGGGCAGATCAACTGCTATCGCAAAAGGAGTAAGAAGACCTACTAGTAAATTATCTGGTAGCTTGGAACCATTGAATTTAGTTAGGATTTCTGTTGTCAAAACTTCCTCAATAGATATTGTTCAAGAATGCGTTCTTGAAAATGCATTTCTTGATATTAAGAAAGATATTATCAAGGTGGCTGAAGCTATTTATATTGCTGAATTAGTGGATGCTTTTTCTGAAGATTGGGAACCTAATAAAAATTTATTTTCGCTTTTACAAGATTATTTGAAAATTTTAGATAGCAATTTGTTTTCTCCTTTAATTATTAGAATGTTTGAAATGAAGTTATTGGATTGCAGTGGATTTCTTCCTGAATTGAGAGAGTGTTTAACCTGTAGGGAAAATTTACCTCCAGATAAATATTTATTTGATATTGAATTTGGTGGTGTGACTTGTTCTAAATGTGTAAATGATTCTGGAAATAACGGAATTTTAATTTCGCAAGATGCAATGAAATTATTGCGCTGGTTACAACTGTCAAGCGAAGTTACGAAAATCAAATCAATGAATTTGTCTAAAAATCTTCTTTCAGAAGTTAAAATTGTTTTAAACAATTACTTAAAGCATTTATCTGAAAGGAAATTAAAATCTGCAAAATTTACCAATCAAGTAGATTTATTTAATTCATAATTAAAATGGAGNCGTAATGAAAATATCTGAACATGTATACAACATGCATATTGACGATGGTCATATTGCGCATCCAGGAGGAAGCAATAATTTTTTTGTTGGTGATCCTGATAAAGAAATGATTTTAATTGACACAGGCGATTATGAAAAAGAATGGATAAATCAGATTTTAGATTATTATGATCATTTGGGGAAACCCAAATTAAAAGCTATTCTAATTACTCATGGCCATTACGATCATATAGGTGGATTAGATAGAATATATGAAGCTACAAAAGCACCTGTTATGGCTCATCCATTGTTGGCAGATAAACTTTCTAAAATTATTGGTAATAGAGAATCAATAATTTCTTTACAAGATGAAGAACTGATTTCTGTTTCTGGTATTGATCTTAAAGCTTTATTTACACCAGGTCATAAAGAAGATCATATATGTTATTACTTGGAGAGCGATTTAGTTATGTTTACGGGGGATTCAGTTTTGGGTTCCAGTTCTACTTCGGTTAAAAATTTGTCAGAATATATGAAGTCTTTAGATTATGTTTTAAAGTTTAAACACGATATAGTTTGTCCCGCTCATGGTCCTGTAGCTATGCCTCCAAAGGGATCAGACTTAATAAATTCTCAAAAAATGCATAGGATTAAGAGAGAAACGCAAATATTAGATTCTTTGGAAAAAGGGTTAACCGAAATCAACGATATTGTTAACGATATTTATCCTCGCCATCTTACCGAAGGGTTAAAGCCAATTGCATCTCATAATGTAAGAACTCATTTAATTAAATTATTAGATGATGGTGTTATACAAATGAAAGATGAGATTTTTAATTTAATAAGATAGTGAGGTTCAAATATGCGTGACAAAACACGAGATAATTTATATAAGAATTTTTTGGAAATAGGACTTGATTGTGAACTCGCAGAAAGAGGTATCCCTGAAGATAAATTAAATAATCCTTGGTATTTAAGGAGTTTGGGGGTGATAAAGATTAATTCTGATTCACCTATTAAATATGTGAATATTATTAAGAGAGATAGATCTAAAGATTCTCCTCCTAAATGGTGGAATCATTTTGCTATTCCATTGGATCAAATAATATCTGAAAATCATTATTTGGAAGTAAAATCTATAAGGAAAAAGACTTTTCCTGTATTCGGTAAAGTGAAATCTGTTATTTGGAAATCTGTAGGTAATGGGAATGGTCTTTTAGAAGGTAATAAATTGGCTGCTCAATTCACTGAAGAAGATGAAATTAATATGCTTGCGTTTAATTTGGGAAACATTAAAATTAAAAGTTTACATGGGAGTTTTTCAGGGTTTAGCATAGAAGTTGATAGAAAGATTTCTATAAATCTAGAACAATGGAATTCTCTAACAAAAATGGCAAGAATGTGTATTGCTAAGAAAAAGTAAAATAACTTTTGCATAGTATATTAATAAGGATTAATTCTGAAATTTCAAGATTTAAAATTAAACGATAAAATCCTATCTGGTATAGAAGACGCAGGGTTTTCTGAACCTACAGATATTCAAAAACAATCTATTCCTATTGCTTTACAGGGGAGAGATATTTTAGGATTAGCCCAAACTGGTACAGGTAAAACTGCGGCATTTGTATTGCCAATGTTAGAGCATCTTTCGGGTAAAAAATTAAAATCNATTANTGTGTTAATTTTATCTCCNACNAGAGANTTAGCAGATCAAACTAATCAANCCATTAANGATTTAGGNAAATGGACTAAAACTTCTAGTATGNCCNTATATGGCGGAGTAAGTAAGAAAACTCAAGANAAGAAAATTGCCAAAGGGGTGGATGTCGTAGTAGCGTGTCCTGGCAGATTGTTGGATCATATTCGTGAAAAAACAATCAATTTGAAAAATGTTGATTTGCTAATCGTAGATGAAGCGGACACTATGTTTGATATGGGGTTTTTACCTGATATTAAGCAANTCCTAACATATCTTCCAGATTTTAGGCAGACTCTCTTCTTTGCTGCTACTATGCCTTCTGAAATAAAGTCACTCACTTCTAAAATATTAAAAAATCCCGAGCATATTCAAATTGGAGTTATTGCTCCAGCCAAAACTGTCAAACACTCCTTATATAAGACAACTGATAAGTTAAAAGAGAAAATGCTTTTGCACTTGTTAGAATATACNGCTACAGGNCAAGTCATTGTTTTTACTAGGACAAAAAGACGCGCACGTTTTTTGGCTGAAACTTTAGAGAAAAAAGAATATAGAGTTGTNCCCTTGCAAGGAAATATGTCTCAAAATAAAAGAACTCGTGCTATAGAAGGATTTAAAAAGGGGCAATATGACATTCTAGTCGCAACGGACATAGCATCGCGTGGAATCGATGTTTCTGATGTTACTCATGTTGTAAACTTCGATATGCCAAATACGGTAGACACCTATATCCATAGAATTGGAAGGACTGGTAGAGCAAAGAGCGAAGGAGAAGCATTCACTTTTTCTGTTCCCGATGATGACGGTATGATCCGTAGAATTGAAAAAATACTTGGTGAAACNATCGAAAGACGAACTCTAGAAGATTTTGATTATTCTGGATTTAATCCTTCTAATCAACATAGTAGTAGGAATACTTCACAAAAATCTAATAAAAATAAAAGAAATCCATTTTCTTATTCTGCACAGAAAAAGNCTTTTAGAAATAAAAAAAGGTCTAATTCACCAANCAAATCAGAAAAGTTTTCTGATGANAGANCCAAATCTAAAAAAGATTTATCAAATACAAATAACAATCGGTTTAACNCTAAAAANCGTTCTACAGCTNGAACNGGAATGAAGAGAAAATTTGGNAATAAGAGAANNTAATTATTTNTTCCAANTTACTAATTCTTTNATACCNCCAAAAGGGAAGAAATGTAAATTGTCATACCCTTTCAATTGATCGATGATTTCACTTGGATTGTGTTTTAATAATTTTGTCAGGTCCATTTTTTTATTTTTTGCGACAATAGCTGTTGCCGATACTCCGCATATTTTTGCATATTTTATTAAAGTAGTTATTTTTGCTGGTCCAGCAACACCTATATGTATTTCTGTTTGATTATTTATGGTTTGAATATCTGATTTAATATTTTGGATCCACATATTTGTTTGATTGATATCAAATGTCCATTGAGTAATAACGGAAGACTTGAAATTATTTTCGGTTAGCCAACTTAGTTTTTTAATTAGATTTAAATCAGATTTATTATCATTAGGATTACCTTCAGGATGTCCTGCTATATTAATTTGTTCGAAATGATATTGGTTAAATATTCCTGTTTGAAATAACTCATACGTTGATCCAAAAGTACCTTCAGGAGAATTCCCGCTACCCCCTATGGCTAATATTTTCGTAACTCCAACTTCTGATAGAGACTTCAAGTAATCATTTAAATGATTGTCATCAGATATATTTCTTGCAGGGACATGAGGTACAGGGATATATCCACAATCCAAAATAAATTCACATGTGCTGACTATATTATCTATTGAGTCACCCGGTATAAATGCAATGTAAATATCCTTAAACAAATTTTCTGGAAGCAGTTTTATTCTTTCCATTTGTTTAGGTACTATTTCTAGTGAATTTAGCATATATTTTATACCTCTAGTATGAAAATAATTAGTTAATTTATTTTTTTAAGTATATTTTGAGTTAAGGTGTTTTTTTTATCTTCAAATCTTAGATTTATTTGATCAGAATCCATTATTGAAAATCTGTATATCTCATCGTATTTTACATCGATATCAAAA
This sequence comes from Chloroflexota bacterium, assembly GCA_002718095.1. Taxonomy (GTDB): domain Bacteria; phylum Chloroflexota; class Dehalococcoidia; order Lucifugimonadales; family UBA826; genus UBA826. The sequence continues at coordinate 48,163 of PBDP01000001.1, forward strand.
ATATTATTAAGACTTATATTTAATGCATTAGAAAGTAAACACCTGATTACTCCAGAATGGGTTACAACAAGAATTTTTTTGAAATTGTACTTACTGATTTTGGTGATGAAATTCATAACACGTAAGTTAAGCTCTATCATTTTCTCACCGTTTTTAGGTGATCGATGTACATAATCTTGCATCCAAAAATCCAAATCAGATTTTTCTATCTCATCCCAATGTTTACCTTCCCAATCTCCAAAATGCAATTCAGTGAGAGATTTTTCTTTTGTATATTNTAGATTTAAAGAATCGAGTAGATCAGTACATCTCTGAGAGGGGCTAGAAAATATTTTATCTATTTGTGAAGGTAAGTTGTTCTGGAAAATTTTTGCTTTTTCTATGTAGCCTTCTCTTAAAGNTACTTCCATGCTCCCATAGCATATGTTGTTTTCTATATTTACTTTAGTATGCCTTATAACAAATATTTCCATCATATATTAGATTTTTTGCTTTTTAATATACATAGGTATGCCTGAAACCATTAAAATAACCTCATCAGCAGCCTTGGCAATCTTTTGATTTGCCCTACCTAGAGAATCTCTAAATAACCTGCCTAATTTATATGCAGGTACAATTCCTAATCCGACTTCATTGCTGACTACCAACCATGTCGATGAGCTTTTAGAGTACGCNTTTAAAANATCATCNATTTGATNCAAGATTGCTTCATCTGAGTCATTTTGAGTAGNNTTTTCGGGTAGTTTTAAAATAGCGTTGGATGATAGTAGAGTTATGCAATCCAATATGATTGTATCAAAGTTTTTGTGATGGCTTTTTAGGTGTTTTGAAATATTTAAAGGAGCTTCAATTGTTTCCCAGTCATCAGGTCTACTTTCGCGATGTTTATTGATACGGTCAACCATTTCTTCATCGGAGCGTTCTGCTGTAGCGATGAACAAAGTTTTATTTCCAAATTCCATAGCCCAATTTTCGGCAAATGAACTTTTACCACTTCTAGCTCCACCTGTTACGAAAATTAACTTTCTACTCATAATATTTATGTCCTTAAATCAAATTGGCTATTACTAAAAAACTTAATATACACAGGCATTCGGATAATTGCTCAAGAGCCCCTAAACAATCTCCCGTATATCCACCGAGATGTTTATTGAAATACCTTAAAGATAAAAGAAATAATATTGCTAGTGGTAATAAAATGAATACGAATTCTGTTTTGAAATAGATTATACCTACCAAAGGAGCTAATCCGAATATGTAGGATCCCAATATTTCGATTATTGTAAATTTTTGAGCGATAGGTTTTGATTTAGACGTAAGATCTTCCCTGGAATATTTTGATGTAAAAACTAGATTTATAGCGGTAAATCTAGCTATAGAATGATAAATTATGAATACAAACAAAATTAAAAAATAACTATTTGCTTCAAGTATTAGAATTGAAAAAAGTTCAGATAAAGCAAATATTTTTATTAAAATACATAAAATTAACGAAATAACTCCATAGCTACCTAAGGTACTATCTTTCATTATTTCTAGAATTTTTTGTTTAGTCCATCCACCTCCAAATCCATCAAATGTATCTGCAAGTCCATCTTCATGGAATCCCCCTGTTATCAGTATTCCTGTAATAATTGAAAAAATTATACTTATTTGAATATTTAAAAATTGATTAAATACCCAAAATACTATAAACGAAGCGGTACCCACAATAATTCCTACAAGTGGGAAATATCTTGTTGCTTTATTTAAATATTCTTCTGAGTGATCAACATTGCTAGGACACGGAATCCGAGTATAAAACATAACAGCGGTGAGGAAAATTCTTATTTCTTGTTTAATCATTTGATTTTTGACTAACTTTAGCACTTTCAAAACTGGCCATTTCATTTATGAATTGTACTGAATTGGATATTATTGGATACGACAAAGCGCATCCAGTTCCTTCACCTAAGCGCATATCAAAATTTAAGATAGGATATGAGTTAAGTTTTTTTAATAATAAAGAATGNCCTTTTTCTGCACTTTGGTGACAAAAAAAAGCATTATCAGATATTTTAGGATTAATTTCCTTAGCAGACAAAAAAGCACATGAGGATATGAATCCATCTATAAGAATAATCATATTTTTTTCATATGCTTCTAACATTCCAGAACACATTTGAACTATTTCAAATCCGGCAAATGTTTGTAATATTTTTTTTGTTGAACTAATTGAACCATGGAATTCCTTAGATTTTTTCAGGATAGATATTTTCTTATTTAATTGTATTGAATTAAGCCCTGTTCCAATTCCAACACATTCTTCTAATGGTAAGTCAAGGATGTAGCTCATTATCATACTAGCAGAAGATGTATTTCCTATTCCCATCTCCCCAAATCCAATAATATTACTACCATTTTGATGAATTTCATTAACTATTTTTTCACCTAATTCAAAACAATATTCTAATTCTGATGAACTCATAGCTTGTTGGTTGATGAAATTTTTTGTCCCTCTTGAGACTTTTGCATGGATTAAGTTTTCACGGTTTGAAAAATCGTGATTTACTCCAGAATCTACGATAATTAGATTAAGGTCATTGCTTTCGGCGAATACATTTATAGCAGCTCCACCATTTAAAAAATTCTCAACCATTTGATAGGTTACGTCTTGTGGGTAGTTGCTTACACCTTCTTGAGTTATTCCGTGGTCACCAGCAAAAATTACAATACAAGGATTTTCTAGCGTCGGGCTTGTAGTTTTTTGTATAAGAGATATTTTTTGAGCAATATCTTCTATTAATCCTAAAGAACCTATAGGTTTCGTTTTAGAGTCAATTTTATTTTGGATGACAGTTTTTAAGTCCATGTGATTGTTTTTATTAATTTTTCCTTTATAATAATTTTGTTAAAAAATAAATATGTTGTACTAGGTGCTCGTATCGAGAGAATAGGGAAGATGGTGTAATTCCATCACGGTCGCGCCACTGTAATTGAATTTTTTCATAAGTCAGGAGACCTGCCTAGTATATATATCAAACTCTTCGCGTACAAGAGTAAGGATTATCACCTTACGATTGGTTGGGAGTAAGGTGATAAATGAGTCTTTCCCTACATAAAGAAAAAAACAGAAAATTAATATTTTTCAGTATATTGATTATTGCTCTTAGTTTTTTTGTTTCTTTACTGTCCCTTTCACTTGGTGTTTACGAAATAGATATTAGAAAAACATTTTCTATTCTTTTATTTAATTCTTATGAATCTTCTGTAAGTAATTCAATAATTCTAGATATTAGATTGCCTCGAATTATTTTATCTTTTTTTGTTGGAGTTGCATTGGCTATATCAGGTGCTGTTATGCAAGGACTATTTAGAAATCCTTTAGCTGATCCTGCTATTTTGGGAGTTTCTGCTGGAGCTGCATTAGGAGCTGTTATTCCAATATCTTTGGCAATTCACTCAATACACGTACTTATCATTCCATTGTTTTCATTTTCAGGTGGCTTATTAGCTTCTTTTTGTGTTTATATGATCTATATTTTTACTGGTAAGAAATCTAGCTCTATTTTGTTGTTAGCTGGCATTGCGATAGGAACATTTCTTAATTCATTAATTACTTTGGCGGTTTATTTAAGTGGTAACCCGTTTCAGATGCAAGCTATTTTTATGTGGCTCATAGGTGGGTTTGAGTCAACAAGGTGGGATCATGTTTACTCGAGCGTGCCTTTTATTTTTTTAGCTTTTACTATTTTGATCATAAAATCAAAAGACATAAACCCCATTATGGTTAGTGATGAATATGCCTCATCTTTAGGTATAAATGTTAATAAGACTTTTCTCGTATGTTTATTATTTGCAACTTTAGCAACTTCGGCTGCCGTTTCAGTAAGTGGNATTTTGGCTTTTGTTGGATTAGTAATCCCTCACATAGTGAGATTGTTTTTTGGTAGTGATAATCGATTAGTTTTNCCTTTANCTGCTATTACAGGCGGATTNTTCATNATGTTTATAGANTTNATNACNAGGATATTTTTTNCANCNACNGATTTCAGGGTTGGAGTTTTAATGAGTTTAATAGGAGGNCCATTCTTTATTTTCTTGATTTTNAAAAACAACTTTANATTNCGGAGACGAAATGNAATNNAATAAANTANTTTTAATNTTAGNTTCAATAGNNTTNTTNGCACTGNTTNCATGNGAATCAGATAATAGTGATGAANTTACTTACACTGANCCTGTTGCTACAGCAATTCCAATTACNTCTGATGATACTTGATNNGNNNTCTGAAATTGAGGAACCTTTATNAAAAGTAGATGATATTGTTGACACTGCTCCTGAACCTACTCTTGAACCTGTTGCTACAGCAATTCCAATTACNTCTGATGAANTTGATNCGAGTTCTGAAATTAAAGAAGCATTATCAAAAGTAGNAAATATTATTGATCCTGATAATATTTCCTGGCCAAGAAATATTACTGTNNCTGGTAATGAAATTGTGATAGAAGAAAGACCTGATAATGTTTTAACAATTTCTTTGGGTCACGATGAGATACTTTTTGGGATTAGCGATGACAGTCAAATAGTTGGAACTACTATATTTGCTCAAGAAGAAGGGAGCAATATAAAAAATAAATCATACGGTTTGCCAACTATTACCACAGATCCAGAATCTATCATAACTTTGGATCCNGATATTGTTTTTGCAGATCCTTATGCTTCAGTAGAATTGATAGACACNTTAACTGATTNAGGTATTTTAGTTATTCAGACTCCTTTGAATAATGATATTTCAGGTAGAAAGAATGACGTTTGGTTTATGGCTTATATAACAGGTAATTTAGATCANGCACAAACACTTATAGANGATATAGATAATAAAATAAATGTTCTTTCTGATATTACTGAGAATAACAATGTTAAAAAGAAAATATTAACGTTATCGTGGTGGGATTCATATTGGACAGCAGGAACTGGTTCTACTGAAGATTCGATTATAAATCTTGCNGGAGCCATTAANATTGCTAGCGAAAATGGTATTGAATCTAANACTACTATCGANAAAGAAAAACTGATTTCNATGAATCCAGAAATTATTCTTATAACTCAATCAGTTGCTTGGGGTGGGCAAGATTTTTATGATCAACTATTTTTAGATACTTCATTATCTTCTATTGAGGCAATTAAAAATANTAATGTTTTCTTAGTAAATCCAAATTGGTGGGGNACATTATCTTATTGGAANATTATGGGTGCAAAGCAATTAATTGAAATATTGNTACCTGATCCTGAATTAGATGANTTCGGAGGATTTTAAGTTTTGACAGATATTTTTTTAGAAAAGNTAAGTTTTTCTTATTATGAAAAANAAGTANTAATAAACATTGATATGGATATTACTACTTCTAGCACTGGTCTTGTTGGCCCGAACGGTTCNGGNAAAACCACNATANTAAAATTGATTGGAGGGTTGTTAAAAAATAAGCATGGAAACATTAGGATTGATAANAAATTAATAAATTCCTTTACATCAACCGAATTAGCTAAAATTTTTGCATATGTGTCTCAGGATAAAGAATACACACTAGGTTTTAGTGTGGAAGAAGTAATAGAAATGGGTAGATATCCATACTTAGGTACTTTTTCTNTTATAACTAAAAATGATCAGATGATTATAGACAAAACGATAGAAATTTTAGGNTTAGAAAGTTTAAGGAAGTGNAATACAGAAGANCTTTCTTCAGGAGAAAANCAAAAAGTNCGGATAGCAAGGGCACTAGTCCAAGAGCCAAATTACATNTTATTAGACGAACCTACGTCTAACTTAGACCTGTCAAATAAAATTNTNTTATTNAATNTNTTANATGATATTACTGATTTGGGAGTTCGATTATTAATAACATCACACGATTTAGAATTTATTAAACAAGCTACAGATCANTCTTATATGATAAATAGAGGTGAGATTTTGGTTAGTGGNCCGTCGGANGAAGTGATTGTTAGNGATAACATAAAAAAACTTTATGGTTTNAGTGTTTTACCTGAATGGGTAGCTTAAGAGCAAGANTAGANTGTTGATTGAAAGCCCTTGTATCGGTGTTTGTATCTTATTTGATGGTTCGTGTTTAGGTTGTCATAGGACNAATGAACAGGTAAGCGACTGGTTATATTATACAGATGAAGAAAGAAGTAGAATAACAAAANAGTGTGAGATTAAAATTGCTCAAACTCAATCACCTGATTATCNCACTTAGCCCATATCAAAGCAGATTCATTTAATTTTATTTTAGCCCTTATGTTATATTCCCATTATCATGAAACAAATATTAAGTTACAATTGATAGCTAAAATAGTGGATTTGCCCCTATAGCTCAGGTGGATAGAGCACGGGTTTCCTAAACCCGGTGCACAGGTTCGAGTCCTGTTAGGGGTACCATTAATATCTGATTCTTGGATCGATATATGCATACAATATATCAATCAATAGAATCCATAAAGTTATAATAATACTGAGAGCAACTATTATGCCAACGATCATATCAGTGTCTCTTGCATAAGTGGCCCTTACTAATTCTAATCCTATTCCGTGAACGTTAAATACTTTTTCGATTACGACTACTCCACTTAAGGTTGTACTAAAGTAAAATCCAAACATAGTAAGCACTGGTATTAAAGCATTTGGTATCACATGATGGATGATTATTTTAAATTCACTTATTCCTTTTGATCTAGCCGTTCTAACGAAATCGTCATTTAATACTTCTAGAGTCATGGATCTCATATATCTGATTATTACAGCAGATGCAGACAACCCAACTGAAATTATAGGGAATGCAAGTATAGTTAGATTTGTTAAAGGATCTGCATATATAGGTTTGTAATGTAATGGAGGAACCCAGTCAAAATAAACAGATGTCGTGTATACAATGATTAGACCGATCCAAAATGGAGGCATTGCTATATTTACTCCTGAAATTATTCCAATTATTTGATCTGTTAAGCTACCTCGCTTAACAGCAGCTAATACTCCTAATGGAATCGCAATTAATGCTGACATAATTGTGGATAACAAGGCTAGAGTCGTTGTAGTTTCCAGTCTCTTAGCAACTACTTGTTCTACCTCTACATCACGGAATCTAGAATACCCTAAATCACCTTTTGCAGTAGCAAATAACCATCTGCCATATTGGATAATTAAAGGATCGCTTAATCCAACATCACCTCGAACTTTATCCATTGCTTCTTGTGTAGCTCCACCCCCAGAATTGAGAGCGGTTACAAAATCACCGGGTATTGCTGAAGGTAACACAAAAAAAGCAAGACTCCCTGTAAATAACACGGTGGGAATGACTAGCAGTATGCGTTTTAAAATATAGGCTAAAATGTTAATACTCTTTTATGAAATTCAAGACTTCTTTATTGAAATTCCCGGGATTTTCCATATTCGACATGTGCCCAACTCCAGGCAATATAACTTTTTTAGAATTGGGAATATTAGCCTCTAATATATTAGCTACTTCAATAATTTTGTTGCCACGCCTTGTAGTATTTTCTAATTCTCCTATAAGTATCAGAGTAGGAGATTTAATATTTTTGAGTATTTCGGGACTAGGAGCTTTATCACTTATAATTTGATCTACTGGATCGTCATTGAAAAAATGCCATCCCGAATAACTTAATAGCATTTGAGATAGCAAAGAAAATACCTTGGGATGGGCTTGAGCAGATTTGAGGACATCACCTTCTGCCAAATTTTTCAAGAAATTAGTTAAGCCATTTTTTTGAACTTCCTCTTCCCATAAATGCATATCTAATATTGGAGCTACCATTGAATCTGCTAGTACAAGCTTATTTACTAATTCAGGGTATCGTAATACAAATTCAGCTGCTATATGCCCTCCTTTCGAAAGACCTAAAACATGAGTACTCGATATTCCCAAATACTCTAATAAACATTTTAAATCTGTAGCATGTGAATACGGATCTGTGGTAGGTACTGCAGATTTACCAAAACCTCGATTATCATACCTAACTACTTGATATTCTTTTGAAAATACTTCAAATTGATCATCCCACATTCGTGTATCAGTTCCAAATCCGTTTATTAAAACTAAAGACTTTCCAGTCCCTGATACTTCGTAATAAAGTGAGGTCCCATTTACGTCGGCTATGTTAGGCCCCATTTATATTCTCCTATAATATATTAGTTATATCTTTCAACGGTATTTCCAATTGAGCACACCAATTTGTTAAGAGTCTTTCAGTCTTTTTCTTAGAATGAACTGACATTTTATAAAAGGAATCTTGCATCTTATTTATTAATATATTGTTTACTGATTCCTTACTTCTATTTTTTAAAATATAGGTAATTTTTTTTGCGTCATCACCGCACTCTTCAAATAAAAATTTTTGATCTTTTTTTGTTAAATCCCCATCTTGTACTAATGCATATGTGAAAATTATTAATTTTAAAAAATCTTTTTCTATATTGAAAATTTCTTCTTCTCTTTTGTCTATAAATTCTAATGTATCTTTACGGATTTGGTCATTTATGGAATTTATATGGGTATTAATTTCAGTGTTCGGTTTCACTAAATTACCCGACATATCAAATAGGTTTACGGTTGATAGTAAAACTAATGCTCTAGCTCTTAGTGGTAATGGGGGGTGAGTAGATTGAGTATTTTGAGACGATTGCATCTGGCTGCCTAGATAGTTGGTCTGGTCAATAAAGGGTCTTATATCAAGATTTAGATATTCATCTTCTAAACCTGACGCTATCTTCATCATTGCTCTTACAGACTCTTCAAGGGAATTAGTGCATATGTATCCAATTCTATCTGCTGATATTTCCATGTCGCGTATTTTTTTTGATGAATCATAATCAAAATTATTTTGTGATAAATGAGTTGACTCAGAATGATTAAAAATAGCATGTCCTAACTCATGTCCTAAAAGGAATCGTAATTCTATAAGATTTAAAGTTTTGACCAAACTTGATGAGATACCGATTAAAATTTCATCTTTTGAATTGCTGATAGAAAAAGCATTGTAATCTTGCTTTGAATAAATATAAGCATCTATATTTTTCAGGTTCAAATTTAAAATTTTTGCACATATTTCTATTTGAGTATATACGAGAGGGACAGTTGTTTCTGTCACACGTAAAGAATTTGACAATAAACTTTGACGTGTTTCTTGCAACTTGTGAAATAAAATTCGATCGTCATCTAATATTGTGTCAGATTCTGATTCTAGTCTTATAAAATTTAAATATTTATCGTTAACAACCATTATTTATTCTAGATTCTGAGATTAAGTCAATCATATTTTGAGCATATACTTTTTCCTCACCTTCAAGTTGCTCTATGCGTGAATTCCATTGCAAAAATTCATTCGTCAAATGCTCACATACCTCCTCTTTATTCATAGAAGATGTTATTCCCAAAATTTCATTAGTGTCTTGAGAGTTTGTACTTATTGTTTCATCATTTATTATTTTTAGGTTTTTAAGATTTTGTATTTCAGATATTGAAACCCCTAGTTTGGATCCTAGATCATTAATAAATGCTAATTCGTCTCGGTGGGCTTCCTCATCTGAAGTCATTATATCTATTAATAACTCTATAGTTTCGAAATAATCTTTTTTAGTCCCTTTTATACGTAATGTTTCTATTTTTTCATTTATATTTGAATTGTCTGTTTTAGCTTCTTGGTAAGCTTCTGCCATTGAAGTATTCATTCGAGTTTTTATTTCTTCTTTTTCCTCACCAGTGAAATCACCTACATATTTTTCAATCCAACTTTTTATTAGTGCTCCTTCTTTTTTGTGAAGTTCGCCATCTATTAAAGCTATGTGTACAGCAATTTTAAGAGCCATTTCTTGAGCAATTATCGAGTCTTCATATGCTTCTTCGTATCCGGATTCGGAGAATTTAAATGTGACATGTTCTGTAGTACGTTGTTTCGGTGTATCTAATGATGCTAGAACATTTATTGTAGATATAGGTTCGCCAATCAATATTTTGTCCACATTGGTTGCTGATAGGAATCTGATTTTGGCAAGTAGTTGTATTTGACCTGATTTAGCTGGAATTAGTGTCTGTTCAAACGCGAATCCTATTGGTGTCCAATCAGGAAAATATGAACCAAAATTGATTTTATTTAAATTTTGGCTAGATAAAAAAAATCTTGAATAGTGTTCTTGTTGCCAATCAAGAATAGACATTATGCATTTCATGTCTCGATAGTCAAACAACGATATAGCAACAGCAATATTATTCTTTCCGTAAACGGTCGGAGGAAAACTACCTCGCATTTGGAATTCAAATATCTGTTGAATACTACCATCATCAAGTGTGAATGGTTTTTTTATAATTCTGAATTTAGGCGGATTCTTTTTGACAAGTTTGTTTGTTTCTTCGTGGGCACCAAATTTTTTGGCCTGATTGACTACAAACCAAATTGCCCCTACTACTATGATGATGATGATGATTTCCATGGTTATCTAGTTACTCCACAAAAAACTCTTCTATTTCTAATTTTTTTTCTTTTGTTACTTCATATTGTGGAGTAATGTTTACAGATTGCTCTGAACTGCTAGGCTTATGCAAAAAATGACAATCTACCGTACCGTCTTCAAGCATTTGGAATGTGAAATCTATAGGTTCCCCTTGAGGAAGTCCCGGGGGGAGTGGGAAGTCATCTTCCCACAATATATCTACCCATTTCACATCTTTTTCTGGCATAGAACTTTGAATCACTTGTATCTTACTATTCGTTTGATTCTCGTATATTGTTGTATATTGTTCAGTTATGGGTTCAGATGGGATTGGTGTACCTTTATCAATGATATATGTTGGCATCAGATCTAATTGATTAGTTGTTTCATTAAATGACACAGCGATAACGCCAAAATACATATTTGAAACTTCTTTAAAATTTACTCTTTCTAATAATTCTGATTGCGCAGAATTTAAAATTGTTTTATCAGATTTTAAACCTGAATATAATGCAGCGCCTAAGGCTACCACTTCATCAGGATTATCTACTGTTATGGGGTGTTTACCAAATACCTTTAATATGCTTTCTTTTACTGCAGGTATTCTAGTTGATCCACCAACAAGTAGAATGTCTAACAAGTCATCATGTTTTTTTAATAAAGTTGAACATATCATCTCAGATTGTGCCAGTAAACCAGAAACTGAACTTTCAAATTCGGACCTTGTTACGGTTAACGTTACGGGCGGACCTTCTTCTCTTCGTATGATTACTTTTCTTTCCTCATTTATACTTAAACTTTTTTTCAATTCTTCAAATAGAGAACTAGCTCTAAAATTTTGGATAGAATAATTGATTTCAGAGTCTGTTTCTGATTGGAATTTTTTTTCTACGAGGTCTTGTAATTTTTCGTCAAAGTCTTTGCCGCCCAATTTGCTAATACCCTCTGATTCTAATATTTCGACTTCTGTTCCTGACACAGATACTATACTTATATCCCATGTACCACCTCCAAAGTCATATACAGCATATTTTCCTGGCTTCAAATTACTTTTCATAGCGAAGTAAAATGCAGCAGCGGAAGGTTCATTTATTACTTGTGATACTGGTAGATCGGCTAATTTCCCTGATGCTAGTGTTGCTTCACGTCTGTCTACTCCAAAATTTGCGGGAACTGTTATGACAGCCTGGCTTATGTTAGGGTCGAAATCGGTACTGATTTTTTTTAATACTAATGTACTTAAAGTTTCAGGTGTTATTTTTTTTGAATTTATTTCTAGATAGACTGTATCTGAACCTATATCTCTTTTGTAGTCGCGAAATATGCTAAACCCCTGGTCGGACAATCTTAAAGCCTCTTTACCTATAGATGTTTGATCGGTTTCTGGGTCTATATATACTGCGGATGGTGTTAAGTTATCTCCTTCAGGGGTACGAACTATTTGTGGGTCACCAACTTCATCTAAATATGCTAAGACCGTATTAGTTGTTCCTAAATCTACCCCTATAATCTTTGGATTTTGCATGGTGTCTCCTACTCACTAGTTTCACTGTATACAATTACTTCTGCTGGTTTAACTATATTCTTACCAGATTCTTTTTCAGGTAATATAGTTCTCCATCCTGATTTTTTTATTTCTGATATTGTCCCTATTTGTGAATCGCTTTTTGTATATTCTTTCCCAACCATTTCAACTCCTAAAGCAGTCTTATATTCGGAACCAATGGGAGGATTAAATTCTTCTATGCCTGCGTCATGCAAACCTTGTAATAAATGTTGTTGGATTGCATAAATATATCCATTTATATCGTCAGATGTATCCTTCTCAATTGCCTTAATTGAGTCGGTTGCATATATTGTTGCATTTATAAATTCCAAACTAGCATCTTTAAACTTTGAAAAATTATAACCGTTGACATACTCTTTTAAAGTTCTTTCTATTTGATGTTTTTCTTCTCTAAGGGTTGACTGAGTCTCTAATATTTTTGTTAGATTTTGGATCTGTATTTCGACATTTTTTATTAATGATGCTATTTCATGAGAATCATTTTTGATTTCACTAGAAACAGGATGTTTACTGAGAAAATATTGAGATGCAATTATAATCGATAATAATATTATGAAATAGAAGATACATATTAATAATAATAGTGATACATTATCCATAAATATCTAACCTTGATGATGTGGGTTCATAATACACTAGTTTTATTGATTATAAAAATAATTAAGGATTTAAATATGGATTTGAATTTGAATGGAAAAAAAGCTTTTGTAGCTGGTGGTAGTAGAGGTATGGGAAAAGCTATTGCAAAAGTGCTTGTTGAAGAAGGGGTTGATGTTGCTATTGCTGCTAGAGATATTGAACGGTTAGAGAACGCTGCAAATGATATAAGAAAAAATACAAGTACAAAGATAGTACCTATAAGTTTTGATACGGGAGATAAAGAAAGTGTAGACTCTGCTATTAAAAATGCTCACTCAGAATTAGGTGGAATTGATATATTAATTAACTCAGCAGCTATACCTAATGGTTCCCCTGCTGCAGTTCGCCCTATCGATTCATTGGATGAAAATGCTTTAATAGGAGACTTCAATATTAAATATGTTGGTGCGCTCAGGTGTGCACGAGCTGTTCTTCCTTATATGCAGCAACAAGGTTGGGGCAAAATAGTTAATATCAGTGGTATTAATGCTAGAAAAGCGGGTAATTTAACTGGAGGTGCAAGGAATGTAGCTCTTATGCATCTGACGAGATCATTAGCAATGCAATTTGGGAGATTTGGGATTAATGTTAATTGTATATATCCAGGTGCCACTAGGACGGAAAGAACTCCTGAAGCTATGTTGAAAAGAGCAAAAGTATTAGGGATATCAGCTGAAGAATTAGAAAAACAAGATTTTGCACCTGATTCCCCGTTAGGTAATTTTATTTGTCGACTGGTAGATGCTAAAGAAGTTGCTGATGTTGCAGTTTTTTTATGTTCAGACAAATCCTCTTCTATATCAGGAGAAGCTATAGCAACAGATGGCGGAGCAGGTTCTTTTATTTCTTATTAACAAGGAGAAACAATGGATAAAATATTAGTTACTGGTGGTGTAGGCTATTTAGGTCAGTGGGTTGTAAAAGAATTAGAAAAACACTATAGCGTTGTAGTCGCAGATTTAAATTTACCCAACTATGAGACTACTCCTGGTACGATTTATGAAAAAATTGATCTTAAAAATAGTTTAGAACTTGATACATTACTAAATGGAATTCATTCGATTGTCCATTTAGCAGCAATTCCACGACCAGTTGGCTATAGAGCAGAAAATGTCTTTGAAAACAACATGGTCACTACATTTAATATAGTAGAAGCAGCCATTAGGTCTAATGTAAAAAAAATTGTATTTAGTAGTAGCGGATCAGCTTTAGGCTTTGCGTATAGTTTTACTAATATGATTCCGGATTATATGCCTATAGATGAAGAGCATCCTTTAAAACCACAAGATTCATATGGGTTATCAAAAGCATTTGGTGAAGATATTCTTGAGGCTGCAACTATTAGAAGTGGTATCTCTACGATCTCATTGCGCCCTACTACTGTTATAGTTCCGTCAGATTATGGAGAACGTGTCCTTCAGATGCTTAGTACTGAGTATGAAACTGAAAATAGAATGGATGTGCCAGATAATATAGAAGGATTAAATGGTGGAAATGAAACTCAGACGGCTATATTAGCTTATGTAGATGCTAGGGATTATGCTCAAGGAGTTTTGTTAGCTTTACAAAATACGGATATTAAACATGACCGATTTTTTATTAGCGCTGATGATGCTATGAGTAGAGAACCTATATCACAAGCTTTCCCAAAAATATTTCCAGGGTCAGAAAAAGTAGCCTCAAAACTTACTGGTATCGAGAGCCCTATATCATCAGAAAAAGCAAAACGTATTTTGGGTTATAAACCTAAATATACTTGGAGAGATTTTTTAGATTAATAATTCCAAATTTTGATAATAATAATTTAATAAAATTCTGTATTTATTTACTTTATATGTGTAAGAATATTAATGTGAAATTTTATTTGAGGATTTAATTAATGTTAAAAAATGATTCTGAATTACCTCCTAGGATTCTCCTAGGCCCTGGACCAAGTATGGCAAACGCTAGGGTTCTTGATGCCATGTCTCATAGCATGCTTGGTTATTTAGATCCTGATTTTATGGTTGTATTAGATGAAATTTCGGATTTGATTGCGCGATTATATAAGACAAAGAATTTGGCAATGGCTATTCCAGGTACAGGCTCTGCAGGAATGGAAGCTGGATTTTCTAGTCTCCTAGAACCAGGGGATAAAGTTGTGATGTGTCTGTATGGACATTTTTGTGAAAGAATGTTTGAAATGGCTACTAGAGTAGGAGCAAATGTTGTTCCAATTAGGGCTCAGTGGGGAGAACCGTTTCCAGAAGAATTATTAGAGAATGAATTAAAAAATCATGCTGATGTTAAATTAGTAACAGCAATACACGGAGAAACTTCTACTGGCATTTGTCAACCACTAGAGAATATTTCGAGTATAACAAAAGAGCATGGAGCTATGTTAATGGTCGATGCGGTTACTACTTTAGGTGGAACAGACTTAGATGTTGATAAATTATCTATTGATTACGCATACTCAGCATCCCAAAAATGTTTGGGTGCTCCTCCAGGATTGTCTCCTGTTGTTGTTAGTGATGAAGCTATGGCCACTATTCTGTCTAGAAAAACTAAGCCGTATTCATGGTATTTAGACCTTAGTTTACTTGCAAATTACTGGAATGAAAGACGAATATACCATCATACAACTCCTGTTTCGATGATGTTTGGTATAAGAGAAGCTCTTAACATAATATTTGAAGAAGGATTGGAAAATAGATTTGCGAGGCATGAAAAAAATGCAGAGATTTTAAGGTCTGGTCTTAAGTCTATGCAATTTGATTTATTAGGATCAGGTAAATCGAGATTAAATCAAATAACTCCAGTTATTATTCCACCAGGTGTGGATGGAAATGAAGTTGCTGATCAGTTATTAAGAGAATTTAATATTGAGATAGGAAAGGGGCTAGGTGATTTTGCGGGTAAAATATGGAGAATAGGTTTGATGGGAGAATCTAGCCAAACAGAATATGTTTTTGCATTCTTGTCTGCATTGGAGTCTGTATTAATTCATCAGGAATTCCCCTTGTAATACTTCTCATTTTACTGAAAAGTGACAGTTTTTTTTTCTTGGTGTAAAGTGGTAACCTGACTTTATAAACGATATATTCTCAGGAGATTACTGATGGCTGATAATTCTAAACGACCTAATATTGTCTTTTTATTTGCGGATGATTGGGGTAGATACGCAAGCGCATATAGGAAATTTGGTTCTCCTAACTCTATCAATCATTTAATTGAAACTCCAAATTTTGATCGTATAGCATCAGAAGGAGCTTTGTTTACTAACGCTCATGTTCCAGCTCCAACCTGTACCCCTTGTAGAAGTTCTATACTTTCAGGTACTTATTTTTGGGAAACTGGGTTAGGGGCAATATTAGAAGGTGCGTATTGGGATGAGTCTATACCTTCTTATCCTTTGATGTTAGAAGAAAAAGGCTATCATATTGGGCATACATATAAAGTTTGGTCTCCGGGTAAATCGGAGAATGCTCCATATGGAGGAGCTAGAACAAAATATGAATCTGCTGGGAATGAATGGCGGAAATTCTCACAATATGCTACATATTGGATTTCTGAATGGGGAGTGGAAGGAGCTAAAGAAAAACTTTACGATGAAACTCGGAATAATTTCAAATCATTTTTAGATGATAGGGCAGGTGATGACCCGTTTTGTTATTGGTGGGGTCCTGTAAATACTCATAGACCATGGCACAAGGGTTCAGGTAAAGAATTGTGGGGTATTAATCCGGATGATTTAGAAGGTAAGATGCCAGAATTCGTGCCAGATGTTCCTGAAGTTAGAGAAGATTTTGCTGATTATCTTGGAGAAATATTAGCTGTCGATGCTGGCGCAGGAGTTATTTTAGATGAGCTTGAGAAAGCTGGAGAATTAGATAATACACTTGTTGTTATGAGTGGAGATCATGGAATTCCCGGATTACCACGAGCAAAATGTAATTTATATGATTTTGGAAGCCAGGTAGCATTAGCTGCTCGATGGCCAGGTAAAATTAAACCAGGCAAAGTTGTTAATGAACTTGTTAACCTTATGAGTTGGGGGCCAACATTTCTTGAAGCTGCAGGAGAAAATCCAACAGATAATATGGTCGATAGCATTATGCCTTTACTTACATCTGATGATGCTGGTATTGAAGAAGGCGGGCGAGTGATATTTGGAAGAGAAAGGCATGTTGCCTTTGCTAGGCAAGGTGGCTTGCCATATCCATCTAGAGGGATTAGAACTAAGGATTATCTATATATTCGTAATTTTGAACCTGATAGATATCCAATTGGAGAATTATTTGGATTGGAATCTAAAGATTCAGATCCTGAAGATTTGGATGATTTATTAATTACAGCTTCTGTTTGGAATCGAAGAAGAGATCTAAAGAATGCATTATCTGATATGGATACAGGTCCATCTAAGGCTTGGGTAATAGGGAACAGGAACCAGGAATTCTATAGAGAAAGGTTTGATTTAGCTTTTAATAAAAGACCAGCATTAGAACTCTATGATGTTAAAAAAGATCCTAATCATATGACGAATCTTGCTGAAGATCCTAAATATAAAGAAATAATGGATAAGTTAAATGAAGAACTTTTTTCAGTCTTAGAAGAGCGAAATGACCCTAGGGTTATTGAAGGTGATGATTGTAAATTTGAGCATCAACCTTATGCAGGTATGCCTGATCCTGAATGGTATACAAGTTCTGCGATGAATGGTGAAAATTGGGATCCATATCCAGCTCAAGCTAAATATACGACTTAAAATATTATTAGATTTGAGAAATAATAATGGCATATTCTAAACGTCCAAATATTGTTTTTTTATTTGCAGACGATTGGGGTAGATATGCTAGTGCGTATAGAGAATTTGGGGATTTGAATTCCATAAACCATGTTATAGAAACCCCAAATTTTGATCGTATAGCATCTGAAGGAGCTATATTTACTAATGCCCATGTTCCAGCTCCTTCATGTACTCCTTGCCGTAGTTCCATACTTTCGGGAACCTATTTTTGGGAGACAGGTTTGGGGGCCATACTAGAAGGTTCTTATTGGGATGATTCAATCCCTACATATCCCTTAATGTTAGAAAAAAAGGGATATCACATAGGTTATACATATAAAGTTTGGTCTCCCGGGAAAACAGAAAATGCTCCTTATGGTGGACAACGCACAAAATATGAACCTTTAGGAAATAAATGGAAAGAATTTTCTCAGGAAGTCACACAAAGAGTTCCTGAAATGGGAATTGACTCAGCTAAACAAGTATTATTTGATGAGACTCGAGATAATTTCAAATCATTTCTGGGTGATAGATCAGTCGATAGCCCATTTTGTTACTGGTGGGGACCTGTTAATACTCATAGGTCTTGGCAAAAAGGTTCGGGTAAAGAATTATGGGGATTAGATCCTGATGACTTAAAAGGACGTATGCCAGATTTCCTTCCTGATGTTCACGATATAAGAGAAGATTTCAATGATTATTTAGGTGAAGTATTAGCAGTTGACCATGGCGTTGGAATTATTTTAGATGAATTAGAAAAAGCTGGTGAATTAGATAATACTTTAATTGTAATAAGTGGAGATCATGGAATCCCTGGTATGCCACGAGCAAAATGCAATTTATACGATATTGGAACTCAAGTAACGATGGCTGCCCGTTGGCCCGGTAAAATAAAACCAGGAAAAATTGTGAATGAATTTGTTAATTTGATGAGCCTTGGTCCTACATTTCTTGAAGCAGCAGGGGAAGAACCCTTAGACAATATGGTTGATAGTATTATGCCACTATTTATTTCAGAAGATGAAGGTAAAGATGATTCTGGATACGTTGTAACTGGTAGAGAACGACATTCAACATTTGCCAGGACAAAAGGACTACCTTATCCGTCACGAGCTATTAGGACAAAAGATTTTTTGTATATCTATAATTTTGCTCCTGATAGGTGGCCTATTGGAGCACCGAATGGGTTTGAAGATCCAGAATTTTTAACTGACCCAAGTGAAATTGAAGATTTGTTAGCAGCAGGATTCCCAGGAAGAAAAGTTAGTGAATCTTTTGCTGATATCGATAATGGTCCTACAAAAGTATGGATGTTAGCTAATAGAGATAAAGTGAATGTTCGACCAAAATTTGATTTAACATTTGGAAAAAGACCTGCAAAGGAATTATACGACCTTAGAATTGATCCACATCATATGAATAATCTTGCTTCACTTCCTGATTATAATGATATTTTGAATAAACTACATGAAAAACTTTTTACAGTTTTAGAAGAGCGAAATGATCCTAGGGTTATTGAGGGTGCGGATTGTAAATTTGATAAATATCCTTATGCGGGCATGCCTGATCTTGATTGGTTTAACGAAGTTGGAAATGATCGTGTAGTTCCTCCTCCTATTCCTTTTTAAGTTATAGTGTAGAATCCTCATAAATAGTTTCTAATTCTACGACGAGGATAAATTATGATAGATTCAAAACGTCCAAACATCGTTTTTTTATTTGCAGACGATTGGGGCAGGTATGCAAGTGCATATAGGATATTTGAAGGGTCTGATTCAATAAATCAATTGATAGAAACTCCAAATTTTGATCGAATAGCCACAGAAGGTGCTATTTTCACTAATGCTCATGTTCCTGCTCCAACTTGTACACCATGCAGGAGCTCGATTCTTTCAGGAACTTATTTTTGGGAGACAGGATTGGGAGCAATATTAGATGGAGCGTATTGGGATGATTCTATTCCGACGTATCCTTTAATGTTGGAAGAAAAGGGATATCATATTGGTTATACTTATAAAGTTTGGTCTCCTGGAAAATCTGAAAATGCACCTTATGGAGGGCAACGCACTAAGTATGAACCTTTAGGAAATAAGTGGAAAAGATTCTCGCAAGAAGTTACTCAAAGAGTTCCTGAAATGGGAGTTGATTCAGCTAAGCAAGTTCTATTTGATGAGACCAGAGAAAGTATTAAGGCTTTTTTAGATGACAAATCAGAAGATCAACCATTTTGTTACTGGTGGGGTCCTGTTAATACTCATAGAGAATGGCAAAGAGGTTCCGGTAAAAAATTGTGGGGACTAGACCCTGATGACTTAAAAGGGCGTATGCCAGATTTCCTTCCTGATGTTCATGATGTAAGAGAAGATTTCAATGATTATTTGGGTGAAGTATTAGCAGTTGATTATGGTGCTGGAATCATTTTAGATGAATTGGAAAAAGCCGGTGAATTAGAGAATACTTTAGTAGTTATAAGCGGAGATCACGGTATTCCAGGTGTTCCTCGAAGTAAATGTAATTTATACGATATTGGAACACAAGTAGCTATGGCTGCCCGTTGGCCCGGTAAAATAAAACCGGGAAAGGTTGTGAATGAATTTGTTAATTTGATGAGACTTGGGCCAACATTTCTTGAAGCTGCTGGTGAAGATCCTTTGGAGAATATGGTTGATAGTATTATGCCTTTACTGACTTCAGAGAATGAAGGTAATGATGATTCTGGGTATGTTGTTACAGGACGAGAAAGACATGTAATGTATGCACGTACGGGGGGGTTGCCATATCCTTGTCGTTCAATTAGGGATAAAGATTATTTGTATATTTATAACTTTGCTCCAGACAGATGGCCAGCCGGTAATCCACATGGGTTTGATAGCTACGATTCTTCCAATGACGACCCTGATATGGTTATTGAATTAGTTAATTCATCATATGATCGTTCACTGAGCGATAGGAATCCTTTTATAGATGTTGATCCTAGTCCTACAAAACATTGGATAGTTGTTAATAGAAATCTAGAAGACGTTAGACCAAAGTTTGATTTAGCATTTGCTAAGCGGCCATTTATGGAATTGTATGATATTAACTCGGATCCAGATAATATGAATAATCTTGCATCTGATCCTAAATATAAAGATATTGTTGATAAATTACATAAAAAACTCTTTTCAGTTTTGGCAGATAGAGATGATCCAAGAGTAACCGAAAAAGATGATTGTAAATTTGATAAATATCCTTATGCAGGATTAGCTGATGACGACTGGTATGACGCTCCGGCTAACGATAAAATCAATAACACTCGCCCTACCCCGTATTAGAATTACAACAAAATTATATATTAAATACTTGAAGTCTATGTCGGTTACATTCGAGTATATATAATTTTCCGTCTGGTCCTATGTTTAGTGATGTAGGTCCCCAAAAATATTCTTCAATGTGAGAAGAAATTTCGTGTCTGTCATTCATATTTGAGAAAGGGATATCTTCTATATGTAGGTTTGCAGTAGCTCTTGTTTGGGCTTCCTCTACATTTACTGAAAAGAAATCTTTGGCCCATCCGGACAACTCTGATTCTCCTAAGTTCATTTCAAGAAAATCTCCAGAATTACTAAAAACTTGAATTCTTTCATTTCCCCAATCAGCAACATGCACATTACCTGATTTGTCAACTACAACATCTGCAGGTTTTAGCAATTCCCCTTCATTAAATCCGGATTTTCCATATAGTGATAATAAATTTCCGTTTTTATCATAAGAACAAACTCGGTCATTGCCCCAATCAGCAACATAAATATTAGAATCAGGGCCTATGCTGAGGCGCCAAGGTAATTTCAATCCATCTTTTTCTTTGCTTAGACCGATAGTTTGCAGATATTTCCCATCATCTGTAAAAACTTTNACACAATTATTGTATGTATCAGATATATAAACATTACCTTCATTGTCGAAAGTGATTCCTGATGGACAGTTAAGTTCATCANNTCCTNNTCCNGATTTNCCCCATTCACCTAAAGCNTCNCCTTCAGTATTNAGNATNATNACTTTATNNANATGNTCATCNGTNATAAAAAGTCTTCCNTCNGGAGACATNGATATNGCAGAAGGCCANGTNAATTCACAATANCCNGATCCNAATTTNCCNAANACNGAATGGAAATTTTCNTNAGTATCTANAACNGTAACNCTAATTCCTCTTCCNGANCCAAAATGTTCNTGNCCTCTACTNAGAACATATATTTTNCCGTCGGGTGCAACTANAGAATCGTTAGGNTAATAAAACCCNTTACCTTCCATATATGTCATACCTAAAGTNNNATCNTANGATANATNTTTNGTAGATTTTNNTGTNGTCATATAGNACCTCTAATTTAACAATTNTGGAAATCTGGAGANGNNGCNATAAGNTTNATTACTCCAGTNACAANNTNTNNATNTGANANNTCNGGATTNTTTGTAAATTCCATNAAAACANNCATTGTTTCNGNGCTNACATCNAANACCCCTAATTCNCNAAGACAANTTTCAGGTATATCNTCNCTNTTNTTAGAANTNTNCATAATATTNGANATTAANNNTTTTANNCCAGGAAGCTTNTTCNTTACTAAGNTGTTCNGANGCNTAATTTACTCTTTCNACTATTGANCCTGTTTCTATCCATTCAGNNCCNTCATGCCANCCTTCTACNGTTGGNGGATTTGTTAGCCATTGNCCCATNTATTCCATNTTNCCNAAATGATTAAACATNGNTCTNTTNGGNCTNTCTAANTCNCCNGTNATTCGTANAACNCCTGTNACTAANTCTACNGGGCTTTTAACTCTTTTNTATCTTACNTNNTCNGANTTAAAGAANTCAGANTTAAATAANGTNNTGACCATTTCTTTNATNGAATGNTTATTNTCAAANTATGNNTTTACTAAGATATCNATTGCNTCAGGGTTTTTTGGAGNAACATCATTCCAAGANGGAACNGGNACTTCNTCTTCNACGAAGAANTTATANAGCNGNCNNGCNATNAATCTNGCNGTACTNTCNTGNTTGCANATTATTTTTANAATATCNTCTCCNTTGAAGTTTCCTNTTTCNCCNANAAANGTTTTTTCNCCAAAATCATGNTCTTTTTCATCAAANTTAAAATGCCANGCAATTCNGCCAAANGGTTGNTCNGANTCTCTTTCAGATCTNTCAACCATGTAATCNCTATTNGCNATAGTCCAACCNGTNAATGCNCGNGCNCATTCTTTNATGTCATCTTCAGAATAATTGCCNACTCCCATAGAAAANANTTCTAATAANTCTCNNCCNTAATTTTCATTGATNGCACCATTNTGATTTTCTTGATTGTCTAACCAGATTATCATTGNAGGATCTTTNGATANNNCNANTAANATNGAATCTAANTCTTCNANACACATTNTNCGNAACATATCAATTTGNTANTTTTTTTGCATNCCATGAACAACTTTNGGGTATCCNGTTGCAAATANNCNNTGCCAAAANANTGTCATNTTTTCTATAANNGGNGATTTTGTNGTAGCCATTCNNTAGAGCCAAAACTCNCCTANNCCTCTANTGACTCATCATTGAAGCATGTTCNAAATGGTGCCTTCGGATGATATGAGCTCCCATCCAACTGGTATCTTCAGGAGAAATTANTGAATCAACTATCTCATCATAAGNTAATTNNGAAATTTCCTTTATTTCGGAATANGTAGANCCAAAAGAGGCTCTTCTCATTAANTGAGCTAATAACTTATCGTNATTTTTTANTTTAGTTACCATACTNCGCTCCTTCCTNGGATAAGANTCTTTCATTAAACCATATACTGATTAATATATAAAGTTTGAAGCCTTTATATATTAATCAGTAGGTAGTATAGTTTCCTTANTAANTTTTTGGAGTTTTGTTATGATGCATTTNAATGCTTTTACACAGATCACACCGCATTCACANGCTATTGGTCAATGGAAACATCCTNAAGACCAAATGGCTTCTGGTTATTTGGATTTNGATGTTTGGGTAAAAATTGCCAAAACTCTTGAAAAAGGCTGTTTGGANGCTTTGTTCATAGCAGATATACACGGGTTTTATGACGGTTATGGTNGCAACCGTGATGCNGCTGTTAGAAATGCTGTTCANTCTCCTGCNGTTGACCCNATGCTANTGATTTCNGCATTAGCATTAAATACAAAANATTTAGGTATAGGATGNACNTATAGTACTAGTTATCATCCTCCTTACGAATGTGCGAGAGCATTTACTTCACTAGATCANTTTACTAACGGTAGAGTTGGNTGGAATATCGTTACATCNTANGTGAAGAATGTTTATGAGAATGGATTAGGCGAGATGCTTGATCATGATGCACGTTATGATAAGGCTGAAGAATATATGGAAGTTGTATATAAGTTGTGGGAATCAAGTTGGGAGAATGATGCAGTAGTACAAGATACAGTAAAGGACATTCATACTGATCCTTCTAAAGTTCATGAGATAAATCATGAAGGGGATTTCTTTTCTGTTAAAGGCCCACATATGTGTGAACCTTCTATCCAGAGGACACCATTTTTGTTTCAAGCTGGAGCTTCCCCCAAAGGAATAGATTTTGCAGCTAAGCATGCAGAAGGGGTTTTAGTAAGATTTGATAGCCCAGAACATGCATCAAAAAGAATGAAATTGTATAAGGACAAAATGGAGTCTTATGGCAGAGACCCTAGTAATTTGAAATTTATGATGACATTTACTCCTGTTATTGGAGAAACTGAATCTGAAGCAAATAAAAAGAATGAAGAATTTATGAAATATCAGTCTGANGATGGTCTTTTNGCTCTTTTTGGNGGCCATACAGGAATNGATCTGAAAGGATTAGATCGTGATAANCCTCTTTCTGATATGGACTCGGATGGGATGCAATTTATTGCTAAATCTAGAGAAGGTATGACTATAAACAGCATGATTGCTGATATGCCAAAATCCCGTATGGTTGGAACTCCCGCTCAAATTGCAGATATTTTAGAAACTTATTACGAAGCTGGAGTGGACGGATTTAATGCTCTTACAATGATTCAACCTGGATCGCATGAAGATTTAGTAAATATGTTAGTTCCTGAATTACAAAATAGAGGACTGTTTAGGAAAAAATATGAAGCTAGCACATTAAGAGAACATTTTTTTGGTAAAGGAGCTACTTTAACTATGCCAGACCATCCTGCTTCGCAATATAGAAATAAATCTTAGGATAATTGTGACTTTATCTAAAGCTGACATAGAAATAACGATAGCATCAGAAGGCTCTCTTGAGTCATTAAATCTATCTGAAATGGACTTGTCTGGTATGAAATTTAACTCTATTAGTTTTAGAAATACAGATCTACGTTACGTTAATTTCAGGAATTCAGATCTTTCAGGGTGCGATTTTTTTAACGCTAATCTTGGTGGGGCTAATCTTACAGATTCAGATATTTCCTTAGCATGTTTTAAAAATGCTGATTTAAGGTGGTCAATCTTGAAATCTGTGAATGCTCAAAATTGTGATTTCTCCGGAGCGGGAATGCTTGAGTCAGATCTTTCAGAAGGTGATTTTGAAAAATCTAATTTTGAAGAAACTGATTTAAGGAGATGTATTTTAAAGAATGCTAATTTTGATCAATCAGATTTTAGAAACTCTAATATAGCAATGGCTGATTTCACAGGATCTAGTTTAGTAGATGTAAATTTTGATAATTCTAATCAATATCAAACTGTTTTTGATTAGGACATGTAAATAGTGATTCCAGAGTGGCTAAAGGAAATCGCTAATGCAGCTTGACGTTCTCGTTCAAGTATTTTCACATATGATATAAATTTCTCTCCAGGATTTTCAGGATCGCACAAACAAGGTTTATGCCTTTCAATTTGCGGACAGAGATGCATTCCTTCTACTTTATCCCAAAAACCTACCATTTTCATTGGCGCATAAAGTGTTTCAGCAACTATCCTAAGTTCAGACAGGATTTCAGTAGGTCGAAATGCCCCTTTTTCTATATCAATTGTAATGTAATCCATTATTTGCCTTTGAAGTGATCCCAGCCGACTTCGTTGTATGTTTTTGTTTTTCCGTTGGAATCTATAATTTTTATTCCAGATGATTTTTCAGTTACTTTTCCAATTGAGAAAAATTCTGATTCTGAAATATCATTTAGTATATTAATTGAATCAGAGCTTGCAGTGAATAATAGTTCATAATCTTCTCCACCTTGGACAACTTTCTCATCCCATTTTTCCGGATACATATTTTTGAGATGTTTGTCTACTGGTATTGATTCTATGTATATTTCTGCTCCAACATCACTTGAGTCACACATTTTTTTTAAGTCGTTTAGTAGCCCGTCACTTATATCCATTGCTGTTGTGATGCATGCACGTACCAAATCTAAGCCCTGTTGAATTTTTGGAGTTGGTCTGGTGTGAGCTTCTATGAAGCTTTTATTGTTATCAGATGTTATATGATCGGGTGAATTCAAAATAATTTCTAATCCGACTTTTGAGTTTCCTAAATTACCTGTAACAAATATTTCATCCCCAATTTTAGCTTTTTTTCTGGTGAGAATAATGTTACCTTCAGATACTCCTGTAACCGTTATAGAAATAAAAAATGTATCTGACCTTACTATGTCTCCACCAATTATAGCTCCGCCGAACTCATTTATTAGATCACAGAAACCCAAATACATTTCTTCTACATCACTGATTTTTTGATTTTCTCTTAGTCCTAAGTTAATAACGCTGTGAAGTGGACGACATCCCATTGCGGCTATATCACTATAATTTGTCGCTAATAATTTCCAACCTAAGTTTCGAAAATTTGTAACATCATAGATGAAATGAGTATTTTCAACCATCGTGTCTGTAGTTACAACATTTTTATTCTTTATAGGATTTACAATAGCGGCATCATCTCCAATTCCCATGTCGATATTTTCAGACGTAGAATCAGGTGAGGTATTTTCAATAATAATATTGTGTAACCGTTTGATTAACTCAGATTCACTTATGGAAGATATTTGATTCATTTGTAACACTAAAAACCTTTATATATTATGGTACAAAAAATAAATAAATGATAATCTCAGTTTTATAAATTAATTATTTGATCATTATGTATCTAATTTACATGGAGATATAGATGAAAATAACAGACGTTAAAGTTTTTAGAATGTCATCAGTTCCTAAAGATGATGATTGGAAAGAAGGGTGGAATTGGCTATTTATAAAGATATATACAGATTCAGGAATTCATGGAGTAGGTGAAGGAAGTTTACAATTTAAAGATCATGCACTTACTGCAGAAATTGAAGAATTTACTAAGTTTCTGATTGGGAAAGATCCTTTTGCAATAGAGTACATATGGAATTCTCTCTACAGGAGAGTTACATGGACGGGAGGAGCACTTACGATGAGTGCAATAAGTGCAATTGATTTAGCATTATGGGATATAAAAGGTAAGGCTCTCGGAGTTCCTGTATACGAATTACTTGGTGGTAAAGTCAGAGATAAAATTGCCGTATATGCTAATGGTTGGTTTGAAGTTGCTGACACTGCTGAAGAACATGCTAAAGCGGCGCTTGATATTGTTTCAAAAGGCTATAAAACAATAAAGTTTTATCCATTTAAAGGTACTTATGTAACTACTCCTGAGCGTATAAATAGAGGAGTGGATTTAGTTAAGGCTGTTCGAGATGCTGTAGGTCCTGATATACAGATTGCACTTGATGTTAGAGGTAGAGTAGATTTTTGGAGTGCACTGCAGATAGCTGAAAAAATAGAACCATTCAACGTTGCTTGGCTTGAAGAACCAGTTCAGTTTGATAATGCTGCTGTTATGGGTGAATTTGCACGTAAGGTTCGAGTTCCTGTTTCAACTGGAGAACAGCTGTACAACAGGTATGATTTTGAACCGTTATTAGAAGAGAAATCAGTTTCTATTATTCAACCTGATATATGTCATGCAGGTGGTATGACAGAATTAAGAAAGATCGCTTCTGCTGCTGAAACACACTATGTAAGTGTCGCACCACATAATTCAAATGGACCAATCTCAACTGTTGCAAGTTTACACTTTGCAATTGCTACTGCAAACGCATTTAAACAAGAAATATTTGTCAGCTTTTTAGATAGATATAGTGCAGTATTAACGAATGATATTCCAATAAAAGATGGATTTTCTATGCCTCCAGATGGACCAGGTTGGGGAACTGATATCGATGAGGATGTATTGAAACAGTTTCCACCTACAGAATATACTCCTGTTGACTCAGAACCATATGTTGAGTTTTTTTAAGTAATATATAAGGATTTTTATGCGTAAATTTATTTCACCTAACGATAATAATATAACCTGGACAGGGGCAATATCTTTTGATACTACAGAAGATTCTGTTCATCCAACACGAATCCAAACGAAAGACAGAACTCTTTATGACTCAGGCTTAGTTTATTGGGCTGATATGAGTTCTGGCATGACGCTTAGTTTCCAAACAACAAGTTGTGATATTGAGATCTTGGCTGATTGTCCGGCAGATGAATATCTAGCTAGCGATACTATTAGTCCGGTAGAAGGTTGGGGGAGTGGTAATTATTGGGGTGGAGCTGAGGCATATGCCGATCTGTACGTCAATGGAATGTATACAGATTCTCAAGCCACATCAGGAACTTCTTCAATTTTATTTAGCGAATTAGCTAATGAAATGAAACTAGTTCAAATCTGGCTCCCTCATTTAACCAGTTTTACATTGAGGGGTATTAATATTGAAGAAGGCTCTGAGATTGCTAAACCTGAACCATCATCAAACCCTCGTTGGATTGCATATGGTAGTTCAATAACACAATGTATTGGGGCTGAAAGGCCTAGTGACGGGTGGACCTCAATTATTTCTAGGTCACTTAATCTTGAATTAGTGAGTATGGGTTATGGGGGTGAGGCCCATTTAGATCCTTTATTAGCTTGTACTATAAGAGATGAGGAAGCTGATGTTATTACTATAGATATAGGTTCAGTTCCTCAAGTTAGAAATACTCTTAATCAGCGTACATTTGGCCCGGGATTAATGGCTTTCATAAAGATAATTAGAGAAAAACATCCAACTACTCCTATATTGGTTTTTTCTCCCATTTATTTTGAAGACAGAGAAGATACTGTAAATAATGTTGGAATGACTATGAAAATGATGCGTACAGAAATAGAAAAAGCAATTAAAGCTATTAATGAAGCAGGCGATTCAAACACTCATTATAAAAATGGACTTGAGATATTTAAACCTGAACATGTGCTTTTAATGCCTGATTTTCGTCATCCTACCGCAGAAGGCTATGCGGTTATTGCTGAAGGATTGAAACCAGAGATTAAGAAGCTTATCTAATTTGGATAATTAATTGTCTACCACATTTGATGTTTTACCAGATATAGAAAATATTGTTTCTATAGTTGATTGTTTTGGAAAAATAGATCATTGTATGTTTTTGGATAGTGCGTCTAATACTTCTCAAATGGGAAAATACAGTTACCTGACTGCAAATCCGTTTCTTGTTGTGAAAAGTACTGCTCAATACATTTCAGTAATAAAGAATGGTAATGAAGAAAAACTTGAAGGGAATCCATGGGATGTTTTAGATAAACTTATATCTGAATATTCATATAAAACTATTAACTCATCTTTTCCTTTTGAAGGTGGGGCAATTGGATATTGGACTTATGATTTAGGTAGGATGCTGGAAGATCTGCCTGATATTTCAGATAAACAATATAAGTATCCAGAAATGACAGTAGGGTTTTATGACTGGGTTATTGTTCAGGATCATGATTTAAATTTAATCACATTAGTTACTTCTGATAATCATCCTCAAATGACATCGCAAGATAGAAAAGAGTGGGTTTTTGAGATCATTAATAATAACCATGAATTATCACATCAAACAAAGCGTGTAGAAACTACCCTGGAATCTAATTTCACAGTAAATGATTATAAAAATTCAGTTGTTAATGTGAAAAATTATTTGAAAGAAGGGGATATATACCAGGCTAATATATCTCAACGTTTTTCCATGCCTTTTGAAGGAGATTCATGGGAACTTTATCTTAAATTAAGAGAAACTAATCCGGGATCTTTTTCTGCATATATATCTACTCCTGACCTGACAATATTGAGTTCTTCTCCAGAATTATTTCTTTCATTAAATGCAAGTGACATAAAAACACGACCTATAAAGGGCACTAACCCTAGAGGAATCGATTCTGATGAAGACCAAAACCTCGCAAATCAACTTGAAAATAGCCTTAAAGATCAGGCTGAAAATGTAATGATTGTAGATTTAATGAGGAATGATTTAGGTAAGGTTTCTTCGATAGGCTCTGTTAAAGTAACAGAGTTATTTGAACTTGAGAAACACCCAACGGTTTGGCATCTTGTTTCAACAATAAATTCTAAATTGAGTCCACGATATGGTCCGGTTGATTTGCTTAGACAATGCTTTCCCGGTGGATCTATAACGGGAGCTCCTAAGATAAGAGCTATGGAAATTATTGAGGAAATAGAACCTGATAGACGGGGAGTGTACTGTGGAAGTATAGGGTACATTGGATTTAACGGAAATATGTCTACCAACATTGCTATAAGAACAATGACTCTGGAAGATAATATGATTGTGTTTCATAGCGGTGGAGGAATTGTTTCTGATTCTG
>PBDP01000002.1 GCA_002718095.1 Chloroflexota bacterium
TAAATCCACCATATTAATAATCCTTAATTGGTGCCCAGGAAGGGACTCGAACCCCCACTCCCTTTCGGAAAACAGATTTTAAGTCTGTCGCGTCTACCATTCCGCCACCTGGGCATTTAGTCATTTTAAGCTAAGCAATGTGCATTTTTACACTCTGTAAATGAGTAGCCATTGCGGTTTTTCTAACTCCATATTTTTATTGCATTTATTATTTTCTTCTTGTATTAAAGATTTTGCAAGTTACGTTAAAATCCTATCTCTCGCATGTGGCATAATGATTCCTGAAACTTCTCCATTTTTATCGATCTTTAAAGCTCTATTATATTTTGGTGTTACAGTACATGCGTGACCGGGTTGTGCTAAAACATAATCTCCTAATTTCAATGATTCTCCATTAAGTTTTATAATCCCATGTTCTTCATTTTGAAAAATTAATTTTGAATTTGGTTTACCTATAAGCTTCAACCTGTTTTCGGTTATCATGTCACTCGAAATTGATTTTGCTCCTATGTCAATTGTTACCGTATTATTAGATTCATTCTGATCTATTACCTGACCTAATATCACTCCAGCAATTTTAAATCCTAGTTCTTTCATTTTTATATTATTTATATCCCAATAAATCCAAGTGCCAGGAGAAAGTTTTATATCCTTTTCTTGTATATAAAAATGAAATGACCATGATCCCCCTGCAATAATCTCAAAATCATTTATTGAAAATCTTTCCTTAATTAATTTTTCAACAAACCTAATAGCATTTAACGTATTTTGAGTGTCAGTTTTTCTTTCTTCAATACTTGTAACTCCACCAGTTTGTCCATCATAAGCATGAATACCTTTTAATTTTTTGTAGTATTTTGAAGAAATATAATCTAATAAATCTGAAACGTTTTCTTTTGTAACTCCCGTCCTATTCATTCCAGTATCTAAATCTATGTAAACCCCACTTAAACTATCAATATCTTTTATCAAATCAAAATGAAAAACATTTGAAATAATGGCATAGAATTTTGTGTTAGGAAATTTATTTATTATTTTTAATAATCGTTTTGATTTGATTTTAGATGTGATTGGGTAGGCTAACACTAAAGACTCAGGATTACATTCCGCTAAAACTTCTAATTCATTAAGTGTAGAAGTTTTATGTTTTTTGATCCCATTTTCTATTAGGAGACTTAATATATCTTTAGATTTATGAGTCTTAGCATGAGGTATTAATCGATCTTTATCTCCAACTAAAGAAATTATTGAATTGATGTTATGTAACACTTTCTCTTCAAAGATTAAATGTTCTGGAGTTTCAAATGATTCAACATCTTTTATTTTATAATCGTTAAACATAAGAATTTCAAATATATTATTTATATCTTTATTAAATTTAGCTCTCAATACTTTGTATAATCATATTAGCTAACATAGTTTTCAGTAGCAAATTCTCTAATATCATTAATATAAAGCTCAGGTTCTTCCATAGCCGCAAAATGGGCTCCTGAATTCATTTCAGTCCAACGAGTTACATTAAAAATCCTTTCCACGTAACTCCTTGGTGCCCAGCGTAGTAGCTCTCTTGGGAATAACGCACAAGCCGTAGGTACTTCAACTCTATTGCCTTTTTCAGACAACACAATAGATGCCGCCGCAGTAGTATTACCTTCTATTCTACGACCATAATAGATCCAAGAAGCTGTAGGAAATGTCTCTGTAATTACATATAGCATAATATTTGTAAGTAAATGGTCTTTAGTCCATTTAGATTCTAAATCTCCGTGACAATCACTCCATGAATGCATTTTTTCTATAATCCAAGCTGCTATTCCAACCGGACTATCAACCATCGCATAAGATAAAGTTTGAGGCTTAGTAGCTTTTTGGGTTCTATACCCATTTTCTAAAATTTGATCTTCTTCAAATAATTTGGCCCATTTAATCTCTTCTTCTCCTATCGGACCATCAGCATGCCTAATTGTAAGACAATTTAGATGTATAGCTTTACAATGATCCGAATGATTAAACCCTAACCAAGATGTTACAGCTGATCCCCAATCACCACCTTGAGCCATATACGATTTATAACCTAATCTATTTGTCATAAGGGTATTAAACATAGATGCTATTTCACGTGGCCCATATGCTCTGGTAATAGGTCCCGAAAACCCAAATCCAGGTAGAGAAGGAACAATAACATCAAAAGACTGGCTAATATCTCCTCCAAATCTTTCAGGATGAGCTAATGGTTCAATAACATCTAAAAATTCCAAAAATGATCCGGGCCAACCATGACTGATAATTAGTGGAGTAGGGGAATCACCACTACCTTTTTCGTAAATAAAATGAATATCAACATTTTCTATAGAAGTTTTATAATGATCAAATTTATTGATCTTTTCTTCTTGTTTAGGCCAATCAAAATCGTTGACCCAATATTCGCACAGTTCTTTCATATAAGAAGGATCAGATCCATAGGCCCAGCCATCTACACTAATTAAAGCATCCCAAGGATATGATGATACTCGCTGATATACCTGATCTATAACTTTTCTTTCAATCGAGACAGTATAAGGACTTACGGATTGCATCAAATGTTCCTATGTAAATAAAGTTACTTTTTAACTCTATCCACAATAGCCCACGCACCCGGCAAGGCCAAAGAAGCTAAAACTAATTTCAACGCATCGCCTGGAATAAACGGCCACAATCCCCAAAGAAGTGTATCGCTAAGACTAGCGCTTAAATTAATCATCAACCATGGTAATCCAAATGCATATATAACAACATTTCCTAAAACCATAGAAAGTATAACTTTAGATTGTCTATCCCAACCTTTTTCAGATAACTTACCAATTAAATAAGAGGCAAATATAAACCCAAATATATATCCACCACTTGCCATAGACCATATAAGCCCACTACTCCCTGCCCAAGGAGTTATAAAGTGAACAGACTGATTTTCAGCTAATACAGAACCACTAACCGCAAAAACAGGGGCTCCAAACATTCCAATCAGCATATAAACTATCATGCTTATTGGACCTCGCTTACTACCAAGTGCTCCACCCGCTAGTAATGCTCCAAAAGTTTGGCCTGTTATCGGAACAACCGTTCCAGGAAGTTTTATAACAATTTGCGCAGATAAAGTCATAATAAGCACAAAACTCATAATCAAAACTATATCTTTTGCATATGATGAAATTTTACTATCCGAAGCAAAATCAGGTAGTATGGCATCAGCTAAAACACGATGTTGAANTCCACTTTGCATTACATTCTCCTAAATCGNTTTACCCTATAAATAATGGTCCAAATACTANNGCCACTATAGACATTAATTTCAATAAGATATTTAACGCAGGACCGGANGTGTCTTTAAATGGATCNCCGACTGTATCACCAACAACTGCTGCNGAATGNTGATCTGAACCTTTTCCTCCAAACATACCTGATTCGATATATTTCTTAGCATTATCCCAAGCTCCACCGGCATTTGCCATCATAATTGCAAATAAAAANCCTGTAGCAATTGAACCCATTAAGAGCCCACCTAAAGCTTCAACGCTATATATTCCAACAACAACAGGTACGATGATAGCAATCATTCCGGGAAGAACCATCTCTTTCATGGCTCCAGCTGTACTTATGTCNACAGCTTTAGCATAATCTGGTTCAGCAGTCCCNTCTAACAATCCTTTTATTTCTCTGAATTGTCTTCTTACTTCTTGAACCATTGNGTANGCAGCCCGACCAACCGCTTGCATCGTTAGTGCTGAAAACACAAAAGGCATTATAGATCCTATAATTAGCCCCATCATCACATCTGTATTCATTAAATCAAGTGTTANTGGAACTCCTCTTGCTTCCTGAACAACTCCTGCATAAGCAGCCATAAGAGCTAATGCTGTTAAAACCGCGGAACCAATAGCAAATCCTTTGCCTGTAGCGGCAGTTGTGTTACCAAGAGAATCTAAAGCGTCAGTACGNTCCCTTACTTCNGGATCCAATGCTGCTTGCTCTGCAATACCNCCAGCNTTATCNGCAACTGGACCGTAAGCATCAGTTGCTAAAGTTATACCTAATGTTGAAAGCATACCAACAGCAGCTAAAGCTACCCCGTATAGGTTAGCTAATTCGTATGANCCCCACATTGCAGCAACAATAACTACACCAGGAATAACAGTACTCATCATTCCCAATCCTAATCCGCCTATCATAATAGTCGCAGGACCTGTTTCTGACTGTTCTGCTAATTTTCTAGTAGGTTTATATTCATACGAAGTGTAATATTCAGAAGCTGTTCCAATTAATTGTCCTGCTACAAGCCCTATAAGAACGACATAAAAAAGATCNAAATCTAAATCAAAATACAAAATCAGTCCAGCTGTACCTGCAAGTACAAGTGCGCCTGCTGAAAATATTCCTGTTCTTAGAGACCACAGAAGACGCCCCATATCAGCGCCTTCACCCGTTCTAACCAAAAATGTACCTAAAATTGAAGATATGATTCCAATAGAAGCTACAAGTAAAGGAAATAACATTAAATCTGATTGGCCTGACGCTAATGCTCCAGCAGATCCCGCTAAAGCTACAGCTGCAACAATAGAACCTACATAAGATTCAAATAAATCTGCTCCCATTCCGGCAACGTCACCCACATTATCGCCGACATTGTCAGCAATTGTAGCAGGATTACGAGGGTCATCCTCAGGAATACCTTGTTCAACTTTTCCAACCAGATCAGCTCCTACATCGGCAGCTTTGGTATATATACCACCACCTACTCTTGCAAATAATGCTATTGAAGAAGCTCCAAATCCAAATCCAGCCACAATACCTACATCATTGTTAAAAGCTATTAACATTAAGGTAACACCTATAAGGGCCAACCCGACAACAGAAAGGCCCATAACAGCACCACTATTAAAAGCTACTCTTAAAGCTGGATTTAATCCATCTATTGCTTGAACTGCAGTTCTAGTATTTGCTCTAACGGCAATACTCATACCAATAAATCCTGCAAAAGCAGAACCTATAGCACCTACCAAATAAGCAATTGCTGTTCCTGGAATTGACTCACTTGATTCACCAATTCTGTTTAAAACATCGTAATCGATAAATAAAGCTAAAATAATAGCTACAACAATTACGAATGCAGCTAATAATCTATATTCGCGAGACAAAAATGCCATTGCCCCTTCTTGAATCGCTTTACCAATAAATTTGACTTGATCGCTACCTTGATCTTTTTTAACAACTGTCCATGTTAAAAAAGCAGCGAACCCTAAAGATATAAGTGATGCGATAATTGCAACAGTTTGGATTTGAACTTCTTCCATCAGTACTTAGCTCCTAGTATTTTTTTCAACTAACTGATTGATTTTCTTTTATATTGCCAAGAAAATCAATCAGTTAGAAACCTAATTCCGTATTTTATTTAATAGTCAAACCATATTTTTCTAAGATTTTTTACTTTATTTTCAGGCGATTCCGATAAAGTTATATCTGAAACTATACATGCAGATGCAACTCCTGTTTTCCTGACATCATATAAATTGTCTTCTGAGATTCCTCCTATAGCTACTACTGGAATCAACATACGATTAACTATTTGTTCTAATTTTTTCAAACCAACTGGAATCCTACTGGATTTACCCAGAGATCTCGTAGGAAAAACAGCTCCTACTGCTACATAATCTGATCCTTTATGCTCAGATTCTTTTGCTTGTTCCATACCATCATTAGATAAGCCAACAATCTGATCTGAAGAAAGAATTTGGCGCGCATAATCTATTGGCAAATCAGATTGACCCAAATGAACTCCATAAGAATTTGTTAATAATGCTACATCTACAGCATCATTAACAATAAATGGAATTTCTGCTGAATCACAAATTTCTTTTAATTGGAATGAATTTTCGAGAAACTCTGATCTATCTGAAATCTTATCTCTATATTGAATAACAGATACCCCTCCAGACAAAGCCCAAGAAGCAATATCAAATATGGATCTATTATTAGTCAGTGTAGGATCAATAATAAGATAAATCCCTTGAATTTTCATAAAATCACATCCTTGATTTCAAATTATTTCCTAGTTAAATTATAAATTGGAGCAAATGATTTTCTATGAATAGAGGAGGGACCATATTTTTGTAACGACTCAATATGATCTTTTGTACCGTAACCTTTATTAGAATCAAATTTATATCTAGGATAAATTTGATTAAATTCAATCATTAATGAATCTCTGGCAACTTTTGCNACTATTGATGCTGCCGCAATAGTAGTGCTAATTTGATCACCTTTTATAATTGACCTGCAAGGAATACCCCATTCAGTTAAATCTAATGCGTCAACAAGTAGATATTCAGATTTTATAATTGATTTCTTTAAGGCTCGCTGCATTGCCAATTTTGTNGATTCAACAATTCCCAAATTATCGATCTCCTCAGCAGAGGCAAATCCAACTTCACAAATTAGTGCTAAATTATTGATAATAACTGACAACTTTTCTCGTTTGGCAGAAGATAACTTTTTACTATCATTAACATCAGCTAATTTTTCTTTTTCAACATCTCTTGAAAAAGCAACAATTGAAGCTGCAACAGGTCCAGCCAAAGCCCCTCTTCCTACTTCATCTAACCCAGAAACAACACTCACTCCTTGATCATGTAAATCATTTTCTATCGATAAGGATGTGATATTAGCCATTAACCATACCGCCATCAATTATATGAGCGTGTCCAGTAGTGAATTTACTTTCATCTGATGCTAAATATAATGCTAGAGAAGCTATTTCTTCTGGCTGNGCNATTCTACCCATAGGCTGCCTAGCTATAAAATCTTTCAATGCCGCTTCNTAATCACNCGTAGCTTTAAGTCTTTCATGTAGAGACGGAGTATCAACAGTTCCAGGACATATACANTTNCANCTTATCCCAGTATTAACAAAATCTTTTGCAACAGATTTTGTTAATCCTATAACTGCAGCTTTTGTAGTCGAATATACAAATCTATTTGAAACACCTAAAACAGAAGATGCAACAGAAGCTATNTTAATTATNGAACCTGATTTCTTTTTTNCCATTATTGGGATAACANCTTTCATCGCGTTAACCATAGGTCTAACATTAAGATCTATAGCAANCGATAATTCCTCATCAGTACTTTCAAGTATTGTTCCATTGTGTACAATTCCNGCACAATTAACCAAAACNTCAGGTGCTATATCTTTTATTGAATCTTCAAGAGATTTTTTGTCGGTAACGTCTAGAATTCTATTGCTTGACCCTTTTAAGGTACTTAGGGCGTCTGGATTAATATCTGTAGCCGTAACAAGCGCTCCTTCTCGAACAAATCTTTCAGCTATAGCTCTCCCAATCCCTTGTCCTGCAGCAGTAATAAAAACTTTTTTGTCTTTTAAGTGCATTCTTTTCTCAACTAAGTTGCAATACGATGTAGATCTTTCTTAATAACAGCGTGCTTAATTATCCCACCTCCAATCATCTCTTCTTCAACATAAAATACAACTGGTTGACCAGGGGTTATGGCTCTTTGAGGTAAATCAAATGTCACTTCTGCTTCATCACCTACAAATTTTACAGAGGCCGGAGCATCATTTGCTTTATATCGAATCCTAGCATTTACAGAAAGTAGTTGTTTCGTATCTATAGAAGATGTAAAACTAAGCCGATCACACACAAAAGTAGTCTGGTAAAGATCTTCATCATCTCCCAAGGTTATTTGATTAGTATCAGCATCTATTCGCAAAACGAACCTAGGCTTACCATTATCAGAAGGTAAATTAAGTTTTCTTCTTTGACCCACAGTAAAAAACTGTATACCTGGGTGATTGCCTAATACGTTACCGTCAATATCAATAAAATCTCCCGGTTTAGGGATCACTCTTAGCTTCACGAATTCCCTGTAATTACCGCTAGGAATAAAACATATTTCTTGGCTATCAGGTTTATCTGCAACTGGAAGATTAGCTTCTTTTGCAAAATCTCGAATTTCTTTTTTCGTATATTCTCCGACAGGAAATTTAAGTCTTGAAAGCTCTGTCTGGTTAAGTGTGTATAAGACATAGGATTGGTCTTTAGTACCATCAAGTCCTTGTAATAATCTAACATTTCCTTCTTCTGAAGTTCGCAACCTAGCATAGTGTCCGGTAGCAATATAATCTGCATCTAAAAACAAAGCTCGGCGTAACAAAAAATCAAATTTTATTTTGTCATTGCATGCTAAACACGGGTGGGGAGTTCGGCCTGTATCATATTCATTCACAAAATAATCTACTACATGTTCCTGAAATTCTTCCTCAAAGTTTACAAAATAATGAGGAATACCTAATTTGTGGCACACTTGACGAGCATCCTCTACATCTTCAACTGAACAACATCTATTCGTTTTAACTGTAGAGTCAGATTCTGTTTGAGACCAAAGCCGTAAAGTTACGCCTATAACATCAAAACCTTGATTTTTTAATAATAATGCAGCTACTGAAGAATCTACTCCACCACTCATAGCTACTATGATACGTTTTGATTTATTCATAATTTTCATTTGTTTGATTATTCAATCTAATTTTATATATCCTATAACCATAATAAATTTTAATTTATATGACAATGAAAAATTATACATAGCACAGGATATATCAGGCAAAAATATGACTTCGACAAATCTAAAAGAAATAACAAATCAATTAACAATCATTGGGTCTGGTCCTGCTGGCCTTACAGCAGCATTATATGCGGCAAGGGGTAATTTGAATCCATTACTAGTCGAAGGATTTCCANCAGGTGGGCAATTGACATTAACTACAGATGTGGAAAATTTTCCAGGATTTCCAGACGGAATTATGGGACCTGATTTAATGAATAAGTTCAGAGAACAAGCAGAAAAGTTTGGAGCGAAAATTATTACAGGCGAAATAACTGAAGTTGACTTTAACTCAACAAATTTAAAAAATTTAACTCTAAATGACAAAATTACAATAAAAACAAAATCTGTAATAATTTCAACTGGAGCTTCAGCTAAAATGTTAGGTTTAAACGAAGAATCCAAATTGTTAGGTAAAGGTGTTTCAACATGTGCCACATGTGACGGATTCTTCTTCAAAGATCAGGTCGTTAGCGTTGTAGGAGGAGGCGACTCCGCTATGGAAGAGGCCTTATTTTTAACAAAATTTGCTAAAAAGGTATATATTATTCATAGAAGAGACGAATTTAAAGCATCTCAAATAATGTTAGAAAGAGCACAATCAAATACATCTATAGAATTTATATTAAATTCAGAAGTGACAAACATATCTGATGTAGAACAAAATAAGGTGACTAATTTAACACTTAGAAATAATAAAACAAATACAATGACCAATTTAGATACTGACGCCTTATTTGTTGCGATAGGCCATACTCCAAACACGGATATATTTAAAAAATCATTAGACTTAAATGAAAATGGATATATCATTACATCAGACGGCACAAAAACTAATATACCTGGTGTTTTCGCATGTGGGGATGTTCAAGACTGGGAATACAGACAAGCAATTACTGCAGCTGGCAGCGGTTGTATGGCAGCAATTGATACAGAAAAGTATTTATCAAACTTAATATAAATATGATTGAAAATTATACAGAACGAATAGAAGAAGGTGCAAAATTAGCATTCGATCGTGCTGAAGAAATGCAGGCGCAAAGCATTGGTCATTATGTTCTNACGGAAGAACCAAAATTTGCTGATCATTTTATAATTTTAACTGTTGATTCTCCTAGGTTGATGAGGGCTGTATCTGAAGAAATAAAAAATGCCTTAAAAAAAATACAGTTAAATATACATCATGAAGAAGGTGACCGCAGCAGTGGTTGGGTTTTACTAGACTACGGAGACCTAGTTATTCATGTATTTGCTGAAGAATATCGAGAATTTTATGAAATTGACTCTCTCCTAAAGGATAAAGGTGACCTAAGAGGATTTATTCCTTAATCCAATCATCGATTTGTCGATTGTAATCAATTAACTCCGTCCCATCAAAAAATATACTTAATTCTCTTTTAGCAGATTCAGGAGAGTCGGAACCATGTATAAGGTTCATCCCTATAGTAAGTCCATAATCTCCCCTAATGGTTCCTGGAAGAGCTTCTATCGGGTTTGTTCCACCCATTAAGTTTCGAACTACTTGAACTGCACTTTCCCCTTCTACAGCCAAAGCAATCACAGGAGATGAAGTTATAAATTCAACAAGTGATTCATAAAAAGGCTTTCCAACATGCTCNCCATANTGTTTAGANGCTAAACCATCATCAACATGAACAAGTTTCATACCAATTAATTTTAACCCTTTATCCTCAATCCGAGATATAATTTTCCCGCTCAAACCTCTCTGTACGGCATCTGGTTTT
This sequence comes from Chloroflexota bacterium, assembly GCA_002718095.1. Lineage (GTDB taxonomy): Bacteria > Chloroflexota > Dehalococcoidia > Lucifugimonadales > UBA826 > UBA826. The sequence goes on from PBDP01000002.1 coordinate 10,401, forward strand.
ATTAAAATAAGAGTTCTTTCCACCTAACTATCTCCTTCATTATTATTTTTTATTAAATTCTTTTCAGCTGATTCTATTTGAGCACTCGATAGATATATAGGTTCTAATGATATGGGATCAACAGTCAAACCTTCAATAAGTCTTGTATATCCTAATTGTGCCATCACAGACAGNTTCCTTGTAGGGGATTCNGAAATAANAACATTATGTTCTGATGTGAGAATACCTTGGTCCATTAATAACTTCACCGCTTCTCCACAATAAATAACTTTTGAATCTGTGTCTAATAGTGATGATGGGAAATCAAACACCTTATATGAAACATCATCAAAACCAGATAAAGATGAGTACTCAGCAGCATAAACCCTAGTTCTACCTACAGGAATGAGTGCTAGTATTTTATTGTCAGATTCCAAATCTATATACGGATACGCTTCAACCAAAGTACTAGGAATAGCAACTAATGGAATTTCAGAAGCAAAAGATAATGACTTTGCAACACTAATCCCTATTCGCACAGAGGTAAATCCTCCAGGGCCTTTAAGTACAAAAATCCCATTTAAATCATCTAAAGTTAAATTAACAGATTTAATTAAATCAATAATATTTGGCATTAATTCTACTGATTGATTTCTTTCAGAAACCCAAATTTTTTCTGACTTCATAATTCCATTATCTGATATTCCCAAGCTAGTTATATTAGTCGTAGTGTCTATTAAAAGTTCCATCTTTATTAAACCTGAAATTTTTTTAATTTTTCTGATAAATTTTTGTGAGGTGAATCTAGACCTTGAATATTGATTTTGCGTGTCACGTCATCAATGTGATCTATATGAATTTTAATACTATAGTCAGGAAAAATATCCGACATTTGATTAGGCCATTCTACAATACACAACCCATTTCCATATATGTATTCTTCCAAAAACATATTGTCAAACATAGTTGATTCAGATAGACGATATAAATCCATATGATAAATTGGAATACGGGCAGAATATTCAGCAACAATAACAAAAGTAGGACTTCGAGCTATATCACCAGACCCTAAACCAGTTACAACACCTTTAGTAAAAACTGTTTTGCCTGCACCAAGATCACCACTAAGTAATAAAACGTCTCCTTTATCAACGTATTTACCTAGAAGTTCTCCTAACTTAATCGTATCATTTACGTCATATGTAGTTATATCGTAATTAAAAATATCTTGAGTCATATTTATATGGAATCCATAAATGAATAAAAATCCACATCTAGCTTATACATCCATAGTTCCAGAAATCAAGGGTAATTCATCAATAAGAAGGGTGATTATTTTATTACATGGATATGGCAGTAACATGAAAGACTTAGCATCCTTATCTGAATATATAGAAGATGATGGTAATTTATATGTTTCAATCAATGCGCCTATCAAATTAGTGGATTTTGGGACTCAATCATTTGCATGGTTTGAAATAGGAGCCATAGAGGATATGGAACAAAGAAAGTATTCTGTCCAGAAAAGTACAGATTTGATTCTAAACACAATAAATCACATAATTAATGTTTTTAACACTGATTCAACTCCAATCGTGTTAGCCGGTTTCTCTCAAGGAGGAATGATGGCTATGAATATAGCTCTTACTAGCGATCAAAATTTCGATGGAGTCGCCGCTTTAAGCTCTAGATTAATTACTAACCCCTCCAACAAAATGAATAATTTAAATTTCTTTATTTCTCACGGAACAAAAGATAATGTTATCGACATATCTGAAGGTCATAATACAAGGGATTTATTAGAAAGATACGGACATAACGTTAAATATCAAGAGTACGATATGGGGCATGAAATATCTGCTGATTGTTTAACTGATTTTACAATATGGTTAAAATCTATAAATTAAATCTAATTTCCTGAATTCTCTTGTCGAGATTTTAATTTTTCAGTCATCGCATTCTTTAAATCTGTAGCACTCGGTGGAGAAACATAAAATATCTGGGTGTCAGAAGAAAATTGAAGTGAATGACCTTCTGATATAAAAAGCATCCCGACTTCATCCTCACCCATTATGTTACTTATAGTTTTAGGGAGTTGAGTTGTTCTTTTAACTGACACCTCTTGATACCCTTTTGCAGCGATCTCATAAACTTTACTACTAATAAGACCAATTGACAGACATCGTTGCCAATCAGTTAATTCCATCCAGGTTGCAGGATCTTCTAAAGCCTGTAATTTAGCCCCTGAATTAATATATTCTTTAATGAAATTGGCACTCCTAGGGTAAATCTGAGATAAAATATTTATACCTTCTTCATCTTCTTCATGAATCATTTCATGGAAAATATGTTTTACTGTACCTAAAGCAGACTCAATATTTCCGATTTGTGAAGATGTTTCAGACCAAAATTTATCTAACAGATCAGATATATCTTCTTCCATTTCAGGAAATATAGGGATAAGTGGCACTAATAACAATTTTTTTTTGCCATCAAACCGACTAGGGTCAGTTTTTCCTGTAGATCCTAAAGTAGCCATATTACCTCCATTGAAAATTATAATCCAAGTATATTACCTTGAGAATCAACATCAAGAGTTCGCGGCTTAGAAGGCAAGCCAGGCATTGTCATTATATTACCAGCAAGCGGATAAATAAAACCTGCTCCTAATGAAGCTCTAACATCTGAAATATTAAAGTCGTAGCCTTCAGGACAGCCTTTCAATAAAGGATTATGAGATATTGAAAGATGTGTCTTAGCCATACAAATTGGAAGATCTCCCCAATTATTTTCAGTAAATTGTTTAATCATTTTCTTAGCAGATCTAGAGTAATTAACCCCTTTGGCATTATATATTTTTGTTGCAAGGGAATTTATTTTATCTTCTAATGAATCTGACAAATCATACATATACTTCACGTCAGGTTTATTATCAGTAACTTTCACTAAAGATTCTGCAAGTTCAATTGCTCCATCTCCACCTAATGAAAATACATCTGATATTTCAGCAGCATCCGCCCCTACACCGTACGCTAATGATTTAATTAAGTCGAGTTCATCAAATGAATCATCTGGAAATTTATTTATAGCAACAACAACTGGTAATCCAAAACTTTTTATTACTGAGATCAGATGTTTCATATTTGCAGATCCTAGTTTAATAGCATCTGAATTTGGATAAGATAATTCTTTCACCGAAATACCACCATGGTATTTCAACGCTCTAGTCGTTGCTACAATCACAGCTGCATGTGGTTCTAAATCATTCAACCTTGCTTTTATATGCATAAATTTCTCAAACCCTAAGTCTGCACCAAATCCAGCTTCGGTTAATACGTAATCAGCATAATTAAGGGCCATCTTATCAGCAATAACTGAACAGCACCCATGGGCTATATTTCCAAATGGCCCAGCATGTATAAATACTGGTTGACCTTCAGTAGTTTGAACTATATTGGGAAAAATTGCATGACGCAAAAGAGATAACATAGATCCTACAGCACCCACATCATTAGCGGTAACAGGTTGTCCTGTAGTTTTATATCCAACAACGATATTACTTAATCTATGGCGTAGATCTTGCAAATCTGAAGCTAATGCCAAGATAGCCATTACTTCTGATGCAGCAACTATATCAAAGCCTGTATCTCGAATAGGACCGTTTAATTTCCCTCCCAATCCAGAAACAATTTGCCTCAGTGATCTTTCCTCTACATCGGTAACTCTTCTTAGTGTAATACCATCTGGAGTAAAATCAGAGATAATACCTCTATTAGCAATATTATCAGTTAATGCAGCTAATAAATTATGAGCGGATCCTACAGCATGCGCGTCTCCCGTAAAATGAATGTTTACCTCATCCTGTGGTTCAACTAAAGATTTACCTCCTCCCGTACCTCCACCTTTTATACCAAAAATAGGTCCTAATGAGGGTTCACGCAAAGTAGCAATGGTCTTATGTCCTAATTTAGCCATGCTTTGGGTAAGGCCAACTACAGTTGTAGTTTTTCCTTCACCAGCAGGAGTAGGCGTTATTCCTGTAACGACTATTAGTTTTCCATTACTTGATGAATCATTCATCATAGTAAGTGGCATTTTTGCTTTAAATTTACCAATAGGCATGATAGATTCGGGATCCATGCCGATATCGGATGCTATTTTTGTGATAGGGTTCAGAAACCACCTCTCTAAATTTGTTGAAGCGGCTTGGGACGTGGAAACTCTCATTTTCATAAGAAAAAGGCTTCCACGAGTGTTAACCCCAAGCCTGTATTCATCAATAAATATGGATATAATAAAAATACGGATATAATAATACTTGTCATATCATATAAATGGTAGGTATTTAGGAGTTTAATATTTGAGTAACATATTTGGTAAATCATTCCGAATAACCACATGGGGGGAGTCTCATGGCGATGCTGTAGGAGTCATTATTGACGGATGTCCTCCTGGCATTGACTTGTCAGTTGAAACAATACAAGAACAATTAAATCGAAGACGGCCTGCACAAAGCGATATTTCTACTCAACGAAAAGAGGCAGATAAAGCCGAAATACTGTCTGGGGTATTTGAAGGAAAAACATTAGGTACTCCCATATCCATCTGTGTATGGAATTCAGATGCAAAAAGTAAAGATTATGAAGAGATGAGGTCACTCTACAGACCTTCGCATGCAGATTACACATATCAAGCAAAATACGGAATAAGAAATTGGAAAGGTGGAGGACGTTCGTCTGCAAGAGAAACAATAGGCAGAGTTGCCTCAGGTGCTGTAGCCAATCTATTTATTGAAAAAGAATATAAAACTGAAATATTAGCTTATGTAAAAACGATATCTACTATAAATAGTAACGTTGAAATTAAAAATTTGGATTCAACAAGTATCGAATCCAATATTGTCAGATGTCCTGATCAATCTGCCGCAAAAATAATGATAAATGCAATTAAAGAAGCAAGAAAATCAGGAGATTCTTTGGGCGGTATTATTGAGTGTGTCATTAGAAATTGTCCAATTGGACTAGGAGAACCTGTATTCGATAAATTAGAAGCAGATTTATCAAAAGCCATTTTATCCATACCTGCGTGTAAAGGATTTGAAATAGGGTCTGGGTTTGAAGGAACTAGACTAAAAGGTTCAGAACATAATGACGATTTTTACATGGAAGGGGAGCGTGTAAGAACACGTACTAACAATTCAGGTGGTATACAAGGCGGTATAAGTAACGGTGAAGATATAATTTTCCGAGCAGCATTTAAGCCCACAGCCACAATCATGAAGCCTCAAGAAACTGTTGATTCTTCCGGAAGAAGTGTTGAAATGAAGGGTAGGGGTAGACATGATCCATGCGTTCTACCTAGAGCAGTACCTATAGTTGAATCTATGGTCGCTCTAACCTTAGCTGATCACGCAATAAGACAAAGAGGGCAAGTAGGTACTACCTAGACAACAGGGGAAGTTCCTCCATCAACGTTTATAGATGCACCTGTAATATAACTTGCTTTTTCGGACGCTAAAAATGCTATAACAGCACCTACTTCATTTGCGTCTCCAACTCTGCCCATAGGTATCCCAGACCCCATTTCTTGATAAAAGTCATCTAAACTTAAATTGGGGTTAGAGGCAGATTTAATTTCCCATCTTTTGCGATGCTGTCCACTTCTAATTAACCCAACACCTACTGTGTTAACAAGTATATTATGTTTAGCAAAATCTTTTGACATTGCTTTAGTTAAAGCTATTCCTGCAGCTCTGCTCACAGAAGTAGGGACAGAAGACTCAGTGGGAGCCTTACCACCTGGAGTAGTTATATTTATGATACGACCATAAGATTGTTTTTTCATTTGATCAATAGCTAACCTAGAACAACGTATAGCTCCGTATAGTTTCAAGTCAATATCGTAGTCCCAAGTTTCATCAGGAGTTTCATCAAAAGGAGCCGCTGAAGAGGTTCCTGCGTTATTAACCAATATGTGGATTACACCAAATCGTTCAATCACATCACTGAATAAACATTCTATATCTGACGGAATTGTAACATCACAAGAAATGGCCGTTACTGAATTACCTGTTTCAGTTTTAATTTTTTTAGCAGCATCTTCTAAAGGTCCTAATGTACGAGCACAAATTACAACGTTAGCTCCTTCATTAGCCATTTCCCAAGCTGCCGCATAACCTATCCCTTCACTTCCTCCAGTAATAATAGCCACTTTCCCCTTAAGTCCTAAATCCACATGAGACTCCTTCTTTACAGCAAAATATCATGTTTTATGATCATAAAACATATTCAATTGCATTTGAAATATTTATTGCTTTGTTCTTAGCTTGCTCAATAGTATCACCTAGTGCTAGAGCAACACCCATTCTTCTTTCTGATTTTACAGATGGCTTACCGAAAAGACGTATCTGAGTATCATCCTGTAACAATCCTGATTCATTTAATCTAAATCGCACATTATCTGAATCTCCTTCAATTAAAATAACTGAAGACGCAGCAGGAGAATTAAACCTTATATTTGAAATAGGCAACCCTAAAATAGCCCTTACGTGGAGAGCAAATTCACTTAAATCTTGGCTAATCAAAGTAACCATACCTGTATCATGAGGTCTCGGACTTAGTTCGCTAAAATAAATTTGTTTATCTTTTATAAAAAATTCCACTCCAAATAATCCGTACCCTCCAAGTTCAGAGGTTATATTTTCAGCAATTATTTCAGCCTGTTTTAAAATTTTAGGATCCATTGGATGAGGCTGCCATGATTCTCGATAATCTCCATTTTCTTGACGATGTCCAATTGGCAAACAAAAAGAACATCCAAATTTATGTTGAATTGTTAGCAATGTAATTTCGTAATCAAAATCAATGAAACTTTCAACAATTACTTTTTTTGATTCTCCCCTTGATCCGGAAATAGCATATTCCCAAGCATATTCAATTTGTGATTTATCCTTAATTATCGATTGGCCTCTACCAGAACTTGACATAACAGGCTTAATTACACAAGGNATTCCTATATCTGAAATTGATTTTTTAAATTCAGTAATATTACTTGCAAATCTATAATCTGAAGTAGGTATTCCTAATTCTTCAGATACTAATTTTCGAATCCCNTCTCTATCCATTGTGAGTCTGGTAGCTTTGGCAGACGGAATAACATTAAAGCCTTTTGATTCAAGATTTAACAAGGTGTCAGTATTTATCGCTTCTATCTCAGGAACGATAAAATCAGGNGATTCNTGAATAATAATTTTTTCTAACTGTTCAGAATCCATCATATTAATTACATAATTTTTATGAGCAACTTGCATTCCAGGAGCATTTTCATAGCTGTCCACAGCTATAACTTCAATTCCAAGACGTTGAAATTCAATTACAAGTTCTTTCCCAAGTTCTCCAGATCCTAGAATCATTACTCGAGTAGAATCTTTTGATAAAGGTGTGCCTATCTCAATCATGCTCTAAATCTTAAATTATGGCGTCCTAAATCATCTACTGTTTTACAACCCATTAATTTCATTCCGCGCTCAATTTCTTCTTTCATTAATGACATAGATCGATCTACACCAGATTCTCCGGCNCCAGCCAAAGCATACAAATACATTCTTCCACCCGAACAAGCTTTTGCTCCAACTGACANAGCTTTCAATACATGAGTACCCCTTCTTATTCCACCATCACATATAACATCTATCTTATCTCCAACAGCATCAACAATTTCAGCCAACTGGTCAAAAGGGGAACGTGAGCCATCAAGTTGTCTCCCNCCATGATTTGAAACCATTATCGCAGATGCTCCAACATCTACAGCTTTCTTAGCATCTTCAACAGACATAATTCCTTTTAAACATAAATGTTTTCCCCATTTCTTGTTTATTTCTTCAACAGTNTTCCAATTCATATCTTGATCCAACATATTAGTGAAATAATCGCCTACCGAAACTGTCACATCAGTACCTTCTTGAATATGATCTTGAAGTTGAGGCAATGCAAATTTCTCCCTAAAAAGATAATTTAATGTCCACCTAGGATGTGTNGCAAAACTTAAGAAACTGNTTAAAGTCAATCTAGGCGGGGAAGTGAATCCAGTATAAAAATCTCGCTCCCTATTACCTCCAACTATAGTATCGACCGTNAGAGCAATTGCATCAAAATCATTCTCAATACACTTTTCAATCATATTATTGTTTAGGCCTTTATCTTTGTGTATATACAACTGAAACATCTTAGGTGAGGAAATATTTTCAGCTATTTCTTCAATACTGACTGTTCCTAAAGATGAAATCCCAAAAAATGTATTATATTTTTCAGCAACCTTTGCAACGGCTCTTTCCCCATCATGNTGAAATAAGCGTTGAAGTGCAGTTGGTGAGAAAAAAAGTGGTACGTCTAATTTTTTACCCATTACAGAAACGCTCATATCTATNTCTTGGACACCTTTAAGAACATTCGGNACTAAGTCACATTTTTCAAATGATTTCGTATTCNGAGATAATGTAACCTCATCATCAGCACCTCCATCAATATAATGAAAAATTGGAGAAGGTATCCTCTGCTTAGCAAGAGATCTNAAATCTTTTGAATTATGACATCTACTNAACTTTTTAAACATTATTATTGTCTCCGAATAAATTATATTTTTGAAAANAGTGCATCGAATTCTGAAATGACTTTTGATTTAGAATAATCTNTTTCATATTTTTNNCTAGCATTTTTGCCCATTCTCAATAATTGTGTGGGNTTTTCCACGATAAATTCTATATTTTCAACTAACCCCTCAAAATTATCAGACACTAATCCACAAGATCCATCTCTTATTAATATAGNAATATCAGACTCATCATTCATCATTGCTATAATCGGTTTTCCNGCAGACATGAAAGTCATGGCCCTAGAAGGTACTGAAAGTTTTTCCATTCCATCTGCTAATGTAACCAAACATGCATCGCTGGTTGATAATAAATTGATAAAATCATCCATGGGTTGGTATGGTAGTATCATNACGTTNGTTAATTTCTTTTGAGCTATAGTATCAGCGAGGGACTTCATNCCTACGCCACCGCCTAAAAATAAAAATGTAACAGGCATATTTTTAAGATTTACAGCCGCTTTTATGACTGGTGCCACAGGCTGCATTATACCTATATTTCCTGCAAATAAAATTAAAAGATGATCATTCTTAATCCCAAATTTATCTTTTACTTTTGTNTTATTTGTATCTCTTGGATGAAACTCTGGCCTAGCCCATATAGGTATAATATCAACNCTATTAGGNTCAGCATTTTTAGTATTTATAAGATTTTGTTTCATGCCGTTACCTAAAACGACTGTTCTATCTGNATTANTTATGATCCAACTTGTCATATCATTCCANATTTTAAATAAAAATTTTGGTAATGATATCCATTTCATCGCTTCCACAATATCAGGATGTATATCATATAGAACTGAAACGTAGGGAATTTTCATTTTTTTCGATAAATATACTCCAACAATTCCAATAATAGGTGGNTTAGAAAGGGTCATAACAACATTAAAATCTTCAGTTTTNCTTAATTGCAAAGATTTAATTATGCTAAAAATAAGGAATCTTACATACCCTAAAACCCTAAAAACTATGTTTGCTCTACCNTTAGTACCNTTCATTGGTATTCTATGGACATTGACTCCATTTAATAATTCAAACGGATAAGCATCTTCACTGTTTGANTCATAGCTCGGCTGGGCNACTACAACTGTAACTTTATTCCCTGACTCTACAATCCCTTCACATAACTCTGCCAACAACTGTCCTGAAGAAGCAACATCAGGTTCGTAATATTGGTTTATAACTAAAATATTTTTTTTATAATTCATTAATTTTTATTTCAACTAAGCCTTATTCTCCAATTCATTCTTTATCCAATTGTAAGTAATAGAGAGGCCATCTTGTAAAGAGTATTCCGGAGCCCAACCTAAAATATTATTTAATTCGGAATTATCACTATTCCTTCCNCGTACCCCTTGAGGTTTTGTAAGATCATGNTTTTTAATTAAATTCTTACCTGAAACTTNGGAAACNATATCAACCAATTCATCGACGGTAATCATTTGATCCATACCTAAATTTAATGGTTTGCTCTCGTTAGAATTAGTGATTTCATAAATCCCNTGTACGCAATCATCTATATACATAAATGATCTAGTTTGTTGCCCATCTCCCCAAATTTCTATTTCATCTCCATCGTTAGCTAGAGCCACTTTACGACAAATTGCCGCTGGTGCTTTTTCTTTACCACCATCATACGTACCAAGAGGACCATATACGTTATGAAACCTAGCAACTCTAGTTTTAATGCCATAATCTTCTGTGTAGTATTGGCACATTTTCTCCATGTAGAGCTTTTCCCAACCATATCCTTCTTCAGGGTCAGCAGGATAAGCATCTGATTCTTTCAAAGGAGTCACATCTGGACTTTCTTGTAAATAGCTAGGGTATATACATGCCGATGAAGAATAAAAAAATCTTTCTACTTCATTTTCTCTNGCCGCTTCAATCATATGAGTATTAATTAAAGTATTATTACGAGCTATATCAGCGAGGAATGCAGTAATATATCCTATGCCNCCCATATCAGCAGCAAGATTATATATAACCTCTACATCTTTGGTAGCCTCTACGCATGATTCCCACTTTCTGAGATCTAAGACCTTAAAATCATCTGCTGAACTTGATTCATACTCTGGATGTTTAATATCAACACCCCTAACCCAATAGCCTTTATCTTTTAGAAAAGACACTAAATGATGACCAATAAATCCCCCTGCCCCTGTTACTAAAACCTTTTGAGTCATGTTTTACCCTCCTTCAAGATGATGCTAATTCAATAGCTAATTTATATGCTTTTTTATGATTCTCTGCACACATTTGGATATTAGCGTTATCCTTGACAAATTTTCTAGCCAAATCCCCCATACTGCAAGCTAGTTTTGGATTATCAATCATACTAATAATTTGATTGGCAATAATTTCTGGATTTTTAGGGTCAACCAAATATCCATTTACTTCATTATCAATTGCATCAATGGTAGCCCCTACATCAGTAGCAACAACAGGCTTAGACATTGACATAGCTTCCAACAAAGCCGTAGANATACCTTCTCCTATAGAAGTNTGAACATAAAAATCCATAACTGATATAGCTTTTTCTGATGTTTCATTATCGCTAATAAAAAAAATATCTTTATTTAATCTCACACCCATATCTAGACATCTCTTTTTAATGAGATTAAAAAGAGATAATTGAGTATCTTGTACATTACCTTTAATGATAAATTGACATGGAATCGAATGTTTTTTCAATAATAAGAATGCCATTTCTATAAAGGTAATATAATCTTTTGCAGGATTTATATTACCTACAGTACCAATAGTAATTAGTTCAGGATTAATTCCGTATTTTTCCATAAATCCAATGTTCTTTTCCGAATAGCAAAATTTAACATCATCCACAGGTGGATAAAAATATACACATTTGTCATTAGANAGAAACCAAGGAAAGAAATTACGCAAACTTTTCCCAGTTAACATACCAACGTCACAAGTTATATTTGTCCATCCAGAAATTAGACGTCTTAAATAAGGTGGTATACCTAATCCAAGTATTTGCCCTACTACAGGCTTACCTTCTAGATTAGCAGCAATCGCACCATGAGGATTTTCCATTCCATTTACAGAAACAACATCAGGATCATATTCTTTAATNNCCTCACGAATATTATTAATCGAATTAATAAATTTTCCTAATGANGATTTTTGTTTATCAAATGAAATAGCTGTACTNAATCGTCCAATGTCACTAGAAAANTAATTACACTGCATTTCATCAAAAACTTTTTCTATTTGAGGCGAATTAACAGGGATTAAATTTAAAGTTTCTATATTACTTTTAAGTAATTCATTAGAAATTAATGCACATGTATTGGCAGGTCCGTTAAAAACAGGATAGTGCAATATATTTAGAACTTTCACTTTGTAACGTCTCCATATACTTGCTTATATATTTGTGAAATTTTATTTATACCGAATCCTTTAATCATATTTTTACGCCCATTAGAACTAGCTTTTTCAAGCATTGATTTAGAGTTAACCATAGTTGCAACCTGATCAATAATTTGCGATGTATTCCCAAACTCAGTAAATGATATATATTCACCTTTAGGATCCAAAACATCTATACCTGGGTGGTGGCTCGCTATAACAGGTAACCCCGATGAAATGGCTTCTAGCACAACTCGGGGCGAACCATCATTAATTGTTTGGTAAATTAATATATGATTAGATTGATAAATTTTAAGTATTCCTTTTCTGTCNAATGAATCTTTAAAATCAATATGATCGCATAAATCAAATTCTTCAATCATTTTTTTAACTAGCCCATTATCTAAAGAACCGGCTTTACCAACAATTGTTAAACGGGTAGGGAATTTGTCTTTTAATTCTTTTAATGCAAGTAATATTTCTTTAAATGCACTAGTAAAATCAAATCTACCAACATATAAAAGTTTTACTGGCTCAGTTTTAGCAAAATCAATCCTATTTTTAGAATTCCAAAAATCAGTATCTACACTATTAGGAATAAGTTTAATTTTTGAACTTTGATCCAAATAATAAGTTTCAAATCTACTAATTAGTCCAGGGGCTTGTAAAACAACATAATCNCAAATTTTAACCANTANACTTTGAATAAAACTACCAGCTAACATNCGTCTATTTGAAGAAGTCTTTAGCAAATCAAAAAAATTATATCCATAAGANTTCCAAACTTCATTAATTCGCCATCTATCTAAAGCATAAAATGATGTTAGGAAAATAGGTCTCTTGGATTTCATGAAATTAAGCAAAAAATATAAAATCAAATTACCAAATGTGTCATGTACTATATCAATAGGATCATCTTTATTTATCCTATGTACCACGCGATATGCTTTTAACAAATTTAAAGGTTTTTGGCCAGAAATAAATTTTGCGTTTATAACCTTTAAATCTTCAGATGTCTGAAAGTCAATATTAGTGTCATGTGAGCCTAATATTAGGGTGACTTTGTTACCATGACATGAAAGCGCTTTCAAAGTATTAACTCTGTCTAAATAAGAATTTATATTGGGTAAAAAGAATACTATATGCATGTGTAGATAAATTTCAAAATCTGCTTACCAAAATATACCTTTTTGGTTTTTAAATTCATTATCTAATAATCCAATCGCATCTACTACCAATAAATCTTCATTTAAATCCATGTTTTCTAATTCTNTCAAATACTTATTATGTGCAAGTAGTAATACTTCAGCATCTTTAATAGCCATTTCTAAACTTTCAGCCAACATACCACCTAAGTCTGGTATAGAATGTGATATAACTCTTAAATTGGCTCCTATGAGGGAATTAACATCTAAATTATCATCCCATAATTTAACCTCAACATCATTTTCAATTAATAAGTTAGTAAGTGAAATAATGGGACTATTTCTTATATCATCTGTATCCGATTTAAATGCAACACCCAATATAGCAACTGATTTCGGATTACTGCTTAATATTAATTCTTTTAAATTTTCAATCTGAAGAAAATTAGATTGAGAAATCGAAGCTAAAAGCGGTAAATCCATGCCTTGTGATTTGGAAAAATGAACTAGTGTAGCCAAATCCTTTGGCAAACAGCTTCCCCCGTAAGGCAAGCCCGGTTTTAAATATGCATCAGATATATTTAAAACCTTATCTTGACACAACATATTCATAACATTTAATGCATTACCACCTATAGATTCAGCAATGCTACCAATTTCATTTGCAAATGAGACTTTTAAAGCATGAAATGCATTTGAAGCATACTTAGTTAAAGCTGCATCAGAAATTGTAGTAGATATAACATCGTTAGAAACATCCCCATATAGATGTGTAACCAAAGAATCAATATACTCATCTTTTAAATCAGATCCAAAAATATATACAGGTGGATTGAGAAAATCTTTTATAGCTGATCCTTCTCTTAAAAACTCGGGATGAACTAGATAATTAATTTTCCTTATATTAGAAGAATTTAGAAATAAATCATATGCATACTGATGTATATCAGGAAGACATGTACTTCTATTCAAAACACACACATCCTGATTCACAGAAAAATCTATACTATTGATTTCAAGTAATACCGACTTTATCTGTGAAAAATCAGGAGCCCCATCCTCAAAAGGAGTCCCCACACAAATGAATATACAATCAGCATCATGGCAAACATTAATATCTGAGCTAGCTGAAAGATTTCCTGAAACAATCCCAGATTTTATAATCTCACTTAATTTTGGTTCTGAAACAGGTGACATACCTTTATTTATCATATCAACTTTTTTGTGATCAATATCTATACCAACAACGGAATGACCAGAATCAGCTAACATTGCTGAAGTAACAGAACCAACATACCCTAACCCTAGAACACATACTTTCATATTTGTTTCCCTCCAGACACGTTTGATATAACCCTTTCAAGTCCATCTACCATCACCGGAATTCGAGCCTTCTTATTGATAGTACTTATAGCCGATTTACCTATATGATTCCTAAAAGTATCATTACTGATTAGAGATTCAATTGCTGATTCTAAGCTAGATATACTGTTTGGAATGAATCTTATTCCATTCACATCATGTATTAACAATTCAGAATCACTTCCATACTCATCCGGAATTATTGTTGGTGTACCATGACTCATGCTTACATTCATCGCTAATCCAACTGCACCTCCCATAATCGAAATATCTGCAGCTTTCAACCATAAATGATCATCTCCATAAGCAACCCTGCCTNCAAAAAATATATCTTGAGAATTCATAGATGACACCATTGATTCTAATCTGTGCCTCTCGGGACCATCACCTACAATTGCTAATTGTATATCGTACCCTTTTAACCTTAAATTATTCACAGCAGATATGACCATATCAAATTTTTTTTTCTTTACTAACGTCCCTAATGTAACCAATTTTAATGATGACGTATTAAATTTTGGAATCACATTCTTTTTAATTTCAATATCCATTTGTTTTTCTATATGATTTGTAAAATCAACTTCTACTGTATTTTGTGCAACAAATACATTTTTAGGATCAGTAAATTTCATATCAATTATTTCTTTTCTAGATACCTCGCCGTAACACACAATGGAGTCCCATTTATCCAAAAAATGCCGCCATATTTTACCTTTGAGAAATCCTGCAGTATTATCAAATTTAGTCCATGCAATTATTTTATAGTTATTTAATTTTGCAAAATTAAATAACTTATATAATGTAACAATCCTAGGATTTCCCTCAACTATAATAACGTCAGGATTAGATTCCGAAATAACATTAAATAAATTAGAATATTTAAATACTTCTCCTATAAAAGGTAATTTAGAATTTTTTACGCTCAGATTTATATGTTGGTAAGGTAACTCAACATCAGCATAATTAGATTTTTTTCTTCCTTCATAAGGAAAAGACACAATCAAATCAATATCTTCTCTAGACGCAAGTTCTGAAAATACAGGAATCCTGTAATGTTCAAATGTTCTTTGTATTATTAATACTTTAGTCATCAAAAAATAGAATTTCTTTTAATTCATTCCTGACTTTATCAAAGTAAATATCCCTAGATTTAATCCAAGTTTCACATTTCTCAGAAATACCATTCCACATATAATCATCTTCAGATAATTCATTTATTGAATAATAAAAAGATTCCACATCATTACAAATACGGCCTAAGCCTTTATTAAACAATAAATCATCTGGATCATGGAATAACGAAACAACAGGAGTCCCAAATAGCCATGCTTCCAAAAAAACGTTAGGAAACCCTTCCTTTGTAACACTTTTATCAATTATTGGAGATGTATTTATTAAAACTTTGCTAGAAGATATTAAATCTCCAACTAAACTAGGTTGGACAAATCCCAATATTGATACATTATCTAACGAATTTAATTGANTCATCATCTCTGATTCAAAATCTTTTTCTCTAGTCCTACCATTCCCAGCAATAGAAATTTTCTTGTCAGGGAATTTTTTAGCGAGATCAATCAAATATGAAATACCTTTTCTTGGCTCTATTGTACCTATCCATAGTGCGTCTATTTCTCTATACTTGAATGTTTTCTTTATTTCATATGATTTATTTAAATATTTACTTGATATCAAATTATGATACACAGAACTATTCACATGAAAATTATTATTTAACAATGTTTTTTGTTTATTTGTCTGAGACAATATAGTAGATGCTAAAAATAAACTTAATTTTCGCATCAGATTAATATATAAAGAATCACTCTTGACGCACTGAATATCTGAAGTCATTGCCAATATTACTCTTCGGCCTAACAATTTAGATATAAATATGACGTATAAATGTACCCAAGATAATCCTCTTAGGTATATGTATCTATTGCTGGTTATTAAAGATAGTGACAACTTAAAAATTTTATATATAAAATTGCTTTTCTCTGACCATAAATTCTTTATGCTCAGATGGTCTATATCATTAGAAACGTTATTGTTAGAATTTGTCAGCAATACCTGAACTGGTATTTGGTTAGCTAAAAGGGCATCAACTACATATTTTACCTGACGTTCAGAGCCTCCTGTTATTTGATGATCTACTTCAGTAAAATAATTAGAATTCGATAAAGAGCAAACAGTTACTGAATATTGGTGTTGATCAATCATTACTTTTTATAACCCAATATCCTTTTACAGATGAGATCCCTAATTTAGAAATAAATTTCCTAAGCCATAAAAATCTATATGGGAAAATCCTATATGGGGAATGAACAAAAAGAGTTTCTTTCTTTATAACTTTGAACCCATATTTTTGGAATAATTTTTCCCATGTATAGGAACTAAATGCATTTAGTTCCTGAATATGATTTTTAGAAACACCATGCACAGATGGCCAAAGAACACTCAATCTTCTTTTGTTGACCTGTGGAGATACAGTATTCAAATTATGTGATCTGGTGCCTAGATTTGAGTTAGATCTAACAAATTTCCTAATTAGCACTTTAATCAAATAAATATAATGTGTAAGAAATTGAAATAATTTCCACCATACAGTTGGCATGGTATGAAGCATAACTACGTCTTTTTTTGAAACCCTATGCAACTCATTTAAACATTTTGATAAATCATCTATATGTTCTAAAACATTAGATGAAAAAATAGCATCAAACGTATTANTCGTAAACGGCAAATATTGTGCATCTGNAACAATTACATCNTTTATTTCTTCACGTGGATTTAAATCTGTAGAAACAACATTATTGAAATGATCAGATAAAATTGTTGATAAATGGCCATCTCCACACCCAATTTCTAAAATATCACCTTCAAAAGAAATAGGTGCTGAATCTATTAATTGATATAAATCTCTTTGTCTAAGATATTTGGACCAAGATAACGTCATTACGTAGCTAAAAGTTCCTTATATATTTGTTCATACTTATCAACAACAATATTCCAATCATATTGATATGATTTCTGTCTAGAAGAAGCTGCCATTTTATGCATCAAGGTAGGATTTTTAATAATTTTTGCTAAATTTTCAGACATATTAATGTGGTCATTTTTATTTGAAATAAATCCGTTAACTCCATCTTCAACCAAATCTACACATCCTTCGGCATCAGTTGTAACAATAGGAGTTGATGCAGCCATAGCTTCCAAAATCACTCTAGGAAATCCTTCAAGTAATGATGGAAACACATAAATATCCGCACATTTATACAAATCTATCAAGTCATCTCCAGGGAATTTGAAAGAATATTTGTCTTGCTGAATACCAATTGCAGGTATTGTTGTTACCACATCTTGAAGATTAAAACTTCTAATAATGGGTTCTATTTTTTCTGTCTCATTGCCAACAATTAACCATTTAAAATCTACATTCAAATTTTTCAGTAAACTAGCAATTTTTGGGATAGCATCAAATCCCTTTTTTTTATGATATCTACCAACGGTCAATAATAGAGGAATATCATTTTTTATATTATATTTATTCCTAATACTAATAGAGTTAAATTTTTCTTCTGTATTAAAATCATCGACCCCAACCCCGTTAGGAACTAAAGAAATATTGTCATTAGAAATCCCTAACTCGCTATACGTATCGTACATAGTACTTGTTAGGGCTACTAATATATCTACTGAATGTAATACTTTACGTATTTTTTTATCCATTTTATTGTCAAGCCTTAGTCCATAACCTATTTCTTTATCTACTTGTACGTCTTCACCATGGGTACGTAAAACGACAGGTATAGGGCTTTTTAGAGAAGTTGCAACATATCCAGCTGGGTAAGATCCTACAACTTGTAAAACTTCAATATTATTTCTAACAACAAAATTGCGTAATGAGCGAGCAGCAAGATATGGAAAATACTTCACTAATCTTTCATCGCTATTTTTTATAGTAGCTACCTTAAATGGTAATTGTTCATATAGATTATAATTTTTACGAAATTCAGATGACTTTACTATTAATGTAATTTCATGATTACGTGTAGAAAGTCTATTCATTAAATTATAAGCAAAGACTTGATAGCCTCCGATCTTAAATAATGATCCTAGTATTAATACTCCTATTTTCATAAATCGAATACTAAATCGTATATCCTCGATTAACTAAATGAGATTCCAGTGATTCTGTGATCAGTTTGGTTTGCTGAGAATTAAGATCTTTTTTCCATCTGTTGCCTCTATCTTTTATAGCAAGAAGATTAGAAATCTTTTCCATCTTATTTGTATGTAGCGGCATGCCTAACTGTTGAAAAATAAGATCTGAATATTTAGTTGGATCCTTTACAAAATCTTCATATCTTATTTCTATAAACTGATTTGTAGGTAATGTCGAGGAAATATTATCAATACTATCTAAGATGATCTTCCAAAATATGCCAGCTAGTATGACATAAGAATTATCATTCCTTTTCCATTCTGCCTCATATTCTTCAGGCAATAAGCCTAATCTCCAATTATGTGGCCCTTGCCAGCCTCTCCAAAAAGTGGTTTGTATTAGAGAACATGCAACATCACGTCCATCTCTTACAATGTGAACAAATTTCGCATCAGGAAATATTTCATGCAGAAATCCTATCCTTGGCCATCCGGTAATCTTTGAAATAAACTTATCGCGTTTTGGAACCATAATAGAAGTAATTCCATCAATAACTGATTTGCGAACCTTCTCAGTAACATCATTTGAATTTAGTTCTCTTGTAGACTGAGAAAATCCTCTAAACAAAGAATCCCAAAAAGGATATGCCTCACTAAGACCGAATTTGTTTTCTACATATTTACCAAATACAGGAAGACGCATCAAATTTAATATTTGTCTATTTAAATTAGGATTATATGGATATCTGTGACTTAATGTAGTCATATACGAAAACTCTGGGTGAGTTCTCAATAAATCTGCAAACACAGTAGATCCACTTCTACCTGTACCAATAATAAAAACGGGTTCTTTCAATGACATTATTTATTCCACGATAAATTCTTGGGATTTAACCATTTTACTAAAAATCCCTCCTAATGATTGTAAATCTTCGTACTTTCCTGATTCAGCTATTGATCCTTGACTAATAACCAATATCAAATCTGCTTTACGGATTGTAGATAACCGATGAGCCACAATAACTAAAGTTAATTCCCCTTGAAGAGATTCTATACTGGATTGAATTCTAGATTCCGTTTCAGAATCTAGAGAACTTGTTGCTTCGTCCAATATGAGCATCTTTATATCTCTATATAATTCTCTCGCAATACATATACGCTGCCGTTGGCCTCCAGATATGGTCAGCCCATTGTCACCTAATTGAGTGTCTAAACCTTCATNTAAATCATTGATAAACTCAGTTAATGAAGCTGAAACTAATACTTCTTGTAATTTACTTTCACTATCCGCATTTTGGTAATCCCATAAAGTAATGTTATTTCTAATAGAATCTGTGAAAATGACATTTTCTTGAGTCACGTATCCGATTTGTGTTCTCAATTTTTCTTGATCAACTTTATTATATGAATTCCCGGAAATTTTAATTTCCCCTTGCTCAGGGGTGAGGACTCCGGTTATAAGTGATGCCAGTGTGCTCTTACCAGAACCTGATTCGCCTACTATAGCTACAATTGATTTTGAAGGAATTGAAACATTTATACCTTCCAATATTTGTTTTTTCCCATCATATGAAAAACCGACATCTTCAAATGAAAGAGTAGCGGACAAATCTGGATCAATTTTATCTTTGTTTGAATCTTCTTTGAATGTTACTAAGTCTTTTTCCAAATTTTCAAAAACTCGTAAGCTACCAAATGCACTAATAAATCCTCTGTAGTCAGAATATCCTGACAAAGCATAAGAAGCCGAACGCCTAACTAAAAATAAAAGTAATAATACTTCTATCATTGATTGGCCGGCAAATTCCACGTTATAAACTAATAGAGCAGCAGCTACTAAAACAATAATAAGTTCAGATGCACTACCCGTGAAAGCACCCAGTACAGAACTTTTATACGTTAAATCTGATTGAGTATTAATAGCTTTCTCTAAATGAGTATTAACTTTATTTGTTGTATGAGTAGATTTTAAATATTTGAAATTCGAAAACGTTTGTATAAGTAATGATTGTAAAAGTGCGTTGTTCTTCGTAGTCCTGAGAGAAAATGTTCTTGTCCATTTATTTATAAATCTAGTAACAAAATATAGAGGTATCAATATGATTAACAGCAAAATAGTAGCTGCAGAATTTATAAATAAAGGAAGAATTAAATAAACTAAAGCAAATCCTGAAGACACAAATAATCTCATACATGCTCTAAAAGAAAAGGCAACGCGGTTATATTCAACAGTGACAGCATTATTAAAATAACCAATTTCTTTTGAAATAAAATACAAATAATCAGAAGCGAATATTCCATTAACAACATCTTTTTTTATAGTGGCTAACAAATTTGCCACCATGCGACCTGAATATATTTCCTGTAAGATAAGAAATACAGTCCTCAAAGAATACAACCCCGCCATAAATAAAACCGAAGTTATAATAGAATATGAAATACCTAAAAAGTCAAAAAATCTTTTGACTTCACGAGTCACAAAATTATTTTCATCTCCAGCCTCTAAAATTGGTATAAAAAACCCAACACTAAGACCATCTAATAGAGCAGCTAATATAATAAATGTAAGCCAAACCCATATACGCCATCCTATCTTAGAGTATAAAAATGATATAAATTTATAAATATCTTTCATTTGTTATCTAAACTTTATAGCTCAATTATCTCAAGATAGCTCTTATTTTTTCGGTAATGTAATCAATAGATTCGCTAGGTAATTCAGGATATATCGGTAACGCCAATGTTTGAAAAGATGCTATCTCACTTTTATTAAGATCTCCTTCCCTATATCCTAAATAAGCAAAACATTCTTGTAGATGTAACGAAAGTGGATAATAAATCTCTGTTCCTATTCCATTCGTTTTTAATTGTGACATTAATTGGTCTCTATCATCTAATATTTTAATTACAAATTGATTATAGACATGTTTAGAATCCGATATTTCAAATGGTAAATTAATTCTATTTACGAGTTCAGATGATTCAAATAATCTTTCAAAATTCTGACTATATTTAATAGCGTTAGCACGCCGTGATTCCATCCATCCATCTAAATATCTTAATTTTACTTTCAAAACGGCTGCTTGTATCGCATCTAACCTAAAATTCCCTCCAATAAATTTATTTTGATATTTTTTTTGATGCCCATGATTTCTAAGCATTCGAATCTTTTCTGCAAGTTCAAAATTACTTGTGACAACCATACCTCCATCTCCAATACCCCCAAGGTTTTTTGTTGGATAAAAACTAAAGCATCCTACATCTCCTATTGTTCCTGCTTTTCTTTCTTTATATTCTGCACCAATAGCTTGAGCTGCATCTTCAATAACATATAAATTATATTTATCAGCTATGGCCAATATGGGTTCCATATTAGCTACTTGTCCAAACAAATGCACAGGCATTATTGCTTTAGTTTTCGGAGTTATAGCTTGTTCTATCAAGTTAGGATCAATATTAAATGTTTGAGGATCTATATCAACAAACACAGGTATAGCTCCAAGTCGTGCAATTGATCCTGCAGTTGAAAAAAAAGAATATGGTGTTGTTATAACTTCATCTTCAAAACCAATATCCAATCCCATTAGGGCAACAAGTAAAGCATCACTTCCTGAAGATACTCCTATTGAATAATCACAATCCAGATAGCTTGATATTTGTTCTTCAAATTCAGAAACTTCTTTACCCAATATAAACGATTGAGATTGAAGAACATTGTTAATTGACTCATTTATTTCTGATTTAATTGATTCGTATTGAGGTTTCAAATCAAAAAATGAAATTTGTTTGCCNGAATTATTTTGCANTGTCATCACCAATATCCTCAAATTCGTCCAAATTAATNCATTTAAGCCCTTCAGGATATAACTTATATTTCAAATCTGAACCTGGACAGTTCATTATTCCGTCTGCATCTGGATCAGATAATTTAAATCCGTGCCTACTCATCCAACCTTTTTGCTCAGCAGGAACACCCATAAATAGAGCATAATCAGGAACGTCTTTACTAACCACAGCACCTGCTCCTACAAATGAATATTTTCCTATCGTTGTTCCACAAACTATTGTTGCATTAGCTCCAATAGTAGCCCCCCTCTTAACAAGTGTGGTTATGTAATCAGATCTTCTATTTATTTCAGACCTAGGATTAATAACATTTGTAAACACAACAGAAGGGCCACAGAACACATAGTCTTCTAACTTGACGCCCGAAAATACAGAAACATTATTTTGAATCTTGACACTATTCCCAATTACAACATTTTCACCAACAAAAACATTCTGCCCAATAGTGCAGTTTTTGCCGATATTAGAACCTTTCATAATATGGCAAAAATGCCATATTTTAGTACCTATTCCAATAACACATTCCTCATCAACATATGAGGTTTCGTGAAGAAAATAATCATTCATAATCTTACTCACTAAAATTAATTAATATAAATTGGTTTTCCATGAAGAGACATTGATTTTTGCGACGCATCTAAAACATCCATTACTTTTAAAGCATTAATGCCTGAAGTCTTTGGTTGGATACGTGTATTAATAGAATTTATAAATCCTAATGCTTCTTCTTTTAAAGGTTCCAAATCTGGAAATGACACGGTCTTCCCAATCCCTTTTATAGGGACAGGAACTCCATCATTAATATCCACTTTTTGGTCATACAAAATAAGTTCCTTGGAAACATCATCAAAGCTAGCCATATTTTCCGATCCAATGACAACTAACCTTTGTTCTTTAAATGGATGCAACCAAGATACAAATATGTGAGCTTTAGAGCCATTTTCATATGTTATATTGCTAACTGTTACATCTGCGATATTTGGTTGCAAAAAATCTCCCCCTGAAGTGGAAACAAACTTAGGAGCCGAATTAATAAGTCTATTTATAACAGCGATGTCGTGTGGAGCAAAGCTAAACAATATATTTTCTTCTCTCCTGATTTTACCTAAACTAACTCTATTGGAATAAACATATCTGATTTCACCTAAAATACCATCAGAAATCAACTCCGTTAACTTTACTATTCCAGGGTGATATTCCATAACATGTCCCACCATCAATATTCTTTGATATTCAGATGCCATTAAAACTAATTTTTCTGACTCAGATCTATTCATTGCAAATGGTTTTTCTACTAATACATCTTTTCCTGATTTTAATACCTGTTCAGTCAATGAAAAATGGGTTTCAGCAGGGGTAGAAATCACAACAGCTTCCACCGGAATTTGTAACATCTGGTCTAAAGTGGACAGCACTTGTACATTAGGTGCTATTTGAGAAGCTATTTCCCTACCTTCTGAAGTTGAATCTGAAACAGCAGCTAAACAACCTAATTCATTAAAAACTCGCACAAGGTTTTTGCCCCAGTACCCACAACCTATAACACCTATTTTAGGTAAATCCATTATTCGTATCCTGTCACTTTAAAACTTGTGAATATATGTCGCATATTTTATTTGTATTTTTCAATATATTGAAGTTATCAGAAACGGTCTTTTTTCCATTTTTTATAATCATCTTAGAATCAATAGCATCTGTTTTAACTCGTTTTAATACATTAACCGCTTCATCTAAATCACCATGATTTATTAAAAACCCATTCTCTTCTGAAACAACAAGTTCTCTTATACCCCCGACATCTGATGCCAATAATATAGTTCCAACATGAAGTGATTCTATGGCAACTCTGCTTAAAGTATCTTGATGATTTAAGACTAGTGATACGTCAAATTCTTTAAGAAGCGCAAGAGCTTTTTGTTGATACCCAAGAAAAAATACGGAGTCTTGCAAATTTAGTTTTTCGACCTTATTTTCAAGTATATTTCTTACTGGTCCATCACCAATAATCAAAAGAACAGAATCTTTAAAATGGTTATGGAATTCATTAAACACATCAATAGCAAATTCATCAACTTTATAAATTCCTCTCAAAGGTGCTAATAAGCCCACTACAAATTTGTCTTTAATGGTACCTTCAACATAATTATCCAGTTCTACCGTTTCAATATTTGAAATATCAACAACATTGTGCACAACAGAAATTTTATCTTCTTGGATGCCATATTTTATCCAAGAATCAGCCGTAAATTGAGAATTGGCAATAAATTTAGTGGTTTTTTTGTTAATTATATTAAGAATAGGAGAATCTATTTTCTGACTAGGCATAGATCTCAAATAGCTAATACATGGAATGGCACTACTACTTGCTGCAACAAGCCCAAATAAATCTCTTAATATTTGAACATTAAGATGGACTATAGATGGGGATTCAGATCTTATAATTTTTTTTATTTTTAATATTACAGAAAAATGTAAAATAATATTTAAATATAATGCCAAAAATGGGAACATCTTAATTATGCGAAGAAAGTATAAATTGATAATCTGAGCAATTTTTAAAGATACTGAAGACTGGGATAATGTTTTGGTCATCAGCCAATCGTTAACCATATACACTTTAATACCTAAATCTTTTGTGACTTTGACTTGGGGATGATTATTTAAAAATACTACAACAGGATTTATTTTTGTTCTATCAATGGTACTAAGAAGTTGATTTAAACTAACCGCAGACCCCCCACCTGTAAGACTTGATTCTATAAATAAAATCGTTTTCTTAGACATAAATTAAGATGCTCACCCGATCATCTTTTCTATTGAAAAATCATATTGTTTTTCAATAAATTCTTTTGCCCATAAAGAAACATGATGTCTTTTTGAGTAATGATTCTTTACATAAGACTGCCTGTCGTACTGTAAGGGCATTCCTAAAGGATGGTTATCATATTGATATTCAAATTTCTTACGAATACTTCTCTTTTTTAATAAATTTGAAGCTAATGGAGTTTTATTTAAAGTTTGTTTCGCAAATTTTTTAAAATGATTATTATTTATATTAGTTTTACTTGTTTTATTAGTTGTTAATTTAATATCGCTATAGATACCATAATCATCAAAAGATATTAAATAATCCTTATATAAAGATTGATCATATTTCAACATTAATGGGGTTTCACTCCAAAATCGAACAAACTGTGTAGACCATAAAGGTATCCTCCACTGATATCCATGAAATTCATATGATCTTACTGAATTAACAATATATTTACTTTGCCTTTCTTGCCATTCCCAAAATTCATAAGCTTGGGCTTTATTTAAATTACCTGATAAATTAAGTTTTTCTAAAACATCCGATATACGGTTATTCAAAATAGTTGCAAGCAGTTCATCTTTTAATATACTTCCCCAGAGAGAATAATGCTTATCAATAATTGAACGTCTAGGTTCATTACTTGATTCATGATGATCGTCAAATGCGTAATTTAAATATTTTAAATGGCCACCTGAAATAAAATCACCTGTATGGCCTGGCATAAAAACAGCATCGCTTAAATCTCTAAATTTATTTCTGAATTGATTTAATGCTATCCAATCATCAATGTGAGGAAGGGATGTTCCGTTTGAAGCATATTCAGAAAATCTCCAAAATTTATCATCTCGTGCTTTTGAGACATGTTGCTGCTTAGTGTAAGGAATCATTTCCCATGGGAAACCTAATTTTTCTGCAGTTTCACGACTTCTTATAGAATCTTTATTACCTTCAGTTCCATATGAAATACATAATACATTTTC
Organism: Chloroflexota bacterium; assembly: GCA_002718095.1. GTDB lineage: Bacteria > Chloroflexota > Dehalococcoidia > Lucifugimonadales > UBA826 > UBA826. The sequence continues at coordinate 36,707 of PBDP01000002.1, forward strand.
ATATTTTAATCTTTTAAGAGTTAAAGCTATAAATCGTGAATCCAATCCACCACTTAGAGGAATAATAATCTTTGATCCATTTAAAGAATTTAATATGACTTCAAAAGCACTTTTAGTTGTTTTGTCTAAAAGTTTAATATTTTCTTCATGTGATATTTCTCTAATATTGTCTGATTTATACGTAAAGTACCTAAATAATTCTATATTTGGTATTTGATCGGAATCATCACAAATAAGGATCTCTGCAGGCCTTATTGATTTAACTTCTTTGTATACAGTATTAACATCCGTTACATATCCACTTGCTAGCATCTCAATAATAGAATCATAATCTGTAGCTAACTTAGCATCAGAAACCAAATAAGTAATATCATCAGATATTACTATGGATTTATCTTTAATACTCCAAAATAATGGGATAGTTCTTACCAGATCTGTAATTGCCCATACTTTTGAATCAAAGCAAACTACTATAGCAAAATTACCATCATTATTTACAAGTAAATAAGATAAATCTTCTTTAAGATTTTCATATACAATATTTTGGCATTTATCTAAAATAAACTCAGAAAAATCTTTCCCTTTAAGAATCCCTTGATTTGTAGATATCCACCCAGAAACGTATACGTTGATATTTATTCCAAGTTCTTTACGATGAACTTCGCTAGATTGCCATGATCTGTGTTGGGATGATTTAAATTGTAGGTTCATTTAATATATGACTATAAAGCATACTTGGATATATGATTTGCAACTCGTTCAGNCCCCTTNCCATCTATTAATCTTTTAGACGTTAATGAAATATTTTTTCTAATTTTATAGTCATCAATTAAGGTTCTAATTTTATTTATAAATCTATCATCAAAATCTACGTTGTCGTAAGATTCTATAGAATAAATTGCCCCTAGCCGAGAAAGTTCATTAATATTGTGATCTTGATTAATTGCTGACTTAATAGCAAATGACGGAACACCCAATGCACATAGTTCATATATTGTTTGACCGGCTGCAGAGACAGCTAAATCCACTGATTCCATAATCGGACGCATATCAGTAGGAGAATCTAAAATTTCTATATCCTTTTGAGAATCATTAGAAAGTAATTTTATATTTGTACTTCTATCATAAAAGGGTCCCAAAATAACTTTTAATTTAAACTCTCCCGGGATTCGATCTAATAATTTAATGATTTTATAAGTGTTATTTTCAGTGTCACTTCCGCCCATAGTAATCAAAATATTGTTAACTTCATTGTTTATCTTATAATTGCTAACGTTAAATTCTTGCCTTAGTAAAAAATATTCTAGCCCAAGTAAAAATACTGTCTCATCAGTCTTAGATTTATAATCTAAATATTTTGCTCCTGCACTTCCATTTATAACAAGATTTGAAGGAAAATCTATATCTGCTAAATCATCAATTGATACTACAAAGAAACCAAAAGACCTCAGTCGAGCAATATATTCTGCATTAATGTTGTATGAATCCAATACAATCGTTTTTACGTTTTCCCTAATAGCCAAATTATTTATTTCGTTAATTTCTAAATCGACATCGCCATCTGAATAAAATTTTGATAAAAAATAAGTTCTATATGGTATTTTAAAATCTTGACCCAATTTATTAATAATAAAGACACTCTCAATATCTATATCATTAAATGCTGAAGCTAAAGCTTCACATCTCCTTATATGCCCAATACCAATCGACTGCCCTATGTCGACTCGAAATATAATTTTATTCATGATTTAACGTATAGAGCGGACCAATTCAAAAGCCTCAGCAAATTTAACCCCTGATACAGATCCCCATTTCTGAGCATTTAGTTCAACAAATTTTAAAGATCGCGGATGAGGAAAATCTCTCATTTCATCCTTATAAATTTTCAATGCGGATATTTTTTTTTCAATTGTATCCGTTACATTCACAAAAACATTAGGAGTAAAAGAGCTTTTTAAAGTCCCAAAAGACCATTCTGTTGAAGAAGGAATCTCAAAACTATATACATCCTTAACTATTGATTCTGAGGTCGGTCTTGTAGCAGTCAAAACAGCTCGGAACGTAAGTTCATGATCTATATTGAGATCTCCACTATGGTGAGTATAAATAGCATCCGGTTTATATTTTTGAACCCAATTTTCTACAATCTTAATTAGTTCCAACAAATCAACACTATCAAAACGATTATCAGGAAATCCTGCAAAATCAATACTCAAGGCTCCCATAAAATCAGATGCCTCTTTAGCTTGATCCTTCAATGACTCCAAATCATTCTTAGAAGCTTCTGCCGCAGATGGATAGCGAGAAGTAATACCTTCTCCTAAAATACCTATGTGGACATTATTAGATTTAGAAAGTTTTGCTATAGTTGCCCCACAACCCAACATTTCATCATCTGGATGAGCAGCGATTACTAGAATGTTAATAGCACACCTCACTTTTCATATTTTCTAACTTAAAAACCCCATTCGTGTGGTTGGGAAAATTTTATTTCCATAAGTAGGCTCAATTTGATCAAATTCAATTCCCATTAAAACTCTAACTATCAGACTAGGTATATTAACCCCAGATCCAAGTGAAGCGGCAACGGAACCACTCCATCTTGGATTTATCTCTAAAATNCCCGGTTCTCCGTTCGCATGGGTTCCAAAATCACAATCAAATACATATCCTAAAGATAATGCTTTAATTGTTTCAGTAGTTATATCTAATATGGTTTCATTATTTTCTATCTCATGACCTTCTACGCCACGAGAAAAAGGAGTATTTGCCAATCTTTTTCTCGGAATAATAGCTATTGGTAATCCGTTATTAGCCACNCAATCAACGTCGTATATATCNCCGGGCAAATATTCCATAGCAATTAATTTTAAATCAGAATTATTANAACTTTGTTTATTCCCTAAATACTTTATTGCAGANTCAATGTTACCTAACCAGTATCCTCTTGACTCTTGTCCTTCAGTAGGAGAGGCTATTTGGTCATCAATCACCATTAATCCTCTAGCACCCCTTCCTACTCTAGGCTTTAAAATGATCCTTTTATCTGGAAATCCCAGATAATCAGAATTATTTATCAGGTCATCAAGATTGGATACCCCAGAAAACTTAGGAGTTCTAATATTTAATTCTGACATCTTATTAAAAAAAACTAATTTATCACTAATTATTTCCATAATGTCTTTATCCTGAACGGCACATTTAACACCTAATCTTTCAAAAATATNTTTAGATGATGATAATGCGTAAGCTTCTTCGTCAGCACCGGGAATAATAATATCTACATTATATTTTTCACAAATTTCATAAAGACTATTTATAAAAGATTCAGGGTCTTCATCAGCATTAGGAATACANAAAAAAGTATCTACAAAATTTCTATTTACAACTGTAGAGTCTGCGTCTACACCAATAACATTAATATCTATTTCAGAGTCAGACTTCAGGGCTTCTATAGTATCAATACCGTAATATCCACCTATACAGGTGATAAGAACATTAATCATTTATAAGTTTATTCCTTTTACAAATCTGANAAATTTATGGAATCCAAGGTGATAGGATCATATTTGGAAATTTTTTTAGATGCTTTTTTCCCTATTATTTCTTGATAAAAATCAGGTGATAATCCGTAAGGTTGGAGAGGTCGCATTAAGCCTACTAGTTCACTAGTTAATATTTCATCTTTTTCTATATTTCTATTTGCGACCAATCTTCTTCTAAATCGTTCTCTAAATTCAATTTCTTTTTTATGAGGTTTTTTGCTTCCACCAATCAGCATATTTTCACATGCTCTTATCTGTTCAACTAATTCCTTAAATTCATCCGGTTCACTTGATAAAAAGTTATCTCCACCTGGAAGTTCTTTACTTAATGTAAAATGCTTTTCAACAACTTTGGCTCCCAATGTAACAGCGGATAAAACTGCTGTTATACCAAGACTATGATCTGAATATCCAATAGGGTAGGGAAATGATTCTTGCATATCTAATATCGCCTTTAAATTTAAGGTATCGTCATCAGCGGGATAAATACTTACGCAATGCAATAACGTAAAATCTTTAAATTTAATATCTTCTAATTGATTTACAAGTTTTCCTATTTCCCAAAGATAGGCTCCACCAGTTGATATTACTAATGGAACCCCTAATGTGGCAGCCTCTAAAACGATAGGCGTATTAGTCATCAACCCTGAACTTATCTTAACGGCAGGAACAGAAATCTTTCTACATATTTCCAACGATGGCCAGTCACCAGGAGTAGTAAAAAAAATAATACCCTTTTCTTTACAATGATTACTTATGGCTTCATATTCTTCTAAACCAAATGAAATTTTGCTAAAAATATCATGTGATGGAGTGCCTGGTACATAACTAGCATCAGCATCAATTGTTTGAAACTTAACAGCATCTGCCCCAGATTCTATAGCCCCATCAATAAGTTTATGAGCTAAATCTATGTCACCATTATGATTCACGCCAATCTCTGCTATGACAAATGCAGGTTCACTTTGCCCAATTTTTCTACCTGCTATTTCAATATTTAAAGTTTCGTTCAAATAAACCTCTCTTAATTACCCTAAAGGTAGTTTTTGATCTAATTCCCAGTGAAATATTCTACACATATTTCCATCAATATTTTTTTTATCATTTTCTCTAAATCCAGCATTTACAAACGCCTTACAAGACCCTTCATTAGATTCAAGAACAATACCTATTAATCTAATTATTCCAAAATATTTTATTGCTCTGAGTTTAGTTTTAATGAGNGTTAACGTGCCCAATCCTAGCGATCTAAATTCTTTTGCAACAGATATATCTATCTCAGCATCATCTTGATTAACTCGGTCAAACCTTATCTGACTAAAAGGAACNCCATCTGATTCTAATATNTACATTAATGTGTCTTCTGATTGGATTTTATTATTAAACCACTCTTGATGATTAATTTTTGCAATAAAGTCCGAATTCAAAGAATTAGCTCTGACGTCAGGATCATTAACCCAATTCCAAAGAAGTGGCATATCTTTTTCGGACACTCTTCGAATTAATATTTTTTCTAGGTCTTTGTACATATTTTTATATGAATATCAAACTATGGGTTCCTAAATACTGGTTGAACAGGAGGGCCTTCTAATAATTCTTCAGTATTTCCTTCTTTAAGTGAGGTTGCTAATATCTCCATCGCACTTCTATAAACTTTTAGAGTGTAATCAATGTCTTGATTAGTATGACTAAAACTAATATTTTGAGAGCTAGAAATTAACACTCCTCTCTTTATACATTCCTGTTGAAATAAACTTTTAATGATAAGTGGATCTGTAAGATTATCTCCGGACATGTACCCAATAGAGGTATGAGGTGCCAAACCACTCGATTTTAAATATTGTTGAAGTTCAAAATATTGAGATAATGCATTAAACCCGTCACTAAGCCGTTGGCCATTCTGCCATAAATGATCTATGACAGGTTTGTTTTCCATTTCTTTTATTGTAGCCTTAGCTGCCGCAAGAGAAACTGCCTCTCCACCAAAAGTAAATGAAAAGAATATTTCATCAAATACAGACATTATGTCTTTATTCCCTGCAATAGCAGATATCGGATATCCATTTCCCATCGCCTTACCTACACATGTTAAATCCGGAGTCACATCAAAATAGTCTTGTGCTCCCCCCAAACTTAATCTAAATCCAGTAACAACCTCATCATAAATCAAAACTGCAGCCTCTTTTTTAGTAAGAGTTTTAACTTGTTCCAAAAAATTATTATTTGGCAATTCAACTCCAATAGGTTCCATAATAACTGCAGCTACTTTATTAGGATATTTATCAAAAATATCTTTTAGTGAATCAATGTTGTTATATTCAAATGTTACTGTCATATCTTTGACAGATTCAGGGACGCCNCCATCACGAGTTGTAGTNCCTACATACCAATCTTGCCAACCATGATATCCACAACAAGCTATTANATCTCTTCCTGTATAAGCTCTAGCTGCTCTAATGGCTCCTGAAGTTGCATCAGAACCATTTTTCCCAAAGCGTACCATTTCAGCTGACGGAACATGATTAACAATTAGATCGGAAACTTCAACTTCCAATGGATGAGCCAAAGAATACGAAGTTCCATTTTGTATCTGCTCAATCACAGCCTCAGTAACGGCAGGATAATTATGTCCTAAAATGACAGGTCCTAATGCCATCGGATAATCTATATATTCATTACCGTCTACNTCCCAAGTATGACTCCCTTCAGCTCTAGTAAGGTATACAGGGGCTACATCTTGTATGAATAACAGAGGCCCTTTACTAAAAGTTTGAGTAAGACCTGGAATTAATTTTTCTGCTTTTTCTTTAATTTCNTAAGATTTAGATACACTCCTANTCAATGGAGCAATAGGAGGATCACTTGCATATGAGGTATAACTTCCCTGATTTCTATCAATATTTGAATTAATATCCAATATATGAGGATTTTCAGATAGCAATTTCAATATATCGTTCATTCTAAATTCTAAGTTTCCTTGACTAACAAATTGAGAATAAACCTCTCTCACAAATCTAAGGTCAGCAGGTTGATCTACAGACCATCTATATTCATGTTTTACAGGATCAGGGTTCATAACATTTCGTATTTTAAATAATCCAGAGTATTTAAAATACGAGACAACGTGTTCTCTTTCACGTAAGGAAGTCGAATTTTCCCAAGCTTTTTGTAGAGCTTCGTATGAAAATATCTCAACATCAAGCCCATCTGGATATGTATATCGCATACTATTAGTAACATAGTCATAGTTACCATCTTTATATACTGTTATTACTTCATCGATAATTTCTGGATCTACAAATGGACAATCACCAGTTATTCTGACTATATCATCTGCTTTTTGAAGTCTTGCTAGATTATAAAATCTATCCAATACATCATCTTCGGAACCCCTGTAAACATGTACTTTATTTGTTTTGCAGAAATCGTCTATTGAATCATCTGTAACATCAGTAGTTGTAGCAACTGAAAGTTTATCGATTAATTTAGATTCCATAGTACGGTCAATAACATGAGACAACATGGGTTTGCCTCCTATATCTGCCAACATTTTATTAGGCAATCTAGATGAATTCATGCGTGCTTGAATTATTGCTAAAATCACCTAATTCTTAATCTCCATATCTTTGTATGGGACAAAGTCTTTCTTTAAAATCCCTTGTTGGACAACATCTGAGTACTGACCATTCAATATCATATGGCTNCTAAGAAGGCCTTCTTTCTTATATCCAAGCTTAGAGTTACTCCTAATACCTGCTACATTATCAACAAAAGCGGAAGAAATAATCCTATTTAATTTAAGGTCATTGAATGCAAATTCAAGCAAAAGGCTTCTAGCCTCTGTGGCGTAACCACCATTCCAATACTTTTTGTCACCAATCATTATCCCTTCTATAGCAAATTTATGTATCCAATTAATATTTTGTAAAGTTATATTCCCAATATGATCATTCGTTTCATTTACTATAATTGCAAATATATAATTCTCCGGATTATTGAACCTTTTAAAGTAACTTATAACCGTATCTTTGGTTTGTTTGTAATTGGATACTTCCANGTANTTTGTTACCTCTAAATCTGATANCCAACCTAAATATTTTTCTGTAATAAATTCCTGTTGAAATGGTTCTAGATTTAGCCTACTACCTTCCAAAGATTTGCTTAATTTCAGACTGTTATTATCAGAACACATATTTATATATATACCGGAACACCTTTATCGGATGACTCATATGCAGCCATAATAATTTTGAGAGTATCTATAGCATTATCAAGATCTACAATTGGAGATCTTTTATTTTTAACACAATCTAAAAATGACTCTAATTCATCAATATATTTGTCGTTAGGGTCACAAGACATATCAAATTTTTCTGTTTCATTAGTTTTTGAATCAAATATACTAATCGATGACTCTTCACCATTATAATCCCAAAATAAAGTGCCTTCAGAGCCTACGATTTTACAAGACTTTGTCTGAGTCCTTTGAATAAAATCGAGATGAACTTCACCTATACAGCCAGAAGAAAAATTCAATATAATAGATGCAGTATCTTCAACATCAATATCTAAATCTCCCAACCTATCNGAAACACAAAAAACACTGTGGATGTCTCCAAACAACCATTTTAAATAATCNAATTCATGCGAAGCGTCGAAAATTATACCGCCACCTTCCGATTTAATAGCAGTATAGTTATTTCTATAATCTTGTTGTGGACGCCACTCAGGAAGATATTTACCGAACTCTGATCTCACCCATAAAATACGGCCTATAGATCCTTTATTAAGAATTTCTTGGATAAATTTAAGACCTTTATAAAATCTCCAGTTATATCCTATTTGGACTACTTTATTTTTATTTTTGGATAATGCAACTAAGTNATCTATATTTTCCAATGTGTTTGAAAGCGGTTTTTCTACAAAAACATTCACATTTGATGATAGTAATTTTTTAGTCTGCTCCACATGAAGATAAGGGGGTGAACACACTAACGCTATATCAAAATTAACAAAACTAAGAGCGGAATCTATGTCTAGAAATACCCCAGAAGAGTTTTTAAAGTCTGATTCAGATGCCAAAGAATCAATATAAGGGTCACAAAGATAAATATCGTCAACACCTAAAGTGCGAAGATTTCCNGTATGTCTTTTACCTATAGAACCGTATCCGACTATTAAGGCAGATATNGAATTGTTATTCATTAATAGATCCCATTACTTTATTGACTGCACTCAAAACATCTTTTATGTCATCATCATTCATGTTCGGAAATATTGGAAGGCTAATGATGTTCTGATAAACATCTTCTGCTATAGGGCAAATTCCTTTTTTATAATTCAAATTTTTATACAAAGGATGTAAATAAACAGGTAAGTAATGAACATTAACTCCTATATTTTCTGCTCTTAGTGCTTTAAATATATCGTCTCTAGTAACATCCGTATCTTCTAATTTAAGTTTTANGACATACAAATGATATGCATGTGAAATATCATCAGAAATAGAAAGTTGAGATACTCTATGCATTTGGTTAAATATTTCATCGTATTTAAATGCAATATTTTGTCTTTTAGAAACGGAATCTTCAAGTCTAGATAGTTGAGTTATTCCTAAAGAACAATGTATATCAGATAGACGATAATTAAAGCCTAACGAAATAGCTTCGTAGTAATGCTCAACATCTCTAGTCCGAACATGAAGGTCTTTAGATATTCCATGATTACGAAAAATACGCATTTGATCTGCTAAGTCTTTGTCGTTAGTTGTAATTGCCCCACCTTCACCTGTAGTTATATGTTTAACAGGATGAAAGGAAAACGTACTCATATCTGAAATAGTTCCAATTTTTGAAGATTTATATTCTGCTCCTAAAGCATGGCAAGAATCAGAAATTAATGCTATTCCTTTTTTCTTACAAATGGTTCTAATGGAATCGTAATCACAGGGTTGACCTGCATAATCCACAACTATAATAGCTTTAGTTTTAGCAGAAATACTGTTTTCTATTTTATCCACATCAATAAGTAATGAATTTTCGTTAACATCAACAAATATAGGTTTTGCCCCTAAATATAAAATTGAATTAGCTGTAGCCACGAAAGTAATNGCAGGAACAATAACTTCATCTCCTGGGCCTATTCCCAAAGCAAACATAGCTGCATGTAAAGCTGCTGTGCCACTGCTAACTGCCACAGCATATTTTGAGTCAGTTTTTTCTAATAAAGCAGATTCAAAATCTTGAACCATTGGACCCGTCGTCAACCAATTAGATTTCAAAACATTTATGATAGATTTTATATCTTGATCGTTTATATCATGGCGACCATAAGGAAGCATATCAGTCCTAACAGGCGNGGCACCATTAATAGCCAATTCAGGATTANTCAATGACATATTAATTAATCATATCCTNTAACTGGGCCACATCTAACCAATCNAAATTATTATCACTCCTATATTCAAAATCTTTTTCAACTGATACTGAATTAGAATATATAGGCATTCTAAATGATGAATGTTGAGGTTGAATGATATATTTAGAACCAATATCTATAACCGAATTAGATTCGTCTCGAGATATTAAGACTTCATTTAATTTTTCGCCTGGCCTTATTCCTATTATCTTAATCTCAGCGTCAGGAGAAATTGCTTTCGCTAAATCTAACACCTTCATACTTGGAATTTTAGGAATAAAAACCTCTCCACCTTGTAATTCTTCTAAAGAAGATAAAACAAATTGGACTCCTTGGTCTAATGTAAGCCAAAATCGTGTCATCCTATCATCAGTTATAGTCAAAGTTCCCAACTCTTTCTGTTTTTTGAATATTGGGATAACGCTTCCTCTACTTCCAACAACATTACCATACCTAACACAAGCAAACCTTGTACCATTACTCCCAGAGTATGAGTTTGCTTGGACAAACAGTTTTTCTGCACATAATTTTGTTGCTCCGTAAAGATTGATAGGATTAACAGCCTTATCAGTACTTAAAGCAATAACCTTAGACACACCCTGATTGATTGCCGCATCTATTACGTTCTGTGCTCCATAAATATTAGTCTTTATAGCTTCTATAGGATTATATTCACATGCCGGGACTTGCTTTAATGCAGCTGCGTGTACGACATAATCTACNCCTTTCATTGCTCTCTCAAGTCTATCTTTATCCCTAACGTCTCCAATGAAAAACCTTAACTTAGGATTATTGAGCTGTTCATTCATCTCAAACTGCTTCAACTCATCTCTACTCAATACTATTAACCTATTGGGAGAGTAATTTTCTAAAACATATTCACAAAATTCTCTACCAAAAGACCCNGTACCACCAGTTATTAAAATATTTTTATCATTAAACATAAATTTACCCCAACATATTTACTTTATAACTTAAATTTAAACTTTGTACCTATCAAACCAATCGACAGAAAATTCTATCCCTTTTTTTAGGTCAATTTCAGGTGACCAATCTAATAATTCTTGCGCTCTAGTAATATCTGGTTTCCGAACCATAGGATCATCTTCTGGTAAATCATGAAACTTTATATCACTTAAACTTCCGACTTGTGATTTAATCATTTCTGCTAATGTCAATACTGAAACCTCTTCAGTTGCTCCAATATTAAAAATCCTTTTATATAAATTTGACATTTTTTCCTCAGGTAACACTAGAAGCTTAAAAAGAGCTTCCACAAGATCACTTACATAACAAAAAGATCTCGTTTGGAGTCCTTTACCGTATATCGTAATAGGTTCACCCTTAAGTGCTTGTATGAAAAAATTAGGAACTGCTCTACCGTCATCAGGTCTCATTCTAGGGCCATAACAGTTAAAAATCCTAGCAATTCTGACATCAATTCCATGCTCCCTGTGATAAGCCATTGCAATCGATTCAGAAAATCTTTTTGCTTCGTCGTATACACTTCTAGGACCTACAGGATTTACATTACCCCAATATGACTCTTTTTGAGGTGACTCTAAAGGATCTCCATATATCTCAGATGTAGAAGCCAATAAAACTTTAGCCTTTTTAGCTCTAGCAAGACCTAAAACATTATGTGTTCCAATAGATCCAACTTTTAGCGTGTGAATTGGATTATCCCTATAATCCTTTGGGCTAGCAGGACTTGCAAAATGAAGTAAATAGTCCACATCATCTGAAATGTCTACAAANTCNGTAACATTACCTTCAATAAACTGAAANTTAGGATTTTCGAGGTTACTATATATATTAGATTTTTGACCTGTCAATAAATTGTCAAAACATATTACTTTATGGCCTTCATCAAGTAATCTTTGACAAAGGTGTGATCCTAAAAATCCAGCTCCACCAGTTATTAATGAAGTTACCATATTTAAATTCTACGAGTATCTCCCGACACCAATATAATCAAATCCTATATCTAACATTTCAACAGGATTTAATAGATTTCTAGCATCTAATACAAATGGATACTGCATAGCATCTTTAATATTTTTATAATCCACAGATTTAAATTCTGGCCAATCTGTAGCAATAATAATTGCATCTACATTATTAGAAGAATCTATTGGATCTGTAAAATATTCAATATTGCTATATTCACTCAATGAGGTTCTTTTAAATTCTTCCATAGCTTTAGGGTCATGTAAATTCAGCTTAACTTCTTCTTCAATCAACTTTTCTATCAGAGCCATTGCTGGTGACTCTCTAATATCGTCTGTTCCTGGTTTAAATGCAATTCCCCAAACAGCTATAGTTTTATCCCTTAACACCCAAAGTTTTCCTTTCAATTTATCGATAATTTGATCTACACGTCTTATGTTCACATTATCAACTTCTCTGAAGAATGACATATCTACACCTAAATCTTCACCTATTTTTGTGAAAGCTTTTATATCTTTAGGTAAACAATACCCCCCAAATCCCAAACCAGCCTGCAGAAAACTACTGCCTATCCTAGGGTCCAACCCCATGCCTTTAGCAACCTTACTAACATCAGAGCCAGATTTTTCACATATATCAGCTACAAGATTTATAAAAGAAATTTTTGTAGCCAAGAAGCTATTAGACGCATGTTTTATCAACTCAGCAGTATTAACATCTGTAATTACAAATTTATCATTACTCTTAGCTTCATATATTTCTTTATCAGATATATCCGAAGGGTTAGTTTGAGCTAATAAAGGAAGATAAATTTGTAACAAAGTATTCTTAGCTGCTTCTGACTCGACTCCCAAAACAATCCTATCAGGATTGAAAAAATCATATAGCCCAGTCCCTTCTCTTAAAAACTCTGGATTTACAGCTACTTCAAACTCTACATTTTCCTTTGCATATCTTCTTAAAGTATCTTTTATTCGTAAAGAAGTAGATACAGGAGTAGTACTTTTTTCAACAACTAATTTATTAGTGTTAGAGTTTTGGGCTATAGTCCTTCCTGCATTCTCTATTTGAGATAAATCTGCAGACCCGTCGTCATTTTGGGGAGTTCCTACACATACAAATATCACATCGCTCGCATCTATCGCTTCTTCAACTGAACTAGCAACTGAAAACCTGCCAGAATTAATATTTTTTATTAACATTTCAGATAAACCCGGCTCATAAAATGGAGCATCTCCATTAGCTATATCTTGAGCCTTAGATTTAAGATCATCTGCCCCGATAACGTTCCATCCTATATCCGCTAATCCTAAGGCTGTAGGAAGCCCGACATGACCTAATCCTAATATTCCAATATTAGGATTATCAAACATTATTTTTTCTTCCATTTTAATAGTTAATCCTATGTTAATCTAACTAGATGTTTTTATAATTTTTTTTAATGATTTAGAATATTTCTCTGTAGCTGAACAATCCATAAATGAAACATGTTCTTCAAAGGCTTTATATCTAGCGTCCATAATTTTTGAATCAATATAAGGATTTTCTAGTCCTTCAAGAATTTGATCTTTAAATTCTTGAATATTATTTGCTACTTTAAAAAGGCTAAATTCTTTTTTAAAATGAACAAATCTAGAATGTTTGCTGTCTAAAGCTTCGTCAAAATATGGAATTACCACAAATTTATTAGCTACCCCAGCTTCAAGTAGTGTAGTAGAACCAAAGCAGACAATAACATCCGAGTTAAATATTAAATCCTGAGCATTACCGTCACCCGTTATAATCAAATTATTTAATTCTTTATATTTAATCCCAGCATCTAATAAAACTTTTTCTATTTCCAATAACCATCCTCCTCCCCATTTTGCTTTTATAACAAATTCTATGTCTGGATTATCTAAAGCTAATTGAGCAAAAGCTACATGCGTTTTTGCAAACAAGTCAGTATAGCCTTCCTCATGATTTTGAGGCCATACTTCTGTCACACCCCTAAGGCCAACTCCACGTTGAAAAGAGAAAAATGTTACTTTTTTAGAATTTTGCATATTGACAGATGCACCAATAGAAACTTGGGCATTTATACTTTTGATAAATTCATCCATTCTTACACATCCCAAAGCATCAATTTTTTCAGAAGTAACATATCCCGATTCCACAAATGCCTTCTTTGACCTTTCATTGTGCACGATAATGTGATTCCCTGAAAATATGCCGTATCTCTTTAACTGCAAAACCCTTTGCTCATAATGGCCATCTCCAGTTATAAGATTTTCTCTATGCAAAACAACATATGGCGTATTTATCATTTTAGAAACATAACCCCATTCATAGTCTTGTGGGTACCAAACACAAGCACCTATAACGCAATCAATATCAAATTTAGCATAAAGATCCTTCAAAAATTTTAGAAAAAATTTCCTAGTAGAATCTTGTATTTTTTTTATCTGAGTATCAGGATTAGAGTCATAATAATTAAACCCTAATTTAAATCCTTTTGGATAAAATAATGCAGCCATTTTTTTTTGCCATTTATCTGAGACTTTGAAAACTTGAAATTTTTTCGAGTCTGCAAGAGCTTCCAAATCACCTCGAAACCTAAATGGACTTAAAGCCAAAAGTCTAGGGGCATCGACATCACATTCTCCGTTAGAAGGTTTTACTTCAGTAATAAACCGTTTTGACTGAGCTATAAAAATTGACGTTGACCCAATACTTATAAAAAATTTTTCATAAATCCTGATTATTTTGTTACTTATCTTGTTCATTAACATTAGCTTAGATATTTGAACCATTAAAGAAATTTTCAATATCTATAGCCAAATTATCAGCATCCATCCTATGAGCTCTCAAAACTTCTTCATTGGTTCCACATTCTGGAATATTATCTAANCCAAGTTTTAAAAATTGTATTTTTTTTGAATCTTTAAAATTGATAAATTTTGAGGCTAAATAATCACCTTGACCGCCAATACGATAATGATTATCCAGCGTTACAATATGCGAAACTTTTTCTGTCACAGATTTCAACCAATTTATATCCACAAAATTTAGCCAGGGTAAATTAATTACCTTTAAACTAATATCTTTTAGTTTTAAAATTTGTGATGCCTGAACAGCTTGTTCTAAAGTATTAGGGCCATAAGAAAATAAAACAATATCGTCTCCATCAACTAAGGTAGTTCCTTTACCTATATGTAAATCTGAAACCTCATAGTCTACTGAAAGAGTGCAGGGGAGAGGGGTTAATCTAATATATGAACTAGATTCCCAATTATTTACACAAAAATCAAGAGCTGCTTGAACTTCAACTTCGTTATATGGTTCAATCATAATAAAACCAGGAATTCCATTTAATGCAGCGATATCCCTAACAGATTGATGGGAATGCCCTGTTCCGCCTGGTATTACTCCTGCTAAGCCACCTACATATATGATTTTGGTTTTCTCTGTAGCATTATTATAAATTTGCTCATTTGGTCTATCTGATAAAAAGCAGGCAAATGAGTTAACGACCGGAAGCAATCCGTTTAATGCCATTCCTCCTGCTTGGGAGACCATATCTTGCTCCGCTATACCACATTGGAAATACCTATCAGGAAATGATTCTTTGAAAGGTATTAATCCAGAATCTAATATCAAATCTGCATCCATCGCCACAATATTAGGATTTTTATCAGCTTGATCAATTAAAGCATCTGAATATGATTTCATCAAAGAAATTTTCTTATCAGTTGAAACTTGTAAAGGAGTTAACGGTACTTCTTGAAAATTTAATTCAGGTTCTCCTAATTTATTCAGTAATATATTTTGTGCACTTATTAATTCATCACTTGCTTCAATATATTGTTGATTAGTAGGTGCTCCGCTATGGTACATGTATCTACTTTTGTCGGTAATTGCAGTATGTTCCATAAACGAAACTCCTTTACCTTTAATAGTATCTGCAATAATAACCGTTGGTAGCCGATTTGATATATTAGAAGATTGATTTAAAGAATCTGAAATAGAAATAAAATCATTTCCATCACACCGGATGACATTCCAGCCAAAAGCTTTAAATTTAGATTCTATGTCTCCAAGATCACTAGTTTTTGATACCTGATAATCTGACTGCACTTTATTATGATCAACAAAAACTGTAATCTCTGACATTTCATTATTAGAAGCGGACTGAAGAGATTCCCAAATCTGTCCTTCTTGTAATTCCCCATCGCCTGTTAAAACAAATATATTTTGTTTTTTATCTTTAAGTCTATTGGCAATAACCATACCTTTGGCTTTTGAAATACCCATTCCTAAAGAACCACTATTTATATGCATAAAAGGTATTTTTATATCAGGGTGCCCTGGTAATCCGTCAATTTTTCTAAGCTTGTGAATTAAATCAAATTCTAACAACCCTAATGAAATCAATACTGAATATAATGCAGGAACATCGTGACCTTTTGAAGAAAAATAGATACTAGATTCTGGTTTTTGTAATTCGTTTAAATATAACCAAGATACAATATCAATACTACTGAAACTAGTTCCTATATGCCCTGAACCGGCATTCTTTATCATATATAAAGTGTTAATACGGGCAATATTGGAAAATAACTTAGCAACAATTATCGGATCATTAGAAGAATTTAATATCCTTTTAACTTCTAATGTATTTACAAATTTTAATTTATTATTTTCCATTTAAGTTGTCCAATTATCAATTTTCCTTATACGGTTTTATATCTACATGAGGTAATACAGCTTGTCCTTCTTCTAACATGGCATTTACAATTTTCCAGTCATATTCTCCATTAATATCCAAACCTTCATCATCCACAGTAAAAAATGGAATAATTGTGTCTCCAGCTATAGTTCTCGTGCCAGCAACAACTTTAGTCCATGCAATTTCCAAACTTGCATTCTGGACATAAATCTCAGGTAAAGTTTGATATTGACTACTATGCCAAGGCTGTTCTTTTGGACCAAATGGCATTAAAGGGTGCATTCTCTGTCCACTAACAACCCACATTTTACCTGGATGTTCATGACATTTTTCAACAGCTCTCAATGAATCAATCTCATCATGAGACAAAAACTCATTCCAAGCTCTATTAATAGTCTCNGGTTTACGAAATGGGCTAGTAGGCCTCAATATACTAAAACAATCAAATTCAGACCCAATCTTCTTTAATTCATGAATAGCGTGCTCAACAAATTCAATATCTGGAGAGTGAGCCCCAGATATTGATTCAGGCCTTAAGAAAGGTACTTCAGCTCCATAATATTTTGATATTTCTGAATACTCAATAGAATCAGTACTAACTATGACTTTAGAAAATATTCCACTGTCTAAAGCTGCAGAAATTGTGTAAGCAATTAATGGATGTCCCGATAAATACCTAATATTTTTATCCGGAACTCTGAGAGAACCACTTCTAGCAGGTATTAGGGCTACTATGCTAGGCTTATTGGTATTAATTACCATGCAGAAAAACCCCCGTCGATAACAAGGTTTGAACCTGTCATATATAAAGAGGCGTCAGACATCAGAAAAATAACGGCACCATTATATTCATATTCATTAGCCATCCTTGCTAAAGGAATCTTCGCCGTATAATTTTTAACAAATCTATCATCTTGAGCATTAAAAACACCTCCTAGGGTTAAAGTGTTAACCCTAACTGCATTTTTTGCCCAATAAGTTGAAAGATAGCGAGTCATATTTAACAACGCGGATTTAGAAACTGAATATGCAACAGGTTTATAAAAAGGGTTTCCGTCATCTAACCTATATTCATAAATCCTTTGATCAGGAGACAAAATACCGTATGTTGAACATATATTTACAATAGATCCTTTTCCATTTTTGGCCATTTGATTCCCAAAAATTTGTGAACATAAAAATACACCTTTAACGTTTACATCCATTATTTTTTCAAATGACGCGACAGGATATTCTTCAAATGGACCATTTTCACTAGTATCAGCATTAGGAGGAGAGTCTAAAGCCGCATTGTTTATTAAGCCATAAGGTGGCCCCCAATTATCAAGAATTTGATTCAATGAATTCCCTAATGATTCTTTATCTGTTACATCAGCAGATATGAACATAAAATTATCATCATTAATTTCGTTCAGGTTACTAGTTTCAATATCGAATTCAGTATCATAATCAAGTATTACAACCTTAGCTCCTTTATTATGTAAAGAAACGGCATACTGAGTACCTAATTGGCCTAATCCTCCTGTAATAACAACAATACGACCATTAAGATCAAAAATATCTGTGGATTCATCTTTAATCATACATATCAACCTTTATTATTAATATTTTCAAACAAATCACAAATCTCTCTTACTGCGCCATTCCCACCATTATTACAAGTTTTATATAAAGCATGACCCGCAACATCAGGATGAGCATCATTAACTGTTATCGGCAATGCTACAAAGTTCATGCAACTTAAATCGTTGACATCATTCCCAACGAAAGCAACCTGATCTTTAGTTATATTTAGATTGTGCATCATCTTTAACAANTCAGATTTTTTATCNTGGACATTGTTAATAGCCTCAACTCCAAGTTTTTCNGCACGTTTCATAACTANTGGATTGATTTCTGAAGATATTATTTTTACATGAATACCCATATCTTTTAATTTATTAAGACCAATCCCATCTCCTCTGTAGCATGTTACTGCCTCATTGCCATTTTCAAATACAAAAACTTTGTTATCAGTAAATACTCCATCAAAATCAAATGCTATCAATTTTATCTTTTTTATAAGATTTTGAATTTCTATATCAATGCAATTAAATGGTTTCATTTTTATANTAAATAATCGAATGAAATATTTTCATCTTTAATAACATTTCGTGTAATCTTTTTACCAACAATTTTGTCAATTTCGTAAGGNGGTAANCCATCATTTGGAATTTTNACTGCTAAATCATCTTCCTCAATNATATGNCCGATAGGCATATCATTTGCCGCNACAAGCTTTTTACCNAACTTNTACATTGTCTTTTTTTCACTATCAAAAGGNCTCTTAATCCCATCACCAAAAGCAATACTAGCTCTTNCTAGGTCTCTAACTAATTTTTGCAATCCTGATTCTTCTAAAGAAAATGGTTGGTCTGTACCTTTCCAAGATCTATTAATAGTGAAATGTTTTTCAATCACTCGTGCACCTAAAACATATCCTACCAATGCCATTGCAATACCATTCTGNTGATCAGATAATCCNATAACAATATCCTTAAACCTNTCTTTATAGGTTTGTATCACTTTTAAATTCATTTCATCCGGTTCAACAGGGTAACTAGAAGTNCATTGCAATATACATAGTTCTTGNTTAATAGNCATTATTGTATTGTAAGCTCTTTCTACATCTTCCATAGTTGCAGCACCTGTGCTAACAAACATTGGTTTACCAAAACTAGCAATATGTTTCAACAGTGGAGTATTAGTAATATCTGCAGATGCCGTCTTATAAGCAGGCATATCTAAATCTCTTAAAAAATCTGCGCTTGGAATATCAAATGGAGTAGCAAACATAGTTAATCCTATTTCTTTAGCATATCTTTGNAATTCCCTATATTCGTCTTTTCCAAATTCTACNGCTTCTCTATGCTCACCATATGTATNCCCAAAACTATTATTATTAACNTATGACATGTCATACATATCCTTGGTAAACAACGATGAATTGTCTCTTTTTTGCAACTTAACCGCACTGACTCCAGACCGTTTGGCTGATAAAAACATTTGTTTAGCATTTTCAAGTGATCCCATATGGTTAGCGCCTATCTCTGCNATAACATAACANGGNTCATTATCGGATATTCTATGGCCTTCTACAAAAATTTCTTTTGCCATTATCTACATAAACTCCTTATAAAATTCATTAGATTTATTAAATATAAACAATGTCACAATAATCGCTGATATTAGTATTTGTATCAGCAAAATATCTNGTTGCATTTCTTGTATCAATGATCAATTTCGAATTAGTAATAATTTCAAGTAAATCATACTCCGAATGATCTGTAAGAATTATTACTGCATCTTGATCTAGTAATAATTTAGTAGTTATTGCCTCAGATTCATAAATATTATCTTCTAAGTTTAAAGTGGGGACATAGGGATCACTATATTTTAATGACTTACATTTATCTANTAATAACTGCATAACATCTAATGCNGGGGATTCNCTAATATCTGAAACATTTGGTTTATATGTAACTCCTAGTATCAGAATATTAGACGCTTGAATAGTTTTTGATAAATCATTTAATGATTTTTCAATTTTATTTACAACAAAATCTGGCATACTAGAATTTATATCTTCCGCAAGTCGAATAAACCTTGCATCATAATTCAGGTTTTTCATTTTCCATGATAAATATCTAGGGTCCACAGGTATGCAATGTCCTCCNATACCNGGNCCAGGATAGAATGGCATAAACCCAAAAGGCTTAGTNTTAGCGGCGGCTATNACTTCCCAAACATCTATATTTAACAATTCACTCATTATGGCTACTTCATTAACCAAAGCAATATTAGTTGCCCTAAAAGTATTTTCTAATAGCTTTACCATTTCTGCAGTAGTTGTATCAGAAACAGTTATAACATGCTCTACAAAACGTGCATACAATGAATGGGCAATATCACAACATTGTGGTGTTATTCCCCCTACCACTTTAGGGGTATTAGTAATTGTCCAATCTGTTCTTCCTGGATCAACCCTCTCTGGGGAAAAAGCTATAAATATTTGATCGCCTACTTCTAATGCCAACGCATCATTATTTTGAAATTTAGGAAGAAGTAATTCTTTAGTGGCTCCTGGATATATAGTACTTTCTAAAATAATCAACATGCCTTCATGCACATGATTAGCAACATCTCTTAAAGCTGATTCTATAAAACTAACGTCAGGGTTACCATTTTTACTAAGAGGAGTTGGTACACAAATGATCACAATATCAGTATCTGATAAAATATCAACTTCAGACGTATATTTGATTGTTCCTTTGAGATGTCCTGATATTGATTTATAAACTATCTCATCTGAAATATCATCAATATATGATTCACCTTGATTTAATTTCAAAATTTTATCTGTATCAACATCAAATCCAAAAACATTCATTCCAGCCTTGCAACATTCAAGTGCCAAAGGAAGACCTACGTACCCTAACCCTATAACTGTAACAATTGCAGTATCAGTGTTTATTTTTTCTTTTAATGTATCTATGTGTGACAAATGTGTATTAACTCCGTTTTTTAAGCTAAAGCTCCGCCATTTCGAATTAAATCGAATAAAACTTATCTGTGAGAACTACACCATGGAGCAAAGGCTACAACAACAGTGTTATTCATTTGTAATAATTGATTTTTTCTAATTAGATATTATTTTTAATAAGCCTTCCGTTGCCACGGCTTCTACGATTACCATTTTTGTAACCAAAATTAGTTTCGTGACTTAAATTAGACAGCCTTGAAGCATGGACAGAAGCTTTAACCATTCTTCCCATAAATTGCATTACTACATGAACAAATGAATTCGGAGATTTTACATCTTCTAAAACCTCCCCAAACGTATCAAAAGTTGAATTTTGAATACGCACCAGGTCTCCAGCAATGTATCTATTCCACAAACCACCACTTTGATTTANATCAAATATTGTCNTTTTTATTTTATTAATTGAAAAATCGTTCAAAAATGGNATTTCATCATCAAANACTACCCACCCTAATGTTCCGTAAATTTTNGATATATCAGACCATTTNGAGTCATTTTTTGATATGTATACAAATGNATAACCAGGAAACAAAGATTTCTTCCTAGGATTATCATCATTATTTGGAACATTAACTAATGGCACAAAGGCTTTGTAACCTAATTTTAATAANAANTCAGAAATTTTTTCATCCCAGCCTGTTCTTATTTTTAATACATACCATTGAGGAGAGTATTCTGAATAATTCATGATTTAATATCAATTCCTTCTTCAGGATTAACCTGATAAGAAGTTTTAGATGAAGCTAAGTTAGAATGATATTCAGCAGCCCTAACAACAAACAATGAATTCATATCATTAAGACGAGCCGAGATAACTATATCGAAATCTGAAGGGTTTAAATCAGATTCTTTTTTTATAACCAANTTGAANATTTTATTCCCANCAAATTTATCATCAAAGAATNCTATTTTTGTAACCCCNAGGTCTCCTAATGCTAAATAAACGATTTCCGACANCTCTGATTTGCCCACAATTCCNACTCTAGAGCCGGTGCCTATTTCAGCAAAGTCTAATTCTGNCCTTAATAGCAATTTTATTCTGCGATAATGATCAATGGTTCTATCNACATATTGTCTNGTCAACTGAAGTTTCCTNGTAAATCCTTCTGGGGTTAAGGTATATANCCACCTACGCCAACCAACTTTAGTTGCTCGCACATANCCNTTTTTAATNAGNTTTTTGGTTAANAGNTTAGCTACACCTAATGCAATTCCTAAGCGATCCGCCATATTTCGTTGAGTAATTTGAGGAGTTTCTTCCAACTCTTCAAGGAGTCTCAATTCCTTAAAATCAGTACCTTCAGAAGGACTTTTATTCTGAGAATTTTCCATTTTTTTTACTCTATAAATTTCATATAATTTACTTTTAAAAAATAACGTTGCTCAAAGCTAATGTAATTTATTATTGTGCGTGAGCAATATGTAAGTTCGATTTACGAACACATATATTGTTCACGAATTGAACAATTAAGTCAAGTATTTAATGTATTATTCCATTTATTAATTTTTGATGTATTCTATTCGTGTAAAATCAAATAACTGTAATATCCAGTAGGGAAAAATACATAAATGACAATGAAAACTAGAAATTTAGATGACTCTCAAGCTGCTATAGGGGCATTTATTTTTTGTATAAGGTGCGTCCTGTTAATTGTACTTTTTATGCCTTTAATCGTATCTACTTCGGCTTTTTTTCCATTTGTAGTAGGTAAAGCAGTTTTTTATAGAATATTTATTGAAATCGCATTCCTTATGTGGATACCTTTGGTGATACTATCTCCTAAGTTTAAAGATTTTAAATCTCCCATAGTAATAGTTGTATTTATATACATGCTAATAGCTACCATAGCCTCATTTACAGGAGTTAGCTCAAATGTGAGTATTTGGTCAACTTATGAAAGAATGCAAGGCTTATTCGATTTATTGCATTGGTTTGCATATTTCATAATGGCCAGATCACTTTTCACAAATTCTTCACAGTGGAAAATTTTTCTATCTGTAAACTTATTAGTCTCAGCTATAGTGTGCTTTATAGGGTTATCACAATATTTAGGATTCCATAGCTTAATAAGTAATTTTGCAGAAGACAATCCTAGTGAAAGAATACAATCAAGTTTAGGAAATGCAGCTTATGTAGGAGCTTATTGTGTTGCAAATATATTCATAGCAACAGCATTAATTAGCAAATCTGTATCTGATTTTTTTTCAAACACAAGTATCAACCCTAAAAATCAAGCACCTAAAAGAAATAAATCAAAATTAAACACAACTTTCAAATTCAAAAATACAAAAATAGAATTTATATTTATTTCATTCTGGACCGTATGCCTGACAGCTAATATGGTTACATTGTTATTAAGTGGAACAAGAGGTGCTTGGTTGGGTTTTGGAATCGCATTTTTGTTTGCAACGGTCTTATATGCCTTAGTAGGAAAAATAAAATATCTAAAAAAAATTTCCATAGCTTTTATAGTATTTTTCGTTTTATTTTTAATAACATTCATATCATTTAGAGATACTGATTTTGGTAGAGATATCGGAAATAGCAATGTAATTGCAGGAAGATTTATAGATTTTAGCTTTAATGATTCTTCAGTTATGAGTCGATGGCATACATGGCGAGCAGGAATAAAAGCATCTATGGATAAGCCTATATTAGGATGGGGTACAGATAATTTTGTAATAGCATGGGGTAGGTATTTCGATGCCTCAGATACGGTTAAAGAGAAATTTGACCAAGCACATAATAAACTTATTGAAGAATTGACGACAAAAGGAATAATAGGATTAATAGCATATTCTGCGATATGGATAGTATTAATTTACTCTATTGTAAAAAACTATAACCGCTCAAAATCAATTGGCAACCAAAGTTATTTATTATTAATATCTGCTGCCTTAGTTGGATATTTTATCCAAAACTTATTTTTATTTGATACTTCAGTTACATATTCTCAATTTATTGTCTTAATTGCTTTAATTTCAAGTATGGACCAAAATTTTTGGAGTAATTCAAAGGAAAATTATAGTGAGTATATAGGTTCTACAAATATTAAACTCAGTTTTAAAACTATTCACTTGCAATTATCTCGTAAATTAACAGTTTATACTGCATCAATTATATTGATTCCTATAATCATATATTCAATATACTCATTCTCTATAAAGACTTATACTGCGGCACAACACACTGTTTACCTAACTGCTGATAACTACCCATCTTGGGAGCAAAAAGTTTCTGTTTACAACTCAGCTATAAGCGATGCCCCAGGTTTAGCTAATTACCCAAGAATATTAATGATTGAAGGAATTGCTAAGGATTGGTATGAATTTACGCCTGAAATAAAATTAGAGGCATATGATATTGTAGAAAAAGCAGCCATTGATGGATTGAATCAAGAACCAGAAGGTTGGCGATTAACTTATATGCTAGCTAGATTCTACCAAATTGCATCTACCGATAATCCAAGTTTGATGGATAAATCTGATTACTATGTAAATAGGATAGAAGAATTAGCTCCCGGCACTATTGAAGCTAAAATAGCACGAGAGGTTAATAACAGAGCTCACGAATTCCATCAATCTCAAACTATAGAGTGATAATGTTATCTATCCATTTTTTGCCATTTTGCTTTTAATGTGTATAAAACAGATATTATCAAAAGCTTAATATCTAAGAATATACTCATATTATCTATATATTCTCTATCATATTTAAATTTATCTTTTGGTGCAGTCGAGTATCTTCCATACACTTGAGCAGGACCCGTTAAACCAGGTTTAACTTTCAATCTCTCTATATATAAAGGGAAATCTAATAGTATCTCTTTCATTATCTCAGGCCTTTCAGGTCGTGGTCCAACTAAACTCAAATCACCTTTCCATAAATTTATAACTTGCGGTAGCTCATCTAAAGCTCTATCTCTCAAAAATTTACCTACTTTTGTAACCCTGTCGTCATTTTCTTTTGCCCATACTGCCCCAGTTTCATTCTCTGCATTAGGTACCATAGAACGAAATTTATATAATGAAAATTCTTTTCCATTTTTTCCTAATCTAGTTTGTATGTAAAAAATTGGACCTCTATCTTCGATCCAAATAGCAATAGGGATAATAATCCATAAAATTAACCACACAGGTAGTAAAACCAAATGAATAATTATCAATATGGAAAAATCAAATATACTTTTGTAAAAATATCTGGACATATTATTATTTAATAAATATCTATTTTTTTAGCCCAATCATAATTATCTTTATACCAATCAACAGTTCTAGAAATACCAACCTCAATTGAAACATTTGGTTCCCACGACAGTATATCTTTGGCAGTATTAATGTTTGCCCATGTACTAGGAACATCTGCCGGATCTCTACCCACTACTTTAATAGAGGCAGACTTACTAGTATATTTTTCAATTAATTCAATAATTTTCTTAATACGTACAGGATTATCTCCCCCTAAATTTATTATGTTATAGCCTTCTAGATCTCCAGCTTTGCACACACCTTCTGCTATATCATCTACGTAGGTAAAGTCTCTCTCTCCTCCATCTCCATACAATAAAATTTCAGAACCATCAGATATTCCTTTAATAAATCTAAAAATAGACATGTCTGGCCGGCCTGCTGGCCCGTATACAGTGAAAAATCGTAAAATTTGTGTATTTATACCATATAAATGATGGTATGCATGAGCTAAAGTTTCCGCTGATTTTTTAGATGCTGCATACGGTGATAAAACTTTACTTGATTCTGAATCTTCATCGTATGGCTGAATAAGGCTTGAACCATACACGCTAGAAGTAGACGCAATGACTATATTCTGAATATTATGATCTTTAACTGCTTCTAAAACATTTAATGTCCCTAGTACATTACTTTCAATATACACATGTGGGGTTTCTACTGATTGTCTAACGCCAGCTCGGCCAGCCAAGTGAAGAATTGAATCAGCATTCTTAAAAGAATCTGTCCAACTGCGGCTAGAGGTAGAAATATCATTCTCTATGAAACTAAAATTAGCATAATCTTGTAATTTTTCTAGTCGCCAATTTTTTATCGTAATATCGTAAGCATCATTTAAATTATCAATACCTACAACTTCGTGTCCAGATTCAAGCAATTTAGTAGAGACTACACTAGCTATAAACCCTGCAGCTCCAGTCACTGTATATTTATTCATCGTTAGAACTCCGCACTACCATATAAGAACCCCATCCAAATATATCCATTTTTAATGAGCCTAAAAAGGCAATCAATATTATCAATGAATCCACTGGAAATCTAAATCTAGGAGATCCCCAAAATGGTATTACCATAAAACATGCATACAATATTACTAAAAGAACAGGTAATGTAACACGTATTGGCAGATTAAAAATTCCAAAAATAAAGAAAAGAAACAGAGGTATCCAAATTAATCCCATTACAGAATCATTAATAGTCCATAATGAATCATAGGGATCCGGCCTAAAGTGCCAAAAGTTTTTAAACCTATTTATAACTGGTTCAGGCAGAGATGTAATATTATTTTTTATCGAATCTAAAGCTATTTCTCGTTTTAATAAGTCATATTCGTATGCGTTTACCTGATCTGAATTAACTAGTTCTGGTATTTTTAGAATATCTTTAGTATATTTCCCAGATTTAACATCAGAATTGTCCAACATTCCATTTGAAACTAATAGCAAGTGGCCACCTTGGGTGCTATGGGGAATAAACCTATCATACAAAATCAAATTATGCACAACCCATGGAGTCAAAACAATCGAAAAACTCAATAACCCAAAAAACAACAGTTTAGAGTTATTTTTAATATAACTAATTTGTCGTTTAAATAAGAAAAAATATGCTAACCAAAACATTAAAAAAGCTATAGGTAAAAACAAATACAAACTACGAGTTAGCGCTAAAAATCCAAAAAATAAAGCACATGCAAACACATTTACATAAGACTTATTTTCAATAATTTTATACATATATATCACAATAAGGATTATCAAGAATGCTGAAACAGTCTCTGTCAAAATCCACGTCGAATACCAAATGCTGGGAGGATAAAATACCCATAACAAAGAACAAAAAAATGAAATATTATATTTATTAATAAATAAATTTGCTAAAAGGAACACAAAAGAAGCACTCAAAGAAGATATCAGTACCATGAAGAACCTTGCATATGCAGGTTCTTCACCAAAAATCAGATATACGGGAGCTATAATTACGCCTAGAAAAGGAGGCCTTTCTGAACTTCCTAGAAAATCTCCTGATGATATTTCAACGGCTCTCGTGTGGTAAGCACCTTCATCACCATCTAATTCTCTAGTAAACCCATCAAATATTACTAAAAAAAGAATCCTGACAGTTAAAGCAAGAGCAAATACTAAAAAAAAGTAATACTCTGGTTTTTTATATACTGATTCAAATTTGTTTAACATACTTGAATGATAATGTATTTACATAAAAATCACACTGACTTTAAATTTTTTAAAAAGTAAATGTGCTTTGGTTTCCTACTCAATGGATCATATAAATCGCTGTACGGGCTTCTCAGGGCAAATTAGTCACGATTTCAGGTTGGATTCAATTTGAAGTTCAAATTCTTTATATGATTCTGCCGGGAGATCACAGCTAAAGTTTGAACACACATAACATATGGTATTTTGACTTTTGGGCTCACGCCCCTTTAACAATACAATCGTATCTAATTCACTTGATAATTCTTGATTTTGTTCCTGAACCCACCCTATCAAGGTCCTATCTGGAATATACTTACCCCCAATTAAATGAAGAAATGGTAGAGCTAAAGAGAGGGTAGGGGAGGTAATCAAAACTTCTAAACTTTTCAACAAATTTGAATACTCAACCGAAAGCTGATTAGAAAATGACAAAGGAGCCCCTCTCACATAATCTGTCATCTTTTCATTAATTAATATATGTATATTATTATATTTAGATATATTGAATATAAATCCTAATTTTCTCAAACACCTGTTTGCTTCAGATGTCCCGCTAGGTGTCGCGTTGTCAAATGGGTTTATCGGCCTATAAATTAGGTCAGATTCGTGCCTAGAAGTGTCGTAAAACCTTTTTTCTGGCTCGTGCCAGAATAAATCTATCATTTCATCTGCTATATATTTTGCTTTTTCAAGCCAAAATAAGTCTAAAGTTACCTCATGAAGAGATATACAAGCGTTCACGAAGTACGAATAATCTTCAAGATACCCAGGGCCAGAAATTATATTATTGTTAATTGATCTGACTAGGACATTATTTGTTTCATATAAATTTAGCCACGTTTTTGCGTTTTGTATAGCTATATTTTTATATTTTTCATCAGCTGTTATGAGATATGCTTCGCACAAAGATTGAACCATTAATGCGTTCCAAGACAATATTGATTTTGTATCTTTAAATGGCCTAATCCTTGGTGCCCTATTATCAAATATTTTATTTCTTAATATTTTAAGTTCGTCATTATCCTGATTTTGTGATGTCCAAAATCGATTCATAGTATCTATTGAGTTCATGTGGAGTATAGAGCGACTTTCAAAGTTAGGAGTTTCATTTATTGTAAATATTTCACTTATTAACTGAATCTCATCATTATTTAAAAATGTCTTTAATTCTTCGATTGTCCAGGTATAGAACAATCCTTCTTCTCCATTTGAATCAGCATCTTCTGCCGAATAAAATAGTCCCTTATCATCAGTCATATCTCTACAAACGTAGTCGATAACTTCTAATGCTACTGTTTTATATACTTCATTATTGGTCACTTGATATAAATTCAGCATCAATTTTGACATTAAAGCATTATCGTAAAGCATTTTTTCAAAATGAGGTATAAGCCATTCTCTATCTACAGTGTATCTGTGGAATCCGCCCCCTATATGGTCAAATATTCCACCTATCAACATTTTATCCACAGAATCCTTAATTATATCTAGTACAGATGAATCAGAAGTAACCGAATAATATTTTAATAAGAAATCTAGTGTCATCGAATTTGGAAATTTCATGGCTTCTCCAAACCCACCAAAATCTTTATCGTACCTTTCTTTTAAATCATGAATAATCTCTTGGGTATCATTTTCATTAAAATTATCAGACTGGCCTTCAAATGCTATAAACCGTTTCATATTTCCCAAAAGTGAATCAGCTGATTTTAATAAATCTGATTTGCGATTTAAATATGCATCTGATATCGCTTGTAAAATTTGCGGAAACCCTGGATGCCCATATCTTGGTTGGGGAGGGAAGTATGTACCTCCAAAAAATGGTTTTGCATCAGGTGTCAAAAAAACTGTCAGAGGCCAGCCACCCTGACCTGTCATTGTCTGTACAGCAGACATATAGATATCGTCAATATCAGGACGCTGTTCTCTGTCTACTTTTATATTTATAAATTTAGTATTCATTATCTTGGCTATATCTTCATCTTCAAAGGATTCATGCTGCATAACATGACACCAGTGACATGCGGAATAGCCTATACTCAGTAAAACCGGAAGATCTTTTTCTTTTGCAAGGCTGAACGCTTCCGCAGACCATGGAAACCAATCAACTGGATTATCTGAATGTTGCAACAAATAGGGACTTGATTCTAAATGGAGTCTATTAGGCATATATTATAAAAAACACCTTTGAAAAGATATTATAAATGGTACGCCTGGAGGGATTCGAACCCACGACCTATTGCTTAGAAGGCAACCGCTCTATCCAACTGAGCTACAGGCGCACATACATAAATTCTCTCTAATTAATTCCTTTTGGTCAATCCCATACCCAATAGTGATTAATGCGATTAATCACTATTGGGTATGGGATTGACTTTGAAAAGACCAGAAATGTCTCAGAAATGTCTGAAAACCCATTGACACTGCATTGCTGTATTATTAACATTTATTCACATGAAGAGAGTATGGAGTACATGATGGCTAGAAAAACAAAGAAAATGCTTGCTGTAGAGGAACGATTCCGACAACCGTTGGAGGATATGTTGCCTGAAATGGTTACCGAGCAAGGTTTAACCGGAACTGCTAATTACTTAGGTGTCAGCAAGGCAACCTTAGGATATTGGCTGCTTAAATTTCGGATAGATGTTCGCCGAGTAGCGCTAGCTCCTGGAGACACAATACAGGTGAATAGAATTAAGTAAACTTAAAAAAATCTCTCTAACTAAAAAAGATAGCCCTCAAGAGTTAATTCTTGAGGGCTATCTTTTTTCAGCATTCCTGGCATCCCTCAACCTTTCCTTATCTTTAATTGATCTTCTTTTGTCGTAATGTTTTTTACCACGCCCGATCCCTAACTCAACTTTTGCATAATG
The DNA here is from genome assembly GCA_002718095.1 of Chloroflexota bacterium. GTDB lineage: Bacteria > Chloroflexota > Dehalococcoidia > Lucifugimonadales > UBA826 > UBA826. Next base: position 67,243 of record PBDP01000002.1, read on the forward strand.
GCCAGAAATATACATCTTCAACGGAACAACCGTATGACCTTTTTGCAAAGCCACTTTAGTAAGATCTCTTAACTCTTTTTTATGTAATAAAAGTTTTCGCGGCCTCGTCGGTTCATGGTTATTTCTTGCTGCTTCAGAATAGGGTGCAATATGGCAATTATGCAACCAGAGCCCATCTTTATTGGGGTGAGCAAAGGCTCCAGCTAAATTCACTCTATTAGCCCTGATTGACTTGATTTCAGAAGACCATAAGACTAACCCTGCTTCAAATCGTTTTAAAATTTCATAGTCATAAGTCGCTCTTCTATTAACGGCTATAACTTTATTCGAAGAAGTCATACACTAAATTTCCTGTTATTGACTTAACTGTTCGTACAAAATTTCCTTTGCTTTATTTAATTGATTTGCCTCAGCTTCAGTGGGATCAGTAGAAGTCACAATATGATCTGGTTCCAAACCATTACCCTCTATTAGTCTCATACTGGGAGTATACCATCGGCCAATCGACATATATATACCGCCTCCATTACTAAGCTCTCTAAATACATTTACCGTACCTTTCCCAAAAGTTTTTTCTCCTATAGTTTCAGCTCGTCCCAAATCTTGAAAAGCCCCCATAAGAATTTCACTTCCGCTAGCACTGAATTGATCTACAAGAATTACCATAGGAATATCTATAGCTTTTTCTATATCTTTTACAGGACCACTAGAGTTCCAGACTCTTTCATCTCCTTGCCTAACCTCAATTAAAACAACTTCTTCATCTAAAAACATATCCGCAATATCGTACACCACGTTCAAATATCCCCCAGGATTGCTTCTTAAATCCATAATAAGTGCCCGGGAGCCTGAATCTATCTGTTTTTTTAAAATATCAAAGAACCTCTGAGCAGTATCTGCTTTAAATTCTGTAATTCTTATATGGGCTATCTCATCGCCCACCTCACTTCTAAGTAAGACGCTAGGAAGTGCAATAGCATCCCGTATTACATTAATATCTACTAAGGCTGAGCTTCCTATATGGCGAACAGTNAAAAGTACTGAAGTTCCCCTTGGNCCTCTAATTTGAGATATAGCGTCTAGAAGAGATACACCGTCAAGCGAATTGCCGTCAACTGCAACAATTATGTCNCCAGCTTTTATACCNGCTCTTTCGGCNGGNCCNCCTTCAATTGGNCTCACAATTTGGATAGCTCCGTCTTCTCTAGTNCTNACATGAGCNCCNATACCTTCAAATTCACCTGTCAAATCCTCCATTTCTATATCCAAAACTTTTGGTTCAATATAATTAGTGTACGGATCATCAATTGCCTCNAGCATTCCTTTAATAGCAAATTCTTCAAANTCNGNNCTATTAAACAAATCTTTATCAACNTGTTCATCGTTTAAAAATGCCCAAGCTTCCCAAACAGAAATAAGCTCTGAAGGGGTNCCNTTAGAACTGCCNAAAGATTCTTCTTTAGGANTAGGNGTAANAAAATAAGGNNCAGAGGTANCNGAACCTGAAATAGAAGTANCTAGANTAGATTCAGTGGAATTAAAAACCGCACAAGCTGAANNAAAAAGAGTAAATANNACTAATGNANACNCACACAAACTGGATTTATTAATAAAGACCATANCTATCCCNTAACTTGAATTAAAAATATTTCATACATTAATCATACAATTTATTGACTACTTTAAGTAAAAATGCAANAATTNTNTTTATTTCAAGCTATTTCAAGTTTATTTCAAGGATTATTTCAGAAATGGTTGATTCGCGTAGAAGAAGGTTGGTTAGNAAGTACCCGGCGTACAGTCTCGTGGATTCNTTAACNATTCCAAATATAATCTTTTCTGAAAANGCAGGGTTGCCAATTGATAGGGACANGCTAGCNTCAAGCTTAGGTACAACTATTAACAGCAGCTCTTTTACGACTAAATTAGCATCGTCTGAAGANTATGGTTTAACAAAAGGTCGTTATAANGATAGNGAAATATCGATAACTGAATTAGGTTTATCCTGTGTTGCGTATCAAAANGAACAAGAGAAGCAAAAGGCCCTAAAAATAGCTTCCCTTACACCTNATATATTTGCAAAATTAAATGATCTTTTGTCCGGAANAGAATTNCCTGAAGAAAAATANTTTGCAGCTCTACTAATAAGNAAATTTAAAATACANCCTGANCAAACAAGAGAGTTGATATATATTTATAAATCCAACATTGAATTAGCTGGAGTGGANTCGATTGAANCAAACANTCCNTTAANTAAAATANNACTAAAAGAGGAACAANATACCAATTTTGAACCCGANCAAAGTTTCTTGTATTCCATATCTNCAAAAGATAGCGTTAAAAATCTTTCNATGCTNATAATGTCCAGCGAAGCNATGGAAAANNATTCCAGAGAGCTAAATAAAATTTTAACGAGCATTGGANTGCAAACAAATCTTTTTATACATAANGATAAAAANTCTGAAGANATATTTAATTTAAATGACTCAAAAGGCCCATTTGTTATTGGTGCAGTTTTGAAAGGTACNAAAAANTCATATGACAGTTTTTTACTAGGTCTAGCCCAGGGTTTAAGTGGAAATAAAATAATCCCAATAATTGAAGANGGGAATTACATTGAAGAGATAATAAANTACACTAATTCAGACTCTGCAATATCGATCGACAACGACTTAAGTGGAGCCGCAATAAAGCTTCTAGAAATACTTAATAAATATAAATTAAGCCACATTCAATTAAAAAACTAGAATAATTAACTTTACATAATAATTATAGTGCGCAATCGTATATTAGCTTTCAACCTGCAGCTTTTCTTATTAGTTTTTCCCCTATTGTTCTTAATACNTCNTTTTTGCCAAACCCAGTAAGGCCTGAACAAAAAACAGGGNTANCGACAGATATTAAAAAATCAAAAAGAGAGTTGTCATCTGAAGCAATATAATCTTCCGGCAATTTATCACATTTATTTAAAAGAGTTACCATCGGCTTATCCAAAAGTCCTATTTCGCCTAAAATGTCTTTTACTGCCCTAACTTGTTGCTCTCTCATAAAATGAGATGAGTCTACAACATTTAATATCAAGTCAGCTTCTTTAGCTTCTTCTAGTGTTGCTCGAAATGCAGCAATAAGAGTTGTTGGTAATTTTTGTATAAATCCTACTGTATCTGTAATGAGTACAGTTCCCCCGCTAAGTAATCTTAATTTTCGAGTAACTGGATCGAGAGTAGAAAACATTCTGTCTTCAGACAGTACCGAAGAAGAAGTTAATTGATTCAACATCGTACTTTTACCGGCATTAGTGTATCCAACTAAAGCAACTACAGGAATATCAGAAGACTTCCTACGCACTCTATACCGTTCCCTGTGACGTTTTACTTTCTCTATTTCTTTTTTTAATTTTTGGATTCTACCTCTTGCCAACCTTCTATCAGTCTCTATTTGGGACTCTCCAGGTCCCCTTGTGCCTATCCCTCCTCCAAGTCTTTCCAAGTGAGTCCATTGGCCAGCTAATCTAGGGAATAAATATTCGTGCTGAGCTAATTCAACTTGCAGCCTACCCTCTTTAGTTTGTGCATTTGAGGCAAATATATCCAAGATTAAAGCTGTTCTATCTATTACTTTAATACCATCTAAAAATTTTTCTAACTCAAGTTGTTGATTAGGGTGCAACTCATCATCGCAAATAACTGTCTCAGCATTAGTTTCTATCAATCTTTTTTTTAGTTCTAAAAGCTTGCCTTTACCTAAATATGCGTTTTGGTGCTTTTTTACATTTTGAATCAATGTGCCTACAACTTCAGCTCCAGCACTTAATGCAAGTTCCTTTAATTCAGATATAGAATCATCAATATTCCAGATTTGATGATCATTATAATTTTGCACGCCAACTAAAAAAGTCTTTTCGGGATCTTTCTTAACATTTATTATTTTTCTTACGATTTAATAACTCCGATAAAGTAATAATATTTATTTTAATTCAGGTATTTTTAAACCTTGGAGCCTCTTTATCCCTTCATCCAAATCATCCTCCCCAATTGTTAAAGATAATCTAATATANCCTTCTCCACTAGGCCCATACCCATTACCAGCAGTTACAACAACATTAGTTTCTTCTAAAATTAACTCTGCAAATTCAGCTGATTTATATCCAGATGGGATTTTTGCCCAAACATAAAGACTTGCTTTCGGTGGCTCTACATCTAAACCAATCTTTTTGAGAGCTGTAACCACCTTATCTCTTCTTGATTGATATATATCATTCCTATTTCGAATTTCTTGATCTGTACTCTTAAGTGCTTCTATACCCATATACTGAACAGCGTTGGGTATCCCTGAATCTAGATTAGATTTAACAACCATAAGAGCATCAATCATATCTTTATTCCCTGCAGCTACCCCTACTCTCCACCCTGTCATGTTATAGCTTTTTGACAAAGAATGAAATTCAATACCAACATCCATAGCGCCAGGTATTTGCAAAAAACTTATTGGCTTATAACCATCATATGCAACTTCTGTATAGCAAGCATCATGCAAAACAACTATATCGTGCTGCTTGGCAAATACAATAACTTCTTTAAAGTAATCTTCATCAACTACTGCTCCTGTCGGATTGTTTGGATAATTCAACCACATAACTTTAGCTCTTTTTAAAATATCTCCAGGTATAGAACCTAAATCTGGGAGCCACCCATTTTCTTCCTTAAGTGGCATCCAATGGCATTCTCCTCCCGCAAACCAAGTACCTACTGAGTAAACCGGGTAGCCTGGATCCGGCACTAAAGCTACATCTCCCGGATTAATAAAACAAAATGCAGCATGACCAATACCTTCTTTTGCACCAATTAGCGGTATTATTTCTTTATCTGAATCTAAATCTACATTAAACCTTCTCTTATACCAGCCTGAGACTGCTGACCTGAATTCTGGCAAGCCATCCGTTTCAGGATATCTGTGATTAACCGAATCCAAAGANGTTAACCTCAATTCTTCAATTATCGCAGAAGGAGTAGGTATATCCGGATCACCTATCCCGAACGAAATAACATTAATACCCTGGGCTTTTTTAGCAGCTATCTTTCGACTTATCTCAACAAATAGATACGGCGGCACCGTATCCAATCTTTTAGCAAATTCCATGTAAATCTCACTTTTATATATATGTATATGTAAATATATTTATGTAGTTTCTGTCCATTCTCCGTAAAAAGAAATTTCAACCGGTCCTTTCATCATAACCGATGTGCCTAAGCCNTCCCATTGAAGATTTANTGTACCGCCCGGCATATCTAAGTCAANTTTGGTTTCNGTAAAACCGGCTAANTGAGCCGCAACGGCAACNGCGCATGCCCCTGTTCCGCATGCCATAGTTAAGCCCGATCCTCTTTCCCAAACTCTTGCTTTAATGTGATTAGGGCTCAATATATTAGCTATTTCAAAATTCACGCTCTCTGGAAAAATAGGTAGTGCTTGTACCATAGGTCCAATTTTTCCAAGATTAAAATTATCCACCGGCTCATCTAGAAATAAAACTGCATGAGGGTTTCCCATAGACACAAAAGCAAGTTGCATAGATATTCCATCAACTTGAACTTCATATTGTAAAACTGGATTTGCCCCTGAAGGAACTTTCACCGGAATCAAATCTGGGTCAAAAATTGGCTTACCCATATCAACAATGGCTTCGCTCATTTTATTGTTTGAAAATATTGGCTCAACGGTTAAGATGCCAGAATTTGTTTCAACATTCTTAATAGTCAAATCTTCTGAAATCAATCCTTGGTCTATGGCGAAACTAACTAAGCATCTAATGCCATTGCCACACATATCACCTTCAGATCCATCCGCATTAAACATCTTCATTTTTAAATCAGCATCAGATGAAGGCATTGCGACTATTAATCCATCAGATCCAATCCCTGTATGCCTGTCACTAACTTTTTTAGAAATTTCAGGCCAGTCGTAATCATCGTACACATAACCATTTATATATACGTAATCATTTCCTGCACCGTGCATCTTAGTGAATTTCATTTCATTCGCCCTGATTCAAGTTTTTATATATACAATATTAGCAAAAATATNACTAAATTTGGTTATATAGNCTAATAATTTCATTAACAATATATTCTTCTGACAATACCCCAATATCAAACCACTTTATTCTAGAGTCTTTCAATTTAAACCAATTATATTGTGATCTAATCAATTTATGAGTCCTAGAGCATATTGCAAGTTTACATTCTTCAACGGACATATTTGATGATGGTTCCAGCAGTACGCATATCTCCTGGTATCCTATTCCAGACATAGAAGATAGATCTTTGTGGTATCCATTGTTTTGCAAAGTTTGGACTTCTTCGACCCAACCTTCTTCAAACATTTTATTAACTCTTTCGTCGACCCTTGTATACAAGTCTTCTCTATTAGAGGTTAGTCCTATTAACAAACAATCATCTCGTAAAGAAGCATCTTTTACCCTAGGAGTATATCCTTTATATCCTAAATTAATTTTTTCTAAAGCCCGTATCACCCTTCTAGAATTATTAATGTCTATATTCGATAAAACTGATGGATCTTTGGCAAGCAATTCATCTAGGAGAGATTGCAGCCCTTCTTCTTCTAATCTTTTTTCTAAAGATTCTCTTATTGAAAAGTCCGCTGTCCCATTAATCAGTTCCCAGTTTTCTAACAAAGACCAGACATACTGGCCAGTACCTCCCACTAGAATTGGTACCCTACCCTTCAAATTTATACCTGATACTAAGGAGTCAGCCATTTTGGAAAAATCAAATACACTAAAATCCTCATCAGGTTTGATTATGCTAAATAAATGATGCTTGGTCAAAGAAATCTCTTGAGGTTTTGGCTTAGCTGTACCTATGTCCATGCCGATATAAATCTGGCGGCTATCCGCGTTAATAATCTCTCCATCTATTTTTTGAGACAGATGAACGGCTAAATTAGATTTACCAATTCCAGTTGGGCCAACAATCGAAATCATAGCTATTCAGTGTTATTTATCAAAGAAACAGCTTGGTCTATAATCGGAGAAATCTGAGTCACATCTAGGCTAGCCTGACCAATCAATAAACCGTCCAGAGAATCAAGCTCTAAAAATGATTTAGCATTAATTGAATTAACACTTCCACCATATAAAACAGGACAATCCGCGTTACCTGCCATAAGGCCTAATTTAGAAACAACAGATTTAATTAAAAAAGCTCTTCTGTNGATAATTTCAGGAGGAGGAGTAANNCCTGAGCCTATTGCCCACGCAGGTTCNTAAGCAATAATAAATTTATTTACCGGNATATTTTTAAGCCCATCACACGCTGNTNTTATTTGATCTTCTAAAAAAGNATCNACTTGACCTGAATTATATGTTTCTAAATCCTCTCCNACACATAACACAGGCGTAATATAATTATTAATAATTAAATGTATTTTTTTATTTATATTAGCATTACTTTCATCATTATTAAGCCTTCGNTCCGAATGTCCAACCAATGTATATTCACAGACCCCGGCAAGCATTGCCGGAGAAANTTCACCTGTATANGCCCCGAACGGTTCATGAAAAACATTTTGCGCACCAAACCTAATNTTNGCACTAGNAAANCTTCCTGAAGNCGCATCAAACATAGGAAANAGGTACGGNAAAGGAGGNAAAATAGAAAAAANCAAACCAGGNGAAGNACTTTCAAGCAAATCGGCGTANTTCTCAAGNAANGAGAAAGCCTGAGAAAANGTATTATTCATTTTCCANTTCATAAATAANTATATATTCATATNAATATATTNCNGNGNNTTTTTTTTNAATGTTNCATNATTTTACACGAATTGCNTNCAAGTTGTTTTGCAGNAGAGNCNGTACGNCTNATAACTTATGGTNAAATTANCGCGANANGTAAGGTNNNNGNNNANAATCTACAAAAACGTCGCTCTNCGTGGCCTCTCACAGCGTTTTAGGTACGNNTTTCGCCCGCAAANNTCGTTGCANNANCACCGNTACTCCCCTGCCCCNCCCAAATCNNATAANNGCCNGTCTTTTACCAAAAAAAACACGGACTTTTANGNGTGTNNCAATTTAAAAAAANTNTCATTTTGGNCTTTTTCTTAATGTCNAGTNNATTTANGGTNNTTTTTCTGTTTTTTTTAGNTTTTNNANATTTTTAGTTTGTNCCTAGCNGNAAATCTTTTTTTNTGTTTTANCNACCTNTTCCGNCNCTATCNGTTTGACTATTTTAAATTCTGNAATTTCATTAANCATTCCNGNTTATNNNGGCCTATTTCCNCNCTCTAAAATTCTTATTTTTAACAAAATATTTATTNCTTTTTAGGTATATTTTTTTGTTTTAGTTAGATTAAAATGANNNNTTTNAANTTTTGGNTTNACAGTTATTTTTNAACCNTGNGCGCCCNATTNACTAACAAAATACTGCAAGGTAAGNAGATTTGTAATTTTATTTTTTAAAATTTAGTACTNNTTACGNAAATTNTTCACATTAANTTTTNCTCTNANATACCNTNTNTTATACCTATTTTTTTGTTTAGTATAGGTAAATTTNTTTAATTTANNTAGTATTGATTTTTANACTTCCATTAAATTGATTGATTCGAAAAAATCTGANAAATNTTGGTATCAAATTAGCAATATACTGNATAAAANNNTGCACATTTTTACTTTTTTCGNCCAAAATAACTTTACNCNCACTNNNANATTNNTTTTATAGCTATTNTTGTGTTTCAGTTGGGTTAATTAAGGCCCGAATTTATTTAATTTCCCTGCGTGNGCAAGAANTGTAAACATCAGTTCTTTTGCTTTGATAGNGCCTATTTCAGAGTTTCTACAAGACAATTCTGTAAATACTCCTGTNCTATTTGGTTGAGAATATTGCGATTTTATAATAAACGGAACCGGNTGCCAGCTATGGGAACCCATATACGATGGTGTGGAATGATCTCCACATACAACTAATACATTAGGATTTATATCTAAAATTTCCTCTATATATGAATCAAGATCTTCTAATGCTTTAACTTTCTGTTCAAAGTTAGAGTCCTCCCCTGCACTATCAGCAGGCTTATAGTGTAAAAAGAAAAAATCATATTCATTAAAATTAGATCTTAAAGCATTGATTTCCTCATTAAAATCATTCAAACCCTTTATAACATCCATTCCCATTAAATTAGCAATTCCCCTGTACATAGGATATGAAGCTATTGCAACAGCTTTCAATTTATATGAACTGTTGAAATCTGGCAAAGAAGGCAACGAGGAAAATCCCCTTAGCAATAGTCCATTTGCAGGCCCGTCATCATCTGTAAATAAAGTGTTTGCTTTAGAAACAAATTCATTTACAGCATTTGCAGTCTTATCAGCATTCTTTGATTTAGCCTGAGACATTAAGGGATTCACACCTGTAATTTGAGGGTCCGTATCTGTAATTAAATCTGATAGTCCATCACCTTTGAAAACTAAAACAAATCTATACCCCATAACATGATGAACATTCACATTAAAATTATCAATAACAATAGAATTAAGTTTATTTGTAAGGGATACTCCTTGCTCATTACTTATTCTACCTGCTCTCCTATCTAATATATTCATTTCTTCATCTAAGGTACAAAAGTTTCCCCTCGCAACTACATCCCCATGCTCAATCGGAGCATCTATACCAATACCTTCTAGTATACCTCTACCTAATAAGTATTTAACCGGATCATATCCAAACAAACCCATGTGACCAGGACCGCTACCAGGAGTTAATCCTGGCAATACTGGCGTAGATACCCCACAAGATGAAATAGATGCTAATTTGTCTAAATTAGGTATCTTAGCTGATTCTAATTCAGTTGCAGCATAATCAGGATGATACATGCCGCCTAAGCCATCTGCTACTAACATAACTATTTTAGAATTAGTTGACTTGCAAATATTAGAAATATACGGAAAATCAATCATAAATTAATCACCTTCACTGTTTTTTCTAAGCAATGGTTCTATACCTGGTAATAATTGCCCCTCTAAAAATTCTAACGAGGCTCCTCCACCTGTAGAAATATGTGTCATGAGAGATTCATATCCAAATTTACTGATCGCATCAACAGTCGAGCCTCCTCCTATTACGGAAATAAATTTGTCTTCAGATACTTTCTCAGCTATTGCCCGAGTACCTTTAGAGTAGTTATTCCATTCGTAAACACCCATAGGGCCATTCCAAAATATAGTTTTAGATTTTTCTATTTCTTTTATATATGAGTCTATGGTCTTGGGTCCTATATCCATAATCATTTCGTCTGTCTTAATATCATTAACAGAACATATTCGAATATTACCCGAATCTTCAAATCTATCTGAGACTACTACATCCAAAGGAATATACAAAGAATCAGATGCCAATTTATTGACTACACCAATAAATTGATCGTCAACAATAGAATTTCCAACCTGCAAACCTTTAGCTTTTAAAAATGTCGCCGCCATTCCTCCGCCTACGAATATTTTATCAACAACATTTAATAACCTTTTAACAATATTTATTTTGTCTGAAACTTTCCCCCCGCCCAAAATAATAGATACGGGATGAGAATGTGATTCAAAAATTTTACTTAACGAAATATATTCTTTTTCCAATAAAAGTCCTGATACAGGCGTAATCCAATTAGTTATACCGTAAACAGATGCATGAGCTCTATGTGAAACGCCAAAAGCATCATTAACAAACACGTCCGCTAGGTTCGCAAGTTTTTTTGAAAAATCTTTATCATTCAATTCTTCTTCAGGGTAAAAACGTAAATTCTCTAATAACATTACTTCTTTTGGTAAAAGCTCTGAAATACCTTTTTTTATCTCTGAAAAATCTAAGGATGATGAGAACTTAACATTAACTCCCAATAACGCCTGCAATTTAGGTAAAACAAGGTTTAAGGATAAATCTTTGCGAAATACTCCTTTAGGGCGACCAAGATGAGAACACAGTACCACAGATGCATTTTCTTCAATTAAATACCTTATAGTGGGCAAAGAAGCTATAATTCTATTAAGGCTTGATATTTCATTGGTATCAGGTTTGAAAGGAACATTGAAATCAACTCTTACAATTACAATTTTCTCCGATAGTTCAATATCTCTTACAGTTTTATCTATCATAACTGACCACTACTACCATTTGTTATAAAAGAAATGATTTGACTAGATAAATCTGCATTAGAATTATATTTATTTAAAATTTGTTCTACCTCAGCAATACATACATCAAACCTGTCTTCTGCTTCTTTTTTTGAACCAATATTTTCAACAATCTCTCTTACCACATTAATGTCTTCTGGCTCTAGAACACGTTTAAAATAGACGTCTCCAAGTTTCCTTTTTTCTGTAGGGGTTGCCTTTTGCATAGCTAATACAACAGGGTATAATTTTTTCTTATTTAAAAAGTCTACACCCTCGCCTTCTGGTATATTCCATAATTGATCTAAATCAGACTTTATTTGGATAGCCTCACCTAACAAACAACCTGAATACATTAATTCAGATTGAGCCGAACTATCCATATCATTTAACAATCCAGAAACAGCTAAAGCTCCTCCTAATAAAGCTCCTGATTTTTCAGATGCCATTTTAGTATATGCGGCAACAGAAACATCTAATTTCTCTTGCATATCTAAATCTCTAAATCTTCCTTCACATGATTTAAGAGTAGCTTGATCAAGTAATTTTATAGCTTGATACGATAATTCAGATGAGAATCCCTTTTCAGGCAACAACAATAGTTCCATTCTAGCTAAAGCATGCATCCCATCTCCAGCATTAATAGCTTGGGCGGGTCCCCATACCCACCACAAAGAATCCCTACCAGATCTTGATGGCCTACCCGACTGAACATCATCATGTATTTCACAAAATCCATTGATTAATTCCAAGGCAACTGCAGCTGACATAGCAACATCTGAAGAAGAACCAAAAAATTCTGAACCTAAAAGTAATGATACTCCATGCAAATAATCTGGTGAAAATTCTATTTCTGATTCGTGAAAGCCAAAATGATATGACATCATGCCGTAAAGAGGTAAATCTCTCGAATCGAATACGTGCCTTAAAGATTTTGAAAGTTTTTCTCTATATATAGCTTCATCCATTAAATTTAACCTCAAAATCTATATGTTTAGATATCGCCGAAAAAATATCTTCTCGGGTTATAGCCCCTTCCCTAATAATATTAATTATTGAGTCTTTACATTCAATAATTGTTGAAGGCTTAGTAGACTTTGAATCTCCACCATCAATAATAAGGTCTATTCCAGAATCTTCAAACTGCTCTAAGGCCTCTTCAATATTAGTAACCGGAGATAATCCTGATTTATTTGCACTAGTTCCAGTAATACCTTTGTTTATCCTGTTAGTTATAGCCAAAGGAACAGCATGATCAGGTATTCTACAACCAACAGTAGATAAATTACCTGTAAGATTTCCAGGAACTAAGCTAGATTTATCTACAATTAAAGTAAGAGCTCCAGGCCAAAATTCAGATGCCAAAGCTTTTTCTAAATCATTAACTTTATCTGTAAATTGATTAATCTGTGGAAAAGATCCAATTAAAACTGGTAAAGGAACCCCAGATGATCTTTCTTTAATCTGAAATACTTTGTCGACAGATATCGAGTTTTCAGCTAATGCAGCTAGCCCATAAACAGTATCTGTTGGAATACAAACAACTCCGCCATTTAAAATAACATCAGCAGCTAAATCTAAAGATTTATCATTTTCAAATAATACTTGTGTTATGGGAACAAACCTCAGATAAATTTTATACGTGATTCGAGTATAACATGATGAAATAGTTGTACAATGATACCAAATGGAAAATAGCAATGATAATAAATATACCCGTCGCATATCATCCAGTGATGACTTAGAGGTATCAGCGTATTTAGAAATTTCTCAAGAGAAGGCAGGGAAAACAACTCCTGGGGAATCAAATATGATGCCTCAAAGAGAATCTTTAGTAGTCATTGATTTTGGTTCCCAATACAGTAGACTGATAACCAGGCGAGTCCGAGAAAATCAGGTGTATTGTGAAATAATACAACACACATCATCTTGGGAAGAAGTATCCAAATTAAACCCCAAAGGAATAATTTTATCTGGAGGCCCAGCTAGCGTATACGATGAAGATGCACCCCTGGCACCTGCTTGGGTATACGATTGCGGATTGCCAGTGTTAGGCATATGCTACGGGATGCAAGTAATGGCTCATCAGTTAGGAGGTAAAGTTGCACCTTCAAATTCTCGTGAATATGGCCATTCAGTAGTAAATCAAAATGGTGCTGGAGAACCTTTATTCTATGGTTTACCGACATCTATACCTGTATGGATGAGTCATGCGGATTCAATAACTGAATTGCCACCAGGTTTTACATCCAAAGCATATACAGATAATGCTCCTGTTGCGATGATAAAAAACGACAATAATTTATTAGGTATCCAATTCCACCCTGAAGTTGTCCACACGCCTGATGGCACTAAAATAATCAATAATTTCCTTCATAAAATATGCGACTTTAAAAAACTTTGGACTTCTGAAAATTTTATTTCAGAAACAATATCTAACATAAAAGCACAAGTCGGGAATGGAAAAGTAATATGTGCATTATCAGGAGGTGTTGATTCAACTGTAGCTGCAACATTAGTTCACAAGGCAATTGGGGACCAGTTAACTTGTATATTTGTTAATAACGGTTTAATGAGAAAAGAAGAACCTGAAAGGATCCAAAATACATTCGCAAAATATCTAAATGTAAATCTTATATTTAGCGAATCAAGTAATAGATTTATAACTGCCTTAAAAGGTGTAACTGACCCTGAACAAAAGAGAAAAATCATTGGAACCGAATTTATAAATGTGTTTGATGAAGAAGCAACAAGGCTCGGAGAAGTTAATTTCTTAACACAAGGAACCTTATATCCAGATGTGATTGAAAGCAAAACTTCCGACAATACAGTATCGGCAACAATTAAAACCCATCATAATGTTGGTGGATTACCTGAACATATGAAACTAGAATTAGTTGAACCCCTAAGATATCTATTTAAAGATGAGGTTCGAAAAGTAGGCATTGAGCTAGGACTACCTGAGGAAATGGTAAACAGGCAACCATTTCCAGGACCAGGATTAGCCATTAGAATAATGGGAGAGGTCACAGAAGAAAAATTAGATATCTTAAAAGCAGCTGACTGGATAGTAATGGATGAAATAAAAAACAATAATCTATACAATGATTTATGGCAATCTTTTGCTGTTCTAACAGGCTCAAAATCAGTAGGAGTGACTGGAGATTTTAGAACATATGGACATGTAGTGGCTATAAGAGCAGTCTCTAGTGATGATGCGATGACAGCTGACTGGGCTAGATTACCTTATGAAGTATTAGCTAATATTTCTAATAGGATTTCAAATGAAGTTCCAAATGTAAACAGAGTAGTTTTTGATATAACCAGCAAACCGCCAGGTACTATTGAGTGGGAATAAAATAATATGTTGAATGTCCAATAAACAATATGATGTGGTTGTCCTTGGAGCTGGTGCAGCTGGCCTAATGTGTGCTATTACAGCAGCACAAAGAAGTAAAAGCGTCTTAGTATTAGAAAAGTCTAATAAAGTAGGTAAAAAGATACTCATGTCTGGAGGAGGGCGCTGTAACTTTACTAATCTCTTTGTAGAAGCAGAACATTTCATATCAAAAAACCCGCATTTTTGTAAATCGGCATTAAAGAGATTCACTCCTCAAGATTTTATATCAATGGTAGAAAAGCATAAAATCGCTTATGAAGAAAAAAAGCATAGTCAGCTGTTTTGCATAAATTCTTCAAAAGATATTCTTAATATGTTGCTTGCCGAATGTAATGATCTAGGAGTCCAGATACTTACTGATATTGATGTGGAATCAGTAAAAAAACTTGAAGCTGCTGATCAAGGTATGCGATATCAAATAGTAACTCAGTCGAAATTAAATCAGTCAATAATTTCGTGCATATCTTTAGTTGTGGCTACAGGTGCATTATCCATACCAACTCTTGGCGGCAGTGGATTCGGGTATGAATTAGCTAAACAATTTAAGTTACCTTTGGTCCCTAGGCACGCTAGTCTAGTCCCATTCATGTTTACAGAATCCATAAAAAATATTTGCGAGCAATTATCTGGCGTTTCTACATATGTAATGATTTCATGCAACAAGAAATCATTTGAGGAATCAATGTTATTTACTCACAGAGGTATAAGCGGCCCTGTAGTACTGCAGATTTCTAACTACTGGCACCCTGGAGACGAAATCTACATTAACCTAATGCCCAACATAAATGCTCAAGACATACTTTTAACTGAAAAAGATAAACATAATAAAATAACTCTCCAAAAATATTTAAATTCCCACCTTCCAAAAGCCTTAGTTTTACAACTACAGGAGTTATGGTGGCCAATTCATAAAGATAAGCCACTCTCTGAAATAAGTAATGCTGAATTAAGATCTATTGGCAATCGACTTAATTCCTGGAGCCTTAAGCCATCATCTACTGAAGGTTATAGAACTGCTGAGGTCACTTGGGGTGGTGTAGATACAAACGCAATCGACTCAAAAACCATGGAAGCTAGAAGTCATCCTGGTTTGTACTTCATTGGAGAAGTAGTTGATGTTACAGGACATCTTGGCGGGTATAACTTTCAATGGGCATGGTCCTCAGGGTACAGTGCTGGGTTAGTAGCATAATTATTACTCATAGTTACAATTTGAGTAGGAATAAAAAGTCTAGTAAAATAATTGCCTAATAGCCGTTATCGACCAATTTATTTTATAAATACTTCACACTACAAAAGGTTATATTTATGGGTCTACAATACCTAGCTCTCTTGGGGGCTATCATAGCCGAAGTTTGTGGAACCATGCTGATTCCTACTACAAATCAATTTACAAAAATACCTAATACCATAATCATGATTCTTTTATACGTTCTTTCTCTTTGGCTTTTAACGTTTACACTTAAAAGTATCCCTTTAGGAATTGTATACTCAACATGGAGTGCCTTGGGAGTCTTCTCTGTAGCCATATTATCGTATTTTTTCTTCAAACAAGCATTAAGTTGGCAGGCCATAGTAGGATTAATACTAATAGTTAATGGAGTCATATTAGTAAATATATACACTAGTCAATAGGAGCCCAATGAAAGTATTACTTATAGGAAATGGCGGACGAGAAAATGCTATAGCATGGAAGATTTGTCAAAGCAAATTATTAAATAAACTTTATGTGGCACCCGGAAATGCAGGAACTGCACAAATTGCAGAAAATATAAATATAGAATCTGAAGATTCAGAGTCAATTATTAACTTCGCTCTTGAAAAGAAAATCGATTTAGTCGTAATAGGACCAGAGATTCCTTTAGCAAGAGGATTATCCGACAAATGTAAGGAAAATGGAATTCAATGTTTTGGGCCATCACGGGTAGCTTCTCAATTAGAATCTAGCAAACAATTTGCTAAATCGATCATGAATGAATGTGGTATACCAAACGGGGTATCTGTTTCAGTAAATTCTGTTGAAGCTGCGATGGATTCTTTAAATTCATTCAGCCTTCCTGTAGTAATAAAAGCTGACGGGCTTGCAGCAGGAAAAGGAGTCTTCATATGCAATTCGAAAATGGATGCTGAAACTGCTATAAAAGACATACTAGAGAAAAAAATATTTGGCAAATCTGGTAATAGTTTAATAATCGAAGAATTTTTAGAAGGTCCCGAAATTAGCGTATTTGCATTTACAGATGGAAAATCAATATCTCCTTTGATAGGAGCTTGTGACTATAAGCGTATTGGAGAAGGTGACACAGGGCCAAATACAGGCGGTATGGGAGCTTACTCCCCTGCACCATTTTGGAATAAAGAGTTTGAAAAAAATATCTCAGAAAATGTATTCAGAAAAATTATTAATTACATGGATTCACAATACTCAGGCTATGTTGGGGTATTATTTGCTGGATTGATTATTACAAAAGATGGTCCCAAAGTCTTAGAGTTTAATTGTCGACTTGGAGACCCAGAAACCCAAGTGATATTACCTCTTCTTGAAACTGACCTACTGAATGTAATGCAACACTGCGTTAACGGTACATTAGAATCTAAATTTGTAAGATGGAGTACTAAATCCTCAGTTACAGTTGTAATGGCTTCTGATGGTTATCCTGGAAAATACACTACAGGACATTCTATAAGTGGCTTAGATAATATAAATCATTCTGATACTATAATATTTCATGCAGGAACAAAAATATTGAATGATAAATCTGTTATTACAAATGGAGGAAGAGTATTGAGCGTAACAGCGGTAGATATTAGCATTGAAAAAGCCCGTAAGAATGTATATAAACATTTATCTGAAATTAAGTTTGAAGGCTCTTATAATAGAACTGATATCGCGTTAATTTAAATAGGATTTTAGTATGATAGAAAGATATTCTAGGCTTGAAATGGCATCTGTATGGTCTGAAAAAAACAAATATTCAAAATGGTTAGATATTGAATTAGCCGTATGTGAAGCTTGGCACAAAAAGGGCTTAATCCCTAAAGATGATATTGAAAAATTACGTTCTTCGTCTTACAGAAAAGACATCTTCGAAGAGACTCTAAAAATCACTAAACATGAAATGACAGCTTTTCTTAAATCAATCACTATTAACTTAGGAGATGAAGGCAGATGGCTTCACCAAGGCTTAACTACAAGTGATGTATGGGATACCTCGACAAGTCTTCAATTAAAAGAAGCTGGGGAATTATTATATAGAGAGCTTACTGCTTTAGAATCCGTTTTAAAAAACCAGGCTATCAAACATAAAAACACTTTAATGATGGGTAGAACTCACGGAGTCCATGCTGAACCAATAACTTTCGGTTTAAAATTAGCTTTATGGTGGGAAGAAATCAAAAGAGGCAAAGTCAGGCTTAAAGATGCAATAAAAATTATATCTGTAGGACAAATATCAGGACCTGTTGGCACTCATGCTACAGCCCCTCCAGATATTGAGTCTTATGTATGTAAAGCTTTAAATATTTCCCCAGCACCAATATCAAACCAAATAATTCAACGTGACAGGCATGCACAATTTGTCACAACTTTGGCTTTAATAGCTGCGAGCCTAGAAAAAATAGCCACCGAAATAAGAAGCTTGCAAAGAACAGAAATCAGAGAGGTAGAAGAACCATTTACAAAAGGTCAGACCGGCTCCTCATCAATGCCTCATAAAAGAAACCCTGAGTTGACAGAACGTATATGTGGCCTAGCTCGATTAATTAGAGGTCATTCTGTAACTGCAATGGAAAATGTTGCTTTGTGGGGAGAAAGAGATATAAGCCATTCCTCTACTGAAAGAATAATACTACCGGACTCGTGCTTAGCCCTTGATTACATAATAGATTTACTAAAGTATGTGATAGAAGATCTTGTAATTCATGAAGACAGAATGCTAGAAAATATGGAACTCACTAGAGGATTACTTTTTTCTCAACGTATCATGCTTTTATTAGTAGAAAAGGGAATTAGTCGAGAAAACGCATATAAAATCGTCCAAGAGAACTCAATGAAAACTTGGGATGAAGGAAATGACTTTAGAGCTTTAATTAGCAACGATGATCGAGTTAAAAAAGTTTTAAATAACGCTGAAATAAAAGAAATCTTCGATTATAGTAATTACACAAAATATATCGACGACATATATAAAAAGGCTGGGCTATGACATCTAGCCTAGGGATTCTCACAGAATCTACTTTACCCAATATGATATATAGAGGGAAGGTAAGAGATTCACATGAAATAGATGAAAATAGTCTATTAATAGTATCTACAGATCGTATTTCTGCTTATGATGTTGTTATACCCACAGCAATTCCTGGAAAAGGTGCAATATTAAATCAAATGTCAACATTCTGGTTTAATAAAACGAAATCAATTATAAGTAACCATCTAATGAAACCTGCATTGGGGGACGATTCTTTACCTGAATCAATTCAAAGAAGAGCAATGTTTGTCCGTAAGGCAAATCGCATAGACATAGAATGCGTTGCAAGAGGTTATATAACTGGTAGNGCTCTTGAAGAATATAACGATACCCAAACTGTTGCCAAGATAAAAATGCCAAAANATTTAGTNGACGGAGACAAATTCCCTGANCCTATATTTACTCCGGCAACTAAAGCNTCAGAAGGTCACGANGAAAATATAAGCATCGAAGATATGAAAAANATTATAGGAAATGATCTTACAAATCGACTTAAAGAACTAACCTTAAATATATATAAATATGCNCATGACTATGCTATTGAAAGAGATATAATTATTGCTGACACTAAGCTTGAATTTGGTTTCATTGATGGCAAATTATCTTTAATCGATGANCTGNTAACACCTGATTCTAGCCGTTTTTGGGATTTACATGGGTACAGCCCGGGAAAAACTCAGCCTAATTACGATAAACAATTTGTAAGAAATTGGCTCTTATCACAAGACTGGGACAGGCAACCACCTGCACCAAAATTACCTGATAACATAGTAACTAATACTATTGCTAGATATCATGATGTATTTAACAAATTAACTAACCAAAAAATACAATAGAGGTAAAAATGGTAGCACCCAAAAATAAATTAACTCCAACCCAATTAAGAGCAGCAAGAAGAAATAGGCAAGAAAAGAAAAAACGATTTACTCGATGGTTAATAGGATCAGCATTTGGGATAGTCGCCGTATTACTTGTAGCAGGACTAATTCTACCGTCGCTACAAGGTTTATGGAGCTAAAACATGCAAATTAAAGCAAATATATACATAAGCCTAAAACCCAGCGTAAGTGACCCGCAAGGACTAACAATATCTCAAAGTTTGCATCAATTGGGTTTTAAGNGAATCAATTCCGTAAGAGCAGGTAAATATATAGAGGTAACAATTGAATCTCCATCAATGAAATATGCTGAAGATGAAATTAATCAAATGTGTGAAAAGTTACTTGCGAATCCAATAATAGAACATTACAAATTTGATTTAATTGCTTCTGATTAATTATTTGCTAATAGTTCCTTTTGTACTAGCAATTTTGCCACCTCTTCGAGTATCAATCTCTAGTGCTTGTTTCAGAGATCGAGCTAAACTCTTAAAAGTAGCTTCAGCAATATGATGGTTATTCATTCCAGATAAAACTTTAACATGAANGTTAAATCCACCTTCTCTAGAAAATGATTCCATAAAATGTCTAATTAAATCAGATGGCAACCCACCCAAGTCTGATTCTGTCAAAGGCGCATCAATAACTGAATATCCTCGACCACTATAGTCAACTACTGTAAGAACTAAAGCCTCATCCAAAGGCATATATGTATTACCTACTCTATTGATACCAATCCCATCCCCTACTGCCTCTTTTAATGCCTTGCCACAAACTATAGCCGTATCCTCGACTAAATGATGCCACCCTACGTGTGTATCACCTCTAGCTGATATATCTAAATCAATCAACCCATGCCTAGAAATTTGAGCTAATAAATGATCAAACATTCCGTTGCCAGTATCTATTTTATAGTTACCTGAACCATCTATATCTACAGAAACTACTATCTGAGTTTCTTCAGTTTCACGACTTTTTTTAGAAAATCTTTTTACTTTATCCATGATTATCCTATAATTTCAGTCAGCGCATAAGTAAACGCACTCATTTCTTCTGGTGTTCCAATAGACACTCTAAGACAATCTCGTAACCTATCGGAACTATATCTTCTAACGAATATACCCTTCATGCACAATTGTTCATATACATTCATAGGCTTATTTTTATCAAATTCTATTAATATAAAATTAGCATTTGAAGGATATGGAGTTACGTATGGCATATTTTTTAATTTATTAAATAGATTATTTCGTTCTCTAATAATCTTATTCACATTAGTAAGTAAATAATCTTTATCTTCAAGAGAGGCCAACAGAGCTTCTTCAGCAGCATTACTGACACTGTAAGGTGGCTTTATTTGCATAATATAGTCAACAATCTTAGGATTCATTAAGCCATACCCTACCCTAAGTCCAGCCAAACCTGCCCATTTACTCATAGTTCTCAAAATTATTAAATTATCATAATGTTCAATTAAGTGAGTCATACTATTATTCCTTGAAAATTCATAGTATGCCTCGTCTATAACCACTATTAATCCTAAATCAAGCANAAATTTAACTTGATCTTCAGTAATNGNATTACCNGTAGGGTTATTAGGAGAGGTAAGAAACAATAGTTTTGCTTCCTTAGGAATATTCCGTTTTACAAAGTCTAAATCTATATTAAAATCAGAATCTCTAGAAATATAAAAAACATTTGCTCCGGCTATTTCAGCACAAAAACTATACATTCCAAATGTAGGTTCAAAATCAACAATAATATCTCCAGGAGAGATAAACAATCTAAATATAAGATCTATTAATTCATCTGCTCCAGCTCCNACAATTATTGATTCTAACGGAGCNCCAGAATATTCAGATAATGCTGCTCTNGNTCTATATTGCAATGGATCNGGATAAATNTGTAATTTTGAATTTTTTATAGCATTTATAACTTTGGGAGAAGGCCCAAATGGATTTTCATTACCATTTAGTTTAATAATATCCTCTTTCAAAATCCCGGCTTTCTCTGCTAGAAGCTCTGGAGCATCTACTGCTTCATATGTATTGATATTTAATAGATGAGGTCTTATAAATTTTTTAATATCCATAACGTAATATTAGATCAAAGTGTTAGAAAATGCTTGTTTATTCTAATTCTTTTCGTATTTCAGCAGCTTCTGCATGAGCAGTTAACCCTTCTTCTTTAGCTATATATACTACTGATTCGGTAATAGATAATGAGTCTTCTTTACTTAAATTTACAAATGGAACAGATCTCAAAAAAGTACTCACTCCTAATCCAGAATTAAACTTAGAAGTCCCTGACGTAGGCATGACATGACTGGGCCCAGCTCCGTAATCTCCTATAACTTCATGGGAAAATTCCCCTGTAAATACCATTCCAGCATTTCTAATTAAAGGCAATAAGTCATCAGGGTTTTCAGTATTAACAGTTAAGTGTTCGGGAGCAAATNCATTAGANAATTCAATACCTTCATATAAATCATCTACAATTATTNCAAATCCTTTATCNGATAANGATNTTAATATNATTTCGGATCTATCTAATCTTGAAACTCTAGAATCTATTTGAGNAATTACTTCTTCAGCAAAATCTTTAGANTTTGTTATTAGTATTGATTGAGCTAACACATCATGTTCTGCCTGAGCAATTAAATCCGCTGCACAAGCCACTGGATTNGCAGAATTGTCTGCTAAAACTACTGTTTCNGTNGGGCCATAATGACCGTCTAANCCAACATCNCCATAAACCATTTTTTTTGCCATAGTCACAAATATATTNCCAGGACCACAAATTAAATTAACAGCATTAACNGATTCCGTTCCATATGCAAAAGCTGCAATNGCTTGGGCTCCNCCCAAAGTGTATACATCTTTAACCTCAGCAATAAACGCAGCAGCTAATACAGCATCNGTAGGAATTCCTCTAGAATTGGGACANGTAATTGAAATATTTTTAACTCCTGCAACTTGTGCAGGCAAACAAGACATTAAAACTGTCGACGGATANCTGGCAGTCCCACCAGGAATATAAGCNCCAACTGAATCAANAGGTATAAATTTCTGCCCATACCCTTTTGAAANATCATTCCAATCGTTTGGCATNGCAGAAATATGGAAAGTTTTTATCCTTTCTGCAGATACCTCTAAGGCATTNCTTAAATCTGAAGANATATTATTATAAGCATTTTCTATAANATCNGAAGGAACTTTTATATCTTTTAATAAAGTCCCATCTATTTTTTGTGTNATATCTNTTAANGCTAAATCACCCTTGTCTTTGACTTCAAATATTATAGTTTGNACATATTCTGATAANGTCATAGGCTTTCCGAATATTTTTTCTGCTGATTCAGAAACCCAATCAGGNGTANTTTGAGCATCAAATCCTCTNTTAGTTAGCAATATGTNTTTTGCTTTATTAAANCCAAAAATTTTATTCATTTAATAAACCTATTAACTATAGACACAATGTTTTGATTACTTTTTTCTTCAAAGTCGCTTAATAAATTATTTGGCAATTTACTTAATATATTATCTATTCCCTTTTGAGGGTTTACTAGGAATTTATCAACAGATTTCAACAACTCTGCCTCATCTAAATTATCTCTGCGAGCAATCCTTTTACTCATTGAAATGAGTCTTTCCCAATTAAACACAGAATCTGATATCAATCTAAACATTAGATCTTTCCATTCATTAATTGGTTCGTCAATCAAAAAATCAACATCTATCTCAACCTTATAATCTTTCAATAGATTTGATTTGTATTTAACTTGATCCGTCCAGTATTTCATATCAAGAGATAATTGAAATGCCCTATCCCAAATGCGCCTTTCAAAAATCACTGGGAAAATAGCATGATCCTTAAAGTAAGGTCTAAAAACACTAGTAATATATGTTTCATCTAATACTAAATGAGAGGCATACCCAATCATAAATGCTTTAGTTTCTTCTGAACAACTAGATAAATCTTTCCATTTAGGGTACTGAGATTTTAAGTTAGATATACCATCACCAACAGATTCAAAATCTAACTCTACAAAATGATATAAGGATCTATTTTTTTTGGTTAATGCTCTAATGTCAGGTGAGGTAGAACCTAGCATGAATGCTTCAACATTAGCATTTAAAAAATTCACATGTAAATCATCCATAGCATTCAATGCAAAGTAGATGTGTGTAGGTAAATTAGGCAAATATAATACTCTTACTTCATTAAATATTACTTAAATAAACTTTAATTTTTGAAACAAACATTTCGTATGATTTTTCTTTAACTGAGTTGGTAAAAATAGTATCTGAATTTCCAATTAAACAAGCTTGAGAATCCATAATTACCCCCCCAGAAATTATCTTTAAATGATTCTCACGCATAGTTGTACCTGTAGCAGTTACATCAACAATAATATCTGCAAATCCCATTTCTGGAGCAACTTCTAGAGTTCCACTAGATTGAACTATAGAAAAATGAGCTATCCCTTTTGATAGAAAAAATTTCTCCACTAATCTAGGAAATTTTGTAGCAATTCTAATATTGTCTCCTGATTTACGAAAATCAGATGCGATATCAGCAAGATCGCCTATATTATCGACGTCAATCCAGGAATCAGGAATACCAATCGATAATGCACAGTCACCAAAACCTAAAGATTCTATCAAGAGTGTAGTTGGAAAAGTATCTTGGTACAATTCAAGATAGCGATCATACCCTAGAATACCTAGATCAGCTGACCCTTCCTCCACTTTACTTGTGATATCAGCATTTCTTTGAAACATAACCATAGTATTTTCTAAATTAGCTATTGTTCCCATATAGCGTCTTGCATTAGTCCTTTGTACTTCTAAACCTGCATTAAGTAAAAGTTCTAATGTGTCAGCTTGTAAAGCTCCTCCACTTGGAATTGCTATTTTTAAAATTTTATCTTTATCTACCATATAAGTTATATCTCATTAATTTTTAACACATTCCAATATGGATTCTATATTTACGGCAAATCCAATAGCTGGTAAATTTATATCACTACCCATTGATTTTACGAGTCCATTATATCTACCGCCACCACCTAAATTCTTTCCTGAATATGTTCCATTAGCTTCAATGTCAAATATTAATCCTGTGTAATATGTCAAACCTCGTTGAATTGCAAAATCGACTTTATAGGTAACGTCTAAGTCAGCAATTGGTCCTACTTTTTCCATAAGAGAATTCATATATCCGCTCACAATTGAGTCCGTATCTCTTGAAGTATCCTCCGAAGCAATATTTAAAATATTGGGTCCTGCGGAATCATGAACGACTATATAATCTTTATTAATAAACATAGCTAAATCATTTATTGCAGATCTAAACTGATCTTTATTTACACTGCCAGTATTTCGTTTATTTAGAAACCTATCAATTACTTGGTCGACTGTTCTTCTGCCCAGGTTTTCTGATAAAAGTTCTTTGAAAGAAGATTTAACTAAATCATATGTCCATTCTGGTTCAGATGAGTTCAAGTCAGGATTTTGAGAAGAAATATCAGATATAAGTCCAATATTAAAAGCTTCTTCTAAAATTTTAGAAAGAGATATTTCAGAATTAGAAATATCTTTCAAATACGAAAAAACAAATAATTCCATCGCGTCTGTTAGGTTATATTTCTTAAGTATCTCTTTTATAAATCCCACATGTCCTATTTTCACTGATACAGAGCCTATGCCGGATTTAGCTAAACTCTCTAAAGACAATCTTAATATCAATGCATCAGTATCAATCTCATCTTTGAAAAGCTCTGGATAAGCTTCATGCAAAGAGCCTATCAATTCACAGCCTTGTTGAGTAAATTGTCTAAAAGATGGCTCATCTATAAACGTCTGATACCTAAATACAGGACCTGCGTATTGTCTCCTCACTGGCAAAGAATATTGGTCTTTATCTTCTAAATACGACCTAATTACTGACGTGGTAAATTCAGGCCTCAAACTCACTCTATTTCCACCAGGATCAATAAAAGAATACAGACTATTCGTAATTTCTCCTCCTGATTTTCTGACGTATAATTCTGTGGGTTCTATTAAAGGATAGTCTGATAAATCAAAATCAAATAAACTTAAATGATTAGTTATTGAATTAATTAAATTTTGTTTCAATTGAAAATAGCTTGGAGAACTGTCAAACTGTCCAAGAATAGATTTAATTTGATTATTTATTTCATTCATAGTCATTCAATCTTACAATAGTAAGTATATTTGTACTAATATCTATTTTAGATAATTTTATAGTGATTTAGGAGGCTTATAATATGGCTAATCAACCGGACGCCCCAATAGTATCTGTTTTGGGAGGAAGCAAATCTGATTTCCCATTTTTGAGTAAATCAGTTGATATATTGGCTGACCTTCAAATCCCTAATGAATTGAAAGTTGTATCTGCACATCGAACTCCTGATTTGCTATTTGAGTATGCTGAAAAAGCTGAAGGTAAGGGTATTAAAATAATAATTGCAGGAGCAGGAGGGGCTGCTCATCTGCCAGGTATGTTAGCTTCTAAAACACTATTGCCTGTCATTGGGGTGCCTATTCCATTACATAACTTAAACGGGATAGATTCTCTGCTTTCTATCGTACAGATGCCTAGAGGAGTTCCTGTAGCTACTGTTGCTATAGGAGGTGCTGAGAATGCTGCAATATTGGCAGCGGAAATTTTATCTATATCAGACCCAAAAATTAAACAAAACCTCACTAATTGGAGAAATAATATGACTGAAAAAATTATCCTAGATCATGAGCATAATTAATTTATGAAGAAGTCATCAATTATCCCAATAGGTAGTACCTTAGGTATGATAGCTGGAGGTCAAATAGGTGGATTTTTCACCGAGGCCGCATTGCGAATGGGATACAAAATATCCGTATGGGATCCTGATATAAACGCTCCTGCAAAAAGATTGGCAACAAACTCTTTTACCGGTGACTTTAAGAACAAAGACTTAGAATCTAAATTTGAAAAATCAATCTCTGCAGTGTCTATTGAATGGGAAAATGTTCCAAGTAATTTAATAAAGAATTTAGAAAAAAATGTAGTTGTTAAACCTGGAAGTAAAAGCTTATCTTTAGCACAAGATCGAATCAAAGAAAAAACCTTTCTTATGCAAAATAAGTTTCCAATCACAGAACATTTAGGAATCAATTCATTAAATGAAATCACTAAAGTATCTTTTGGATTTCCATGGATAATAAAAACCGCAACCTTGGGATATGATGGGCACGGGCAATGGTACATTAAAAATATCGATGATGTTTACAATACATCTTCTTTACAATCTAACGATACTCCGATGGTCGTAGAGAAAGTAGTCGAATACAAATGTGAATTATCAGTTGTTATAGCAATAGATGATAATCAAAATTTAATAGCATACCCACCTACAGAAAACATTCATGAAAACGGAATCCTTAAAATGAGTATATCACCTGCTCGTATTTCTAACCAAATAAAGAATAATGCTGTCGATTTAGCTTCTAATGTCATAAAGTCAATTGGCGACCCTGGCGTTTTTTGCGTAGAAATGTTCTTAACAAAAGACGACGATCTTCTTATAAATGAAATCGCTCCAAGACCACATAATTCAGGGCATCACACAATTGATACATTTACAATATCTCAGTATGAACACCAGGTACGAATATTAACTGGATTACCTGTAAAAACTCCTGTTATGTTAAGTAAATCAGTGCTTTTAAATGTATTAGGAGATGAATTTACGAACTTAATAAATAATGGAAACATAGTAAAAATATTAAAGTCATTAGACGCAAAACTATACCTTTACGGTAAAACTAGTGTAAGACCTGGAAGAAAAATGGGTCATATTTTGTTCAGCGGATCGTCACTTAAAGACTTAATAATTCAAGCTCAAAAATGTCAAGAAATTATATCTATAAAATAACCCAGTACTCATAAGGACAATCATAGTGATAAGTTTAGTTGGATTTTCTCAATGCGTACCTCACTCACAAGCCATAGGGCAATGGAAAAACCCTGAAGACCAGTTTTCAGAAGGCTATCGGCAACTTGAATCTTGGTGTCACATAGCAAAAACATTAGAAAAAGGATTAGTAGATGGATTTTTCTTAGCAGACATACATGGTATTTATGACGTTTATGGTAATTCTAGAGATGCAGCTCATCGGTATGCTGTTCAGACCCCGGGCGTTGATCCAATGCTACTTACTTCAGCCATGGCAAATGTAACTACTCACCTAGGATTTATAAATACATACAGCACAACTTTTCATGCTCCTTACGAATGCGCTCGAGCTTTTTCTTCACTAGACCATTTCACTAATGGTCGCATAGGCTGGAATATAGTCACATCTTATACACATAGTGCTGAAGCTAATGGCATAGGGAAAATGCTTAATCACGATAAGCGCTATGATAGAGCTGACGAATTTATGGATGTTGTTTATAAATTATGGGAGTCAAGCTGGGAAAAAGATGCCGTCATACAAGATGTCGAAAAAGATGCCCACACTGACCCTTGTAAAGTTCATGAAATAAATCATATAGGAGAACATTTTTCAGTCAAAGGGCCTCACATGTGTGAACCTTCCATTCAAAGAACTCCAGTACTCTTTCAAGCAGGAGCCTCTAAAAGAGGATCAGAATTTGGTACTAAGCATGCTGAAGGTATTTTCATGGAATATCCTCGTTTTTTTGAAGATGCTGAATTTATGACAAATAAAATATCTAAATTAAGAAAACAGGTTTCTGAACACGGAAGAGAGCCTCATTCGGTCAAAATTATGATGGCTATTACGCCTATTGTAGCGCCTTCTGAAAAAGAAGCATTAGAAAAAGAAACTT
The DNA here is from genome assembly GCA_002718095.1 of Chloroflexota bacterium. Taxonomy (GTDB): domain Bacteria; phylum Chloroflexota; class Dehalococcoidia; order Lucifugimonadales; family UBA826; genus UBA826. Next base: position 95,803 of record PBDP01000002.1, read on the forward strand.
GGCTCAAGCAATTTAATTCACCTGAAGGTCATTTAGCGTTATTTGGTGGCCACACAGGCATTGACCTAGAAGGTCTAGACTATGACACTCCCATTGAAAATATAAATCTAGAAGGAATGCAACATATTGCTTTAAAATGGAAAGGAAAAACTATAACCCAGATGTTATCCCAAAGGCCTCCCACTTGCGTGGGAAGTACCAAACAAGTAGTAGATAGAATGGAAGAACTAATCTCATATGGAGTTGATGGATTTGTAGTCCATCCTATGATACAACCTCAATCGCATGAAGATTTAGTAAATTTAATCATACCTGAATTACAAAAAAGAAAGCTGTTTAGAACCAAGTATGACCACAGCACACTCAGAGGGAATTTACTAGGTAGTGAGGATGGATTAAGCGATTCCAATCATCCTTCAGCTAAATATAGACCATAATTTTCAATCTTGGCACGCCTGGAGGGATTCGAACCCCCGACTCTCGGTTCCGAAGACCGAAGCTCTATCCGCTGAGCTACAGGCGCGCATGATTATAAATTGTACTGTATTATTCGAATAAAATAAAAAAGGAGTCAATCATGACAGCCCAATATGACATTCTACTAAAAAATGGTCATGTACTAGATCCTACACAAGGCATTAACCAAAAAAAAGACATAGCTTTTTTAGATGGGAAAATTGCACTTTTAGAAGACAGCATACCTACCAAACATTCTAGGAAAACTGTAGATGTTTCAGAGAATATAATAACTCCAGGGTTAATCGATATTCATGGACATTATTTTGAACATATTGTCCCATTTGCAACTCGTGCAGACTCTGTCTGTCTGCCAAACGGAGTTACTACAACAATGGATGCAGGAAGTTCTGGGTGGACTCATTTCGACGGATTTAGAGAATTTATTATAGAGAGTCAACAAACAAGAATAATGGCCTTGGTAAATTTATCTGCTCTAGGAATGATGGCTTCAAAACGTAATATTGGAGAAAACTTTGGCCCAACAATTGGGATAAGTGGTGGTCCTTCAACTATGTTAAATCCTGAGCGAGTAGGAGAATTACAAGACTTACGGTTTGCGCAGGTTGAAGAGGCAATCAAATGCATTAAAGATAATCCCAATACCGTATTAGGGGTAAAAATACGAATTGACCAGGATATCAGTGGGGAAGCAAATGTTATTCCTGCACTAGAACGAGCCCGAATAGTAGCAGACGCAACTGACTCATTCATAATGGTTCATGTAGCAAGGGTTCCTATTCCATTATCAAAAGTTTTCGAATACTTAAACCCTGGAGACATTGTAACTCACATATTTCATAGTGCTGAAAACAACATTCTCGATGAAAAAGGATACGTAAGATCAGAAGTAAAAGAAGCTAAAGATAAAGGAATCATATTTGATATAGGTGCTGACCGAAAAAATTTTGGAATAAATTTATCCAAATCAGCTATTGAACAAGATATATTACCCTCAACTTTAAGTAGTGATATAACTAAAACAAGACCTGGAGCTGAAATCATATATACGCTTCCTGAAGTTATGTCTCTATATATGAACTTGGGAATGACATTGGAAGAAGTTATTGAATGCAGCACAAAAACTTCTGCAAAAGCAATCAGACAAGAAGGACTCCTAGGCACACTAAAACCCGGATCAATAGGTGACGCATCAATAATTAAAATAGAATCTGGAGAATTCACCTATTCGGATGGTGAGAATTATGAAATCTCAGCTTCCAGAAAAATCTCCCCTAAATTAACAATTAAAGACGGTAAAATTTGGAACTCTGAATAATGATTTATTATGGGGTGAGCGAAGGGATTCGAACCCTCGATCTCCAGGGCCACAACCTGGCGCCTTAACCTACTTGGCCACGCTCACCACGAAGGTAAGATTTTAGCATTTACATAATGATATAACAATGAAATATTTAGTATTAAAATATTCTTATTATTTCTCAGAAGTAAGAGACTCTAATAGGTCTTCAACCATAATATCTGTTTTAGTGTGATGCCTCAAAGGCAGTTGAGGGTCAACACTATACACATTTCTTCGACCTATTTTATTTCTTTCAATGTAACCTGCACTTTCCAAGTCAGCAATTATTTTATGAGTAGTTCTCTCGGTGACTCCAATATAATTTGCAATCTCTCTAGCGGTACTAGTGGGGTTATGAGAAATATAACTTAAAACAAGTCCATGATTTGTAATAAAAGTCCACTGAGGGGACTGAGATTGTTGCATATTATATTACTCCACATTGGATTTTACAGTCCAATGAAGGTATCACATAACCGTAAACATGACAACTCAAAATTACTTATTGAACCTTAATTTACTATCTGAAATTAAGGTTCAATAAGTAATCAAAAAATACTCAATTTTTTGATTGACTATGATCAATCAACCTATTAACTTAAATATAATTACCTGTGGCACACTTTCGTTAGGGGTGAAATATACTATGAACAGCGGTGAAAATTCCGTTGATTTGGTCAGTGATGGAACTTTGATGATTGATGGCGGAACGGCATTTGGTCAGGTTCCAAGAATTGAGTGGGAAACTCAAATTAAACCAGATCGACGTAACAGAATACGTATAGGCATGAATAGCATGCTTATTAAAACACCCGATTCAAATATTTTGGTTGACACAGGAGCAGGTAGCAAAAGGATAGACACCCTTAAGGAAACTCATCATATTAATGGCAACAAGTTGACCCGTAATATGAAAGAGTTAGGATTAAGTACTCGAGATATAGATATCGTATTACTTACACATCTTCACTTCGACCATTCAGGTGGATGTACAAAATTAACTCGTTCCGGAGATGCTATCCCTATTTACCCAAATGCTCGATATATAATCCAACAAGACTGTTGGGAAAGTGCACTAAATCCAAGTGAAAGATATCAATCTACCTTTTTCCATGAGGATTTTTTACCTCTGGAAAAATCTAATCAATTAGAACTAGTAAGAGGTGACAAAGATATTACCCATAGCGTAAAAGTCAAAATGACAGGTGGTCCTTCCAAAGGGCATCAAGTAATATTTGTAAATCTTGGTAGTGAAAAATTAGTGTTTGCAGGTGACTTAATTCCTACTCCTTATCATCTACAACCAGAATGCATATCTGCAGTAGATGAATTTCCTAATGATACGTTAGTTCAAAAAAAAGAATTATTAGATATGATTATGAAAGATGGTTGGATTATCGTATTTTCTCATGGGCAAGACCAAAGATCTGGCTATGTAGAAGAATGGAAAGGGAAACCACATCTTCTTCCTAAAGAAATTTAAATAATATTTTTAGTGTACATAGGACCATATGGATTTATAGCATCAAAGGTTAGTTCAACTGACTTTAATGTATTTTCTTTTTCTATCTGATTTGACCTAACTCTAATATAATTATTAGTAAGCCCTGAGGAGTATTGTTGGTATGATTTAAGCGATTCGGGACTTTCCCATAATACTTCCATATTTTTCCCGTCATAAGATTCCCTGAACTTTGCGTATGATTCTTGTGCAATCTCTATTAGTTCACTTGATCTTCGATTTTTAATCTCGGGAGAAACATTATCTTTAAAGTAATGAGCTGAAGTACCTGGTCTGCTAGAAAACTTAAATATATGCATATCTGAAAACCCAACCTCTTCACATATCTTTCTAGTATTTTCAAATTGATCCTGATCTTCATCTGGAAACCCAACGATAACATCCGTAGTAATAGAAGCATCATCAATTACACTTCTAACCTTATCTACTGACGCTAAATATGTTTCCCTAGAATATCTTCTACGCATTTTAGCTAAGATTCCATCATCTCCACTCTGAAGAGGAATATGGAAGTGAGGGCATAAGCGCTTATCTTTCCATAATGACAAAAGATCCTGATTTAATTCCTGAGGTTGTAAAGATGAGATACGTAGTCTTTTTATATTAGTTTTGTCCAATATTGCTGCAACCATTTTTGTAAGATTCATATCTTCTAAATCAAATCCATAGCTTCCCAATTGAGTCCCGGTTAAAACAACTTCTTTAAAACCATCGTCTACAAATGAATTTATATTAGATATTAAGGTGCCTAATTGAACACTTTTCTCACGTCCTCTAACTTTAGGAACTATGCAATAAGAGCAAATTTGGTTACATCCTTCTTGAATTTTCAACATGCCCCTAGTGCGAGATAAATTAAAATTTAGATAATTACTTGAATTCTCAAATGCTAGATCATTAAAATCATAATTAAACTCTTCAATAATAGTTTTAACAATATCTTTCTTTTTAACATTCCCTAACACCATATCAATTTCAGGAATGGTATTTAATTCATTTTGATCTCTTTCTGCATAGCAGCCTGTAACAATCACTTTTGAGTCAGTATTTTTCTTCTTAAAAGACCTTACTGCTTGCCTAGCTTTTCTATCAGCAACATGCGTAACAGTACATGTGTTCAGTATATAAACGTCTGCATTATCTTTAGTCTCAGACAACACAAATCCAAAATCTATAAATTCCTTTGCTAGCTTCATAGAGTCAGCTTGATTTAACTTACATCCATGAGTTTCAATAAACACTAGTGGGTTTGATGAATATGTTGTAGACATAATATTGTTCGCAGAATATGTTGATGTAGATTAATGGTTAAGGATTCATTTTAACAATAGTCTGCGTTATATTCCATTACAAAATATTTTTTCAATTGTTACAATCTATTGATATAAATATTAGAACCTTTAACACTTGCAGGAGACTTATAATGTATGGCACTATAGCAACTCTTAACATCAAAAATGGTCATGAAGATCAACTAATAGACCTATTTAATAATACGGGAAAAGCGCCTGGGCAAATTGCATGGCTTTTAATGAATCCTGATAACCAAAAAGAATGGATAGGTGTAGCTGTTTTTGAATCCAAAGAGGTCTATTTTAAAAATGCAGAAAGACCAGAAACAAATGAAATGTATGAAAATTTTGTAGAGCACCTTGAAGCNGANCCTACATGGACAGANGGAGAGTTTGTAATTACAAATATGTAATTANAAACATATGGATATTTATCAGGCNGATANATATTATTTAAGAATATGNAACTTGTNAAATTCACAAATCCATTTAGGGGGTAGTAACATAATGGAAAAAGTTTTCATTACTGGATATGGAGCCATAAGTCCTCTAGGGCTTAATTCGAATCAAACATGGTCTGAATTAATCAAGGGGACATCAGGAATAGATTTTATACAATCATTTGATGCCTCATCATTTGAAACTACATTCGCAGCAGAAGTTAAAAATTTTGATCCAGAATCATATGTAGGACGGAANGAATCTAAAAGAATGGATCGATTTGTACAACTTGCTGCATGCGCAGCTTTAGAAGCACTTGAACACAGCGGNTTAATAATTGATTCTTCAACAGCTGAAAAAATTTCAGTNATGGTCGCCAGTGGTATAGGTGGAATAATTACTCTGTCAGATCAAATTAATGTACTAGCNGATAGAGGNCCAAAAAGAATTAGNCCTTTCTTAGTACCTATGATGCTTCCTGATATGGCATCAGGGCAAGTATCTATGCTAACAGGAGCAAAAGGTGCAAACTACAGTACGGTATCNGCATGTGCAAGTGGTGCTGATTCTATTGGAATGGCATTTGAAGCTATACGCAGAGGGGATGTTGATGCAGCAATTGCAGGAGGATCAGAAGCAGCTATATGCCCNATAGGTNTAGCTGGATTTAATTCATGTCAGGCTTTATCCAAAAGGAATGANAATCCTACACAAGCTTCAAGACCATTTGATTCAGAACGAGATGGATTCGTATTAGGAGAAGGTGCTGGTATATTAATATTGGAAAATGANACNTCAATNAAACGACATGGAGGAGTTCCTATAGCAGAAATGGTTGGATATGGGTCCACAGCAGACGCTTATCATATTACTCAGCCTGGACCTGAAGGAGAAGGTGGCGCAAGAGCCATGAATAAAGCTTTATCTCANTCATTAATAGAACCAGAAAAAATTGACTATATCAATGCTCATGGTACCTCTACNCCTTTAAATGATAAATTCGAAACAATGGCAATGAAATCTGTATTTGGGGAACATGCNCATATGCTTTCCATNAGCTCTACAAAATCCATGACAGGCCATTTATTAGGTGCAAGCGGAGCTCTAGAAGCAGTATTATCAATTATGGCTCTAGAAAAATCTGAAATACCCCCAACAATAAATTACGAAAATGCAGATCCAGATTGTGACTTNAATTACACNCCTAACACAAAAATTAATAAACAAATCANTTATGCAATGAGNAACTCTTTTGGATTTGGAGGACATAACGCCTCCTTAGTATTCAAAAACATCATATAAATCTCGTGAGATATTCAAGATGGNCATTAAAACCAACAGTTCCNAAATCCATCTTAGAACAAATAAANTTACCAGTTATAGAGTCCACGATACTATTTAATCGAGGGATAGTGTCTCAAAATGATTCNNATNATTTTATAACGCCTCTCGAAGATNATTTACATGATCCATATTTATTACCCGATATGGAAAANGTTACAAATCGAATTTCTGTAGCATTAAAAACAAATGAAACTATNGGNGTATTTGGAGACTTTGACACCGATGGGCTATCTGGTACTGCACTTCTAACTAAAAGCCTNCAAACACTTGGNGGCANNGTAATCCCTTACGTACCACATAGAACTGAAGAAGGTCANGGGGTTAGNCTAAAGGCTATAGACTATTTTATTGCTAAAAATGTCACCTTAATGATTACTGTCGATTGCGGAGTAACATCAATACAAGAAATTGAATTAGCTAATAAATCAGGNATAGANACAATTGTCACAGATCATCATATCCCTTTAGATGAATTCCCTGATGCTATAGGAATAGTTAACGCTCATTTAGNTAATTCAAAATATCCTTTTAAACATCTGACTGGTGTAGGGATAGCGTTTAAAGTTATTGAAGCTCTTTATGATTCTCATAAAAAGGAGCTCCCTGAAGAGATATATGCATTCTGTGCTCTAGGGACATTGTCCGACGTAGGNATATTAGAAAATGAAAACAGGTANCTAGTANATAAAGGAATGGANNCAATACGAAACATTGAAATGTTTGGTATTGATTCTTTAATTAGTGAAGCGGGACTANTGAAAGAAGAAATAACAACTGAAGANCTATCATTTGGGATTATACCTAAACTAAATGTGTCTAGTAGGCTTGAACACGCAAATACNAGTTTACAACTTTTATTGAGTTCTACTAAATCTCAATCTGTTCAAATAGCTAAATATTTAGCTAAGCTAAACAAGCAANGGCAATTAATAACAGAAAACGCNTTAATAGAAGCAAAACGACAAGTANTTGNAAATAAAGAAANAGGTGAAAATAATATATTATTTACTGGAAAGCCTGATTGGCAGCCTGGGATTTTAGGATTAATAGCTGGNCANCTGTCNGAAGAACACTATAGNCCTTCNATTTCTGTATCTGGTCGAGGNGAAATACTGAGAGCAAGTGCTNGAAGTATTTCTGAATTTAATATGATAGANGCATTAAATTCTTGTGGAGATATATTTGAACAATTTGGAGGTCATGCTATGGCAGCNGGATTTACAATAAAAAGANATAANCTTAAAAATTTTCGCGACATCATATCTTCAATTGCAAATGAAACCTTAGNNAATGTTCCNGAAGGNCCTGAATTGNTAATTGATGCNGAGATATCCCCTAATTGGTTAAACCAAGAAACTATGAATTTNCTTGCATCTCTTGAACCNTATGGTAACGGAAATCCAATGCCTGTATTTNTAACNAAAAANGTNCACGTTGTCAGTGCAAAAAAAGTTGGNNGAAATGGAAATCATTTAAAATTAACTATTTCTCATAATGAAAATATATATGACGCTATTGCATTTAGACAAGGCNATAGAATCAAAGANACAAAAAATGAATTAGAGATCGCATATACTGCAAAGTTNAATTCTTGGAACGGCAAAAAATCAATTCAATTAACAATAGAAGACTTTAAGATCTATGAATAATATATTTAACTCTTTGATCTCCTGCGTCGTTCAGCCCTACTCAACTTTGGAGCAGAATCAGAGAATTCTTTCATAATAGTTTCAGGATTTCCAAATCTACCCCATATAAATAACACTGGTATAGTAACTATCAAGACACTAATCGCAATGAAGTGNGCTTCCTGCATCCCGTAAATCCAAATATTATCTTCTCTAAAAAATTGTATTGAAAATCGNAATACNGAATAAAGTGTTAAGTATAAAGCAAATAACATTCCTGCTGGACGAAGTCTATTTCTAAGATTCCAAAGAATAAATAATATNAAAAAGTTGCCTAAAATTTCATAAAAAATGACNGGTTGCACTGAGGCCCCTACCCCATTTAAACAGTATGCAACTGCACTTGAAGGATCAGTCCATATGTATCCAAAAAATAACTCTGTTGCATTCGCACANTGCTCTCCATTAACAATATCTCCTAATCGCCCTATCGACTGAGCAAAAATCATAGCCGGAGCTGCAATATCTGCGATTACTCCGATTGGATATTTCAAAATCTTGCAATAAATTGCCCCNCCAAANAATCCNCCTAGCAAACCTCCCCAAAGCCCAATGCCNCCTTTCCAAATAGCGAATANNTGTAAAGGATTTTCAGNATATACATCAANATTATCTATTACATGTACTAATCTTGCCCCTATGATTCCGCCTACAATCCCCCAAACTGCAATAGAATAGATGTCGTCTGGGTCTATATCTCGCAAGATAGCCCAACGTCCAACTAGGAAGACAGCGGCAGCAACGCCTATAAAACTAAAAAGCCCATGCCAACTTAANGCAAATGNTCCAAACTGNAACAAAAACGGACTAGCTTCAATTTCTATCATGATAATAAGGCCTCATTTCAAATAAACTTATATAAAATACTATATTCACTTTACCGTATGTCAAGATATCATTTATATATGGAAATATCTAATAATTTGACNAAGAATACNGAATTGACAATTTATATTGAACAATTCCTAGATTATTTATCTGTAGAGAGAGCCGCGTCAAGTAATACAATTGAATCTTATAAAACCGATCTTTTNCAATTTGCTCAATTTATTTTAAAAAAGACTCAATCNTGGGAAAAAGTATCCNCTGATGATNTNTATNNATTCATGCAAGAATCGCATATTACTGCCATGAAACCNGCTTCAAAATCCAGAAAGTTAGCNACCATAAGATCTTTCTTCAGTTTTTTACATAANGACGGCTTAATAGATTCTGATCCATCNCAAAATNTCAAGACATATAAAATAGAAGGNCATCTGCCTAATGTATTATCAATTTCCCAAGCCTTAAAATTGATANCNACACCTTTAGCAAAATCTACAACCCCATCNGCATTTCGAGATCAAGCTATGCTTCAAATAACATATGCAAGTGGCCTACGGGTATCTGAGTTGATTAATTTAGATGTTGGGGATGTAGATCTAACAAGCCAAAAAGTAAGATGCATAGGAAAAGGAAATAAAGAAAGAATAATCCCATTCCATAATCAAGCCAAGATATCTATACAAGAATATCTTAAAAAATTTAGGTCTCAATATAAAAATCAACGCTCTGGCAATGCCTTATTCATAAACAACAGAGGTTCACGACTTACGAGGCAAAGTTTTTGGCTAATAATAAAAAAATATTCCATAATAAACGGAATATCAGATAAAATGACTCCTCACACATTAAGACATAGTTTTGCTACTCATTTATTACTAGGAGGAGCACCTATTAGACATGTCCAAGAATTGCTCGGGCATGCTAATATTGCAACAACACAAATTTATACTCATCTAACAAAAGAATTTATTAGAGAAGAATACGAACAAGCTCATCCGAGATCAAAATTAAATAATTACAAATACATATAAAGGAGTAAATGATATGCCAAGCAAAGGTAAAAACAGAGCTGCAAGGCAATCGCAACTCAGGAACAAAAGAAAAAAAGGTTCAGCCAATGTTGTAGATTCTAGGACACAACAATCAAAAGCTTCAACAGAAATATCATCTCCAGTGATTGAGTCTAGTGCAATCCCTCAAAAAGAAGTTACTAAAAAAATGAGATCTTCTTCTTCAACTACATTGTTGAAATATCCTTACTTAAAAGGCGAACTAATTAGAATATCATCTATATCTGTCATAATATTACTGGCATTAATATCATTTAATTTCATATCACTATTTGAGTGATATAAATGATTATTTCCAAATATAAAATTAATGGTCAGTACTAATTTCACAGAAAGATTAAAACAAACTCCCAAATCTCCTGGCGTTTATCGAATGTACAACAAATCAGGAAAGATAATTTATATTGGCAAAGCATCTAACCTACAAAATAGACTAAGGTCATATTTTAATAAATCAAAAACGCAAACCCCCAAAATCAAAACTTTAATAAAAGTCTTAAAAAATTTTGATTTCACAGTAACAGAATCAGAACAGGAAGCTTTAATACTAGAATGTAATCTTATAAAAGAATATCAACCTCGATTCAATTCTCGTTTAAAAGATGATAAAAGCTATCCATTTATTAAAATTGATACTTCCGAAGAATTTCCTCAAGTATATATAACTAGAAACATATCCTTCAATAATCCTAATGATAAATATTTTGGTCCTTATGCAAGTGCTAGCAGTATCCGCAAAACTCTAGCTTTATTAAAAAAGTTATTCCCATATCGATCGTGCACAAAACCTATAACTGGAAAAGATGAAAGGGCTTGTTTAGATTATCATATCGGAAGGTGTGTAGGCCCATGTATAGGAGAGTCTAGCAAAGAACAATATAATGAGATTATAAATCAAGTAATAATGTTTCTTGAAGGAGATACAAGTAAAATTGTTAAGTCACTTAAGGCAAAAATGATGTTCTCGGCAGACAACTTAGAATTTGAAAAGGCCTCTCATTTAAGAGATCAAATCAGAGCCATAGAAAAAGTCCATGAAGGTCAGAAAGTCCTAAAAATTAATTCTTCCAATTTTGATGCCATAGCTTTATCGCAATCACAAGATGAAGCTTGGGTGGAAGTATTTTTTATTCGCCAAGGCAAATTAATAGGCCGTGATAATTATTTAATGAGTATTGGAGAAGATGACGATGAATCTTCTATCCAAACAGCTTTCATAAAACAATTTTACAAGGTCACTCCTTATGTACCACCACTAATATTAACTCAGCATGAGATTACAGAAGAGGAAGAAGATATATTAATAAGTTTTTTAAGTACTAAAAGACACGGTAAAGTAAATATACATACTCCTAAAAGAGGTGAACGCCGAAAACTTGTCAAAATGGTAGAAGAAAATGCTTCTAAAGGCATGGACCAATTAAAAATATCTAGATTTGTAGAAAGTGATAATAGTGAAACGGCATTAAAAGAAATTCAAGAAGCACTCAACCTTCCTCAAAAACCTTACCGGATAGAATGCTATGACATATCAAATATCCAAGGAACAAATGCAGTTGGGAGTATGATTGTATTTGAAAATGCGAGTCCCAAAACATCTGATTACCGAAGATTTAAAATTAAATCTGTAGAAGGCATTGATGACTATTCAATGATGCAAGAAATGCTATCAAGACGTTTTAAAAAGATTGTATATTCCGCTAAATCATCTCCCGACAATCAAAATTCATGGATTAAGAAACCTGATTTGGTGTTAATAGATGGAGGAAAAGGACATCTAGGTGCTGCTTTACAAGTATTTCTAAACCTTGGAATAACTGACATATCAATAGCGAGTATCGCAAAATCAGAAGAAGAAGTATTTGTTCCAAAAACTCCCGAACCAATCATCCTTCCTCGAAATTCACAAGGTTTATTTTTATTACAAAGAGCAAGAGATGAAGCTCATAGATTTGCGATAACGTATCACAGGACACGCAGATCAAAATCCGCCACATCCTCTTCACTTGATATGATCCCCGGAATAGGTCCTAAAAAGAAACGACATCTTATACGAAAATTCGGTTCAGTAAAGGTAATAAAGGAATCTAGTGTGACCGAAATAGCCTCAACTCCAGGAATGACGTTAAAATTAGCCAATCTACTGAAAGAATATCTATAATTTGTGAGAAAAATTAAGTTATAATTCTTCCAGCATAATCCATTCAATGTCGATGTCCTTTAACAAGTTATTTCTAGTACTAATAACTGGACATCCCATATTTTGTGCAAGCGCACATGTAACTGAATCTTCTATCAAGTCCAAGTTTGGATCTGATAGATTGAACAAATCAACTTGCCCATATGGATTTGTATCTAGAGATGCTGACCTATAAAAATATCCCGCTTTCATGGCCATATCAACAGTCAAAGAAATAGAATTTATAAATTTCAATAAACTTAAAAAACCTATCTCAGATTTTCTATCAAAAGAATTTGATTTCGATAAAACAAATAAAGAATATGCCGAAACAGATATCACAATACTCTCATCAATGGCATCGTGGATAAGCTTCTTTGCACTTAAATCGCCTTCCTTATACGACAATAATACTGATGAGTCTATTACAACGTTGTCCATCTCTCTCACTCAAATGCCTCACGTGCTATTCTTTTAGCATCTTCTTCAGATATATCAATTGGTGACCCAAGCGGCTCATTAACCTGAATACTTATAGTAGAATTATCCCAAACAGAATCCACGTTACTGCGAGCCTCTACGCTCACATTATCCGGTATATCAAGATATAAAGATAATGATTTTTCTAAAATATCTCGCATAGACAATCGTTGTTCTGTAGCCTTAGACTTAGCTTTTATATAAATATCTTCTCGAATATTTGCGAATATTTGCCTGGTGGGTCCTTCGTTTTTGCGTCTAGGCATAAGTCACCTTTATATAATAAATAGTTATATATATATATGTATGTATACGTGTGCACGAACTTTACCACATACATTAGAATATTGCATATGTTAACGTATTTATACACAAGGATATAAAATGAAAATAATAATAGCTCCACAAGCGTTTAAAGGAAGTATTAGTGCCCTAAAGGTTGCAGAGGCAATGTCTGAAGGAGCTTTAAAGATTTTCCCTAAAGCTAAAATTGTTATATGTCCTGTCGCTGACGGAGGTGATGGCACATTAGAGACTCTTGTAGATATTTCAAATGGGGAAATAAATAAATGTTCTGTTCATAATCCTATGGGAAAAATAATCGATGCTGAATGGGGTGCTATGGGAGATGGCAAAACTGCTGTTATAGAAATGGCAAGATCTTCAGGTTTAGCTTTATTAGATCCCAAAAAACTAAATCCTTTAAAAGCCTCAACATATGGATTAGGAGAATTGATACAAGACGCGTTAAATAAAGGTTTTAAAAAATTTATAATAGGAATTGGTGGTAGCGCAACAAATGATGCTGGCGCAGGAATGGCTCAGGCGTTAGGCGTAAAATTACTAGATCGCAAAGGTGTAGAAATTGCTCCTGGAGGAATCAATCTGATGAATCTAACTACAATAGACATGTCAGGTATTGATGAGAGGATTTTAGATTCAGATTTCCAAATTGCGTGCGACGTTACAAATCCTTTGACAGGACCGGAAGGTGCTTCTGAGGTATACGGACCTCAGAAAGGGGCAACACGCAAAATGATAGATGATTTAGATGCATCTCTTCAACATTTTAATGAAATAGTGATAAAAACATTTAATAAAGATATTTCAAAAGTACCAGGTTCTGGTGCAGCAGGTGGGCTAGGTGCCGGAATGATTACTTTTACAGACGCAACACTACGTCCAGGAATAGATATAGTATTGGACGCGGTCGCATTAAATGAAAAGATTGCAAAAGCCGACCTTGTTATTACAGGAGAAGGTGCTATGGATTTTCAAACTATATACGACAAAGCTCCTATTGGTGTAGCTAAAATAGCTAAACGACACGGAATACCTACAATAGGAATATCTGGAATGCTTGGTAAAAATTATCAACTAGTTCATGAACATGGCATTGATGCTGCAATGTCTATAGTAACAGGACCAATGACTTTGCCAGAAGCGTCTGAGAAATCTTATGAACTAATATCCAATTCAGTCTCAGAATGCCTTAGATTGATTAATATAGGTTTTAAAATTAAGAATCCTGGAAAATAACATGAGAATCAAAGACTGCTACAATTCAGATGATTTCAGAAATTTAGCCAAAAAAAGGTTACCTTCACCTATTTTTCACTATATAGATGGAGGAGCAGATGATGAAGTAACCCTGACGCGTAATCGTAAAGCATACGAAACCTGTGATTTAGTGCCTAATGTATTAACAGGTGTAGAAAAAGTTGATTTATCCACTACTGTAATGGGACAAAAATTAGAAATGCCTCTATTTTGTTCTCCTACAGCATCCCAGCGATTGTTTCATCATGAAGGGGAACATGCTGTTGCAAAAGCTGCTGAAAAATTTGGAACTATGTTTTCAATTTCATCACTGGCCACAATAGATTTAGAATCAGTAAGTTCAATCAATACTCCTAAAATGTTTCAAGTGTATTATCACAAAGATAAGGGTTTGACCGAAAGTATGTTAGAAAAATGTCATGAGGCAAATTTTGATGTCTTAGCACTAACAGTAGATACTGTAGCATTAGGAAATCGAGAAAGAGATTTAAGAACAGGATTTACTGTTCCACTTAGATTATCTTTATCTAGTATATTGAGCTTTATAACTCATCCTTCTTGGGGTATAAATTATCTTACTCATTCAAAATTTGAATTACCTATCTTAAAAAAACATATAGAAGAAGCTAATTTTGCGATAGCCCTATCTGACTATTTTTCAAAAATGATAGACGTTTCTATTAACTGGAAGGACGCTGAAGAACTCCGAAAAAAATGGGGTAGAGAATTCTGTATCAAAGGAATTATGAGTGTTGAAGATGCCCAAAAAGCAGTTGATATAGGCGCAACAGGAATAATAGTTTCAAATCATGGTGGGAGGCAGCTAGATGGAAGTCGTGCTCCTTTTGACCAATTAGAAGAAATTGTAGATGCTGTCGGAGACAAGATAGATATTATTTGCGAAGGAGGAATTTCTAGAGGGACTCATGTACTAAAAGCTTTAAGTTTAGGTGCTAAGGCTTGTAGTGGAGCTCGCATGTACTTATATGCATTAGCTGCGGGGGGTCAAAATGGAGTAGAGAAAGCTTTAAGCAATATGAAATCTGAACTAATCCGTGACATGACTCTGATGGGATGTCAAAATATAGATTCACTTTCTAGAAAAAATATCCGGTTTAGGAATTAATTTAATACTAATCCCTTAATCATAAATCCTATAATCCAAGCAATAATTAGAATTGGACCACCAGAAAAAAGAAGGCCTTCTTTTTTTTCTTCTGCAGGACCGGCTAGTTTCATGAAAATTAAAAATCCTACTAACAATAAGGTTAGAAGTATAACTGACGTATTATTAGCACCTAAAAAAGCTCCAATAATAAATCCAAAAAGACCCCAAACAAATGGAAATCGTAATACCGTCATTAAATACATTTATTTATCTATAAAGTCGAATTGCTCAAAAGTACCATTTACTATCGGTACAGAATCTAATCCAAACCATCTTTCAACTACTGTTGAATAAGTAGACCGAAAATCATTGTTATAGTGTAAGTCACCCTCAAGTTGATCTGCCTCTTTCAGTGAAGGATACTGTCCGTATAATCCACCTTTTACATCACCACCTATAACGAAAGCAACTCCACCTGAACCATGATCTGTTCCCGAACCATTATCTTTTATTCTTCTGCCAAATTCAGAGAACACTAATATAATAACTTCATCTTCTCGGCCATGTTCTCTGAGATCGTCATAAAAATCGCCTATGGAACTTGAAACTTCATTCCATAACTTCGAATGTGTTACTAGTTCTCCAGAATGTGTGTCAAAGCTACCATGCTGAGTATAAAATACTTTTGTACCTAAATCTGCAAGAAAAACTTGAGCAATACTTTTCATGTTCTGAGCGAGTGGGTTCGCGGCATATTCTATAGTTGAAGAGTATTTTGCCGGAGCCGTTCTTAATATATCGGCTCCTTTAAGAGCATCAGAACCAGTTTGGCCTAGAAAATCCATTACAGGGTCTTTTCCTTGTACAGCTCCATACATATGAGAGAAAGCCCTTAAAGCCAACTCTCTAGTCGATTCATCAGCAATATCTGTAAACAAGCCATAATTTTCTAAATTTCCAACTGATGCCACTGGAACTCCCCGTACAGCTAAAGCTCTTGGCAAACCTCTTCCAAAATTAACACCAGTTAATACATTTTCAGACTTAGGATCTAAGTCCCTTATAACTCTGCCTAACCATCCTTCAGTTCCTATCTCATCAGGTAGAGCTGTATGCCATATATCCATGGATCTGAAATGAGATCTATTTGGAGTTGGGTATCCTATCCCATTTATTACTGCCACTTTACCTTCATCATAAAGTCTTTTAATAGCATGCATATCAGGATTAAAGCCATACATGTCATCTATTTTCAAAACATTTTCTTGTTCTATGTGAATAGTCTTACGAAAGTCGTAATATTCATCATCACCATATGGGACTAGAGTATTTAGATAATCGTTACCACCACTCAATTGAACTACAACTAATGCTTTTTCTTTGGACGCAACCATGTTTATTAACTCCTAAAAATTAGGTAAAACGAGTATTTACAACTGAGGTATAGTATACATAAATTTTATTTTAGATTCCAATATTAAAATAATTAGATATTTTTCAAAATGCATGTATGTCTATAAGTAGGTAAATATGGCTGAATTATCATCAAATTCATTCGAATTTGAAACTGACTCTGACGTAATAGAATATTTCATAACAAAAGGATGGACTGACGGGCTGCCAATAATCCCTCCTACAATAGAAAGAGTCACAAAGTTTCTAGAAACAATTCCTAATATCTCTTCAGATGTGATCGGACATGAACCTGTTAAAAATAGAGAAATAACTGTTGAAAAAATAGCTATAAATGCTGTTATGGCTGGATGTCTGCCAGAATATTTTCCTGTGATACTTAAAACTGTAGAATCAATTTTAGAACCTGACTTTGATCTACATGCTATAACATCTAGCACAATGGGAGCAGGGATATTAACTGTTATTACAGGACCAATTGCCTCTCAAATAAAATTACATGGTGGAACCAGTGTATTTGGCCCTGGACACAGAGCAAATGCCACTATAGGAAGAGCAGTGAGATTATCTATCATAAACACAACTGGTTCGAACTCAAATCAAATAGATAAGGCAACTTTAGGACATGCAGGCAAATATACATGGTGTATAACTGAAAACTCTAACTCCCCATGGGCAAGTCTACATGAAGACAGAGGATTTAAGCCTACTGATAGTACTACAAGCGTATTTGCAGGATTATCTCCGATACAAGTATCAAATCATCATTCTCAAGAACCAGAAAAAATTCTGAGGAGTTTCCGAGACGCTTTATTTACAATTGGGCCCAATCAAGGTGAAATCGTAATAATTTTATGTCCAGAGCATGCCACTCATATAAGTAATTCTGGGTGGGATAAAACTCAAATTAAAGATTACTTGTATGACATATCCATAAGATCGAATGATGATTGGAATCAAGGTTCATATGCTCCTTCTGCTTCACAAGGCGGTGTAGCTAATGACACAAAGTTAACTAATGTTGCCCTTGGACCAGATGCATTTACGATAATGGTAGCAGGCGGAAATGCAGGAGCATTTTCTTCTGTTATTCCATTGTGGGGTGGCGGCAGTCGTTCCAAATCTATAACTAAAGTTATATAATCAAAAAATATTCTAATCTCTAGGAGGATGATATGGTGCAAAAACTAACTGTTCTTGACCCTACCATAGAGGCCAAAATTGAAAACTCTATTCTTTCAGATCGCCCCGAATCACTAGACGGATTAACTGTTGGGCTTTTAGCAAATGGTAAAAGAAATTCTGAAGAATTACTTCAATATGTTTATGAAGTAATTAAAGAAGAGTATAAGTTAAATGAACCTATCTATGCTAATAAAGGCAATGCCTCAAAACCTTGCCCTCCAGATCTTCTAGAAGATCTGGCAGACAGATGTGATCTTATCATCACATCTTCTGGAGACTGAGGCTCCTGTTCATCGTGCAGTGTGCACGACGGCATAACTTTTGAAAAACAAGGTCTCCCAACAGCAGTTATATGCACTGAGCCATTTGTTACAAGCGGTGTAGCCATGGCAAAGATGGGAGGAATACCTGACTATTCTTTTGTAGTAACTGACCATCCATTAGGAAGCTTAACCCAAGATGACCTTAAGAAAAGAGCACGAGATATTGCTCCTGAAATAATATCTTTACTGCTTAACTAAAATATACTGTTAACCTGTTACCAAGGACCAATTTGACTATATATGTTCCTTGGTAACAGGTTAAACTGACAATTTAGAATTCTTTACTAAGAACATATGCTGAAGTTTTTCTTCAGATTTTATATCTGCTAAAGAAACCATTTTAGAAAATGTTTCATGTGCTTTTATATCAATCATATACCTTCAAAAAGAGTTATAAAGTTCCTACGATAACTTAGAAAGAGTAAAGGGACTCTTGGAGAAGAAAAAGGCCATCAAAATTTAAGTGATGATTTTTATAAAATTTTTCCCGTCCCACTTATAATGATCAAATGTAAAATTATCTAATTCATCTAACCCTTTAGCTTGTGTTTCACATAAAAATTTTATGAATTGTCCCTTTACTACTTTACCCATATGACCAGCAGATTTTAATTTTCCATCTTTAATTATCTTAAAATCTATCCTAACGATATTTTCATGAGAGTATGATTTACTATGAATTTGAGGAAGTAAATCAATTATTATATTTTCTTTACTTAAGTGTTTTGTAAGAATAGGGAACCAAAATTTAGTTAGAGATAAACTATTCATTTTTAGTTTGTAATCAGGTATTAGTGTTTTAGGTGTAACTATTCCAAATAAACCACTAAATATTCTTATATTTTTCTCAAAATATGACTTTGATTCATCAGATAAATTTTGCCAATCAATTTGGTTGTAAACAACTCCAGTGTATCTTTCAATTGAATATGAACAATTATTTTCCATAGCATTCAAGTTTAATTCATTGAATTGTTTTGCTTTTTGAAGTGTTACTCCATATATTTTTTGCAATTCTGCATCATCACTATTAGAAAGTTGTTTCTGAATAGCCTTAACTTCATTTTCAAAAATAAAATTCGTATCCTTGAATTTAATATTACTGGAATTTTTACTTGATTTACCTTCGCTTGGAGGAATAAGAATTAACATATAATTAAACACATAAATGGCGGGAGCGCGAGGGAGTCGAACCCACTGCACCAATCGAAGGATTGCTGCCAACGGATTTGAAGTCCGCGGAGGCCACCAGGCCTCATCCGCCCCCTTAAATTTAAATTAACTTTATTTTATTTTGACAAAACTTCTTCTATTTTTTTCTGTATTATAGACTTAGGCACAGCTCCTACAATTTGATCAACGGGTTTCCCGTTCTCAAAAATCAAAAGAGCAGGAATTCCTCTAATGCCATATGTCATAGACAAATTACTATTGGTGTCAACATCTAACTTTCCAACTTTAACCCTTCCATCGTATTCCTCTGCTATTTGTTTTACAGACGGTGCAATCATACGACAAGGTTGACACCAATCAGCCCAAAAATCTACAAGTACTGGAATTGAAGAGTTTATAACTTCTTCATCAAAATTATCTTCATTTATTTCTACTGGCTCTGACATATAAACACCCTCCTTCTTAAGGTATAAATCAATTTTCTAAGTAATTAACAAAGTCTACAGGAATATATTCAACCTCATCCCAAAATAATGTACCTAATAATAACCCTTTAGGTACATCAAAAATCAAAAATCCTTGAATCTCATATCCTCGCGCTAAGTCAAATGAATCCCATAAAATTGGAGACACATTTTTAATTCCTTCATTTGTACTAATAGATTCTACAATAATTGAGTCTTCATAGGGGTTAACTGGAGGATATTTTTTNCCTCTCCTGTCTCCNAGCATAACAGTCTCAGTATCGACTATGATAGGAATAACCGTAGTCGTTCTATTAGTAATCTTAGTGTNAACAATTACTATTTCTCTATTAGATGCNCTTGGCGAAATAATTCTNTTTTCACCGTTTATNTCAAAAAACGCTTGATCAACAATAAGAGGAAANTCAGAATATATTTCTAGATTTCTACCTTTTGCTGAAGATCCCGTAATATCATCCTCNCAACCTAAAGTAATNATGAGCATTATTGNCAATATCGATAANAATGAAATTATATTAATTTTTTTAATGATCATTCCNATTCTCAAGCAGTTATTGAAGANGGCATATTNTTCAATTTATTTACAATATTAGGGAGTAAATTTAACATATANTGAACATCTTCATNTGTCGTAGTTCTCCCTATAGTAATCCTNANAGTGCCTCGTGCTTGTTCTGCAGACCTACCAATTGCCAGTAAAACATGTGAAGGTTCTATAGAAGCAGCCGAACATGCACTTCCNCTAGAAGCNCTTACNCCNCCCAAATCTAANGCTAACAAAATTGATTCTCCTTCAATCCCTGGAAAAGAAANATTTACATTATTAGGTAGCCTATTGATTTGGTCTCCGTTAATTAATANATCATCNANATTTTTTTTCAAATAATCAAAAATNTGATTTCTAATTTTGATTTGNCGAGAAGACTCTAATTCCATTTCTTTTACTGATAATTCTAANGCCTTGGATAATCCGACTATACCAGGAACATTTTCCGTCCCNGAACGTCTCTGCCTTTCTTGNCCNCCGCCTATTATGAGTGGTTCAAATGGNGTNCCTCGTTTAATATAAAGAGCTCCAACACCTCTGGGGCCATAAAACTTATGNCCTGATATGCTAAGCATATCTACCCCTAAATCTTTAACATCAACTGGCAGATGACCTACNGCTTGAACGGCATCTGTATGAAACACNATAGTCTTTCCATTTTTATCCGAATATTCTCTAATTTTTTCAGCAATCTCTTTTATTGGCTGAATAGTACCAATCTCATTATTAGCTAACATTACACTAATTAAAATTGTTTTATCAGTAATCGCATCAAGTATATCTTTAGCAGATACAAATCCTTTATCGTCAACTGGAATATATGTAACATCAAATCCAAATTGTTCCATTTGATGACAGGTATGCAGTACCGCATGATGTTCAATAGAAGTTGTTATTATATGATTCCCTAAATTCTTCATTGACATAGCTACGCCTTTAATAGCAGCATTGTCNGCTTCTGTNCCTCCNCTTGTAAAACANATCTCNCTCGCCCGAGACCCAATAGAATNNGCNACAAATCTTCTAGANTCCTCTACAGCATTTCTNGTTTCTTGAGCAAGAGTATATATACTAGATGGATTTCCNAAACTTTCAGTAAAGTAAGGCATCATAGCCTCTAGAACTTCTGATCTCATAGGNGTAGTAGCCCCATGATCCATATAAATAGTATTCATATTAAATATTAATCCTAGTATATATAAGTCGATTTATTAGTTATNTATANTAGCATTATATAACTAAATTAAGAATCTNATCAGGTTGNATATCNAATAATTTTATAANCTANNTTANNTGNAGTATATACTGAAATAGNATTAGNGGTTACAGGTGCNAANNCAACAATATATNCACCTTTAATATTGAATTTTATAGCAACAGCTTTAAGNAAAGTNATCATTCNTTCNCANGATAATCCAGATAGTTNNGAGGTTCCANTATCANATATTANNGAAAGGGCNNAAAGGTCCAAATCTATNNANAAATACACATNANCTCCTAGATTTTCTATTATCTNTCCAATATNNNTATCANTAAAGTGCCCATTTTCANCTATAGGATATATAATATGTAACCTATTATTAACTTGAAGATGATATTAAGTTGATTTAAGATCGTTGAGTTATCGTTGGATTGTAGTGAAATTTATTACTTAGTAGTTGAATATTTAAATTGATAGAAGTATCTGAAATAACAAAATATTACGGTGATTTTCCTGCCGTTACAAATCTCTCTTTTAAAGTAGATCAAGGAGAGATTTTAGGGTTTTTAGGTCCTAATGGAGCTGGTAAATCAACTACCATGAAAATGTTGACTGGATTTATGCCACCAACAGATGGAACAATACAGATAGCAGGGTTCGACATTGTAGAACAATCTATTAATGCAAGGAAACATATAGGTTATCTACCTGAAACTGTTCCCTTGTACTTAGACATGACTGTCTCTGAATATTTAAGTTTTATGGGAACGATACGTGGATTAGATTCTAAAAAAGTTGCTCTGAGAAAATCTGAAGTAATTGATCAATGTAATCTTGGAGACTATTACTCAACTTATATTGGGAAGTTATCAAAGGGGTACAGACAAAGAGTTGGNATATCTCAAGCAATATTGCACGAACCAGATGTGTTGGTATTAGATGAACCGACTATAGGNATAGACCCAATACAAGTGGTTGAAACAAGACAATTAATAAAAAGTTTAGGTCAGTCACACACATTAATACTNAGTTCTCACATACTTCCTGAAGTAAGTATGATATGTGACCGAGTCATAATAATACACGAAGGGAAAATAGTAGCCATNGATAATCCNAAAAATCTTGGCACTAANNTATCAGGAGTTGAAAGAGTAGANCTAGAAATAAAAGGTGTAAATAAAAAAATANTCCCAGTNCTTAAAAATGTGGAAGGGGTTCAAGATTTAGAAATAATACCTGTTACTAGNGGNGGNGGTTATCATAGATATCAATTAACCGTTGATTTAGGTTCAGACATTAGGCATCTATTAGCAAAAACAGTTATTGAAAATGATTGGGAATTATTAAAATTACAATCTATAGGGATGACTCTTGAAGAAATTTTCTTAAAACTAACNCTAGAAGAAGAAATNCTNTGAAAAATCTATTAGCAATCACACTAAAGGAAACTAAGACTTATTTTGGTATGCCTT
The DNA here is from genome assembly GCA_002718095.1 of Chloroflexota bacterium. Lineage (GTDB taxonomy): Bacteria > Chloroflexota > Dehalococcoidia > Lucifugimonadales > UBA826 > UBA826. The sequence continues at coordinate 118,930 of PBDP01000002.1, forward strand.
CGGCTTACATAGTAGGTGCTATGTTTTTAATGTTAACNGGAATATTCTTTGTATTTGAAATAACCAGACCTTTTTCAGAAGCTGGAGTAAGAGAGTTAATAGAATGGGCAAGTTTTTTTACTGTTTTCTTAGCACCTCTAATTACAATGCGATTACTAGCNGAAGAACANAAATTAGGNACACTTGAATTATTNTTAACATCTCCTGTTCGCGAATGGGAAGTTATTGTAGGAAAATATTTGTCCAGCTTATTTGTACTTCTAGCTATTCAAGCTATAACTTTATATTACGTGTTAGTAATATACATATTTGGAAATCCCGATACCGGTCCAATTATAAGTGCTTATATTGGTCTAGTATTGCATGGGGCAACAGCGCTTTCAGTAGGCTTATTAGGTTCGTCATTATCAAGCAATCAAATTGTTTCAGCAGTGTTAGGAACTGCAGTACTGTTGTTTTTTGCTTTNATAGATAGNGTCTCTGGTTTGGCTGATGGTGCAGCAGCAGAATTTCTGAATGGATTATCTATGACATCCAGATTNTCNGATTTCACAAGAGGNATAGTAGATACAAGTCATNTAGTTTATTTTTTAAGTTTGATAGCTATATTCATATTTTTAACCATTCGGTCATTAGAAACGCGAAGGTGGAAATAGATGTCTACTAATCAGAATAATGATTCTTACAAAGAAATTATCCTATCTCTAATTTTATCAACAAATTTTTGGAGTATTATATCGGCTACAGCAGGAATAGCCTCTGTTGCACTAGGTGGATCTATATACTTTGCTTTTGAAGGCTTATCANGNTTGTCTTTATGGGTTATTTTAGTNGGNTCTGCNCTAATNTTCTTAGCAATTTTGATATCCCCAAGAGCAATAGCAATTTTTGTAGTTGGCCGTAGAGGTAGATATGGAGTTAATGCNGCTGCNCTAACTATAGCTTTTTTCGTAATCGTTTTAGTTGTCAATTTTATAATGTATACAAACCCAACTAGNATTGACGTTACAGCCACTAGAGTATTTTCNTTATCACAACAGACAATCCAAGTATTNGACGAATTAGATANCGAAGTTATGGCAAATGCNTTTTTTGTATCAGCAGATACTGACAATTCNGTCAGGCAACAAGCNGAGGATTTATTAAATGAATTCTCAAGAAAAACACCAAATTTCCAATATAGATTCCTTGACCCTGAACTAAACAGAGCCCAAGCCATTAAATATAACGTTGTGTCNTANCCTTCAATAGTATTTGAAGATACAAAGACAGGAAANGTNCAAGGAGTTATTAATTTTACTGAGCAAGATTTCGTTACTGGAATTTTAGTTTCCACAGATAAACAGCAGAAAATAATCAGGATTTTGACCGGTCATGGTGAATCAGAAGTTAATAAAAATCCAACTGCTGAATCTTTAAAAGATACCGGTTTTGATTTAGCAATATCAGGGTTGCAAAGAGACAATTATCAGGTACAAGTCTTAAATTTAAAACAATCTAATACCATACCTGAAGATACAGCTGCTCTAATAATACCTGGACCAAAAGACGATTTAGACCAAAATGAATATCAAACAATAAAGNATTATGNTGATTCTGGTGGCAGANTTCTTGCTTTATTTGATCCAGGAACTCCAAAACTTTTTAACAATATCCTCAACCCGTACGGAATTACAATGGGAAATGAATTAATATCTGACGCAGTAAGTAATGTTGCTGGTGNAATGCTTACTCCAATGCTTCAAAGNGCTAATGGTCAATATGCTAAGAGNGAACAAACTGGAATAGCCATAGCTGACAAAATATCAGTCTCTTTTTACCCTGAATCTACTTCTATTGACTTAACTATACCTCTAGAAGATACTCCACCTCATGTCAAATTTACACCATTAGGATTNACAACTCCTGCAAGTTGGNTAGAGTCAAATATAGATGATTTGGGATATGATGAAAATAAAATGACTGGNCCATTTATTCTATTTGGAATATTAGAAGCTAATGGGTCAATTGAACAATCTCCNCTCGAANTTTCAGGCAANCCGACAACCAAAATAATTATATTTGGNGATTCNGATTTTGCGACAAATAAATATTTCCATAGCAGTGATAATTCTGATGTTTTCTTAAACTCNGTAAATTGGCTTGCTGATGATTATGAACTCGTATCAATAAGACCAAAATTAACATCCTACCGNGAATTAGTNGTTAACAGTAGCGAACGTAATTTCATTAAATGGTCAAGTTGGGTTATNCCTCCAACAATTATGCTTATTTTTGCAATTATTGTTTGGTGGCGTCGACGTTANNAATAATAGAGGTTTAATTTGAACTATAAAATTACAATCTTTTTTATATTGGCAGCAATAATCGCTGGTGTAGTATATTACATNAATCCGTTTGCTGAGGTTGAAGAAAAGCTAATAGCTAAACCATGGTTTTATCAATTATCNAATGANGATATGGTATCAATTAATATAAAACATATGGGNCAAGAAGTNAGTTTCATAAAGACTACTTTGGNNACATGGGCTTTTGAAGGCGAAGAAGGNATCCCNCCTGACATGGATCGATTCGGTGGNATNGCTTATATTCTNGGAGGTCCNCAAACCACTAGAGATCTAACAGAAACTCAAATAATCATAGAGGACCCTGCTCAGTATGGATTAGACAANCCTCATACNATCGTTGATATAGGGCTTACTTTAGATAGAAATTTGAAATTTCGCCTTGGAGACAAGACGACTAATGGTCGTAATCACTATGGTCAGATCGAAGGGTTCCCTCAATTATTCTTAATAGCAGATTCGTGGGGTAATGTGTTATCAAGGTTGGCTGAAGATATCCCGTATCCTAAATGGTATACATATCGCGACCCATTAACTATAGATGAGCTAAATATACTACCTGAAAATATCNATGAAGATAACCAAGCTTCTNTAACATTTAAAAAACAGANGGACGGCATATGGACAGTAACTGATTACAGAAATAATTCAGAAGCNTTAAATGTAGACATGGATAAGTGGGAACAAATNCTTCCNTTATTAAGNAGACCCGAGGGAGTAACTGTTGATATACCTAATGTCAAAGATAAAGATTACTCTCCTTGGGGTATGACGAGTAATTCTGCTGAAATTGAAATANGGTTTAAGGGAGCTACGCAAGAAGGAATTATATTTACTGATGGNTTTACTNTAATAATTGGCAACAAAAGCGAGAATGGGGATTTTTATTATGGAATGCCAGATTATGGTGGAATATTAGAACCTGTTCTTAAACTGCCTTCTGATTGGGTAGAAACTCTATTGAATTTGTCTGAAGATATACCTTTATAAATACACCCGTCAACAAAATTTTTTATATCTCTAATTTACTACTTGGATTCTTATAAATTTCTTTGACAAAATCGACCATATGATCTCTTATAGATATTTTGTTTATATCTTTTATGGGAATCCATCTGCAATCACTAATGTCTTCTTTAGTATCAGGAATCAGTAAATCATAATTATTGGCTGAGTAACTCATTTGATACCAATGAATAAATTTGTTGTAACTTATTCCATCATATTCCTTAATATAATTAGTAGTACCAATAAACTTTATTATCTCCAAATAATTTTCTTTCAATCCTGTTTCTTCAGAAGTTTCACGTATTGCACATTGAGAAAAAGTTTCTCCAACATCTAACTTACCTTTAGGAAATTCCCAATTCATTTTTTTCTTAATAAATAAAAGAGTATTATTCCTCAGTACTACCCCTCCGGCTGCATTAAATATAGGTAAATCAGATAATTTATTATTCATATGTGATTTCAACTTTCATAAAAGATTAATATATGTAATTGGTCGGGGAGACAGGATTCGAACCTGCGACCTCTCACACCCCATGCGAACGCGCTACCAAGCTGCGCCACTCCCCGAATTATATGATTTTAAATAACTGCACCAAGTTTATATAATATGAAATTATCATAAATGTTATGATACTCATTATCACATAAATTTAAATTCCTGTGATATAAATATGGAAAATAATAACTTTACATCATCTCCAGCAGAAATAAGACAAAAAATACGCCATGGTGAGCTAGTAAGGCCAACAGCTGGTTTAGCACCGGGATATGTACAAACAAATGTCGTTATATTACCCAAAGAGTTATCTTCTGACTTCTTATTGTTTTGTAAAAAAAACCCAAAGGCTTGCCCCTTAATAGAAGTTATAGATCCAGGAAAGTTTGAGGCTATTTTATCTGCCCCCAATAGTGATATTCGTAGTGACATACCTTTATATAGAATTTATAAAAATGGCATTCTTTCTGAAGAAACCTCAGATATCAAAACTAAATGGAGAAAAGATTTTGTTACATTTTTAATTGGTTGTAGTTTTACATTTGAAGCAGCATTGATCGAAAATGGAATACAACTTAATCATATTAAAGAGGGAAAAAACGTATCAATGTTTGTAACTAACATACCGACAGAAAGGGCTGGNNTGTTTTCAGGTCCAATGGTAGTTTCAATGAGATCTATTCAGATAGATAAAGTAGATCAAGCAATACAAACAACAGCAAAATTTCCTAGTATGCATGGAGCGCCGATACATATAGGNAACCCAAAAAAAATTGGGATTTTAGACATTGACAATCCTGACTTTGGTGACAGAACTTTGATAAAGGAAAATGAGACACCTGTATTTTGGGCATGTGGAGTTACCCCACAAAGTATTGCAATGAGTTCAAATCCTTCTATTATGATTACTCATGCACCTGGGCACATGTTTATTACAGATAAAAAAGATGAAGAATATGCGATTATTTAATGACAATTGAAAAAATTATCCTTCAAAATGATGTTCGAGGAATCTCAAAATTATCAAATTTCACAGACCCAGAGAGTTGCTCTAGTGCATCTAATTTAATATTAAGAAACCCAGGAACAGTGTTCATAACAACTGGTTTCTTTATATTAAGTGCACAAGCTCCGGAAACAGATGGTCCTCCAGGAGCCATATTTTTAGGAAATGCATTAGAAATGTTAGGGTATAAAGTCGTTTATGTAACAGATAAACATTGCTCATTTATATTGGATAAATTTAAATCCTCACAATCATCTATCATAGAATTTCCTATTTTTGACTTAACTCAAAGCAAAAAATATTCTAAAAAAATCCTAGAAAAAGAATCTCCTAGTATTCTTATATCAATCGAGAGGTGTGGGGCTTCTTTTGATCAAAAATATCGTAATATGAGAAATCAAGACATATCTGATAACACAGCTAAAATTGATTGTCTGTTTGATCTCCATCCCAAAACAATTGGAATAGGAGATGGCGGAAATGAAATAGGAATGGGAAACATTGAAACTTATATATCGAAGACAAAAACATTAGTCGAATACCCTACACAATCAAAAGTTAATAATCTGATAATTGCAAGTGTATCTAACTGGGGCGGATATGGATTATTAGCTGCTCTATCAATAAAAAGTAACCGAAATTTATTACCAAATGTGGAATACCAAGAAGAAGTAATCAAAAAAACAGTAGCATCTGGAGCGGTTGATGGATTTTCTGGATTAAAAGAAAATAAAGTTGATGGAAAAGATTTAGAGGAAAATTCCTATATTCTTAATCTGTTACATGAATTAGTCAAAAATAAGCTCAATTTATGAATTAGGTTCTTCTAATCTTAGATTATCGATCCCTCTTCTTATCTGACCTAATGATTCAGATAAGGTTTCCTCTAATGAAGAAAGTACTTCCATTGCATACCTGTCAGCACCCTTTTTCTGGTCAGTAGCTTTTGTTTCCATTTCGTTAACAATAGCATATGCTTTTCGTTGAGCATCTTGTATTATAGATTGTGCCTCGTCAGCAGCGTTTGAAGTAAGGTCGTCACCCCTGTTTTCTGCTTCTTTTGTTATAGATGCTTCAGAAATTTTTTCTTCATAAGCAACAGTAGCAGCAACATCCATATCTTTAGCAGAATTTTCTGCTTGTTCTCGAATTCTTTCAGCTTCTAACTGTGCTTGATTTATGATGCTATCTCTTTGCATTATTATCGTCTGAGCTTCCTCAAAATTAGAAGGTAGCCCTGATTTTATTTGATCATATACTTCAGTAAGCTTATCGGCATCTACCATTATCTTTCCTCTAAACCCAGGAAGTTTACTACCCGAATTTTTGAGACTTTCCATCTTAGACAATATTTCGTCCATGTTCATACTAATAACCTCCATCAACTTTTAATTTAAGATTATAAAACCTTTATATTTTATCTTGAATAGCATCTACAACATGTTTAGGGGCTAAATTATGTATGTCAGCACCTAATCGGGCAACTTCTTTAATTCTGCTCGAATAAATGAACTGATGCTCAAGCGCACTCATCATACAAATAACATCAATGTCTGGGGTAAGATTACGCCACATAAGAGCCATCTCAAATTCTTGTTCAAAATCAAATCCTGCCCTAAGACCTCTAAGAATAACTTTGGCTCCAACTTCTCGTGCAATATTAGGTGCCAAGCCTGTAAAAGGTATGATTTTCACATTATTTATACCTTTTAGTGAATCTTCAAACAATTTTAATCTCTCATCAATATCAAACATTAAATTTTTGGGTGGAGCATCATATATACCAACAATAACTTCATCAAATAATTTAGAAGCTCTAGTTGCCACATCAACATGTCCATTGTGGACAGGGTCAAAACTACCTGGGTAAAATGCTTTAGTCATTAGATACCTCATAAAAAGAAACTTCCGAATCACCATAAATTTTATGTGAAAATCTCTTAGCATTATTATATTGATGTTTCAGTTCAACACCAGATTTATGTTCAGCAACTAAAATACCTGAATCGTAAATAATTCCATCTTTAGTAACTGAATCCATGAGATTATCCCAATTTGGTATATCAAAAGGGGGATCCATTAACACTAAACCGAAACCACCTTTTGTTAATTTTAAAAACTTATTGCAGTCTTCAGATTTAATTTCTGATTTTTCAGTTACATCTAAAGCAGCAACATTACTTTTTATAAGTTTACAATTTTTATATTTTTTTTCTACAAACACGACACTCAAAGCTCCTCTGCTTATAGCCTCTAACCCTAATGCTCCCGTACAAGAAAACAGATCTAATACCTTTTTTCCTTTAACAAATTCTTGTCCGATTACTGAAAAAATAGCAAGTTTCACTTTTTCAGTTGTAGGCCTAATCCCAGGACCTTTATCTGGAGAATTAATCCTTCTACCTTTTAAATATCCTCCTGAAATCCTCATTGCTAAAACCTATTCTATCCTTTACTTTGAAGCGATTTTAGATCTAGTTAATCGCATAGTAGCAACGAATATGGTTATATCAAAGAAGATTTAGAACAAATTTCTAAGCAATTTAACATTGTTCTTTATAAATAATGCCTATTTATGCATTATTTATATTGTCCCAAAAAAGTTAATGCGTTAGCATACTGAGTAAATAGATTTTAGAATTTTTGGTTTGAGAGGTTTGATGCCTAGTTCTGAACAAGAAGAATATATTAAGATACGACTTGATAAAGCTAAACAGTTAATAGCAAAAGGAATAAATCCGTACCCTAGTAAATTTGAGAAATCACATACTAATTCTGAAGCTATTGAAAAGTTTCTAGAGTTAGAAATGTCTGACAACTCAGATGATATGGCTCCGGTAACTCTCGCTGGTCGTGTCGTTGCTCGCAGAACAATGGGTAAGGCTACCTTTATTGATATATCAGATTCAACAGGTAGACTTCAAATCATGCTGAGACAAAATAATCTAGCTGAAAAATACGAATTGCTAGATCAATTAGATATAGGTGATTGGATAGGCGCAACTGGAATTATATTTAGGACAAGAACCAAAGAAATAACTCAGCAAGTAGATAGTTTTGAAATAATCTGCAAGGCACTCAGGCCTTTGCCTGAAAAATGGCATGGCTTAACTGACATTGAAACTCGATTTAGGCAAAAGTATTTAGATCTTATCGCAAATGAGAAATCTGTATCTAATGTATTGATTCGAAGTAAATTAATAAAATCTATACGTAATTTCATGGAAGAGAAAGGGTTTATAGAAGTTGAAACACCTATCTTAGTCCCCATTGCTGCTGGAGGTATGGCTCACCCATTCATAACTCACCATAACTCACTAAATAGAGATTTGTACTTAAGGATTGCTACAGAACTTCATTTAAAAAGACTAATAGTTGGCGGATTTGATAAAGTATTTGAAATAGGAAAAGTATTTCGAAATGAAGGTGTTGATCACCAGCATAACCCAGAATTCACAACCATGGAAAGCTATGAAGCTTTTGTTGATTATAAAGATGTTATGCAAATGGTAGAAAACTTAGTTGCTTATTGCGCAACAGAGTTAACTGGATCTACAAAAGTTAAATATTCAGATAATGAATTAGATTTTACTCCTCCATGGCCTAAATTTAATTTGAGAGAAAAGATCATTGAAGTAAGCGGTATAGACTTTTTAGAACACACAGAGACTGAATCGTTAAAACAGGCTATGACCAACATAAACATAAACATTAGTAATCAAGTCAGTTGGGGCGGCTTATTAGATAAATTAATTTCTGAAAAACTAGAACCAACTTTAATACAACCTTGCTTCTTATTAGATTATCCTATCGAAATGTCACCTTTGGCAAAAAAATCTACAAATGACCCTCGAATAGTTGAGCGATTTGAAGGTTTTGTCCAAGGAATGGAATTATGCAATGCTTTTAGCGAATTAAATGACCCTGTAGATCAACGAAACCGTTTTGAGGAACAAGAAAAGTTAAGGCAAACTTTTTCCCAAGAAGAAACTGATAGATTAGATGAAGATTTTCTTACCGCAATCGAATACGGCATGCCTCCAACAGGAGGTTTAGGCATAGGTATAGACAGACTATCGATGCTATTAAGTGATAATGATTCCATACGTGAAGTTATTTTATTTCCTCAACTAAGAAATTAAACTCTATAGTTTTCTTATTGAGATATGTAAAGAATGTCCTTCAATTTCATATTTCCCGCCATACGAGTCATCCGGAGAAATTTTATCATTAATTTTCTTAGCCAAAGTTTCCAAACATATGTAATCGTGATGCTTATTTATAGCATACTTGATAGATTCTGAATCATAAATCCATAAGTCAATATGATCTGATATTTCAAACCCAGCTTCTTTTCTCATATTTTGAATATGGTGAACTAATTCTCTAGCAAATCCTTCATCTTTCAAATCTTCTGAAATCTCTGAAGATATTGCAACGGCATAACCTGAATCTACAACAGAAGAAACGCCCTCAAGTTCAGTTGCTGAAATTAATATATCTTCAACATTTAATATAAATTCATCTAATGCTATATTTTCGCCAGATTCAACCATCTTTCTGACTTCAAGGGGATCCATTTCCGAAAGTATAGTTTTAATCTTATTTATATCTTTACCATACTTAGGGCCTAATAATGGAAGATTTGGTTGAATTTTAAAGCTAACAATGTCTGATGCATCAGAGACTGGAGTAATATTTTTCACATTTAATTCATCGAGAATCTGCTCGGATATTAAAGGCAACATATCGGTTTCAATAGAATTACGAGTATGTACATATAAATGTTCTAAAGGTTGCCTGACCTTTATACCAGATTTACTCCTTGCCGCTCTTCCCATACTAGATAATTTCATAGCAAGTCTCGTACGATACGATAAGTCTTGATCTAAAACCGAAGTATCAGCTTCTGGATAAGTTTCTAAATGAACACTCTCTTTGCGGTCTGATAGTGAACTAGTTAAATTTTGATAAATTGATTCAGTAACAAATGGAATCACAGGAGCTAATAATTTTGTTAAGTCTAACAAAACCTCATATAAAGTTGCATAAGCCGATAATTTATCTACATCAATATCAGTATCCTGAAGAGAGCCTGATTTCCAGAATCTTCTTCTACTTCTACGTACGTACCAATTTGAAAGAAAGCCCATAAATTCTTCAACATCTCGGGTCATTTTTTCAGGCTCAAAATTTTCCAATGATTCGGTTACAGAAGCAATCAAAGAATGCAATTCACTTATTATCCATCGATCAAGCTCTGACCTTTTGTCCAATTCAGGAAAAGTTATATTTGGATCAAATTCATCAATATTCGCATATGTAACAAAAAAAGAATATACATTCCAAAGTGGTATTAAAAATTGTCTTCTAACTTCATCTGCAGTTTCAAATCCAAAATTTAAATTTAATGCAGGGTTTTGCCTAGAAAATTGCCACCTCATGGCATCAACGCCCATTTTATCTGCTGCGTCTTCAAACCAAATTGCATTTCCTTTGCTCTTATGCATTTCATCACCGTTTTGGTCTCTCATAAGAGCATAACTGAAAATATTCTTACAAGGCGCTGAATCAGCCAAAACTGTACTCATTACCAATAAAGAATAAAACCAGTTTCTATATTGACCTGGGAAACTTTCTGAAATCCAATCCGCGGGAAACCAATCATTCCAATAGTCTTTATTATTTCTATAATTTAGAGTGGAGAATGAAACTATTCCTGCATCTAACCATGGGTTGCCTACATCAATAATTCTACTCATAGAATTGTCACATTCAGAACAGGCTATTTTAACGGAGTCAATCCATGGCCTATGAGGAGAATTCCCTTCAAATTCATTCCATCCTTCTACAGCTTTTTGCTTAAGTTCATCCTCACTACCCATTACTTCAAAATGGTCACAACAAGAACATTTATAAATAGGGAGAGCTAGCCCATAATATCTTTTTTTAGAGATCATCCAATCGTCCATATTGCGAATCCAGTCTAGTTCTCTTTTCATTCCAAATTCTGGTACCCAATTTATTTCTTGGGTAACCCTTGATAAATCTTCCCTTAAAGGATCCATACGTATAAACCATTCATCAACTAGTCGAAATACTAATTCTGATCCACATCTCCAACAATGAGGATATCTATGCTTATATTGATCCAATCTGTAAAAAACATTTTTCTCTTTCAAATTTTTATAGATAAGATCATTCACAGAATAAACATTTAATCCTGTAAGCCAATCAAATCCATCAATAAAATTCCCAAGATCATCTAAAGGGGCAATAACAGACAAGTTTTCTTCTTTACCTAAAGCAAAGTCTTCTTTTCCAGCTCCAGGAGCTATATGAACAATCCCCGTACCTTCTTCCTCAGATACTTCATCCCAACTAACAATTCGGTGAGTAACATCTTTTTGAACTGGCAATTCATCAAATGGAGCTTTGTATTTCAATCCAACTAAATTAGTACCCTTCATTTCATCTATAATTTCATAATCGCCAATTAATGAAGAAATTCTTTGTTTGGATAGATAATAAAATTCTTTGCCTTGTTTAACTTTCACATAATCCATTTCTGGATTTACGGCTGCAGCACAATTTGATGTTAAAGTCCAAGGTGTTGTAGTCCATATTAAAATAGATTCGTTAATGGTAGTCTCAGAATTATCTTTATCATATATAGGGAATTTAACAAATAGCCCCGGATGAACTATTTCTACGTATCCCTCGGTAACAATCTCATGTTCTGATAAACCTGTACTGCATCGCGGACACCATGGCATCACATCTCTACCTTCATAAAGCAACCCTCTCTCATGGCAAACTTTAAGAAAATTCCAGATAGTATAGTTATTCTCATCAGACATTGTGTGATACGAATTATCCCAATCCATCCAATATCCTAATCTTTTAGATTGGTCAGTGATAATATCAGAAAACTTCTGAACCCTTTCCTTACAAAGATTCACAAATTTACCTATTCCAAATTTTTCAATATCAGTCTTAGAGGAAAATCCTAATTCTTTTTCTACTTCTACTTCAATCCAAAGGCCCTGGCCATCAAATCCATTTTGATATCTCTGTCTATAACCTTGCATAGTTCTGAAGCGAGAGAAAAGATCTTTATACCCCCTACCCCACGCATGATGAACCCCCATCGGGTTATTGGCTGTTATGGGCCCATCTATAAAAGAATATTTCTTACTAGATTCGTTATTTCTATTCATGTATTTGTCTGGAATACTATTAGAATTCCACCATTGCAATATACTGTTTTCAAGAGTAGGAAAATCTACTTTAGAATCAACTTCTTTAAACATATTTTCTCCAATTTATTAAGGGCAAAATAAAGCCCGTCCCTTAACTTATAGGGACGGGCTTTATTTATCCGCGGTACCACCCTAATTCCTCAAAAAGAGGCTCTTAGCTTACTCTATAACGTTGAGTGAATACGTTGTAACTTAGTAACAAATGTTTTCAGCACAAAGCTCCGAAATGATATTCTCTAATGTCCAATAATCCTCTCACACCATACAGGACTCGCTTTTATCGGATAAACTAGATACTCCTTTTCATCACAGCAATATAATTATTTTTGATATCAAGATTAGAAAATCATTACGTTAGTGTCAAGCTGATTATGAATCATTGGTATAGACATGGTATACCTACAAAGATATAATTAGCTGCTACTAAAGCAATAATAACAATATTATTTTATTATTAGCCGAGGTGGTGGAATTGGTAGACACGCAGCGTTGAGGGCGCTGTGGCCGTATAGGCTGTAGGAGTTCGAGTCTCCTCCTCGGCACCAGTAAATAAATATAAGGCGACGTAGCCAAGTGGTCTAAGGCGGAAGTTTGCAAAACTTTTATTCGGCGGTTCGAATCCGCCCGTCGCCTCCATTATTTAGTAGTTTAATTTTGTATCTTTTCTTTGAACCAATCTTTTAAACTCTAATTACTAAACTATCTACTAATAAACCAATAAATCTTTTGCAACTCAACCTAATGTAATGGACTCTCGTGTAATAAATCATGACTTATATTTCAATTAAATTATTTGCAATCATGATCCTAATACTTTCATTATCATTTTCATGTAGCGATTCGGGTGACGATGGGTATAGCAAAGCTCTAGCAATCGCTGCAGTTAACGAACAAATAGTAGACGACATAACTATATTTTATGGCCCCTATGCCCCTGATTTCCCATCTCATCCATGTAAATTTTTATCAGCATACATTGTAAACAAAAAAACCGTATCTGAATTGTATCCTGAAAACAACGATACCCATTTTACAGTTCAAAAGATTGATTCAAAAAATTGGATTGTTGAACTTATAGATCCAGAAGGTGAAAAAATCGAATATGGGCCTTATAAATGGAAGGTATCTATGGATTCTAATGTAGCTAAAAAAGCACGCGTGCAGTGGCAGTTATATGTAAAAGATGCTTTAGTTGAAAATAAAGCTGACACCTTAAAAGAACTTCATGTTGTTCGCCTGAATACTAATAGAGATTATTGTTAAGGAGTTAATCATAATTTATCAATAAATTCTAATTCTTGTATCAGTTGATTTTCAGAATAGTAATGCTCTAATAAAATTGTTGCGTCAAGACTTTTAACAGCCTTATGAAAATCAGTAGGTATAGTACCGGACCCAACTGTTAAATGAGAATCATTTCTACCTCTAATGTCATATAAATAATTATCGCTCCAATGGACATGGTTTATTAAGTCAGGCCTACTTAAAAATTTCATTATTTCTTTTTTTCTATCTTCTTTTGGAAATCTTTGAGCATACGTACAAATATGACTCGTATCTAAGCATAATTTTACATTTGAGTTATTTATATCTTCACACATTGAAATCCACTCATCAGGGTAAGTCGCAAATGGTTCACTTTTATCTGACCAGTCAATTTCTAAAGGATCTGTTTCTGGTAGTATCTGATTTGCACTCCAATAAGAATTCAAATTTTCCATTACAATTTCTATTTCATATTCAGAGGCATGGTCTGCAATATCTCTAACTGCCATAATATGATTTTCATAATCACCTATCCTGCCCTGAATCTGAGCCTCAGCAAACCACCTTTTGTAACCAAAATGTAAATTTAACTGAGTTAAATTTGGAAACATCGCACATTTATCTATATAAGTTTTTATTACATCAATACTATATTCCCTAAAATCTCTATCAATAGATGCAACATTTAGTCTTTGTCCATCAATTTCAATTGGAGCATGAGCGCTAAACAAAACATCTGCATACTCAACATAGTCATCTACGTGGTCCTTCAAAGATGTTTCCGATCTCAAGTTATATTTATTAATCAATTCTAATCCAGCTTTTACAGGTATAGCCAAAGGATATATAAGTTCACTCATCAATAGACCTCCCAAAGAATAATCAGAACCAAAAAAATAGAAATTCAAATCAGACCAATTAATTAAAACATAATACTTAAATTAAATAACTCCTAACAAAAGGTTGACACAGACAAAAAGGAACGGTATCGTTAATACGCATTAATTTAGTAAGTATATACTTACTTAAAGATTAAGGTAACGTTAATTAGTAAACTATAGGAGGACTATATAAACAATGTTTACTGAGCTAAAAAGAATCAAATTTGTACCTTTTGCCATAATGGCAATTGCCGCAATTTCAATTCTTACTGTAATCTCTTGCTCTTCAGAGACCGAAACGGTAGAAGTGATTAAAGAGGTAGAAGTAGAAAAGGTTGTGGAAGTACCTGGCGAAACAGTCACAGAGACTGTAGAAGTTGAAAGGATTGTGGAAGTAGCTGGCGAAACAGTCACAAAGACTGTCGAAGTAGCTGCTGATCCAGGAAAACTAGTTGTTTATTCTGGTCGTAAGGAAAGCCTCATTGGAAACATAGTTCAACAATTTGAGGACGTAACAGGAATAGATGTTGAAGTTAAATATGGAAGCACAATGCCAGTAGCATTAATGATCCTTGAAGAAGGTGACAATAGTCCTGCTGACGTTTTCATCGCTCAGGACCCAGGGGGACTAGGGTTCTTATCTGATGAAGGCAGACTCTCAGTATTATCTGCTGATATAACTGGTCCTGTGCAAGAATGGGCAAAGCCATCAGATGGAACTTGGGTTGGTTTATCAGGAAGAGCTCGAGCTTTAGTTCATACAGCTACTTTAAGTGCTGATGAATTACCTACTTCATTGGAAGACCTAACAGATCCAAAATGGAAAGGTAAAGTTGGATGGGCTCCAAAAAATACTTCATTCCAGACTATGATCACAGGAATGAGAGCTATGTGGGGCGAAGAAAAAACTCGAACTTGGTTAGAAGATATGCTAAAGAATGACCCAATTGTATATCCTAAAAACACACCTCAAGTTGCTGCTGCTGCTGTAGAAGAAATAAGTATTGGACTAGTTAATCATTACTATCTTCACAGATTCTTGTCTGCAGAAGGTGACGACTTTAATGCTCGAAACCTATACTTAAGTAATGGTGGACCAGGAAGCTTGGTTATGGTTGCTGGTGCTGGAATAGTAAATACAGCATCCAACACTGAAAATGCCGCAAAATTCATTAAATTCATGACTTCTCCTGTTGCACAGCAATATTTCACAGGACAGATATATGAATATCCAGTAGTGGATGGAGTAAAAGCCTCAAGGCTAATCCCAGCCTTTGCTGATTTGAATATGGCTCCTCTAACTCCAGACCAGTTAAGTGACCTTACTGGTACACAGGCAATATTTACAGAATTAGGTATGTTGGAGTAAAAAATTAAATAAGAAATACTTCCGGTGACGAGCATGATGCAATTGTTGTTAATAAACAATATCCTCAAAACGGTAACAAAATTCACACGCTCAACTCACAACTCTCACACTCGACACAAAACATATCCGAGAATATATACAACAAATCAAAGCGAGTCACCGGAAAGTTAAAACTAGAGTAATCTAGGTGTTCTTTAGCCCTGTGCGGGAAACTGCACAGGGCCTTGTTATTTTATTTTATAATATATGGTATCGATGCATATTACTTGCACCGATACCATATCAATCCTAGTATATAAGACAGGGATTTAATCAAAGCTAGTGTAAAGGTGAATTAAATGATTTTTAAAAAACCGTCTAAGTACAATTTAATACCTGCATTATTAATAATTTCTTTATTCATATTTGCTTGCAGCGACGATGAAGAGCTAATTGTTGAACCAGCTGCTGATGAACCAGCTGTTGATGCAGTCGTAGAAGTAGTTGAAGAAGTAGTTGCTCCCCAAGTTGAACAAGTTGTTGATCCAATCGCAGAAGTAGTAGAAGAAGTAGTAGAAGAAGTAGTTGCTCCTCAAATGATAGAAATAACTGATGCTTTAGGAAAGCCTATGTTTTTTGATACAGTACCTACATCTATAGCGGCAATAAGCCCTAGTGCAACAGAATTATTGTATGCAGCAGGAGGAAAAGCAATATTACGAGATAGAGCATCGCTATACCCAGAGGAAGTATTGAATCTGCCTGACATAGGTAGCTCATACGAGCCATCTATTGAAGGTATTTTAGAAGCAAACCCTGACCTTGTAATTATAGAGGCTCTCACTCAAGCGAGATTTATTAACAGTCTAAGTGCAGCAAAGTTAAATGTTATGGCTATAAAAGCTGAAAATCTTGATGATATCAAAACAAACATACGTAACATCGGTACTGTGATTGGCACAAGTGACATAGCTGAAAAGAGTATCGCAGATATGGAAACAAGATTAAACGAGGCAAAAACAAATGACGCTGGTAGTGTCTTATTTTTAATATCTGATAGAGAACAAAACTTATATGCAGCAACATCAAAATCTTATACAGGATTAGTAGGTGAATTAGCAGGATTAACTAATGCAGCTGATGGTTTAGAAGAAAGTGGCCCTTACCCAGGTTTTGCCCTAATGGCAACTGAATCCATACTGATAGCAAATCCTGATTTTATTGTAACTATAACTCCTGCTCCTGAACCCGCACCTAGATTATCTCAATCAATAACTAGAATTCCACCATTTGCTGGGCTGAATGCAATAAGAAATAATGCTATCCTAGAAGGAGATAAAGATATATTTCTACAATCTCCAGGACCTAGAATTGTAGATGCAGTTGAGGCATTGGCAAATCACATTGCAGGAATTAGATAGTTTTAAAAAACAGCACTATTTTAAATTTTTAATACTAGGAATATTCCTGACGAGCACATCGTTGTTCGCAGGAATATTCCTAGGCAATCTAGATGCACCACTATCTGAATTATTTAAAGNATTAATAAATAANGANGATGGAATTGTNTCCACNATAATNTGGCAAGTCCGTATTCCACGTTTACTTTCGGCTATCATATCTGGAGCGTGCTTAGGNTTAGGNGGACTTTTAATACAAACTTCAACTAAATCTCCTTTGGGGGATCCGAATCTATTTGGCGTTGGAGGTGGAGCTGTATTTTTGATGTCCTTTGCAATTGCAGGNATAGTCCCTNCAGGCAATCTCTCTTTATTTTTGTTATCNTGCNNTGGNGCCTTAATAATTGGNANCGTTTTCGCATTCACAACTTCAAAAGAAAGCTTAACTCCAATAAAACTAGCCTTAGTNGGTATAGCANTGGGGGCATTATCANTATCACTTAGCGCTGGAGTAATATCATACGGTAACGTGTTCCCTTCTCANGTATTAGCCATAATAACTGGATCGTTTTCGGCTAGTACGTGGGAGTCTGTTCAAATTTCAAGTACTGGATTCATAGTATCTATTTTTTCAGCATTAATACTAGCTAATAGCTTAAATGTATTNCTTCTAGGAGGAAATATACCTAAAACCCTCTCGGTAAANCCTAATAGNATGAGATTTATNGCAATGGTTTTAGTAGGAATACTAACTGCTTCNTCAGTCCATCTNGGAGGAATTGTAGGATTTGTCGGATTAGTTGCACCTCACATATCAAGAAAAATAATTGGNAANAANCCATTCAAACTTGTTTTAATGTCTTCNTTTATTGGAGGTTATTTTGTTCTTACTGCAGATCAGATAGCCAGATTATTATTCTCACCTGTCGAACTACCAGTTGGATTAATAACTACGTTTATTGGAGCACCAATGATGATATATATAGGAGTGAAATTNAAATAATGATTTTTGAAGCCAAAAATATATCATTCAACATTGATGATGTACAAATATTAAACAACATCTCGTTTAATATACATTCAAACAAACTAACCTCAATAATGGGTCCAAATGGTTCAGGAAAATCATCTCTTTTAAAATTGATTACAGGTGAAATACAACCTACTAATGGAATTGTTAAACCNATACCATATGATCAAATAACTTACCTCCCTCAAACAATGATAGACCCTCCATTCATAACTGTATTAGAAATAATAAATATGGGAATGAGGTTGCGCAAACTACCCAAAGACAAAAAAACAGAAATAGCATATGAGATATCCAAAGAATGTGGGATAGAGACAGTGCTAAACCGCAAATTCGATTCTTTATCCGGGGGCGAAAAACAGAGAGTTTGGTTAAGTTTTTGTCTTGCACAGAATAAGGAAATTATATTACTTGATGAACCTTTATCCTCAATTGACCATAATTCAAGAGAGGAATTTTACAAGACATTACACAAAATTTCTAAAACATCTAAAACATTAATAATAGTTACTCATGACAATCAATTATCCGTGAAACATTCAGACCAAATAATCTATATAAATAAAGGGCAAATAGAATTTGATGGATTATCTTCAGATTTCATTTCAAATTAAAGTCTAAACTGCTATTTATTAAGGCCTCTCAACATACCTCTGATATATGAAACTTGCCCTAAATGCTGAGACAATTCAGTTATTAATCTACCCAAAATAAAGTATCCTGTNACTTCTTCTGATTTAAACTCGTATTTTAGATATAAATCTTTCTCGGTAATATTTTCTAGTAATTTATTTGTGTTATTTCTCACCACATCATAATAATTAATTAACCATTCGATATCCATGTTCGGAAATTTATCTAATTCTTCTTGAGAGAACCCATATCCTCGTTTCTCTTTTAAATCAGGGAATTTTTCATAGTATTTATCAATTATCCATATTTTCTCATTATTTAATAAGATTTCATTGGTTAACCAATCTTCAACCATTGCCATATGCCAAACTAAAAATACAATACTATTTGAATGGATCTGAGGTCTAAATATCAATTCTTCTTGAGAAAGCGTATCTAAAGATTTATTTAGGATTTCATAATACTCATCTAGTCCACTTTTTATAGCTAATTGAAAATAATTCATATCATTGATTGTTACTTAAACGTTCCATTTAGCAAATGAAGCACTTGCGCCTCCATCGACTAACAAAGTTGACCCAGTAACAAATGCAGACTCATCCGATGCAAAGTATAAAGCTGCATAAGCAATATCAAAAGGGTGCCCCATTCGTTTTAAAGGTTGCAATTTTTCCCTTTTTTCAATAATACCCTTATTACTTAAATCATCCCAGGGTATTCCAGATATCTCAGTTGCAATCGCTCCTGGTTGAATCGAGTTGACCCTTATATTAAAGTCAGCATAATCCACAGCTGACTTCTTCGTTAACATAGAAACTCCACCTTTAGATATATGATATGCAGTAGATCCACCTTTCATTGCCTGGCTATCTAGAACAGAGGAATTATTAATAATTGAACCTCCAGCATTTTTAATCATATGAGGGACAACATATTTGATACAAAAAAATGATCCTTTAATATTAATATCCATAATATTATTTAATGTTTCTATATTCTCATTATGTACTTCACCAGCATCTCTACTATTAATGCCAGCATTATTAAAAAGAATATCTATTTTCTCAAATTTTAGGATAGACTTTTCTATCAATCTTTTAACATCTGATTCAATAGAAACATCAGTTTTAACAAAAATAGCTTCGCCTCCTTCTTTTAATATTTCATCAACCACTATGCTACCTTCGTGCTCTCTACGACCGCATATAACAACTTTTGCCCCTTCCTGAGCAAACAAAATAGATGTCGCCCTACCCATCCCGGAACCTCCACCAGTTACTATTGCAACTTTATCTTTTAATCTCATATATCTACCTTTTTATTAAGTTATTTATTTATTTGATGATTTCTAATTCTTTCAGTATCTCTCTTGGTGTAATGTGGCTCAAGTTTAGTGATCAATTTCTCTAGAGTTCCTGTAGGAGAATCAAATGAAGTATCAATTTTTATGACAGGGCCTATCGAAGACATAGATATCCATTCTTCATACTCTTCTAAAATAAACTTAATATCTCCTATTTTCATAGGGCTATTAGAATGATCTAAAGTTTCTGATAGTTTAAGCATACGTTCTTTAATAACATCTTCATTAGCAACCATATGAACAATTATTATAGGATCGTCAGTCATTTTTTTAATATGGCTTTCTACTTCATTAAAAACTCTATTTTTTCTATCAAATTCAGTACCATCTAACCCATACCCATAATATTTACGAGCTAATATAGACTCTTCTATGTGAAGTCCAATTGTTAAATCATCATCTTGCATATAATGTCTAACATGGTAGTAAATAGCATACCTGTGATACATTTCTTTTAATTTAGGTGATAGGGCTAATATCTGATCTTGTTCTTCAAGTGTTGTGTTATCAGGATGGCCTGAAGTATGTGGGATTTTAAAATGATCATGTGAGATGTCTAAATAGAACGGGTCCCCCATAACATCCTTTTTCCATTCTCTTAAAAGATTTGATAATGTGGTTGTCCCTACATATTCGATTCCAGCCAAAATTATCTTCATGAATTAACACCTTAAACTAAAAATATATTAGTGTATTAAAGCTTAGACTCTAACAAAGATGCAAATCCTTTTACCCAATCTTCAGAATCGTTTAAAGATGGAATTAGGTCTAATTTCTTTCCACCTATAGATTCAAAAAACTCAAAGTCTCTAATCGAAATCTCTTCTAATGTTTCTAAACAATCTGCAACAAAAGATGGACATACAACTGAAATTTTTGTTATCCCTTCATCAACAGATTCTTGTAAAACATCTAGTATGTCTGGTTGAATCCATTTGTCTAACCCAAATCGACTTTGAAAACACATTTTATACGGCTTTGATCCCCCTAAACGATCCATAATTAATTTAACTGTTTCTGTAGCATGGAATCTATAACAAATTTGATTGAATTCAGACGACGCTGAACAGCAGTCATCTTTCATTAAGCAATAAGAAAATGATTGGTCTAATTTTTTAACTTGCCTTTCAGGAAGTCCATGAAAGCTAAAAAGAATCATCTCGCTATCATGATATTCTTTGTTAGATTTTATTTTATTTACGACAGATTCAATAAAAAATTCTTCTCTAAAAAACCCTGTGATCGTTTTATATTTAATATTTCTTGAATCTAATATTTTAGATGCGAAAGTAATGCATGATCCTATTGTAGCTTGAGCATATTGTGGAAACATAGGGCACAATATAATTTGATTGACACCTGATTCCTCTAGCTTATTTATTGCTGATTCTATAGAAGGAGACCCATACCTCATACCTACTTCAACAATCATGGAATCTAAAGACTCATTTAAAGCATCTTTAAAGTTCAGTGAATTAACTAATAAAGGGGATCCTTCATCCATCCATATACTTTTATACTGGGGTAAAACTCGTTTTGGTCTAAATGGAACAACTATCAAATTAACTATAGCCCAACGCAAAACAGGATTAGAATCAATTACATCTGGATCAGACAAAAATTCTCTTAAATAATCTCTTACGCCTTTAATGGTTGGAGATGAAGGAGTACCTATATTCATCAATAAAACGCCCGTTTTTTGTTTAGCCACAATTCACTCCTTAAAAAATATCACACTTCCAATATATCAGTTGAGATATATTTTAAAAAGTCACATTTAAATTAAAAATACTAACCATAAATTTTTTCAATCTCTCTGATATAATTTCAAGGTTAAATTTAATACTTCAGGAAATCACATTGACAACACCAGAATCAAAACTTGATATAGATAAAATAGCTTCATTGTGCAAAAGACGAGGATTTATATTTCAAAGTAGTGAAATATACGGAGGACTAGCAAGTACATGGGATTATGGCCCATTAGGGGTAGAGCTCAAAAGAAACATCAAAGATTCATGGTGGAATAAAATGGTTTGGGAAAGAGACGATATGGTTGGGTTAGACTCTGCCATATTAATGCATCCTGATACTTGGGAGGCTAGTGGCCACGTTGAAAGTTTTACTGATCCATTAGTTGAATGCACTGATTGCAATAAAAGATTCAGGGAAGACCATTTAATAGTACCTAATGTCTGCCCTGACACTGATTGCTCCGGGCCTTTATCTTCTCCCAGAATGTTTCATCTCATGTTTAAAACTCATATGGGTCCAGTTGAAGAAAGTGCATCAGTCGTTTATTTAAGACCTGAAACGGCACAAGGAATATTTGTTAATTTTAATAATGTAATAACCTCATCGAGGAAGAAATTACCATTTGGTATAGCTCAAATAGGAAAAGCGTTCAGAAACGAAATAACCACAGGAAATTTCATATTTCGTACTCGTGAATTTGAAATGATGGAAATAGAGTATTTCGTGAATCCGGGTGAAGATGAAGTAATCCACCAACAATGGTTAAATGATTGCCTTGAATGGTTCTATAGCTTAGGAATATCTGAAAGTAACCTTAGAATAAGAGAACATTCACAAGATGAATTATCACATTATTCAAAAGCTACCTATGATATAGAATACAATTTCCCATGGGGATGGGGTGAAGTTCAAGGAATCGCAAATAGGACTGACTTTGACTTAAAAGCTCATGAAGCCAAAAGTGGTGAAAAATTAACATACTTTGATGAAAATACTAAATCTCACATAACCCCATACGTTATAGAACCCTCTATTGGTGTTGACCGTACATTTATGACAATTATTTCAGACGCATATACCGAAGAAACTATAGAATCTTCAAACGGGAAATCTGAGACAAGAATCTTATTAAAATTGGCTCCTAGCATTGCTCCAGTTAAAGTAGCTGTTCTGCCATTAAGTAGAAATGAGAGATTAATTCCCACAGCTAAGAAAATATATGATTTGATTCGTAAATCTCCCTTTATAACTGGTCATGTTCAATTTGACGACGCGCAAAGTATCGGAAGAAGGTATAGACGACAGGACGAAATTGGGACTCCATTATGTGTGACTGTAGACTTTGATACATTGGATGATAATGCAGTAACAATAAGAGAACGCGACAGCATGAAGCAAAATAGAATACCAATCGACAATCTAGTCACTATTATTTCTGAAAAGTTATCTATACAATAACTATATATATCAAAATAGTCCTTATAATTTAATTTTATGCTTATAGTTCATACTGCAGACGTTCACATAGGAGTAGAGAATTATGGATTCCCTGATCCTTTAACTCGAACGTCAACAAGATTAAATGATTTTCTAAGCAGCTTCGATGAGGTTGTCAATTACTCTATCGACAACAAAGCTGACTTAGTACTAATGTGTGGAGATGCTTATAAAAGTAGAAATCCAAACCAAACTCATCAGAGAGAATTTGCAAAAAGAATAGCTGAAATCACAAAACATAACATCCCAGTATTTTTATTAGCAGGAAATCATGATTCTCCTAACATTAGAGTACAGGCTACCGCGTTAGACATTTTTAACACATTAGATGCCCCTTATGTGAATATTGGTGCCGAACTTAAAACACATCTTATTGAAACTAAGAATGGCCCTATACAAATAATAGCTTTACCTTGGATAAGAAAGGGAGATTTTATAACTTCACAAGACACTAAAGGGTTAAGTAATACACAAATCAATAAAGAAATACAAAAAACTATCACAGATATTATTAANTCTGAGATTGAAAATTTAAACCCTGAAATACCTGCAATATTAGCNGGTCATGTCTCGATAGATTCTGCTAAAACCAGCTCTGAGAAATCAATGATGCTTGGAAAAGATTANATTTTATTAAAAAGTTCTATAACCAGTAATAAACTAGATTATGTAGCTTTAGGTCATATACACAAGCATCAGATTTTGAATGACAACCCAAAAATAGTATATCCCGGAAGTTTGGAAAGAGTTGATTTTGGAGAAGAAAAAGATGTAAAAGGATTTTGTTCAATAGTNTTAGACCCTAACCAGGAGTCAGGTAACAGAGAACAAGAGTTTAATTTTATTCCGGTTGCTGCTAGAAGATTTATTACCATAAGATCTAAAATAAAAAATTCTGACACATCTCCTACTGAAACAGTAATTTCACAAATAAAAACCCATGATATATCTGATTGTATAGTTCAAGTAATTATCGAAATACCGGCTAGTAAAATAAATGATTTAAACGAGAATAAAATACGAGAANCTTTAAAAGAAGCTCATTTTATTGCTGCTATCAATAAAAATATAATCGAAGAAACACGCATACGACTTGATAAGCCATTATCTGAAACAATTACACCTAAAGAGGCACTTGAAGCCTACTTAGAGGAAAGAGCCTTAGATAAAACGCTCAAAGCACAGGTAATGCAACGTGCGGAGAATATTATAAATGAATCTCCAATTGATGAAGACCAAATTGGNTAATTTAAATAAATTATTAGAAATTTACACTTCTAAGTTTTTATTAAGCNTATTAATATTGATCATATTCTTGATTTCAGTAGCATGCTCCGAAACAACATCAACCTCTTACNCTTTTGAACTAACTTTATATGAAACAAAAGATTATTCTGATGGTCAGAAATATGTTTTTAATCCTGAAGATAAGAANCCAACTGTAGTTAATTTTTGGTTCCCGTCTTGCCCACCTTGTATCAGTGAGATGCCTGATATAGACTCAATCTACTTGGAATACAANAATCACATTGACGTTATAGGCATTCAATTAATCGGAATAGACTCTGTATCCGACGGTAAACGTTTTGTTTCGGAAGGTGAATTTAGTTATGCGATAGGCGGAGATCTCGAAGGAGATATAGTAGTTCGGTATGATGTGGCATTATTCCCTACAACATTGTTCATAGATCAAACAGGNANAGTAGTTAAATCTTGGCAAGGAATAATTACTAAACCAGAAATGGAAAAAATAATAAACTCTATGATTAANNTGGAGGATTAGTTGGAAATAACAGAAATTTNCCACATATTAGTAAGATGGGCNCACTTCATATCTGCCACAATATGGGTAGGGGGAAGTATATTTTGGTTGTTAGTCATAAATCCAGCTAGTAAAAAAACTTCTTCAAACTTATCTGATTTTGCAAATAAAATGTCTTATGAGTTTCGTTCTTTAGTAACAACATGTATATTTATCATGATTATCACAGGGGTAATTATGACTTTTGACAGAATAACCCCTGGTAGCCTTGGTCCGAATTACGTGATACTTCTTGGCATTAAAATAATACTAGTATTGGTAATGATTTATTTGGTAAGAACAAAAAGAAAGCTTCCAGAATATTTAACAAAAGATGATAAAAACACGATATCTGGTAGTAAAACTTTTAGGATAAGTAGAATATTATCAAGTTATAATTTAATAGTACTCATTGGATTGATAGTCTATTTGCTATCTGACATATTAAAATTTATTTACGAGACATCTCTGACATAAGAATAATTAATGAAAAAGAAAATACTCAAAATACTGATTTGCCCCATATGTAAAGATTCACTTGAACTAAACATATTAAAAGAATCTCAAGAAGGTAATATTGTTGAAGGAAATCTTGATTGTGCTAAATGTTCTGCCAAATTCGAAATCAAGAATTCTATTCCCAATTTAATACCTTATAAANAATAACTCCGATCAATATAACTTCATCAGNTCTTCTNCTTGAANTGATTCTTCACAAACATTAATAAAATTTGAGCCTAAAAGTCTAAAATCTCTATTTCCTAAAGTTAATTCTAATATCGGATTCATAACGAATGTTCTATTCATCATTTCTGGATGAGGTANTGTAAGCGTCGGGGTGTTAANCGCTACACCTACNNCTGACCAAATTATAATATCAAGATCTATAANCCTAGGAGCATTTTTAAATGTTCTAACTCTTCCCATCTCATCTTCTATACCATTTAACATCTTAAGAAATTCCCAATAATTTAATTCTGTGTAAATTTCACATACAGCATTAATAAATGATGGTTGGTAGATAAATCCAACAGGACTAGATTTATAAAAAGAAGAACAACGTAAAAATGAAGTTTTATCAGCTAGTTTGTCCAATGCTAAATGTAAATTTTTTATGGGATCGTTTACATTAGATCCAATTCCTACATAAACGTGCGATTTCATTTTATACTCCAGACCATCCTCTAACGATAGCATCGCTCATTTTTACAACTCTTCCCATTTCTTTTACGTCATGAACGCGAACAATGTCTACTTTTTTTGTAATCGAAATTGCAATAGTTGCAGCAGTACCTTCAATCCTATCCTCAACTGGCAGATCTAAAACATAGCCTATTGTGGACTTACGAGATGTTCCAATTAGAACCGGCAGATCAAATTTTTTATATTTTTCTAATTTACTCAAAATTTGCAAATTTTGTTCAGGATTTTTACCAAATCCAAATCCCGGATCTATAATGATGCAATCTTTATCGATACCTGCATCCAATGCTAAGACAATCATATTTTCAATTTCTAAAATAGTCTCATCAACTACATCATTATAGTTAATAGAGGTTCCATTGTGAGTTAAAATAAGGCCAACACGATTTTGGGCGACAACAGATGCCATATTAGTATCTTTTTTTAATCCCCATATATCATTAACAATAGATGCTCCCGANNCAATTGCTTCTTTTGCTACTTCAGATTTCCATGTGTCTATGCTAATTGGGATATCCGACATGGATCTTATAGCTTCAATAACAGGAATAACTCTACTAAGCTCTTGATCTACATCAACAGGAGTTACCGAATCATATATACCTTTAGGTCTAGAAGACTCCCCCCCTATGTCTAGAATATCTACCCCATATTCAACAAATTCATTAACTTTTTGTATAGAAGCATCTATATCAAATGCGGTTCCNTCNCCNGAAAAAGAATCCGGAGTAGCATTTATAATNCCCATCATAAAAGTTTTAGTTCCCCAAGGNAATTTTTTATATTCAGTCATAGNTNATTTTGTTATTATATATATNNGATTANTAGAATAAACAATTATATAAACAANTGTACATNTTTCAGNAGATGAGNTTAATAGGAAGTAATTAAAATAATGANTTCAAAAAAATCTACTCAGCAAAAAATAGAAGATTTATCAAAAAAAAATCAAGAACNTTCATTAGGTGGTGGNCAAAGTAGAATTGACGCTCAACATAAACGAGGAAAATTAACTGCTCGCGAAAGAATTGAAATGCTCTTTGACACAAACTCTTTTGAAGAAATAGATGCNTTTGTATTACACAACTCAACTGATTTTGGNTTAGAAGATAAAAGATACTTAGGTGATTCTGTAATCACTGGGTATGGGAATATAAATGGGAAATTGGCATTCGTTTATTCACAAGATTTCACAGTATTGGGTGGGTCTTTATCTCAAGCGGTAGCTCAGAAAATATGCAAAGTCATGGATTTAGCTATAGAAAATGGAGCTCCCATAATNGGATTAATAGACTCCGGTGGAGCTAGAATACAAGAAGGAATTGATAGTCTAGCTGGATACTCTGACATATTCCATAAAAATGTTATGGCATCAGGAGTTATCCCTCAAATATCTGTCATGCTTGGTCCAGCAGCNGGTGGAGCTACATATTCTCCTGCNCTAACAGACTTTATTTTTATGGTCAAAGGAATTGGGCAAATGTACATTACAGGACCTGATGTAATTAAAGCCGTTACAGGGGAATCTGTTAATCATGAAGATTTGGGGGGAGTAGAAGCTCATGCTAAAAAAAGTGGNGTAGCGCATTTTTCAGAAGATTCTGAAGAAATATGCCTGCAAAAAGTTAGAGATCTACTAAATTATATTCCACAAAACAACATGGAAACATCCCCAACTGAACCAACAAGCGATACATCAAATAGAGATATACCTCTTTTGAATGAAATAATCCCCGACAANCCAAATATGCCGTATGACATGAAGGAAATCATATCAGCTGTTGTTGATAATAAAGAGTTTTTAGAGGTTCATGAAAACTTTGCAGGTAACATATTAGTAGGNTTTTCAAGAATTGCAGGAGATACNGTTGGAATTATNGGACAACAACCAAATGTTCTTGCAGGTGTTTTNGATATANATGCTTCAGTAAAAGCAGCGAGATTCATTAGATTTTGTGATGCTTTTAATATTCCGGTAGTAACTTTTATAGANGTACCCGGATTCATGCCAGGAACTACTCAAGAATACGGAGGCATTATTCGTCATGGGGCTAAATTNATATTTGCATATGCAGAAGCNACANTACCTAAAATAAGTGTTTTAACGNGAAAAGCATATGGTGGAGCATATATTGTCATGAGTAGCAAAAACCTACATGGAGACATTAACTATTCTTGGCCTACAGGGGAAATAGCAGTAATGGGAGCTGAAGGAGCTGTAAATATTATTCATAGATCCAAATTAAAGGAATCTGANAATCCAGATGAACTTAGAGCCGAATTAATAGATGATTATGAAACAAATCTTATGAATCCATATGTTGCTGCTAGCAAAGGNATGATAGATGAAGTCATAACCCCTTCTGATACAAGAAATAAAATAATAAAAGCNTTAANCATGCTNAAAAACAAAAGAGAAATTACTCCTCCTAAAAANCATGGGAATATGCCTTTATGAANAANCATCCCTCAGAAATTGAAATCGCAGCTATATCTGCAGCATTAAATTNTTATTTTGATNACCAATCTAAANANCANNTCAAAGATACTAGTTCAAATAAAAATTATTTGACCCCATGGCAAATAGGNGCACTANATACAATTGATNTGNNTNCNCAACGTAAAATATTAGGATGGNCNNGAAANCAAATATTATGAANNAATCCAACGATTCAAAAANATTGCANATAAGTGATACTACATTTCGAGATGGCCATCAAAGTCTATTAGCAACAAGACTTGAGTTTGATGATATGGAANGCTTAGCCCCTCAAATGGATGAAATGGGGTTTTATTCAATGGAAGTCTGGGGAGGNGCTACATTTGATGCCACTACAAGGTTTTTGAATGAAGATCCTTGGGAAAGATTGAGGAAATTTAAANCCCTAATGCCGAAAACTCCATTNTCCATGCTATTAAGAGGACAAGCTCTTGTAGGGTATAGAGCATACGCNGATGATGTAGTTAAAGAATTTGTAAGTCGTTCTGCATTAAACGGAATAGATATATTTAGAGTTTTTGATGCCTTAAATGATACGTCAAACTTAATTCAAGCATCTGAATCAGTCAAATCAGAGAAGAAACATCTCCAATTAACTCTTTGCTACTCTACAACAGACACCAATGGCCTGAAAGGNCCTATATACAATTTGAAATANTATATAGATAAGGCTAAAGAATTTGAACAATTAGGTGCTGATAGTATCTGCATAAAAGACATGGCAGGACTATTAAGTCCGTATGATGCATTTGAATTGGTNTCTCAATTAAAAAAACAAACANATATACCTTTACAGTTACATACTCATTANTCTAGCGGACTTGCNTCTATGACGGCATTAAAAGCGGTAGAAGCAGGATTAGATATTTTGGATACTTGNTTATCTCCTCTTGCNTTAAGAACNTCTCAACCTGCTACAGAAACGATGATAACAGCCATAAATAGTGGTTCTAGAAANNTTCCANTTAATATAGATNACATACTTGATATAACTGATCANTTAGAAATNATTTTGNAAANGTATCAACATTTAATGAAAACCACAAAATCATCAGTAATAGACCCTAAAGTTTTAAGTCATCAAATACCAGGTGGNATGGCTAGNAATTTAATTTCACAGCTGAGTGANTCAGATTCTCTTGATAAGTTAGATGATGTCTTAAAAGAAATACCTGAAACCAGAAAAGATTTAGGATACCCCCCACTTGTAACTCCAATGAGTCAAATGATTGGTTCNCAGTCAGTCAGTAACGTTTTATTTGGACGATATAAAATGATATCTCANCAAGTTAAAGATTANATGATGGGCAAATACGGAATCCCNNCTAGTAAAATAAATTGGGATTTAATAACAAAAAATCAAGATAGCGCTAANTCGATTTCAAAAGACTCAATCATTAANGGTAGACCTGCNGATNTGCTTGAACCNGAATTACCNGAAGCAACATCAAAAATTAANTATATCGCTAAGGACAATATAGAAGACATACTTATATATACGNTGTACCCGACCACAGGTGAAAAATTTTTAAANATAAAATATGGTTTAGAAAANCCTAACAGNAATCAAAATATATTAGAANCTAAATTTTCTAAAAACTCATCTGANCAAAAAAATGTATCGCAANNNAAGAGCAGTTCAGCAAAATCATTTAATGTTTTTGTAAATGATAANTTTTTTAAAGTAGATGTNGATCCTTTAGATAATTCAATAGTGTCTATANATGAAAAAANTTCTTATNGTACAGAAATAAGCAANAATNATGTTCAAGANAATGNANAAGATAAACAAANAGANGGTNCGCTAAAAGCCCCANTGCCAGGAATATTAATAAATTATNTAGTAAATGTAGGNGATANNGTTCAAGAAGGAGATACAATAGCNNTANTAGAGGCNATGAAAATGGAAAACCAATTACCTNCTCCAACTNCAGGTATCGTCAANGAATTAATGTGTGATTCAGGATCTACACTTGCTAAAGGAGATGTNATAGCTATAATCTCTCCTGAAACAACCAANTNAATTAAANTTATTACTAAGGAAATGCAAAATGAGAAATAAAGTTACTATAGTAGGGGCCGGNAATGTAGGAGCNACTACTGCTCAAAGAATTTTTGATAAAGGTTTATCNGATGTNGTTTTAGTAGATATAGTAGATGGTCTNCCACAAGGTAAAGCATTAGACATGTTGGAATCAGGACCTGTAATCAAATCTGATGCTCAAATTATAGGATCTAATTCTTATGAGCTAACTGCCGACTCCGATGTTGTTGTTGTAACATCCGGATTAGCAAGAAAACCAGGTATGAGTAGGGATGATTTATTGATAACTAATATGAANATAATTTCTGATGTTGTCAGNAAAACATCAGAATTGTCNCCAAACAGCATNCATATAATAGTAACNAATCCTCTTGATGCAATGGCNCAGCAATCTTTAAAAATAAGCGGNTTCCCTGATGAACGTGTAGTTGGGATGGCAGGNATACTTGATACTGCTCGGTACAGAACATTTCTATCTCAAGAATTAAATGTATCNGTTAATTCTGTATCTGCATACGTACTTGGAGGACATGGAGATACGATGGTTCCGGTAATAGGCAGTACTAGTGTAGCGGGAACCCCTGTAGATAAACTGATNCCAGCCAAAAGGCTTGAAGAAATTGTCGACAGAGCCCGAAACGGTGGAGCCGAAATAGTTAACTACTTAAAAACTGGGAGTGCTTATTATGCCCCTTCTGCATCAATAGCTCAAATGGTTGAAGCGGTATTATTTGATACCAAAGAAATCCTTCCGTGTACGGCATACTTAAAAGGAGAATACGGAATCAACGATCTATATGTTGGGGTTCCTGTGAAACTTGGTGCATCTGGAGTAGAAGAGATAATAGAATTGGATTTAACTAAATCNGAGNTAGAAGCACTACAGAAATCTGCTGAGTCTGTTAAAGAATTAGTTGATATTATGAAAAATAATCAATAATAAATGGNAATTTATGGTTAANATAGCAGACATAAAATCTCGTGAAATNATCGATTCACGTGGGAACCCTACAGTTGAAGCATCTCTAACGTTGACTGATGGTTCCTCAGGTACAGCAGCTGTCCCNTCAGGAGCNAGTACAGGAAAGCATGAAGCGGTTGAACTAAGAGATGGCGGCCAAAGATATCAAGGTAAAGGAGTATTAAAGTCTATTAATAATATTAATAACTTGATACTGCCATCAATAAAAGATGTTGAACTTAAGAGACAAGAAGATTTAGATCAAATTTTNATAGANCTTGATGATTCANGTAACAAAGCTAATATAGGTGCAAATTCTACACTAGCAGTATCTTTAGCATTTTCTAAAGCTCTTTCAAATAATGCATCNACACCATTATTTAGACATTTAAATTCAGATAATAAATATATGCTACCTGTACCAATGATGAATATATTGAATGGTGGTAAACATGCAGAAGGGTCTACTGATATTCAAGAATTTATGATTGTCCCAATAAAATTTAATACATTTTCTGAATCATTACGTGCCGGATGTGAAGTTTATCAGACACTTAGATCCCTTATACATAAAAAGGGAATGGACACTGCCGTCGGAGATGAAGGTGGTTTTGCACCAAAACTAAATTCAAATAAAGCTGCTATTGAATTAATATTAGAGTCTATTGAGTTATCAGGCTACATACCAGGAGAACACTTTTTATTAGCACTAGACTGTGCAGCATCAGAGCTATATGACGGATCAAAATATACCCTCAAAGTAGACCAGAAAAATTTAAATGGTGTCGAAATGGTAAACCTGTATAATGATTGGATTTCAAAATACCCAATCATTAGTATTGAAGATGGCCTAGATGAAGATTCCTGGACTGACTGGAACTTATTAACAAAAACAATTGGTTCAAAAACCCAAATAGTTGGAGATGACTTGTTAACAACAAATCCAACTAGGATTCAAAAAGCTATAACAGATAATTGTGCTAATGCATTACTAGTTAAACCTAACCAAATAGGCACTTTGTCTGAGACCATCGAAGCAACCTCCTTAGCTAAAAAATCTAATTGGGGAACCATAATGAGTCATCGTTCAGGTGAAACTGAAGACACTTTTATTGCTGATCTTGCAGTAGGGATAGGAACAGGTCAAATAAAGTGTGGCGCTCCTGCTAGAGCTGAAAGAACAGCAAAATATAATAGATTGTTAAGAATTGAGGAAGAACTTTCAGGAAATTCTTCATATGCAGGGTTATATGTATATGAAACTTATATTTGATATCATCTTCTAATATTAATAAAAAGTGTTATAAAAATGACTGAAGCTAAAGCTCGTATAGGTATAAATGGATTTGGAAGAATCGGAAGATTAGCGTTACGCGCAATCCTTAGTAATTCATATCCAGATTTAGAAATTGTTGCAATAAACAGTAGAACCTCAGACCCTGAAACTATTAGACACATGTTTATGTATGACAGTACGTATGGGGTTTTCAATCAGAAGGTGTCCGTATCAGAAGATAGTTTAGAAACAAAAAATTCTTCTATTGCCTTATTGGCTCATTCTGCACCTGACTTAATTCCATGGAAAAATTACGGAGTAGACATTGTATTAGAGTGTAGCGGTAAATTTACTGATCGTGAAAGTGCTGAATCTCATATATCTAATGGTGCTAAAAAAGTCATAATATCTGCTCCGGGTAAACAAGAAGACATAACCATAGTTATGGGTGTAAACCAAAGCGATTATAACCCTAGCAAGCATCACGTAATATCTAATGCGTCATGTACCACAAATTGTCTAGCTCCTTTAGTAAAAGTTCTTAATGATTCTTTTGGAATATCAGAAGGAATGATGACTACCATACATTCGTATACAAATGATCAACAAATATTGGATAAAACGCATAAAGATCTACGAAGAGCACGAGCCGCTGCATCTAATATAATTCCTACATCTACCGGTGCTGCAAAATCTATTGGGAAAATTATCCCCTCATTAAATGGAAAAATAAACGGCATGGCATTCCGTGTGCCAACTTCTACGGTTTCAGTAATAGATTTTGTATCCACAATAAACTCAAAAGCTACTTCTGAAGACATCAATAATGCATACCACGAAGCCTCTATCAAAAGTATGAAAGGCATTCTAGATATATCATCAGAACCTTTGGTAAGTTCAGATTATAAACAAAACCCATATAGTTGCATTATTGACGGACTATCAACCATGACATTAAGTAAAAACATGGTCAAAGTCATTGGATGGTATGACAACGAATGGGGATATGCACTAAGAACAGTCGATTTAGCCCGATACATACATAGCCACAAATAACTTTAATTTTACTATCGAATTTGAATAGTTAAATAAGTACATCGTATAATTTATATATACTTCTTAATTATTCGTATTCGGAGGGCATCATGGCTACTGAAACAAAACCTGATACAGCTACTTGGACAGTTAAAACAGGCTTGGCACAAATGCTTAAAGGCGGGGTTATTATGGATGTAGTAACACCTGAAGAAGCCAAGATAGCTGAAGATGCTGGAGCTTGTTCGGTGATGGCTTTAGAACGAGTACCTTCTGATATACGAAAAGATGGTGGGGTTGCGAGAATGTCAGATCCTAGCATGATCGCTGGAATCTTAGATGCAGTTACCATTCCAGTAATGGCAAAAGCTAGAATTGGTCATTTTGTTGAGGCCCAAATATTACAATCTATGGGCGTTGATTATATAGATGAGTCTGAAGTTCTCACACCTGCTGATGAAAACAATCACATAAACAAACATGACTTTAAAGTACCATTCGTGTGTGGATGTAGAGATTTAGGGGAAGCTTTAAGACGTATTGGCGAAGGCGCAGCTATGATAAGAACCAAAGGGGAAGCCGGAACAGGTAATGTTGTCGAAGCAGTTCGTCACGCTAGAAATGTTTTAGGAGAAGTTAAAAGAATTCAAACAATGGATTCAACTGAGTTAATGGCATTAGCAAGAGACCTTAAAGCTCCGTACGAATTAATAAAAGGCATACATGACACCGGAAAACTTCCAGTGGTTAACTTTTCTGCTGGAGGAATAGCATCCCCTGCTGATGCTGCCCTTATGATGCAAATAGGCGTTGAAGGGGTATTCGTAGGTTCTGGAATATTTAAATCAGAAAACCCTTCCGAAATGGCAAAGGCTATAGTAAAAGCTACAACACATTATAATGATCCAGAGATGTTAGCAGAAATATCTAAAGGATTGGGTTCCTCAATGCCAGGACTAGATATAAGATCAATGGATGAGGTTGACAAGCTCGCAAATCGAGGTTGGTAAGTTTGCCTAAAATAGGTGTTTTAGCAATACAAGGTGATTACCAAGAGCATAAAAATATGCTTGAAGGCGTCGGAGCTGTTACTAAAGAGATTCGACTTCCTAATGAATTAGAAGATATTGACGGTTTGATCATCCCTGGTGGTGAAAGCACAACTATCATTCAACTAATTGATATATATGAGATGCGAAATCCAATTATAGAAAGAGTTACCTCTGGAATGGCAATATGGGGAACTTGCGCAGGAATGATATCGATTGCAAAAACCTTAAAAGATAAACGGCCTGACCCTCTACATCTGATGGATATAGAAGTATCTAGAAATGCTTTTGGAAGACAAATTGACAGTTTTGAAACTTATCTAGATATTAAAAATATTGAAGGGCCTCCTGTAAGAGGAATATTTATTAGGGCCCCCGTTGTTACAAATATAGGTAAGGGAGTAGAAATATTATCAGAAATAGAATCAGGCAAACCCGTAATGGTATTGCAAGATAAAATGCTAGCTACTTCATTTCATCCAGAATTAACTGACGACACTAGAATACACGAATTTTTTAAGAATTTATCATCTGCTAAGTGATTGTTAGTATGGTTACTATAAAATCAAGTAAAATAATTAATATTAAATATGATAGTTGACAACATAGACGCTGACTTGTCAGCATTAATTGAAGTAATACCTAAACCAATACAAGATAAATTGTTACTAAATAAAGAGGTTAACGATTTGTTAGAAGTTGTGTTGGACCTCGGCAGGCTTCCTGAAGCCAGATTCTTAAACAAAACTGAACTACTGGATGTTAAAGAAGTGAATTCAAAAGACATTGATTTTGCTTTATCGAAAATTGGTATATTTGGTGCTGATAACAGAGCAGGACTTGAACGAACCCTTCATAGAATATCTGCCATTAGAAATAGAAGCGGGAAAATTGTCGGATTAACATTTAGAGTTGGAAGAGCAGTATTGGGAACTATTAAAATCATTGAAGATTTAATATATTCCGGTAAAAGTATACTTCTACTAGGACGTCCTGGCATAGGCAAAACAACAATGTTGAGAGAAATTGCCCGCGTTTTATCCGATGATGCAGGCAAAAGAGTAATAGTAGTTGATACTTCCAATGAAATAGCTGGAGATGGGGATATCCCTCATCCAGCTATTGGCAGAGCTAGGAGAATGCAAGTTCCATCCCCTACAGAACAACACGGGGTGATGATAGAAGCTGTTGAAAATCATATGCCAGAAGTAATCATAATAGATGAAATAGGGACTGAGCTTGAAGCTAATGCTGCAAGAACAATAGCGGAGCGAGGAGTTCAATTAGTAGCAACAGCACATGGCAATGAATTGGAGAACCTGCTTTTAAACCCTACTCTATCCGATCTTGTTGGGGGCATACAGACCGTTACTCTAGGAGACCTAGAAGCTAGAAGACGCAAATCTCAAAAAACGGTTCTAGAACGTAACGCACCTCCCACATTCGATATAGTAGTTGAAATTCAAGGTCGCGATACTGTAACTATACATGCAGATGTAGCTACAACTATTGACAAAATGTTAAGAAAACAATCTATCCCGTCAGAAATAAGGAGTATCTCATCAGAAGGCAAAATAGAAAAAGAGATTTCAAGTCCTGCTCCTAATAATACGAACACTTATGGTAATGATAAAAATGAAACCGACCACCAGTTTAATCAACCATTATCAGTTACCAGAGTACTACCATATGGAGTAAATCGAGGAAGAATAGAACAAATTATCAATGCTATGAACGCCCCCATAACACTTGTTACTGATATGAATATGGCTGACATAGTTGTAACAACAAAGAATTATCATCGCAGAGGTACTAAGGCACTCCAAAATGCTGAAGAAATGCGCAAACCTGTATTTGTATTACGAAGGAATACAGTTAACCAAATAGAACAATTTGTTAAAACAGTTGTACGTGACAATGAAGGAAAATCCTTATCGTCAGCAGAAAGATCTCTTGCAATATTAGAAACAGAAAAAGCTATATATAGAATAAACAATGGGGAAAAAGAAATAAAACTCAAAGCCCAAAATTCGCATATTAGAAAATTGCAACATGAACTGGCAACAGAACATGGGCTAGGATCATCAAGTATTGGGAGAGAGCCCACAAGAAGAGTAGTCTTATATGCCAACTGAAAAAAAATCTAAATTTATAGTATTTGAAGGTATTGATGGCAGTGGGAAATCCACCCAAGTTAAACTTTTGGCAAGCAAACTTTTAAAAAATAATATATCTCATGTTTTAAAAAAAGAACCTGGGGATACAATAATTGGTGACAAAATTCGTAAATTATTATCTGAAGATTCAGATATGTCTTCATTAACTGAATTATTTCTGTTTTCAGCTGCTAGAAAAGAATTAGTTGATAAAGAGATAATACCTGCACTTGAAAATGAAACATTAGTAATCTTAGATCGATATATATATTCAACGATCGCATATCAAGGTTATGGTCGCAATATTGACCTAGAATATATCCATCATTTAAACAAAATGGCGACCAGTGATTTAAAACCCGACATAGTATTTTTACTTGATATACATCCAGAAATATCATCTTCTAGAATAGACTCAAAAAAGTTAGATCGGATTGAATCAGAATCAATAGAATTTTATAGTCGCGTTAGAAATGGCTATTTAGAAATAGCTGAAGCTAACCCTAACACTTGGATGATTGTAGACGCTTCGAAGCAACCTGAACAAATACATACACAAATTTGGGACAGAATATATTAAATTAATCTATATTTAACAATATCCTAGGGTTATCTGACACTAATTCCCTAGCAGCTTCTTGCCCAATAAGTTTTTTAGCCGTTTCAAATCCCTTAATCAAATCTTGTTCCCTTTGCCCAA
Organism: Chloroflexota bacterium; assembly: GCA_002718095.1. Taxonomy (GTDB): domain Bacteria; phylum Chloroflexota; class Dehalococcoidia; order Lucifugimonadales; family UBA826; genus UBA826. Next base: position 156,948 of record PBDP01000002.1, read on the forward strand.
ATGCCATATGTGTATCAGATGCAATAATATGACAAAATCCATCCTTTAATATTTCATGTGAAAAAACCTTAGCTTCATTTCCAAACTTACCATACAGACTACTAGATGTAAGTTGCATTAGCATTCCCCTACCCACTAATTCTTTAAGATATTCATAATCATTCTTAAATATTTCCATTCTTTCTGGGTGAGCTATAACAGGAATCAAATCCATTTCCTTAACTTCATCTAAAACATCATCTATGTATTTTTCTTTACGCGCCTCATCCCATGGCATTTCCAATAAAATATAAGGTCCATAATTCATAGTGAGTGCATAACCAGTACGTATATCCTCAGGTAAGGTTATGTCGATATGATTTTCCATCCCTAATTTTATTTTTGTTAAATATCCTTTTTCTAAAGAAATATCATTTATTTGGTCAGTTAATTTTTTTATATGTGCAACAGAATGCAATTCTGTTACATCTTTTCTATGAGGTGTGGCTAAAATAAATTCAATATTCTGATCTGAGGAAATTCTTACTATTTCTAAAGATTCATTAATATCGCCAGGTCCATCGTCCACAGATGGCAATAAATGGTTATGTAAGTCATAAATTTTCATAATTTAATAAATACTATTCGTTTACATTTTATTTTCACTAAATTATAGTCTGATTAGCTATTATAGTTTTGAGGAATTTTTAGAATTATGCAATCTAATATATCAATATCATCTTTTAGGTGGGAAGACACAGATGATGTAGTTGAATTTTTGAATGAAATAGATGATTTAAAAAATACCGAAAAAGAAATATCAAAGGAATTTTTTACTCGATCCCACAAACTTCCCGAATCAAATCCTGAAGTAGATTCATTTTTGGCAAAAACACAACAAAACGAAATAATAGGATTTATGCATTTAATTTTTGAAAAAAAAATTAATCGTCTTGTTGTAATAACTAAAATAGCACCGGTAGATCAAAAAAATGAAATATTTATAAAATTTATGGATATAGCTCAAGATTTCGCTATATCTAATAAAATAAATGTAATTCACACTCAGATAGATAAAAAAGATTCCTTATACATCAATTATTTAAAGAAGGACTGGTCTTTAGTTAAAGAATATTGGAACTTAAAGTGTAACTCTCTAAAGTTGTCTAATCCAGAAATTTTACAAATACCTGATGAATATACTGTAGAACATTTAGACCCTAACAAGGACATATCAAACTTGACTCATATCCAAAATATATCATTCAAAGATCATTGGGGATTTTGCCCTAATACTGAAGAGGAAATAAGAGCTCGGGTAGAGATGACCAATAACAATCCTGAAGGGATATTATTGGTCAAAAATAAAGAAGAAGTAGCAGGATACAATTGGACAATATTTGCAAGTAAAAACAATCAGGCAACCGGTTGGATTAGTATGACCGGAGTGTCTCCGAAGTATAGAGGCTTAGGACTAGGGAAACTAGTTGTTCAATTAGGTATAGAATATCTATTTAGAAAAGGTGCCAATTCGATTGAATTAGAAGTCGACTCAGCAAACACCCCAGCTTTAACGTTATATGAAAATCTGGGATTCAAGAAACATTCAGAAACAATATGGTTTGAAAAAACTAATTTATAAATTATCCTGCTTTCATCATATGAAATTTAGATAACAATCCTTCATAATAATCCATTAATCTTAGGGCCGTAGTTTCCCAATTCATAATTTTTGCTTTACTTAATGCCGCATCACCCATATTTTCTCTTAGATCTTGATTAGACAATAATATTTCTAGTTTATCTATAAACGGATCCGGACATCTCATAGGAATAAGATAACCGGTTTCAGCATCATCAATAAAAGACGGAATGCCACCAACACGTGACGCAACAACGGGAGTCCCACATGCCATTGATTCTAATGCCACTAGACCAAAGCTCTCGTAATGTGAAGGAAATACAAAAATATCTGCAGCAGAATAATAGTATCTCAATTCTTCTTGAGGAACTGACCCCACAAATCTAACTTTGTTTAATATCCCTAATTTCTTCACATAAGTCTTTAGTCGTTTTAACTCAACATCGTCCCCCTCCAAACTGCCACCTACAATTATAAGTTGAGCATCCAAATTCGCCTGAATAGCATTAAAAGAATCTACTAGTATATCTAATCCTTTTATAGGTTCTATTCTACCTGCATATAAGAGAGTAAGTTTATTTGGGATATTTATTTGCTCCCTTGAAGTTATTTTATCTTCAGGATAAAAAGTTTCTGTATTAACTCCACCAGGAATAACTTTTATCTTATCTAAAGGAATTTTATACAATCTATTTATATCTAATCTTTCAGCTTCAGTTAAAACTAAAATACCAGTAGCTGAGGCCATAATTCCAAGTTCTGATTCTGACCTAATAAGTCCTTCTTCTTCCCCTGTTCTAGCCCTTACTTTTGTTTTTGCAAGAGTATGGAAAGTGACAGTGTGAGGAATATTCCATATATCACTTAATTTTCCTGCCACTAAGCCAGAAAGCCAATAGTGACTATGAATGTAATCATAAATATAACTATTTGATTTGGAGTAATCCAATACTCCTTCAACAAAATCATCAATATATTCATGTAGATTATGTTTCTTTTCAGAAATAAGTCCAGCAGGTATATGTATAACTCTAGAATTTTCGGATAATGGAACAATTTGTGGGTCTGTAATATCGTGACGTCGAGTAAATACGTCAACATTATTGCCTAATTTAGACAATTCCTTAGCCATATTAAGGACGTAAACGTTCATTCCACCTGTATCTTTTTCTCCTAATCTAGCTACAGGGCACCCATGATAACTAACAATAGCAATATTCACTAATTAAGATTCCTCCAAGTTCAATTTAGAACACTCAATTATACCAAATTACTCAATCATACATTAGCGACTGATCTTTAAATCAAAAACACTATAATCTGAAGCACCTAAATGATATTTGTATCGTTCAACTCCCTTCAAGAAATTGAATTCAGATTTATCTTTTTCAATAGCATCTTTAATGGAGAAAGCTTTGTTAATTAAACTTACGCTCAAACTGGAAAATTCTGGATTGTACCCACTGTTATAAAGTAAATATTTATTGTCATAATCAAAACAAATACACGCAGCAACCTTTTTTTTATCTATCTCCATAAAAAAAAGTTTAAATTGATCTTTTTTGGTCAGTTGTTTAGCTATATCAATAAAAAATGATTTGTTTTTAGATATTAAAAATGTTTCTTTATCTTCCATACTAGAAGACATTAACAAAAAAAAATCATCCATTATTTGTTCTACATTATCATCTGTGATAACAGCCTCATATTGAATATATTCAACATTAGAATCCAACCGTCTTATTTTTCTACGTAACTCATGCCTATATTTTTTAGGCAAATTTGCTATATACGTTTCCCAATCTGTACTTAAGTTAGACAAAGGAGTTTTTTCACTTTCAAATAAATCTACCTCGTACCCCATCCCAGAGGCCAATTTAGGTAAAATTTTCATTGTCGGAGATGATTCAGGTATAGAATTTAATGACATAACATTCCAGTCTAATGACGTTAAATATTTCCATGCCAGTTGATAGAATTTTTCTTCGTGGCCTAATGCAACAGGAAAGTCCATATAGTCATACAAATCAGGATCTCCAATGAATGTTATTTCATTTGAATCTAATAACGTAGGAATTATTCCTAATATTTGATTATTTTCTTTAATTGTATGAATTTTTAATTGTTTATCTGACACAAATCTTTTGTACCAAATTGACTGCCACTCAGGAGTTATAAAAATAGTATTAACAACACTGTTACTTAAAATTTGATTCCAATCATCAATTATTTTATGGCTCACTCCTTCAAAAAGATCACTCATTCATATTCTCCAATTCATTAGGATATTCAGAATATATCGCCATACGCAACTTATCGACTCCATCCGAATCTCCTCTTTCTGAAAATGTAGTTAAAGAAGCGCCTGGCTTTTCTACTCCCCTCAGTGTCATACACATATGTTCTGCTGATATAACAACAAACACTGACAAAGCATCCAAAGAGGCATTTATAGTATCTGCAATTTGAGAGGTCAAACGTTCCTGAATCTGAGGCCTTTTCGCAAGTACATCTACAACTCTGGCAAGTTTACTAACACCAACTACTTTTCCTTGAGGGATATACCCTATATGGGCTTTACCAATGAAAGGCAACAAATGATGTTCACATATAGAAAAGAATGAAATATTAGTCAATAACACCGGATCATAATAATTTTCAGAAAATCCTATCTCCAAAAATTCTTTTGGATCTTGACCTACTCCAGAAAATAATTCTGAATACAATTCTGATATTCTCTTAGGAGTATCTAACAATCCCTCTCTAGTAACATCTTCTCCGATAGACTCTAAAATACTTTTAATCGCAGATTGAATAATTCGATTGTTTTCTTCATTCTCATTTGATTTCATGTCAAATCTAGGGCTCTTTCAACATCTGAAATATCTGCTGAATATTCATTCATAGAAACTGGTTCTATTGTACTGGATATATCCGGATCTTTAAGTCCATTACCAGTTAAGACACAGACTATCGACTTTCCTGAAAAATCTTCTCCTGCATTAGCTTTTTTCAATAGGCCCGCCAAAGATGCTGCAGAAGCAGGCTCACAAAATATTCCTTCCATAGAAGCTAATTTTTTATACGCTTCTAAAATATCTGAATCAGATACACTATCAATAATACCGTTAGATTCATCCCTGGCATTAATAGCTTTTTCCCAACTAGCAGGATTACCTATACGTATAGCTGAGGCTATAGTTTGAGGATTTTTAACAATTTGGTTATTAACAATTGGAGCTGAACCTTCTGCTTGAAAACCATTCATAACAGGTAAAGTAAGTTTTTTATTTCTTCTTTTTGCTTCTAAAAACCCTTTCCAGTATGCGGTAATATTACCTGCATTTCCAACTGGTATAAATAAGTGGTCTGGAGCAGAGCCTATATCATCAATTATCTCAAAAGAAGCTGTTTTTTGACCTTCTATTCTGTTAGGGTTAATCGAATTTACTAGCTCTATAGGATGTTTTTCACAAAGTTCTTTCACTATATTCAATGCTTGATCAAAATTACCATCAATCATTGCAATGTGTGCCCCGTATGCAACAGCTTGAGCTAATTTCCCTTTAGCAATTTTACCTTTAGGCACAATTATTGTAGTTCTCAAATTGTAGTGAGCTCCATAAGCAGCAGCAGACGCACTTGTATTTCCAGTAGAGGCACAAGCTATACTGGACACACCCTTTTCCATAGCTTTTGCAACGGCAACAACCATCCCCCTGTCTTTAAATGAACCTGTTGGGTTACAACCTTCTAATTTAAAAAACAGCCTTTCGCATCCAACTTCATCAATTATTCTATTTGAAGCAACAAGAGGGGTATCCCCTTCACCAAGTGATATAAGGGGAGTATTACTGGTAACCGGTAAAAATTCTTTGTATCTTTCTAGAACACCCAAATTCATATTAATAAAAATACCTAATCATTATTATCCCCTTAATTTAACTCACGAATCTGAGTACTGCAAGAACAAATCGTTTTAACAATTTTTGAGAATATTACCTTGCAAAGGTAATATATATACATATCTTACTCTTGTCAGGTAATAATTATTATTCAAAAAGGATTCTGACTTATGAATTTAGATGTTATTGATCCCGAAATACATATCGCAATATCAAATGAAAAAAAACGCCAATTAGAAAATATAAATTTGATAGCTTCAGAAAATTATGCAAGCTCTGCTGTAATGGAAGCTCAGGGGAGTGTATTTACGAATAAATATGCTGAAGGATATCCTGGAAAACGTTACTATGGAGGGTGTGAATTTGTTGATGTGGTAGAAAATTTAGCTATTGATCGCGCTAAAGATTTATTTCACTGTGAATACGCTAATGTCCAACCTCATAGTGGGGCTCAAGCTAATATGGCAGCATATTTTTCTTGTTTAAACCCTGGGGATGTGGTTTTAGGAATGCAATTGGACCACGGAGGTCACTTAACGCATGGCAGTAAAGTAAATTTCTCATCTAAATTGTATACATTTATTGGGTATGGAGTAGAACGAGAAAGTGAAACAATCGATTTCACTCAAATTGAGGATTTAGCAAAAAAACATACTCCAAAACTAATTATTGCAGGGGCATCAGCATATACTCGAGTCATAGACTTTAAAAAATTCCGTGATATATGTGATTCTATTGGAGCAAAACTAATGGTTGATATGGCACACATATCGGGATTAGTTGCGACTGGAGCTCACCCTTCACCCATTGAATATGCAGACATAGTAACAACTACAACTCATAAGACTTTAAGAGGTCCAAGGGGTGGAATGATACTATCAAAGTCAGAATTAGGTAAAAGCCTTAATAGTGCCGTTTTCCCAAACATGCAAGGTGGACCAATGGAACACACCATCGCTGCAAAAGCAGTTGCATTTCAAGAAGCCTCAACGGAAGCATTTGCTAATTATCAATCTCAAATAATAAAAAATGCAAAAAAATTAGCTGCAATATTACAGGCTGGGGGATTAAGAATAGTCTCCGGAGGCACTGATAATCATATGGTGTTGGTTGATTTGACAAGTATCAAACTACCAGGAAAGTCTATCGAAGAATCGTTAAGTAGAGCAAATATAGTAGTCAACAGAAACGCAATACCATATGACCAAAGACCCCCTAGAGAAACAAGTGGAATAAGACTAGGAACGGCAGCAATTACCACACGTGGAATGACAGAAGATGCTGTATCTGAAATAGGATCGTATATATTAGAAATAATTAATAATCCACAAGATGAATCTCAAGAATCTAATACAAAAAAGAAAGTTCTAGAATTATTAAAGTCGTATCCTATTCCAAGCTGATTATTGCTCTGACCCTGAACCTGTCCAAGCCTTAGAAACGCCAGCTGCGGTAGGTTCAACATGAACATTAACAACTGATGGTTTACCGCTGTCAAATGCCCTTTGTAATGCCGGTTTTATTTCATTAGGTTTTACCACTTTTTCGCCATATCCGTGTAAAGATTTTGCCATCTCATCAAATTCTGTAAATCCAAGTTCACGGCCAGGTCTTTTCCATTGAGGATCTCTAGCAAACCAACCTTCATTATTACTCACAACTGTAACTACTGGAAGATTATGTCGTACCGCTGTATCAATTTCCATTGCATTCATCCCCATAGAACCGTCACCATGCAAAACTAGAACTTGTTTATCAGGCTTTGCAATTTTTGCTCCTAATCCATAAGGTAAGCCTACACCCATAGTTCCTGTAACTCCAGAATTTAATCTATGTCCCGGATAGTATGTCGGAATAGATTGTCTAGCAAAATGTAATATCTCATTACCATCTACTACTAAAATAGCATCTCTATCTAAAAACTCTGAAATTTCTTTACACAGCCTCAACGGGTGAATTGGTACTTGATCTGAATTCAAAATACTATGATTTTTTTCTTGCCTATCTTTTTCTTTCATTTTAAGTGTCTCGACCCAACTAGGGTTAGATGAAATATTTGCAGATTCAATCCTATTTTTCGCTTCATCAACAAGTTGCATCACTACTGTATTAGCATCTCCAACAATTCCCAGCTCTAAACTTTTATTATGCCCTAGTTCAGATTCATCTAGATCAATCTGAATGATTTTTGCAGATGGGTTAAATCTATCGCCATAACTCATCATCCAGTTCAATCTTGAACCGACAACAAGTACAGCATCAGCTTCGCGCATTGCTGTTGAACGAGCAGCCGGAAAAGAAAAAGGATTATCTTCAGGTATGAGCCCTCTAGACATGGGAGATGTGTAAAAAGGAATCTGCAATGTATTAACTAGCTCTTCTAAAGCCTCTGATGCTCCTGAAAAAAATGCACCACCGCCAGCAAAAATAATTGGCTTTTTAGCATGCAATAAAATATCTAGGACTTTATTTATTACATGGTTTTCAGTAGCTGGTTTAGAAGTTATTAAGGTTGCCGAATAAGGTGGTATAGATTCGACATCGACTTTCTCATCTAAAACATCTACCCCGCAATCAATATATACAGGGCCCGGTCTTCCTGATACAGATTTCCTATACGCCATACTGACTATCTCTGGAAATCTTGATGCTTGAGTGGGTCTATGAGAAAACTTACAAAGTGGATCCATTATCCCCATTTGATCAACTTCTTGAAAAGTATCTTTACCTCTCTCATGTACGGCGCTCGCTCCTCCTAACACAATCATTGGAGCACAATCTACAGAAGCTGCATAAATACCAGTTAATAAATTTAAAGTACCAGGCCCTGATGAGGCAGTGACAACACCTGGTTTACCAGTAATTCTAGTATATGCATGAGCAGCAAAAGCTGCAGCCTGTTCATGTCTGAAGTCTACTGTTCTGATTCCCAATTCTTCACAACCAGAGATAATATCAAAACTTGGGCCGCCAGTTAAATAAAAAAGAGTGTCTACTCCATGTTCTTTCAATGTCTTAGCTATTAAATGGCTACCCGTTACTATCGTCATTTAAATCCCCTCGTAAAATTTATTTTTTTGAGATCACATTATTATATTATGGTATCTCTTATTTTAAACAATGCTTGAGTTGCTGCTTCCATTTCAGATACTAGTTTACTAGCCCCTTCTCCTCTAGCATATTTTTCACCATTAACAATAACTTCAGAAATAAAAAATGTAGAGTGACCTTCTCCGGTCTTAGACACCACATTGTATTCAGGTACTTCTCCCGTTTGAGATTGAACAATTTCCTGAAGTTCAGTTTTAGGGTCTTTCATAGTTTCACTAACAACATTATCGATATCATATTCTAAAATGTTTAAAATCACATCACATGTTACATTAAAGCCTTTATCAATAAATACAGCTCCCAATAAAGCCTCTAAGGCAGAAGATAGAATTGATGTTTTAGCCCGTCCTCCATTTTTATCTTCTCCTTTACCTAATAATAAATAATCCCCTAGGCCAAATCTTTTAGCAGATTGTGATAAAGCTGAACCATTAACAATTTTAGACCTCATAATTGTAAGTTGACCTTCTGTAAAATCTGGATATTTATTAAATATCAGATGAGATATAGCTGCATCTAACACAGCATCTCCGAGAAACTCCAACCTCTCATTATTCATAGAAACATTTGGAGTTTCTGAAGTGTATGATGAATGAGTTAAAGAACTAATCAATAAAGACGGGTCATTAAATTGAATCCCTAAATAATTTTCTAATTGAGAGATATTATTTACTGTCATATACGTAGTTATATCGCCCCTTTTGGCCAAGGTGGTTGAGGCCTTTTTACTTCTCCAAAATATGAACGTTCTGAAAAAAGTCCCACAAAATGTTCGAAGGCCTCCAGTGAATCCTCTAGTGGAGGGATAAATGTTTTAAGATATATCGACTGCCCATTATTGAAAAGAAATGTAGGAGTCCCAAAAGCCCCATGTGTTTTTGAAGCATCTTGATGATCCCCAGCAATAATATTTACTAATTCAGGATCTAAAATATCTTTCTTAAATTTATCTACATCTAGTCCACATTCAAGAGCCACATCAATAAATATTTCGTTATCATTTAAAGGAACTCTTTGTTCGTGACGTTTTTTTAGTAAATTTAGGAAAAATTTATTGAAAGCTTCTTCTCCTTGACGCTTTGCTGCTTCCCCTGCAATTGAAGCCATAAGTGCTTTAGTTTGAGTAAAATCTGAAACTTCCCAAACTTTCCAATCGTCATCGCCTTTGTAATTGATTTGTTCTAAGGAAAAATTTCTCCAATTTATTTTTATATCGTCACCAATTAATTTTCTAACTTCATCCAGCCAAACTGCTGCATTATAGACAAAAGGTCAAGAAAAATCGTAAAAAACATCACAATGTAATTTAGTCATTTGGTCCTCCTAACTCAAAAATTCCAGACAAAGAATGTCTCATATATAGTATAAGTGTAACAATAATTTAACAATGTAATAGTAAGATTACCCAAATATAGTTCTATGATAATAGACAAGAATAAAATTCCTTAATCGAAAAAGTAATGTAAATATTAGGAGCATTAAATGGCAAAATCAGCAGCCGGAATATTAAAATTAATGAAAGAGAATAATTGCGATATCCTCGATCTGAAATTCACGGATCTACCCGGGACTTGGCAACATTTCTCAGTCCCAATTGGACAAGTTGACGATTCGCTTATAGAGAAAGGAGTCGGATTTGATGGGTCTAGCGTAAGAGGGTTTCAGTCAATTGAGCAATCTGACATGTTAATAGTCCCGGATCCTTCAACAGCAAGAATAGATCCGTTTTATACAGGACAAATAACTTGTATTGCAGATATTAAAGATCCTATTACTGGAGAAAATTACAGTCGAGACCCTAGAAATATTGCGAAAAAAGCTGAAGCATACCTTAAATCTACAGGGATAGGTGATACTTCATTTTGGGGTCCCGAAGTTGAATTCTTTATATTTGACTCAGTTCAATTTGATTATGGCTCTAACTTTGGTTTCCACAAAGTTGACTCTAATGAAGGTATTTGGAACTCAGGTGAGCCATACATGTTAGACGGGGTCACATTAAACCAAGGTTACAAACCTAGGCATAAAGAAGGTTATTTCCCTACATCGCCTACCGATTCTTTCCAAGACTTAAGAAGCGAGATGGTAAGGTCACTCGTTAATGATTTTGGGCTAACAATAGAAGCCCAGCATCACGAAGTTGCATCAGGAGGACAAGCTGAAATAGATATGAAGTATGACACATTATTAACGACAGCAGATGCTGTTATGTCTTATAAGTATGCTGTGCGTAATGTAGCTAAACAATATGGCAAAACTGTCACATTCATGCCAAAACCTCTTTTTGATGACAATGGAACAGGTATGCATACACATCAATCAATATGGAAAGATGGGGTTCCTTTATTTGCTGGAGACGGATATGCAGGTTTGTCAGAGTTAGCGTTAAATTATATAGGTGGAATAATCAAACATGGTAAGGCTTTAATGGCATTAGCAGCACCAACAACTAATTCATATAAAAGACTAACCCCTGGATTTGAAGCTCCTACTATTTTGGCTCTATCAGCTAGAAATAGATCTGCAGCATGCAGGATACCAATGTATTTCCCTGATCCAAAAGCAAAAAGATTAGAGTTCAGGTCTGCTGACCCTACGTGCAATCCATATCTGACATTTTCAGCAATGCTAATGGCAGGATTAGATGGAATCGAAAATGGATACGACCCTGGTGAACCACTAGAACAAGATCTTTTTGAATTATCTCCAGAGGAAACAGCAGGATTCCCTCAGGTACCTAGTAGCCTTGAAGAAGCCCTTCAAGCTCTTCAAGATGATCATGAATTTTTATTAAAAGGTGACGTATTCACAAAAGATGTCATTGAAAATTGGATCAGTTATAAAACTGAAAATGATGCAGATCCTGTAAGGTTACGTCCTCATCCATATGAGTTTTACCTGTCTTTTGATGCTTAAACTCAATAAATAAAGCTTATCCTTATAATATAATAAGGGTTTATACTATCTATGGTCTTCACATTTTTATTATGAGAAGACCATAGTTTTTTACAGGAATTAAATACTTATGTCTTCAATAATCAGAAATGATGATGCTATCGAATATGCTTTACGTGAAGCACACGATAATGACGTGAAATTTATACGATTATGGTTTACTGATATTCTAGGAACAATCAAAGGGTTTGCAATAACGATTGACGAATTGGAAAACTCACTAAATCGTGGAATGGGATTCGATGGGTCTTCTATCGAGGGATATGCACGTAGTGATGAAAGAGATTTATATGCTCTCCCTGACCCAACAACATTCAGCATACTTCCATGGAGACCAAGAACCAACGCAGTAGCCAGAATGTTTTGCGATATAGTGACTCCAGAAGATAAATATTTTGATGGTGACCCAAGAGAAGTTTTAAGACAAAACTTAAAAAGAGCTAATGAAAAAGGTTTTACTTATTATGTTTCTCCAGAACTTGAATATTTTTATTTTAAAGATTCTGATAATACAAAACTATTAGATTCAAGTGGATACTTTGATCAAGAAAATTCTGATTTAGGAACAGATTTAAGAAGAGAGACAGTTCTCACCCTAGAGGAATTGGGAATACCCGTTGCTTCAAGTCATCATGAAGCGGCACCAAGCCAGCATGAAATAGACCTTAGGCATACAGATGCCTTAACAATGGCAGACACAGTTATGACTTATAAAACAGTAGTAAAAGAAATAGCAATGAAACATGGATATTTTGCTTCTTTTATGCCAAAACCATTATCTAATATTAACGGAAGTGGAATGCACACAAACGTATCGCTTTTTAAAGGCGATGAAAATATATTTTATAGTTCTTCTGAGAGTCATCATATTTCTGAAACTGCAAGGCAATTTTGCGCAGGGCTATTGAAACATGCCAAAGAAATAACCCTCGTGACTAATCAATGGGTTAATTCGTATAAACGACTTGTCCCTAGTTACGAGGCTCCTACATATATAACCTGGGCAGAGGTTAACAGATCTGATCTCATACGAATTCCCTCTTACAAGGAAGGACGTGAATTATCAAGACGAATAGAATATAGAGCTCCAGATCCTGCTTGTAATCCTTATTTGGCATTTAGCGTTATTTTAGCAGCTGGACTAGAAGGAATCGAAAACGAATATAAATTACCAACATCATTCGAAAAGAATGTACATGCTATGACATCAACAGATCGAATAAATGAAGGCATCGAATCCTTACCACAGAATATGTGGGAGGCGATTCAAATCACTGAAAACAGTTCTTTAGTCAAAAATTCTCTAGGGGAACAAGTATTCAACAGTTTCATCAAGAACAAAAAAATTGAATGGGAAGCATATAGTTCGCAAGTATCTCAATATGAATTAGACCGTTATCTTACAATGTTATAGAATTCTATAGAATTTTGTTTTGTAATTAAGATAATCATTTTAGTCTACTAGATCGCTATATATCTATGATGATAAAATTTACATTTATACCTAAACTTTTATGACGAAAAATAAACAACATAAATTGCCAAAATTGGTAAAGCAGGGGCTCTATGATCCATCATTTGAACATGATGCATGTGGAGTAGCTATGATTGCACACATCAAAGGTGTTAAGAATCATGACATTATCGAGAAAGGGCTTGAGGCACTAGAGCATTTAGGCCATAGAGGTGCAGCTGGAGCAGATCCTAAAACAGGCGATGGTGCCGGAATAATGACTCAAATCCCTGATGCTATATTTCGTGATGAATTAAAAAAAGATTTGCCTCCATTAGATGAATATGCCGTAGGGATGGTCTTTTTACCCGCCCAAAAAACTGATAGAGATACTTGTATAAAATTAATTGAAGAATCTATATTAGATGAAAACATGCAATTAATTAAATGGCGTGAAGTACCTGTTAATCCTAATTCGATAGGCAATACTGCTAAAGATTGTATGCCGTATATTTCACAATTCTTTGTTACACCTAAGTCAAGTCTTAAGGAAGATGAATTTGATTTTTCTCTTTTTGCCCTCAGGCGAATTATAGAGAAAAAAATTGACCGCTCAAATATAAGCGAAGATGATTTTTATATATGCTCTTTGTCTAAAAACACTATTGTATATAAAGGTTTATTAATGACTGATCAAGTGCGGACGTTTTACCTTGATCTTCAGAATGAATCATTTGTTTCATCTCTAGCATTAGTACATTCAAGATTTAGCACTAACACTTTAGGTAGCTGGAGGCTAGCCCATCCATATAGATATGTTATTCACAATGGTGAAATAAATACTCATAGAGGTAATGTGAATTGGATGTCAGCAAGAGAAAAAGTGTTTGACACACAAAACAACAACAAAGATATTTCTAAATTGATCCCAATAATAAAAGAGGGTCAAAGTGATACAGCCTCATTAGACAACGCACTGGAATTGCTATTATCAACCGGACGAAGTATTGAACATTCTATGATGATGTTAATCCCAGAAGCTTGGGGAGATCACATCCCTATGAGTGAAGAGAAGAAATCATTCTATGAATATCATTCAAGCATGATGGAACCCTGGGATGGGCCAGCGCTTGTTATAGGTACAGACGGTAAAAAAGTTTGCGCTGTTTTAGATCGTAATGGACTACGACCTTGCAGGTATTTGGTTACATCAGATGATTTATTAGTGATGGGATCAGAAACTGGAATTATCGATGTAGACGACAAAAAAATAACCTATAAAGAAAGAATCTATCCTGGTCGAATGTTTCTGTTGGATACAAAAAAAGGTGAGATTATAAACGACACAGAATTAAAAGAGAGCCTATCTAATAGGAAATCATATTCTAAGTGGTTAAAAGAAAATAGAGTTTTTATTGAAGATCTCCCAAACCCTACAAACATTGTTAAAAATGAATCAGAGAGTTTAATAAATAGACAAAATGCATTCGGATATTCACTTGAAGACATACGAATGCTTCTGGAACCCATGGCACTAAATGCATATGAGCCTACTGGATCAATGGGAAACGACACTCCACTAGCATTCCTTTCTGACCATAATCCTTCTTTATTTAACTACTTTAAACAATTATTTGCACAAGTAAGTAATCCTCCTTTAGATTCAATAAGAGAAGAATTAGTAACTTCTATTACAGCTACATTAGGAGAGGAAAAGAACATTTTTGAAGAAACTCCTGCACATTGTAGGCAATTAACGTTAAAAAATCCTGTAATTTCAAATAAAAGTTTACAAAAATTAAAAGAATGTTCTTTAAATGGATTAAAATCCACTACAATAACTGTTCTGTTAAACGTTGCAAATGACGAATCACTTGAATCAGCAATAGATCGAATATGCAATGAAGCAACTAAAGCAATAATTTCAGGGGCTTCTATTCTTATATTATCTGATCGGGGGGTTAATAAATCATATGCTCCGATACCAATCCTTTTAGCAACTTCTGCAATACATCACCATTTAATTAGATCAGGTCAAAGAACCAAAGTTGGAATTGTTATTGAAACAGGAGAAGCACGAGAAGTATCTCACTGTGCATCACTAGTAGGATTCGGCGCTGGAGCAATAAATCCTTACCTAGCATTAGAAACCATAGAGGAGCAAGTAACATCCAAAACTATAGATACAGATTTACCTGTTGAAGAATTACTTGATAATTACATAAAGGCTTGCAATAAAGGCATATTGAAAACTATGTCTAAGATGGGCATTTCTAGTATTCAAAGTTATAGAGGAGCTCAAATATTTGAAGCCGTCGGACTAAATGCCGTATTTATTAATAAATACTTTACAGGCACTTCTTCCAGAATAGGAGGGATAGGAATAGAAGAAATACAAGAAGAGACATTAAACAAGCATTCTAAAGGATTTACTGAAAGTACTATCCCAGGAAATTTAAAAATATCTCCAGGTGGCGACTATCAGTGGCGTAGAGATGGAGAGTTTCATATGTGGAACCCGAAAACAATATCTTCTCTACAGCACGCAGTTAAATCAAATAGTTGGGAAACTTATGAAGAATTTGCAAACTATGTTGATTCTGAAACCAAAAAACTAAGCACTATAAGAGGATTGTTAGATTTTAAAGATGTTCCTTCTATTTCGATAGATGAAGTAGAACCTGCATCAGAAATAGTAAAACGTTTCGCCACGGGTGCTATATCGCTAGGATCAATTAGTAGAGAGGCTCATGAAACCATGGCAATTGCCATGAATAGAATTAATGCTCGTAGCAATACTGGAGAGGGTGGAGAAGACCCTGCACGATATACTCATGATCCCAATGGTGATTCCCGAAATAGTGCAGTTAAGCAAGTCGCGTCAGGTAGATTCGGAGTTACTATTGAATATTTGAGTAACGCCAAAGATATTCAAATCAAAATGGCACAAGGAGCCAAACCTGGGGAAGGTGGCCAATTACCAGGGCATAAAGTAGACAAATATATAGGCAAGGTACGTAATTCTACACCTGGCGTAGAATTGATATCCCCTCCCCCACACCATGATATTTACTCTATTGAAGATTTAGCTCAATTAATCCACGATTTAAAAAATGCTAATCCTGAAGCTCGTATACATGTAAAATTAGTAGCTGAATCTGGAGTCGGTACTATTGCTGCCGGTGTATCAAAAGGTCATGGAGATGTTGTATTAATAAGTGGTCATAGTGGCGGTACAGGCGCATCACCCGAATCATCAATAAAACATGCAGGATTACCTTGGGAACTAGGCGTTGCTGAAACGCAGCAAGTTCTAGTAATGAATGATTTGAGAGGAAGAATAGTAGTTCAGACAGATGGGCAATTAAAAACTGGTCGAGATGTAGCAATAGCTTGTTTATTAGGAGCAGAAGAATTTGGTCTTGCCACAGGTCCGCTCATATCTATGGGTTGTATTATGCTTAGGAAATGCCATTTAAATACTTGCTCAGTAGGTATAGCAACACAAGATCCTGAATTAAGAAAGAAATTTACAGGTACTCCTGAAAATGTAATAAATTACTTTTTCTTCATAGCAGAACATTTACGAGAAATAATGGCTTCTCTAGGATTAAAAACTATAAATGATATGGTTGGAAGAGCAGATTTATTAGATTCTAGATCTGCGATTGATCATTGGAAAACTAAAGGATTGGATTTAAGTAATCTTTTACATGTTCCCGATGTTCCTAAAGAAGTTGCTAAACATTGTGTAACAAATCAAGACCATAATCTTGAGGCCGCGATTGATTATGATCTCATTAAACAATCTAAACCGGCGATTGAAAATAAAGAAAAAGTAATTATCACTAGATCTATAACAAATGCAAATAGAACTGTAGGGACCATACTTAGTCACCATATTGCTAAAAAATATGGTCTAAAGGGATTACCTGATGAAACAATAAATTTGCGATTTGACGGGGCCGGCGGACAAAGTTTTGGGGCCTTCTTAAGCTCAGGAATTACAGTAAATCTTGAAGGTGATGCAAATGATTACTTTTGTAAAGGATTATCCGGCGGTAAGGTGATAATAATCCCTCCTCAAGAATCAAGTTTTGTTCCTGAAAAAAATATCATAATAGGGAATGTAGCGTTATACGGAGCAACAGGAGGTCAAGTATTTATTAATGGCATAGCAGGAGAAAGATTTGCTGTTAGGAATAGTGGGGCAGAAGCAGTCGTGGAAGGGGTAGGTGACCACGGATGTGAATATATGACAAGAGGAACAGTTGTTGTCTTAGGACCCACTGGTAGAAATTTTGCAGCAGGAATGAGTGGTGGACAAGCGTATGTTCTGGATGAATCAGGAGATTTCTCATCTCTTTGTAATACAGGATTAGTAAGCTTAGAAACCATTAAATCCGAAGAAGATATTCAAAGATTATACAGATTAATTAATGATCACAAAAATTTAACTAATAGCTCTAATGCAAAAAAAATAATAAACAATTGGAATAAATACGTACCAAAATTTGTGAAAGTAATGCCTAATGATTACAAAAAAATATTAGAACAAATGAAAGAAAAAAGTTCTGAGGAAAATCAATAGATGGGTAAAATAACTGGATTTAAAGAATACAATAGGCAGAATCCTCCTAAGTTGCCAGTTAACGTTAGGATTGGTAATTATGAAGAATTCTATGAAGATTGGGATGAAAAAATAGTACAAAATCAAGGCAGTAGATGTATGAACTGTTCTGTTCCGTTTTGTATGGGCGGATGCCCTTTAGGTAATATAATTCCTGATTTTAATGATCTTGTATACAGAGGATTATGGGAAGAAGCTTTAGAAGAATTACATTCAACTAATAATTTTCCTGATTTCACAGGTAGGATATGTCCTGCACCATGCGAAGCTTCATGTGTATTAAATATAAATGCAGATCCTGTCACTATTGAAAATATTGAACGTGCAATATCTGACCGAGGATGGAAAGAAAATTGGATAAAACCACAACCTCCTAAGCTGAGAACAGGAAAAAAAGTGGCAATAGTTGGATCTGGTCCAGCCGGGTTAGCTGCAGCACAACAACTGAACAGAGCGGGACATACAGTTACAGTCTATGAGAAATCAGACCGCATTGGAGGTCTTTTAAGATTAGGTATACCCGACTTTAAATTAGGGAAAGAGGTTGTTCAAAGACGTGTTGACCAAATGGAAAAGGAAGGTGTCACATTCTTGGTAAATTCTTATATCGGTAAAACAATTCCTATCGAATCTATCACTTCAGAATCAGACGCTGTTTTACTAACAGGTGGATCAACCATACCAAGAAATCTTGATATAGAAGGTCGGGATTTAGATGGAGTCCATTATGCGATGGAATTTTTAACCCAACAAAATAAGTTAAATAGTGGCGATTCATTAAATGGAATTGACCGCATTGATGCGAAAGATAAAAATGTCATAATTCTTGGTGGTGGAGACACAGGTTCAGATTGTCTTGGAACATCAATTAGGCAAGGTGCCAAAGCTATTTACCAACTGGAACTACTTCCTCAACCTCCTAAAAATCGACGTGATAATGACATGTGGCCAAATTGGCCTATGGTGCTAAGAACTTCTTCTTCACACGAAGAGGGTGGGGAAAGAGATTACAACGTATTGACGAAAAAATTTTCTGGCACCAATGGGGTTTTGAAAAAACTTCATGGTGTACGATTAGAATGGGGTGAACCCGATGAATCAGGAAGGCCTAAAATGATCGAGGTAGAAGGTAGCGAATTTGAAATGGATGCCGATTTGGTATTGTTAGCAATGGGATTCTTACATCCCGAACAAGACGGAATGTTAAAAGATTTATCCTTAGACTTAGATCCAAGAGGAAATGTAAAAACAGATATCAACAAAATGACCAATGTACCAGGTGTATTTGCAGCTGGAGATATGGCTCGAGGGCAGTCTTTAGTTGTATGGGCACTTGCTGAAGGAAGAGAAGCAGCAAGGGGTGTAGACCAATTCCTTATGGGCAAAACAAATTTGCCAAAATCAGCCAGCACTTACTAATATTTTAAATATAATTCATTTATTTCTTTAAGATTATAGATATGTTACCCTCGTACTCACTCACCATTCTAGAAATAAAAGCTCAAACTTGGAGGAAGAATGTCAAATACATTTAAAGCATTAGTAGCTAAAGTTGAATCTGAGGAATTTCAAATTTCCTTACAAGATAGGGTTTTGGAAGATTTACCTGAAGGAAATACCATAATAGAAACTAAATATTCATCTCTTAACTATAAAGATGGTATGGCTATAGACGGAAATAAGGGAAAAATATTACGGTCTTTACCTATGTCACCAGGAATTGATGCTGCTGGAATAATAAAATCATCCACAGATAAATCATATTCTCTCGGAGATGAAGTAATAATCACAGGATGGGGATTTGGAGAAACTCATTCTGGAGGGTATTCGCAAGTAATTAGGGTAAATAGTGACTGGTTAGTAAAAAAACCAAAAAACCTTTCTTTAAAACATTCTATGACTATCGGGACTGCAGGCTTAACAGCGATGCTTTGCATTATGGAGTTAGAAAATGCTGGAATAAGTCCAGAAAAAGGTGAAGTATTAGTAACAGGGGCTTCAGGAGGTGTTGGAAATATTTCAGTGATGCTTCTTAATAAACTAGGTTACTCAATAACAGCTGTAACCGGAAGGACCGAATTAGAATCATATTTAAAAGATATAGGAGCAACAAATATAATCAGTCGAAACGAAATATTGGAAATGACGCGGCCTCTAAATTCAATAAAATGGGCTGGAGCAATTGACTCTACCGGAGGGGAGATATTATCAAACCTTATTTCAGCGATAGATTTTGAAGGTCCAGTAGCTTGCTGTGGAAATGCAGCAGGAATCAAATTGTCTACAACTGTAATACCCCTAATAATACGCGGTATAAAGCTACTTGGAGTAAATTCTGTTCAATGCCCAATAGAAAAACGTGTTATTGCTTGGCAAAGATTAAGTGATCTGATAGGTAGTGATGAATTTGAAAAAATAACCCAAGAGATAACATTAAATGATATTTATGCGGCTGCCAATGATATTTTAGGTGGTCAGATAAGAGGAAGAACAATTATAAATATTTCAGCATCTGAAAATGATTCGTATGAGGAAATATTTAAAGGATAGTAATGTGCCGGTAATAGACTCCCATACCCACATTCTACCTAAAGATGTTAAAGATAATATCCATAAATATTTGGATATCGACTCTACTTTTAATACTCTGTTTAGTAATTCAGAAAGTATAAGTACTGCTGAGGAATTAATTGACTCAATGGATAGATTAAAAATAGATACTTCGATTATTTTAGGAATGGGTTGGAATGATAATAAATTTAATGAATATATCAATGATTATATTATAGAATCGGGTAAAAAGTATCCTGAAAGATTTATCCCTATCACTGGAATTATCCCTAATGGTGATAATGAAGCAATATATGAAGCGGAAAGATGTGTTACTTTAGGAGCAAAGGGATTTGGAGAAATCCATGCAGATGCTCAAAATATAAATATAATAGACAAAAAAAAATTTTCCCCTTATGTAGAAATACTACAGTCAAAAAATCTTCCTATAATACTCCATAGTTCAGAACCCGTCGGACACAAATATCCTGGGAAAGGTTCAAGTACTCCAAATAAAATCGAACGTTTTGTATATAATTTCCCTGAATTGAAAATTATCCTTTCTCACTGGGGTGGAGGAATGTTTTTATATGAATTAATGCCAGAGATATCCAGCTCATTTAAAAATGTTTACTATGATTCTGCTACCTCTCCATTTCTATATGATCAGAAAATATTTCAAATAGCGATTGAAACAGTCACTTCTGACAAAATATTGTTTGGCAGTGACTTCCCCATAATTTCACAAAGTCGTTTATTACAAGAATTACATAATGTCATTATTAATGATAAAGACAAACAAAATATAATCTATCAAAATGCTAAATCACTGTTTTTGACAAATTAATAGACTTTTACAATCTAATATTGATAGAATTTACAGGTGACAATTTTAAGGAATGAGAACAGGAGGAGGAAGAATGTCAGAAAATGCGTTCCCAAAATGCCAAGAATGTGACTCTGGTATATTATTACCCCTTTCAGATTTTGGAAGCCAAGGTGCCCCTATTCAATATAAAGCTTGGGTTTGCAATAAGCCAAGTTGTGGGTACAACTTAAAAATACGAAATGGAGACGTTTATCTTAATGAACCAATAGCAAGTGGTGCATCTCACTCCCCAAGAGTAAGATAAGTTATAGAACGTGGCCCAATACCACGTTCTATATAAATCACATTTAGGTTGAAAATGAATCGTTTACTTTTAAATAAAATTTCAATTTCAATTATTGTAATAGGTTCTGTTATATTCTTAATCACAGCATCATACTTGAGCTACGGTTTATATTCGGCAAATCGACTAGATAAATTAAATGTTTCTCAGGAAATTAATATTATCGATGGGTACTCATCTGATATATACGCCAACTTGTTACATCCTAAAGATTGGGCTTTCCCAATATGGGGAGAAAAAGACCATATCAGTAACACATTCAACAACCCTAATAAAAAGTTGGGGGATTCATCAGAAACATCTAACCTAATAAATTTGGACCTTGTGGGCCCTGCGATCCAAATAGTAATTCCAAGTATACGTGTGGATTCTGAGGTTCAACAGCTAAATATTACTGTAGAAAATGGGGTCTCAAAATATGAAACTCCTAAAAATATGGTCGGACGAGTATCAACTAATATTGAAAGGATGAATAGCATATCAGGTTGGTATTTTGGGCATTTTGACAGCCCTATTCAAAGAGAAGGTAATGTATTTCAAAATCTGCCAGAGGTCGCAACTCACATTAAAAATGGTGATCCAGTATTTATATATATAAGAAGCCTAGAAAATGAATATATTTACCAGGCTATTAGTTCTAAAGTAATTCACGAGTCCGAAGTTGAACTATACGATGCCGGAATTGACCATGTCATCTTAGTAACTTGCGCAAATAAGCCTTTATATAATTATAGGCAGTTAGTAAAAGCTAAACTTATATCGATCAATTAATTCCCGAAGTTACGTGCAAAGTATCTCTCATAACTTTAAGAAATTTCTCTGCCGGATTTGAAAGGTTTTTACCAGGCAATGTAATTACACCAGCCTGATGAACAGGTAGGAAATTAGCCAGACTAACAATACCTAAATCACTAAGATCAGATTGTTCTATAGCCAATTTTGGGCCCACAGAAATTCCCATTCCTAAAGCCACATACTTTTTTATCATATCCAAACTATCTAATTCCATAATTACTTCATACTTTCGACCTAATTTTTGTAGTTGAGCCTCAAGAATTTCTCGAGTGTGTGAAGGAAAGGCCATTAATATCAATGGATATTCTGATATAACATCAAGTGATTTAATTGGACGAGTTAGTAATTCATGTCCTTTAGGGGCTATTAAAACTCTTTCATACAAAAATAGTCCTTCAAAATTTAAATCTTCAGTTTTATCGGTATGTTGAATGATTCCAGCATCAATTTCACCTGTCTTTACCATATTAATTATATTGACTGTAGAAGATGACTTAATTTTTAAAAATACGTTCGGATATAAATTATTGAATACCCTGACTACTCTTAATAAAGTATGAGGGATTATATCTGGGGTAGCAGCAANAGTAACAGGACCTCTTTCCTCTGCCTCNGATGTTNTCACTGCAAGCATTTCAATACCATCTAAAAGAGGCTCTACTAATTCAAGTATAGTTTTACCCCAAAGAGTTAACTTNATAGGACGCGTTACTCGATCAAACAACACCATTGACAATTCNTTCTCTAATTTTTTTATNTGAGTNGTTACNGTGGGCTGCCCAAGCCCCAANTCGTNNGCAGCTTTTGAGACACTATTATANCGTGCAGCCATCACAAAACTTTTTAGTTCCCTGAGCTCCATTTAAACCTCCAACATTATTACACAATACAATAATGATACCAGTCAGTATCTTTCTAGTCTATATTATATACTTATGGATAAAATAAATTAACAAACAATTCAGGTAGGTTGCAAAATTAATATTTTTAAATCACTTAATAAAACCAGAATATCTTCTGTTGGGCAATTAAGAAGATTGTTCAATTCTTCACAAATAAACTCCGAAACTTGGGAGGACATTGAGGCTGTACTTTTAATGGCTGANGTAGGTNTAAATACAACAATNAGNATTTTAGATGAATTGAAAATGAGNTCGAAAAACATNTCTACNAACAATGATTTAATGCATCTTTTGACTGACATNATCAAAGAAATGATGTCANTTGAACCAATAAATTGGGNAANCCAAAATTCATCNNCCCCTACAGTNATTTTAATGGTAGGAGTAAATGGTGCAGGAAAAACAACAACAATTGGGAAACTTGCACACTGGTACCAAAAGCAAAATTACTCAGTAATACTTGGAGCAGGCGATACGTACAGGGCAGCTGCTAGCGAACAACTCCAAGTTTGGGGAGATAAACTTAATATAGATGTGATATCTCATAATCAGGGTAGCGACCCTGGGGCAGTTGCATTCGATACAATATCAGCAGCAAAAAATAGAAATAAAGATGTAGCTATAATTGATACAGCTGGAAGATTACAAAACAAATCAAACCTTATGCAAGAATTGAACAAAATACACCGTATTTCATCCAGAGAAATTGACAACGAAAATATTCGAGTATTGCTTACTATAGATGCCACAACAGGACAAAATGGATTAGTGCAAGCAAAAGAGTTCATAAACTCTGTATCATGCGATTCTGTGTTTTTATCAAAACTAGACGGTTCTGCAAAAGGAGGTGTTGCGTTACCTATATCATCAGAATTAGGTTTACCAATATCTTTCATAGGAACAGGGGAAAAAGAAAATGACTTGGAAATTTTCAATGCTGAAGAATATGCAAATGCCTTAATAGACTCTAAAAATGCTTAAACTCATATAATAGACTCATGCAACAAGTACTAGTATGGCTAATATTAATTGAAATAATAGGAATAGTTTCTTTCCTTATAACATTTAGAAATTTCCATGCACTAAATGACCGTGGTTTTGCAATAAGTAAAATAATAGGGCTATCAACATTAAGTCTATTATCGTGGCTCATAAGTGTTACAAATATAATTCCTCGTACCACACTAACCTTATACATAATTTTGATCATCTTAACAATTCCCGCAATTATGTTGAGTTACTATCAAAAACATGAGATCAAAATTTTTATTCTTTCTAATTGGAAAGCGATCTCGTGGTTACAGTCTTTATATCTTATATTCTTTTTCATATTTATAATAATTAGATACTATGACCCCTTAATAACCCACACTGAACAACCAATGGATTTGGCGTTTTTATCTGCTTCAATGGTTACAAATTCTGGGGTACCTTTTGACCCTTGGTTAAAAGGCGAACCAATTAATTATTACTATTTTGGGTATTGGATATTTAGTGACATAAGCAAATTATCATTCTTAGTACCTGAAATATCATATAACCTGGCAATAAGTACTGTACCAGCTTTATTAGCGGTCTCTAGTGCAGGGTTAGCATTTAATGTAATCAAGGAAATAAAATCAAGATTTTGGATAGGTACGATAGCCGCTTTATTTTCTTGTTTTTTATCTAACACATATTCAGTTCTTGCATGGTTAAGTGAGAATTTAATCAGCTCAAAAAATTTTTGGAACTCTATTTGTATAGAAGGATTAAAAAAGTCAGAATTTAGCGAATATCTAGTTTGGTATCCAACGCAATTCTGGTGGTGGTTTAATAGTACTCGAATCATAAATTTTTTTGGGCCAAATTGTGACAAAAACGGTTCAGACTATACCATAACTGAAACCCCTTTCTTTAGTTATTTATTAGGTGATTTGCATCCTCACGTGATGGGAGCACCTTTTGTAATAGCTTTTATAACAATTTGTTTATTATTGACGAAAATAAATATCTCAAAAATAAACATCCATTCAATTTCTTTGATCACATTCACGACACTATTACTGACCATATCCAGTTTTATCAATATGTGGAATACTCCAATATTGATATCAATTTTATTTATGTCATTTGTAGTTAGAAAAATTTACCAACCAAACATTCCAATAATAAGGCTATTCATATTCCCTACCACTATTACCCTGATAAGTTTTTTGATAATGACTCCTTACATATTAAATTTAGGAAATTCAATAACAGGAATATACGCTTCTCATACTCATACAAGCCTTAAGCATGGTTTGATAATATGGTTACCTTTATGGATCATCATAGTCCCATATATGATAAAAGATTTCTTGACTTCCCAGATAAATAGAAATATAAAACATGTTATTTTTGTTTCAGTAATAATCACCTTAGTACCATGGTTGATTAAAGTATTATCCCCATTAAAATCAATCCCAGATGGTCCAAGTCTATTAGAATTCGTCGTCCCAGTAAGTTTAATGGTATTTATATCTATATTTGTTGCAACAAATCACACAATTAAAAAAGGGTTAAATGAAGATTCAATATTTACATACCTAATAGGTTTAGGATTTTTATTAGTATTAATACCAGAATTATTCTATATTGGGGATATTTTTGAGAATAGAATGAATACTATATTTAAATTTTATTATCAAGCGTGGATATTATTTTCATTAGGTGCAGCTTATAACTTAAAAAAAATGTTCGAATTGATGCAAAAAAAAGGATCCTTTAAGATCGATTTAATAATTAAAACTTGGATGATGCTTTCATTAATAGGAATATTGTCTGGATTATATTTTGTTCCAACGTCTATAAAATCTAAATTAGATGATTCAGAATTCAGATCTTTAAACGGATTAATCGATNTAAAAGAAAAAAAACCTGACATCTATCAAGCTATTATTTTTATAAGAAATCAAACAAATCCAAAAGATGGNATTTTAGAAGCAACGGGTGAATGGGATGAAAGTGGAATGTTTTCAAGAACAACAGGAATACAAAATATAATTAATTGGCCAGGGCATCAAATTCAGTGGCGGGGGAGTTTGGATGAATTAAGTATCCGAAATTCTGACGTTGAAACGATATACAAAACTTACAATAATCAATTAGCAAAAGACAAATTAAACTTTTATTCAATTAAATATGGNGTTNTTGGNCCNAATGAANTTNTAAAGTATGGNAATAAAATAGGGCAAACTTTTNATGACATTGGATATGTAATCTTCGAAACTNCCACAATTAAAATTTACGAGTTTAANAATTAATGAAACTTGAAATNATAAAACCTANACGAAATAGCTTGATTGAATCATTCTATTATGTATCTATTATCTCAACAGCCTTTTTGCTTAGAATATTAGATTTAGCTAATCAAGCAATGCATCATGATGAAAGTATGCATGCATATTATTCTTGGCAACTCTCAGAAGGGTTTGGGCTTATACACAATCCAATGCTACACGGTCCTTTGCAAATGGAATTGGTTTCTTTAATATTTAATCTACTAGNTGATACCGATTTCACAGCTCGNATTATATATGCGATATTTGGAACNATATTAGTTGGATTACCGTTTTTATTTAGAAATAAATTGGGTANTTGGGGATCGGCATTCACATCTTTGTTTTTATGCTTTTCACCATCAATGTTATATTTCAGNAGATTCGCNAGAAACGATATTATCATTTCAGTATTNACACTCGGGTTAATNATCGCAATTTGGAAGTTTTTNGATACNCAAAAAGAAAAATACTTATTAATAATAAGTTGTCTTTTAGCNCTTTCATTTGGNACCAAAGAAAGNGCTTTTTTAATAACAGCAACANTAATTATTTATTGCGCTTTAAATTTTTTAAATGAGATCATACATAAAATNAATATCTTATTAAAAGAAAATAAAANCCTGTCTTTAATAACAATTTTTTCGACGTTCATAATCTCGTTAAAAAACGAATTTAGTAAAGGGATAAGCCATAATAATATACGTCCATATTTATCAATTCTTATACTACTTATAACTTTAACTCTACCTCAGTGGGCAGCATTTTCAGGAATATTGCAAAATACTTTTTTATTAAGCTGGAGCAATTTAATTCTTGTATCTGATAAAAATATAATAGGTATGCCCGAAGGGTTTGGAAATATTATTGCATTTACATTAATTGCAATAATGATATTAGGATCTATATTTATCGGTTATAAATGGAACTGGAAAACATGGTGGAAGTGTGCTCTTACTTTTTACACAATATGGGTATTAATTTATACCACTGGGTTCACCAACTTCATTGGTGGAATAAAATCAGGACTGTGGCAAAGTTTAGGTTACTGGATAGTTCAGCAAGGTGAAGGACGAGGAGGGCAACCGGAATACTATTATTTATTATTGACTGTTCTGTACGAATATCTCCCATTATTTATATCAGTCATTGCCATAATATATCATTTCAAAAGACCTACAAAGTTTAGTGGGTTTTTGGTATATTGGGTATTAATTACCTTTATTATTTATACAGTAGCCAGTGAAAAAATGCCGTGGCTACTTGTTAATATAGCTCTTCCTATGATTGTATTTTCAGGATACTTTACAGGAATAATATTTGAAAAAATATTAAAGTATAGATTTACTAACAAGTCAAATACAATAATAGCTGCCGTAGTCATTATATTATTTTGTTTATCGGTAAGAACGTCATTAATTGCAACATTTGTCAATTCAGACATTCCAAAAGAGATGTTAGTTTATACTCAAACATCACCTGATTTAAAAAAGAGTTTATCGATTATTGATGAAATAGACTCCCAAAATGTTGGTCCCGAAATAAACATTTCTATTGACACTACTTCAGGATATACATGGCCTTGGGCATGGTATTTAAGAAATAGAGCAAACGTATCATATGATAATTATAAAGAAGATATAGAATATGATTATGGCAAAATATTTATAATACATTCAGAAAACTCTAAGCCTGATAGACTGATAAAAAATATAAATGTAGTAAACATGCAACGAATACCTCATCGTTGGTGGTTCCCCGAAGAGACATATAGAGCACTAAGCTTAGCAAACCTAATACAAAAGAATGTAGATCCGAAAAACTGGATTTACCCTATCCAATATTGGTTCAATCGATCCAATATCGGATATAAAATAGGGAGTGAAGATTTTTATATAATTTACCTTGAAGGATTTAAGGAAATTAACTTGATATCTGACAAGATCAGGCAATAATTGAATGAAAATAGCTATCATAGGGGCTGGGGCTACTGGGTTAGCAACTGCTTATTATTTATCAAAAAAAGAGCATAAAGTTACCATTTATGAATCCTCTAATTATATAGGGGGCCATGCTTCAACTTTTGAAATTAATGGAACTCCAATAGAACGTGCTTACCATCATTGGTTCAGAAATGATTATGAAATTCTCCAATTATGTGAAGAAATCGGTTTATCCGATCAAATAGGTTGGCATAACTCCAAAGTTGGAACGTTATTTCAGGGGAAAATATATAACTTTAATTCCCCAATAGATATACTCAAATACACCCCCTTATCAATCATCGATAGATTTAAATTAGGCCTCTCAACACTAAAAATACAACGAATAAAATCTTGGAAATATGTTGAAAATGTTACAGCTGTCGAATGGCTCAAAAAAAATGCCGGAGTACATGCATACAAGGCTTTTTGGGAACCAATGCTAAGAGGTAAATTTGGTGAAGAATATTATAAAGAAATAGGAATGTCTTGGGTTTGGGGAAAAATACACACTAGGTTAGCATCTCGTAAAGGGATTATGAGTAAGGAAAAATTGGGCTATCCTGTTGGAAGTTTTAAATTTTTCTTTGAGAAACTATATGAGAAAAATATTGCTCAAGGTGTTAACGTTCACTTATCAACCCCCATAACAGAAATAATCTCTCAAGATAACAAAGTAAAAGGATTAAGAATCAATAAAAGTTCCAACTTAGAAAAATTTGATCGGATTATATGTACCCTACCGTCAGATATATTCCAAAAAATTGCTCCAGGTCTAAATAATACTTACATATCCAAACTTACATCTGTTGATTACATGTCTGCAATACTAGCAATCATAGTTACCAACCAGCCCATAAGTGACAAGTATTGGATTAATATAGCAGATCGCGAAATCCCATTTTTAGGTGTGATAGAACATACAAATTTAATTTCTTCATCTAATTATTCAAATAAAAATATAACTTACTTGACGAACTACACTACAAAATCAGACCCACTCTACAAGATGTCAGATCAAGAATTATTAAATGAATACATTCCTCACATAAAAAAAATAAACCCTAATTTTAATCAGTCATGGATAGAAGAATATCATTATCATAAAATAGATAATGCACAACCCGTAATAAGGCCAAATTATTCAAAAATAATCCCATCATATGAAACAAGTATAGAAAACTTATACTTGGCAAATACAACTCAGATATACCCAGAAGACAGGGGTACAAATTACAGTATTCGGATGGCGATGGATATCGCAAAAATAATTGAAAAAAGCTATAATTTTTAAATAGGAAAGTGAATTGTTCATATGTATTCACTGTGCTATGATTTCTGCGTGTTTTAAAAAGAGTGCTTGAGGTCTTCTTTGACTACTAAAAATAAAAAACTTCTAGATGATATAGAAGAAGCAATTAAGTCTCAAAAGAGACCAACCATAACCGTGCTGTCTTCACTTTTAGCAATACAGGATCATATAGGATACATACCAGATGAAGCTATAACAGCTGTTGCAACATCGTTAAAAACATCCAAAAACGCTGTTTTCAACGTAGCTTCTTTTTACCCTAATTTCAGGTTTACTCCACCTAACACTAATTCCGTAGAAGTTTGTTGGGGACCTACTTGTCACTTGTTAGGAGCCTCAAAAATATTAGAAAATATATTAAAAATCCTCAATATAGAAGAAGAAGGGGATACGGAAGACGGAAAAATATCATTTAGATTTAATACTTGCCTAGGGGCTTGTTCTCAAGGTCCTGTAATAAGTGTAAATCATGAATTATTTGGAAATATGACATCCTCTGAAGCAACTGCTCTAATAAATAAATTACCCAATAGTAAAACAAAACATTAAGAAAAGTGGACTTTAAATATGCCTCAAAGTAACTATCAAGATTTACAAAATAAATCGAAGAAACATTGGGAAGAATTAACCAATGGCGCAGTTCCATTAATCAGAATAGGAAGTGCTATGTGCGGGCATGCTTCTGGCGCTTTCAGAATATCCAATAAATTTAAATCTTTGATAAATGATAAATCATTAGAAGTTAATTTAAATCATGTAGGCTGTTTGGGATTATGTTATGCCGAACCAATTGTAGAAGTTAAAAAAGAAAATCACCCGAGAGTATTCTTTAGAAATGTGTCTGAAGATGATGTAGAAGAAATAATAACCTCATACATTATAGGTGACACGATTCCGGATGTTGGAATTTTAGGGTTTTTAGGGAATGAAGATATCAACTTGCCCGCTCCATCATTAGATCAAATTCCAGGCATATCTTTACAAAAACGGATTGCCTTAAGAAATGCTGGTCATATTGATCCGTCAGATGTATTGCAATACATAGCCAATGACGGATATTCAGGACTTCACAAAGCTTTAACTTCAATGGAACCTTCCGATGTCATAGATGAAGTCAAAAATTCAGGATTACGAGGCCGTGGTGGAGCAGCATTTTCAACTGGTTTAAAGTGGAGTTTTATGGTTAATTCCCCCGGACCAACAAAGTATATTTTATGTAATTGCGAAGAAGGCGATCCGGGCGCATATAACGATAAAGGAATTTTGGAGAGTGATCCTTATACTCTAATCGAAGGCTTAACTATTGCCGGATATGCTACTGGAGCATCAAATGGAATAGTTTTTATTAGACATGGGCATGATGGCCCCATAGACAGAACTGAACAAGCAATATCTCAGGCATATGAATATGGCCTTTTAGGCAAAAACATATTTGGTAGTGATTTCAGTTTTGACATAGAGGTATCCTTAACAGGAGAATCCTATGTTGCCGGAGAGGAAACTGCTCTTATGGAGGCTGTAGAAGGCAAGAGATCAATGCCTAGATATAGACCTCCGTTCCCAGCTGCATATGGAGTATGGGGAAAACCTAGTACTATTAACAATGTAAAATCACTCTCATACGCACCTGAAATAATTTCAAAAGGTTCCAAATGGTTTTCCAAAATTGGAGTCGAAAAAAGTACAGGCACTGCGATAGTATGTTTGAGTGGAGAAATTAATAACCCTGGACTATATGAAGTCCCAATGGGAATGACATTAGGTCAAGTTATTGATGATTTAGGTGGTGGTATCTCTAAAAACAGAACACTAAAGTTATTACAAACTGGAGGTCCTTTAGGTGGAGTTTTAGGGCCTGATAGCAAAGATATCCATATTGATTTTGATGAAATGAGAGCTGCAGGAGCTATATTTGGATCAGGCGGAATTATAGTAGGTAGTGAAACCGTTTGTGCAGTGGATCTTACAAGAGTACTAGTTGCATTTTGTCAATTTGAATCATGTGGTAAATGCTTCCCCTGTAGACTTGGAATGGAACATCTTTTAGAAGTTATAGAAAGAATAGCAAACTTTGAAAGCGAACCTAGTGACATAGAACTTATGAGCAGTGTTGGAAAAACGATGGAATCAGGATCATTATGTGGACACGGCCAGTTAGGATTTGGGCCAATTAGATCAGCAATGTCTCATTTTAAGGATGACTTTGAAGCTCATTTAATTGATAAAACTTGTCCAACTGGAAGTTGTTTGAATTCAAAAATTACCCCAAAAAACACAAGACCTTACGCAACTGATTATGTACCTGAATTAGTCAAGGAGACATAAATGTCCGACAAAGTTAACTTATCCATAGACGGAGTAGAAATACAAGCTGAACCTGGTAGTATGATCATTCAGGCTGCAATGGATAACGGGATGTATATTCCATATCTGTGTTACTACCCAGGTATGAAACCGTATGGGGCATGTCGCATGTGTGTAGTTAAGGCCGAAACCCCTATGCCTGATGGTTCATTCAGACCTTTACCTGGAAATCCAGCTTCTTGTACAACTCCTATCTCCGAAGGAATGAGAGTAGAAACTAATACTGAAGGGTTGGTTGATTTGCGAAAAGGCGTTATGGATCTATTAATATCAGAACACCCACACGGGTGCCTGAATTGTCATAGGATAGATCTATGTGGTCCTACTGATGTTTGCCTTAGGCACGTTACCGTAAAAGATCGTTGTGTAACATGCCCTAAAAATGAACGTTGTGAACTGAAGGATACAGTTAGGTACATGGAGATGGATTTAACCACATCATTAACCTATAACAATAGACATCTACCATTAGAAGTCAAGGATCCATACATTGATATGGATATGAATCTATGCATAGTATGTGCAAGATGTGTTAGGGCATGT
Organism: Chloroflexota bacterium; assembly: GCA_002718095.1. Classification (GTDB taxonomy): domain Bacteria; phylum Chloroflexota; class Dehalococcoidia; order Lucifugimonadales; family UBA826; genus UBA826. Next base: position 189,542 of record PBDP01000002.1, read on the forward strand.
GATGAAATCAGAAATGATCAAGCAATAACACTAAAGGAACGATCTGGACGCAGCATCATAGGAACAGCAAATGGTACATCTCTTCTAGAATCTGGATGTGAATTTTGCGGTGCATGTATAGACGTCTGTCCAACTGGTGCCTTAGTTGAGAAAGATAATAAATGGGATAAAGCAGTAAAAACAGTAACCTCAACTTGTCCTCATTGCCCAGGTGGTTGCCAGATAGATATAAACGTTAATAAAAGAGATAAAATAATACGATCAATACCTGTATTAGAAGCAGAGGCAAATAAAGGGCAAACATGTTTCAAAGGTAAATTTGGAATAGAATCTCCTATTGCGAAAAAGCGTTTAACAAAGCCTTTAGTGAGAAAAAATGGAATTTTAGAAGAATCAAATTGGCCTGAAGCACTTGATTATGTTGCAAAAACATTGTCAAAATATCAAGGGTCAGAATATGCCCTAATAACATCTCATGACAATACAAATGAAGAACATTATATTGCTCAAAAGTTTGCTCGTGAAGTAATGAGATCTTCTAATATAGACGTCAATTCTAATAATAAACCCAGTCTTGTAGATGCGGTTTCTGAAAGCATAGGCATTCAAGGAGCAACTGGTCGAATATGGGAACTATTAAGTTCTGATTGTATATTGGTTGTTGGCTCAAACATGACTGAAGAACAAAATATAGCATCAATTCCTATAAAACAAGCTGTGGCAAAAGGATCAAAGTTAATTGTTATAGACCAAAGAGAAACAGAATTAACAAGATATGCAGATATTTGGCTACGTCCAAACATAGATTCAGAGACATTTTTAATCGGAGCGTTAATTAGAACCATAATGGATGAGTCTTTGGAGGATCACAATTTTATAATAGATTCTTGTACAGGCTTCACTAAATTCAGAAAAACGATATGGGATTTTGATATATTAAAAATATCTGAAATTACCGGAATACCAGAAGAGCAAATAAGAGATACAGGCCGAATGTTCGCAAAAGCTAAATCATCATCAGTCTTATACGGTTTAGAAACAACTTCCACTAATCTACAAAAAGATTGCTCACATGCCCTCGTAAATTTGTCTCTGCTAACAGGAAATGTAGGAGAAAATGCTGGTGGGATTTACCCACTTTTTACAGGAACCAATGAGCAGGGAGCAAAAGACATGGGAGTGTCTCCATTCTACAATCCTGGATATACACCTGTTAAAAAGCGTGGCTCAGAAATATCTGAAATAATATCTGGAATCAATGATAATACTATTAAAGTATTACATGTTATTGGTGACTCAATAAGTTCAGGCAATCAATATATCTCTGATAACACAGAGTCAATATTAACAAATGCAGATTTTGTTATAAATCACTCCGTATATGAAAATGATATCAGTCAGAATGCAGATGTTGTATTTCCTTCATTTCACTATACGGAAAAATCAGGCACATATACAAATTTGGAAAGAAGGATTCATAAAGTCCAACAAGTTAATTCTTCAGAATCTGAAGCTGATGATGACTGGAGAATATTGACCCAATTAGCGAAAAGAATGAACTCAAATGATTTTGAATTCATAGATTCCAATTCAATACTAAACGAAATAATTCAAGTAGTTCCACAATATAAAAATGTTGTTCCAGAATCTATCGATGTAAAAGGAATTATATGGGAACCCGTAAATCATATTGGGAAATACAAATTTACAGCTATTGATTTAGAAAAGGATTTTTCAGGCATTGATGATGAGGCCGAATACCCTTTAACCTTCGCACCGGGAAGAGTATTGATTGACTTAGATAGAGATGCAGAAATAATAACCGAAAAGAGTAGAAATAAAATAACACGCTCTACCATAATAGAGATAAGTACAGAAGATGCTAAAATCTCAAATATAACTGAAGGTGATGAAATCAAACTTGTAGGAGATGAGTTTGAGTTATCAGGTAAAGCGCACATTAACGGGTTGCAAAGAGGCATAGTTTCTTCAACGTCATTGTTTGGAAATTTAATTGAACAAATTGCCTCAAGCAATGATCCAAATAAGATTAGTAATATGGAGAAACTTTCTCTAAGAAAGGTTAAGATTGTAAGAGAATAATATTTTAATTTAGGTATATATCATAAATATATAATTAAACTGAGGAATCAAATGACAACAAGGAAAATACCCAAAAAACCACCTTTAGCTGAAGTAAGTATTATTGATAGGCAAGACCAAACAGAAGACCTAACACTGATGTGGATAGAGAAACCTGAAGGTTATCAATTCAAACCAGGGCAGTACTGTACGATAGGTCACGATGGTGTAGAGAGGGCATATTCAATAGCATCATCTCCTCATGAAAAATACATAGAACTTTTTATAGAATTAGTCCCCCTAAATGAAGGTGGAGTTCTAACCCCGATATTATGGGGGTTAGGCAAAGGGGATAAAGTTACAATACGACCAAGAGCCAAAGGGATTTTCACTTTTAAAGAAGAAAAATCTCATCAATTATTAGTTTCAACAGTAACTGGCATAGTTCCATACGTAAGCTTTATTAGGAACTATCTTGAATCAGACAGATCAGGTCATAAATTCTACATTTTAGCCGGGGCAAGTTATTCTGATGAATTCATATATGATAAAGAGTTTATTGAACTTTCTGAAAAATATCCTGAATTTATTAAATTTATCCCTAGCGTAAGTAGACCAGATGAAGAAAAAAATTCCGGCTGGAGTGGTAGTACGGGTAGAGTAAATAACATAATAGAAGATAAAATAAACGAGCTAAAATTACCACCTGATGACACAATGATATACGCTTGTGGCAATCCAGACATGATAGAGGATGTTAAAAACCGTGTAACACCATTAGGGTTTGGCTTTTTAGAAGAACGTTTTTGGAAAGATGACTAATTACTCTTTAGTTTAACCCCTATTTTCATATAAATATGGTAGTCAGATGACAACACCTGCTAGAAAACAATATTTGGATATTAAATCCCAATATTCGGACGAAATACTTTTGTTTAGAATGGGTGATTTTTATGAAACTTTCGACGAAGATGCAGGAATAATATCTAGAGAATTAGATATCGCATTAACGACAAGAAGTATGGGTAAAAACATTCCCATACCTCTTGCCGGTATTCCATATCACTCATTGGAAAAATACTTATCAATATTAATTGAAAAAGGATATAAAGTTGCTATTTGCGAACAAACAAGTGATCCATCTGAATCAAAAGGAATCGTTGATAGAGAAGTAGTTAGAGTTGTAACTCCTGGAACTATCACAGAAGATAGCTTACTAGACACAAAAACAAATAATTATCTTGTTTCTTTAGTAATCCATAATGAAACAGCAGGTATATCGTTTATTGATATTACAACTACAGAATTTATGACAACTCAAATACCTGTCGGAAAAGTCACTTCAGAAATAAGTAGATTAGCTCCAAAAGAACTAATCGTATCTTCTCAATTTGACGATTCTGCTATAGCTTCTTTAAATATATATACATCCACTATTAGTGATCACTTATTTGATTTCAACATATCTGAGGAATTACTAAAATCACATTTTGACGTAACTACATTGGAACCATTCGGGTGTGATGCCTTGCCTTTAGCGACTCAAGCTGCTGGGGCCATACTAGAATATGTAAAAATCCATCAGAGAGAGGCTCTCCTTAGTATAAAAACACTTCGTACATATTCTGCTGATGAATTTATGATTATTGATCAACAAACACGTAGAAACTTAGAACTTTTCACGGGTGGAAAGTGGAATTCCAGATCAGCTTCATTATTCTCCGTATTGGACAAAACAACCACTGCAATGGGAAGCAGGATGTTGAAAAAGTGGATTTCTCAACCTTTAATTAATGTATCAAATATTAAAAAAAGACAAACTGTAATCAAAGCTTTGTTAGAAAATCAAATAGAAGCAGATAGGATTTGTGAAATTCTCAAAAACATATCTGATCTAGAAAGACTATCAACTAAATTAATGCGAGGTAATGCTTCTCCAAGGGATTTACTAGGAATATCTAGAAGTTTAAAAACATCAATAGAAATAAAAGATATCCTATCTGACATAACTAAAGACTCAGACTCTGCATGGATATTATCAAATTTTAAAAACCCTTTAGAAATCTGTAATTTAATAGATTCTGCAATATCCGATAATGCTCCTATATCTGTAGGAGACGGCAATACTATTAAAGTTGGTTTTTCTACCGATCTAGATGCTATCAAAAATGATTCCAAAATAGCAAAAAACTACATGGCCTCGATGGAAATTTCTGAGAAAGAGCGTACAGGTATAAAATCTTTAAAAATAGGGCATAACAAGGTGTTTGGGTATTATATTGAAATAAGCAAATCTAATATAGATTTAGTCCCTCCTGAATATATTAGGAAACAGACATTAGTAGGGGGAGAAAGATTTATAACCCCTGAAATGAAAGAACATGAAGTTAAAATATTAAACGCTCAAGATAGTATAAACAGTATAGAAGTTACGATTTTCCGTCAATTATGTTCTCAAATATCTAAAAAACTTGAACTAATATTTGATATATCTAATGGCATAGCTTTAACAGATGTGTTTAGTTCTTTATATTTAGTCGCTAGAGAGAAAAAATATACTCAACCAAAAATAGTAAATAATAAAGAAATATCTATATTGGAAGGAAGGCATCCAATTGTAGAAAATGTATTAGGGTCAGAAAAATTTATTTCAAATGACACAATTATAAGTAACCAAGAGAATCAGATTTTGTTAATAACCGGACCAAATATGTCTGGCAAATCAACATATTTAAAACAGGTAGGAATAATAACCTTAATGGCTCAAATAGGGAGTTATGTTCCTGCAAAAGAAGCAAAAATCGGAGTTGTAGACCGAATATTTACAAGGGTCGGACTACAAGATGATTTGACCGTAGGGCAATCAACTTTCATGGTTGAGATGACCGAAAGCGCTTACATACTAAATCAGGCAACACAAGATTCATTAATAATACTAGATGAAATTGGAAGAGGTACTAGCACTTATGACGGATTAGCAATTGCTCAATCTATTGCGGAGCATATCCATAATCATCCATATTTAGGATGTAAGACTTTATTCGCTACACATTATCATGAAATGACACAACTTGAAAAAAATCTACCGCGAATAAAAAACTTCCACATAGCCGTATCAGAAAATAATGAAAAGGTAGTTTTTTTAAGGAAAGTAATACCTGGTGGGGCTAATAAAAGCTATGGAGTTCATGTTGCAAAATTAGCAGGACTCCCAAATCCAGTAATAAATAGAGCGTGGGAATTATTAAATGAATTGGAAAAGTCCAATATATCCAATTCTGATACCCATATTGAATCTGGCATTCAATTAGATTTTTTAAATGAACCAAATCATGTACTAGAAGAAATTAAGAGGATAGATATTGCTTCTCTGACACCTCTAGAGGCAATTACCAAATTATATGAACTTCAAAAAATTATTGATTCTGATTCTTAATCATTTGATTTTGAGCAGATTCGAGCATGATATCAAAATTAGGTTCTTGGCCAGTCCACAACTTAAAGGATTCTACTCCTTGATTTATAAGCATTGATAAGCCATTTGAAAATTTAGCGCCTGCTAAATCTGCTAATTTCATAAGAGGAGTATATAAAGGGTTATAAATCATGTCGTACACAAAAGAATCTTTTGATATATCAGAATATTCTAGATACGCAAAAGATTGATCACTTCCATACATACCCACAGAAGTACAATTTACAATTAAGGATGATTTTTTAGAAATATTTGCTAAGTAATTATCCTTTATATCAATAGTATTTATATTGACGTTATTTTGAGAAAACTCAATGGCCATTTTTTTTGCCCGTTCTTCTGTTCTATTAGCAATTACTATCTCTCCAAAACCTTTAAGTATTAAGGTTTTTAAAGCAGCTCTTGCCACACCTCCCGCCCCTAAAATTAAAGCAGTTTTACTAATAGTATCTATATCTATAAAATCATCTAAAGATCTAGAAAAACCAATAATATCTGTGTTATACCCAACTAAAGTGCCAGCTGAATTTACAATAGTATTAACAGCCCCTATAGACAAAGCATCTACGTGTATATCATCTAGATATTTGATAACTATCTCTTTATATGGAATAGTAACATTGAGACCCAATATAGGTTTAATTCTTAAGTTTTGCATAAAGTTAGGAATTTCTTCCAACTGTAACGGCCATGCTTCATACGAGAGATCAATATTTAAATCATCAAAAGCTGCTTGTTGAAATATTGGAGAAAGCGAATGATCTAATGGATATCCTATAATTCCTACTTTTTTTTTCACAATACATCCTTACGCAAAGACATCTAATTGACCCAATTATAAACACATTGATAGGATTGACAAAGTATAAATTATTAAATGATTTAAAAAATGTGTAACATATGGATGCATCTTATTCTATAACAGATATAGCCTCACAAATTTCAAAGTGTAAATTATGTGAATTGCATAAAGACAGGACATTAACAGTTCCTGGAGATGGAGATCCAAATTCCAAAATAATGATTATTGGAGAAGCTCCTGGACAAAATGAAGATCAAAAAGGAATTCCTTTTGTAGGCAGAGCAGGCCATATTCTTGATAGCCTATTAGAATCTATCAATATAGACAGAACAAAAATATTCATAACTAATATGGTAAAGTGTCGCCCTCCCAAAAATAGAGATCCAAACGTTAAGGAAATAATTCAATGCACTGATTTTTTAGATCATCAAATATCCATAATAAATCCTCTAGTGATAATCACTTTAGGAAGATTATCTTTAAAGAAATTTTTACCTAACACTTCTATTAAAATTGCACGTGGATCAATTTATAAGTGGAAGCAGTACAATATTTTTCCTATATACCACCCTGCTGCTGCATTATACAATCCCAAATTATTACCAAAAATGAAATCAGATTTCAAAAAAATATCATCTCTAATAGAGGGTATGGAAACTGATTTTAAATCAACACAGATGAAATAATTATAAATTTTATTTTACCAATAACTCTATAAAAGTGACCTTTATCTACCTAGAAGAAATACTTGAAAACGTTATAAATTTTGTCATTAGTAATAATTACGTTAATACAGAAGGCTTAAAATGATAAAACTGAACCCAAACAGAGAAGATGAAACGAAATTTCAAATTCCTGCATTCAGTGTAACTATGTCTCAAATTTTAGTAACTATTTTAATTGTAGGACTAACTGTATTAGGTTTTTTTCTGTATATAAATGCTAGTTATTTAATAGATATGGCAAATATAGCTATGAATTCTACTTTAAATATAATTGAAAATATTCTTATGTTGTTAGGAATAGGNCTANTTTTAATAATACTTTGGTCGATATTAATTATATTATCAATAAGATTATTAAAAATTAGAAATATTCTAAAATCNTATAAGAAAGAGNCTGCTTCTTTAGTAGTAATAACATTTTTNATATGGGGGATATCAGGAATATTATTCACCAGCAATGGNTTTCCAGGATGGACANCNNNTTCTCAATCTACTCCTCTAGGAGGNGTTGNNGGGCAAATAATTGCAGGNCATTCTTATGGAACTACACATGTTATTTTAAGNTTATCNGGAATATTAATTATTTCATNNATAATTGCAAAACCAACTTTAATNCCTNTACTGTNAANATATACTAANATTGGATTACAGCTTTTACATAAAANATNNATAAAAGTATTTAAATCTATAAATGGAATNTACTCATTAAAANNCCCTCAAAAAGCAATCCAAGCTTCTTCTACACTAAAAAATGATAGTGAATATATANCTATCGATACTTCAGAAAATCATCAACTTGTAGATATACTTGATGATAAAAATTCTTCNAAAATACAAGANCTAACTGAGNAANCCNCTGNAGATTTCATTGAAAATGANNATTNTCAAAATAATGATTTGTATACTCATGAGCTTGGAAAAGATATCGTTNTTTCNCCAGATTTTATTACCCCTAGNCCAGAAATTATTGAAANTAACGGGGCATTATTTAATGAATTCTGGAGGAAAAGTAANCCTGAANACGACCAAAAAGAAATTATATTAAAAGAGAGTTCTCCAAAAACTATTACCGAAACTNTNGATTGGAAAACTCCTACATTAGAAATATTAGAAAATTCAGATGAAATTACAATTACTGTTGAAGAAATTGAAAAAACATCCGATACNATAAAAAAAACGTTNGCAGANTATAGAATTGAGGTTGAAGTAGCTCAAGTAAAACCTGGGCCAACAGTAACAATGTATGGAATAGAACCCGGATGGATAAGGAAAACGAAAAGAGTCCAAGCTAAAAACCAAGATGGAAGTAATAAGTTAGATAGCTCTGGTAAACCAATCGTAGAGCAAAAAGAAGATAAAACTAGAGTCAGTGTAGACAATATCCTAAGAAGAGAAAAAGATTTATCTTTAGCACTTAAGACACCTAGCCTAAGGATTGAAACTCCTGTTATGGGAGAGTCTCTTTTGGGAATAGAAGTTCCAAACCCAAACCCAAGTTTAGTTTCTCTTAGAAAAGTCATGCAAAGTAACACTTTTGAGAAACTAACAGATAAATCCGTACTGCCAGTCGCCTTAGGAAGAGGATCAGATGGAGACGAGGTAGTTTTCGACCTTGCTAAAATGCCACATCTTTTAATAGCTGGAGCTACAGGAAGTGGGAAAAGCGTATGTATGAATGCAATTATTTCTTGTCTTATAATGAACCATTCTCCTGCTGATTTACAAATGCTATTAGTGGATCCTAAAAGAGTTGAATTGACTCCTTATAATGGAATACCTCATTTAATAACTCCCGTAGTTGTTGAAACAGATAAAGTTGTCAATTTACTAAAAGGATTGATCCAAGAAATGATGGATCGTTACAGGATAATGGAGGAAATTGGAGTACGAAATATAGAAACATATAACAAAAAGGCTTCCGGCAAAATGCCTTATATTGTGGTGGCAATTGATGAATTAGCAGATCTTATGATGACTGCAGCATTTGATGTAGAACAATCAATTTGTAGGTTAGCACAATTAGGTAGAGCGACAGGNATACACTTNATAATTGCAACNCAAAGACCGTCAGTAGATGTAATAACAGGATTAATAAAAGCTAACTTCCCTAGTAGAATTAGCTTTGCTGTTACATCACAAGTTGATTCTAGAACAATTCTTGACACTGTTGGTGCAGATAAATTACTTGGCAAGGGAGATATGTTGTATCAACCAATAGACATGGGAAGACCTACTAGAGTTCAAAGTGTNTATATATCNGANCATGAAATATCAAAAATTGTACAATATTGGNAAAATGTATCNTGGGGCTCTAAAACATCTATAGATCTTAATTACGCACCTGAATCTTCTGACCAAATAACAGGAACTACAAATTTCAAAGATGACAAAGATTCTTTACTTGAAAAAGCAATAGAGTTAGCACAAAGACAAAACAAAGTGTCAACTTCTCTACTTCAGAGGAGATTACGTATAGGCTATCCAAGAGCTGCTCGTTTAATGGATGATTTAGAGGACATGGGTATTGTGGGGCCAAGTGATGGGTCAAAGTCCCGTGATGTTATAATCCAAACAAATTAGCAAAATTTTATATATTTGTTTGGATCTTGACATGATTAATAATATTTCAAAGTTATTCCAGAACATATACAAAAATGATAATAATCTTCAAAGGGAAGAACCTTCAAATACGTCATATGAAAATTGTTTCATGTGCGATTTTGATTTAGANGGNTCANCTCAATTCANTAGANATAAAATTTGTCCTCAGTGTCAATTNCATTACACGATGACTGCAAAACAGNGAATTGATACTTTAGTAGATATAAATTCTTTTAATGAAACAAANAAATCATTAACTTCTGTTGACCCNTTATCATTCGTATCNAATTCATCTTATAAAAATGACATATTGAAAGATCAGGAACGGACAGGGTTAAGCGAAGCTGTAGTCACTGGTAATTGCACAATATCGGGATTTGAATGCAATATTATAGTATTAGACTTTGGGTTTATGGGTGGGTCTATGGGATCAGTGGTCGGAGAAAAGATAGCATTAACATTTGAAGAATCTGCTCAAAAAAAAGTACCTGTAATATGTATAGTAACGAGTGGAGGTTCAAGGATTCAAGAAGGAACCTTATCCTTGATGCAAATGGCCAAAGTAGCAACAGCATCTAATAAGCTTAACAGCAATGGAGTACCTTACATTACAATTTTGGCTAATCCTACTACAGGTCAATCATATGCAAGTTTTGCAAACCTATCAGATATAATTCTGGCTGAACCTAATGCCATTGTAGGATACAACCCAATAGCCACAATGGCTGATAACAAAAACAGTGATGACGAAATAGATATCCCACACACATCTGAATCTCACCTTAATCATGGAATGATAGACGCTATTGTACATAGAAAAGAGCTCAAAGATATCCTATCTGCATTACTAGAACTATTCAAACAAGAATTTAAAATAAATAAAGTAACAAAATCGAAACTAACTGAATCATATCAATCCGACATAGCTGCATGGAAATCAGTTGAATTATCTAGGCATCCCCAAAGGCCCAAAGCTTCAAATCTAATGGCAAGAATACTAGACAATTTCATCGAATTACATGGTGANCGTACCTTTGGTGATGATCCTGCAATAATATCTGGAATNGGTCAGCTAAACGGTCAAACAATTGCAATAATAGGACAGGAACGATTAGATGAAACGAGAATAATGCCTGAAGGATTCCGTAAAGCTCAAAGAACTTTGTTATTAGCAAAAAAATTCAACCTACCTGTTATAACACTAATAGATACCCCTGGGGTAAACCTATCATTTGAATCAGAACATAGAGGAATAGGTAACTCTATTGCCAAGACAATGTCATTAATGGCAGATATTGATGTGCCAACAATATCAATAATAATAGGAGAAGGAGGAAGCTCTGCTGCATTATCATTAGCAATTTCAGATAAATCTTTAATGCTTAAAAATGCCATATATTCTACTTTATCTCCAGAAGAAGCATCAGAATTAATATACAAAGATAAAGATAAGAAAAAAGAAACAGCTGTAAGTTTAAAACTTACTTCTTTAGATTGTAAAAATTTAGGAATAATCGACTCAATAATAAATGAGCCGCACGAAGGTGCTCATAAAAATCATTATGAAACAGTACGAATGATAAAAAGAAGCGTTGTTCATGAATTATCAGATCTTCAAAATAAATCAATGCGATCAATAAAAAGATCTCGATATAAAAAATNTAGAGAAATAGGTGAATATACCACAAACTTTAAAGCTTCTATAAATCGAGAGGCAANTAACTTGAANGATACCGTTACAGATAAAATGAAAAGGATNTTAGATTCCTAATAACTAAATAATCCCACCATAACTCGATCTATTATTTTCAAATTCAGAAATATTGTTTTCAAATTCAAGTGTTAAGCCTATGTCATCCAATCCGTTGAGCATACAATATTTTCTAAACGGTTCTACATCAAAATTCGTTACAATATCTTCATCTGTATCCCAAATTTTTTGTTCTTCCAGATCTATGGTCATTTGATAATTTGGATTATTTTCTGATCGAGTCATTATCTCAGTCACTATTGATTCTGGCAAAATTATGGGCAGGATGCCATTTTGGAAACAGTTTGAATAGAAAATGTCTGCGAAGCTGGGTGCAATAATACATTTGAACCCAAAATCTTGCAGAGCCCATGGGGCATGTTCTCTAGAAGACCCTGAACCAAAATTCCTTCCACTTACCAATATAGATGCATCTTTATAAATATCTTTATTCAAAATAAAATCTTGATTTTCAGATCCGTCTTCATTGTATCTCCAATCATTGAAAAGAAATTTGCCAAATCCTGTCCTCTCAACTCTTTTTAAAAATTGCTTTGGGATTATCTGATCTGTATCAACATTTACTCTATTAATAGGAGCGATTCCTCCTATAAAAATCTTAAATGGGTCCATTTAGTTTAATCTCCAATTTCTAATATCAACTAGCTTACCTGATATAGCCGCAGCCGCAGCCATTTCTGGGCTCAATAAGTGAGTCCTCCCACCTTTACCTTGCCTACCTTCAAAATTTCTGTTTGATGTTGAAGCACACCTTTCCCCAGGCTTCAAAATATCAGGATTCATTCCAAGACACATAGAACAACCTGCTTCTCTCCAATCAAATCCTGAATCTATAAATATCTGATGAAGCCCTTCTTCTTCCGCTTGTCTTTTTACAGCATTAGACCCAGGCACGACCATTGCATAAACTTTATCATCTACTTTATGCCCATCAACGACTGCTGCTGCCGCTCTCAAATCATCAATTCTAGAATTAGTACATGATCCTATAAAAACTCTGTCAATTGGAATTCCTATGATATCTATATCGGGATCTAAGTCCATATATTCCAATGCTCTTGACACTTCTTCTTGATCACTAGGATCTTCAAAATTTTTAGGATTAGGAATCTTACCTGTTATAGGAGCAACCATTCCGGGATTAGTTCCCCATGTAACATGAGGTTCTAAATCAGCAGCATTTATTTCCACAACTTTATCAAACACGGCATTATCATCAGAAGACAATGATTTCCATTTCTTAGTAGCATTTTCAAAATCAATTCCTGAAGGCACATGCTCTCGACCTTTCATATATTCGAAAGTAGTTTCATCAGGAGCAATCATCCCTGCCCTAGCCCCTGCTTCAATACTCATATTACATATTGTCATACGACCTTCCATAGACAATGCTCTAATAGCTTCTCCTGTATATTCAACAACATATCCTGTAGCTCCAGCTGTACCGATTTTACCAATAATCCCAAGAATAATATCTTTAGCAGTAACTCCTTCAGGCAATTCTCCATTAACTCTTATTTCCATAGTTTTAGGTTTAAATTGCCTGAGTGTTTGAGTAGCTAATACATGTTCTACTTCTGATGTGCCAATTCCCATAGCAAAAGCTCCAAAAGCTCCATGGGTGGAGGTATGGCTATCTCCACATACTATTGTTTTACCAGGCTGTGTGTGACCTTGTTCAGGACCAATAACATGTACTATTCCTTGAAGAGAGCTAAATCTATCATGTAAGGTAATCCCAAAATCAGAACAATTTTTTGCTAACGTGTCTAATTGTTGTTTAGCTATAGGGTCAGTAATTGGTAAATCTAGTGACCATGTAGGAGTGTTGTGATCAACAACAGCAAGAGTGAGGTCTTTACGTCTAACTTCTCGATTAGTTAATCTCAATCCTTCAAATGCCTGAGGAGAGGTCACTTCATGAATAAGATGAAGGTCTATATAAAGTATTGAAGGTATCCCTTCTTCTTCTTTTACAAGATGTGCATCCCATATTTTGTCAAACATAGTCTTAGGTTGCATACAACCACAACTCCCAAATATTAAAACTTAATTTTCAATAACGGCCATAGCTCTATTTAAAGCATTCATATACGCTTTGGCACTTGCAACTATAATATCTGTGTCACTTCCTCTTCCTACAAAAGTGTCTCCATGGCTCTCAATCCGTATAGTAACATCTCCCAAGGAATCAATACCTTCAGTGACTGCATCAACTCTATATTCTGTTAAGGTATTATCAACTCTAACTACTCTATTGATCGCCTGATATACTGCATCTACAGGCCCTGTTCCTGTGGCTGCATCAGTAAAAACTTCATCTTGTGAATTTGAAACTTTTACTGTTGCGGTAGGGACTTCATGATCTCCTGTAGAAACTTGAACATGTTCAAGTTTATAAATCACAGGAATATCAGCAATCCTTCTTCTAGAAGACATCAAAGATTCTAAGTCTTGGTCTGTAACTTCTCTTTTTCTATCTGCCAATTCTTTAAATGATTCAAATATTTCATTAAGGTCATCTTTATCAATTGAATAACCTAACTCACTGAGGCGTGATTTTAATCCTGCTCTGCCACTCAATTTACCTAACACCAAAGAATTACTTGGCCATCCAACAGTTTTAGGGTCAATAATCTCATATGTCGTAGTATCCTTAATAACACCATCTTGGTGAATTCCAGATGCATGTCTAAAAGCATTAGCCCCGACAATGGCTTTATTAGGTTGAATTGTAAATCCTGTTATATCGCTAACCAATCTACTAGTTCTATATATCTGAGTAGTATCTACATCTGTAGAAATATTAAAAAAATCGTCTCTAGTATTTATAGCCATAATAATTTCTTCCAAAGATGCATTCCCTGCGCGTTCACCAAGGCCATTGATACATCCTTCAACTTGCCTCACACCTGCTTTAACCGCAGCCAAACTATTGGCAACTGATAATCCTAAATCATTATGACAATGCACACTTATAATCGCTTTATCTATATTTGGAACATTTGATTTTATATCTTCAATCCGTTGAGCAAATTCTGACGGAATAGCATACCCAACAGTATCCGCTATATTTACTGTCGTCGCGCCAGCATTTATAACTGCCTCCAACATCTTAAATAAATATTCTGGATCAGTCCGAGTGGCATCCATAGGAGAGAATTCAACATCATCACAATAACTTTTAGCTTTCTCTACAGAAGCGACAGCTGTTTCTAAAACTTCTTCTGGATTTTTTCTTAACAAATTCATTATATGGTTATCTGAACTAGATATAAAAACATGCAAACGAGGATTTTTAGCATCCCTAACACCTTCCCAAGCAGCATCAACATCAGGTATGTAACATCTAGCCAAAGAAGCTACTATAGGTTTTTTAATTTCAGCAGATATGGCTTTAACAGCTTCTAAATCTCCCGGAGAACTAGCTGCAAATCCAGCTTCTATCACATCAACTCCTAGCCTTTCTAATTGACGAGCTATTTCCAGCTTTTCATTAGTTGTTAATCCTATACCTGCAGATTGCTCTCCATCTCTGAGAGTTGTATCAAATATAATAACTTTTTCTTGTGCCATATTAGACTCCTATAGTTATAGTCAAATCCTCAGTTACCTTATTAGATTAATCAGAATCTGTGAGAAATGTCATCATATCTCTTAATTCTTTTCCTACTTTTTCAATTGGATGGTCAGCATTGTCTTTTCTTAACCGATTAAAAGAAGGGCGACCTTCATCATTTTCACTTATCCATTCTCGAGCAAAAGTACCGTCTTGAATTTGAGATAATATTTCTTTCATATTTTCTTTTACAGAATCGTCAACAACAGCAGGTCCTCGAGTATAATCTCCGTATTCTGCGGTATCGCTAACAGAATATCTCATATACTCCATACCACCTTGATAAAATAAATCTACTATCAGTTTTAATTCATGCATACATTCAAAATAAGCAGATTCAGGTTGATACCCAGCTTCTACTAAAGTTTCAAATCCCGCTTTAACTAACGCAGCTACTCCTCCACATAAAACTGCTTGTTCTCCAAAAAGATCTGTTTCAGTTTCTTCTTTAAAAGTAGTCTCNAAAACACCTGCTCTAGTACANCCAACNCCTCTAGCATATGCTAATGCGGTAGCATGCGCNTTACCCGATGCATCNTGGTGAACTGCNAATAAACCNGGAACACCTGAATTCTTTGTATAAACTTCTCTCATACGATGNCCTGGAGCTTTNGGAGCAATCATNGTGACATCAACATTCTCTGGAGGTGTAATAGCGTCATAATGAATATTGAATCCGTGTGCAAACATTAAAGTTTTACCNGGTAATAAATGAGGTAGAATAGATTCTTCATAAACTTTTGCTTGAATATGGTCAGGAATTAATACCATAATAATGTCCGANTTTTCAGAAACTTCTGAAACTGTNCCAACATCTAGTCCATCNNCTTCAGCTTTACTCCAACTANTACTNCCTTCATACAATCCCACAGAAACATTCATCCCTGATTCTTGTAAATTTAACGCATGAGCGTGGCCTTGGCTGCCATATCCTATAATCCCTATCTGNTTATTCTCGATAAGGTCCATATCAGCATCTGATTCATAATACATTTTTGCAGGCATTAAACGATTCTCCTAATTTCTAATTGTTTAAATATTTTTGTTCGGTATTCATGGCAATAACTCCGGTTCGCATAATTTCTTCTACTTCAAATTTTTTAATTGATAAAACAAATNAATTAATTACATCCTCATTACCTGTAATTTCTATAATCATAGATCCTTGATTNCGATCTAATATTTTGGCTCCAGCTTTATCAACAAGATNTNAAATCTCATTNCTTACAGAATCATCAGAATTAATTTTTATTAAAACAAGTTCCCGAGAAATAGANTTATCATTTGAAATATTCTCAACCTCAATAACTTCTACAAGTTTATCAAGATTAGTAGTTACAAGATGCAATATAGAATAGTCACATTCAACCACAAAAGTCATACGAGACATACCAACAATTTCACTATGCCCCACAGCTAGACTAGAAATATTNTAATTCCTNCGCCTAAACATACTAACAATCCTATTCAGAACCCCAGGNTTATCTTCAACTAACGCGGTTATTGTATGACTTTTAAAAATTTCTTCAGNCATCAAGNCACATTCCCCNTAATTGGTTCTTCAATCATCTCATTAACTGACATACCAGAAGGAATCATAGGNTAAACATTTTCTTCTTTTTCTGTAANGAAATCTACTAATACAGGCCCTTGGTAAGCATTTGCTTCCTCGATAGCATTTTTAATTTCATCTTTAGACGTAACCCTAATAGCTTTAATCCCATATGATTCAGCAAGTAGGACAAAGTCCGGATTACCTGAATATTCTGTTGCAACATAATCGCCTTTAAAAACAACTTCTTGCCATTGTCTAACCATACCCAAAAATCCATTATTCAAAATAGCAAACTTAACAGGNAATTTNTTCTCCACAATTGTAGCTAATTCAGANAGAGTCATTTGAAATCCNCCATCACCCGCTATAGACCAGACTAANGCATTTGGTTTNGCGACTTGNGCCCCCAAAGCTGCTGGNACTTCATACCCCATAGTCCCTGAACCACCAGANGACAAAAATGAATTAGGATTTTTAAATCTATAATGTTGAGCAGCCCACATTTGATGTTGNCCAACTCCAGTAACTATAATCGCNTCACCTTTTGTTATTTCAGATAATTGTTTTACTACTTCTCTACCAAGTAATTTAGATGATTTAGGAATCGTAAGCGAAGGNTGATCCTCTCGCAATTTGTCTATTCTTGACANCCATTCAGTATGATTATTATCTTCTATCAAATCATTCAAAACAGAAAGTACCTGCTTAACATCNCCAACAATAGGTACATCTACAGTAATATTTTTATTTATTTCTGAAGGATCTATNTCTACATGTATCTTTTTTGCTTTGGNAGCAAACTGCTTAACGTCTCCTGTAATACGATCATCAAATCTCATGCCAAGAGCTATGATCAAATCAGATTCGTCAATTGCTAAACTTGAATGAGCTAACCCNTGCATNCCAGGCCATCCTGNCCATAAANTATGNTCTTCTGGAAAACAACTTATACCTAAAAGAGTAGTTATAACNGGAATCTGNGCTTTTTCNGCTAGATCCAAGAGTTCTTTATANGCTCCTGATATAGATATCCCNTGTCCTGCTAAAATAACAGGCTTTTTGGAAATGTTAATTAAGTTTGCGGCTTNATTAATTAAAGANGAAACTTCAAATACTGGTTCTTCAGAATATCCTGGNAAATCAATTTCTTCATTTTCTTGATATTCACANTNTTCCAAAAAAGCATTTCTAGTTATGTCTACTAGTACTGGNCCTGGACGNCCTGTGGTTGCAATATGAAAAGCTTCTTTNATTACTCTAGATATTTCTGTAGGGTCCATTACCAGAAAATTATGTTTTGTTATTGGTAATGTAATACCTGTTATATCTACTTCTTGAAATGCATCTGAACCCAAAACTTTATCGGATACTTGACCTGTAATAACAACCATTGGGACAGAATCCATTTGAGCAGTTGCTATTCCAGTTACTAGATTAGTCGCNCCNGGACCAGAAGTAGCAAANGCAACCCCTGCTTTGCCTGTAACCCT
This sequence comes from Chloroflexota bacterium, assembly GCA_002718095.1. Taxonomy (GTDB): domain Bacteria; phylum Chloroflexota; class Dehalococcoidia; order Lucifugimonadales; family UBA826; genus UBA826. The sequence continues at coordinate 207,662 of PBDP01000002.1, forward strand.
AGCATAAGCATCTGCAGCATGAGAGGCTCCCTGTTCATGNCGAGTCAAAATATGCCTTAATTCTGGAAATTCAGGAAGCGCCTGATATAAGGGTAGTATCGCACCACCAGGAATACCAAAAATTGTATNGCAACCTTCTCTTATAAGGCTCTTNCAAACTATTTGTCTTCCTTCCATTTTCATTCTTTAAATNCCTCTGTTTTATTTAAATTTAATCCNNAAAATAAAAAATCTCGCCCAAATCATGGGACGAGATAACAGATTCCCGTGGTACCACCCACGTTGCAAATGTTAAGCAATTTACTCNCACAACATTTACCACTTAAGTAAGTTATAACGCAACTAACGCCCGTCCCTTAATTGNTTNNNNGGTTAACTCACANTGAGTTCTGTGGCATTANATAGACCAAATTTGATTATGTCTACATTCCACATAAATTAACCTCTTAACCTTTCAGAGNGGGTACTCATGGGCGAGTTCACCAGAGAATTCAATGCCTNATTCACAGCTGATTTCAGNCTCTCTCTAATTGTTTCGTAAGGTTACTANTCCCAATCAAAGTATCCTAATATATTTNTAANNNATAATTCTATCAGNCATANNNAGTAAGCGTCAACGGNAATAACCTATCNAATTCACANATAAATCTNTGANNTAGTATTTTAAAAATAAATAATGTAAATTATGTTGATATATTAATCTTGTTAGTAAAGCTTGCCTATGCTATCGTGGTTTTAGTTGAGTATTACAAAGTGGGATAAGTATGCAAAGTCATGATGTTCTAATTATAGGTGCCGGGTTAGCTGGCATGCGCGCCGCATTAACAGCAACCGAACAAGGCGTAGATGTCGCAGTAGTTTCAAAAGTTCATCCAGTTCGCAGTCATTCAAATGCTGCCCAAGGTGGAATCAACGCAGCATTAACAGATAGAGGTGATGATTGGAGAGATCACGCATACGACACAATAAAAGGAAGTGACTATCTAGCCGATCAAGATGCAGTTGAAGTAATGTGCCAAGAAGCTGGATCTGAGGTCATATCCATGGAACACATGGGGGCAATATTTAATAGGGATGAAGAAGGTAGATTAGGAACTAGAAGTTTTGGAGGCCAAAGAGAAGCGCGAACATTCTTTGTCGCCGACTTTACAGGTCAAGCATTATTACATGTTTTATATGAACAAATAGTTAAAGCTGGAGTGCGAATTTACGAAGAGTGGTTTGTGGTTTCATTAATAACAGAAGAAGGTAAATGTTGTGGTGCCATACTAATGGAAATAAGTTCTGGCCACATTGAAGTAGTTAGAGCAAAAACAGTAATACTAGCTGCGGGAGGATTGGGACGAGTATTTGAACCTAGTACTAACGCTCTAATCTGTACAGGTGATGGAATGGGATTAGCCTATAGAGTAGGTGCGCCACTAATGGATATGGAAATGGTCCAATATCATCCCACAACTTTAAAGGGCAGTGGGGCTCTACTAAGTGAAGCTGCTCGAGGAGAAGGAGCATATTTACTTAACTCTGAAGGGGAGCGATTTATGCTTAAATATGCTCCTGAATTTAAAGAACTAGCCTCAAGAGATGTAGTTTCCAGATGTGAACAAACTGAAATAAATGAAGGCAGAGGGGTTGACGGATGCGTATTATTAGATGTTACTCATCTAGGGGAAAAATTAATCCATGAAAGATTAGGTCAAATAAGAGAACTTGGAATAGATTTTGCAAACGTAGATATGATTAAGGAACCTGTNCCCGTAAGACCAGGTATGCACTATATCATGGGAGGAGTCAAAGCCGATGTTGATGGATTGACCCCTGTCCCAGGACTATATGCAGCAGGAGAAGTCGCTTGTGTTAGCGTCCATGGAGGAAATAGGTTAGGGGCAAACTCATTACTAGACACATTAGTATTTGGGAGAAGGTCAGGGCTACATGCAGCTGAGATATCAAAAACTACAACTCATGCTAATTTAAATGATTCGTATGCTGATGAAATTAAAAATCATTTAGAATCATTATTGAGTAATCCCAAAAATGAAACATTTGGACAACTCAGGTCAGACCTTGGTGATACCATGAATAAAAATCTTGCAGTATATCGAAATGAAACAGGCATGAAAGAAGCAATAACCAAAATTGCTGAAATACGAGAAAGGTACAAAAAAGTACACGTACATGATAAGACAAAAACTTTTAACACAAACCTTATGTTTACTATAGAAATGGGATTCATGATAGATTGTGCTGAAACAATTGCAGTAAGTGCTCTAGAAAGGCCTGAAAGTCGAGGAGCCCATACAAGAGAAGATATGCCTGACAGAGATGATGAGAATTGGTTAAAGCATATTTTGGTAACAAAGGATAACGATTCTCACAAATTATCCTATCAAGATATTGTAATAACAGATTGGGAACCGCAAATAAGACAATATTAAACCCAATTATGAGTGTACGTTAGGAGCCTACATGGAAGTTAAATTCAGTATTAGAAGATACAACCCAGAATCAACAAATGCTGTTTCTCATTTTCAAGAATACCAACTAGATATGACAAATGCGTCAACAGTTTTAGATGGTCTAATTGAAATAAGAGAAGAGGTAGACGGAACTCTAAGTCTAAGGTGCTCATGCAGAAGTGCTATCTGCGGATCTTGTGCAATGAGAATTAATGGGAAGGCCGGGTTAGCTTGTAACACAAAAATAATCGACGTATTACCAAAAGATGGATCCCCTATAATAATTGAACCTGCAGGTAATCTGCCTCTAATAAAAGACTTAGTAGTAGATTTTGAACCTTTTTGGTCAAAAGTCAGAGATGTTGATCCTTGGTTAAAGCCAGAAGGAGAAGAGCCAGAAGCAGAATATTTGGCTCCAAATGAAGACATGCTTCATCTTGCCGAAGTNATGTCTTGCATAATGTGCGGATCTTGTGTTTCAGACTGTACCGTTTTAGAAGTAGACCAAGATTTCTTAGGACCTGCAGCTCTTGCTAAAGCATATAGATTTGTTGGAGACCCCAGAGATGATGCCAACGATAGCAGATTAAAAATTCTAAATGAAAGTAACGGAATATGGGATTGTACAAGGTGCATGCAGTGTATTGAGGTATGCCCTAAGGGAGTTGCCCCAATGGATAGGATTATGGCTTTAAGAGATAAGGCAATGGAAGCAGGTCAGAAATCTACTAATGGATCTAGGCATGCAAATGCATTTTCAGATTCCGTAAAACATAGTGGCTGGTTAGATGAATTAAAGTTACCTTTAAAAAGTTTTGGTATATTCAATATAAAAGCCATGATAGGTTTAATACCTTTGGGTATTCGAGCTCAATTGAACGGGAAAAGACCTCCTATTTTCCACAAAAGTATTCCCGGAGCAAAGAATGTTAGAAAAATTTTCGATAAAGTTGAGAGTGGAAAATGAAATATGCTTTTTACCCAGGATGCGTATCAAGAGGTGCCTGTCCTGAATTATATACTGCAACATTAGCCGTTTGTGAAATATTAGAAATAGAGCTTGATGAAGCTGCATTAGCAGGTGCTTCGTGTACTGGGGCAGGAGTATTACAAGAAAANAATGAAAAATTAGGCGACACATTAAACGCTAGAACATTCGCGATGGCTGAAAAATCTGGTTTACCTTTAATGACTATATGTAGCACTTGTCAGGGGGTAATGGCTCAAGCAAATGAAAGACTCACTTCTGATTCAGATTATTTAGAATCAATTAATGAGGTTTTGCGTGAAGAAGGACTAGAATACAAAGGAACCATAGAGCCAAAACATTTACTTTGGGTAATCGCGGAAGATTTAGGTATAGATTTCTTAAAATCTAAAATTGTGCGAACCTTAGATGGTATGAAACTAGCTCCATTTTATGGTTGTTATATAGTAAGACCATCCAAAGCGTTAGGTTTAGACGTAAATCCTGATAGAAAGCAAGCATTAGAAGAAGTTATTGAAGCGGTGGGTGGCGAAGTAGCAGACTTCCCTGGCAAAACATTATGTTGTGGGTTTCCTATACTGACGATAAATCCTGAAAATTCACTCAAAATGGTCTCAAATCACACCTTAGATGCTAAACGTAACGGAGCTGATGCAATGGTCACACCTTGCCCTTTATGTCATTTAAATTTGGATGGTTATCAACCTAAAGCAGCTGCATCGGTGAAACAAGATATTGATTTACCCATCATACATTTACCACAATTAGTTGGATTGGCTCTTGGCATAAAACCAGAAGATATGCGACTTAACAAACATATTGTATCAACAAAAAAATTACTTTCTGAGCTAGCTGTATCTCCATAGTAAGATCATATAAGTATTTCAATATTCAACTAAATTAAAGCTTAGATAGTCAAGTCAAGTGGAGCTATTAATTATTTGATGAACATTTCTTCCAAGTCATCAGAAAAAAAATTAACCAAACATATAATTCTACCAATCATGTGTTTAATACTAGGATTCTTCCAAGTATCTTTAGGAGGAATCGTACGTGTCACTGAATCAGGATTAGGGTGCCCGTCAACTGGAACTGCTATATCGGAATGGCCTTTATGTGGTGGTGAAATTATCCCATCATTATTTGAATATCACATCTTAATTGAATATTCTCATAGACTGTCTGGATCTATATTAGGNATATTTATANTTATATTGCTCATAACAGCATTAAGGTCTAATTTATACGATAAGTTTACGAAACAAATATCATTTATAACTTTTATATTAGTTGTATTAGCAGGGATTTTAGGTGGTATAGTTGTACTAACACAGTTGGAATGGTGGGTTAGATTAATACATCTCTCCATCGCTGAGGCCATATTAGCATGCTTAGTAGTAATAATTTGGAAAATAGCATATTTATCAAAAGCTCCTTTAAAAATAGATGAGCCTTTAACAAAATCTTGGACAATAAAATTATCCTTATTAACTCTTGTAATATTTTGTGTCCTNATNAGTGGATCATGGGTAGTTGGAATAGGCGCCACAGCAGTCTGTACCACATGGCCATTTTGCGGATGGAAAACTGGATACCCCTATGACATACATATGCTTCATAGGTACGTATCAGGATTTGCTTTGATATATTTAGGGTACATAGCATTATCATTAGTTAGTAAATATTCTAGTGGATTTTTAATCAAAAAAAGTATTCACTCTGCACTGGGACTAATCGGATTGCAAATTATATTAGGAGCTATTATGGTCTGGGGTGAATTTTCTCCAACCTTAAAAGGAATACACTTAAGTGTAGCTACTTTAGTATGGATAGCAACAATATTTGTGGTCGTAAGTACTTTTGGAATTTTTAAAAAAGATTCAAATTAAATAACTTATTTTAAATTAGGGTACATATTTATCACTAAAACTAATATAATCGTTACCCTACAGACAGTATTTTAAAATAAGGTAATATTTAGATGCTAAAAGGATACATAGACCTTACCAAACCCAAAATAATAATATTACTCTTGATAACTGCATTGGGTGGATTATTCTTAGCTACTGAAGGAATTCCAAATATATTGGTCATGTTGGTCGTTTTAATCGGTGGGTCATTAGGTGCAGGTGGAGCAAATGCAATAAATCACTATCTTGATCGAGATATAGATGAAAAAATGGGTCGAACCAAAGAACGCCCCATAGTTTCAGGGCAAATAACACCTAAACATGCTTTGATATTTGGAATTTCATTAAATGTTTTAGCATTCATTGTTTTATGGCAAGGGGCCAACCTACTAAGTGCCATATTAACTATTATTGCCACTTTAATTTATGTTTTTGTATATACCATAGGACTAAAAAGAACTACCCCGCAAAATATTGTAATTGGAGGTGCTGCGGGATCGATTCCTCCAATGGTTGGTTGGGCTGCCGTAACAGGTAACATAATCGACCCTGCCCCATGGTTATTATTTTTAATAATATTTTTTTGGACTCCCCCCCATTTCTGGGCTTTAGCATTATTAATAAAAGATGATTATGCAAAAGCTGAAATCCCAATGCTTCCTGTCGTAAAAGGTATAAAAAATACAAAGATACAAATTTTTGCATACACTTGGATACTTCTAGCTTTAATAATTGCCAGTACTTACTTTATTTCAGCTCTATCCATATTATTTGGCGTAGTAGGCACTATTAGTACACTGACATTCTCATTTATGGCTTGGCAATTAATATCTTCAGAAGGAATTACTAAAGCAAAAAAAGTATATCTTTTTTCTCTACTATACTTAGCCCTAATATTTGTAATTATAATGATCGATGGATTGGCATGAACTAATATCAAAATTTTTGATATCTATCATTACAGATATAGGCTAATTTTAACTTGACTCAAAATACATATACGATATGATTGCATGTGTTGCCAAATCGTGTGTTTAATTAGTACTATATCCTTATGAATATGAAGAAAATAACTACTATTTTGTTGACAGGTATAATTTTGACCTTGTCAGCTTGCTATCCAGAAAATTTTAACCAAACAACTTTTCACCCATATGGGCCAGTTGCTGATAGACAATTAGATATCTTCTGGTTGATATTAGCAGGTGGAGTTGTAGTTTTCATACTAGTTGAAGCTCTTTTAATATATTCTGCCATTAAGTATCGCAGAAAAGATACTGAAGGTCTTCCAAATCAAGTGCACGGAAACCACAAGCTTGAATTCATATGGACTGCAATTCCAGCTGTAGTCGTACTAGTTTTTTCAATACTATCTATTAACACTTTGTTTTTTGCTGCTGAAGTTCCCAAAGACTCAGAAGGAAATCTGGAGAACCATGTACAGCTTCAAGCTATTGGACATCAATGGTGGTTCGAATTCAGATACCCTAACCCAAATGACGAATCCCAAGAAGTAGTGTTAGCTAATGAAGTATATATACCAGTCGGAGTGCCTGTGCGAATCGAATTAGACAGTGTTGACGTAATACATAGCTTTTGGGTTCCAAAATTAGCCGGTAAAGTAGATATGGTTCCAAAACCAAAAGATATTGATGGAAATAAAGACCTTAATCACATGTGGTTTGAAGCAACTGAACCTGGAGTATATTTTGGGCAATGTACTGAATTCTGCGGGGCTTCTCATGCAAATATGAAATTTAAAGTTATTGCTGTTAGCCAACCTGAATATGACTCTTGGTTAATGAGTCAAACAGAACCTGCCGCAGAGTGGGATGATCCACTTGTAAAAGAAGGAGCTGCAGTATTTAAATCTGCAGGTTGTAGCGGATGTCATGCACTAAAGCCTACTGCAAAAACAGGTTCCAAAGGACGATTAGGGCCTAACCTGACTCATTTGGCATCACGAACATATTTAGCTGCAGGATTGATGAATAATACAGATGATATTGATACTACAGATATAAACGAAGCTTATCTGCAGGAAAATTTAAGAGCATGGATTGCTGATCCNGCATCNATAAAACCAGGAAACTTGATGGCAGCNCAAGGAGCTGTATATAACGATCCTGANAGAGCTTTAACTGAATCNCAAATATCTGCATTAGTTGCATACCTGATGACTCTAAAATGATNTTTTTAAAATATAAGTTGTCCTAGGACGGTAGAAAAACAAATGACTACATTCCCNATACCAATATCTTTTCCAAGTATAGCAAGGCCGGTTAACCCAACTGGAATTTGGGGCTGGCTTACTACAATTGACCACAANAGNATAGGAATANTGTACGGAGTAACTGCATTTATANTATTTCTAAGTGGTGGNATTGAAGCTACNNTGATGAGACTACAATTANCTGGNCCAGAACTAGATATTGTCAGTGCAGAAGTNTACAACCANTTATTTACAATGCATGGTACAACAATGATATTNTTGGCTATCATGCCTATGGGNGCTGCATTTTTTAATTTCATAATACCTTTACAAATAGGTGCTCGTGACGTTGCATTCCCTAGGCTAAATGCTTTTAGNTATTGGACATTTTTAGGTGGAGCATTAATGTTAAAACTAAGNTGGATAGGAGGNGCNACAAATGCAGGATGGTTTGGTTATGCACCCCTAACATCAATTAGCCAAAACCCGGGNACTGGAATCGATTTTTGGATTATAAGTTTACAGGTTTTAGGAATCGCATCTCTAGCAGCTGCGTTTAATTTTATTGTCACAATAATAAANATGCGCGCTCCTGGAATGCATATGATGAGATTACCTGTATTTATCTGGATGAGCTTCATAACTGCAATATTNCTNGTACTAGCGTTTCCTGTAATTACAGTAGCANTNATAGAGNTNACATTTGACAGATATTTTGCTTTCAATTTCTTTAATGTATCAAATGGTGGAAGCGTAGTTCTTTGGCAGCATCTATTTTGGGTTTTTGGCCATCCTGANGTTTACATCCTCATATTGCCNGCAATGGGAATAGTATCTGANGTATTACCTGTTTTCTCTAAAAAACCTTTATTCGGGTATGCAACTATTGTACTTGCAGGAGCNATCATAGCATTTATGGGTTGGATGGTATGGAGCCANCACATGTTCACAGTAGGNATGGGGCCAGCAGTAAATGCAATATTTACNATAACAACTATGCTTATAGCNGTTCCTACTGGAATAAAAGTATTTAACTGGCTAGCGACTATATGGGGNGGNTCAATCAAGCTTAATACTCCTATGCTATTTTCCTTAGGGTTTATAGCAATGTTTCTTATTGGAGGNATAAGTGGCGTAATGCACGCAGTNTCAGCCTCTGACGCCCAGCAGCAAGATACATATTTCATTCCAGCACATATACACTATGTACTATTCGGTGGAGCTATTATGGCTCTAATGTCTGGTATTTATTATTGGTATCCAAAAATAACCGGTAAAATGTACGATGAAAAACTTGGGAAATTCCATTTCTGGACACTCATGGTTGGTCAAAATTTAACTTTCTTTCCTATGCACTTTGTTGGACTAGAAGGAATGCCTAGAAGAATATATACATATGCTGAAGGAATGGGTTGGGATTTATGGAATGGCGTTTCAACATTTGGAGTATTCATTATCATATTGAGTTTCTTAGCCTTTATATTAAACTTCGTAAAAAGTTGGAGGTCAGGAGAAATCGCACCGGCAGATCCATGGGACGGACGAACTTTAGAGTGGTCAATCCCTTCTCCCGCCCCAGAATATAACTTCAAAGAAATTCCACAAGTTAAGGCTTTAGATGATTGGTGGGTTACCAAACAAGAAAACCCTGACATAGAAGTTGAAGAACCAGTAAAACATCACAATATACACTTACCTCAACCATCATACTGGCCTTTAATTACATCTTTAGGCATATTTATAGCTGGATATGGGGTTGTTTTTAATGGTTTAATATTCCCTTATTTAATAGCTGCAATAGGTACAGCAATAACTTTCATAGGGGTTTACGCTTGGTCATTAGAGCCTGTAAACGATCCGGACGAGCATTCAGCACATTAAGGAAGGTAAGTAGATTGGCACAAGCAGAAATAAAAGAAAACATACATTCAGACCATGGAGATCATGAAGAAACGACTACTGGTCTTAACCATAGAAAAATGCTTATGTGGGCATTTCTTGGTTCAGACTGTATGTTTTTTGGAGCATTAATTGCGACATATTTAGTCTACAAAGGTAAAAGCCTTTCTGGGCCTAGGCCAATTGATGTATTTGATATACCGGTAACATCTGTAAGCACTTTCGTGCTATTAATGAGCAGTATGAGTATGGTATTAGCTTATTCAGCTTTAACAAGAAATAACATGAAAGCATTTCGAATGTGGATGGTATCAACTGCAATTATGGGAGCTACTTTTGTTGGATTCCAAGTATATGAATTTAGCAGCTTCTCAAAACATCACGTGCACATCGAATGTAATGAATCTCATGAAATGACTCTATTTGAGCAAGAAGTGTTTGAAGCTGAATGTAAGCCAGGTGTAGAAAAATTTGATGGTGAATACGGCCTAAAACCACAAACTAACCTATTTGGCACAACATTTTATACATTAACTGGATTCCACGGAGCGCACGTCACGTTAGGAGTAGTATGGTTGCTGTCTTTATTGCTACTCTCATTTAAAAAGGGTGTCATAACCAAAGAAAAAAATCTTGACGTTGACCTAGCTGCGCTTTACTGGCATTTCGTTGACGTAGTTTGGATCGTCATTTTTACGGTTGTATATTTATTTGGAGTCTTTCCGTTTTCATAACAATTTGGAGCTAATATGAGTGATAATCAAGTAAATTCAGAGGTCCATATCGACCATCCAACTTCATTGCAATACTTTAAAATAGCAATGATACTTGTAGTAATAACTGCTATTGAAGTAGGGATTTTTTACTTAGAATTTTTAAACTACTGGATTATTCCAATCTTATTTGTTTTATCAGCAGGAAAATTTGCATTAGTAATTATGTATTATATGCACCTGAAATTTGATAACAGATTATTCACTCTAATGTTTATAGCAGGTTTTATAGTGGCATCAGGAGTGATTTTGGCATTAATGGCACTATTTAATGCTTTTTAAAATATTACAATTCTTGTATTACACTTAGAAATTTATTAGAGTCATTATGGATATAACATCCTCTATATGGACACATTGGCACGGCCATCCAGATGCAATAATAGGACTATTCTTAATAGAATTTCTGTATTTAGTTGGGATAGGGCCTCTAAGAATTAAGAAAAACCTATCTAATCAGGTTGACCCTAAAAAAACATTTATGTTTACTTTAGGCGTACTTATAATATTAATTTCTTTAACTTCTCCCTTACATATTTTAAGCGATCAATATCTGTTTAGTGCCCATATGCTTCAACATATATTAATCACCTTAATTGCACCTCCATTATTGCTTCTAGGGATCCCTCAATGGTTAATTGACTATTTACTTGAAAATATTTTCTTATACAAAATGGTTAAATTTTTGGTTCATCCGATAATAGCAGTAGTTATATTCAATCTGATATTTTCTCTATGGCATATACCCGAATTATATAAACTATCTGTCTCGAATCATTACATACATATAGGTGAACATTTAATGTTTATGATTTCTGCAATAATAATGTGGTGGCCTATATCTACTACCTCAAATTTATTACCGAAAATATCCTATCCTCTACAAATGATATACCTATTTGTAATGTCTCTTGCTCAAATAATAGTATTTGGAATCATAACATTCGCAACTGAACCAATATACACTCATTACGTAGATGCTCCCAGAATTTGGAATGTTTCTGCTTTATTAGATCAACAAATGGGCGGTATCATCATGAAGGTAGGAAGTGGATTCTTATTCTTAGGAATTCTAATAATCACCTTTTTTAAATGGTTNGAGAGTGANTCAAAGGATACAAAAAGAGGTATACTAGATGATGATTAGATTAACCTTACAGGAGTTATAATGAACAATAAATTATTTCTTTCAGCTATTGTGCCTTTAGCTTCTTTACTTATGATAGCTGCTTTTGCAATACCATTCGGATACTTACTTTACCAAGTGCATCACCATACATCACTAAGTGGTGCCGGAGTTATCGTAATAGGATTGATTCTTTTAATAATAACTCCTACAGCAGCCTATTTATATGAAAGGTCTACAGAGAAATAATTCTACTGCAATATCTAAGTTACGTGCGTGCGCAATCCTGTTATCTAATACTATTTTCATTATTTGTACTTGTTTCATGTGATTCAGAGCCACAATATAAAGGCACAGTACTTAATAACCATGATAGTTATAGATTTGTGCTAAAAGATCATTCAAACAGATTGATAGATAGTGGCAATCATGGTTCAAATGTAGCTATACTATCTTTTCTCTTTACTGAGTGCACAGATGTGTGTCCTATTATTACAAATACTATTAGAAAATCTTTATCCAATGTACCTGATTCAGACAAAATACCTGTAATAATAGTTAGTGTAGACCCAGAAAATGACTCTTTGGAAAACCGGAATCAATTTATAAAAAAATGGAATTTGGACACAAATTGGTCTTTTATTTCAGGGAGCAAGAAAGAATTAATCCCCATATGGAATTCATATTTCATAAACCCTCAAAAATATGACGTACCTATTCAAAAGGGTGGAGTTGAAGGTATAAACAATGCTTTACTGGAAAAAGAAACAGTAATCCATTCTTCGCCTGTTTATATTTTAAACGACACAGGGGCTGCTAAACTTGTACACACAAACCCTATAGATAAGGAAGCTCTAACCCAAGATATAATTCGAATGAAAAATAACTAAATTAATTAAGCTGCTTTATCAAGAGCTGATTTAGCAATAGAAACCACCTCAGAAAATGCTTTAGGATCATCAACAGCTAACTCTGCTAACATCTTTCTATTTATAGAAACTTCAGCCAAAGAGAGCCCATTAATTAATTTACTATAAGTTATTCCATTCGCCCTAGCCGCAGCATTAATTCTCACATTCCATATTCGTCTCATATCTCCTTTTTTCTCACGTCTGTGATCAAAAGCATATTGATATGCATGTATCATGGATTCGTGTGATCGCCTATACAGCCTATGCCTAACACCTTGATGACCCTTAGTCATCGATAACATCTTTTTATGTCTTCTACGCCTTACAACGCCGACTTTACTTCTAGTCACTTATAAATCTCCTGAACAAATAAAACATTATTTTTTATATGGAAGTAATTTCTTTAATCTAGGTACATCTGCTTCGCTGACAGGAATTGTACTTCCAAATGTTCTCTTTACTTTAGTAGGTTTTTTACGTCTCAAGTGACTTCNCAAACCTTTCATACGTAAAANTTTACCGGTCCCTGTCACCTTAAATCTACTCTTAGCTCCCTTGTGGGTTTTAAGTTTTGGCACTTTCCGTTTCCTTATTAATTCTAACTTGTTTTTTTAATGTNGGNCTAGGNGAAAGAATCATTGCTAAAAATCTNCCCTCAAAATTTGGAGCTTGATCCAACATAGCATCTTCTTGCAAATCCTCTGCAACATTTTTCAATAAAGCCATACCGATTTGCGGGTGTTGCAATTCTCTACCCCTGAACATAACTGAAACTTTAACTTTTGCACCCTCAGTTAAAAGCCTCTTTATTAATCTAGTCTTTGACAACCTATCATGTTCACCTATACGAGGCTTCATCCTTACTTCACGTAATTGGTTATTTGTATTAACTTTGTTAGCTTTTCTAGATTCTCTTTCTTTTCTAGTAGCTTCATATCGAAANTTACCGTAATTCAATAACCTACAAACAGGAGGNTTAGNNCTAGGTGCAACTTCAACCAANTCNAANCCTTTTTCTGAAGCTAAATCTAAGGCTTCATTTGTTGGCATTTCACCTAATTGGGTACCTTTTTCATCAACTACTAAAACTGTCCCAGATGTGATACTGTCATTAACTTTATAATTCTTAGGTATACTAAAACTCCNTNAANTTANATTAAATACAAAAAGCCCAGTTCACACTGGACCATATTGAATATAGCATAGTGTCAAACCTGCATCAAGAATTATAGCTAATTTAAATCTTATCGTCTATTGAATTGTTAATATGATTCATAACATCATCTAATCCTAAAGCCCCTAGATCATCTCCAGATCTAAGCCTCACGCCTATTTTATTAGATTCTATTTCTCTATCTCCAATTATGAACATATATGGAATTTTTTGAATTTGAGCATTACGGATTTTTGCATTCATCCTGTCTCGGCTACCATCAATTTCAACTCTAATATTATTTTCATTTAGATAATCTCGTATTTTATTAGAATATTCGTGATGTCTATCNGCAATTGGNATTATAATAACTTGAGTCGGAGCCAACCAAACNGGAAAAGCGCCTCCATAGTGTTCAANCAACATTCCCATAAATCTTTCTAAAGATCCAAATATTGCTCTATGAACCATATAAGGCTTATGAGATTGTCCGTCTTCTNCAATATATGAGATCCCAAATCTTTCNGGAAGATTAAAATCAAACTGAACTGTTGTNCATTGCCAAGANCTACCGATAGCATCTTCTATATTAATATCAATCTTAGGNCCATAGAATGCCCCNCCNCCATGATCAGTATCATAAGATAATTTCATCNCATCAAGAGTATCTTTTAATGAGTCTTCAGCAACCTTCCANTGATCTTCNGANCCAACANATTTANCTGGTTTTGTNGAAAGGCTTATTGAAAATTTTGTAAATCCAAATGCGCTCANCATATCAAAAGTCAAATCTAAAACACCTTTAACTTCATCNTTTATTTGATCNGGTGTACAAAAAATATGNGCATCATCTTGAGTAAACCCTCTAACTCTCAATGTNCCATGTAATGCNCCCCCTCTTTCATGTCTATAAACAGTCCCAAGTTCCCCTACCCTCATAGGTAAATCTCTATAACTTCTCAAAGAAGACCGATAATACATTATATGGAAAGGACAATTCATAGGTTTTAAATAATAATCTTGGGCATCATTTACCGAAGGAGCAAACATGTCTTCACTATAAAAATCCAAATGCCCACTTGTTTCCCACAAAACTGATCTACCTATATTTGGAGTATAAACAAGATCGTATCCTCTTTTATAATGTTCTGTACGCCAAAAATCTTCAAAAAGATTCCTAACTCTAGCTCCTTTTGGATGCCACACTATTAAACCCGGTCCAATTTCTTCGTGAATAGAATATAAATCTAGTGTTTTCCCTAATGTCCTATGGTCTCTTTTACGAGCTTCTTCTATACGTTCTACATGCTCTTGAAGAGCTTCTTTTGATTCCCATGCTGTACCGTAAATTCTTTGTAACATTGGCCTAGATTCATCACCTCTCCAATAAGCTCCTGCAACATTTAAAAGCTTGAAAGCTGGAATTTTACCGGTTGATTCAACATGAGGCCCTGCACATAAATCCTCAAAATCACCATGTTTGTATGTTGTTATGGACTCTCCTTCGGGAATTTCTTTGATTATCTCTATTTTCAGAGGTTCATCTTTATTAATTTCNAGCATATCNTCTCTAGAATATTCAGAATATTCGAATGGAAGATTNCGAGCTATAATTTTTTTCATCTGTTTTTCGATTTTNTTCAAATCATCATCTGAGAAAGGNGCATCTATTAAAAAATCGTAATAAAACCCATCTTCAGTAGGTGGTCCAATAGCCAATTTAACATTCGGATACATAGTTCTAACCACATCTGCCATTACGTGAGCAGCTGAATGCCTAATTTTATATCTTAAATCAGATAATTCTTCTGTATTCATTATTTATAAAAAACCTTAATCAAATTTTATAAATCCGGAGCAATTAATACATTATCCCCGATAATGGAGTCTATGAACATATCATCAAACCCAAATTCTTTAAGAATTTCTCTAGAATGTTCCCCCAGTCTTGGTGTAGGGAAAGAATGATTTGAAGGTAATTCATCAAATTTTATAAATCCAGTTACGTATTTATGCTCCACTAAATCATTAGTAACGTGCGTAGCTATCATNTCGTTTGCTTTGGGATGCGGATCATCAAAATAAAAAACATCATAATTTTCTACTGATTCCGCTGCATTTATACCTGCTTCAAAGAGTTTATTCATCCAAAATTCAGTTGTTTGGGATTTAAAAACATTAAAAACCAACAATCCATAATCAGTATGTAAGTAATCTTCATCAAATTTATTTTCACCTCTCTTACTTTCAATATTATCGTCATAAATATTAATAAAGTGATGGAAAGCATCTGTATTTCCTTCCGCAGAAATATATATCCAACCATCCTTCGTCTGATATAAACGATTGTAATCACTAAGACCATATTGATTTATATCACCAAGACGTCTATCTGAAAAATTCAAATTTGGCAAATGATCTTTCTGTATTTCTGACAAATCCCCCTCCAACAAAAGCGTACCTGCATTTAGCAAATTAGTTCGGGATATTTGTCCTTTACCAGTTTTCTCACGATGATATAAAGAGATAGTTATACCCAAACTTGCTATTAGACCTGCAGTATAATCTGTTGGAGCTAATTGTCCTATAAATGATGGCCTTTGAGGAGATCCTCCTTGAGCTGTTTGCAAACCTAACCACGCTTGAGCTAGTGGGTCAAGGCCTGGTCTATGTGAAAATGGACCCGATTCTCCAAAAGCACTAATATAAGATTCAATTATTCTAGGATTTTCCTTCTTTAATTCTTCAGATGATAACCCTAAACGATCCAAAACACCTGGCCTCAGGTTAGCTATTAAGGCATCTCCTTTACATATGACTTTCTTAACAACATGGCTCCCCCTATCATCTTTGATATTGATGGAAAGTGATCTTTTATTAGAATTTGACGAATGGAAAAAATGGAGGTTTCCAGGTCTTGAAAGATCTCCATATGGAGGTTCAATTTTATAAACATCAGCACCTAAATCAGCCAAAACCCTACCAGCAGATGGCCCAGCGATCACATTAGTAATATCTGATACTTTAATACCTTTCAATGGCATTTCTGTAGCAGTACTAAATTTAACCGGTTTATAAACTATTCTATTAAATGGAAAAGAATCTAATAAATCATCTTTTGTAACATAAGCAAGAGGTGAAATACTATTAGAGGAATCTGACAGATGTAAAGGACATCCCGGTTGTTTTATAGTCCCCAAAATAGGGTCTTCAGTTTCAACTAGCATATTGTTGTGTATAAGCTGTTCATTATGCATAGCACTCTTGGAGGTAGCAACAACAGCAAAAGGAATGTCAGCGGCGTCAAATATGCCTGACCATTCGACAGATGATTTAGTTTTCATTTTTTCTTTTACAATATTAAATAATTCAAACCTTGATTCGTCATCAACAGGAGAAATGCCATTTCCAAATCTTTCTTCTACTAAAATGTGGGCTATGTCCATAACAGCAGCTGCAATATCAACAAACCCTTCATGAATACATGCTAATTGAATCCAATTACTATCTGAACATTCAAAAACACTATAAAAAGGACCTCCGCCTACTGGTGAATTATTAGGATATTTTTTCACTTTATTACTTGATACTATGGGAGTATAAAAAAGAGCAGCGGCATACAAGGAGGTATATACTCTGCAACCATGTTTTGTTTGCTCACGTTTAAATAATGCCGCAGTAATACCTATAGCACTAAGTAATCCTGCGCCAACTTCTACAAATGGATGAACAACATATATAGATCCTTCTCGAAACCCAGGTAATCTATCATAGATGCCTGCTCTTGCTTTAACTAGATTAGGATCTCCCACACTATCCTTCAAAGGACCTTTATTACCATATGGAGTAATAGAGCTATGGATGATATGTGGAAATTTTTTAGTTATTTCAGAAATATTTAATCCATGGAAATCCTCTGATGGAGTACAGTCATCTATAACAACATCTACAGATGCAAGTAATGATTCAATAAAATTCAATTCTTCTGAAATATTTATCTTCAGAAGTTCTTTTCCTCGATTAAAAAAGGAGAATTCTGTTTCATAAAATTTTTCCCCTTCTGAAATTTTTAAAATGTCATTATTAGAATTATCCAAAACACGTATAACTCTAGCTCCATTATCAGCCAAGAACATTGATGAAACAGCTCCAGATTTACCTCTTGATATATCAAGTACTATTATATCTTTAAGAGTAGACATTTATATATGAATTTCCTTTTTTGGTTAAGTTTCGAAAGTATCACAGGTATCTTAATGGGTCAATCTTATATATGATATTTAATATGAGTATATTTTGGAGAACATATTGAATTCATCTATCAAACTAAAAAATGTTGGATTATATGGCAATAAGATACTATTACAGTGGGATGACGGGCACGAAAGTACTTTTTCGGCACGTGAAATTCGGGTAAGCTGCCAGTGCGCACAATGCGTAGAAGAATGGAGCAAAAGACAACTTTTGGATCCAGCCTCAGTCCCTCATGACCTAACTGCAGAAGACTATCTAACTGTTGGGCGTTACGGTATTCAATTTTTATGGAGTGACGGACACCATACAGGAATATTTCCTTTTTCTGTTTTAAGAGAAATGGATGATAGCCTTTATGATTAGATCGGTTTAAATTTAGGTAAAGCTATCTCTTCAGTTATATCTTCAAACACAACTTCCAAATCCATTCCAATCTTTAAATTATCCGAGCTTGGATTATCTATCACAATATTAGTAGGCATCTTTGGGCCTTCTTCAAGTTCTACAATTGCTGTAACATAAGGGACATCGTCAACAAACCCAGGATGTGGGGCTCTATGAACAATCCCGTAGGTAAACAAAGTAGCTTTACCTGAAGCTTTTCTCCAACCTGTATCCCTAGGGTTTGAGCAATCTAAATTTCTGCAAATATCAGTTGGGTAAAAGTAAGCATCATCGCATGTATTGCAATACCTAAGCCACAATTCTCCAGCCTTAGCTTTCTCCCAATAAAAATCTGATTCACCTTGAGGCATCGGTATAGGTTTCTTATAAGTCATATTTCTTTATCCTTTTAATTAATCAACAGCTAATATAGCGGTTCCTGTGGAAGAAAGTTGTCCTCCAGTACCATTTACTAAACATAATTTAGGATCATCAAGTTGACGGTCTCCACATTCTCCACGCAATTGCCTAACAGCTTCTAAAACTAAGAACATTCCGTACATACCTGAATGAGTATAAGATAATCCTCCTCCAGAAGTATTCATTGCAAAGTCTCCTCCCGGAGCAGTTCTTTGATTTGCAACAAAATCTGGTGCCTCACCAGGACCACAAAAACCTAAACTTTCTAAAGTTGCTAAAACTGTATATGTAAAAGAGTCGTATATCATAGCAAGGTCCATATCATCATGTGTAAGACCTGCTCTTTTCAAAGCCGCAGGACCAGTATTCCTAGCGACAGAACGAGTTAAATCAGGCATTTGACTAATAATATTATGATCGTGTGACTCTGCAGCACCCAAAACCCAAACAGGTTTCTTTTTCGCATCTCTTGCACGCTCTGCAGAAGTTATAACATAAGCTCCACCAGCATCAGTAACTAAACAACAGTCAAGTAAATGGAATGGTTCTGATATCCATCTAGAATTATGATAATCATCAAATGTCATATCATCTTTCATATATGCTTTTGGATTCATTTGAGCCCATTTTCTAGTAGCAACAGCAACTTCAGCCATTCCTTGTCTAGTTTTATCTTCACCATATATATGCATGTACCTACGCGCTGCCATGGCGTAATTGACCGGTGGTCCAATTAGGCCATATGGAATTTCATATTGAGGACCAGGATCTGCAGGATCTGGACCTGGTCGTGTTCTCCTACTTCTACCGGCTTCTCCATGAGTAACCAAAGCTACATCGCAATATCCTGCATTAATAGCTGCAACAGCATGTGCTATGTGAATAACAAACGAAGAACCTCCAACAGCAGTAGTATCGGTAAAGCTAGGTTCAATACCTAAATATTCGGCTATATTTAAAGTCCCCATAGCTGTATTACCAGAGCAAAAAAGCCCATTAACATCTTTCAAAGACATCCCAGCATCGGCTAAAGCATTATGTGCAGCCTCTGCATGGTGCTGAAGATTTGATTTACCCGGAACTTTTCCGATTTCATCCGATTCATCTACCCCTACGATAGCGACAGTTTTCCGAAGATCTGTCATGATTACCTCCCAAAATATATAATCTTGATCTAAATAGAATATATTAGAAACTCGTTTAGGATACAATTTATAACCTAAACACACAACACTTATATAAAGTTTTAAATTTAATGGCACAACTTTCTTTAACAAAATTCAAACAATTAGTAGCAGATGCAATTAATAACCTTCCAGATAACTCAAAAAAATATCTGGAAAATATCCAAGTAATTGTAGATTTATCTCCTACAGAAGAACAACTATTAGGTACTGGATTAGAGAATAAACTAGACCTTCTAAGTTTGTATGAAGGAATCCATTCATCTGAAAGATATGGCTATGAAGACATTTTGCCAGATAAAATCACGATATTCCAAGAATCACTAGAATCACTTTCAACAATTGAGAGTGAGCTCGTCAAAGAAATTCAACTTACAATCAATGCGGAAATATCTCAAAATATAAGATCATATCAAGATTTATCATAAGCCTAGATTTTTTTTATCTTGATCTATTTGTTCTTGAGTTTTTTGTGGTGCCATTGATTGATAAAAATCTTCGTTATACCTTCTAGTTTTAATTGGAACAGGTATTGGCAATGCATGACTAATAATTAATGCTTGCCCATTAGGCTCTAGCTTAGACAGTACACCTCGTAGTTCGCGCGCTTGAGAGTCACCCGATAAAACAGCGTCAATGTCTTTATCGCTATCTAAACTACATGCAATTTTAGTACCAATTTGACTCATAACATCATCATCTATTTGACTAGGCCTTTGATCTACAACCAATAAAGTGACGTTATATTTACGCATCTCTCTAGCTATATTGCCAAAAATAGTCTGATTTGCAACAGATGAGTCTAAAAATAAATGAGCCTCTTCAATAGTTATAACTAAATTTCTAGGACGATCACTTGGATTAGAATTTGCAAGTGCATTTTCCATTTTCTGCTTATATTCATTATAAATACGCCTTGATAACATGTTAGCTATCAATATATAAGCTGTTCTATCACTAGCAAATCGTCCAAAATTTAAAACTACGTTATACCCTTGCAACAACTGCGTAATAATGTCTGAAGCGAAATCATCTGAATTATTTTTATTTAAATTATTATCGATAAATGTATACCTTATTAGTCTAGATAACCTTCTTTTCAAAGCTTCAAGAGTTCCTGAATGACTTCCAGTTTTAGCAGCTAAATCTTCAATATCTCCATTCATAAATTCACCAAGCCAGTCATTACCAAAACGAGCTTTTAAGGCATAAGAAGCTTCAATTGATTTTTCATTAAGGTCTAATGTCCTCTGAAGTAACGCTATATCTTCTGGTTCAATATCTGAATATTTTATTTTAATCAACGCATCTGGTGAATTATTAGAATTTCTTGTATTTTTATCAAGAGAGTGAACAAAAACATTAGAAGGAAACAATTGTTTTAATCCTTTAACCTCAGTCTGACCTTCCGTTGTACCTGACCAACCATAATCATTATGCATATCGAATATTAAATTACTGGAGAAATCACTTTTAATAATCCCACTTAACAAAATGCGCGTTAAGAAGGTTTTTCCACTCCCTGTCTTTCCAAAAACACCTGTATTCCTAGACGTCATTTTATCTATATTAAATGCTATCGAAATATTCGATTCATCCATATTGATAAATTCTCCAATAGGAAAATTCCCTTGAGATTCATTTTCAAAAATTCTGTCCATATCATCTTTTGTAGCCTTTCTAACAATTGAAAAATATCCGGGAATATTTTTAGAATTCTGGTTAGAATTTTCACTTTCTACCTCATAATTGGGGAAATGAGGATTTAGGTCACCAAAAATTAAAACCGGCTTTATGATAAGGGTCGTATACAAAACAGTTCCTGATAAGGTTTGATTTAGAAAAGTATGATTATCATCTAATAATAATGATTGAAATTTAGGGTCAGTAGTCTCCAATACAATATCTTTAACAACGGCCAAGAAATCTTTGCTAGCACCTTCAATAACTACGAATAATCCATCAGAAATAGATTCAACAGGTACATTATTAGAAAGCTTAACTTTTAATCCTTCAGAATATGATCCGCCAATAATAAATCCTATATTACTTTCAAGATTCGATTGAGTCATAATCGCAACCTCCTGAAGATAGAATTCAATCTTTGGGTATCATTTCTCAACATAGCAGATATTTTTTTAGCTGCCTCATTAACAAAATTAGGATTATCGACAATAGTGGCAACTTGCCTGATGAATGATGCTACTATGTCATCTGATTGAGGTTGGTTAGAATAAATTATAGTCTCCAAAAATTCTATGTTAGTAGAAATTTTACTTATCTCTTCTGATGAAGATTCTTGAACAAAAGAGTGGATTTTAGGCGGAGTAGGAGACAAGAAAAATTCTATATTTTGATTAACGCTATGCCCTATTATGATTGATTTAAACTCCGTAGTTAACAATTGATTCAGTTGAGGGTTTTGTTCATATATTTCCGACTCATCGTCTAAATGCTTACCTCTAGGTAACGGGCGCCTTGTAGGGTCCAATCCTAAAGTTTGAACATAAGAAACTATCCCNAAAATNGGATCNTTTTGNCCTGCCTTAACCAATGTNCCTAAAGAAGGAGCNNTATAAAGGTTATANCATTGAGTAACAAATTCATTAGTATTACTTTCTATGATTTCACCTAATCGGATCACTTTATCTCCTTGGATTTTACAACCATCTCAAAGATTTTGAGCGGTTTTTTTGAGAAGTATAAAATTCAAAATTCNTAGANCCCATAGACATTTCGATTAAATTTAANAAATATTCNCTATCTTTAGATGATATAACAGCTTGTTCATGGGCTTCCATCAATACAGTTGGATAAGTTGGCCCTTTATTAGTCTGATCTAATACTAACGCATGTATTAAGTCAACATTTGAATTATCAANAGTTGCCCATGCAGGAACTTCCACTCGAGCAATTTCAGATCCAGTATTTACATAAAAGAACATTAAATGATGCTCGGAATAATAAGATTCAACAGAAGGATGGGAACTAGGAAACAATTCAGATCTATCATTTTCTTTTAAAATTTTAGAAAATAACTGTCTATCCAAAATGTCATAGTTTAAATCTTGGCCAATTTTTGGATCATCAAAAGAATCTGAATCATAAAATCTCAATGAATTCATAAATTCTTTACTAGCAGGAAGNCTNATATAACTTGCAAGTAATGTTCTTTTATTCTCATTAATATTTTTTATTTTTGATAATGCCTTTAGAAATCTTTGATTCAACANGTCATCTATAACAAATTGATCAATTCCTCGCCTCAAAACATCCAAAAGTAATAAAGTACCGTCCAGCAATCCAATTGTTGGTATATTTGAATCATTGGATTCGATTACTTTAGTCATTTCTTCTAATTCTTTAACAGTTCTAAAAGCTCCAAGTAATGCTCCTTCTATAGGAACATCTTTATGAATTTCATTAGGATTGGGTATAGTAACTTGCGGATGTCCATAATACAAAACTGGGGTNCTNAGTAATTCAGCATTCGGAGTAGTTCCGTATTCNATCTTNGCGACCCCTATATTTATCAAAAAGCACCTAATTGGTATATGACGATTAACATCAATATGGGAGCCATCAACCCCAATAGCAATNTAATTTTCAGGAGTAGNTCNTANNGATATTGAATTTCCGGGATTTTCTGGNAGTTCTAAAAGNGGCCATGCCCATAAATCTGGNAATTTAGATTTTTTATCTATATACCTTTGATAATCAAAGTTTTNAAGTAGATCTACCATATGTTGTAGCCTAGATTCTATCGATTCNAAATCATCTCTCTTTTTTGAGACCATTTCCGAAATCTGACTAGCAGTATTGTTTAAATCTAATGACAAGTTAACACCTTTAATTTGAGACCCACTATCTGAAAATCCTAATATCCCCTACTCTTTTAGTAATCTGTTGTTGGTCCATATAATCCAATNTAGCAATTGCATATTTTCGACTTGTTCCAAATTCGTCTCTTAAACCCGCGACCGTTATTTCACCTTTATCGGACAATATTTGTTGTACTTTTNNAACAATTCTTTGATATACAGAANAAGAAAGTAATATTTTATCGTCCAACCTGACAATTTTTTTNNGATCAACTAAAAANTCCAGAATGTGATCTTCTATNAATTCATTNCTAGAAGCAAAAGGATCTTTGTTTAATAAATCAATAAACTCTTTAACCTTTATTGATTGTTGCTCAGAAAGANTCGGGAAATGATCAGGTAACTTTATAAAAGATGCTTCTTCCACAATAACATTTTTAATATTTAACAAGTGTAAAACTTGGTTATATATGGTCGAAGTAATATTAAGTTGNTTACGCAAAAACTCTTTTGGAACCCCNTTTCTCAACGGATAATCAGAATGNTATTTTGATAAAANTTTTTTAACATTATCAAATAATTCATTCCAATTNTTTATAGTAATAAAGTCAGAATTTACTATTTCATCTGAAGTACTCAAAATAAGTTTTTCATCTATTAAAATTTCCAACTCNCTAATGANAGTANCAATCTCAATGTTTGAAATTTCGGATATGCTTTNTANCCCAATAAGAAAATTAGATTCATTATTAATAGTGTTAAAAACTATATCTTTTGTAGAATCTGANAATAAAGNGTTCAATCTATCAACAGTTTGAGAATCTTTTCGTTTATGCCTTTTTGCATTAGCAGNAACAACAAGNCCTCCACCTAAAGTAGTCATATTAGACCTTATAACACAATAATCTCCTTTCAAAATTGGAACAGGGTGAACTGGTTTGAATTGAACCCATGTTCTTTCCCCTGCATCAATTGAATCTGTTTCAAGTAAACGCAGTACCGAAACCACTTCCGCACTGCCAACATGTAAAGTCACATGCATATTATGTCTTAATGGATTTGGAATAGNATCTAACACACTAAGATACACNTCAAANGCTTCTGATGGTTTNATCCAATCAGGTACAGTAAGAACCTCGCCTCTACTTATATCTAAATGGTTAACACCTGATATATTAGCCGCAACTCTANTACCNGGATAGGCTACATCTTCAGATTTTTTATGTGTTTGCAATCCCCTAATCCTAACTTTTCGACCAGACGGAGACAATTCCATTTCTTCTCCAATACTCAAAGTACCATCAATCAAAGTACCTGTAACGACAGTTCCAAACCCCGATACGGTAAACGAACGGTCAATCGGAAGCCTAGGTTTATATATATCACGTCTAANAATTGTAGATGATAATAATTCTTCAATTCCTGATAATAATTCTTCAATTCCTTCTCCAGATTTTGCAGAAACACAATATATATTTGANGTCTNAAATACAGTCCCTGAAATCAATTCTTCAACATCTGCTTTTACTAACTCAACCCATTCTTCATCCACCAAATCTTTTTTTGTAAGTACCACCATTCCTTTCTGAACATTTAAAAGATTAAGAATAGCTAAATGCTCGAGAGTTTGAGGCATAATNGATTCTTCCAAAGAAATAATTAACATTGCTAAATCTATNGAACCAATGCCTGCCAACATNTTATTGACAAATTTTTCNTGNCCNGGGACATCGATCAAAGAT
The DNA here is from genome assembly GCA_002718095.1 of Chloroflexota bacterium. Taxonomy (GTDB): domain Bacteria; phylum Chloroflexota; class Dehalococcoidia; order Lucifugimonadales; family UBA826; genus UBA826. The sequence continues at coordinate 232,898 of PBDP01000002.1, forward strand.
ATTTCTGTTTCATTTGAAAGTTTAAGCCATGCAAATCCAAGATCAATGGTCATTCCTCGATCTTTCTCTTCTTGAAGTCGATCAGGGTCCATNCCAGTTAAAGCATTAATTAACGCAGTTTTACCATGGTCTACATGGCCAGCAGTTCCAATAACAAACAAATTTCAATCCTTAAGTTCNATATAAAATAGTATAACAAGTATGATTTGCNCGTTATAANACTATTTGATACTTTATCTNTAAATTATTTTTTATTTTATTGAGGTATATATGTTCAATAATNTAGATTCCGGAGTACAAACNGTACTAGAAAATATGCAAACTATTGTTGAGTCAGAAGGTGGCAATTTAGAAGTTATTTCATCTGATGATACAAGTATAGAAATAAAATATGTTAAAGGGGTCAACGAAGAATGTCCTGAATGTGTCCCCGATCACGAAATGGTAAAGATGATGATTGAGAGCTCNTTATCCATATATGCTCCTCATATCACTTCAATGAAGTTATTTTAGTAAGANTCTAGATATTTTAATCCTGAACCTGTATTTAGTAACAAAACTTCCTCTTCCGATGATATATCGTCAAGTTCTAAAAACTTCTTTAGCGCAACGGCTGTAGCTGCCCCTTCTGGACACACGAAAATACCTTCTAAAGAAGCCACATTTTTAGTCATTTCTAAGATTTCTTCATCAGACACAGTAATTGCACCTCCTCCACTATCTCGCAAAGCATTTAATATTAAATAATCTCCTACAGCTACCGGAACNCTTATTCCAGACGCTAAGGTTTCAGCATTGATCCAAGGTTCTGCAAATTCAGTCCCGTCTTCAAATGCTTTAACAATTGGAGCGCATCCTTCTGATTGAACTGTATACATTCGGGGTCGATCAGAACCGATCCAGCCAAGTTTTTCCATCTCATCAAAAGCCTTCCACATCCCAACTATGCCGGTACCACCTCCTGTAGGATATATGATTACATCAGGTAGTCTCCAAGACAACTGTTCTGCTATTTCATAACCCATTGTCTTTTTACCTTCAACTCTGTAAGGTTCCTTTAAAGTTGATACATCAAACAATCCAAGTTCCGCTGCCTTTTGATTAGATATGACTCCTGCATCATTTATAAGCCCATCTATTAAATTCAAATTACCCGACGTAATATTTACTTCTTTTATATTTGCTTCAGGAGCNTCTTTCGGCATATATAAGTATGCTTCCATACCAGCTTTAGCGGCGTAGCTAGACATAGCTCCTGCAGCATTACCGGCAGAAGGCATAGTTAATTTACGAATTCCTAGTTCATATGCTTTAGAAACAGCTGCAGATANGCCTCTAGCNTTAAANGAAGCNGTTGGATTTAACCCCTCATCCTTAATAAGCAAATTTGGAACACTNAATTTGTCGCCTAATTTATTAGTTTCAAATATAGGAGTGAATCCTTCCCCTAAGGTAATTATATTTTTCTCATCTAGTATTGGCATCATTTCAAAATAACGCCACATATTTGGAGGTCTAGTTGCTAAATCATACTTAGAAAAAGATTGCTTTGCTTGGTCAATNTCATACCTCGCATACAATACTTTATCGCAACTAGGGCATAATTTTTGGGGAGAATCTGCCGAAACAACTGTAGGACAATACGTACANTGTAAATCTATCAAAAAACTCTTCATTAANAAAATATCCTTTATAAATCATCAAAATGGAATGATCCTAACTATATACTGAACATTAAATAGTAGAAAACAAATTTAATCAAATGTAATATAAGTNCTTAACATATTAGNACTTGTAAAGGTGANAGATGGNNAAAAAAGATTTGGTTATTATTGGAGCTGGATCAGCGGGNTTNTCTGCCGGNATATTTGGAGCTAGATTAGGTATGAATTCATTAATAATAGAAATGCTCATGCCGGGAGGGCTTGTAATAAATTCAGAAAAAATTGAAGACTATCCGGGNATTCCACAAGGAATATCTGGTTCCGAGTTAATAGGTAACATGCAAACACAAGCTTTAGATTCNGGTGCTGAAATAACACTCTCAGAAGTTACTNATATTAAAAAANATGATTCTTCCTCAAATTGGATAGTGGAAACATATGAAACTTCATACGACACTAAGTGCGTCATAATTGCCAGTGGATCAAGACTGAAAAAGCTAAGTATACCCGGAGAAGAAGATTTAACAGGGGCAGGAGTATCTTATTGTGCCACATGTGATGGAGCCTTTTTCATTGATCAGAATGTTTCTGTAATTGGAGATGGAGATTCAGCCTTAGAAGAAGCATTAACATTAACTCAATTTGCAAAAAAAGTTGAATTATACTCAAAGAATCAATGTTTGAAAGGGCAAAAAATACTTCAAGATAAAGTGATGTCCAATTCTCAAATTGACATCCATTATGAAAAAGAAATTGTAGAAATCATAGGAGAGACAGAAGTCGAAAAGATACGTTTAATAGACATAAAATCACAAGCTTATTCTTCGATAAACACAAATGGAGTATTCATATTTACTGGACTAGACCCAAACACAGAATACCTAAATGGATTACTAGAATTAGATTGTAGTAAAAGAATTATTACAGATATATCTATGAAGACTAAATTACCTGGAATATTAGCAGCTGGAGATATACGAAAAGGTTCTGCTTCTCAACTTATTACAACATCAGGAGATGGTGTAACAGCGGCTATTAGTGCATACAACTATATAAATAGTAACGAATGGATTTAAAAATGAATTGGGTATTAGTTGGTATAGGTGGTAGTTTAGGAGCCTTAGCTAGATATGGAATTGATAGAACTATAATTGTTATCACTGGCCAATCAGGAATAAGCAGCACTTTAATAGCTAATTCCCTAGGATCTCTCCTCTTAGGATTAGTTGTAGGTATAGGATTAGACAAATTCAACTGGCCAAGTAGTTATATTTTATTTATTACGGTTGGATTTTGCGGATCTTTTACGACATTTTCAACACTAACAATGACAAGTATAAAACTAATGGAAGAAGGGGATTATATTAAAGGAACATTTAACATACTTATAAACTTATTAATAGGAATTACCGTAACTCTATTGGGACTATGGACTGGTAGAAACATGTTCTAAATAGATAGTGGTATATATACTCAATGCTTTATACTTAAAAGCCTAGTAACTTTGCCCGGTGGTGTAGTGGTAGCACAAAGGACTTTGACTCCTTCGACCCAGGTTCGAATCCTGGCCGGGCAGCCACTAAATAAGAATTTTGGGGTAAGATTAATTTTAACGATAATATGTTTAATAAGTATTTTCTTTATCCCTACACATCTATCGCATTATTTAGAGATTATTGCTTCAATATGGGCATTTGTATCAGAATCTAATAAAGAAAAAATCTCAGGTTAAATAGTTATAAAGATTAAATTCTAGATTGAAATCTCTGAAATACCCTTTTTTCCAACAAAATACCCTTCTCCAATGAAACGTCATCACTTATTGAAACAGATTTTTTAGCAGCTCTAATTAAGTATTGATTCATATTTTTAATATTTTTAGCTAGTTTTAATGATTCAGATTCTAAGTTTTCAACATCCACAACCCTATCAACTAACCCAATAGATAAAGCATCTTTAGCACTTAATACTTTACGAGTTAATATAAGATCTAAAGTATTATTTAACCCAATAAATTTAGGCAAAGTCTGTGTACCTGCAGCTGCAGGCAAAAACCCTAATGATATCTCTGGCATAGAAAAAGAAGCATCTGATGAAGAAATTCTAATATCACATAATAGAGAAATCTCTACCCCAGAACCGATAACATATCCGTGAACAGAAGCAATAATAGGTTTTTCTATTTCCAAAAAAAGTCCCCATAGATCTCTAGATTCTCTAACTGATCGAGCAACTACTTGAGAAGGTGCTGTATCAAATTCAGTAATATCAGCACCTGAACAAAATCCTTTAGAGCCTTCACCACATATAATTGCTATATCAGACTCGTTATCATCTCGGAAAAATTTAAGCACTTCATACAGGTCATCTCGCATCTGTATATTAAACGCATTTATATACTTTGGCCTATTTAATTTTATGGTTGAAATACCATCATGTGAACTATAAAGTACCGAATTCATATCTATTATTTATTCCCCTTTAAATTTAGGGGGTCTTCCTTCAATAAATGAACTGATTCCCTCAGATCTATCTTTGGTACTATGCAATATGATGTTGAGATCTGATTCAAATAATATACCTTGCTTTATTGGCATATTAACCCCATTAACTATAGCTTCCTTAACGAATTTAGTTGCAATAGGGGCAGAATTTTCTGAAATAGATTCCGCAATACCCATGGCTTTATTAATTGCAGAGTCTTTATCAATATAAGAAATCAATCCTATATTTTTAGCCTCAGTAGAATCTATTTCTCTAGAAGTGAGAATCATATCTAAAGCTCTACCCTTACCAATTAGCCTCGGCAATATCTGAGTAAGTCCCCGAAATGGTATCCCATCATAAATTTGCTTCAAAGAAAATTTAGAACCCTTTCTACAAATTCTAATATCGCAAGCTGATATCAATTCCAATCCGCAAGATTTAGCTTCTAATTCAATAGCAGCAATTACAGGAATTTTTATACTAAGTATCGTATTAATTAATCCTATACAATCATTTTGATTGTTAACATGGCAATAAGGAGCAAAATTTTCTGTCTCCGAAGTAATCACTAATACTTTAGTGAAGTCATCAATAGAGGCTTTACATTCTTTTTCAAACTCAAAACAAAATGGGATAGTCGCATTTGATTGCCTAATATTTAATACAACAATATTATCTTTTTTTATAACATCAATCATTATCTCAAACCTACTTACGGTAATAGAGCTTAATATTTATTCACATTAGATGTCTTATAATCACTAATAGTACCTTGAGAGTTTAAACCAGTGAAATATTTAAATATTTCTTTAATTGCAGTAGCTACTGGGGGGCCTAAAATAACACCTGATAGACCTCCAATTTCACTCCCTATGACTATAGCAACTAAAACTAAAACAGGATGAACTTTCAGTGTAAAACTTTGTANCCTAGGGGCAATAATACCTCCATGNACAAGTTGNAAAANACCNAANAATATNACCACCCANAAAATCTTCTCTGGTGACGTAGAAAGCACTATAACTAACGTAGGAATAAAAGCGAGCCATGCTCCTACTATTGGTATAAGTTCAAAAATTCCCGCAAACACACCTAACAATACAGCATAGTCAACTCCAATAATCATTAACCCTATAGTGATTACAATCCAAACAACTGCGGCTAATGTTACTTGAGCTCTAATATATGCACCTATTACTTTATGTAATATATCCAACACTTCTGATATATGGGACCTGTAATAATCAGGAAAAAATTCTACAAATGATGTCTTCAGAGATTCTCTATCTTTCAAAAGATAAAACACAAAAATTGGAACAACTACTAACCCAATAACCAAAGTTAATGCATGAATGGCTATTGTTGCCGTACGATGAATAATAGCTTTAAATGATGAAAGTAAAATATTACCTCCATCATTTAATACACTATCAATTTCAAGGCGAATTTGATCTGGAATATTAGATGAATACTCTTGATTCCAACTTTCAACATTAGCTCTGGCATTGGTAATGAAAGCAGGTAGTTGATTTAACAAATCAGTTGTCTGGGTTAAAAGTGGTGGAACTAATAAAACTAAGGATCCCATTATAAAAATAAACAAAAGTAAATAAACTATGATTATAGATATTATTATTGCAATGTTAGGGTATCTAGTACGCAAAGGAATAAAGTTTTCAATCATTTTAACAAAGGGATGAATAATATAAGCGACAACAATAGCAATAATAAACGGAAACAGTGCACCTTTAACAAAATAGATGAGAATACCGACAATGGAAGTTATAAAAATAATTAAAGCAATCTTAGATAATCTTTCAATAGTAATATTCATATTATTGTTTCCCATAAATAACCTACTAGTAAAGATCGAAATTAGAAATTAATTCTAATGCGGAGATATCACAACTCTTCTTCCATATCCGTCACCAGAGCTTTCAGTATAAACATCGTCTTTCTCAGATAAAGCCATATGAACAACTCGTCTATCTCTTGAAGACATAGGTTCAAGTTCAATTGCACGACCTGTTTTTACAACTCGCTGCGCAACTCTTTTAGCCAAATTTTTTAAAGATTGTTGCCTTCTAGTATCATAACCTTCAACATCTAAAGATAAATTTATTCTCTGATCGGTTTTATTCATAACGATTAGTCTAACTATTAATTGAAGAGAACGCAGTGTTTCTCCCCTTCTTCCAATCAACAATCCAGAATCTTCTCCTTCAAGTTCAAATAAAGGAGCCAATTCCTCTCCAGAACTAGCTTGTGTTAAATTGCAAACAACTTCAACTCCCATAATTGAAATCAATTCGTTAATCGTATTACCAGATATCTCTATAACATCTGTAGAAATATCTAATTTAGATATCTTTACTTTTGCTAATTCACTACCAATACCTAATAATCCTGGTTTCCCCCTACTAATTATGTCGATTTCTACTTCTACGCGACTTGCGTTTAGTTCTCTTAGGCCGATCTCTATTGCGTCTTCCACTGTCTTGCCTGTCATTATTATCGAGTTCATTTACATCAATCTCCTCAGTTGAGAGTTCTGGTGATCCNGTTGATGCGACTGCTNCAACCGGATCACCCACATTAATTTTATTATCTCTTTTAAATATATTTATAAGTGGGTCCCATCCTGTAATAAAACCTTGAATAAATACACCCACTATATTTGAAACAACCCAATATAAAGCCAATCCACTTGGAAATTGCATAGAAAAGAAGCCAAACATCAATGGCATCATCCATAACATCATACGATTAGTTGATGCTTGCTTTTCATCAACAGCTGGCATGGCAGTCATTTTTTGCATAATAAACATTGAAGCCCCCACCAAAATTGGTAGTATTGGCAACGGGTCTGGATCTGCTAAATTTAACCACAAAAATGAACTGTCCAAAGGAATAACTTCATTTACGATAGGTAACCAACCGTATAAATGTGAGCCTAAACTAACTAGATTTTCAGGAGTCGTCGGAACCGTCTGAAGAATAGCCTGATAAAGACCTATCCAAATAGGCATTTGAATAAACATAGGCCCTAAACATCCTAAAGGACTAACTCCATTATCCTTATATAATTTCATGGTTTCTTGGGATTGTTTCTGCTTATTACCTTCATATTTTAATTGAATCGCTTTAATTTTAGGACTCAACGCAGACATACCCTTCATTTGCTTACTTTGTTTTACAGTTAATGGCATTAATAATCCACGTATTAAAATAGTAAACAGAACTATGGCTAATCCAAAATTTTTATACGATATCCCATAAAGTAGAACTAACGAATTTATCATCGGCTCAATAATAATAGAATTCCAAATCTGACTAAATATTTCCAAATTACTTTCCTAAGTTAAAATTCTTCATAATTTAACATCCTGGAACCCAATCTANTACATTAGGATTTTCACCATCTTTTGCNTTATCAGAAAAATATGGAGAATCCCAATATTCGTCAGGGTTTCCGTTAGGTTTAATTTTTAANGCTCTAATAGAATGGTCTCTAGCACCNAAAAANACTATGTCNTCAATAACTGATATTGGAGTTTCTATCTTATCTCCTACATCACATGTTCCTAAAATAATTCCAGATGATATTTCTGANACATAAAGAGTATTNCCTCTAGAGCCAAAAACAAGCATATCATTTACAATAGCNGGAGCTCCNACAATAGCANTNTCGACTGTTGACTCCCACTNTAAAATACCTGNCTCAATATCAATAGCATATATAGAACCACCTAAAGAAGGTGCAAATACCAAAGCTTTATCAGCATCATATCCTAATACAGGGGCAGCCCAATACCAATTATTTGAATCTGAAAATGTCCAATGCAGATCACCTGTTTTTTTATCAAGGGAATAGAATTCTCCGTCAAAAGATCCAAACATTATATGGTCTTCATATATTAAAGGAGATGCCACAATTGCTCCTTCTGTATAAAATTCCCAAATTAATTCTGCTGTGTTTATATCAACAGCATAAATTGAATGGTCTAAGGAAGTAATATAAATGATTTGCTCATCGATTATTGGAGTAGACCAAACCCTTTCTGCAATATCAACAGAATCCCAAATGGGTTCCAATGCTACTTTTTGCGTCTCNTTNGATGTNACAATTTTGTANCCATACAAAATACCTTCTTCTGAAACGANAAAAAGTTTATCCTCATANACAACAGNNCCTCCAATAAAAGANGAATCCAAAGTGACAGAATCAATCAAGCTCCCNTCAATTAATGAAATAGCATGTAACTTACCNTCATAAGCAGCAACAAATGCTATATCNTTGTAGATTGCAGGAGTNCCATAAATAGCTCGNTTATTGTCCTCNTCTTCAGAAACTCTAATCAAATTNGGTTCCCAATTCTGTTTCCCNGAATTGATATCTAATGAAAGNAATTGCCCGTCCATACTTGCAGTTATAAAATCTTCATCTACAATTCTNCCCCCAGCCCAGCCTTGNGGTTCNGATCTTCCCATACAAGAAANAAATGAAAAAAANATAACAATAATAGCTATCATTAATAGTATTTTTTTNAATNTCTGATTTGTTGAAAATTTAATATACATTTATTTTTATACCTAAAATCATGGTACTGGATCAAAGCCTTTGGTTCCGAAAGGATTACATCTCAATAATCTATTCAATATTAAATATGATCCTTTAAAAAAAGAATATTTCTGTAAAGCTTGCATGGCATACGAAGAACAAGTAGGGTCATGCCGGCAGGTTCTAGGTAAATAAGGAGAAATACAAGATTTATATGCTCTTATTAAGAAAATCCCCCATATCGACAAAATATTATTAATTTTCATAAATACTCTAGATTTCCAAATAATATTAAATAAATTTAAATTTCTTAACATTTAACAAGTTTTGCCGAATACAATAATTTGTGCATAGAATTAATAATTTCTTCATGATTTTTATTGGCAATAGAAGGCCTAGCTATAAAAACTAAATCATATCCTTTACGTATAGCAAATTGTTTAATCGATTCCCTCATATGCCTTTTACATCTATTCCTTACTACAGCATTCCCAACTTTTTTTGAAACAATAAAGCCAAATCTAGATATAGGCTGCATATCCAAATTTGAAGATTTAACAATAAGAGTTAAATCTTCATTAGACCACGCCTTACCATGTTTACGAATATCTGCAAAATCAGATGACTTAGTCAATCTAAAATTCTTCTGCATACATTGTCCTGCTCNAGTTATCAATAATTTGGTACGNNAATATGATAACTGNTAGATATGAATTATAAATTGTCTAANTTAAACAGTAAGCTTATGACGNCCTTTAAACATACGTCTCTTTAAAACTTTCCGACCTGATATTGAACTCATTCGAGAACGAAATCCATGAACTCGAGCTCTACGTCTTTTTCTAGGTTGATAGGTTCTTTTTGGCATTTTTAGCCTTCTATTAAAATAATTTCAGATGTAAAGTTTACTTTTGACAATACATTAGTGTCAATTTGATTATAATGGGTTTTAAATAAATAGGTCACTTTGACAGNACATTTATATAAAATAAATTAGGATATTAGAGTTAAATGTAATTTTGGAGCTCATATGAAAATAATTCTCAAATCAAATCAATTAATAGATGGGACNGGATCAGATCCTATAAAAAAATCAAACNTAGTAATTGAAAAAGATAAAATNATTAAAATTTCTTCGGATGAACAGCTGACAGATCAAGATCTTAATAATGCTGAAGTCATTGAACTCAAAAACGGCACTATCCTTCCAGGGTTTATTGAAATGCATTCTCATATACATTGTAGTGCACAAACAGATGCATACGAACACATTACAACTGAAAGTAATGAAACATTCCTACTTCGAGGNNCCAAAGCTGTTAGNGATACTCTAGCTTCAGGGGTAACAACCATGAGAGATCTNGGTAGNAGAAATGAAGTTGTTTTCCCAATTAAAGATGCTATATCAAAAAACATAATACCAGGACCACGNCTATTNGCTGCCGGNACACCTATAACAACAACAGGTGGACATTGCAATATGTTTGGNACAGANGCAAACACATCAGATGATGTGGTAAAAGCTATCAGAAANCAATTTAAACTAGGNGCTGATCANATAAAAATAATGTCTACNGGAGGNGGGTTTACTCCNGGAACAAATATACGAGCTCCTCAATATCCAGAGGAAACTCTAGCAGATGCAGTGAAAGATGCTGACAGGTTAGGGTTAAAAATTTCGTCTCATTGCCATGCTACAAGTGGTATAAGAAATTGTGTAAAAGCAGGAATACACAACTTAATTCATTGTTCTTGGGTATCGGAAGACCCTAACGAATCTTTTGATTACGACATTAATTTAGTAGAAGAAATTGTAGATAAAGGAATATATGTAGATCCAACTCTAGCATTACCTCATTTAAATAGACTACGAGGCGGGCAAAAGAAGAAGACAAAAACCATAATGGATCCTGAGAGACGTTTAGAAATACTTCGTGACATGTGGGATCGGGGTGTGAAATTTGTCACAGGAATGGATTCAGGAATGGCAAATGCAAATTTTGGTGATTTTGCTTACATACCTGAGGTTATGGTAAATGGAATGGGAATAACTCCCATGGAAGCTATAACCTGTGCAACAAAAACTTCTTCTGAATGTTTAGGACTAGAAAAAGAAATAGGNACATTGGAACNNGGGAAAACAGCAGATGTANTTATCGTTGAAGGAGATCCTTTAAAAGACATTAAATCNCTTCATAATGTAAATACAATAATTTCTAAAGGAAATATTATCAAAAAATCAGGAAATTTACTTATCTAANACATATCAAGATAGCTTCGAGGTTGTTTTGCTAGANAAATANNTATAANTCAATAAGCTTATAANTGCTATAAGCACTGATAAAGCAATTAGTTCTAAAACTTGTACGTTCTTTCCTAACTGTATTTTTCCGTATATTGCTAAAGGAATAGTTTGAGTTTGTCCGGGAATATTACCAGCAACTACAATTGTTGCTCCAAATTCACTTAAAGCTCTAATAAATCCCAAAAAAATCCCAGCAAGAACTCCTCTATATGATAATGGCAATGTTATGGTAAAAAATGTTCGTATTCCACTAGCGCCCAAAATCATAGCTGCTTGTTCGATTTTTTCGTCAACTTGACTCATAGACACGATAATAGATCTAACCATTAACGGAAATGAAACAATAGCAGCTGCAATTGCAGCTGCTATCCATGTAAAAACTATATTGAAATTTACAATACTCCCAAGTCCATTTTGTGAACTTAGTGTTATTAACAAAAAATACCCAATAACTACAGGAGGTAAAGCCAAAGGTAAGGATACAAGCAAATCTAATAAAAATTTGCCTTTGAATTTTTTTTTAGCTAATATCCAACCTAGAAAAATTGCTACAGGTAAATTAATAATTGTCGCTAAAAGAGAGATTTTCAAAGTAGTGGATAATATGTCGAAAATAGTCATCTTATCGCTTGAATCCATATGAATTAAGAATATCTGTAAATTCTGAACTCAAAAGATATTCTATGTATTTATAAGCCAACTCCAATTCATCAGTGGAATTAAGAATTACTGCTGGATATTTAATGGGCCCATAGAAGGTTTCAGGAATAATATCTAATGCAATAACCTTATCGGAATTTATAGCATCTGTCTCATACAATATAGCAGCACTAACATTCCCTGTTTCTAAGTAATTTAAGGCTAACATTGCATTGGGAGCAGTCAATATTTTAGGCATTTGAGCGTCTTCTAACTTTAGTCTTGNTAACACTTGTTCTGNATATATTCCTGCAGGAGCATATTCNGGGTCANCTATCGCNATACTATCAAATTTATGCAAATATCTNAGATCATCAATATCTGATACTGGGTAATCNTTTAACGTGGCAAGTACCAATTTATTGGTTGTAACGTTATATATNTGCTCTTCNATCAATAGGTTTTTATCTAACAAATATCTAACAGGANATACCCCTGAAGATATNAAAATATCTACTGGTGCCCCATTAGATATTTGTGATGCAAGAACTTGAGATCCNGAAAANGAGAANGAAAGATTNACATTTTCTTTCTCNTCAAAGTATTCNTTTGTATTCAATAGNATTTCTGAAAAACTAATAGCAGAAAAAACTACCAAGTCAGAGGTCTCTNCATCATCAAAATTNTTACATGAGACACTCAGAATAAAGATTATCGTAAAAATACATATTTTAGTCATCAAATATAATNCTATNTCNTCCTGAAAATTTACCNCNTCAATAAATTATATAAANAAAACTAATTAATCACACAATTATAATTTNAATAAAGTTGTTTGTAATACAAGTTGAGTGCTATAATTACTTATCTTAAAAAGCTTAAATATATTTAAGAGATAAAGTGGGGATTCCCCACTTTATTTTTTATAAGGCAAAAATAACAGTGAGAGGTGACTAAAAATGAAGAGTGATTTTCTCGTTGCTTTAACACAACTCGCAGCAGANCGAGGTTTGCCTAAAGATAAAGTTATGANCGCAATCGAAGCGGCTTTAGTATCCGCATTTAAAAAAGATAGCGTTACTGAAGGGCGNAACATATCTGTAAGACTAGATCCTGGATCTGGNGATATTCAAGTTGACATNATAAAAACAGTAGTAGATAAAGTAGAAGATTCTTTACAAGAAATCAGCTTATCAGATGCNAAATCCAAATATGGAGATCANTTAGTTATAGGCGACAGCATAGCAACTGAAAATATTCCTAATAGCGCNGGTCGTATTGCTGCCCAAACGGCAAAACAAGTTGTNCTNCAACGTTTAANAGAAGCTGAAAGAGAGATAGTTCTTTCGGAATACGAAGGTCGTGAAGGNGAAATAATAACTGCAACCATACAACGAATTGAGCCTACAAAAATAATTGTTGACACAGGTAGAGCTGAAGCAATACTACCTATAAGTCAACAAGTACCTAATGAAAGGTACAGGCAAGGCACAAAGATAAAAGTTATATTACAAACAATTGATAAAGATTCAGCAAGAGGTCCAGAATTAATAGTTTCNAGNACTGATGAATTATTGTTACGAAGATTNTTTGAACAAGAAGTTCCTGAAATATTCAGTGGCTCAGTGGAAATTGTAAGCGTAGCAAGAGAAAGTGGTTCTAGAAGCAAAGTAGCTGTTAGGGCTAGGCAAGATAGTGTTGATCCTGTAGGGTCATGTGTTGGTCTTCGNGGGGTAAGAATACAAAGTATAGTAAATGAACTCCAAGGTGAAAAGATTGANATATTGGAATGGAATAAAGATCTCAACAAATACATTTCTAATGCATTGAGCCCATCTCAGGTTCATAGNGTTGATGTAGATCAAGATTCAAATNCTGCTGTAGCAATTGTNCCTGACAGNCATTTATCGCTTGCGATAGGAAAGGAAGGNCAGAATGCCAGACTAGCAGCAAAGNTAGTAGGATTCAANGTTGACATAAAAAGNGATATGGAAGTCGACATTGCTTCAATGCCTGAAGAAGTAGANACAATCATTGAAGAAGATGTAGTCGCAGAACTTGAAGTTNCAACNGAATCAGAAGCAGATGCACATGAANCTGAAGNCNTACAAGAAATAGATATTGAANNAGNTANNGAAGAAGTTGANCGNNNAAGAAGTTGNTGTAGNAGAANCGNATTTAAATTCTGAAGAAGTTGTTGAAGACGAAAAAGACTCTGTCGATGANGNATTAACAGCCGAAGAAGAATTGCTATTGATGGAATTNGAAGAAGAAGAAAAAGNAAAANATTCTGATGATTCTATTGGTGCTGAAATCAGTAATGTACCTGAAGATATNTGGTCCGTTCATAGAGCTATGACNAATACTTCAGAAAGTGGNGGAATGATTAGATTTGCTGAAGATATTGNNGACCTTAAAGGTGGNATTACTGCTCGTAANGATAGAAGNGGATCNTCACAAAATACNAACACTAGATCTAAAAAAGCCAAGCCTACAAAAAAGAGNCGNTAACGAATTCACTAAAATAATATTATGNGAATTTTAGTTGTGAAAAAATNGACATCTAAGGNATTACATAAATGCTTTACNAATAATTAGAACTTTAAAAGGACATATCANTAAACATGACANATGACTCTTCAGACATAAANCAAGGAATCAAGTCGGAGATACTTGACATACCGGCAGCCATTTCAGTNAGCGATTTAGCTGATTTAATGGATGTTAANCCTGTTGAAGTTGTCAAAGGGCTNATGAGAGGTGGATATATGTTCGCTGTAAATGATGTGATAGANCATGATATTGCATCAGTTGTGGTTCAAATATTTGGATTTAAAGCTAAATCNNCTACCNAAAATGATANAACATTAACCTCATTATCTGTAAGTACAGAAGATGAAGACCCAAAAGATGTAGTAACTCGCCCTCCNATTGTTACTATCTTGGGCCATGTAGATCATGGNAAAACCACATTATTAGACACTATAAGGAAAACTAATGTAGTCGATGGNGAAGCCGGAGGNATCACACAACACATAGCNGCATATCAGATAAAACATGATGCCCAAACCATTACATTCNTAGACACTCCTGGGCATGAAGCNTTCACTGCAATGAGAGCAAGNGGNGCNCAAGTAACAGATATTGCNATACTNGTCATAGCTGCAGATGACGGAATAATGCCACAAACNTTAGANGCTATTGACCATGTACGTGCAGCCAATGTTCCTATGATCATTGCAATAACAAAAATAGATGTGCCAAATGCCAATGTAGATGATGTATACAGACAACTTTCAGAACAAAATATATTAGTTGAAGCATGGGGAGGNGACGTTATATCTATTCCTTTGTCAGGAATAACTGGAGAGGGGATTCCNGANTTACTTGAAAATATACTTCTTGTATCTGAAATTTCCGAATTAAAAGCAAATCCNAANGGNAAGGTTCGTGGCGTTGTTATTGAATCTAAANTNGATAAAAGCAGAGGAGTNNTAACGACTGCGCTAGTCCAAACTGGGACTATNCGTCAAGGTGATATTCTTGTCACTGGCGAAACTTACGGAAAAANCCGAGCTATGTTCGATGACAAAGGTGAAAAAATAATCACTGCCGGACCTTCAAAACCAATAGAAATCATGGGNATAAATGATGTTCCTATATCAGGTTCTATAGTAGAAATTGTAGAAAGCGACAAAGAAGCAAAAAGTATTATTTCCGCCAANTCTAATAAACTATCTCGTGAAGGAATTACATTACAAGANGCTCATTCCAGAAATATTGCAAATAANGTAAGGCANATTGATTTAATAATTAAAACTGATGTTCAAGGAAGTATTGAGGCAGTNAAAACAGTACTAGATGACCTAAATTCTGACACAACAAGAGTAAACATAATTAGAATTGCAAGCGGNGGGATAACNGAAAGAGATATNATGTTAGCTGTAGCTTCAAAAGCAGTTATCATCGGGTTNAACACTCTCCCTGAAGGTGGGGCAAAAACNCTAGCAAANCAAGAAGGTATTGAAATACGGAACTATACTATCATTTATAAGCTGGTAGAAGATATTCAAAATGCGCTAGATGGATTATTAGAAACTGAATATCAAGAAGTTTATGTAGGGAGGGCAACTATTAGAGCAATATTTAATGTTGGACGACATACAAAAGTAGCAGGAATTTATGTTAATGACGGTAAAGCCACTAGAGACTCGCAAGTACACNTCATAAGAAGTGGNGAGAAAGTATTTGAAGGATCCATAACAACTCTTAAACATTTTAAAAATGATGTTAAAGAAGTAACTAACGGATTTGAAGGCGGNCTAACAGTTGAAGGGTTTAATGAATTTGAAGAAAATGACGAATTAGAATTTTACGGCCTTGAAGAAATCACTTAAAAATCAATGAACAATATAAATCCTCAAGCATCCACTAGGATCGATAGNATCAACTCTTTGCTCAAAAGAGAAATTAGCAGAATAATAACTACTCANGTTAAAGATCCTAGANTATCNAATTGGATATCNATTACTTATGTAGAAACATCAAAAGATCTTCAGAAAGCAAGAGTATATATAAGCGTAATGGCTGAAAAAGAAGNAACNCAAAAAACTTTAAAAGCTCTACGNTCTNCAACAAAATTCATAAAGTCCAANCTNCANAAAGATTTATCCTTAAAAAGAATCCCTAACATAACTTTCATAGTAGACGATTCGCTAGAAAAGGCTGAAACAATATCTAAACTNATAGATTCAAATAAGCCATAATTNACATGAACGGTATATTTAATATTGANAAACCATANGGAATAACCTCTATGGATGTCATTAGNCANATAAGAAATGCAACAAATATCTCAAAGGTAGGCCATGGTGGCACATTAGANCCTTTNGCATCTGGAGTAATTCCNGTAGCTATAGGNAATTCNACAAGATTACTGGAATACATACTAAACAACAACAAAAAATACTTAGCTGAAATAACATTGGGGGNAAGNACAAATACTTATGATCGCGAAGGAGAAATAACTAAACAAGCTGACACATCACATATAAATCAGGANGATATNGAAGAGTTACTTAAAAATTTCAAAGGAGAAGTGTCACAGATTCCTCCCATGTATAGNGCNATCAAATCTAATGGGGAAAAACTATATAGCTTAGCAAGNAAAGGAATTAATNTAGAAAGACCNCCTAGAACAACGATTGTATATTCAATATTNTTAAAATCTTACGANAATCCAGTTATGNAAATTGAAATAAACTGCTCGAAAGGATTTTATGTAAGAAGCCTTGCNAATGAAATTGGAGAATTATTAAATTGTGGTGCTCACTTAACTAATTTACGNCGCACTGCCTCNGGATCTTTTTCAATATCNCAATCAAATAAATTATCCACCGTTATTGAAAAAATATTATGTGGGGANNCCAAAGATATNTTATTAGACCCTACAGATTACTTAGAAAACATTGATCAAATATACNTATCTGAAAATGAAACTAATTTAGTNAAANCTGGCAGACGTATAAANTTATCTNCACAATATTCACTAAAAAACATTAATATGGCTNTAGNATTTAATGCNGACAAGTCATTTTTGGCAATCTTANNACCNGACTACAAAACTTCAGAATGGTATCCNAAAAAAGTATTCNCAAACTGGTNTGAATAGATNCCAATTGACGCAACCNCNAAATTAAAAGTAAAATGTAGTTTTGAATTTTAATTATTTATTAGGTGAAACCTTAAAATGGACTTTGCAATAATACAAACTGGTGGCAANCAATATAAAGTCTCCAATGGAGATACTATTAGAGTTGAGTCTATTCCGGGNGATCAGGGNGATATAGTTACAATAGATGATGTCAGGATGACTTCACTAGACGGAAATATATCAATTGGAAATCCTAATGTATCAGGAGCTTCAGTTAAAGCTGAAGTTGTAGAAAGTGGTAAAGATAAGAAAATTGTCGTTTTTAAATATAAGGCAAAAACTCGTTATCGTAGGAAAAATGGCCACAGGCAGCAATATACAGATCTCAGAGTGACTGAAATATCTTTATCATAAAGTAAAAAGGACATACAATGGCTCACAAAAAAGGTGGCGGTAGCACCAGAAACGGCCGAGATAGCGAATCTAAAAGGCTTGGAATAAAACGGTATGACACTCAAGTTGTTACTGCAGGGTCAATATTAGTTAGGCAAAGAGGAACTAAAATACATCCTGGAAATAATGTAGGATTAGGAAGAGATCACACATTATTTTCTCTTATAGACGGAACTGTTAAATATGAATTTTTTGCTGGTGGGAAAAAATGCGCCAGTGTTTATCCTGAATAATATGAAATCTGATATACATCCAACATACCATAACCAAGCACAAGTTATTTGTTCGTGTGGACACACATTTACTACAGGCTCCACTTCACCTGAACTTAAAATAGAAATTTGTTCTAAATGCCACCCCCTATTCACAGGCGAACAAAGAATAGTAGACACTGAAGGACGTGTCGAGAGACTTAAGAGAAGATTTAATTTAGAATAAGTCTAATCTTAAATTCAACTTTTCGTAATATATCTTTATGGCATCACGTCGACCTACATATGGAGGACAAGCAGTTATAGAAGGGGTCATGATACGTGGTCAAAATAACATTAGTGTGTCCGTAAGAAATCCTTCAGGTGACATAGTTACCAGAACAAAACCTCTAAACAAAATATTTACAGGACCTTTAAGGAAAATACCTTTTTTAAGAGGAATAATAGCCTTATCTGAAACTCTTTATATAGGTATGGATTCATTATCTTACTCAGCAAAAATAGCTGAATCAGAGGAAATTCAAGATGCCGAAGACGAAAAAAGTACTAATAAATTATCCGTCGCCATAACCATTATTTTATCCACTACATTAGCTATTGGATTGTTTTTTTTACTTCCTTTACTTGCCAGTACTCCATTCGAATATTTTACAAAGTCTAGCTTGATAGCCAATATAGCAGAAGGAATTATAAGGTTAGTTATATTTATATTATATATATATTCTATCGGACTAATGGAAGATATAAAGCGTGTATATATGTATCACGGAGCTGAACACATGACTGTTCATGCACAGGAAGCAGGCAAGCCTTTGACTGTGGAAAACATCTCCAAATATCCAACAGCACATCCTAGATGTGGTACCGCTTTTCTTCTAAATGTTATGTTAATATCGATCATAGTATTCAGTTTAATGCCTAGAGAACCAATAAGCTGGCTAATAATATCCAGAATAATATTTATCCCATTGATAGCCTCTTTCAGCTATGAAAGTATACGGATAAGTAGTATTTATGATCANAACNTTTTCATTAAATTACTAATGGCACCNAGTTTATGGTTACAAAAATTAACTACTAAACAGCCTGACGATGACCAAATAGAAGTGGCAATAGAATCTATGAAGGCTTCTATTCAATATGATAAAGAAANTTAACGTCTACGNNTTTTTANTACTTCCCATACATCTTGNAANGATACATCGTTAGACTTTATTAAAACTAACAAGTGGTATAAGAGATCAACAACTTCTTCAACAAGTTCTTTTTGATTAGATTGGACTCCAGCAATAGCAACTTCCCCAGCCTCTTCGACTACTTTCTGCGCAATCCTACTTACATCACCAGACAATAATTTTGCAGTATAGCTATCTTCATCGTAAGAGTTAGAACGTTCTTCAATAACATCAAATAATTCTTCAATAACTCTAGCATCCAAAATAGTAGTTNGGTTAAGAGTTTTAGTATCATCAANTTCTGCATNAAAACAAGANNTTTCACCTGTATGGCATGCAGGGCCTTCAGGCGTAACCTTAATTAATATAACATCTCCATCACAATCAATGGAAAATGATTTTAACTTAAGATAATTNCCTGATGTTTTACCTTTATGCCAAAGTTCTTNNCTACTACGACTGTAAAACCAAACATCACCTGATTCAAATGTCTTCTCTATAGAANCTNAATTCATAAAAGCCATCATTAATACTTCGTTAGTATCAACATGTTGTATGATTGCAGGAATCAATCCCCTTGAGTNAAATTTTATTAAACTCATTAAAAAANCCTACCTTTAAAAAGTAATTAGCTTAANATCCTCACAGGTATTTGATGNGATTTCAAGTAATTCTTAACTTCAGCTATTTTAAAGGTTCCAAAATGAAAAATACTAGCAGCTAAAACTGCATCTGACTTACCTTCTTTAATAGCTCTGACAAAATGATCNAACGTCCCTGCACCTCCACTAGCAATAACNGGGACTGTGACAACTTNNGATACAGCGTCTAATAAATCTAAATCATATCCTGATTCATGGCCATCNGAATCCATACTTGTCAACAAAATTTCTCCACATCCCAAATTATTAACTGCTTTTGCCCATTTAATAGCATCAATACCAGTTGNATTCCTNCCTCCATGANTAAANACTTCCCATCTAGAATTAGAATCAATCGAAATTTTTAAATCATTTTCATGANATACNGNTATATCTGTATCTTCATCTATCCGCCTAGCATCTATAGCTANTACAATGCATTGTGAACCAAAAAAATCAGANGCTTCTTTAATAAATTCCGGNTTTANAATAGCCGCAGTATTTAAAGAAACTTTATCAGCNCCTGACTCTAACATCTTTCTAATATCCGAAACAGTACGAATTCCTCCTCCCACTGTTAAAGGTATGAAAACTTGCGCNGCAACNTCTTTTACGACGTTTAACATTATATCTCTNTCATCAGATGAAGCAGTGATGTCCAAAAAAACCAATTCATCTGCTCCNTGNNCGTCATAAAATGNTGCCAANTCTACAGGATCGCCAGCATCTCTTAAATCCAAAAAACTTACGCCCTTAACAACACGTCCATTATCTACATCTAAACACGGAATAATTCTTTTCGTTAACATAAATCACATCACTTGCGAAATAGCATCATATAGATAGTATCAGACAAATTATGTTTAGNGTGNAAATGAAATCCTGATTTTTCAGCTATCTGTTTATAGCTATTACAGGAAATGGAATTATTATTTGNAGGATGTTCGTCTATCANCGATAACCANCCTCCTTTATTTATAAATCTATTTGATTCATTCAATATAGAAGTTATATTACTAGAATTTCTAATAGCAAAAGAAATAACAGCTCCATCAAATGATGAGTCTTTCAATTTTAAATNCGNTTCGTCTAATATATGCAAAGCCTTAACATTAGTAAGTCTAATTTTTTTNAGCTCTNTTCTTATTAATGTTAAGTTCTTTTTTACAGNATCNAATGCCNTAACCTGNCCNCTATACACAATNTTACCTAATTGNATTGANAACTCACCTGACGAAAAAAATACATGAGCAATNTCGTGATAAGGTGTTNTAGGNAATAATGAAATAATTTGATATATATCTAATTTAGAATCAATATCACTTAGAAGTTGATTATTCATGTTCCCTAGTCCTTTAAAGCCGTAAAAGCTTCACTTAAATCTAAATCCTTGGTATATATAGCCTTTCCAACTATGGCTGATTCAACTCCGATATTTTTAAGTCTAAGTAAAGAGTCAATAGTTGAGACTCCACCAGCTGCAANAATGTTAACTTCAGTAGAAGAAACTAAATCAGATATTGAGTCATAATTAGGTTCAGTTAAAGTTCCATCACGACTAATGTCTGTATANAGACANCTTTTCACCCCTAATTCCATCATATCNTCAATCAAATCAANGACCTGCATATCAATAANACGTGTCCAACCGTCAAGAGCNACAAANCCATTTTTAGCATCTATGCTGACGANTAAAGAATCTGAATTTTCATAATCTAGTATTGCATTAATAAGATCAGGATTATTAACTGCAGCTGTTCCAATAATTACTCTATCAACTCCTAAATCTAAATATTCTTTAGCAGCAGAGAAATTTCTTATACCTCCACCGACCTGCACTTTAATATCCGACTTACTAGCAATTTGACTAATAATTTTATTATTAACTAGATTTCCATCTTTAGCACCATCTAAATCTACTATATGTAGTCTAGTCGCTCCTTCTTTTTGCCAACGTAGTGCTATATCAAGTGGATCATCAGAAAAAATAGTTTCTTTGGAATAATCTCCTTTATATAATCTAACGCAATTACCCCCACGAATATCAATAGCAGGTATNAAATCCATANTCTAATCCTCTAGAAACNAATAAAATTAANAAAATTTTTATATAANTTTAGGCCAATATCACCACTCTTTTCAGGATGAAATTGGACAGCAANCACGTTGTCATATGCAATAGANCTACAAAATTCAATACCATACTCTGTTACAGATGATATTAATTTTNTATCTGTAGGNAATGCATAATAACTATGCACAAAATAAAAAAAGTTTTTTTCCGGAATACCTGAAAAAACNGGGTGATCCAAAGTAACCAAGNCCTCATTCCATCCCATATGAGGTATTTTTAATCCATCTTGAAACCTNTTAACNTTNCCCTCTACTATCCCTAAACATTCAGTATCACCNTCTTCAGATGTTTCTAACAATAACTGCAAACCCAAACAAACNCCTAAAAAAGGTTTNCCTGAAGCAATAGATTTTTTAATGGATAANTCTAATCCCTTAGATTTAATATTAGCCATAGAAGGCACACATGATCCTTGACCAGGAAATACGATAGCATTTGACTGATCTATAACATCAGGGTCTGAAGTTACTATAACGTCAGACCCTGAATATTTAAGAGCGTTTTCTACACTNTTAATATTTCCAGCTTGATAATCTAAAAGTGCAACCAAAGGTTTAAATTTACTCATCCTTTTTCTGGCCTGTAATTATCTCTACTGGNAGGTCTCGNTCTTCAAATCTAGCTAATATGAATAATAAATCTGAAAGCCTATTTATATATACTAAAATATTANTGTTCACTAGTAGNCCTTCTTTAGACAAACCAACTACACGNCTTTCAGCTGACCTTAATGTTGTCCGGGCTAAATCTAATGCAGATGATCCGGCAGATGCTCCGGGCAAAATAAAATTAGGTGGCAACGTTACCTCTTTCATTAATTGGTCAATATTGTCTTCCATGTTTGAGATCATATCTGAGGATATTATTTTATAAGACTTACTCATAGNCTCATAATTCTCTTCCAAAGTTGCTAACTCAGCTCCAACNGTAAATAATTCATTCTGCAACTGAATCAATAATTCTTTAACAAAATCATCATTTACTAATGATCTTGCCAAACCAAGNGCAGCCACTGTTTTNTCAATTTCCCCATAGGCTTCACACCTAATGTCATTCTTATAAACTCGTCCTCCAAAAAAAAGCCCAGTAGTCCCATCATCTCCAGTTTTGGTATATATTTTCAAATTAGAATCTCCTAAATAAAATTAAAGGAATGTTATCCCGTAAGTGGNGCTCCACCACAAAAAGCAACATAATCAATTAATTCAGTTATAGTAGGGTTGTCACCACATAAAGGGCAATCCGGATTACGACGAATCTTTACTGTCCTAAAATCCATACTAAGAGCATCTATTAATAAAAGCTTACCGGATAAAGACTCCCCTGCCCCTATAATCAATTTAACTACCTCTGTTGCNTGTATAGTNCCAACCATTCCAGGTAACATCCCTAAAACGCCAGCTTCTGCACAACTNGGAACTTCACCTGGNGGNGGNGGTGTAGGAAAAAGACATCTATAGCATCCTTCACNAGGAATATAGGTAGTTGCCTGACCATCAAATAATAATATGCTCCCATCTACAAGAGGTTTATTTAACAGATATGCAGCGTCGTTGATTAAATATCTAGTTGGNAAATTATCTGCTCCATTAACAATAATGTCATAGTCATTAAGAATGTCAAAAGCATTTTCAGATGTTANTGGTTCCTCATGTATATTAACTTTAGTGTCTGGATTATAAGCATTTAAAGTTTCAATCGCAGATTCGGCTTTTGACTTACCTATATCATCATTATAATGTAGGATTTGTCTCTGCAAGTTAGTGANATCAACTTGATCAAAGTCTACAATTCCTACAGTCCCTACTCCAGCCAATGTTAAATAAATAGCAATAGGTGANCCCAATCCCCCTGCTCCTACCATTAATACTTTGGCATCCAACAATTTTCTCTGCCCAACACTGCCAACCTGAGGCATAATAATATGCCTACTATATCTATTAACTTGATAAGGGGTCATAGGTTTAGATTTTGAGTCAATAGCCATATTTTCTCCTGAAAAAACCCTTTTTAAAATTATATCATCCGATTAATAAACAATGAAAATATTAAGCATGATATAATATCCGAGTGTAGCATTCACACATTGTTGTATATTAATCTTACTGAGAAATTTGCTCAGTATTCCAAAGAGTGATTTTTGACTGATTCTAATATCGCCATCTTGATTGATTATGAGAACGTAGGAGTTGANTCTCTACAAAATCTTANAGAACAACTCTCAGGATTGGGNAGAATAATAGTAAAAAGAGCATATGCTGATTGGTCTTCTCAAAGAAAAGGCCAAGAAAAGCTAATAGAATTAGGTATAGAAGCTGTTCATAACTACCGAGGGTTAAGATCAGGTAAAAATTCTTGTGACATTAAACTAACTATTGATGCCGTGGAATTATTACATAATACACCTATTGATACATTCGTGATTGTTTCATCTGACAGTGACTTTGTCCCTCTAGTAAATCATCTTAGAGGTTCAGGAAAATCCGTAATAGGAGCAGGTCGCAGAGCTGTAACTTCCTCTACTATGGTNAAATCATGTGACAGNTATATTTTCCTCAAGTCTCAAGATGNCAAAAGGAAANCTTATAAAAATANNGGGTTTANTAAGAATAATCGTGTTTCAGGTAATGGATCAGANTCTTCTCCTNCATCTATTGATTCAAATACAATCACCGATTTATTNTCACGAGCTATNGAAGCAACCATCGATGACAANGGNAATGCTCTTGGNACCAANCTTGCTCAAACAATGACNAGAATAGATCCCAGTTTTAACTACAGAGATTTAGGATTTAGTTCTTTTATCGATTTCTTAGAATCTAGAAAGGAAATTTCTGTAACACTGCATGAAGGCACAGATTTTACGGTTGCAATGGATACGATTGCTAAACCNCAANCTCCAAATGTTAAGCCTCAAATACTAACGCAAAACAATAATACAAAATATTTAAATTCAGAAGATTTGCCTTCAAATTGGGAAGCTCAAGTTGATGAAGCATGGAATGACAGAGAAAAAGAAAAAATAGCAGGTCGCACAGCAGCTTCAGATGCTGCGAGCATACTAGGGTTTAAAAGACTAAGCGATTCTGTATTTCCAACTTTGGACAAGTTATTAGATGCAAGTAAACTCCTAAAATCAAATTGGTCTCGNAACAAAAATTCAGTAGAAAAAAAGAAGTGATCGATACTTTCAGGTANGTAACATGCTACTTGCAATAGATATAGGTAATACCAATATCACAATTGGTTTATTTAATAAAGAAACTTTAGAAAAAACATGGCGCATATCAACATCACGTAATAATACGTCTGATGAATATGGTACAAACATATTAAACATACTTTCCAATAAAGATATCTCTAATAAAGATATCTCGGCAATTGTAATGTGTAGTGTTGTTCCTCCCTTAACAACAACTTTCATAGATCTTTTTAAAGATTATTTTAATATTTCTCCTCTAATTATTGGTTCTGGTACTAAAACAGGTATTAAGATAATGTATGACAGCCCTAGAGATGTGGGNGCAGACAGAATAGTCGATGCAGCAGCTGTGCTCCATCTATACAAAGGTCCAGCAATAATAGTTGACNTTGGNACAGCAACTGTNTTTGACGCTATAACAGCAAATGGAGAATACNTAGGAGGTGCAATATCACCTGGTATAGGGGTNTCAGCTGAATCTTTATATAAGGCTACATCACAACTTAAAAGAGTTGAATTAATTGCTCCAAAAACTGCTATAGGTAAAACTACTACTCACGCAATACAATCAGGTTTAATACTAGGATACTCTGAATTAATCAAAGGAATGATAAAAAGATTTAAAGAAGAACTTGATAATAATGCGAAAATTATAGCNACAGGNGGATTAGCAGATATAATATCTAAAGAAGTGAATTTATTTGACATAATAGACCATGATTTAACTCTTAAAGGATTACAAATCCTATATGAATTAAATTCTACTCAGGAATAAAGATGAAAGGTCCATTAACAAACAAAAGAATTGTATTGGGTGTTACAGGAAGTATAGCTTGCTATAAAGCGTTAGAACTGGCAAGTAAACTTGTTCAAAATGGGGCANTAGTTGATACAATCATGACAAAATCTTCTCAAGAATTTTTAACNCCTTTAGCATTTAAATCAATCACCCACAGANATGTCGTAACTAATATGTATGATATCAATTCNGAGTTTGCTATTAACCATGTAGGGTTAGCGGAATCAGCAGACATTATTGTAATAGCACCTGCAACAGCTAATACCATTGCCAAAATATCAAATGGTATGTCNGACGATTCTCTTACTACTACAGTATTGGCATCAAAATGCCCAATAGTAATAGCTCCAGCTATGGATGGTAACATGTTTGATAATCCTGCAACTCAAAGTAATATAGCCACGTTGATATCGCGAGGAGTATTTATATCGGGACCTGAATACGGAAGGCTAGCTTCCGGATTAATTGGGAATGGGCGAATGACGTCTCCTAAAAATTTGGTCGATATTATAACTATGACTCTAGGCTCCAAGGGAGATTTGTCAGGAAAAAAAATATTAATTAGTGCAGGAGGAACAACAGAACCTATAGATCCTGTAAGATTTATAACCAATAAATCATCAGGCAAAATGGGATACTCGATTGCNGCAGCTGCAAGAGATAGAGGAGCCNATGTTACATTAGTATCAGCTTCTAACATGTTGGAAAACCCAATAGGAATCCAAATTAAAANAGTTCGCACATCTTCAGAAATGTATGATGTTATTTCTAAGGAAATAACAGAAATGGATGCTATTATAATGGCTGCTGCAGTATCNGATTGGACGCCTAAAAAATACTCTNATAGTAAATCAAAAAAAAATGGGTCCGNAAATTGGTCAATCGACTTAATAAAGACAACNGACATTATTGCTAATATATCTAAACCCAATTTAATTAAAATAGGATTTGCAGCTGAAAGTGATAATTTAATCCAAAATGGAAAAAGTAAAATCCAATCAAAATCTTTAGATCTTATAGTTGCGAATGACATATTAGACAAAGAGAATGGTTTTGAATCTGATACTAATAAAGTGTCTATTATTCATCCTAATGGAGATGTAGAANTTATACCTACAATGCCAAAGTATGAANTAGGNAACGAAATATTAGATAGAATGATTCGATTATTTAATAAGAAATAAATATTTATTATGATAGTTAAAACATCTGAAGAAGTTCAGAATCAAATAATCCATCTAATAAAAGATTTTATCAAAAAAGATGTAGACCCAATTGCNAGCATCTATGAGAAAGACAACATCTACCCTCATGAGTTAATTCCCACAATGCAAGAATTAGGATTATTTGGNATTACAATACCGGAAAAATATGGTGGAATGGGTTTAGACTTTACTACTTTTGCCAAAATATTTGAAGAAATTAGNAAAGGCTGGATGAGTCTTTCTGGAATTATTGGAACACACCATATTTTGAGTCATATCATATCTACTTANGGNACTGATGAACAAAAAAATAGAATACTTCCTAAAATGGCTACAGGCGAAATACGTGGNGGATTAGCACTAACTGANTCTGAAGCAGGAAGTGATAGCCAAAATATCACTACTACAGCTATAAAAGATGGCGAAGAATATGTTATTAATGGCAGAAAAATGTATATAACCAATGGAGAACATGGAAATGCATTTGCNTTAGTAGCAAAAACTGATCCGGATATAACTCCACGACATAAAGGAATNAGTTGTTTCATATTTGAAAAACCCAGTGAAGGATTTAAAGTGGGACAACATTTAGATAAATTAGGATATAGAGGATTAGATACTTGTGAATTAATTTTCGATAACTGTCGNATACCAACTGACAATCTAATTGGTGCAGTAGAAGGAAAAGGNTTTGGGCAAGTAATGAANGGTTTAGAAACTGGAAGAATAAATGTAGCCGCAAGGGCTGTAGGAGTNGCTCAGGCAGCCTTAGATTNCGCATTATCATATTCTCAAAGAAGAGAAACTTTTGGGAAGCCAATTGCTCAACATCAANCNATTCAATTAAAACTTGCAGAGATGGCAACCAAAGTTCATGCAGCAAGGTTAATGGTATATGATGCTGCAGACAAAAAAGATNCTGGGTTAAGAAATGATCTAGAAGCATCTATGGCTAAATTATTTGCCAGTGAAATTTGTGGCGAAGTTACCATGGAAGCTATGAGGGTTCATGGAGGAGCAGGGTATATTAAAGATTTGCCCATAGAGAGATATTACAGAGATGCACCATTAATGATCATTGGTGAAGGAACTAATGAAATCATGAAACTAATTATCGCTAGAAGAATTTTAGAAAGGAACAAGCTACGGGAGTAATTATGAGTCAAGAAAAACATGTTATAAATGCTCAAGATTCTTTTGGTGGNTGGTTTGAAGATTTTAAAGTAGGGCAGCTTTTAAAACATTGGCCAGGTAAAACTATTACAGAAATGGACAACCATTTATTTTCTTTGCTTACAATGAATGATAATCCTCTTCATACCGATGAAAACTACATGTCAGACCATGCACACGGTAAAATTCTCGTAAATGGGCTATTNGTTATAAGTCTCGTTGTAGGAATGAGTGTTAGGCAAACTTCAGGTAAAGCAATTGCCAACCTTGTATATGAATCAATTACACACGATGGGCCAACCTTTCATGGCGACACAATTTATGCTGAAAGTGAAGTACTAGGTACCATCCCTTCAAAAACTAAAGATGATCAGGGATTAGTTTATATTGAAAGTAGAGCATTTAATCAAAAAGGCAATCAAATATTAACTTTGAGAAGAAAATTCTTAGTCAAAAGAAGACCTAAATAATAACCATAAAAAACATTTGTATAATAGATTTATTTAAATAATGACCACAACAATTACAGTAATATCTGATACCCATTGCCAAAAATGGGAAGACATTCATCCCATTATTCGTGAACACGTAAAAAAGTCAGATGTAGCAATTCATTGTGGAGACATCGTNAAACAAGATGTAGTTGATGGTTTTNTAAAAGAATCCAAAAAATCATTTATAGTGCATGGTAATTCTGACCCTATAGATCTNCGNAANACTCTCCCTTATGTCGAAACTATCACAATAGAGAAAGTAACCATTGGGATAATACATCCTGCATGGGGGGCAGAAGAATTTCCAGTTNCTGAACTGCTGAATGATTTTTCAACAAAACCTGACATGATACTATTTGGTCATACTCATGANCCATACAATCAAATTAATGACGATGTTTTATACGTTAACCCTGGTCAAGCATATAAGTCTTTCATGGTAGACTGCACAATTGCAAAAATCATAATAAACGAAAATGACATATCAGTNAGTATNGAATTAATTNAATGATTTNTTGTNCNTAAANTTATTCCAAGTATCAACTGCTACNGGATCTATTAGTGNATTAGAATCCAAAAGTATNTTGAACCTTACAGACAAATATTCTTTAATTGCTAAATTTATATCTTTGNAAATTAATTCTTCAACNGGTTTAAGTGATGGGTTTTTTTTAATTTTCNTAGGTTCGATCTTATCAGCTATAAAGACCACTTTTTCTATNTCNCCCATATNAGGGCGACCAGTAGTATGGTATTTGACNGCTGAAATTATGTCATAATCTTTACAAAAATAATCTACTTCAATAATTTTAGCTGCAACAGGTCCGTGTAATAATATAGGNTGTCTACGATAAAGTTCATTTATTTCAACTAAATATTTTTTTGCGNAATCAAGTAATTCATTTGGGGTTAAGTGCCTAACTATATCGTGAGCAGCCGCAGCTGTGTCACATTTAGATATATCAATACTGTAAAAAGAAGCTATATCGCATGCAAGATTACGGGTACGTNAAATATGNTCTNGGAGACCTTTTGGNAATTCTAAAATTGTTTCTTCTATTTTTGTAAGTAAGTCAGAATTCATATGCTATCCCAAAGATTTTAATTTGGTTCCAGCTGTCAGATGAAGATGCAAATGAGGGACCTCTTGACCCGCATCACTTTTCTGGTTTATTACTAACCTATAACCTGATTCAGAAACTCCCTTAGAAAATGCCATGTTCTTTGCTGCTTCAAACATTTTAAAAATAACAGGGGCAAAATCATCAGTTAAATTATCTAAATATGTGAAATGNNNATTTGGAACAACTAACAGATGNACAGGAGCAACAGGATTAATATCATTTATAACAAAACAATAATCATCTTCAAACAGAATGTCTGAAGNGATTTGTTTGTTTTTTATATTACAAAATACACATTCTACTGACATATCTGTATACCCATGTACCTACTTATTAATATCATTAACTGATTGAGCAAATTTAACTATAAGAGATTCATCTTTATCGCCATTTCTCTCTACACCTGACGATACATCAACAGCCCATGGAGCTGCAATACGAATTGCTTCCGAAACGTTATCTGCGGTCAGGCCCCCTGCAAGCATAAAGTCATATTTCTCAGATATTCCTTTTAATATGTTCCAATCAAAAACCTTACCAGTTCCACCTAACTTACCTTCTTCAAAACGATCTAAAAGAGGAATAGCACCCGATTTAACAGTTTTATCTAGAGATAAATTAAGTAAATCTATAACTTCATTATCATTCAAATTTGTCGGAACTTTTATTTGTTTGATAATACGTGCTTTGATATCTGACCAATAATCTGAATCTTCATCTCCACAAAGTTGAACATAATCAAGTTCACATCGCGACACTATTTTATTAACATCTTCAATTGCTTGATTAGCAAATAAACCTACTAAAGAAGGTGATCCAAATGAAATATTTTTCTTGTACTCCGATATTAATACTTCTGCATGGTCAATTGAGATATTCCTTCTTACATTTGGTACAAATACAAATCCCAAAAATGCTGCTCCTGACTGAGTAGCTGTGATGGCACTATTTAAATCTTTTATCCCACAAATTTTAAAAAAAGTCATGTCAATTCCTTAAGAGACAGAGCCGGATCTCCTGATCGCACTAATGACTCCCCTACTAAAATCGCACCTGCACCAGCTTTATGCATGCGAACCACATCATCTTTAGTAGAAATACCACTTTCACTAACAACTACTTTTCCAGTAGGAACTAAAGGAGCCAATTGTTCTGTAACAATCAAATCAGTTTTAAAAGTGTGCAAGTCTCTGTTGTTAATGCCAATAATGTCAGCATTACATTCAATAGCTATTTCTAATTCGGATTCTTTATGTATTTCAACCAAACATTGAAGCCATAAACTAGAAGCAATATCCATAAACTCCATAATCTGATTTTTATCTAACATAGCTACAATTAACAAAATGGCATCAGCTCCAAAAGCTTTTGCTTCATATATCTGATATGGATCAAATATAAATTCTTTCCTAAGCAGTGGAATGCCTTTAGGGTAAGTAACGGATCTGGCAACCTCTAAATCGTCTATAGAACCTCTAAAATGATCTTCATTAGTTAATACTGAAATAGCCGCAGCCCCATTATCTGCATATATAGATGCCAAATCTTTAGCCTCTATATCTGGATCAAATAACCCTTTAGATGGAGAGGCTCTCTTAATTTCAGCAATGAGTCTAATCCCGTTCCCCATTAATGCCCCTGCAAAATTCAAAGGTTTATATTTAGGATCGACCATGTTTTTCAAAGAAGTGATGGGTATCGATTTCTTAGCATCAGAAACTCTATCCTTCTTGACTCGAACGATCTCCTTTAAAATATCAGGAGAATCTGAATTAATCATTTACTAATCCTTAGTTAATTGCACATATTTTTCCAATTTGTTTAAAGCTTCTCCTGAATCTATTGATCTAATAGATTCTTGAATACCATTTTGGATATCTGGCACAATTCCCAAACAGAATAACGCTACCGCACTATTCATAATCACTATATCTCTAGAAGGACCTTGTTCTGAACCAGACAAAATATTTCGAATGATAAGAGCACTCTCAGAAGAGTCTTTCGCCTTTATATTTTCTATAGGTGATCTTGAAAACCCAAATTCTTCAGGTGATATTTCCATTTTAATTATTCCAGAATCATCTAATATCCATAATATCGAATCTCCTGAAACAGTAATCTCGTCTAATCCATCTTTACCATGAACTATCACTGCTCTCTTAGTTCCCAATCTACGTAATACATTTGCCATTAATTCTCCAACATTAGGATTAGATACTCCTATCATCTGATTAGACGCTCCAGCAGGATTAGTCAATGGACCTAATATGTTAAAAACTGTTGGAATTGCAATTTCTCTTCTAGGCGAAGCAGCAAATCTCATAGAAGGATGGAAATTCTGGGCAAACATAAATCCAAAACCCGCATCTTGAATACACCTTTTTACTTTATCAGGCTCTAATGTGATTTGAGCTCCAAGAGCTTCAAGGACATCCGCGCTACCAGAAGATCCTGACATCGCTCTATTACCATGTTTTGCAACTTTAGCCCCAGCTCCTGAAGCAACAAATGCTGAAACAGTAGAAATATTAAAAGTTCCAGAATGATCCCCTCCCGTACCACATGTATCTAAAAGGTCATCACCGGGGATATCAACTTTCAAAGATTTAGACCTCATAGAAGACGCCATCCCGGCAACTTCATCAATAGATTCGCCTTTCAGTTTTAATGCTACTACAAAAGCTCCAAATTGAGCAGGAGTAGCTTCGCCTTCCATAATTTCATTCATAGCATATTCTGATTCTTCAAAAGTCAGGTCTATTCCATTAACTAACTTATTTATTGATTCTTTAATCATAATTTATCCTTTATCAGTAAGTATCAAAAATAAAATTTGAAAGGATTTCTTTTCCAAACTCAGTCATAATAGATTCAGGGTGAAATTGTATTCCATAAACAGGATCTGATTTATGGCGAACACCCATAACTATGCCGTTATCAGTCCAAGCTGTAACTTCTAATTCATTAGGCAATGTGTCTTTGTANATCATTAACGAATGATANCTAATAGCTTTAAANGGACTAGGGATTCCCTTAAACAAACCTTCTCCTGTGTGATGAATCAGTGAAGTTTTTCCATGCATTATTTCCCCTGCNCCNCCTACAACACCACCATATGATTCACCAATACATTGATGNCCAAGACAAACTCCTAGNATTGGAATACTNGATCCGAATTTAGATATAACATCAGTTGATATTCCAGCTTTATCAGGAGTACAAGGTCCAGGAGATATNACTANCTTNCTAGGNGNTANTTCACNTATTTCNTNAAGAGTTATTTTATCATTGCGTACAACTTTAACTTCAACTCCTAATTCAGACATNTACTGNTANAAGTTNTANGTAAANCTATCATAATTATCAATCATAAGAATCATAGNGACTCCTCAACAGAAGATTCAGCNGCATCTAGAGCTCTNATTAAAGCACCTGCTTTATGAACAGTTTCATTAAATTCAGATTNAGGATCACTGTCAAACACAATTCCNCCACCNGCTTGAATATGAGCGCANCCATTTTTCATTACTAAAGTTCTGATTGTAATACATGTATCCATATTNCCTGAAAAATCAAAATATCCNATAGCTCCTGCATATGGACCTCTCCTGTCATTTTCAAGTTCTGCAATAATTTCCATAGCTCTTATCTTAGGTGCCCCTGATACTGTACCCGCCGGAAAACAGGCCCTAAAGGCGTCATAATTAGAATATTCAGGTGCTAACTTCCCTTCCACATGAGACACAAGATGCATCACGTGCGAATATCGTTCAATTGCCATAATATCTGTTGCTTTAACAGTTCCNGGCTCACTAACNCTTCCTACATCATTCCTACCTAAATCTAAAAGCATTGTATGCTCAGCTATTTCTTTTTCATCTGATTNNAAGTCTTGTTCCAATTTAACATCTTCTAGTTCATTAGATGATCTAGGTCTAGTACCTGCTATAGGATGAGTAGCAATTATTCCATTCTCAACTTGAACAAGCATCTCTGGAGATGCACCAACTATCTGAAAGTCATCTAAATTCAAATAATACATATAAGGTGAAGGATTAATAGTTCTCAATGATCTATATACATGAAAAGGGTGAGCAGAAGTCTGTTTGGAAAATCGTTGCGAAACTACAACNTGAATTACATCTCCCTGAAAAACATATTCTTTTGATTTAAGGACCATATCTTGATGATAATTTGGAGCCATATTNGATTGAACTTGAGTATTAGNAGAACCNGAAGANCTTGGTATTNGCATGGGATCTAATGGTTTATTTAATCTTTCTACAACTAAATCAATTTTTCGAGTAGCTTCCAAATAAGATTCTTCTAAATTCCCCTCAACATGCGCTAGACTGACGACTTGAATTTTATGTCTAACATGATCAAATACTAAAAATGTTTTTGTAATCATTAAAATTGATTCAGGNAATTCTAATGGATCATTTTCTGCCATNGGCAAGTCTTCAAAATATCTTACCGTTTCATAACCTAAATACCCCACTGCACCNCCATAGAATCTCGGTAGGTCTTCAGAGTCAACAAGCTTATATTTTGAAAGGANTTCCTCCACCAAAACTAGCGGNTCTACTTCACCATCTTTTTGATTCTTACCCGTCACTATAATAGATTCAGGTTCAGTACCTATAAAACTATATCTAGCAATCTGTTCTCCTCCTTCAACACTTTCCAACAAAAATGAATAAGGGGCTTTNGCAACTTTTAAATACACTGAAACCGGAGTTTCTAAGTCAGCATCTATTTCTTTATAAACAGGAATAAGATTNCCTCTCGAAAGAAGNGCTTGGGCATCAGATAAAGATGGGGTGTACATAATCATAGTCTCCTTTGAATATCATTACGGGAAGAGTAATCCCATCTTATCTTTAACTGATTTAAGTTTATTAGAAGCTAAATCATTAGCTTTCTCCGCACCTACTTTAAGTAATTTATCTAATTGTGATGTNTCANTTACTAATTCTTNATATTTATTTCTAATAGGAGTTAGTTCATCGATGACAATTTCTGCAACTGTTTTCTTTAAATCTCCATATCCTCTTGCAGATTCGAAATCTTTAAGAACTTCTTCTTCNGACCTCTNGGTAATACTNTTATAGATACCTAAAAGATTATTTACTCCCGCTCTTGAAGGATCCTCGGAAAAAACAATCTCGTTAAATGAGTCCGTCACTGCCCTCATAAAAGATCTTTCAATTTCTTTTGGGTCATCTAATATACGAATAGCATGGCCTCGAACGTGTGAGTAACTCTTAGACATTTTTACATTAGGGTCATTTAATCCCATTACCCTTCCGGCAACCTCTGGGATAACAGGATCTGGAATAATAAATGTATCTCCATATATTCTATTAAANCGAGCAGCAATATCCCTAGCAAGNTCAACATGCTGTTTTTGATCATCTCCTACAGGAACTTCGTCNGCATCATAGAGCAATATATCCCCTGCCATTAGAACTGGATAGTCAAGTAATCCAACCGACACTCTTTCTTGAGATTGAGATTTATCTTTAAATTGTGTCATCCTTTCTAACCATCCGATAGGAGTTACACAATTTAATAACCAACAAAGCTCTGCNTGAGCAGGCACATGACTTTGNACAAAAAGAGTAGATTTATCGNGGTTTATACCAGATGCAAGCAATATGGCGGCTANTTCTCGTGTATGNTGCTTTAAAGAATCAGGNTCCGGNGTTACTGTTAAAGCATGTAGATCAACAATGCAAAAATAATTGTCTTTCTCTTCTTGTCTGTCAACCCAACCCTTAAAGGCTCCTANGTAATTTCCTAGTTGTGGATCACCACTTGGTTGCACTCCACTGAGAACAACTTTTTTCTTATCCATTAAATACTCCGCAATAAATAAATTTTGATAATTTGCCCTAAATAGGGGCGAATCATAAAATCCGCGGTACCACCCTAATTCTCCGTCAGGTTCTCGGAGCACTCATTTCATGACATTAACTAAAACNTAGGTCCATTCATCTACCATTCGTACACCGGTTCACAGCTAATTCCGGCTCTCTGAGTAGAATTAGGTAGAATACTATTCCTAAACAATGCCTCAATAATATTATTTTCAATATCTAGTATATATTAGAGTGGAGAATTGTATAGTAATACATAGTTCAAATTTTGAAATTTTCATATATAACAATCGGGAGCAAATATGAATGTGTTAATTATGGCAGCAGGATCACTGGGAGGATATATTGGTTCTGAAATATCTAAATCTAAAAGTCATAATGTAACGCTCATAGCAAGAAATCAACATCTTAAAAAAATACAAGAAAACGGACTAGTCGTTAAAAGTGTAACTTCTGGCAATTATATATGTAATGCAGAAGCTTATGAAAAGCCTATAGNAAATTATAAAGCCGACTTAATTTTATATTGTGTTAAATCTTATCAAAANCTCCAAGCAATNCCAGTAATAAAAAATAGTGCACACTCTGANACNACGATACTTACATTGCAAAATGGAATTGGTAGCGGNNAGNTTCTTGCTTCACACTTTGATGCAAATAATATAATTTTAGGNTCAGCATACATAGATGCTAGTACTTTAGATTATGGGATCATAAAAGAACATGGAGGAGATTGCAAAATATTTTTTGGGAATTATCAAGGGAATAATAATTANCATANAGAAAAAATCAAAGAGGCATTAAAATCTACAAATATAAAATATCACTTATCAAAAGAAATATTAACAACAATATGGGAAAAATTAATATTTATATCTGGTTTAAGCGGTATGACCTGCATAACAAATTCAACTTTTGAAGAAGTCTTATCTTACGAGCAAACAAGACATATGACCAAATCATTGATTACTGAAACATACAATGTCGGTATAAAATCTGGAATAAAATTAGACAAATCCATTACAGAAAATACTATGAAATATTTTATAGATTTCAAATCTGAATTAACCTCATCCATGCATCAGGATTTGATAAATGGAAATCAACTAGAAGTTGAGTCTATTAATGGTGCTATTAGCAAGATAGGCAAACTTTACGATGTATCAACACCCATTAATGACATCATAAACGATTGCTTGTCTTTAATAAACAATCGTAGAAAATAAGGAGATACAATGAGCTATTTTTATAATGCAGATAACCTATCCTCAAAACAATTGGCGGAAGGAATTAATCTAAAAACCCTATGGGGTAAAAATATAATGATGAGCCTAGTAGAAATGGATGCTAATTCAGAAGTTCCAAAACATTCTCACCCACATGAACAAGCAGGAATAGTATTAGAAGGAGAGTTCGAATTTATCATAGGTGANGAAAGCAAAATAATTAAAAAAGGCGAATTTTATATTATCCCAGGCAATATAGAACATAAAGTTATAGTGGGAAACGNACCTTCAGTAGCNTTNGACATATTCTCNCCACCAAGGGAAGAATATAAGAGCGAATCTGTAAAATATAAGCTTTCCTAGTGACACAAAATACAATAATGTATCACTAGGAAATTAAATCAATTAAGCTCCGTATCTCACATCTGCATTAGGATCACTATAATCTACACCTTTTGTAGCCCAAAATATTTTTGCAATTTCATCTACAGCATCAACTAATTTTTTAGCTGAATCTGAGCTAACACCTTGTTTATTAGCACCAGCTAGTTTATTAGCATTCCAAAATAAATTGTGCAAATCAGGATATGATTCCAAATGTTCTGGTTTAAAATAATCTGACCAAAAAATATTTAATTCATTTTTAACTGATTGGGCATGTTCTTCTTTAACAGCGACATACCTAGAATAAGTATTAACGTCTTCACTTGAATCAAGAGCTTCAATTCGTACTGCCATTTTCAATACAGTCTGAGCACTAATTTTAGCAGTTATAGGATCGTATATACCGCAAGGNATATCACAGTGTGCTTGAGCTTCATTTAAAATTTTCATATTTCCTTCCTTATTTAAAATCAAACGTGATTTATAATATGTGAACATTTACAAGATAAACAGCCTATTTAAAACGATACATAAATAATATGTAAACCGCAAGACAAGATACATTTTTAGATAGAATTATAAGTAAGAATTTTGAATTATGTTCCAAATAATTAAAATTAAAAACAGGAGTATGGAACCTAATTTTCATAATAACGATATAATTTTGGCGAAAAACNGGNATACTTCAAAGTCCCTAAAAAGAAAACAAGTGGTAATAGCAAAATTATCTGACGAGTATATTATAAAAAGAATAATAGGTCTNCCTAAAGATAAAATACTGATATCAGAAGGAAGTATATTTATAAATCGAACTCCTTTTGATGAGCCATATCTAGATGGNTTACCCAAAACTTATGGAACAGAANAAATAGAATATACTATTCCAGATGATCATGTATTTTTAATAGGAGACTACAGAAACTATTTTCATGCTGTAGATAGCCGAAANTTAGGTCCAGTACACATCTCAAAAATTATAGCAATTTCTATNTTAAAGTTATGGTCTAACAAGTAATGGCTGNAAAGATTGTAATATTCCAAAAATTTGCATAAAATCTANGAACATAAGATATTGACGAGGGTTATAGTGGATAATCAAGTAACAATTTACACACATCCTGATTGCACATACTCTGAAGCTCTAAAAGATGAATTAAAAGAAGACGGAATCGATTACAAAGAATTGGATTTGTCAATTAATCCAGAATTATGGAGCAAAGTTGTAGAGNTAACAGGTGGAGAAAAAATAACACCTGTGATGGTGACAAATGACTCTGTNGAAGTTGGTTTTCACGGGGTAGGCTGAAGTTACTNATTTCTAGGTCGTGAACCTAATAATCAACTCAACATTTTGGGTCTACAAACAAGTAACCCTTCTTCTTTTTCGATTTTTAATGCGAAATCAAAAGAATCCACATTAAGGCAAAAATCTAAATCTTCTATCGGCCAATGAGGAGTTTCAGGATTACCGTATTTTTGTGATTCCTCACCTGACAAAACAAGGTTCTTTACTGATTGAATGTTAGGTTTTCTCCCTTGCANCAAATTCCTAATAAATAAAGCACATAACTCATCTTCATCTGATCTGACTGTAGCCTCTAGTCCCATTGCTACCAAAGTGACCAAATTAGGGGAANGAGATGAAATNATTTCTGCAGTAGCTGATGCCACTGCAAATGATCCGCCAAAAATCATATCTGCTTTAGTTGCTGAAGCAACTCCTACAGTCCCTGCCCTNGTCGATTGAATTATNGTCTTGCCNGAGAAATCTAAATCAGCAATNTCTGAAGGTGAATTCCCAAAATCAAATCCATCTGGTTTTTTCCCCGAAACTTCNCCCATTAGAATATCTCCAAANCCAAGTTTNTTTAACTCAATAGCTTCTTCAATAGTAGCAACTAATATTATNTTCTCAGCACCNTTACTAAATGCCACAGCTTCTGTAGTAAAACATCGAAATACGTCAATAATTACGACTATTCCTTTTGAATTCTTAGATCCGTTTAAAAGACTATCAACAACTATATCCATAGCAAAATTTTATTCTCTAAACTCTAAAGGCAATGAAAACACAATNTTNTCTTCTTCCCCACCCATTTTGATTACCTTATCTGGATTCAAATAATCAATAATTTCATGGACAAGATTATCTGGTGTAGATGCACCTGACGTTATTCCAACATTTGACACNTTTAACAACCAATCTGGATTCAAATCTTTTAAACTATTTATTAAATATGCATCAACACCCTTACTTTCTGCAACCTCTCTAAGCCTATTGCAATTAGAACTATTTTCCGCCCCAACAACTAAGAATAATTCCACAAATTCCGATATTTCTTTAACCGCATTTTGCCTATTAGTTGTNGCNTAACANAAATCATTNCTAACAAGTACATCATCAAATTGTGTGCCAATATCATNTATAACACGGCGAGTGTCATCTACAGACAATGTAGTTTGAGTAAGAACAGTTACAGGAGTATCCGGATCCCAGTCAGGAATTTCGTAGTTGATTCTATCATCAATGAGAGACATTTCTGTTTGCCCCATGGTTCCTTTAACTTCTTGATGNCCCTCATGTCCTACTAGAATCAATTTNCGNCCATCTTTATCATATTTTTTTGCTTCATTATGTACTTTAATCACTAAAGGACAGGTAGCATCAACAATTTGTAGNCTCCGNGCTTTAGCTTTTAAAAAATCTTCTGGNGGAGAGCCATGTGCNGANAATACCACTCTAGAACCTTCAGGTATCTCATCTACATCTTCAACAGTTATGGCTCCTCTAGATTCCATTTCCTCAACAACATGTGGATTATGGACAATTTGATGTTTAACGTACACNGGAGGNCCATATTTATCGAGTGCAAGNTGAACTAAATCAATAGCACGNACAACTCCTGCACAAAATCCTCTTGGAACTCCTAGATATACTTTCATGTAATCCTCATATATTTTAAGTTTCTCATAACATGATCTCAAATATTGACACTTCAATCAAACATATTGATATTGAATATTTATTNAAACGTCTAGTTAGTGTTTNAATAAATATGTATACTAACTTGTAGTAATTTTAATGGAGAGTAATTTCATGAAACTCGCTCAGAGAATGAGTAGGCTTGGAACNGAGACAGCTTTTGAAATTTTAGCTAAAGCACAAAAATTNGAATCCCAAGGAATGGATATAATACATCTNGAAATTGGTGAACCGGATTTCCNAACTCCTGAAAATATAANGGATGCTGGCAAAAAAGCTTTAGATNACGGATACACTTCATATAATCCATCTCCTGGATTCACAGATTTGAGAGAGGCTATAGCTGATGAAATATCATCTTCAAGAGCTATAAATGCAACATCAGATAACGTGATTGTTACACCTGGCGGAAAGCCNATTATGTTCTTTGCTATTATGGCGCTAATTGATCGAGGAGATGAAGTACTATACCCCAATCCNGGNTTTCCTATATATGAATCAATGATTGANTTTTGTGGNGGAACAGCCGTTCCAATGAGATTNTATCCTGACAAAGATTTTGGNATAGATGTAGATGAAGTTAAGTCTCAAATAACTGATAAAACAAAGATGCTTATCATTAATTCGCCCAATAACCCTTGTGGAAGCATTTTATCAGAAACAGATTTAGAAGCCTTAGCTNATATAGCAAAAAAACACGANCTAATAGTCNTATCTGATGAAATATATATAAGATTACTTTTTGAAGGGAAACATCAAAGNATCACCAAGTTTCCTGATATGTTAGAAAGAACAATAATCCTCGACGGATTTTCNAAAACATATGCAATGACTGGATGGAGNCTAGGATATGGATTGTTCCCTAATAATCTTGTAGAACCAATATCACGTCTTATTACCAATAGTGTTTCTTGCACATCAAGTTTTAGTCAGATAGCAGCAATAGAAGCAATTAAAGGCTCTCAATCNGAATCNAATAANATGGTGGNGGAATTTAAAGCCAGAAGNGATATTATAGTTTCAGGATTAAATGACATNNCCGGCATTGAATGTCCNNTCCCTAAAGGTGCATTTTACGCATTTCCAAATGTAGAAAAAACTGGAATGAGTAGTTCAGATTTTGCTTCAAATTTGCTCACTGAAACNGGTGTAGCTTTACTAGATGGTGAATCCTTTGGACAATACGGAAAAGGGCATATCAGAATATCTTTTGCTAATTCAAGAGCGAATTTNTCAGAAGCAGTAAGTCGTATTCGTAAATTCGTAAATAAGTAACCTATATCAATAACATATATAATTTCGTTGATTAGGTCGGTTAATCGAAAGAGACTATAATATATTTCGATTAATCATATGGAGTTACTTAGTGGCTACTTTAAGGATATCTCTGGCACAAATAAATACCTCAGTAGGGGATATAAGCGGGAATGTAGATAAAATTGTATTTTATCTACAAGAAGCACGGAAATTGGAATCTGACATAGTAGCTTTTCCAGAATTAGCTATAACCGGATATCCTCCCGAAGATTTATTACATAGATCCCAATTCTTAAAATCTAATATCGTCGCCATGCAACAAATAGTAAAAGAATCTAAAGACATTNTAGTTATATTTGGGTTTGCTGANTCCGANGGATCAAACTTATACAATTCTGCTGCATTAGCTTTTAATTCAAAAATAATTGGAGTGCATAGAAAACATTTACTTCCTAATTATGGAGTTTTTGATGAACAAAGATATTTCAGTAGTGGTAACACTTGTGATGTTTTCAAAATTGANGANACAAAAATAGCAATAAATATATGTGAAGATATTTGGAGTGACAACGGGCCTTTAAATACCCAATCAAATAATGGGGCTTCACTTATCATAAATATAAATGCTTCTCCCTTTCATATCGATAAAAGGATAACTCGAGAGAAAACAATCATTAATCAGGCTNTTAAAAATAACGTACAAATAGCATATGTCAATCAAGTCGGCGGGCAAGATGAACTAGTTTTTGATGGCTCCAGTATGATTGTAGATAACAACGGCAAAATTAAAAGTAGAGCTAGTCAATTTAGTGAAGATCTAATAACACATGATGTGAATATTAAGAACCCAAAATCTATTACTACTGATATAGATAATGATAAAAACACATTTTACATACCAAAATATATATCTGAAAAATCAACNAATATAACTACAANATTAACTANCCCTATTGCCCCNATCGAAGAAATTTATCAAGCACTAGTCATAGGTACACAAGACTATGTTTATAAAAGTGGATTCAAAAAAGTTATTATCGCTCTATCTGGCGGTATAGATTCAAGTTTAGTAGCAGCCATAGCAGTAGAATCGTTCGGGAAAGATAATGTTACAGGCATATCCATGCCTTCAGAATTTTCATCAGAAGGTAGCAAAACAGATGCTTATAAATTATCTGAAAATTTAGGTATAAATATAAAAACGATACCTATTAACGACATTTTTAATCTCATGCAAAAATCTCTACAGCCAATGTTCAATAATTTACCTTGGGATGTAGCTGAAGAGAATATACAATCTAGGATAAGGGGAAATATCATTATGGCTTTATCCAATAAATTTAATTCAATGGTATTGACTACTGGTAATAAAAGCGAAATGGCAGTTGGTTATGCCACAATATATGGAGATATGGCCGGAGGTTTTTCTGTTATAAAAGATGTGCCTAAGTTAAAAGTCTACGAACTATGTAATCATATCAATAATAAAGAAGGCAAAGAAATAATTCCTTCGTCCATAATTGATAAACCCCCAAGTGCAGAATTGAGGCATAATCAACAAGATACTGACAGCCTCCCACCATATGAAATTTTAGATGCTATATTAGAAGAGTATATTGAAAATGATTCTAGCTATGAAGATATTATTAATTCTGGGTTTGATGCAAATGTAGTGTCTAAAATAATAAATCTAGTAGACAAAACTGAATATAAAAGACGCCAATCTGCACCAGGAGTTAAAATAACAAATAAAAATTTTGGCAGAGATCGACGAATACCCATAACTAATAAATATTCTCCATTTGAGTCAAAGGATACTTATTAAAATGATTAACAAAGACAGAATCATAAAAACC
Source organism: Chloroflexota bacterium (assembly GCA_002718095.1). Lineage (GTDB taxonomy): Bacteria > Chloroflexota > Dehalococcoidia > Lucifugimonadales > UBA826 > UBA826. The sequence continues at coordinate 276,407 of PBDP01000002.1, forward strand.
TTTTGTGAAATTGTTGCTATTGACAGTCCGTCTGGAGAAGAAGAATCTATGGCCATAGATGTGACTAATAGACTTGAAAATTTTGGTTTCTCCGTAATAAGAGATGATTACGGAAATGTCATAGCTTCCGACGGGAGAGAAAATCCTATATTGCTATCAGCTCATTTAGACACTGTTGAACCGGGAAGAGGTATCACTCCTATAGTAAAAGATGATCAAATAGTATCAGATGGTACTACCATTCTAGGTGGAGATTGCAAAGCAGGAATTGTAGCTGTGTTTGAAGCATTAGAATCTATGCTGGAGGACGGGATTCCCATGCGGCCTGTTGAACTCGTATTTACTCGAGAAGAAGAACTTGGTTTAGTAGGAGCCCGAAATTTGGATATGTCTACACTTAAGTCAAAACAAGCCATAATATTTGATGGTGAAGGCCCTGTAAATCAAATTACGTCATCAAGCCCCACATACATTGGGTTTGATATAAATATAACTGGCAGAGCTGCCCATGCAGGCGCAGAACCAGAAAAAGGGTTATCTGCAATATCAATAGCAGCAGACATTATAAGTCAATTACCACAAGGCAGATTAGACAATAACACCACATTCAATATTGGAAATGTAGAAGGAGGTTCTACTCGCAATACAGTACCAGAAAACACACTGATTACCGGGGAATTTAGAAGTACGAATTTAGAAAAACTAGATAACATAAGGGAACAGATTGATAATGTTATCAATAAGGTACAGAAGAAATATCCAGAAGCAGTATTAGAATCTCATATGCACACTAGCTTTGAAACTTATACTTTAGAGCCTGACGATCCTGCAACACAAACAGCCAGTGAAGCTCTTGAAAAAATAGGTCTTCCTCCAGTCATGAAGCCTTCTGGAGGGGGTACAGATGGGAATGTATTTAGAAATCGTGGAATAAGTTCTGTTGTTGTAGGAATGGCAGTTCATGGCATGCATACTGTAAGAGAATATGTAAATATTCCAGACTTAATTGACACAGCACATTTTTGTGAGTCTCTTCTTAGAGAAGATACAAATTAAAATGAAAGTTAAATTACTATATGGGAAAAATGGGTTACCTGTATCTTTACCAGATAAAACTCAAATAATAGAGCCTATTTTTATAGATAAACTAAAAAATGAGTTAGATTCTATAAAAAAATCAATTATGAATCCCATATCTGGAATAAACCTAAAAAAATCAATTTCAAAATACAACACCATTGGAATAAGTGTATGTGATATTACTCGCCCTATGCCCATCAAAAAAGTATTGCCGGTGGTACTTTCAGAATTATCCGAAATAAATCCACAAAATATAAAAATATTTATAGCTAATGGAACCCATAGAGAATGTACAGATTCAGAATTAGAAAATATGTTAGGGAAAGATATATTTAAGGCAAAGTATCAAATAATAAACCATGATGCATTTAATGAAGATAGGATAACCAATTTAGGCAATACTACATCTGGAGTTCCTAATATCCCTAAATAGTGAATGGTTAGATTGTGATTATAAAATAACGATCGGCCTCGTTGAACCTCATTTTTTTGCAGGATTTAGCGGAGGGCCTAAAATGATAGCACCAGGGTTGGCCGGATTTAAAACAATCATGCAATTACACAATGCGAAAATGATTGAATCCCCCAATGCAATATGGGGAATAACAGACAATAATCCTATCCACTCTACGATACGTGAAATAGCAACCTTACATCCTTCAAACTTCTCGATTGACGTTACGATAAATAAAAACCATGACATAACAAGTGTCCATTCAGGAAATATGTTTGATGTTCATAAACATGCCATCAAATTTGCTTATAAATCAGCAATGAGAGAAGTAAATCAAAAGTTTGATATTGTAATAACTACCAATAGTGGATATCCATTAGATATGAATCTTTATCAAACTATAAAGGGGATTTCTGCAGCGTCCCAGATTGTAAAAGACAATGGATCTATTATATGTGCTTCAGAATGTTCTGATGGGTTCCCAGATCATGGAGAATACAAAAAAATGTTAACGTCAGTTAAATCACCAGATGAACTATTAACTCTCATTAAAAATGCTAAGCATGAAAAACGAGATCAATGGCAAGTCCAAATACAAGCTCAAATAATGCTGAGATCTAAAATCTATTTAAAATCTGACTATTTAACAGATAGCGAAATAGAAAAGGCACATTTAATACCTATAAAAAATGTGTCAAATAAAGTTAAGGAATTGATGGATTTAAGTCCTGAATCCAATATATGCGTATTGCCTGAAGGGCCTCAAACAATGCCAATTTTAGTAAAATAATTTCTGGGGAGACAACTTGTTTAAATTAGCTGTCTCCCCAAAGTATTAACTTACCTTTACAGTTGCTCCTGCTTCTTCTAAAGCTTTCTGCATCTCATCAGCTTCTTCCTTCCCAACACCTTCTTTGACAGCAACAGGCGAACTTTCAACAAGTTCTTTAGCTTCTTTCAGACCTAATGAAGTCGCTGCTCTAACAGCTTTAATAACATTAATCTTACTTTCACCAAAACTTTCTAAGGTAACAGTAAATTCATCCTGCTCTGCAGCTGCACCAGCATCTGAAGCACCGCCTGCAGCAGGAGCCGCAGCAACAGCAACAGGAGCCGCAGCAGTTACTCCAAATTCTTCTTCCAAATCTTTAACAAGAGATGCTAGTTCGACCACTGGCAAAGCTTTTATCCCTTCTAAAATTTCATCTTTTGTAATAGCCATTTTCCTCTCCAAATTTTTTATAATTTAAAATATATATTTAATAAAATTAATAATCATTAAGCTTCTGGTTCTTCAGTTTTCTCTTCTTCCGGTGTTTCTACTGACGCTTCTGGTTCTTCAGTTTTCTCTTCTTCCGGTGTTTCTACTGACGCTTCTGGTTCTTCAGTTTTCT
>PBDP01000003.1 GCA_002718095.1 Chloroflexota bacterium
CACATGGCTAACTTCGATCCAACTTTAGTGACAGCTTTTGACGAAACTCAGGTAGCTAAATTNGANCCNGGAGCNATGGGAGGATTTGGAAAAGATCATATGGCTAACTTCGATCCTTCAATTATTTCTGTATTTGCTAAAGATCAGGTAGCTAACTTCGATCCTGGAGCTATTGCAGGTNTTGAAAAAGATCAGATTGCTAACTTTAAACCTGAAGCCGTAGCTGGTTTTAACAAAGACCACATGGCTAACTTCGATCCAACTTTAGTGACAGCTTTTGACGAAACTCAGGTAGCTAAATTNGANCCNGGAGCNATGGGAGGATTTGGAAAAGATCATATGGCTAACTTCGATCCAACTACTGTATCCGTATTTGCTAAAGACCAGGTGGCTAACTTCGATCCCGGAGCTGTAGCCGGTTTTGCCAAAGACCAGATGGCTAATTTTAAGCCTGAAGCTGTAGCTGGTTTTATAAAAGACCAGGTAGCTAATTTTAAGCCTGAAGCTGTAGCCGGTTTTGGAAAAGATCAAATGGCAAGCCTCGCCCCTGAAGCTGTAGGAGGATTTATAAAAGATCAAATTGCTAATATAGAGCCTGAAAGCCTTTCAAATCTTAAAGAGACACAGGTTGCTAATATAGCACCTGAAGCCATCAAAGGTTTGGTCGCTTCTCAAATAACAAAATTACCTACTGAGGCTTTATCTGGATTTAAACCAGACCAGATAGCAGCTATGGCCGAACCNAAAATTATTTCCACAGATGCCCCTAAAGATGATTTTGAAAAAACAATAAAGGAGCAAGCAGAAAAATCTGTATTAGAAATCATTAAATCTAAGCCAGATATTTCATTAGCTGAAGCTAAAAAAGCATACGTTAAAAGCTTAGATACTCCTTTGGCGTCTTTAGATGTAGAAAAGGTTAAAGTCTTAGATCCAGAAGCTAAAAAATCTATTGGTGACAATGTCAAATCTTTTGAGAATTTTGATTTGGATGTCAAAAAGGAATTGGTTAAGGATGTTCCTCCTCTGTTAGGAGGAGTAGGAGACTTTAAAGCTCTNACAGCTAAAATTAATGAGGATCAAGGGACAGNTCNATCTGGGCCAGAAGATTCTGGATGGGATGCCGATATACTAGAAAAATTTGAGTCTTCAACTGGATTTGATCCAGGAGTAGCNCCAGACCTTCCTCAATTTGAATCTCGAAAAGATGCNATGAAAGAAAAATTTGCTTCTATGAAAGCATTTAAAAAGGCAGAAGATAAAATCGAAGTTNCTGACGATATCTTAGAAGATTTAATTNAATCGGTTAACACAGAGGATGNAATAGCNCCTTAATAGGCTAAATNGAGCCTGATTTCATTNATAANNTTATNAATGAAATCAGGNTCTATTTCCTGAAAATACTTTAAGTCATCCTCAGTATCTAAATCTCTTAATAAAGTTTTAGGCTTAAATATTTTATATNGATGATTCGATTTTTTTACCCAGTCTATATGTTTATTAAAACTATCTTTTCCTAATAATGGCTTAAACCCCAAACCCTTGGGGATCANCATTGCATTTGTTCCTCCATCACTCGAAGATGGNACAAATGNAAAAATTCCTTCTTCACNTGAAAAGTTTAATATCGCATTGATATCCTCTTTCGATATTTNTGGNAAATCTGCCGGTAANTAAGCTACCGAGAAACCATCTTGCTCTAGCTGAGTTAAAGCTTTCAAAAAATCACTATTGAGATCGNATCCTTGAGAATTTACCCAAATAGCTGACATATCCNCGGTTTGTTTTTTTATTTTATCTCCACCTCCAACNACAATGACTTTACTAGCAATTGAAGCATTTGAAGCCATGATTACCCGNTTTAGTATACCCATAACTAATAATTGCCTTTGTTCTACAGACAGAATNGAAGACAACCTAGATTTTCCTTCGGACAATTCTTTTACAGGAATTAAAATAGCTGTTTTTGACATTATTAACCCAACAAAGATAATAGATTTTTAGCTAAAGCAATTTTATCTTCTTTAGTTTTCATCATAATATTGCTTAACTGAACTTCTATTCCTAAATCTTCTATTTCTGAAATTAAATTTTTATCNGATACATCGATAACAAAAATATCACAAATATCTGAATACAGCTTAGCTACGCCTAAGGCAGACACTTCATGGCCTTGTTCTTTTAACATTTTNCCAGCTGGACCCTTAATAGAGTCATTACCAATTATAGGGCTGACAGCTACTTTAGTNCCATTAAAATTTCTAATTTTGCTACGGACATCTGGGATAGACAATATAGGTAAAATACTTAAAAATGGGTTAGATGGACATATAATTAAATCATCATACTCNTTCAACGCTATATCAAAATCAGGCGAAGCAACACAATCCTCTATCCCATTAAAAAATACAGATTTAACCGAAGGTTTAAATTGATTTTTAACAAAATATTCTTGAAATTCCATAATCCCTTTNTCGGTTTCAAGTATAGTGTNTACCTTACCGTCAGTCATAGGAACCACATGATGCTTAATGTTAAATTTAGAACATAATTGCTTTGTAATTTCACTCAAAGTCATACCTGATTGAATCATTTTTGTTCTAAATATATGAGTTGCAAAATCAATGTCGCCAATTTTAAACCAGGTGTCTACACCATATTTATNTAACTGATTTAAAGTTACAAAAGAATCGTCTCCAACACCCCACCCAAATTTTTTATTAACAACATCAGCTAACGTATACATAACTGTATCTAAATCAGGAGAAACATATAATCCGTAAATTTCTTCATCATCCCCTGTATTAACCACAATCATCAAATGATCAGGATCTAAAATGTGTGACAAGCCTAAAACAAGTTTAGATCCTCCTACTCCTCCCACTAATGTTAGTGTTTTCTTCACATTACCCCCTAATAAGAAATTGCGAATCTTCGGATGTTAGTTTAAAAGTATCGAATAATATCATAATCCTTATGCATGCTAAAATCATAGGGAAGCCTATGGGAGGAATCAGATTCANATATCCAGTATTTCTATATCTAATTTCCGAAATTATTCACAAGTACAGTTACAAATACCGCCCGGTTTAACTATTGTTGAAGGTGAAAACGGTCACGGTAAAAGTAATTTACTAGAAGCGCTTTATATGTTATCCATCGCAAAATCACACAGATTATCAAATCAGCACGGATTAATANACAAAAAATCAATACCTGAAATGAAAAATGGATTAACACATACGTTTGTTGGAGCTGATTCTATAAATAATCAAGACAATAACCGAGTAGAAATACATTACACTTTCCAACCTACAAACACAGAAAAATTTACCCTTGAAAAATTCATTAAAATAAATGGGGTCGAGAAAAAGAGTGCTGAGTTAATTGGAATAATTAANAGTGTTTTATTTACTGTNGATGATTTAAAGTTAGTTTTTGGACAACCAACAGCAAGAAGGCGCTATCTCGACATATTAATATCCCAAACAGACATTAAATATTACAATTTTCTTCGAGAGTATCAAAAATCCAATAAACAAAGAAATCACTTGCTAAAATCTATTCGCGAAGGCAAGTCGCAAGCATCTGAATTAGAATTTTGGGACAACGAAATAGCTACAAAAGGAAGTTATTTAATTAAAAAAAGACAAGATGCTATCGATAGCTTATCTGTATTAGCCCAAAACTTTCACAAAAAGCTGAGTAACAAAGATGAAATTCTAACCTGTGAATATGAATCAATACCTGAATCTACTTCTGAAGATGAGGCAATCATAAAATCATCATTAATAGAAAAATTAGNTTTACNNCTATCTAAAGATATTTCGTTTGGGTCAACCTCAGTTGGNCCACATAGAGATGATATCAAAATTAAAATTAATGGAGCTTACGCAATAGAACACGCATCAAGAGGACAAGCCCGGACAGCAGTCCTTTCACTTAAACTCGCTGAAGCTGATTATTTAAAAAAAATACGCCAAACAGAACCTATACTATTAATGGATGATTTATTGTCAGAGTTAGATGTTAATCGAAAAAAATTAGTTATGAACTATATTTCAAATTATGAGCAATGTATAGCCACAAGTGCAGAAANGAATCTGGAAATTAATTTNTCTTTATCTAACGTAAATAAAATCATTGTTGAAAATGGAAATATCCTAAAAGGTTAATATATGAAATCTTCTATTATGTATGCGGTCCTAGCTCATATAACAACAATAATCATTCCTTTCATTTTAATGCTGGTTCCTATATTTAATGCTACTGAAACAATTNCTGAAGTAGAAGGTCTGACTCAATATGTTGTCAAAAAGGTAACTCTGCTAGATGNTCATNGTGGAACTATGTTATTCATCATAGCTTTTCCGTGGATCGTTTCAGGGGTATCTTTAGCTTCAATTGTTATGAGTCGCAATCAAGTATCATATTCAAGAAAAATAGCATGGCGTTGGAAATCATATANTTGGGGATCCCTACTCGTAATGGGTTGTTTTGCTTTTCTTTCTGTGGAAAGTATCGGTTTATTTTATATACCAACTTTATTTCTAATTTTATTATCTATTATATTCAATAGATAATTAACCCCTCGAAAATAATTTGATTTTTTCTGCAGCTATCTTAGTCATTTCTAATATTGTTTTATTCATAATATCTAAAATATCTAAATCAGATTTTTTATCCAAATTAATAATAGTTTTAGTGTACCCGTTCCTTAATTCTGTATTAATATTAAATTTGCTAATCCCTAAATCAATGCAACGCTTAATAATATTTACTGGCAATCCTGATGCTCCGTGCATAACTAATGGAATCGTAGAAACAGACCTTATTTTTTCTAATCGGAGAAAATCAATATTTGGGTCCAGCATGTATTCTCCATGAACATTGCCAACACATACCGCCAAAGCATCTATNTTAGTATTCGAACAGAAATCAAAAAGTTGTTCAGGGTTTGTCATTCTCGCGTTTTTTTCAGGTACACTCAATCCATCTTCTATTCCGGATAATCTACCTAATTCAGCTTCAACAAATCCATTTATAGAATGGATTTTCTTTGTGTGAAACTGAGTNAAATCTATATTGTCCTGATATCCCATAAAAGANCCATCAACCATAATAGATTTAATCCCTAAATTAATAGCTTGATTTATAGTTTCTTCAGAAGAAGCATGATCAAAATGAACAGAAATATCCACTTTTGATTTGTTAGCAGCACTTAAACATAAAGAGGCAAGTTCTNGACCCCATAAATTCGATGTCGCCGAGTGTAGTTGAAGAATTACAGGAGCTTCTATTTGTTCTGCTGCGTTAACAACAGAAATAATTCCTTCTAAATTATATATATTAAAAGCTGCAACAGCATACTTTTGCGCTTGGGCTTTTTCTAAAATACTTTTAGTTGAAACTAACAATTCTCACCTAACATCAATTAATCANTTTTAGGAGANAACTTAGTGTATACNTCTAAAATAGCGTTTTCGTCTCCAACATTGCCCGGGAAAAGAACTAAATGCGAACCAGGATATTTTGAATCTTGTTCCATTTTCATAACAAGGACCCCAGAAAAAATTTGACCTGGAATTGTAGCTCTTGTAATTTTCAAAGCTTCCTTTGTTACACTGGAAGAAGTCATNCCACCTTTTGAAAGAATATATCTAGGCTCTGCAGAAATATTTTTAACAATATTAACGATGCTATTCGTTATATTTTTACCAATCAACAAGTATTCTTCTGGAGAGTTGCCAATCACAACTTCTCTACTTGTATATAAAATNACATCTTCTCCTTTATATAATAATTTATCGATTTGTTTAATAATAAGTTTTTCTTNGTAATTACCNCTTAATATTTTATTTACATTTANTTCTATTGGATTAATATCCGTCGATTGNATTAATTTGTTAAGCTGAAGAGTAGTTCCNGGTACATGTGATCCNACAATTAGCAACGCTCCATTTGAATTATCATTTACTATCTCTTCTCTTGTTAAAAANGGATATTCAGATTGCCCAATTCTAGCTTTAACAAAAGATGCTGCTGTTCGATATAAAAACTTACTTCCCTTTCTCTCCGCTCGTAGTAACCCTAAAGTAAACACATGTAAGTCAGTCATATCCATTGCNTTAACAATACAAANAGTTTGATTATTTAGAGATTTTAGTATTTCTTCAATTTTTTGAGGGCCTCCAAGTCGAATGTCTTCTATTCCAATTGAAACCACGTCATCGGCTTTAATTCTCCCCTTATATTTTTCTTCCATCCATTTTTTTAGATTAGAAGATTTATAAGAAAACGCAGGGTCGTTAGAGAATGATGTATCCCCTACAGGAATTAAAGTATTATCTTCCAAAGTGTACTGGACATCATTAAAAGTNTATCTTCTCCCTTGGATAAAAAAAGGTATAAATATCAGTGCATCATAAGTTTCATTATTTATTGACTNAACTGTGNCCGAAAACACATCCATTTCTAATGGAAAATGTCCTCTTANCGTAGAGTCAGATCTAAAAATTACTACTGAATCTTTAAGTGATCGAGACATAGCCTCTAATATATTAGATGTAACCTCTTTGATAATATTTTTTACTTTATTTTCTTGATAAGCTCTAGTGTTAACTTGAATAAAGGTAGCCAATTCATCAGAGTGNAGTTCTTTTTCTAATGATTCTACTGACCAGTCAGATAACATAGCTACATTTCTAACTGTTTGTCCACCTGTGGGATCATCATCCATAAGAAATATCTTTTTTTTAGATCTTTTAATTTCTTGATTTATTAANGGTAAAAGATCTTCAGGCCAAATACTTGGCAAAGATTTAATGGTATCTTGAAATGAAAGTTTCTTTGAGCACATATAGTTAAACTAAAAGTCCGTACTGTAAAGTCGAAACCTAACATAGTGATTTGTAATCGTCAATTTTGATATTTTACGAAAATTAAATAGATAATAGATATATGAATGAATTTATAGACAATCAAGATNATAAGATATCTCCTCAAAAACAATTCATATTAAATGCTAGAAAAGGAATAATAAACTGGAAATATTGGTTAATATCAATACTTTCTATATTTTTAATTTGGCANGGNATAGGGATTATTCCATCGTTATTAACCTGTTTATTTATAAATAATTATGGAATATCGGATTTTAATTGCAATACAGATAATTTCATAATAANTGGANCGTCATATATACCTAACTTTATATTAGCTTTTNCTCCGTTTGCATTAGCTTCGATTGCTCTATATATAGCCGTAACNCGGTTGCATCAAANACCNTTTATATCAATAATCACCGGACGGCAACAATTCGATTTTAAAAGACTCTTTTTTGCTATGTCTGTTGTCGCTATATTTTCAGCTATTTCATTGTTAATACAATTATCTGGATCCCAATTTGAAGATAATAGCATGACTTTCAATCCACCCGGATTTGAATTTTTTATAATCGCAATACTTGCATTCATGTTAGTCCCTATTCAAGCAGGNNTGGAAGAAATATTTTTTCGAGGCTATATTTTGCAGGCATTTTCTTTCATTACAAAATCTAGATATTTTTTAATAATTTCAACNTCTAGTTTGTTTGCTATTCTACATATATCAAATCCAGAGCCTTGGGAATATGGGATAACGGCATANTTATCCAGTGTACTGATATTAGCTATTTTTATGAGTTTTATNACTGTATTAGACGGAGGTCTAGAATTAGCGATTGGTTTCCANATAATGAATAATTTATGGGCATTTTTAATAGTAAACCTAGAAAAAAGTGTGGTTCCNACACCAGCATTATTTATAGCTAATATACCTGAATTTAATTTATTTACACTTGTAATTCCAAGCNTAATCCAATTTTTAATATTTGGAAGTATATTCGCNTGGAAATACAAATGGTTCAAAAAAAATCATTAAATGATATCNACTTTCTTTTGTTCAATATTCCCTTCAGAATCGATTATATAAAATTCAACCACAGGCTNCTCNTNATNTTCAATGGAAATCAGCGCATAGCAAAAATCAACCCATCCAGACTCTAATGCCATACGNGTATCTGTGTCTGAAGGNAAAGCCNGGGTATGGGTATGCGAATGNTAGAAAACCATAAAATCTAAATCATTATCCTCTGAATCTCTCATCGCGTTATACATATCTTTAGGATCCATCACATACCTGAAAGGGCTAGAAGCAGCATTTTCTATTTTATAAAGTTTAGAAACACTGCCATTTTTGCCAGATAAAATTCCNCAACACTCATTAGGATTTTCATCAAAAGAGTGTTGAATCATTTGATCAATCAANNTTTTTGATATTGTAATCAAAATTTATNACCTCGTAGAATTTTTAAAACTAAATNCTGCAATTTTTTAAANATACTTCTATTTTTTTTTATTCTTTTTTCCGAACAAGCAACACATGTACATGCAGGNGGATGATCATAATGCCAATTTGCTCTACCCATAAATCTCACTAATAAATATTTATTTAATTCTAGTACCTCGTCGGCCAAAAAATCCATTTTGCCTCCAAGCTTCATATCCAATAACAGATACTGCATTTGCTACATTTAAACTTCTATTATCGGCAGCCATTGGAATTAATATAGGTTTTATATCTGGAAATTCTTTATATATCCAGTCTGAAAGACCAGTTGACTCAGGCCCAAATAAAAATGAATCTTCTTTTGTGTACTCCACTTCTGCATAAGAATGTTCTGCCCATGCAGAAGTNGCAAATATTCTTCGATCAGAAAACTGATAAATATAATCATGTAATGTATCGTGTTCTGTTACTACAGTAAGATCTGAATAATCTAAAGATGCTCTTCTAAGTTTTGATTCCGTTAGTTCAAATCCTAATGGTCTAATGAGGTGTAATTCTGCTCCCATATTTGCACATAGGCGAATAATGTTACCTGTATTATTTGGAATTTCTGGTTTNTAAAGAATTATATGAAACATATTTGTCATCAATGATAGTATTTATAATGTTATTTTATGTATTATGANGTACATTAATCAATCTATCATATAAGAATATATTTCATAAGGAGAGTAAATTGGCAAATTACTTAGATGGCAAAGTTGCTATTGTAACCGGTGCAGGNAGGGGAATAGGCGCAGGNGTTGCAAAAGCTTTAGCAGGCGAAGGGGCAAAAGTTATTGTAAATGATATTGGAGCCACACTAGATGGTGACGGTACTTCTAACAGCCCTGCTGAACAGATCGTAGATGAAATAAAGTCATCTGGNGGCGAAGCAATACCAAACTATACAGATATTTCGACTATGAAAGGCGGAGAAGGATTAGTTCAATCAGCTATTGATTCTTATGGACAATTAGACATTGTTGTAACCGTCGCTGGAATTCTTAGAGATCGCATGTTATTTAATATGACAGAAGAAGAATGGGATGATGTTATACGTGTTCATCTNAAAGGNACGTTTACTGTATGCAAGCATGCNGCAATACTTTATCGACAACAAAGAAGTGGTCGCATTATAACCTTTGCTTCTGAATCTGGATTATTTGGTAATCCGGGGCAAGCTAATTATGCAGCAGCNAAATCTGGTATTGCTGGATTTACNAAAGTTGCTGCTAANGATTTAGGTNGATATGGNGCAACAGCAAATNCGATTTGCCCAAGGGCAAATACNAGGATGATGCAATCGGTTCCTGACACTGCTCGTGAACTACGTGCCAATAGACCTAAAGATCGTGAAACAGCTCCACCAATGGCAGAAATGCANCCTGANGANATAGCTCCTTTTGTTGCATATTTAGCNAGTGATAAAGCAAGCAATGTAAATGGTCAAACCTTCTTAGTNTACGGTGGAACAATAACAAAATTATCTCTACCNAGAAGAACTAGAACTATNTTTAAACAAGGCCGTTGGANNTTAGANGAACTTAGCGAAATGGCTCCTGAGCATCTCACTAAAGGATTAATTAATCCAGCTCCATCCCAACANTCTAACTAAATATAACTATAACTAACGAAAGTAAGAGGAAAAAATGGGTAATTTATTAAAGAACAAAGTAGCAATTGTGACGGGTTCAGGCAGAGGNATCGGTAGAGGCATAGCATTATTNTTTGCTGAAGAAGGCGCAAAAGTTNTNNTCAATGATATAGGAGGNGCGGTTGACGGAACAGGGACATCTTCATCTCCAGCTGATGATGTNGTAAATGAAATAAAACAAAATGGAGGAGAAGCTGTAGCAAATTATGATTCTGTCGCAACAATGGATGGAGGAGAATCAATAATTAAAACCGCTCTTGATGCATTTGGNAAGNTAGATATTGTTGTAACAGTTGCCGGAATTCTTAGAGATCGCATGCTTTTCAATATGACAGAGGAAGAATGGGATGCTGTTATNGCAGTACATTTGAAAGGAACTTTTTCAGTNTGTAAGCCNGCTTCCGTNCTATTCAGACAACAAAAAGGAGGAAGAATAATTACATTTTCTTCTATTTCTGGATTATATGGAAACTCTGGGCAAGCTAACTATGGAGCNGCAAAAGATGGAATAGCAGGATTTACTAGATCCGCTGCAAGAGATTTAGGTAAATACGGAGTCACAGTAAATAGTATTTCTCCAGGGGCCAATTCAAGAATGACAGGAACTGTACCTCAATCCTCCCGAGACTTAAGAGCTGCAAGTGGAATTGGTATGGAGGGACAAGGTGCTGGTCCTGCTCCGCTAGAACTAAATAGAGATCCTGATGATGTCGCACCTATGGTTGCATGGCTTGCTTCTGATGAAGCCCATAATGTTAACGGTAATGTCTTTCATTGTGCCGGTGGACANATTTCATTAATGAACAATCCNTCAGAAGAACGNACTCTGAGAAAAAAAGGTAGATGGACAGTAGAAGAAATAGATGCAATGTTTCCGGGCACATTAGGAATGGACATGGTTAACCCNTCTCCAAAACAACCACCTAAAAGTAAGTCCTAGTTATTAAAATAATTACTCATTATAAATAACTATTTTATCAATAACATCTGCAGTCATNCCTTGCGANGGNACAGCAAGCCCTTTAAGTACATCCATACCTTGTGTCACTTTACCAAAAACACTGTGNCATGAAGTTCCTTCAACTGCACAGTCTTTNTTAGAGCCNTCTTCATTTAAACCATCTAAACGTGANGTAGCTTCATACGTTATGAAAAATTGACTTCCATTAGTGGCTTTACCGTTTTGAATCCCTGCATTAGCCATTGAAACAACACCCTCAGAATCATGTCTTGCATCCACATGNAATTCATTCTGAAATTCNTAGCCNGGCCCACCTGTNCCAGTNCCTGTAGGGTCACCTGTTTGAGCCATAAACCCAGGAATGACCCTGTGGAAAGTCACTCCATTATAAAACCCATTCTCTGCTANATAAATAAAATTGTTAACAGTAATAGGAGTTTTCTGCTCGAATAAATCAATATCAATAACNCCTCCNCCATACATGAAAATTTTTGCCGAGTAATCTTTANTTTGATCAATATTCATTGTAGGCGGTTGAGAAAATTGAATTCCAGAAGGAGTAGGTGGCAGTTGAGGTATACCAACACTAACCGGCTTACCAAAATTAGAAGCATCAAGNGAAACTTCTACATTTATAAATAAATCATCATCTGTAGGACTTTGTATTTCTGGTCCNGCTTCTACCACACCGTTCAAATCCAAAGANACTATATAACTTTTTATTGGNTCAAAGTAAATATCTACNNCAACATTCCCATTAGAATCTTTTAATAATGGNACCAATTCTCCNAAATAAGAAGGTGACAATGCNCCTGTTAAATATCCAACATCTTGGTCATTAATAAANGANGTTCCAACATATTCGGNAGCCATAATATTNTTTAAAACAATTTTCGTTAACTCAGGAGGAGANATTATTTTTTGACCTTCTGGAAGTTCTTCCCAAACAANAGAATTATCATAATTAATATATAGTTTGTTAGAAACAAGCCTTANATTAAGCATCGTAGTCCCATCACCTGTCATGTCAACTTTTCCACTAAAATCATTCCCATTAGGAGATACATCACCTTTCATATTTAAAGGAACTTCTTGAGAATACTCNCCATAGGTAACTGTCATATTCATAAAAAGTTCNCCCTCATATGAATATCCNGATGAAATAGCATTTCCCATTCTTTCTAAAGCNTCCGTTGTTTCTTTTGGTTTATTAGAACTATTAGAAATTTGTACTTCTTGATTAGGTTTTTGAATATCTTGATCTATGTCTGATTTTTTAGAAATGTCTGCATCAGAACAAGAAATTAAAGTTGTTAATCCTAAAAACACAAACAAAAATAATGTCATTTTTATATTTCTTTTATANCTTTGTAGCATATCTTTATCTCTACTTAATTGATGAAATGGGGTTAACTGTTACTCTGCTCATTTGAACATCTCCCGTATTTCTAAATTGATGNTCNATGCCAGCNGGAACATATATNCAATCTCCTGTTTTAATAGAATATTCANTNCCTTNAAAAAATAATGTNCCAGCGCCTTCTGTTATAAAAGCTTGATGNTCCCACGGATGAGTNTGAAGTGGNGTTGATTCTCCTGGACTATGTTGAACATNCAACATTACATAATTAGGAACTCCATCCTTATCANTTAATATTGGATTATCAAAATCTAGGTAGTTTTTTATAATAAGTTCAGACAAACTGCTACCTTCGATAATGGATTCTTTTAAAAGTATCTGCTTGNGGCATTCCTACTCCTTTNCCTCTTTCNGCTCGCATTTCAACCATTCGTTCATAAACTTCATCAAATGTCTGGCCGCTCATTTGAGAAACATGACAAGTTAAAGCNTTAACAGATGTTTCCATATGATCAGTAATNTCAACCCATAGGTCTGGTTCAGGGTGACCNATAATCCATGCCTCAGCAACTTTATGNGGCTGAAANCCTTCNTCAATCAACTCNGGAAANGTCATNTGGTCTCTTGCTGTAGGAAATATAGCAGCTAGTGCNGCTTCCCCAGCTGCCATGTGATCTGGATGTCCTGACCTAAATCCTCCATCTAAAACTCTCATAGGATATTGGCAAATAACCACATCCGGCTTTTGTCTTCGTATTTCTCTAGCAACATCTTTNCGTACATCTAAATTTGGNGTCAAATAACTATCAGGGTAACCTAAAAATGTTACATTAGATAANCCTAAAACCTTCCCTGCGTCTTGTTGTTCTTTTTTTCTTATTGATGCTAATTTTTCTTCCGTCATACCATCTTCAGAACTTCCTTTACTACCGTCAGTGCATAAAACATAAGCTATATCCCAACCCTCAGCAATAAGNCTAGCAACTGTTCCTGAACAACCGTATTCNGCATCATCTGCATGAGCAACAACAACCAATCCTCTTTTATACTCTGAAGGCCAATCAGTAGAGTGTGACAATTTCTTCTCCTTNGATTTTTATAAAATTTCAACTAATCCATTATACGGAATTTTTTTGGATAATATGCATTAAAGNCANTTCTTTTATATTACTTTATATAATGAAGNATAATACTTGTATTTTAATTCATGAATCTGTATTGTTNTATTGTGGATTTTTAAACTAATAACANNTGGCAANTTTTATACAATGGTTCAATTAAAATTAAAAGATAGNGTAAANGNTTTCCCCAAAAGACATAATGTNTCAAGGAAAGTCTCCATTTTNCAAAATAAAATGCNNNCTCCNCATTTCAAAAAAATCCACATACCCAAAAAAATNCANACTTTTGACTCATTCAAAGTCANTAATTATCGCTATTTGTGGATAGCACATGCCNTGTTTAGTATCGCTTTTTGGTTACAACAAGTTGTTATAGGNTGGACAGCATATCAAATAACAAAATCNCCTTTACTAACAAGTATCATTCTNGGATTAGACGTGTTGCCAATCCTAATAGGGGCTCCNTTNGGAGGATTAATTACTGACAAATTTAATAAAAAAAGACTTTTAGGTTTNATCTATATCTACCANTCATTATTAATTGCTTCTTTTGGNATTGTTGCCCTNATAGGTAGNATTGAAACTTGGACTATATTTGTATTTGTTTTATTAATGGGATTGGGTTGGGCTATACATGATCCCGCTAGNTTTTCCTTAATGTCTAGTGTNGTNCCAAAAGANNGTTTAATAAATGCAATAGCNTTAAATTCTATGGCCTTTAGNATGATGCAAATTTTTNTTCCTGCATTANGCGGACTATTAATCATANTAATTGGTATAGGTCCAATGTTATTAACGGAATCCGTTTTTTTAATATCTGCAGCTTTAGTAACNCAATTTGTNAACATACCAAAATCAAATGAACAAAAANAACTTTCTCTTAAGAAAGCTTTGCCAGAAATAAAATCTGGATTTAATTTTGTGTCAACCAATCCGNTAATAGNAGGATTTATCCTNACAACTTGTGCGATGGTGTTGCTTGCTATGGCATTTACAAATGGATTAATGCCCGTATATGCTGCTGACATATTTANAGTTGGCCCTGTCGGATTAGGAATCCTTTTGTCNGCAAGAGGNGNCGGCTCGTTTTTAAGCACTATTTTACTGGCTTCATTTGGNAACATTAACAAACCNGGAATAATTGGTTTTTGGATANTAANCAGTTTGTCTTTATCAATGCTTNCTATGTCAATAAATAACATATTCTTATTAGGTTTAATCATTATAATGNTTATATCTGGTTCAACTATGGGCTACCTCAACATATCNATGGCTACAGTACAAAGTTTAACTCCCAATTCTCTAAGAGGCAGAGTTACAGGTATTTTTACTATGTCATTTGGAATGATTTCAGNAGGTGGCCTTTTGTCAGGAATATTAGCAAGCCTGTTTGGAGTCCAAACAGCTACTTTTATNGCCGGANCACTTTTATTATTATTTGCGTTTATAGGCATCATGATTTTCAAAAAAATGCGTAGNTATAATACTAAAACTCATTAATAGNTTTCATGTACCATAACAGAATTGAAAACGAATCAATTTTANAAATAATTAACTAGAGTACTTTTTAAAGAGAAAAAAATGAACCTTCANACCAATATAAATATTNAAAAAACAGAAGCCATATCATCAAANGGAATGGTCGCNACAAAAGACAAGNTGTCATCACAAATAGGTGTCGATATTCTAAAATTAGGNGGCAATGCTGTAGATGCAGGTATAGCCGCATGCTTAGCTGTTGGGGTTGTAGAGCCCGAATCTAGCGGNATTGGCGGCGGNGGATATATGGTTTTTCAAGTCGAAGACAAAGGTGGNGTTATNGGCTTCCCTATGAAAGGCCCNTTANAGGCCACCCCAGATATGTATACACTGACCGGAGAAGNTAAAGTTGGGAATTTTGGATGGGCCGGAGTAGTAAATGATGAAAACATTCACGGCTATAGATCAATAGCTGTTCCAGGGTGCGTTGCAGGACTCTTAGAAGCACATAAAAGATTTGGAANNCTTCCCTTATCAGAAATTGTTAANCCTGCTATCGATCTTGCACGAAAAGGATTTTATCCTGAATGGTTTACNCTATATAAATTCGGCTGGCTTACCGAAATGTTATTAAGATATGAAGAGTTAGGAAAAACCTTTATGCCAAATGGAATTCTCCCNTTTGGAACTCAAGAATCTGCATTTTTACTAAAACAGCCNGATTTAGCCAATTCATTAGAGATAATTAAAAAGTATGGTCACGATGGATTTTATAAAGGTGAAATATCCGAAAACATTGTTTCAGATGTTCAAAAAAATAACGGCATCTTAACTCTAGAAGATTTTAAAAATTACAAACCATTTTATTGGGAATCAGGATTAGAATTTCAATATAGAGACAANATAATNCGNGTTCCTCCATTTGCTAGTGCAGGAATAACATCGGCGATGACTATGAAATTATTAAACCACTCCAATATAAGAGAAATGGGCCACAACAGTGCAGACATGCTTCACACTTATATTAATGCGGCTAAAATGGCATATGAAGATCGGTTCGAATATTTAGCAGACCCAGAATTTACCGATGTTCCNTGGAANGGACTCATATCTGATGATTATACTAAAGATAGATTTAATCAATTANTAATCAATGNCTCTACATATACACATGGTGATCCTTGGAAATATGAAGGNAGAAANCCATATGAAAAATTAAAAGGGAGNTCTCCCAGTCCAGATAACGGAACAACTCACCTNTCAATTATTGACGGTGATGGAAATGCTGTCNCAATAACAAACACAATTATGTCNGGATTTGGTTCCGGTATTATTCCAAAAAGGACAGGAATTGTTATGAACAATGGAATGATGTGGTATGACCCAATTCCAGGTAGNGTGAATTCAATATCTCCAGGNAAATANCCTCTCAATAACATGACCCCAGCATTAGTTTTTAATAAAGATGGAATTGAAATGTCTTTGGGGGCAACAGGAGGAAGACGNATAACGAATTGCGTAACATCATTGCTTGTCAATTTAATTGACTTTAATATGAGTCCTCAAGAAGCTATAGATGCTCCAAGAATTGATTGNAGTTCATCAAAAATAACNATAGATCCNCGAATTAACAAAAAANNCATATCTAGNTTAGAAGAATTAGGNCACAGNGTTAATGTTTTNGGTTCAGATTATTCACAATCACGGTTCGGNCAATTAGCTAGTCCTGTTGCTGTAACAAAACAAAATGGAATTTTTAANGGTGGAGTTGACACATTTCATGCAGCATATGCTGCCGGATTATAANTTACATTAANGACAATTGACCAAAATTGGTGATTATTNCTCCAATCTGCAAGTTATCAATGATTAACCTTTTAGCTTCTGTTAATTTTTCTGGATGATCAAATTTTGAAAANCNCGTCAACTTATCAATATTTTTCATTGTATCCAAAGTGTTTTCCTGAACAATTAATATAGGTACATTTTCTTCCTCAGATTCATANTTAACATATTCAATAGGCTCAAGNTNATCCGTCATAATAAAACAGCTCATTGGNGTTTCTAACGCAGACATCTGAACGTCAGGACGATCNCCTCTCACAATAACAGCTTTTTTATCTTTAGTATTAAAAACATATTGGCCTGGGTCCATTCCAAANCCCCCAACCATNACATTTTCAACAAGATTATGTTGATATTCTTTCCCTGAATAAAACTGAGCCCCTAAAATAGTCGCAATATTTCCAACTGTTANACTTAATAAAGTACGNCTTTCAGGAATAGCTCCGAGTAGNCTAGCATTAGAATTTTCAAATGCAGGNNCCCANACNTCTTCAAATCTTGTATTCCCATAAAGAGTAAGATTATTNACTACTACTCCAGTTAAATAATCCCCAAAGCCTTCTGAAAACTCCATAATTGACTTGGTTCGCCTACTTAAAAAATTAGCAACNACAATAACTTTAGCGTCTACAGANNCAACAATCTCNTTATGNNCTGATAAATCTAAACCATTAGATCCTTCAACTACAACCAGGTCATTTTGAGAATCAGCTTTTTTTATAAAANTAATAGCTTGTGNTTTCGATTTAGTTACTTTTTCTTGTTGTGGNACATCACATAGATTGGACACATAAAAAGAATCNTGGTCATCATCTGTAGAAATGGGTTTTAANAATGAAATATTTTTGAAATCATTNNTTTTTGCTATATCAATTAANGCAGAACAAATAGTAGTCTTGCCAACCCCACTATCTTTTCCAGTAACATAAAGAACACCCATCTAATAACCTTCTATCATNANTTTTGGAACTTATTTTTTGTTAGTACCCCTGCGNCGCCTTCTCAATCTTCTAATACTTCTTTGTCGATCTAGACGAGATTGCTCTCCCTTAGATCTAAAAAAACGACGATTTCTTAATTCGCGTAAGATCCCGGACCTTTGCATAGTCGTTTGAAACCTTTTTAAAAGAGCTTCAGAATCTTCACCTTCNCGAAGAGTAACGTAAGCCAATCTTATAATCTCCTAANTTCTTTATGTTTAAATATNNNANNAAACAACTTTAAATCATTATTTAATGAGTGAATAATTATAGCATAGCTAGTTAATTAGAAAGTCTAANACANATAATTGATGACGTACATTCATTTCTAATCTATCATGATAAGTGACAATATATAACTTTAGAGGAGTTTAAATGCCTGAAGCAAGCCATGAATTTGTGAGTATCTCTCACTTTATACCTGAGACATTCGGTGAACCGGGCCAAAGAACTTTTCGTATCAATGTTGTNAGNGAGAGTTCTGACGCAAAATTATGGTTAGAAAAACAACAACTTGCAGAGCTTTGCNTAACAATCATGCAAACNGACGAATATACAAAAAATAAAGATTTANAAGNTCCCNNTAATATTCCTGAAAANATCAAACAATCTCAATTAACATATCTTGATTTTAAAGTTTTCAAATTAGCATTTGGATATAACGACCAGTCTGGNTTATTTATTNTNGAAGCATATNANCTTGATANCGAATCACCAACCGTTAGAATATGGATTCCAAGAAAAACTGCTATTGAATTTGCAAATAAAGGATTAGAAATAGTCTCTGCTGGAAGACCTTTATGTGATTTGTGCGAAAACCCTATGAATCCTGAAGGCCATGCTTGCGAACGCAAAAATGGCCACTCAAAAAAAGGTCAAGACATTCTTTAACANCANTAGNTAGAGGTGCGTTCTGAATCAATACNATGAAACTGATCCAAGAAATTATTTNCCNAAACCTGACCACAAATTANTTGAACCTGAACATAATCAAGCAGAAGATTTTTTAAAAAACGGAGATTTCATTGGCGGACATTTAATGCCNTGGAGTTCAAATAATACGTNCNTNGTTTGGATTTCTACAGNTATTGATAATACNTGCATCAGTGCAATATACAAACCCAAAAGTGGAGANAANCCACTTTTTGATTTTCCAAATCAAGATTTATACAAGAGNGANTATACAGCCTATTTACTAAGTAAAGAATTAGGCTGGCCAAATATACCTACTACAATAATCCGTGAAGGNCCGCATGGNATAGGNTCTGTNCANTTATACATAGATGCCGATCCGAGAATAACNTACTTTGACCTCAGNNCAGACNATAGTTTAAAAAATGAATTTAANAAGATGTCTATTTTTGATGTTATTGCCAATAATGCCGACAGAAAAGCAGGACACTGTATCCAATCAAAAAATAATATTATTTGGTCNATAGATCATGGAATAACATTTCATAACTCTTTTAAATTAAGAACCGTTATGTTGGAATACTTTAATCAAGATATCGAATCTGATTTACTACAATCCTTANAAAAATTGTCTTATAAATCNGATNCTTCTGGANNCTTCATAAAAAAATTACAAGAACAAATATCAAAACANGAAATTNATGCCATGGTTGAAAGGNTNNGCTTTTTAATTGAACACAAAAANCTTCCATTTCTTGACCCAAACAGAAATGTACCATGGCCTTTAATATAAGATAGAAAAAATATCTATTGCCCCCGCTTAGTAAATACACATAGAATATCTTATATATTTAGGAGGGTTGGCCGAGTGGACGAAGGCACCAGTCTTGAAAACTGGCATGCCCTAACGGGTATCGTGGGTTCGAATCCCACACCCTCCGCCAGATACATGTCATAATATGGTTGATATTTAAATATTCAAATCTTAAATGGGAGATTGGTTGTGAAACTTCATGAGTATCAAGCTAAAGATATATTTTTAAAATATGGTATACCTGTACCAAAAGGAAAAGTAGCAACAACATCTAGTCAAGCCGCTACAGCCACTTTTGATATCGGAGAACCTGTTGTTGTTAAGGCGCAAGTCCATGCNGGAGGAAGAGGTAAGGCNGGTGGAGTAAAACTNGTAAAATCTCCTGGNGAAGCAGAATCTTTTGCAAGCAACCTTTTAAAATCTAATCTTGTAACATACCANACAGGACCAGAAGGAGTTCCAGTAAATAGTGTTCTCNTTGAAGAGGCCATAAACATATCTGANGAATTTTATCTCGGTATGGTNATTGATGGGAGTTCAAAAGGTGTTGTAGCAATAGCTAGCAAAGAAGGCGGNGTGAATATTGAAGAAGTAGCTGAAAAAACTCCNGAAAAAATTATCACAATACCAATAGATCCNGTCTTAGGNCTACAACCNTTTCAAGGAAGAAAAATAGCATATGANCTAGGTTTAAACCAAGAAAATATTCGAAAAACAGCAGATCTAATTCAAAAACTTTANGCAGTTTTTATTGATAATGANGCAACATTAATTGAAATAAANCCTTTGGTTTTAACATCAGATAACCAAATATTAGCTGCGGATGCAAAATTAGACATAGANGATGATTCTATATTTAGNCATCAGGAAATAAAAAATATCTCTGATATTTCACAAGAAGATACANTAGAAGTTGAAGCGCGNGATTTTGATATTAATTACGTAAAACTTGACGGGAATATAGGNTGTATNGTAAATGGNGCAGGGNTAGCAATGGCNACAATGGATGTTGCAAGTTCTGCAGGGGCTTCCCCTGCAAACTTTTTAGATATTGGAGGAGGAGCCACAGAAGAAAAGGTAGCTAAAGCATTAAGTTTAGTTTTATCTGATAATAATGTTAAGGCTGTATTGGTAAACTTATTTGGAGGAATTCTTCGATGCGATATTGCGGCAAGAGGTTTTGTGATGTGCATTGAAGAATCTCAAAATTTCAATATTCCTTTAATCGTNCGAATGTTAGGCACAAACGCANAAGAAGGAATAGAGATACTNAAAAATTCAAATTTAAACGTAACTTTTGTTGACACANTAGAAGAAGCAGCTTCTAAAATCAGCAAATATTCTTAGGAGTCTTTAATGAGTATTCTAGTAGANAAGAACACCCGTTTATTAGTTCAAGGAATAACAGGAAAAGAAGGCAGCTATCATGCTCAAAAATCAGCGGAATATGGAGCAAATCTAGTTGCAGGAGTAACTCCAGGAAAAGGTGGACAAATTTTCATGGACAAAGTTCCTATATTTGACACTGTGGAACAAGCTGTAATAAATACTAAAGCTAATGCTTCTTTAATATTTGTTCCTCCCCCTTTTGCTGCTGATGCTATTGTAGAATCTGTTGATGCAGGGATAGATGTAATTGCTTGCATTACAGAAGGTGTTCCCGTAAAAGACAGCATAAGTGTTGTTAGGTATATAAAAGATAAAAAAGTTTCACTAATAGGACCAAATTGTCCTGGGATAATCTCTCCTGGTGAAAATTTCAAAATGGGTATTATGCCCGGCCATATTCATATGCCCGGAACCACTGGAGTTGTGTCTAGAAGCGGAACCCTGACATATGAAGCAGTAGGCCAATTAACAAGACTAGGAATAGGCCAGTCAACTTGTGTGGGTATAGGCGGAGATTCTGTATCCGGATCAAACTTTGTAGATATACTAAAAAAATTTGAGGCAGACCCAAACACAGATAGCGTGGTGATGATAGGAGAAATAGGAGGCAGTAAAGAACAAGAAGCTGCCGAGTACATAAAATCCGATTTCTCAAAACCCATTGCAGCATTGATCGTAGGTCAAAGTGCACCAAAAGGTAAAAGAATGGGACATGCCGGAGCGATCATCACAGGATCTGCGGGAAAAGCTGACGAAAAAATTAAAACACTAAAATCTGCTGGAGTTGAAATAATCCCAGGACCTGCGTTTATCGGAGAAACTCTTCAGTCTATCCTCAAGTAAACACATCTGTTCTAAAATAATAAAAAACATTAGAACAAATGTGTTTACTTGGGAGTAAATATGTGCTAGCCTTTATTCAAATTGATAAATTTAAATCCTCTACAGGAGTCTGCCATGAGTAAAGATGAAAAAAGTAAAGCTCTCGATCTTGCGCTAAGTCAAATAGATAAACATTTCGGAAAAGGCGCCGTAATGAAACTAGGTGACGCTCAAGATGTGAAAATAGACGCGATTTCCACTTGTTCCCCATCTCTAGATAACGCTCTTGGAATAGGAGGGATACCCAGAGGAAGGGTAACAGAAATATACGGTACAGAATCGTCTGGAAAATCAACTTTAACCTATCACATAATGGCAACCGCACAAAGAAATGGAGGGACTGCAGCTTATATAGACGCAGAACATGCTTTAGACCCGAGCTATGCTGGGAAATGTGGTGTTGATATAGAAAATTTATTAATATCCCAACCAGATACCGCTGAGCAAGCTTTAGAAATTTGTGAATACTTAGTAAAAAGCAGTGCCCTAGATATAGTTGTAATAGATAGTGTAGCCGCTATGGTACCAAAAGCTGAATTGGAGGGAGATATGGGAGATAGTCATGTAGGACTGCAGGCCCGTTTAATGTCTCAAGCATTAAGAAAATTAACATCCTCCATAAGCAAGTCCAATACTGCTGTGGTATTTATTAACCAAGTAAGAGAAAAAGTAGGTGTTTTCTGGGGAAGCCCAGAAACAACACCTGGAGGACGAGCGTTAAAATTTTATAGCTCTGTAAGAATTGACTTAAGAAGAATAGAATCTATTAAGCAAGGTACCGATATATTAGGAAATAGAGTTAGAGCTAGAGTAGTGAAAAATAAATTAGCCGCTCCTTTCAAAACAGCCGAATTTGACATAATGTTTAACGAAGGAATAAGTCATGAAGGCGACCTGTTAGACCTTGCTGTAGAACAGTCAATTGTTAAAAAGAATGGTTCTTTTTACTCTTTTGGGGAAATACAAATAGGACGAGGTAGAGAAAAATCTAAATTATACTTAAAAGAAAACCCTGTGCTAACAGACGAAATCGCTGAACTTGTAAAAGAATCTTTAACTCCAGAAGAACCGTCAAATGACTTAATAGTTCCGACCTCTGAGACGATGAGAAATGAACCTGAAGGATAAGAACACACTTGATAAAGCGCAATCTGTAGCAATGAAATTCATTAATTACAGATTGCGTAGTGAACAAGAACTAAGGGTTCGTCTATTAAAAGATTTTGACGAACCCATTATAAAATCAACTATTTCAAAAATGTATGAGNTTAAATTTTTAGACGANACTCGTTTTGCAAAATCATTTACNGAAAGTCGGATTAATTCCAAACCAAAAAGTATGTCTTATATAAAAAAAGAATTATCTNAAAAAGGCATCTCTAAAGAAAATATTNACCTTGCTACAAAAAATATAGACGACCACAAAACTTGTCATGAATTAGCTGCAAAAAAGTCAAAGAGCCTATCTCAGTTACCTTGGGTTAAGTTTCAACAGAAAATGTTAGGATATTTAATCAGAAGAGGTTTNAATTATTCNATTGCCAATTCTGCAACCAAAAAAGTATGGGAAGAAATNCAATCTGATTTTTNANTATACNAAAAATAAACAAATACCNCGTTCTATAATATATATATAATATAAAAATATAGAANGGGGGTTAACTTTGACATATGAAATAGTGATCAGTATCACTCTCATATTTATATTTCTTGTATTTTCTGCTTTTTTTTCAAGTTCAGAAGCTGCCTTTTTGTCACTTCAAAAAACTCGTTTATCATATTTAATAAGCAGTAAAAAGCCTGGCGCAAAACGTGTAGCAGCAATGATTGCGAATACTGAACGACTTTTATCAACGATATTACTTGGTAATAATCTAGTAAACGTTGCTTTTACCGCAATAATAACAACTTTNATCGCTAATTTGATTGGNNANGGNCCTAAATCCGTTGTAATNGCAACAATTNCCGGCACAGTCATATTGCTAATATTTGGAGAAATTATCCCGAAAAGTATTGCTGTTAAAAAATCTGAGTCAATAGCATTTTTATATGCTCGAACTCTAAAATTATTTGAATTTTGCATGTATCCTGCTGTCATTTTACTTCAATGGTTAACAACTAAAACCCAAGGGTTTTATGAAAGAGAATACACTCCAGACGAGACAATAACAGAAGGTGAAATATTGTCTATGATCGACATTGGAGAGGCAGAAGGAACTGTAGATCCAAGCGAAGCAGAAATGCTTGAAAATGTATTTAAATTTACAGATAGGCAAGTACGAGAAGTTATGACTCCTCGCACAGAAATTATTAGTGTCGAAAGAGGAATCACCTTAAACGAATTCCTCCAAATTTATACCGAACATCCTCATACAAGATTCCCTGTTCACAAAGAATCAAGAGATGATATTGTTGGAATCATTTCAGCAAAAGACGTTCTTAGAATGCTAGCAACAAAAGGTATTACTGAAACAGACTCCACGACAGACATACTTCGCGATGCTTATTTCGTACCTGAAACAAAAACTACAGGAGAGCTTTTTGAAGAATTAAGAGAAAACGGACACCAAGTTGCTATTTGTTTAGACGAACACGGTGGCTTAGCAGGCATTGTGACAATAAAGGGATTAACAGAAGAAGTTGTTGGAAGAGTAGGAGAAGAAGGAGAATCCCCTGAAGAAGAATATTTCAACATAAGGCCTAATGTATATAAAATTGATGGAGGTATGGATATTCAAGAAGCTAACGACGAAATGGGCTTAAATCTCCCAAAAGGAGAATATGAAACAATTGCAGGTTTTGTTCTCTCCAATCTAGGAAAAATACCTGAAACAGGAGAACAATTCCAATATGAAAATTTATTATTTAAAATAGACAAGATGGATAATTTTAGGATAGATTCAATTTTAATTAGGAAAAAATTAATTACAACCCCAGAGATTGAACCAGAAACTCAATCTTAATCCTATCTAAAGAATATAAAATGAGCTCCGATCAATCACCAATTAGCGATACAATACAAAATTCTGTTTTATCATCAATAAAAGAATTCGGCTTATTAAATTCAAAAATGAGTGTTTCTTTTTCCGGAGGACCGGATTCTTTAACTCTTCTTCATGTTCTTCATACTTTTGCTAATGATGGAAAAATACAGCTTATTGGGGCTCACTTAAATCATAATATCCGAGAAAACGAATCTATAGCAGATGAAAAATATGTAAAAAATATATTTGAAAAACTAGGCATNATATATGAAATTGGCAATTTTGACGTTCCCAAGCTGTCAAAAGATTTAAATATTTCGATTGAAGAGGCAGCAAGAAAATCACGGCACGAATTCCTTTATAAAATCAACAAAAAACATACCGTTAGCACCGTGGCAATGGGGCACAATCTCGATGACCAAGCAGAATCGATATTAATGCACATTATGAGAGGGTCTGGAACAAATGGGTTGAAAGGTATGGAATTATTGTCAACAAGAACAATCGATGGTAAATCTATTAATATATTTAGGCCTTTATTAAATTTTTTAAAATCTGATATAAAAAAATATTGTGAAGAAAATAATCTTACCCCTGTAATAGACTCAACAAACTTATCTACACAATATAATCGCAATTTTGTAAGACTTAATATTCTTCCTATAATGGAAAAATATAACCCTTCTATTAAAAAATCATTAGTCAGGCTTTCAAAAATCAGTTCACAAGACCTAGATTTTATAAATAAAGAAAGTGATGGCTTTTGGGAAAAAAATGTGAAAGAGCATAAAAATCATTTATCAATTTCAATCACTGAACTTATTAATACTCCAAAATCTATCAGTTCACGTATATTAATAAGAGGAATATCTCATTTTCAAAAAAATTATTTGGATATTTCTTTATCTGATATTGAGTCTTTGATGAGAATAATTAAAGGAGAAACTGGCCGCCAATTACAGATAAATAAAGTATTAGCTATAAAACAATATGATTCTCTTTTAATATGTGAAAATTCTGAAAATGTTATTCCTCTACCTGTTATAAGTAGAACTCTAAGGATTAAAATCCCGGGAACAACAAAAATGCCAGGATGGCTCATACAAACATCATATGAGAATGCACCAAAATCTACTCATACGCCACAAGGCATCTTAGGTGGAACAGAATGGTTAAAAAAAGATTTGGGCAATGAACTATATATTAGAACACGAAAAGATGGTGATTTGTTTAACCCAAGTGGATTGGAAGGCAAAAAAAAATTAAAAACATTTATGATAGATTCCAAAATTCCTCAATTGTGGAGAGATCGGATTCCACTTATATCGATAAACAAAAAAGTAGCTTGGGTTGTAGGTTGGAGAATAGCTGAATGGGCTCGCCCAGAACCTTTAGAAAAAGCTATAAAAATAGAATTTAAACGTAATATAAATATTAGATAATGCGATCTAATCTAGGATTATCTCGTCTTCCTGGTATTCGCCCTCTTTTAGCAATAGGCTTATTTTCTATTTCTTTAATATCTGCTCTTACATTGTTAGGTGAGGAACTTGCTATATAATCACCAACAAAATATCCATTCACTGGAGCGTTAGAGTCCTCAAATATTTTTATTTTACTAGGGGTTAATCCTCCACTAATATAAATCTCAACATGCAAGAAATTCATTGCATCTAAACGCTGCCTAACTTCGCGAACTAGAGTAGGTGTGACTCCACCTCTTTCCGAAGGGGTGTCCAACCTGATCCCTCGAAGCCTTTCTCTTAAGGCTTGGGCAACATTGAGAGCCTCTTCCGGTTCATCTTTAAATGTGTCAACTAACGCAATTCGTTGTACGTCAATGGGAATATGTTTATCAAATGCTTGAACTGCTAAAACAGTGTCTCCAAAAATAAGAGGTAGGGTATGAGGCATATTACCTATTGGGTTTCTTGCAATTTGTTTTGATCCTATAAGAGTAGAAGCTGAAGAACAACCTCCAACAACAGATGCATAATCTATAATATGTGCTGTATTTGGGTGTACGTATCTAGCGGCATACGATATGACCGTATTTTCTCTAGCTGCAACAACACATTCATAAGCGGCGGTTGCCCAACCCGTTGCAGATGCAATCATTCCACATAGACTAGTTTCATATAACCCAAATGAAGAATATCTTGCAATGACTCTCAAGACAGGCTCTCCCTCAACAACTTCATCGCCCTCTGATAATGCCCATACTTGTACATCTTCATCAATTGAGTCAACATTAGCTGTAGAATCTTGATCAATTTTTGGTAAAACATTAGTGAGCAATGTTACTGCTTCTTCAATACCACACAGTACCCCGTCATTAGCGACTGAAAATTCCATCAGCACCTTAGGATTTAGGGACTCAAGTCTCAAAACTTCTTTAGTCCAATGAAGATATGCGTCTGCAGGATCTCCTTTAATAACAGAAGGTCTAATATCAAACTGCGTAGAGTTATTTCCTCTTTTTGTACTCATAATATTTCTCTTATTACGACTAAAATAGATATGTCCAATTAATATCTAGTATATACAAAGTCATGTAAATTGAATACTTATAGGTAACTCAATTTTGTTTAAATGCATTGGCTTGTTTTCTTTTTTCTCTTACAAATTCTAAAATGGTATTTATTCCTTCTGGTGGGGCTCCCATTTTAATTGCTGCGATTTTGTCTTCCTCAGATTTTTTATCATCACCTATCGCTAAATAAGCAACAGCTCTATTACCTAAAGCATCAGAGTTGTCAGGATTAATTTTTAATGCATTAGAAAAACTGATTATTGCTTGATCAAATCCTCCCAAAGTCAAAAATGCTGTTCCTAAATTATACTGAATTTCAAAATTATCAGGGTCTTCCCATGCAGCTTTTTCAAATTCTTCTATAGCTTCTACATGGAGCCCTAATTTTGCTTTATTTAAACCTAATTTAAAATGTTCCGAAGTCATGATGTTAAATAATACCTATTTTTATGTTCCCTTATACGTAAATTGAATACTTATTACTAATTCAATTCTATTTGCTTTTTAGCCTTATTTATCCCTCCAAACTTTAGCCTCGCTAAACCCTTAATATCATTCCAAGCAGTGCTAATAATATTAACGCTACTATTAGGATCATCAACCCAATAAACAGGAACTTCCTTTATTTTATAACCTAATTTATTAGCTAATATTAATAATTCTGTATCAAAAAACCANCCNTTATCATCCACTAAAGGCAATANNNTTTCTNCTGTTTCTGAAGANATTGCTTTAAANCCACATTGNGCATCTCTAAANGGAACCCAAAACAAGNACCTAAATATTAAACTGTATCCTCTAGATATAATTTCTCTTTTTAGTGTTCGNCCAACAACCTTCGAACCTTTAATTAANCTAGANCCTATTGCTATATCATATTTTTTGGAATAAACATGATCACAAATAATAGGCAAATATTTCAGATCGGTTGATAAGTCGATATCCATATATACTTTTATTCGTGAATCTAATTGCCAGGCTTTTTTAAGAGCCCTACCTCTACCTTTTTGGGGTAATTTAATAACATTTACATTTTTTGAATCCGACTCTATTTGCTTTGCAATATTATAAGTTTCATCTGTAGACCCATTATCAGCAATAATAATCTTCCAATTGTAAGATATCATTCCTTCAGAACAAAATTTTAAAAGTCGAGAAACACTAACATTTAAAACATCTTGCTCGTTAAGAACGGGTAATACTATGTCAACGCTACTTTTATAAGTCATAAATATTAGAGTTATTATTAATGATTAAAGTGCCGAATACCCGTAAAGACCATAGCTATATTGAACTTATTAGCCTCATCTATAACGTCTTGGTCTCTTATTGATCCTCCGGGCTGAACCACAGCTGTGACGCCCCCCTTAGCCGCCATCTCTATATTATCTGCAAATGGCATAAAAGCATCAGATGCTAATGCTGATTCTTTTGATTTGTTTCCCGCAATACGTAATGCTAAATGTATGCTGACTACTCTATTGGGCTGACCCGCACCCATTCCAACTAAGGTATTATTTTTTGCCAAAACAACCGTATTAGACTTTATATGCTTGCAACATTGCCAAGAAAAATATAAATCCTTCCATTCTTTTTCAGTAGGCGCTCTATTTGTTACAACTTTCCAGTCAGAATATTTTTCAATAACTTTATCCTTCGTTTGGATTAATACTCCTCCAGATATTGNCTTTATAGAAATATCAGCCATATTTCCAGAAGAAGTATTTGCTTGAAGAATACGGGTTCTTTTTCTTTTTTTAAAAACATTAAGGGCCCCATCTTCAAATTTTGGAGCAATAATTATGTCAAACAAAACCCCTTTCATGGCTTCTGCTGTTTCTATACTTACTACTCTATTAAAAGCAACAATACCTCCATATGCAGATACAGAATCACCGCTAAAAGCATTTTTATATGCAACAATTTGATCTTCATTTATACTAATACCACACGGATTCGTGTGCTTAACTATAACGCAAGCAGGATCTGTAAAGTCAGTAACGGCTGCCCAGGCACCATCAGCATCTAAATAATTAGTATAAGACATTGGCATTCCATGTAATTGATTAACACGTGCTATACCTCCACTACCTAAAGTGTCAGTATATATTCCTGCTTCTTGATGTGGATTTTCTCCATACCGTAATGTATCTAATTTTTTAAACCCAGTTGTAAATTCTTCTATATCGAGCAAGGAAGTATCGCTCAACCAACTTGCAATAGCAGAATCGTAAAACGCTACATGTGAGAAGGCTTTTCTAGCTAAATTTTTTCTTTCATTTTTAGTAAATTCAATTTTATTCACAATTTTATTCTTTATCCATTCATAATCAGAAGGATCTACAATGACCAAAACATTTTTATAGTTTTTTGCAGCAGCCCTAATCATTGTAGGTCCGCCGATATCAATATTCTCTAAAGCTTCTTCTAACGTAACGTCAGGTTTAGAAATTGTTTCTAGAAATGGATAAAGATTAACAACAACAATATCAATAAAATCTATATTGTGTCTTTCTATTTCTTCTCTATGTGAAGTAAGGTCTTTTCTTGCTAATATACCGCCGTGAATTTTAGGATGTAGAGTCTTAACTCTTCCATCTAAAATTTCTGGTGATTTAGTTATATCAGAAACTTGCGACACTTTAATATTCGCAAGGGAAGGGCTTTCAATTATTTTCTTATAAGTGCCACCCGTACTTATAAGATCAAACCCATTATTTGATANAACTTTTGCTAACTCTTCTATGCCTGTCTTGTCATAGACACTCAAAATAGCTTTCATATTGTTCTCCAGAAACCTATTCGTTTATTATTTTAATTAAATGTTGATCTTCTTCAGGTATTACCTCACCAATAATAAAAGATTCATCCAGAATATTTAGTATTTCTGAAACATTATCTTTATCAGAAATTAATATCATTCCAATTCCCATGTTATATACCCTATACATCTCATTAATATTTATATCTCCTTTAGTTTGAATTAGATCAAATAAAGGAGGTGTTTCCCATAAAGAAGCATTTACTACTGCAGACATATGCTTAGGTAATACTCGAGGTAAATTTTCATAAATACCTCCACCAGTTATATGGGCTACTCCTTTAATTAAGCGCTTAACTGATAAAATATTTTTATAGTATGACAAATGTGGTCTAAGCAATGCTTCGCCAAAAGTTTCTCCAAGTTCGTCTATATATTCAAATAAAGGTTTAGGATTATCATCTAGTCCATAAACATGTCTTACTAAAGAATATCCGTTAGTGTGTAATCCGTCAGAGGGAAGCGCAATGAGAACATCTCCTTGAGAAACAGTGGTGTTTGGTGTCAACATTAATTTTTCTTCTACAGCACCAACAATAAACCCTGAAATGTCAAAGTTTCCTTCTTTAAAAACTCCAGGCATTTCAGACGTTTCGCCTCCAATAAGCGCACAGTCAATTTCGCGGCACGTGCTTGCTATTCCTTCAACGATAGTTTGGACTACCTCGTTATCAATATTAGATGTTGCAATATAGTCAAGAAAAAATAAAGGATCGGCTCCAAGAACTATAATATCGTTAACACATGCATTTACAAGATCAATTCCTATGTTTGAAAAATCATTCGCTAATTTCGCAACCATTAATTTTGTTCCAACAGGATCTGTGCTAGACACCAAAACTGGATTATCATAATCTTTCAATTTAAACATAGCACCAAAACCTCCAACTCCCCCCAATACAGAAGAATTGTATGTTTTGTTCGCTAAATTTTTAATATTATCTTTAACAAGCTGAGATTCTTCTAAATTAACACCTGCATCCCTGTATGTTATTGCTTTATTGCCTGGATTATTCTTCATTAATTAAGACTCTAATACCAATTTATCCATTTCCATTTGAACTGGAATAGGGTATGTTCCAGTAAAACAACCCATACAAAAATCTTCTCTTTCACCACTCACTGATTTCAATAATCCATTAGTGCTTAAATATCCAAGAGAATCTGCTCCAACATAATCTCTAATTTCATCTGTCGTCATATTAGCTGCAATAAGATCATCTTTTTTTGCCATATCAACCCCAAAATGGCATGGGGATATGATTGGAGGAGCACATATCCTTAAATGAACTTCTTTAGCTCCCCCTTTTTTCAATAATTTAACTACATGAGGGGTAGTTGTACCTCTTACGATACTATCATCAACAACAACAACTCTTTTACCTTCTAAAATTTGAGGTAGATAATTTAGCTTTCTCCTAACTCCTAACTCACGTAATCTTTGGTCAGGTAAAATAAAAGTTCTTCCAACATATCTGTTTTTTACCAATCCTTCTGAATAGGGAATACCAGACGCCTGAGAATAGCCAACTGCCGCCGCTGTAGCCGAATCAGGAACCCCAATCACTACATCAGCATCGACAGGAAATTCTCTCGAAAGTTCTGCTCCCATTGCCATCCTAGTGCTGTACACAAGTTTCTCGCTTAAAATGCTGTCGGGTCTTGAAAAATATATTTGTTCAAATATACATTGTCCTATTTTCCCGTTTCTCTCTTTTTGATAAATCGTTTTTGGTCCGTTTTGATCAATTAATACTGCCTCACCGGGGTTTAGCTCTCTAACTAAATCTGCCCCTATATGATCCAAGGCACAAGATTCTGATGCTAAAATCCATCCATCATTTAACTTNCCTATACACAATGGCCTAACACCTAACGGGTCTCTCATTCCAATTAGTTCATTTTTGGTCATCATGACCAGAGAATAGGCCCCTTGCAACTTTCTCATTGTATATGCAGCCCTATCTGACCAATTATTAGCTGGAGCATTTGAAATAATGTGAGCAATAATTTCTGAATCTGCTGAAGAAGAAAACATTACATTCCAATCAAGCAGTTCTTTTTTAAGGTCTACAGCATTAATTAAATTACCGTTATGACCCAATGCTATTTCAACATTAACCCCTTTTGAAATGATTGGTTGAGCATTTTCTATATTGCTAGACCCCGTTGTTGAATATCTAGTATGTCCTATTGAAATATGCCCCGGTAGTCTAGATAAGTCATATTCTTGAAACCCTTGTCCTACAAGGCCCATTTCTGTGTGTGTGTGTATCTGAGACCCGTCACTAGTAGCAATTCCTGCACTTTCTTGACCCCTATGCTGTAATGCATATAGGCCAAAAAATACAGCTCTAGCAACCTCTTCCTTAGGGGCATATATACCGACCACTCCACAGGCTTCATGTGGAATGTCNTCATTATCGTAATTTGTAGATGTGTAGGTGCCATCCACAATAGATGGACTATTTTGTATATTTTGATGAGGTAGCTGATCTTTAAATTTAATGCTACAACTCCATAGTCACAAACGAACACATCGTTGATTCAAAACATCGTCAATGAATTGATTATACGTCTCGTTAGAATAAAGGGTCAATAAAACTTCACTCCATTTTGAATAACATTAATCAACAATAGGCTGGGCAATTATCCAAAGGCTTATTCCAGTATAAAAAACCATCAAAAAAAGCATTGGGTATTGAGTTTTTATTGCCAATTTATGATTTGATAATTTGCGTATAGAAATTAAGTGTGCAATAAAAACAGAAAATATATGACCTCCAACTAATGCTATCACAGAAAATATCCAAGCAAATTTTGCATTGATGATAGATATATTGGGAGTATATTGAACAGTATTAAATAGATTCCAATCAAAAAAACAAACTATATTTCTGGCACTAGGAATATCAACACTAGAACATCCAAAAGGGTCGGATGCTAGCGGTATAATTTGTTGCCCCGTGATAAGTAAAAAGGATATATAGTGTGACAGATTATATGCAAGAGCAATAGGGACAAGAGAAAACACAAATGTTTTAATAGCTTCTTCTTTAGAGATTTTATTTTTTGATATATTAGAAATATTGGAGCAAACTAAAACATACATACTAAAAAATAATATAGGAAAAAAAATAATCCCGATTGTTTTTATAGTCGCAAAAGTAGAAAATGGAAGACGATCAAAAATCGGCCATAAAGTATTCTGAATAGATATCCAAGTAGAGGTTTCAGCAAATCCATCAAAAGTTACTGTCGCTAATGCTGAAATGTGAAAGGCAACCAAAGCCCATGTAACTTTTTCTCCTCGAGCAAGTCCTGAAGCAAAGGGCCTAAATGAAAATTTCCTAAGTTTATTCGGTGCCAACTCCCAACATTCATAACAATCAACACAGTCCTTTAAAGAGATATTTAAGCAATTCGATGTACATGCATCACAAATAACTTTTTCGCCTTTAGGAGTTTTGACTCTAACTTCTGTCATAGAGAATCGAGAAAAAAGTGAAAATAAAACAAAAAACGGATCTGCGTTTCGTAACCAAGTATGTCTACCAAAAATATACATCCCTACTATGGAATATATAGAATACAAAATTAATGAAATCGATAATATTTTTGGTGTTGAGCTTCCAAAGTAAACATTCTCAAACCAGGCAAATAAAAAGAACGCTATAAGGGCAGGCCAAGCATCTATATTATTTGGCCAAGAATAAATTGGCTTTAAATCTTGTTTAAAAATGTTTTCAAAATATTTAAACGCCATACTCCAAGGGTTTACTACAACCCATAAATTACCAAATATGGCAACTATATATCCAAACCCAACCCACCATATTATCCACACAAAAGTTGGAGAAAAGTTATCTAAAGCATTTTTTGTTCCTAAAAACCCTGTCAAAATAGTTAAAATAAGTAAAAGAATAGACAATATGCTTAAAAAAAATTTAGCTCCTTTTAGGAATATTCTAATCCTGTCTTTATTCCATATATCTAATTGGAAATAATCGTCACTTGAATTTGCCTTTCTAACAAACCAGCCAATAATCACAAAAGATAAAGCAACCGTAGCTGACGCCCCAAAAACAAAATAGCTTAGTGGAATTGGAAGATCATATCTTTCTCCAAATCCATGAGCAAAAATAATCGTTGTATTTAACATAGTAAATATTAATACTAAAAATACAACGATTATTTTTAACTTCAACCCTCTCACAAAAAAACTCATTAAGGATAAACTTCTAAAATTAATAATAAACGCTCTTCATGCTCTTCATGACCTTCATGCTCTTCATGACCTTCATGACCTTCATGCTCTTCATGACCTTCATGACCTTCATGCTCTTCATGACCTTCATGACCTTCATGACCTTCATGCTCTTCATGACCTTCATGACCTCATGGCTGGCGGAAGCCCACTAGTTATTCTAACTTTTTCATCAGAAACAATTTCCCATTCAATTAATGTTCCCGGTTTAACAATGATAGGATTTGGATCATATGATTCACCATTATTGTTTGTTACTTTCACTATAGCCACTCCAGACAATCCTTGATCAGAAGAAACTATAATTTCGGCATAGTTTTTATGAGTTATATGATTGTGATAAGGGATAGTTTTGTCTTTCATGTCTTTAGGAACTTGATAAGAATATTTATCCCCTTTTTCTAAAGTGGCTGATTCAAAAAGCGCCGCATGGTCGCTATGAGAAAAGTGCTCTTCTTCATGAACAGTTATCCTAAAACGTCCCGTGGCATCTGCAAGAAACTCTAAAACAGTTTCGTGATTAGCAATTACATCTTTTTGTATATCGTAACCATGAAGGTGTATTTGTAACGATTCATTTGAGTTAAAAACAAGTTTTAATTGGTCTCCTTTATTAACTTTTATTTTCTCCTGACCACTTACAACATTTCCCTCTTTAATATCGACAATTATTTCTTTTTCGGTTATTTCTTGAGTTGCATCATTACAAGAAATTCCTAAAAAAATTATTGTCGATAAAATTAATAAAATAAGATCTCTAATTTTCATTAAATCGCCTTTTCTGCTTTAGATTGTTTTACCCAAGCTCTAATAGAAAGCCCTAAAATTATTAACAATCCAACTAAAAATATCAACGTTAAAATAGGGATTATGGGATTTGGGTCATGAACCTCTATCTCGTAAAATCCCTTAGCTTCCCCATCGGGAGTGCTAATATTTAATTCTATTTGCCATATTCCTTTTGTTTCTATTGGGAAATCTACTTCATAGAAAGTTGGATCCATAACAGTGTTTAACATTTTCAAAGGTCCAATTTGTAGTTTATCTGGATCTGATTCGTATACTTTTATATAAACTATCGCATCATCATAGCTAATATCTTTATCAAGGTTTTTAACGTATACGGCAAAATGAATAACACCACGTGTTGGTGTTTCGGGAACCGTGCCCAAACCAATCTCATATAATTCTGTTATTTGTTTCTTATATGTCTTAACAGAACCATTGGCTTCTATCAGATAAGGAAAGGAAAATATTAAAATAAGAGTGATTGCTAATGTATATAACTTAAAACTACAGCCCGACATCTAGTGCGCCTGCAACTGTTTCCATATCCTTATCTCCTCGGCCAGAAAGACCGAGAATAATAACTTTATCTTTATCGAGCTGAGGAGCTAATTGTGATAAATAATAGATTGCATGGGCAGGTTCTAATGCAGGAATAATTCCTTCTGTTTCACATAAAAGTTTAAACCCTTCAAGGGCTTCATCATCATTTACGCTAACATATTCTGCCCTTCCGGAATCATTTAACCAGCTATGCTCAGGGCCTACACCAGGATAATCTAATCCTGCAGAAATACTATGGGTTTCAATAACTTGACCATCTTCATCTTGAATTAGATAAGACATGCTTCCGTGTAAAACTCCGACAGAACCAGCAGTAATTGTAGAGGAATGCTTTCCTGTCTCAACTCCGTCTCCACCAGCTTCTACTCCAATTAACTTAACATCACTATCGTATATAAAATCATAAAAAATTCCCATTGCGTTACTTCCCCCACCTACACAAGCAACAACATAATCAGGTAGCTTACCTGTCTCATGAATCATTTGTTGCTTAGACTCTTTACCTATTATTTTCTGATAATCTCTAACTATCATAGGATAAGGATGTGGGCCAACAACACTACCAATTAAATAATGGGTTGTTTCAACATTTGTAACCCAGTCTCTAATGGCTTCATTAATTGCATCTTTTAAAGTTTTACTACCAGAACTAACAGGCCTAACTTCTGCACCTAGAAGTTTCATACGAAAAACATTTAACGCTTGACGTTTTATATCTTCCTCTCCCATATAAACAATGCATTCTAATCCTAATTTAGCACATACGGTAGCTGTGGCCACTCCATGTTGACCCGCTCCAGTTTCAGCAATAATTCTATTTTTACCCATTCTTTTAGCAAGGAGTCCTTGGCCGAGTGCATTATTTATTTTATGGGCTCCAGTGTGTGCGAGATCTTCTCTCTTTAGATAAATTTGGGCCCCTGAGAGTTTTTTCGTTAAATTTTCAGCAAAATACAATTCTGTTGGCCGTCCCACAAAAGTATTTAAAAGATTTCGCAATTCCATTTGAAATTCTTCGTCTGACTGAGAAAGAAGATATTCTTTTTCAAGCTGATGTATAGCCGGCATCAATGTTTCGGGTACAAAACGACCACCAAAATCTCCATATCTGCCAAAATTGTCAGGTAGTTTATTTTGATTAGGCATTATTTTTTTACCGCAACAATATCCAACCAATTTCTAGGAACATGAGAAACTCCCAATTCAGAATAAGTTTCTTTTACTGCTTCTTGTAAAGACAAGCTAGCCTTATCCATTGGTACTCCAGGCATTGTTCCTTCTATAAAATCTGAAAAAGTACTTATGTCCAACCAACCTTCAACAGGTACAGGAACCGTATCTACTTCCTGTTTAAATACCTCTAGGCCGTTTCTATTTAATAAATCTTCGTAGTCTTTCGGTGTAAGCTGTTGTCTTGATTGAACTTTTTCAGATCGTACAGGGCTAAGACCATATTTTCTTCTTAGAATCTTCATAGCTTTAAACATCCATTTTGAATAAAAAGCCGTAGAGTCTTCATGTTGTCCGCCTTCATAAAATGATGTGTTAAAAACGAATTTTCC
This sequence comes from Chloroflexota bacterium, assembly GCA_002718095.1. GTDB lineage: Bacteria > Chloroflexota > Dehalococcoidia > Lucifugimonadales > UBA826 > UBA826. Next base: position 37,285 of record PBDP01000003.1, read on the forward strand.
TCCAGGTTTCAATGTATTGCATATATCTGCAACAACAGCGTCTTTATCTGGCAGATAATGAATCGCATTGCAAAAAACAATAGCATCCACAGAATCTTTAACTGCGTCAGAAACGTTTTCAACTCCTAACTGGACATACTTCACGGCATTGTTTGAAATATCTTTAAGGTCATGCATAGCCGTCTTTAAGGCTGTAGAGGAATGATCTAAAGCTATAACAACCGTATCCTTAGTTTGATTAATTCTTTCTAAAATTAATCTTGTTACTCCTCCGGTTCCACATGCTAAATCAACAATTTTCCTATCAGAAGCTAAATCAGCCATATCTATTAATCGTGCATTTAGATTCCCATAAAATTCATTTTTTGAAAAAGTTTGAAATGAAAAGTCGTTTCCAGCCATCTTATTATCCTAAAACATTATAGTACCAGTTAAAAAATTATAGCAGAATAAAAGTTAATTAAAAGAGTTCATAGCTTTATCTATCCCTTCTAAAAGTATAGAAGAAATAGCTTTTTCTAAGTTTATTAAAGAAGTTTCTATGTTTTTCCTTTCATCATCAGATGGTTCACTAAGTACATAATCGATTTGATCTTTGCTATTGTTAGGTTCACCAATTCCAATCCTTATGCGGGGAAAATCTTGACTTCCAAAAGCTTCTACTATAGATCTCATTCCATTATGTCCGCCCGGACTTCCTTGTTTTCTAATTCTTATTTTTCCTGGAGGCAAGTGAATATCATCATAAATAATTAAGTGTTTCTGCGGTTCTAGTTTATACTTGGATTTTAAATATTTAACAACTAGACCGCTTTGATTAATAAAAACACGCGATTTAGACAAAACTACTGATTTTTCTAAAAAAATACCTTCNCCATATTGTATTTTTTCTTTTTTCTTTTTAATTTTAATTTCAGTGTATTTTGACAATTGGTCTATAGCCCAAATTCCAACATTATGTCTTGTTAAAGAATACTCAGAACCAGGGTTTCCAATACCAAGAATAATTAAATCTGGATTTTTAATAGATTCTTTCTTAAATAGCATTTTAATCCTTGATAAAACACCTTTTTAACTCTAAACATTTATAACTTTATCAAAAGCATTTGCATCATACTTTGTTCCTTGTAAGGAAACTCTCGTCATATTTGATCCTGTTAAATCCGCTCCCCTAAGGTCAGCGTAATCAAATTTAACCCTAACTAAATTAGCATTTCTTAAGTTAGCGTTTCTTAGATCTGCACCGCTCAAATTTGCACCAAATACTCTAGGTGTATTTTGAGAAGAATTATCTGCAGCTCCACTAAGATTAGCACTTTCTAAATTAGCATTTCTTAAATCTGCTTTTTTTAAATCTGCTTCAAATAAATTAGCCCGGAAAAATATAGCTTCTCTTAAATCTGTTTGATTTAATTTAGAGCCTGTTAAATTAGCTCTTGTGAAATCTGTTTTTTTTAATGATGATTTATTGAAAACAATATTGGTTAGATTTGTTCTAGAAAGATCTAATTCTGATAAATCCAAATCTTCAAATTTACGACCATCTTTGAATGCACAAATTAATTCTTCGCGAGTTAATTTTCCGTCAAACATAAATTAATGGATTTCAAGTGTGAGGGGACGAGAAATAACAGCATTAATTTCATATCCCATAGTATTCCAGTTGGGTTCCATCGGTTGTTGATTTCCATGAACATCTGTTGCTTTACTTAAAAAGGTGTATATTCCTACTTGAGGAGGCTCCCAATCCAAAGACCATTGTTGCCAAGAATATTGACTTTTGGGGTTGTCAAGATGGGCTTTTAACCATGTTTTCCCCCCATCATAAGATAATTCAACTTTTTCTATATCTCCAGAACCGGACCATGCAAATCCTGAAATTGACACACTTCCTAGAGAAATAGGTGCTCTTTGTTTTTCAACAGAAAACGCAGATTTTATTTTCATTTCCCTAACAGGTCTTTCTTTTCCATCTTTTAGGCCTTTCATTACATATTTATATGTCTGAAAATAACCTTCAAAAGAATCCTCTAAAGCTGTAATATTGTTGAGCCATTTGACAGATGCCATTCCATACCAACTTGGAACAATAAGTCTTGTAGGGGCCCCGTGTTCAATAGGAATAGGTTCTCCATTCATCTCATAAGCAATTAAAATGTCACTATTATTAATCACTGTACTTAATGGTAAGCTCCTAAGGTATGAAACCACTTCTTTTCCGGGCTCTGGTTCACCTTCATCTGCTCCTTCAAAAAGAATCTCTTTTGTACTAGAAATAACTTCCGCTTTATTTAAAACATCTTCTAAAGAAGCTCCTGCCCATATGGCATTACTCACAGCTCCAGTATCAAATTGATTTCCAGAAACTTTTGGGTCTAAGTCTTTTCTGTTGTTTCCGGCACATTCCATAGTTACAGGTAGGGTCTTTTTAGGCAAGGCCATCAGCTCATCCATTGTTATCTCATATGGATGAGAAACATTGCCACCTATAGTTATCGTCCAGTTTTCATCAGATATGTTTTCAAACGGAAAGTGCCCTCTTACATAAAATAATTCATTTGGAGTTAACCATGTGCTTAAAGCAGATAATGGTGTTTCTGCTACAAAAGGATCTTTTCCTATAGTTTTTAATTTTCTATCTTTTTCTAAAGACATCTAATCACCTCACTATCATTTGATTAATGAGTAATAATATTCTTAAGATATTTAGTTAATTAAAAAGATTTATCTTTCTTCTCTAGGTCGAGCTTCATTAATTCTTAATGCTCTTCCCATAAAGTCTTTTTCGTTAAGGGCCTCAATAGCCTCTTTAGCTTCGTCATCATTATTCATATCGACAAACCCAAAGCCTTTTGACCTTCCCGTATCTCTATCTTTTATAACTCTAACTCCGGCTACTTCGCCGTACTGAGCAAAAAGATCTCTAAGATCATCTTCACTTGTATCATAAGAAATATTTCCACAATAAATATTCACGAACTTCATCCTAATTTTTAATTCAAACAGGCTACAAACGAAGCCCGACTTATTTATTAGATTTTAATTTTAACAGATATCGAGCTTGTTAGTTAAAAAAAACATCCCCTGATTTTCCTCCTTTTTTACTAACAAGGCTAATTTTGATCTTTATTTCTTTGTCTACTGATTTGCACATGTCGTATACAGTCAGCGCTGCGACAGATGCTGCTGTTAATGCTTCCATCTCAACTCCTGTTTTGCCAGTCGTTTCAATGGTCGACTCTATTTTTAAAGTATTCTCTTTTTCATTAATATCAAACTCAATCCCTGCTTTTGTTATAGCCAACGGATGGCATAGAGGTATAAGTTCAGATGTTTTTTTAGATGCCATTATCCCGGCAACTCGAGCAACAGATAAAACATCTCCTTTTTCAAAAGCAGTTTTTTTTAGCAAATCGATGGTTGTTTTTTTCATTTCAAGTGAAGCTATGGCTACTGCAACTCTGTCAGTAATTTCTTTTGACTTTATATTAACCATATTGGCTTCGCCTTTTCGATTTAAATGAGTTAATTTTTTATTTTCTGACATTATTAATTCTCTTCTATTTGCTTCTGAATTTTAAGTGCTTCACTATAAGCTATTTTATCTGCTTCTTCGTTAAATAAATTACCTGCGTGACCTTTAACCCAATTCCACTCAATAATACGAGATAACACTTGATTGTCTAAGGCGTCCCATAAATCATTGTTTTTTTTTCTTTTCCAATTTTTAGTCATAGTATTAATAACATATGCGGAATCAGAAAATATTTTTACAGGTGTTTCTTTAGAAATTTGTTTTAAGCCTTCAATAACAGCAGTTAATTCCATTCTGTTATTAGTTGTTTCTATTTCGTTTCCTCCAAACACAATTTTTTTGTCTTTTTTTAAAATAATTACACCCCATCCTCCAGGGCCAGGGTTATTTAAACACGCTCCGTCAGTGTATATTTCAATCATCTCAACCCCCTATGTGATACATCTCTACTTTAGGTCGAGACGACGACGAAGAATTTCTCTCTTCAGAATATCTATCTTTTCTAACATTCCATGTTTTTTTAATTATTTCTTTTATTTCATCATCTGATATTTTTTTTCTTAAAGATTCTCTTAATTCAATGCCAGAAGAAGCAAATAAACAAGTCACCATTTGTCCTTCTGGAGACAATCTCATTCTAGTACAGTCTCCACAGAAAGGTTGTGTTACAGAAGANATTATTCCGAATTCNCCTTTTCCGTCTTCNTATCCATATCTTTTAGCTACTTCTCCTCTATATGAAGGTTCAATANGCTTAACNGGATATTTGTTACTTATTATTTCAATAATTTCAGANGCCGGAACAACTTCATCAAGTTTCCANTTATTAAGGGTTCCAACATCCATATATTCAATAAATCTAGGNGTAAGATTTTCTTCTCTNCACCATTCAACTAAATTTAATAGTTTCTTATCATTTACATTTTTTTGAACTACAGAGTTTATTTTAATTTCATTAAANCCAACTTTTTGNGCTTCTTTTATACCCTCAATAACTTTTTNAGTTTTAAACCCTCNNCCNTTCATTTTTTGAAATATATCATCATCAATCGAATCTAAACTAACCGTTATCCTGTTTAATCCAGATTGTTTTAATTCTTTAGCAAATTTTTTTAAAAGGTATGCATTTGTTGTCATAGCAATATCCTTAATACCATCTATTGAAGACAACATATTTATTAATTCAGCAACATTTTGNCTTACTAAAGGTTCTCCTCCNGTAATTCTTATTTTTTTTACCCCTAATTCGGCTGCAATATTNGCAACTCTATAAATTTCTTCAAANGTCAAAAGTTCTTTTCTAGGCANAAATTCATATCTTTCTCCAAATATTTCAGCCGGCATACAATATGGACATCTGAAATTACACCTATCTGTAACAGATATTCGTAAATCTCTTAATGGTCTTTGAAATTTATCTAATGTTTGCATTTTTATTCATTTATTTNTTTAATATATTNAATAGCTTTANAAACTGCTTTACNGCGATGGCTTATTTCCTGTTTTTCTTGAAGTGTTATTTCAGCTAAATTTTTTCTTTTAGGCGGATAATAAAAAATAGGATCATAGCCAAAACCGTTATTCCCTCTAGCAATTGTACTAATTTGACCTTCAATTGTGCCACAAAACGTTTTTGTTTTCTTGTTTGGTATCCAAACAGCTATAACACAACAGAATCGTGCCGTTAATTCTTTTTGTTCAAAGTTTTTTACGTTGCTTAAAAGTAAGTTAGTTCTTTCCTCATCCGTCAACCCTTCGCCCCCATATCTAGCAGAATGAACTCCGGGCTCTCCGTCTAAAATATCGACAGCAAGGCCCGAATCATCCGATATTGTTATTATATTAGATATTTCTCCATACTCTTTAGCTTTTTTAATAGCATTTTCTTTAAAAGTTGTTCCTGTTTCTTCAACTTCATGCTTAATTTCAAAATCATCGAGACCAAAAATTTCAAACTCTTTGTCTAACAATTCTCTAATTTCTTTGATCTTTCCTTTATTTCTAGTCGCAATTAAAATCTGTTTTTTCATNTTTTAGTTTATTAATATNCTATTTAAAATTGGTCACCGAACCANGGTTTAGGTCCACTAAAAATAATAGATGCTTTTGATAAATCTTTATCTGTACCTTCAAGTAGTCCCATATTTTTAATATCATAGGCGNTAAGATAACTTGTATANAAAGGNGCTANTCCNCGNGGGCCTAAATNAATTCCATTTAAATTAGATTTACTAACTTCNCATTTNCCATCAAAAATATTTATATCCCATGTNCCTGAATTTTGAGGCAAAATAGGNTCTTCNTAGTTTAAAGTTAAAGATAANTTAATATCTTTTATATANCCTCTGCTCTCAAGAGCTTTTTTAATATCCACTATTCTTAACATCCAATCTCTAGTATCTGCTATTTCAACTTTTTGCTCTTCCATCAGTAATTGNATAGGGTCACTCACAGGGCCATTCCAAGAAATTGTATCAATGACTGTCCTGTGGTCATAAAAGAAATTAAGTAGTTTTTTTGCCGCTTCTGCATTTAAAGCAACCATGTCTCTTACGCGTATGTGATTTGCTGATCTAGCTTGCTGAAAATTTACATAACCAACAATGTTTTTTTCATCTTTTACAATATAATGAAATATCTTCCTCCCCTTAGACTCCAAAATAAGATCCCATAACACAGAACCTCTATCTAGATTTCCGTTACTTAATTTTGCCCTCTGGTTGTACAAAAGATAGGTTTCTTCTCTGTCATTAGACGATGTCTCTATAATGTCTAGTGTATTTTTTTCAACTTTCATATTTTGTATTTTGGTTTCATATGTAATTTTGACACCAGCCCTTTCGTACCCAAAAGAGCGGTAAACTCTTGTACTAGAAGGCAACAGAGTTGAAATAGGTATTTCAGATTCATACATCTCAGAAAGTGATTTTTTAACAAGAACAGAAGCAACCCCCAGTCCTCTTCCTTCGGGTGCTACTCCAACAGAAGTTACTGCTCCTGTTCTTACAATTTTTCCTCCAAACCATTGCCCCATATCTATAATCCCCATCCCTCCAAGAATTTTTTCTTTCTTTTTAACGGCCCTAAACCTTTCATATCCTACGTGTTCATTCCATCCAGATTGTGCATGCCTATGTAATGATTGATAAATTATTTCCCAAAGTTCTTTTGCTTCTTTCTCTTCTATGGAACCATAGATTAATTGATCTTTACTCATACTTAACACTCTTTTCACTTTATAAAAATTTCTGGTTTTTTATCATTATACTTTCTATTTTTTGTATAATCCTAAAAGAACCGTAATTGATTTCATAAGGAGTTAATAACAACATGCATTTGTTAGAAGTTCACAATCCTGTTGCACAACAACGCGGTCTTTTAAATGTTCTCAAAACAAATCCTCGTCCAAAATCATTAAACAATTTAACCATTGGACTTGTTTGGAGCGGAACACATGGGGGAGATTTAGCACTTAACAGGGCAGGAGAAATAATAAAAGAACGCTTTTCAGGCGTTAAGACCAATTTTTATACAGGTGGAAACTATCCTAATCCACCTGAAATACTCAAAAAGGCTGCTAAAGAATGCGATGTTGTAATAGGAGCGACAGCTGACTGAGGAACATGCGCGTCATGGATGTGCCATGACATGATTGAGGTAGAAAAAATGGGAAAACCAGCTGTTCCTATTGTTTCTGGTAGATTTAAAGATGATGCTATAGCTAGTAGTAAAGCTTTTGGTATGCCAGATTTACAATTCGTAATAGTTCCTCGTATATATAGAAATCTTGCTGATGAATTGTGTATCTCTCAAACTGAAGATGTTATGGATAATTTAATATCAGTATTAACATCTAATGAAGACCCTTATAAAAATGAACAAAAAGAAAATGATTTTCTTTTTTTTGAAGGAGAAGGTAAGTACGAATCTTTTTTAAAAATGAATAAACATTTTACAGATGAAGATTGGTCAGATGCCTTACCTGTATATCCCCCTACAAAAGAAGCAGTTCAAAAGCTTCTAAAAGGAACAAGCTTAAAAAGCTCTGATATTGTTTGCGATATGCCTCCTGGTTTTGGTGTGGCAACTGTTGAAAAAATAGCAATTAATGCAGCTCTCGCAGGGGCTAAACCAGAACACATGCCCGTTATAATAGCTGCTGTAAAATGTTTATCAGAAATGGGACCACATGGTGGAAAATCATTACTGATGTCAACAAGTCCTCATGCCCCTTTATTAGTGGTAAATGGACCAATAGCAAAAAAAATAGGTTTAAATTCCGGATCTGCATTAGGCCCAGGCAAAGAAAATGAAATAAATGTCATTGTAGGAAGAGCTTTTTATTTATGTCTTAAAAATATTGGTATGTGGTATCCAAACAAAATGGATATGGATACTATTGGTACAACTCGCAAATTTGTTCACTGTGTAGCAGAAAATGAACAAATGAGTCCTTGGGATTCATACGCTGAAGACAGGGGTTTTTCTAAGGAAAAAAGCGCCGTTTCCATATTCATCACAGATGGAGAATTAGATGTTCAAGATCAGGGTAACACTTCTGCAGAAGACCTTCTAAAAACCATAGCATATGGGATAACCTTTGGCATCATGGGTGTCGGAAATAATAGAGCTGGCGGTCACGAAAGACTAATATTTATGCCCCCAGACGTCGCAATGCCTGTTGGCAAAGAAGGTTTTTCTAAAAAAGATGTTCGAGAGTTTATATATTCACACGCCAACCATAGTGTAGGAAAAATGACACAATATATTCCCCTAGAAGATGCGAGGGTAGATGAAAAATGGCATTATTTAAAAAATTTATCAGAATCAGAAAAATTAGAAAAAGAAATACCCTTACTGCACAGTCCTGACAATATTGATATAGTTGTTATTGGCGCTGATAGAGCAAAAACTTTGGTTTTTCCTTCCGGGCCTTCATCAGCTACTGTAGGGATCGATCAATATATTTAGGATAATAAATGAGTTTTTTAGAAGGATATAAAGTAGTAGAAATAAGTAGATACCCTGCAGGGTCAATCTTAGGAATGATGCTTGCAGATGAAAAAGCAGAAGTGACTAAAATCCTCTTTCCTAATATTAATCCCGAAAAAGAAAGTGTAGAGTTTTCTGTCTGGAATAGGGGTAAAAATATTTTAAATGCTAACATTTTTGATGATTCAACAGAGCTTGAAAGAGTTTTAGCTCTGTGCACAACCGCAGACATTATTATTTTATGTTTAGACCCCAAAGAAATAGATAAATATTCTTTAACATACGACTCTCTAAAAGGAGAAGGTGTCGTTGTTTCCCTTCCTTGTTTTCTTCCGGGACATACCTTAGATTATCTTCCTCCTGAAGAAGAAATAGGGGCTGCTTCAGCAGGAATATACTCTTTAAACCCTGCCGGCAAGCTTCCAGTTCCGGGCGAAGGGCCTTCTTTTCATAGTCTTTACTATTCTAGTAGCTTTGCTGCTATGACAGCTTCTTCTGCAGTTGTAGGGGCTTTACTTCAAAAAAATATGACCGGATTAGGTCAACAAATTTCCGTTTCTTTACATGATTCTATGTACCAAGGAATGGGGGGAAATTTAATTAGACATTCAAAAAGAAGTGAAGGAAGACAGATAGCTCATCCTGTTATAGGAAGAGCTTATCAATGTAAAGATAATAAATGGATAAACATAAATATGTCACATCCCAGATTTTTAGAACCTTTTTTGAAATCTATAAACAAGCTCGAATGGTTCGATGAATTAAATGATTTAGACTCTCTTCTTGAAAATGAAAATGCCTTAAACTTATATAAAGAAAAATTTGAATTACTCTGGAGAGAAAATACAGCTAAAGAGTGGGAAGACAAATTAGGAGATATAGGTGTTCCCGGTAGTGTTTCCAGAACTGTTGACGAATGGATAGATGAAGAACAATCTTATCTTTCTGAATCAATTATTAATGTTGAAGATCCTTATTTTGGAAAAATGAAACAACCTGGAAAATTAATCCAGAGCTTATAGGGTATACATATGAATTCAGCCCCCTTAAAGGGAATAAAGGTTTTAGACTTAACAATAGTTCTTGCGGGACCTACTTGTGGAAGAACCTTGGCTCAATATGGAGCTGAAGTTATTAAAATAGACCCAGAAAGCAGAAAGCCTCAATTATATCAATGGATAGATGTTAGTCGTGGTAAAAAAAGTGTATCCNTAAATTTAAAGAGCCCNGGAGGNAANGAAACNTTTTTAAAACTTGCAGAAAAAGCTGANGTTATATTGGAAGGTTTTNGAAAAGGAACTACCGATAAGCTAGGTATAGGATATGATCAAATTAGAAAAATAAACCCAAAATTAATATATGCTTCTATTAATTGTTATGGACACAAAGGCCCTTGGCAATTCAGNCCAGGGTTTGAACAAAATGCNCANGCTGTTACGGGAATTCAAATGAGAAATGGATCTAATGAAAGTGGGCCTAGGGCTGCTACTTATACNTTAAACGANTATGGAACCGGATTGGCTGCTGCTTACGGAGTAATGCTTGCTTTATTAGAAAGAAATAAAACAAATAAAGGAAAACATATAGGNGCTTCCCTTGCNGGAACNTCTACTTTTTTAACTGGNCCNTATGCCACAAGNTTTAAAGANNAATCTTTANAAAATGANATTGGTGGNCCNGGACTAAGNGGAAGNGGTCCNTTNTGTTCTNTATANGAATGTCAAAATAATGAGTGGATATTTTTNAAAATTACCANTGAAACCCAATGGNTTTCNTTAGTTTCTACAGATCAATTTAAAGTATTGGCAAAAAACCCTCTTTTTTCTTCNTTTGNNTTAAGAGAAGANAATAAATCTNAATTATTNNTTATTTTNANNGANATAATAAAAAAGAAGTCTGCTTTAGAATGGNTANNNTTCTTTAAAGGTTTAAATATACCCTCTATTAAAAATACTTTAGCTCAAGAAATTCATTCTTCTGAATATAATACTTCTAGAAAAATGATTGTCTCTAAAGATTATTCAAATTATAAAAATGATCTTTATAGAGAATGGGGAAAAACGACATGGGCAGGTAATCCTGTAAAAATGACAGGCTATAATATTTCTGAAATTAACCCTTCAATGTTTTCAGAGCACACAGTAGAAATTTTAAAAAAAATTGGTTTGAGCGATTCTAATATTAAAGAAATGAAAAAAAACGGAACCATTCCAAAAGAAGAAATGTTGCCCTTCTCTCCAGATTCCTCAGAACCCTTATAGTATTAAGCTTTTGTTAAAAACATGTTAAAAAAAAGTATTTTTTTTTAAAACATGTTGATTTCTTTATATTATTTTAAAATGTAAAAAGTTTTACACTTAAATAAACAAAATATTTAAGTATTCCACTATACATAAACATAAAAAAGTATTTTTTTTAACTGACTATTAAGTACAAATAAGAACAAAATAAACACCCTTATTATTATTTTTATTATTAAGTGAGAAAATAAATAAATGATAGATCAAATATTTATAAATATAAAAAGTGGAAAAGGTGGAGACGGTGCTATTAGTGGCCGTCATGAAAAATTTATTCCTAGAGGTGGTCCGGACGGAGGAGACGGAGGAGACGGAGGAAATGTTTATTTTATTGCNGATGAAAATGAAAGAACACTTTTACCTTTTAGATATAAAAAGATTTTTACTGCAGAAAACGGAGGAAATGGAGCAGGGGCTAAAAAACACGGGGCAAACGGAAAAGATATTACCATAAAAGTTCCTATTGGAACCCAATTATTTGATGACAAGGAATTTTTATTAGTTGACATGATAGAACAAAATCAAAAAACACTGGTTTTATCTGGCGGTAAAGGCGGAAACGGAAACGTAAAATATGCGTCTTCAACAAACCAATATCCAGTAATTGCACAAGCAGGAGAAGAAGGAAAAGAATTAAAAATAAGATTAGANTTAAAACTACTCGGGGACATAGGTCTTGTTGGTGCTCCTAATGCAGGTAAATCTAGCATAATTTCTTTTTTAACAGCAGCCTCTCCTAAAATAGCAAATTACCCTTTCACAACCCTAGAACCTGTTTTAGGAGTTGTTGANCACAGAGAAAAAGACTTTGTTTTAGTTGATATTCCAGGGTTAATAGAAGGNGCCCATAAAGGGGTTGGATTAGGNCACGATTTTTTAAGACACATTGAAAGAACAAAAATGATCCTTTATGTTATAGACGGATCTGACCCGAACCCCGTAGAAGTTTTTAATAAGATTAAAAATGAAATAACAATGTTTAATCAAAAAATATTAGAAAAACCATATGCCGTATTAATAAACAAAACAGACCTAGAAGAAGTTAGTATTTTAAAAGAAGAAATAAGAGACACATTTAAAANACAAGAAAAAGACATTTATTTTGTATCTGCTATTTCAGGAGAAGGGCTTTCAAAAGTACTAGACGAAGCAGTAACAACACTTTTTTCACCAGAGGTTACAAAAGGAGGGGCCTTCGTCCCTTTAGGAACAGCAAAAGAAAGCCCTGTTATTGATAAAAAACTAAAAGAAAATATCACTGTNTTAAAACCAACCCCAAAACAAAGAGGTCCAAAAATTGTAGTAGANGACGACCACTATATGGTTTTTTATCCCAGCGTTGAAAGGATTGCCCAAAGAATCGATTACGAAGACTGGACGGCTCGAATGCAACTTTATAANCACATGAAAAAAACAGGGGTAGTTAGGGCTCTTGAAGAAGCGGGAATAAAAAAAGGAGANACTGTTCAAATGGGTGGTATTGAGTGGGAATGGGATTAGTAATAATTTAAATTAAACATATTGATGATTTAATATGTAAAAGATAGTATATAATTACAATCTAAAAATTAATGCCGATGTAGCTCAGTGGTAGAGCAGCTGTTTTGTAAACAGCAGGTCGTCGGTTCGAACCCGACCGTCGGCTCCACATTAGTCTAGGATTTTTTCTATAGCTTTTCTTAAGCGAAGGCCNGTTTCTTCTAAATGAANGAAAGACTCTCTGGTAAAAGCTAACCTAAATTCATTTTGNCCTTCNTTTGNGTTTGTATAAAATATACTTCCAGGAGGAAAAAGAAGACCTTCTTTTCTTGAAACATCAACAATTTGATCCGCAGGAATAGAACCAGAGTTGAGCCAAAGGAAAAAACCGCCCTCAGGAACATCAAAATTTAAATAGCTAGAACAATGCTTTTTTAAGGATTCTACAAGAGCAAAACACTTTTCTTTGTAAAAAGACCTCATTTTTTCTATATGTTTATCTAATTCTCCAGAAGAAATCATGTCTGCTAAAACATAGTGGACTAAAGGACTTGTTCCCATGTCAAATCTTACTTTTATTAAGTGTTCTATAAGTTCTTTTCTTGCTTGAATCCACCCTGCCCTTAAACCTGTAACTGTTATTTTACTGAAACTAGACATTTTAATTACGCCATACCCGTCAGACAGAGAATAATAAGAAGGAGGGGGGGGATTGTCATAATATATCTCTGTATAAGCAGCGTCTTCAACTACAAGTATTTGGTTTTTTTCACAAAGAGAGAGTATTTCTTTTCTANAATGTAAAGAAGTTANTATTCCTAAAGGGTTGTGAAAATCAGGAATAGTGTAAAAAAGTTTAATNTTTTTGTTTTCTTTTGAAAGAGAAGNAATCACATCTTTAATGAATTCAACATTTGCTCCTTCAGAAGTCATCGGAACAGCAANCACTTCTGCNCCATATCCTTGAATAGTTCTAACAGTACCAGAAAAACTAGGAGACTCNANAAGAACAACATCTCCTGTATTTAAAAAAGTTTTGCANATATTTTCCATGCACCCTGAAGACCCATTNTGCATAATAATATTTTCAGGTTGTAAAGAAGAAATATTTTCTAATTTATTTTGCCTGTCTGCTATTTCGTTTCTACATCCTTCATATCCAAACCACCCTCCATACATTAAGGAATCAGAAGGATTGTTTTTAATAATTTTTGTNAAAACATCAGCAAGATANTCAACTGGAAATACAGTTTCATCTGGAATACCNCCGTTTAAAACAATGGGNTCAGGGTGATCTGTGTCTANNTGAGGTAAAAGTCTTCCAGAATCAGTAGCNCTTCCAGGAACTATGATTTGGGCAGCNGAAGANAACATTGAAANAACATCAAAATTTTTCCAAGNAGATGAATNGTTAGAATTATTTATATAAGGCATTAATTATAATNTCACTAAAAATAAAATACCTTATATNATCACTAAATATTAAACTGNGGTTCAGTATAATTTGATAGCTTTTCAAATATTTGAATACGCCATCTCTGNGAATCAACNACTAANAGTCTCGATTTTTCTTTATCAAATTGAACAGAGGTAGGTAATGCAAAAAACTTTTCANGTTCTAAANTACTTACCCTTCTGCGCGCTTTTTGAACATCAGGGCTAGCATTTACATATTGTCTTTGCCATTTCGATAANTCTTGGGCTGAGCCGAATAATTCTAATAAATATGTTCCTTCACTGTTATAAATATTAACTTTATTNCTTGCCCAGCTTGTAACATANATATCTCCCTCAGGGTCAACTGTTACATCTGAAGGATGATCTAATAATTCAGGTTTTGTGCCTTTTTCACCCAAAGTCATAATATGTTTACCTGAAGTGTCAAATTTTTGAACTCTATTATTTAAATGGTCTGCAACAAAGATATNACCCTCTTCATCTAAGCATATACCCCATGGAGCATTGAATTCCCCGTCAGCCGTTCCCNGGCTACCAAAAGAGGATATATAAGTGCCATCTCTTGATATTTTTTGTATGCGGTGGTTTTGNGTGTCAGAAATTAGTAAATTTCCCTCATTGTCAACAACGATTCCAGATGGTCTATTGAATTTTCCAAGGTCATTACTTGGAGGGTTAGAAGAAGAAGAACCATGAATACTACTTACAGTAATTTCATCTAAAGAATTTTGGTTTGATAAACCTAACTCTCGAAGGGTATTACCCTCTGTATCAAATACACGTATGGTATTTCTTAATTCATCTGTTACAAAAACCTCTTTATTGTAATAAGCGGAACAAGNAGGCCAAGAATCTGTGAAACCACCCTTGCTTGTAGGAGCTGGGTCATCGGGCCCAAAAGAAAGTACATCTTCTTGTTCAGATTCATCTTCTATATTGGGACCTATGTAAAATTTGTATACACCGGAGGTGTTATAAGCGTCCCTGCAGATAGCATATACTTGATCGTCATCGCCAAGAGAAAGATGGATAAGGCCCCGAAAAGGCCTACCCCCAATAACTCTATTAAAATCTAATGCTCTTCCTTTTGCTTCAGTAGTTAACATATAAGTGCCCTAGTTTGTAATGAATGAAGGTTTCTCAAAAGTTCCTCCGACTATAGGGACAGGATCTAACTTCATCCAGTCTTCAATGATAGCCGTGTAAACACTTCGAAAATCCATATCTGGGACAAGGTCACCTTGATCCAAATCACGTTCTTTCATAGAAGGATATTCTCCATATTCTCCACCTGTGACAGAATCTCCTATTACCATACATACCCCACCAGAACCATGATCGGTTCCGGCACCATTATCTCTTACACGGCGACCAAATTCGGAAAAGATAAACATAATGACATTATCTGCAGCATTATGCTCTTTTAGGTCGTCAAAAAAATCTCTTATAGCTACTGATGCGGTATCCCATAAATATCTATGAGAAGCTAATTGATTTGCATGGGTGTCAAAGCTTCCGTGGTCACAGTAAAATATTCTTGTTCCCAAATCAGCAAGATGAACCTTAGCAATAGATTTTAATTTTTTTGATATAGAATTATCTGCATATTCTACAGAAGATGAATACATTTCAGGAGCAACATTTAGAATATCAGCACCTTTTAATGCATCGAGTCCTGTTTGAGATAGAAAATCCATAACAGGGCCAGTTCCCACGGTAGATGAATACATTTTTTTGTATCTATCAAGAACTCTATCTCTTTTGTCTTCTGGTGAAATATCTGTCAATAATCCATAGCTATCTAAATTTTCTACTGTGGCTATTGGTACTCCCGGTGCAACTAAAGCTCTATATAAGGAGGGGCCAATACTTACCCCTGTAACAACATTTTCTTTATTAGGGTCTATGTCTTTAATAGCTCTTCCAAGCCAACCTTCTGTACCTAGTTTGTCTGGTTCACAAGTGTGCCATATATCCATGGATCTAAAATGAGAACGAACAGAGTTTTCGTATCCAACTCCATGAATAATAGCCATTTTTCCATCTTTATACATATCGGCTAAAGGTGCCATTGCAGGGTGCATGCCAACACTATTAGTCACGGGAATAACATCATTTTCTTCCACATTAACAATAGGTCTATAATCACGATATTCAGAGCTATTGTAAGGAACAATAGTATTTAAATAGTCATTTCCTCCACTTAACTGGAGAACCACTATAACAGGATCTTTATCTGTTTTTTTTGCAATGGTTGTCATTTTTCCTCCAAATTAACAGAATTGATATTCTTTTGTTGCTATTATTAATTGTAATAACTCTATAGATCTTTCTACCCCTGAATTATCATCCCAATTAAATGGACCCAAATTTGTAATGTGATCAATTAATTCTTTCCGAGCTATTTTACTTATTTCCAACGGGCCTAATAAATCTAAACTCTCATCAACAAGAGATTTTGCGTCTGGTTCAATTTTTTGTAACCTATTTAATATATCTATAACTCCAGGT
>PBDP01000004.1:0-256966 GCA_002718095.1 Chloroflexota bacterium
CTGCTTTTAACTTTTGGGGGAGCCATAGCAGGTATTTCTATAGGTGTAATAATACTTGTTGCAGTTTTAGGAGTGGAAAGATTTAAGGACAGAATCGCCAGGCTGGTAGATTATTCCACAGCATAATTTTTTGTAAATATTTATATTTGTAATCGAGAAAGAAGGATATATGACTAATAGACTTGAAGGAAAAGTAGCACTAATTACAGGATCAGGGGGAGCTCTTTTTGATTCGGAATCTGGTTTGGGGTTTGGTGGATCTTCAGCATTTAGGTTTTGTCAGGAAGAGGCGACGGTCATAGTTTCTGACATAAATGATGATATAGGTCGACAATTTACAGAAGAACTCAAAGAAAAAGGATTAAATGCCCATTACCAACATTTGGATGTTTCAAAAGAATCTGAATGGAAAAAAATCATTAATTGGATAGAAAAAGATTTTGGAAGATTAGATATTTTGGTTAATAATGCGGGAGTTACAAGTAGCCCTGACATTTTTAATACCAATGAATCAGATTGGAATAAGGCTAATAATATAAATTCAAAAGGATGTTTTTTAGGGACAAAGCATGCAGGAATATTAATGAAGAAAAATAATTCCGGCTCAATAATAAACATTTCTTCTGCTTATGGAATCGTTGCAAGTAAGGCTTCGTTTGCATATCATGCATCTAAAGGATCTGTTATAGCTATGTCAAAAGCAGCAGCTATTCAATTGGCACCTCATAAAGTTAGAGTTAATACTGTTTGCCCAGGATGGTCAGATACACATTTCACAATGCCATTATTTGATAACCCTGAGAGGGTAAAAACAATAATTAATACTGTTCCTTTGGGAGACTGGATTCCTTCTGACCAAATAGCATGGGGAGTAGTTTACCTAGCGTCAGATGAATCAGAATGGGTTACAGGAACTGAGCTGGTAATAGATGCTGGATGGACAGCACAATAGGAGTAAATATGACTAATAGACTTGAAGGAAAAGTAGCACTAATTACAGGATCAGGGGGAGCTCTTTTTGATTCGGAATTTGGCCTTGGGTTTGGTGGGTCTTCAGCATTTAGGTTTTGCCAGGAAGGGGCAACTGTAATAGTTTCTGACATAAATGATGATACTGGCCAACAATTTACAGAAGAACTCAGAGAGAAAGGATTTAACGCACATTACAAGCATTTAGATACCACTAACGAAACAGAATGGAAAAAAACTATTGATTGGATAGAAAAAGATTTTGGGAAATTAGATATTTTAGTAAATAATGCTGGAATAGCAGGTAGAAATGATCTTTTTGAAACAACTGAACCTGATTGGGATAAAGTGAACGATATAAACTCCAAAGGATGCTTTTTAGGAACGAAACTTGGAGGGATATTAATGAGAAAAAATAATTTTGGCTCAATCATAAATATTGCATCTATGTTTGGCATTATTGGAAGTAAAGCTTCGTTGCCTTACCATGCTTCTAAAGGGGCAGTTATATCTATGTCAAAAGCTGCAGCTATTCAATTGGCTCCTTATAAAATTAGAGTTAATTCTGTTTGTCCTGGTTTTGCAGCCACGCCATTAAATCCTTTTTTTAGGACAGAATCAGAGTCTTCAATAGTTGTTGGAAGGAAGGAAGAAACCCCTTTAAAAGGGTTTGTTCCGGCTGATCAAATAGCATGGGGCATCGTCTATCTAGCGTCAGATGAATCAGAATGGGTAACAGGAACTGAGCTGGTAATAGACGGCGGGTATACTGCCCAATAGGAACATATGACTAATAGACTTGACGGAAAAGTAGCACTAATCACAGGATCAGGAGGAGCTCTTTTTGATTCGGAATTTGGTTTAGGCTTTGGGGGATCTTCAGCATTTAGGTTTTGTCAGGAAGGTGCGACGGTAATAGTTTCTGACATAAATGATGATATTGGCCAACAATTTACAGAAGAACTCAAAGAGAAAGGATTTAACGCACATTACAAGCATTTAGATACCACTAACGAAACAGAATGGAAAAAACTATTGATTGGATAGAAAAAGATTTTGGGAAATTAGATATTTTAGTAAATAATGCTGGAATAGCTATTAGAGGCCATGTTTTAGATACGAATGAATCAGATTGGGATAAAGTGAACGATATAAATTCTAAAGGGTATTTTTTAGGTACAAAATTCGCGGGAAAATTAATGCAAAAAAATAATTTTGGTTCAATCATAAATATTGCATCAATTTATGCGATCGTTGGAGGAACTTTGTCTTTTGGATATGCTGCATCTAAAGGTGCGGTAAGGCTTATGTCAAAAGCTGCGGCTATTCAATTGGCACCATATAAAATCAGGGTAAATACTATATGTCCTGGTTTTGCAGCTACACCTATTAATAAGCATTACAGATTAACCCCCAATGCTCCAGAGGTTGTAAGTATAAGAGAATCTATTCCTCTAAAAGGGTTTATTCCGGCTGATCAAATAGCATGGGGAGTAGTTTATTTAGCATCAGATGAATCAGAGTGGGTTACTGGGACTGATTTACTGATAGATGCAGGATGGATAGCACAATAGGAGTAAATATGAATAGACTTGACGGGAAAATAGCATTAATTACAGGTTCAGGAGCAGAAACATTAAAAAGTGAAGTTTTGGGAATAGGAGGAGCGACCGTAATTGAATTTTGTAAGGAAGGCGCGACCGTAATTATTTCAGATGTTTTTGATAAAGAAGGTAGCGAATTTGCATCTGAACTTAAATCTAAAGGATATGATGTTTACTATAAACACATAGATGTAACAAAAAATGCTGATTGGGATAACGTGATTTCTTGGATAGAAAAAACTTTTGGGAAATTGGATATTTTAGTTAACAATGCAGGTATATCTATGCCTATTAATTTGTTTACTACGACTGAAGCTGATTGGGACAAAACGAATGATGTGAATTCAAAAGGGTGTTTCTTGGGAATGAAAGCGGCATCGGCATTGATGCAAAAAAATAATTCTGGTTCAATTGTTAATATTTCTTCTATGTATGGGCTAGTTGGAAGCCCTTATTCAGTTGGATATCATGCTTCTAAAGGTGCCGTAAGGCTTATGTCAAAAGCTGCAGCTATTCAACTAGCACCTTATAAAATCAGAGTTAATTCTGTTTGCCCGGGAATGGTTATGTCTCCTATGCAGGTGAGAAAAAAAGCTAACATATCTTCTGAAAAATGGGAAGAATTTGTAGGGTTTTTGGAGGATTCACCGCTAAATAAAGCTAAAAAGGAATGGATTCCAACAAGCCAGATCGGGTTGGGTATTGTTTATTTGGCATCAGATGAAGCCCAATGGGTTACCGGAACCGATCTGGTTATTGATGGAGGACAGACAGCTCAGTAAGAGTGTTATAAGGAATAGCTTTGTCCACCGTCTATTCCAACGCAAGAACCAGTGATAAGCCCTGCTCCGTCGGAACATAAGTAGGCAATCAAATTTCCTACTGCTTCTGGCCATCCAAATTTGCCCATAGGTAAATTTTGAGCAATGAAATCCTGAACAAATTCCTCTGAATTTTCAGTTATCATTTTTTCCCAATTATTCCCAGCGTGTAATATGGACCCAGGAGCGACTGAGTTTATAGTTATTCCGTTTTTTGCTAATTCACGGGCAGCAGATTTTGTAGCAGCAATCAGTGCAGCTTTTGTAGTCATATAAGAAATATTTCCACCGTATTCTTTACCCCATATTGATGCTATGTTTACTATTCTTCCCCACTGTTTATTTTTCATTTCAGGGGTTACTAATTTCATTAGTTCAAAAGCAGAAAACACATTAAGGTCAAAGGTTCCTTTAAAATCATCCACAGACGTACCTTCTAAACCTTCTCTGGACTTTGCGCCACCTACATTATTAACCAAGATATCTATACTGCCCATTGCCTCTACTGCGCTATTATGCATTTGAGCTAGAGCGTCTAAGTCTGATACGTCACAAATAAAGGTATAGGCACTTACTCCACAATTTTCAATCTCTTTAGCAGTGGATGCCAAATCTTCAGATGATCTTCCGCAAATAGACACGTTAACACCTTCTTGTGCTAAGTGTAGAGCTGCAGCTTTTCCTAGCCCTCTGCTTCCACCTGTAATAAGCGCGTTTTTATTCTTAATTTGTAAGTCCATTTTTAAACTCCTTAAATAAGTAATATTGGTATTGTAAATTATAATTCTAGCAAATAATCTATTTGATATGAAGAGACTATTTTTTCTTTGGGAACATCTTTTAAAATTATTAAAAATAGTAAACTCAGTACTTCTGCAGATAATTCTTCTAGCAATTTAATACAGGCAGCAGAAGTACCACCTGTTGCTAATATGTCGTCAACCACAACAACTTTTTTATTCTGAAGGTTTAATTCAGAAGAAATTTCTAGATAATCCTCTCCATATTCTANGCTGTATTTTTCNCTAATAGTNGGAGGNGGNAGTTTGCCNTTTTTTCTTATTAAAATCATTGGTATTTTTAGATAGTATGCTATTGCTGAACATAGAATGAAACCTCTTGAATCTACAGCAACAAGGTAGTCTGGATTTAAAGGGATTATTTTTCCAGACATTTTTTTAACAGTAAATTCAAATACCTTGGGATTAGAAAAGATGGGTGAGATATCTCGAAATAAGATACCTGGCTTGGGGAAGTTTTCAATTTCTCGAATGTAACCTTTGATATCCATTAGTTTGTTTGTAGTTTTTTGAGGAAACTTAGTCCAAAAATAGAAGTTGAAATCAAAGCGATAGCAGGACCTGATGGAAGGTTAAGATAGTAAGAAATATATAGCCCACAAATAGATGATACAACTCCAAACAAAATACCCAATATAATCACTTTTGAAAAATGATTTACTAATAAACTTGCTGATGCTGCAGGAGTTATTAATAGACCTACAACTAATATAACTCCAACAATTTGTAAAGTAATAACAATTACAAGAGACAGTAGAACTAAAAGCAGATAATCCAATTTACTTGAACTTAATCCAGCAACTTTAGCTCCATCGAAGTCAAAGCCTACAAAAATTAATTGCCTATGAAAAAATGCCATTATGACCAAAGTAAATACAGTTAATGTGCCGTATACGTATAAATCATTTGTAGAAATGCTAGCTATTTGTCCTAGTAGGATGCTCTCAATATTTAAGGTAGAGTTTTGTGGTTCAAGCATGGATATAGAGGTAATACCCAATGCGAATAAACCAGAGAATAATATGCCTATGGAAGTATCATTTGATATGTTTGACTTTCTGACTATATACCCAATTGATAGAGCCACAATTATGCCCATAGGAACAGCTCCAAAAAAAGGATTCAAATCCACAACATAGGCTGCGACCATTCCAGGTAAAACAGCGTGAGCTAGGGCATCGGTCATAAAGCCCATTTCACGATTTATGACATGGGCGCCAAATAAAGGGCAAACTATACCTATCAAAACACATGCAATTAAAGCCTTAGTCATAAATGTATATTGAAATGGGTCTATTAAAAAATCATATACCATGGTGACCTATTTTATGATCTATGAACATATGTTCATGTGATCCATATAATTCTATTAACACTTCTTTAGTAAATACAGTTTCAGGATCACCGTGAGCACAAACATGGCGGTTTAAGCATAACACTTCATCAAATCGATTTGATAAAGTGTTCAGATCATGAGTTGCTATTAATATTGTTTTGCCTTCATCACGTAGATTTTTTAATACATCCAATACGCCCTTTTGAGAAGGCAAGTCAACTCCGCTAAAAGCCTCATCTAATAAAAGTATATTTGCCTTTTGTACTAAGGCTCGTGCAATAAATGCTCTTTGGCGCTGTCCCCCTGAAAGGTTGCCCATTAATTCGTGACGGTTATCCCACATTCCAACTTTTTTTAAGGCATCTTCAATTTCTGTATCTTTTGCAAGGTTAAATATTTTATAAAAACGTTCGCGTTTTAATTTACCTAGTGATACGACATCAGTTACTGATAATGGAAATCTCCAGTTCACTTTTTCTTTTTGTGGAACATAGCTTATATCCCCTAATGTTTTTTCTGGGTCGTTTCCATTGATAAATATTGTTCCTCGTGCAGCGGATTGGAGGCCAACTAAAGTGTTGAATAAAGTGCTCTTGCCCCCTCCGTTTGGTCCGACCACTCCTGTTAGTACACCCTTAGGGATTTTGAAAGAAACTTCATCTAATGCTAAAACATCATCAAATTCAACACATAAATTAGAAACTTCAATTGAATATTCTGATGAAGATGAGCAACACGAAGGCAGGCAGTTATATTCTGGTGAACTTGAACAGCAGGTATTGCTATCAGCTTTAATTTTAGTATTCATGGTAGCTTAATAATAAGATACGGACAGGAAAAATTTCAACTTTAGGAGTATGCAATGGCTAACTTACAAATTTAAAGTGCTAAATTTCCTGTCCGTATGGAAAACATTAATTAAAAATCTCCACTACTTTATTAAATTGGAGACTATTACATCTACGTTGTATTTCATAAATTCAATGTAGGATTGTCCTGGCGCTAAACTCTCGATACGTAAAGGCTTATCAGAAACAACCGCATTGGTTTCATTAGCGATAGTTTGACCGTAATCGGCTTTGTTCTCTTCACCACTGAAAATGACAGAAATGTTGTTTTCTTTAACATTCTCTATAGCTCTTGCAATTTCTGCAGGAGAAGCCTCTCCGTGAGCATGAGGATTGCTTATTATAGGGGCATATAATTTAACCCCATACCTGTCTGATAAGTATGCTAAAGCTGAATGGTCCGATAATATCCCTTCTTCTGCATCAGTAACTTTTTTAAGTTGTGATAGAGCATAATTATCCATTTCGATTATTTCAGCGATATATTTAGTAGATTCTGATTGGTAGTATGCGGCACCATCAGGATCTATTTCTGACAACGTTAGAGCAATTAATTCTACTAGAGATATAACCCTTAAAGGATCGAACCAGTAATGAGGATCCTCTGTACTTAGTGCATGACCATGGTCGTCATGTCCTTCATGGTCGTCATGTTTTTCGTGCTCGTCATGCTCGTCATGTTTTTCGTGCTCGTCGTGCTCGTCATGCTCGTCATGTTTTTCGTGCTCGTCGTGCTCGTCGTGCTCGTCATGCTCGTCATGTTTTTCGTGCTCGTCATACTCATCATGCTCGTCGTGCTCGTCATGTTTTTCGTGCTCGTCATGCTCATCATGCTCGTCATGGTCGTCGTGACCGTCATGACCGTCATGGTCGTCATGTTCAGGTGTGTAGCTAGGAATAGTAGTTATATATTCTCCTAAGCGAAGACTGTTTAACTGGGGGTTTTCCTCTATGATTTCGTCTAGCCAATATTCTTCATAATTTAAACCGATAGCTAGTACAAGATCTGAATCAATNAGCTCAGCTACATCTTTGGCTCCTGGTTGAAAATCGTGAGGGTTAGCCCCACTTGGAACGATCGATTTGACTACAACTCGGTCTTTTCCTATATTTTCAACCCAGTCTTGGATTATAGATGTAGTTACACCTACACGTATTGGGTCTACTGTGCTGGTCATGTCCGTGGCAGTTGTTGGGGCAGNTGTTGGGGCTACTGTCTCTTCAGTATCTCCACACGCCAAGACAAAAACGCTGAACATAACCATTAATAAAAATAAAGTTTTCTTCATTTTGTTTCCTCTAAATAACTTGTAAATAAATGAGAATGATTCTCATTTTGTATAAATTATCGCGCTCAACAAATCTTTTTGTCAATACTTTATTTTTATTCTGTTATTGGAAAGTAAATTCTTTTTGAATTTACTTTGATTATTTTGCCAAAGCCCGGGAACGCAAAATGACCTGCTGCAATTAAAGCCTGTTCTTTCTCTATGTAGCTGATTAATTTATCTCTTGATTTAGCAGATAATTTTTTNTCTCTATCGGGTGAAGGGCTCCAATGAATATTTCCTGATTGTATTGGAATATGTATAGCATCCCCAGTTATTATTGCTTTTTCATTTTTAGATGAGATTAATACGCTTGTATGGCCTGGAGTGTGCCCCGGTGTAGGAAAAGTTGTAACCTCTTTCGTTAGTGATATTTCTTCGTCAAACTTATCTAATAGATTTAACTCTATTAGTGGGTTTACTTGTTCTTTAATGTATTTAAAATTTTCTGTGTTAATAAGTTTGCTAAATAGTTTCCAATCTTTATTAGAGACAAAATATTTGGCATTGGGAAAAGTAGGTTTCCACCCNTCTTTCGTCAATGTCATATTGGTTCCTACGTGATCTAAGTGAAGGTGTGTCATGAAAACTATGTCAATATCTTGTACTGAAAATCCCGACTTGGACATATCTGAAATNAGGTTTTCTTTTTCTAATTGTAGAATCCCATGATCTAATTTNCCTAGTCCAGTATCTACTAAAATATTTTTAGATTTCGTTTTAATAATGAAAGAACCAACGTTTAAATCTATGGTTTNNTTTGCATAGTCTTTATAGGGCTTCCAGTCAGATTCTTCTAAATCTGCAAAAAATTCATTTTTAGGGAATCNTAATTTTCCGTCAGAAACAGAATATATTTCGACCTCACCTATGACTACATAGTTCAATATTATTTATACCCCTAAAAGATCACACAGTTCAGGGAAATTTTTAGTTGTATAGTCTGGCATATGTAACTTGTAAACTTCAGATTCATCATAAGGTAAATCATATCTGTCTACNTAAGCACCACGATAACCGCTAATTCTTGCCCCTAAAGTATCAAAAGAATGTGCAGCTACCATCATTATTTGACCTGGTTCAAGATTTAGTTCTCTGGCAGCGAATCTATAGACTGCAGGATGTGGTTTAAACTGTCCAACTGTTTCTGCAGACAAAATCGCGTGAAAATCGCGCTTTATACGATTTTTAGCTAAATGTTCTAGGTAGTGCTGTTCCCCATTAGATAACATGACAAGATCGTATTTTTCACTTAATCTGTTTAACCCTTCTATCGCATCCGGAAAAGGCGATAAATATTGATAAGCTTCCATAAAATCATCTANTTGCTTATAAGTGAATTCTACTTTCAGGGTTTTTAAGCTATATATTAAAGCTCTGCGCTTAACAGCTAAATACCCACTGTGGCCTAACATAAANAGATTGTCTTGGTATTGTTCAATTCGTTGGCGTAATCTCCACTGTGCCCATACATCAGAACCTTGTAAGTTNTCTGCGTTGCCACATTTTTTTAGGAGATCATCCANAGGGGGAANCAAGCTTCCAGCTAANTCTAATACTGTTCCAAAAATGTCGAATGTTAAAGTAGTAACTTTTTCTACAGGGTTTTCAGCCATTATATTACTCCAAAGTGGTTTGTTTGATTAAANTTTATATCCCTAGTTTAGACATGTGGTCTANTAGCATTTTTTTCNCTTCTGNACTTAAAGGAGGGGTTGGTAGACGAGCGCTACCACAATTAATGCCCAGTCTTTCACTTAACGCAGCTTTTGCAGAACTATGAGGTCCTAATTTTCTCAATAGTGATGCAAAGTCCGAAGCTTTCTTTTGGGCTGTTTGAGCGGTTTCAATATCCTTTTTTTGCCAAGCATTCCATATGTCTACCCATAATTCAGGAATTGCACATAGAGGGCCATCTATACACCCAATAGCTCCGATAGTTAGTGCAGGAAGCATTAGTAGGGCATTTCCTGTAAAACACTTCAAAGACATTTTTTCCCAGATAGGGATATTAGTAAAACTGGGGTGAGCAGAATGCTTTAAACCCATAAGCTGTGGAACTTTATCTGCAATTTTTTTCATTAGATCAGGAGTTATTTCAACATTTGTTGATTGCGGTAAGTTATACAAAAAAAGTGGAAGATTAGCAGCAGAGGCTATTGCTCTATAATGTTCAACTATAGCGTCTTCTGACTGAGGATAAAAAAATGGAGGAACAGCACAGATAGCT
Organism: Chloroflexota bacterium; assembly: GCA_002718095.1. Classification (GTDB taxonomy): domain Bacteria; phylum Chloroflexota; class Dehalococcoidia; order Lucifugimonadales; family UBA826; genus UBA826. Next base: position 9,937 of record PBDP01000004.1, read on the forward strand.
TCTGCTCCAACTGAAGCAGCATGCTCAGCTAATTTTATAGATCTTTCAGTTGTTGATGCTCCCACATGCATAATATTGTTAACTCTGCCTTTGTTTTGATCTGCAGCAGCGGAAACAATTCTCATATTTTCTTCGTCAGATAACAGAATGCTTTCTCCGTTACCACCGGCAACCCAAAACCCGCCTACACCAGCATTTATGTTAAATTCTATTACTTTTCGAAATGCTTCTTCATTGAAGTTTCCGTTATTATCCATAGGTGTTACCACCGCAGGAAACACGCCTTCATATTCGTTCATTTTATCTCCTCTATCCACAAATTACTGTGATGAATTTTAGCATGATCACTGAAAAAATATACAGGTATTCTGATAAAGTAATGATAGGAGTAAGAATGATTCACTTAATTGAAAATAATAGAAATTCTGTCTGGTCAGAAGTATGTACGGTTATAGGTAGATACAAACTAGACCAGATTTCATTTTATATTAAAAAATTTACTTCAAATAGTAGTTCTATTTTAATTTTGGGTTGCCCTACTGATATTCAAAAAGATATAAATAAAACATTTAAAAATGTTGAATTTCTAGATTTTTCAAATAGTGATGGATTAAAAAAATCTTTAAAAAATAAGGATCAATATCAGCTTATTTTGATTCCTTTTTTAGGAATAATGTCTGTCATAGATCATAAAGAACAAGAAAATATTTTAAAGATTTTGAGAGATTATATTATGCCTTCAGGAAAACTTGTATTTGATGTAGATATACCAGATATGCAGGTTATGTTATGCGATCCAGCTACAACTTTTTTTGAACACCAGATTTATAACGATCAAAAATCAGGGTCCATAATTATCAATACGCAAAGAGATTATGATGAATATACCCAGACTATAAATCTTAATATTTTTGTAGAGTTTTTAGATCCTTCTGGAGCTGTTGATAGAAAAATTATGAATCAAATTTTCTCGAGATATACATTTAGGTGGGAAATGTATAATCTGCTTCTCTTGTGTGGATACAAATCAATTGATTTGTATGGAGACTATGAGGGGAATGATTATTCTGAAAATAGCCATAGTATGATCTGGGCCTCTTCGTTTTAAAGACTTAATAGTATTTTACAGTAAATCTTTAACGTTTTTACCCTTGACATCACATTCTNTATAGTCCAAACTAGTGAACCCTACTTCAGTAATTAATATTACCGAAGTTTAATTAATGTATATAAAATGTAAATGCTGGTGTGGAGAATATAATTAATGGTTTACTATAGATCTTGTCCTAAATGTAGAGGAGATATGCACTCCCGAGAAGATGTTTATGGCAACTTTCGCGAATGCCTTCAATGTGGATTAATCCAGGACCTTAAAGAATTAGCTAATAAAATGAAACAAACGGTTTCTGATAGGTCTGATAAAAAAGGTGCTGCTGCTTAACCAAAATAAGTATTATATTTATTTTATGTAGCTGTCAAAAATGATATCAACTAGCTGTCACATATTGACTGTGGTTCTATGTCTGATTAAAATCATAGTATCTGATTATGTTCCTAGTTAGAAAATCTGATCTTACGGAGTTAAGAATGGCTACGAAAATTACCCCAGAACCCCTAACAATTACGATAAGTGAAGAAGCTGCTAAGCATGTTAAACAATTTGCTGCTGCTGAGGGAAAGTCTGACGCAAGCTTAAGAGTTGGTGTTAAAGGGGGAGGATGTTCTGGTCTAACATACATGTTGGAAATTATTGATGATGAACCAAATGTTGACGACAAATTAATTGAAGAACACGACGTTAAGTTATATGTAGATAAAAAATCTTATATTTTCTTGGCAGGCACAGTTTTAGAATATTCGGGTGGATTAAACGGAAAAGGATTTGTATTTAATAATCCTAATGCCAAAACAACATGTGGGTGCGGAACATCTTTTAGTGTCTAATGGAAACATTTTCCTTTATTGACTTAACATCTATTCATGGAAGATTAAAACTTTGTGGTGATGACAAAGTAGACTTATTAGATCGTCTTAGTACAAATGATATTTCTAAGTTAAGTGAGTTAGGTCAGGGCATGTCTACGGTTTTGACTACTAATAAAGGAAGAATCATTGATCTGTTAAAAGTTTATTATTTTGCAGATCACCTAATGATTGTTTCTGACATGGAATCCATTAATAAAGTTTCTGAATGGATTGAATTTTACACAATTATGGAAGATGTGACTCAGGTTGTTATATCTGATGAAACATTTCAAATTAGAATATTCTCAGATCAACCACAATCTATTTTTTCAGAAATTGGAAACTATAAAACTGATGATTTTTTTATAGGAAATTTAAATGGGGTAGAAATAGCAGTTATTTCTAATAAGATGAATCAAAAAAACTGTATAGATATTATTGGGCAATTATCTGATAAAAAAATAATTGCCGAGTACCTTAAAACTCACGGAACCCAATTAGATTCAGATCAATTTGAGAATATTAGAATCTCACTAGGGTATCCAAAATTTGGTACTGAATTAACAGAAGAATTTAACCCTCTAGAAGCTCTTTTAATTGATCATATTAGTTTTAATAAAGGGTGCTATATTGGCCAAGAAGTTGTTGCAAGACTTAATACCTATGATAAAGTTCAGCGTCAAATGGTAAAGCTGTCAGGGGAGACTGACTTACAATTGGGTGATTTAAAATTTCAGGGTAATGTTGTAGGCAAGACAACATCTGTTTTTAATCACGAAGGTATTGGGTTTATTAAAAAAAATGTCCTTGCTAATACGAATCAACTTGAATTAAATGAGTCTACAGTAGAGATTAATCCAATTAAATCATGACTCAACCTAATGTTATTCACTGGTTTAATCAAGATTTACGTTTATTAGATAACCCAGCGTTATTTGAGGCAGCAAAGAATAATAATGTTCTGCCTGTATATATATTAGATAATGTTAATAAAGACGCTAATAATTTTATTGGCCAAGCAAGTATGGTTTGGTTACACCATTCCCTTGAATCGTTAAATGAGAATATAGATGATAAATTGTCATTTTTTAAAGGTGATCCACTATCTATTCTTTTAAAACTATGTGCTAAATATCAAATAAATGAAATTTTTTGGAATCAAATTTATGAACCACATATTATAGAAAGAGACTCTCGCATTAAAAAAGAAATGACCTTACAAGGAATATCACTGCATAGGTATAATGCATCACTTCTTTGGGACCCGGATAATATAAAAAAAGAAGACGGGACTCCGTATAAAGTTTTTACCCCCTTCTATCGTAAAGGATGTTTGCTCAATTCACCTGAGCCACGAAAACCTTTACCACTTCCAGAAGATATACATTTTTTAAATAAAGATGAGGACTCACTCAAAATAGATGATTTGGGATTAATACCCAATATCCGTTGGGATAAAAAAATAGCTCAACATTGGAATATGGGCGAGGTAGCTGCGCATATAAACTTGTCCCAATTTTTAAAAACAGGGATAAAAAACTATAAAGAAGGTCGAAATTATCCTTCAAAGCCTAATGTTTCTAAATTATCTCCACACATGCATTTTGGAGAAATTTCTCCAAATCAGATTTGGTACAAGTTGAAACAGGAAGAACCTGACAAAAATATAGATCATTTTATGAGTGAATTGGGATGGCGAGAATTTTCTTATAATCAACTTTATTTCAACCCCGATTTACGTACAAAGAATCTTCAATCTAAATTTGATCGATTTCCATGGAAAGAAGATAAAGACAAGCTATTAGCATGGCAAAGAGGATTAACTGGAATTCCTGTAGTTGATGCTGGAATGAGAGAATTGTGGCAGACAGGATATATCCACAACCGAGTTCGCATGATTGTCGCGTCATTCTTAGTAAAAAATTTATTATTGCATTGGCATTATGGCGAGCAATGGTTTTGGGATTGTTTAGTAGATGCTGATTTAGCTAGTAATAGTGCGGGTTGGCAATGGGTTGCGGGTTCAGGCGCAGATGCGGCTCCTTATTTTCGTATTTTTAACCCTGTGACACAAGGCCAAAAATTTGATCCAGATGGAGTATACATTAGGAGATATGTACCTGAATTAGCAAAAATGCCTAATAAATATTTATTTAATCCATGGGAGGCGCCGGATCTTATTCTAGAACAAGCAAAAGTGTCTTTAGGTGTGGATTATCCTAACCCTATTGTGGATATAAAAGAATCTCGTAATAAAGCATTAGAAGCTTTTGAGTCAATTAGAATAACTTAGAGATTTATACGTTTGATGAAAGGGTAATTCCTCCATCAACGACAATGACTTGCCCTCTAATCATTTCTGCGTCTTTTGTACATAAAAATGCAGTTACCTTTGCTATATCTTCAACTTCAAGAATTTTATTGGACGGATTGTTTTTTCCGGCATCCAACATTTTTTCTTTGTTGGGGAAGCTGTCTAGGGCACCAGTTTCTACATATCCTCCAGAAACCGCATTGACATTTATTTTTTGGTCCGCTAATTCTATTGCCAAGTATCTAGTAATAGACTCTAATGCAGCTTTTGATGCCCCCACAGCTATGTAATAAGGTAAAACATTGCGGGAACCTTCGGAGCTTATATTGATGATGCTTCCTCCGTTATGCATAAGTTTTGATGCTTCAATTGAGCATAACCATGGAGCTCTGGCATTTATATCCATTGTCCAGTTCCAATGTTTCGGGGTTAAGTCTTTTGCATCTCTTTGCACACCGGAAGCTGCGTTATTAATTAAAAAATCTAAAGTGCCAAATTTTTTGGATATTTCGGTAAAAAGTTCTTGTATTTTATCGGGATCTCCCAAATGAGCCTTAATTTTGAGACATTGAACACCTAAATTATTTAATTCATCTTCGGTTTTTTGAGCCGCTTCATGATCTTTAAGATAGTTGAAAATTATATTTGATCCACGACGTGCAAATTCCAAAGCTATCGCTTTTCCTATTCCTCTTGACCCTCCAGTTATTAATGTGTTTTTACCTGAAAAATCTGTCATAGATAAGTTATTGTCTCCATTTAGAGTTTGTAGGATTGATATCTATTTTATTAGTTTATATAGTACCAAACCTGAAATCATTAATTAATAATTAAATCGCCATTCCGCCATCAACGCTTATGACTTGACCNGTTACATATTTAGCTTTATTACTAGCCAAATAACCTACCATGTTGGCAATGTCTTCTACCTCTCCAAATCTTTGCATAGGAATCCATGTCATGATGGCTTCCTTTTGCTTGTCGGAGAGCGTCGCAACAGTGTCAGTACTAATGTAGCCGGGAGTTATAGTATTTACAGTGATATTTCGAGTTGCCACTTCTTTTGCAAGCGCAAATGTAAATCCGTTAATTGCTGCTTTTGAAGCGGTGTAGTTGGTTTGGCCAACATTTCCTCGTAGCCCGACAACTGATCCTATATTTATGATCCTNCCCCATTTACTTTTAAACATAGACTTTAAAGCAGCTCTTGAACAATAGAAGGTACCGTTTAAGTTTGTATCAATAACTCTTTCCCAAGCTTTATCTTTCATTCGAAGGAGCAAACTGTCGTCAATAATACCTGCGTTATTGACTAATATATCTATTTGTGAGAAACGATTCAGAGTTTCATCTATCATTGCATTTACTTGATTTAAATCTCCTACATTTGCTTGAGTCGCAAACGAATCAACTCCTAGGGATTTAATTTCAGATACTGTTTTTGAAGCTTCTGATTCAGAGGAATTGTAATTTATAGCAACATTAACACCCATTTTTGCTAACTCTAAAGCAGACGCCCTACCGATACCTTTAGCAGCTCCTGTTACAAGCGCAAATTTTCCAGATATAGAATCTTCTTTATTTTCTTGATTCACTATTTCTCCTAAATTTGAGCATATTAAATATTAAGCTCTTACTAGTTTATCGTAGACATTACTTTGGGAACTCTTTTACTCATTTCTTCAATTAGTTTTGTTTCTATACACATACGAGCTAAATCTACAGCTCTCTCTACAGTTCCCGATGTTGCACTTCCATGACCAACAATACTCACGCCGTTTACACCGTAAACTGGGCCTCCACCTCTTGAATCTGTGACATTATTTTTTTGATATAAATCCTTGAGTAATGATTCAATATTGTTAGGATCTATTTTGCCAGATAAATAGTCTTGTAATTGATACGCGAGANTTTTTCCTAATCCTTCAACTAGCTTAAGTACTATATTCCCAACAAATCCGTCGCATACTACGACATCTGCTTTACCTGTTATCAGATCATTTCCTTCAATATTTCCTATGAAGTTTAGATCACTTTTTTGAAATAAAGAAAATGTTTCTTTAGTTAATGAATTCCCTTTTCCTTCTTCGCTACCTACACTCAATATTCCAATTTTTGGGTTTGTTACCTTTAATAATAGTTCGCTAAATACAGACCCTAAAACGCCAAAACCAAGTAATTGAGATGGTTTACAGTCGATATTTGACCCTAAATCTAAAATTGTTTGGTTTGGGGCAGAACCAATGACAGGCCCTCCAATAGCAGGCCTTTCAATTCCTTCAATGGTTCCTAATACAACTACAGCAGCAGCCATAGTTCCTCCAGTAGAACCCATTGATATTACTGCGTCTGCAAGTCCTTTTTTAACTAAACTGGTGGAAACTAAAATAGATGATTTAGGTTTTTGCCTTAGTGCTAATGCTGGCGATTCTCCATCTTCGATTTTACCTTCCGAAGGAATTATTTTAATAGGCAGATTAGGGTTATTATGTTTATTGAGCTCTGTTTGTACTTCATCTTGATTACCTACAAGCAATATTTGTGTATTGGTATTTTTTGATGCTAATACTGCGCCCTCGACAGGCGCCTCTGGCGCATTATCTCCTCCCATTGCATCTATTGCGATAGTTAATTTTTCTTNCATATAGCCTCCTGGNTATTAGGTATAGATATAAAAGAGTCACAAGATATGGNCAANGTTTCGCCAGAAAATATATTAATAATGCAATGGATATCATTAGTCTTTTCTGTCTGTATTATTTTTTTTACATATCCTGAAGCTTTGATTGTGTCATTTGGATATACAGGTGACTTAAATCGTAATTTCATTTTTCCAGAAGATTGCCATATTTCTCCAAAGTTAATAAGCATTATTTCAGAAATTGTTGCGGCAACCATCATTCCGTGAGCAATATTTTTACCAAATTGTGATTGTTTTCCAAATTCTTCGTCGATATGGATCGGATTGAAATCTCCTGATACTTCAGCATATTGCCGAATGTTATCGTGAGTTATTGTTTTCTCAATAGATTTTAATATATCGCCTTCGTTCATAAGTACACCAAATTTGTTATGCTGGAAGCATAATGCTACTTTTCCCTTCCATAATCAAAGTATTATTTTTATTTCGAACTTTAATTCCTACAGATATAAATCTCCAATCTTTTCTCACAGTGTTTGATATTAAATGAGCTTCGCATTGCAGTGTTTCGCCAATCGAAACACTACTTGTGAAACTTATCTCTTGGCCAACATGGAGAGTACCTCCAGGGATTTTCAAATCATTTACCACACCCCGTAAACCTAATGCTGCTATTATCATAGACGGAATGCTGGAAGTAAGTTTTTTTGAATTGGTATCTTGAGTGGACAATAAATAATCATTAACAATTTTTTCATCTATGACATAAGATCTTTTTGAAACAATGTCTCCTGATGATAAAGTTTCGTAATTAATAGATTCTGAATTATTTGATGTCATAACAAACCATTTTAAATTGAAAGAGATTAAAACTTAATGCATTATAAAGTTGCTTGAGTGAGGTATCAAGAAATTTACAATGTTTATATACGATAAAGACAGGTTTATTTATAATGCATTAAATAAAAGTAAAGGGAGCCTAAATTGATTGACGTCGAATTACTTAGAGGTGATCAGCAGGTAATAAAAAGAGCTGCAATTAGAAGAAATCAGGATATATCAGTCGAAAAACCTCAATTACTTGATACTCAGAGACGAAATACGATTGTTGAGCTTGATGATTTAAGGTCTCGCCGTAATGAGACATCTAAAATAATTGGTTCTTCTAAAGAAAAATCTCCGGAATTAATTTCAGAGATGAAAGAAGTTGGGATAAGAATTAAAGAACTTGAAGCTAGATTAAAAGATTTAACTGAAGAACTAAATCAAATTCTTTTAAATATTCCCAATATTCCTGCAGATTCTGCTCCCGACGGTAATGGGGAAGAAGATAATGTGGAAATTCGAGTTATAGGGAATAAGCCTAAATTCAATTTTATTCCCAAACCTCATTGGGAACTAGGGGAAAAACTAGGAATCATTGATTTAGAAAAAGGTGTTAAATTAGCTCATACAAGGTTTTATGTTTTAAAAGGAAAAGGTGCTACTTTACAAAGAGCCATCATAGCTTGGATGCTTAACTTCCATACTACTAATCATGAATACCAAGAACTTTATCTTCCATATCTTGTAAATAGGGAAACAGTTATTGCTTCAAGTCATTTGCCGCATTTTGAAGAGAATATGTATCATGATGAAGAAGACGATTTATTTATGGTGCCTACTGCAGAAGCCCCTGTAACAGGATTGTTTAGAGATGAAATTATCGATGAAAAAGAGCTGCCTATGCGATTTGTATCTCATACCCCTTGCTGGAGAAGAGAGAAGTTTTCGGCAGGTAAAGATACAAGAGGGATAAAAAGAGTTCACCAATTTGATAAAGTTGAAATGTACAAATTTGTTAAACCTGAAACTTCATTTGATGAATTAGAGGCTTTAGTTAAGGATGCGGAAGAAATATGTATGGCTTTAGGCATACCGCATAGGGTTTTAGAATTATGCACTGGAGATTTGGGTTTTGCCGCGGCTAAGAGTTATGATGTTGAAATGTGGAGTGCAGCGACTGAAGAATGGTTGGAAGTTTCCTCTTGTTCTAATTGTACCGATTTTCAATCTAGAAGAGCGGCTATAAGATATAAAAATAAGCAAGGAAGCAAGCCTAAATTTTTACACACTTTGAACGGATCTGGGTTAGCTATTCCGCGCGTTATGATTGCGATTATGGAGAATTACCAACAAGAAGATGGGTCAATAATTGTCCCAGAGGTTTTAAGGCCATATACGGGATTTGACGTAATTGATTAGGTATTTAAAAACGAGGAGATAATATGGGAATAAATGAACAATTAGCTTTTACAAATGTGAAAGATCTTCAAAGTCAATATGCGGCTAAAGAAATTTCCCCTGTCGAAGTAACAAACATGTTTATAGATAGAATAGAAAGACTTGATGGTCAGCTGAATGCTTTTTTGGAACACACTTTTGATTTAGCTCGGGAAAAGGCAAAAGAAGCTGAAAAAGAAATATTAGANGGAACAGCATCTGGTTTATTGCATGGTATCCCAACATCAATAAAAGATATGGAAATGACAAAAGGAATTAAGACAACTGCTGGGTCTTTAATTTTTAAAGACAGGATCCCTGAATTCGATAGTGTGGTATCTGAAAGAGTAAAGAAAGAAAATGCCATTATTTTAGGTAAAACAAATACCCCTGAATTTGGATTGTTAGGTGAAACGAGAAATAAATTGGGAGACGATTGTAGAAATCCATGGAACACTGATATGACTCCAGGGGGATCTTCAGGCGGAGCCGCAGTATCCTTAGTTTCGGGAATGTGTTCTCTTGCAACAGGTTCTGACGGCGGTGGATCTGTAAGGGTTCCTGCTAGCTTTTCCGGTGTATATGGGATAAAGCCTACTCAAGGAAGAATTCCTAGGTTTGCTGGCCCAGTTTCTGACCCTATCTCTAACCAACATAGTCAAGGGGGCCCAATGGCTAGGTCAGTTGAAGATGCAGCAATTCTTTTTCAAGCGATGGCTGGCTTTGACCCCAGAGATGTTTCTTCTTTAAGGCAACCTGTACCCGATTTTATTGGGGCAGCTAAAGAAGGGGCGATGAATGGGGTAAAAGGATTAAGAATAGGCTGGACTCCTGATTATGGATTTGGGCAAGTAGATCCTGAAGTTTTAGACATTTGTAAAAAGGCTGTTAGCACTTTTACAGATATTGGGTGTTCAGTTGAAGAATCAGATTTTGCTATAGAAGATCCGTTTCCTCACTGGTTAACATTATTTTCTACATTTGCTTATTCTATGCAGCAAGCATATTGGCCTGAGAGAAAAGCTGATATGAATCCGTATGCTGTAGATTTATTTAAATATGCATCAAACTCTACAGCTGTAGACTTTACTAAGGCAGTGGGGAATGTTGACTCTATTAAGTTATCGTTAGCAGAACAATTTGATAAATTTGATTTATTAATTTCTCCTACAATGCCTGTTGCCCCATATCAATGTGGTAAACCTACAAGGCAAGTAGATGGATATGATGTCGACGGTTCTTGGAACTGCTTGCAATTTACTTATCCCATTAACTCTTCGGGACACCCTGCAGCTAGTATTCCTGCAGGATTGAATTCTGATGGACTACCTATAGGCTTACATATTATAGGTAAATTTGGAGATGAAGAAACAATTATTAAAGCATCTGCTGCATTTGAAAAAATGAAACCATGGAATCACGTACGTCCTCCGGTTTCTTAATAGTCGTGGTGCAAGATAAATTAATTTGCTATTGTATACATATGAAAATGATTTACTGAATTGAAGGGGTTTTAATGTTTCAGGCAAGAATAACAAGTCCAAAAAAATTTGAAATAGAGGAAGCTGAAGTTCCTGAAGTTAATTTAGGCCAATGCTTGATAAAACTTGAGAGATGGTCAGTTTGTGGCAGTGATGTCAGACATGCGTTTGGACCTGTTTTTCCTGAAGAAGAATATCCAATGAGGCCTGGTAGCCACTGCCATGAATGTGCAGGAACTATTGTTGAAAGTAAATCAGATAAATTTAAAGTGGGCCAAAGAGTCATAATGTTGCCAACAGGTCCCGAAATAGGCTCTGGAGGATTAGTGGAATACTATGCAGCAGATGAAGGTAGGATGGCACTATTGCCTGATGAAGGCGATTTAGGCGAATGGTTGATGTGCCAACCTTCAGGCACTGTACTTTATGCTTGCCAACAAATGGGAACTATATTAGGTAAAGATGTTGTTATTATGGGGCAAGGAAGCATAGGGCTTTCTTTTACTGCTATATGTGCTCGAGCTGGTGCACATAAAGTTATTGCAGTTGACCCATTAGATTATAGGTTAGAATGGTCTAAAAATTTTGGAGCTACACATACTATTAACCCTGATAAAGAGAATTTGGATGAAGCATTATCAGAAATCACATCAGGGAGATTGGCAGACATTTCTGTTGAGGCCTCAGGGTTTCCAGATGCTTTAAATGCATCTCTTAGATCTACAACGTTTAGGGGTAAAGTTATTCTATTTGGAATTCAAGAAACAGGGCAACACAGCGTTATTGATACCCATGCTTATATAAATAAGGCTCCTATTATTATGCCTGTTGCAGGAGGGCGAACTCCTGACCCAACAGGGCATATTGAAAAAATGATAGCCTTAAAGCAACGGGGATGGTGGGACCCAGGATTGATGAAAACACATGAAAGGCCTTTTTCTGAAGTGCAAGATGCTTATGAAGATTATGAGGGCTACAAAGATAATATTATAAAAGTTGTACTTCAAAATGACTAAACAGTTTGGCGGTCTTTATTATGGGTGGCTAGTATTAGCTGTTTCTACATTTTTAATTATGACCGTTTTTGGGATCAGGCAATCTACAGGAGTATTTGTCACTCCCATGGAAGCAGATCTTAATTGGACCCGAGCGGAGATAACACGTATTTTGTCGTTCGGCATATTTTTTGGTGCTATCTCTTTTGTTTATATAGGTGCGTTACAAGATAAATTTGGTGGCCGTATAGTTATAACAACATGTCTTTTAATACTTGGATTATCTACGGCTGCTATGGGGATGATTGATTCTAATCCAATACCTTGTCAAAATTGCACATTACATATTTTTAATATATCAATTACGGCAGAATATCTTACCTTTTTAATCCTTCATGGATTTATAGCTAGTTTCGCTACAGGTGGAATTTCGTTTGTTACTGTACATACATTGCTTTCTAAATGGTTTGTTAAGAGAAGAGCAATGGCAAATAGTATTTCCGCTGCAGGAGCATCATTGGGGTCTGTATTTTTTGCACCAATGTCGGCATATATTGTTGAAATAGCTGATTGGGAAAGAGGGTTTTTGACATTAGGTATGATTTCATTATTTGTTGCAATGCCTTTGTCTGCTTTATTTATGAAAGAAGACCCTGGAGATTTACTGCCAGAATCTGAGAAAATTAAAAGTTCATCCGGGAATAAAGATTTTGAAGTAGTAGGACCATATTTTACGAAAAAAATTTCAGAGGCTTTTCGTACTCCTCCATTTTGGCAACTTTCTATATCTTATGTTGTATGCGGTATCACGACTACTATGATGGGGGTACATTTTGTGCCGTTTGCCGAGGACCAAGGGGTATCAAGGGTAACTGCCGCGACGATTTTTGGGTTTATGATGGGAGTTAATCTTATTGGTGTTTTGACTGCAGGTGCGTTTGCTCAAAGATTTCAACAAAAAAATGTTTTAGGTGTTGTGTATGCTGTACGAGCTATGGCTTACCTTCTTTTGATAGTGATTGGAGGCACAGCGGGATTATGGATTTTCGCTGTTGTTGCTGGTATGTCTTGGCTATCAACTCCTGCGATGACTTCATCTATAACGGCGGATGTTTATGGCTTAAATAATCTAGGTGCTATTAATGGATTGACCAATGGGGCTCATCAAGTTGGGGGAGCCGCAGCTGTTTTGATTACAGGAGAATTATATTCATTAACGGGTTCATATACGTTACCTTTTGCACTGGCTGGAATAACATTAATTGTTGCTACGTATTTTTCATTTGCTGTAAACGAAAACAAATATTCGTATAAATTTAATCCTATAAATCAAAAATTAGCTACGGCGTAATATGCGAATATTTTGTACAAATTCTTCGTCTCCATTAATTCAAGCAACTGAGCAGTGGCTCAATAAAATTCATTCTGTCAAAACAGTGAAAAATTTTTTTTCAAGCGAGAATGAGTCTAAAACATTAATGCAGGGAACGGATGTATTTATTCATTCATTATCTGAAGATCCAGATATGGAAGACCAGACTAAGTTAGATGAAGCTATTCGGCAAACATATGCCCTATTATCAACATGTGTTGAAATGGGAGTAAAGAGATTTATATTTTTGGGGACACTAGATACTTTTAAGGCTTATGATCCAGATTATATTATCGATGAAATGTGGAAGCCTAAGCCAACAGCAGAGATTAATGTACTAACTAGCCATATGTCTGAATTTATTTGTAAAGAATTTGGCCGAGAACACAAAATAGATGTTCGGGTACTTAGGTTGGGAGAAGTATGCTGGGAAGAATCAAGTAATTCTGACTCTCCATTATTTATTGTTGACGCTTTGCAGGCTATACAAAGGACAGTTGAAACAGATCTTATTTCACCTGATTACATACGATATGTCCCTAATACATGGAATGTTTTCCATATACAATCTGTGGTTCCAAATATGAGATTTAAGATAATTAAAGCTGAGGACGAATTAGGGTTTTCTCCGCAGAGGTTAGATTTATGAAAATTCTTATTCTTGGTGCAAAGGGTATGTTAACGCCATATGTTATAAAAGCTTTAGAAAAAGATCATGAATTAAGAATTACTGACGTTAGTGACCTTTCGGGTGATGATCAGTATAAGAAACATGAGGTTTTGCAGGTTGACATCACCAACCTAAATCAAGTTACAGAAGCTGCTAAAGGTGTAGATGCGATTATCAATTTAGCTGTGGTCAGGCATGACTTACAGTTGGCATTTGATGTAAATTCGATTGGTTGTTTTAACATGATGGTTGCTGCTAAGACTCATAATATTAAAAGAGTGATTAATACAGGTCCACATTGGGTTGCATCTGCACAATCGTATGAAAAATTTGATTTTGATATAAACCCAGATATCCCTCATCATCCAGGAACTGGCTTATATGCCATATCTAAATCTGCAGGCCAGGAAATATGTCGGATTTTTGCGGAAAATCATAACATTAATGTGATTAATTTATTGTTTAACCATCTGAGAGCTCCATTTGAACCTAGAATGGCTGTTAGGCCAGAACATTTTTGGCCTTTTTCTGTTGCTAAAAAAGATGCAGGGATGTCCCTTTTGGCTGCTATTGAGGTTGACATGAAAAAATTATCTACTACTTGTGAAACCTTTTTCATATCAGCAGATGTTCCTCATAATCAATATTCTAATGTTAAGGCTAAAGAAGTGTTAGGCTGGCAACCCACGAATAATTTTGAGAAACACTGGAGACAATCTGCTAAAAAATAATCATATATTTAGGGATAATAATATGAGTAAAAGTAATACAGATTTATTTGATTCAACTTTTTTTTTAGAGCAAGGAGAGGCGACTCTTCCGAATACAACAAGGCCAGTTATTTATTCTAAGAATTCTGTAATATCGTCCGGGCATTATTTGACATCAATGGCTGGCATGAGAATGCTGATATCTGGTGGAAATGCCTTTGATGCTTTGGTTGCCTCAACATTTGCAGCAGCAGTTGTTGAACCAATCGCTGCTTATTCAATTGGTGCTGAAGCGACATTTATGCTTTATCATGCAGAGAGTGGAGATTTTCTGTCTCTTAGCGGCCAAGGAGTTAGTCCGCAAAAAGCATCAATTGATTTTTTTAAATCAGAAGGGCACGACACAATTCCAACCGGACCAGGCAAAGATGCTCCGCTTTCTTTTACGGTTCCAGGTGTAGTCGCAGCTTCTCTTTCTCTGCTTGAAAAATATGGAACAATGACTGTTCAGGATGTTCTGTCCCCCGCCTTAGATTACTCTAAAAACGGTATTCCTAATTATGAATATATGGTTGATAGGCTAGGAGCAGGCGATTCATCTCAATTTAATCTGTTTCCTCCTGGGGGCAATAACATATTTTTCAATAACGGAGAATTACCTAAACCCGGGACATTATTGATTCAAAAATCTTTGGGTCTTATATTCGAAAAAATGACAGAAGAATCTTTAAATTTTACTAATCGTAAAGATTCTATTTTAGCTGCAAGGAAAAGTTTTTATGAAGGAGAAATAGCTGATTTAATAATTAAGTCTTCTGAAAACGTGGGGGGGATATTAACTAA
The DNA here is from genome assembly GCA_002718095.1 of Chloroflexota bacterium. GTDB lineage: Bacteria > Chloroflexota > Dehalococcoidia > Lucifugimonadales > UBA826 > UBA826. The sequence continues at coordinate 25,190 of PBDP01000004.1, forward strand.
AAAAGATTTGGCTGAATATAAAGAAGAATACTCTATCCCTGTAAAAACTGAATTCTATGGTTATGAAATTCATGGACATTCTACATGGTCCCAAGGTCCAGTAGTTCAGCAAACTCTCAATATTCTTGAAAATTTTGACCTAGCTGCTATGGGTCACAATTCAACTTTATATATTCATGTTATTACAGAATCATTAAAACTTGCATTTGCAGACAGAGAAGCCTTTTATGGGGACCCCAATTTTTCAGATATTCCAATTGACGGATTGCTTTCTAAAGAATACGCAATGGAAAGATCAAAATTAATTGACCTTAAGGATGCTTGTAGAGAATTACCAAATTATGGGGATCCTTGGAAATATTCAAGACTAACTGGTAAGACTGCTGATCAACCGGAAATATTTGTTGAAAAAGAAGAATATGCTCCAGATGAAAAAGGAACAACCCACATAACAGTAATGGATAATGTAGGTAATATTGTTTGCGCAACGCCTAGTGGAGGAGCTTTTAATAAATCTGTATTTTTTGATGAATTAGGGTTCGCCATTAGCACTAGGTCTGAAATGTTTAATTTTGTTGAAGGTCACCCTAATATGTTAATTCCGGGTAAAAGACCTAGGACGACAATTATTAATTTTATGATTACCAAAGACAGTAAACCTATAGCAACTGTTGGGTGTCCGGGTGGAGATGCACAAACTCAAGCCAATTTACAATTGATACTGAATACTATTGTTTGGAAAATGAATCCTCAAGAATCTTCGGAAGCACCTAGATTTTCTACTTTAAGTGTGCCCAATTCTTTTTATCCGCATACGTATTTTCCTAATCAATTGTCTATGGAAGATGGTTTTTCTGATGAAGTAAAAAAAGGATTAGAAAAATTAGGACATCAGCTTATTTTTACGCCTACTTGTGGTATGGGGGCAACAGTTGCAATCAAAGATTTAAAAACATCTATTTTAGCCGTTGGGGCTGACCCCAGACGTGCCTGTTATGCGATGGGACTGTAAATTAGGTATAATGTTGGCTAATTGAGAAAATAAATTATTGAAATTTTCTTACAGGTAGTGATCAAAATGAGAAAAATTACTGTTTTAAGTTTAGTTTTTGTTTTAGCTGTTTTTTCAGTTGCCTGTGTAACCAGAGGGGCAACTTTATATTACACATCAGATAGGAATGGACAGTTAGATATATATTCTACGGTTATTGGTACCGATGAGGAAATTAATGTAACTGATACTCCTGCGTTGGATGAATATGATCCCGTGGTTTCTCCTGATGGTAAGTGGTTAGCTTTCCGTGTTGGCGACGATACGAAATCATCTATTGATGTTTTGAACTTATCTAACAATAATAGATTTACTGTCACGTACAACATAAATGACAAAGGTGATTCTAAATATTCAATGCCTGTTTGGAGTCCTGATAGCACAAAAATAGCTTTTCTTAAAGAAACTGAAGAAGAGGGAGGTAAAGCTTATACAGTAGTTGTAGAAGGCGGATCTCCACCTGCAAAATTATCGGATGTTTCTGCTACCCAATTAAATGACTGGTCTCCTTCTGGAGATTCTGTTCTGTTTTCATCTTATGTTAAAGATGAGGAAGAAGAGGATTTTGATGAATTTTATGATGATGAAGATTTATTAGAAGGAGATTTTTCTGTTTCTGAGATTGAATGGGAGTATGACGAATCAGGTAATTTAATAGGGGTAAGATCTTCTGGAGTAGCCCTTGAAGACGAAGAAGATCAGGGTTTTCAATTTGAAGGATTCGACGAAGAATTATTTGACGAAGAATTATTTGAGGATATAAATAGTGATTACGTCGGTATATACTCTCGAAATCCTGAAGGGGTCAATCAAAGGCAAATGACTTGTGGTGAAGACAGAGATGCTAAATGGTCTCCTGATTCTACGAAATTAGCTTTTATATCAGAAAGAGACGGTAATCCAGAAATTTATGTTATGGAACGAGATTCCCTAGATGCGCTTTGTGAGAATTCTGGTGGGAATCCTAAACAAATATATAGATTAACTGATACAGAAGAAGATGAATCTGATATCGTATGGTCTCCAGATGGACAGAGAATCTTATTTGTTTCAGAAAGAGATGGTAATAAAGAGATTTATGTAATGGATTATACGGGTAGCAATGAAACTCGTTTAACGTTTAACCAAAAAGATGATTATGATCCAATTTGGGGTACAGACGGTACTTCGGTGATTTTTGTTTCTGAATTGGATGGAGACTCTGATATTTTCATTATGGATACAGAAGGTCAGTCACAACAAAGAATTACTAATAACGATGCTATTGATGAATCTCCGACTTGGCGGTAAATTTTAAGCATATTTCTATTTGTGAAATAGATTTTATAGTAGTCTTTTTGGAGTAATTATATGAGCAATACGGATGACCGGATTGTTTCACATGACTATAAAAGAATTGTCGTAAAGGCAGGTACGAGCCTTTTAACAGGCGGAACTGGTAAGCTCGATACGGTAGTCATTTCAAATATTGTTAGTCAGATTTGTGACCTACAAAATCAAGGAAAAGAGTTAACTCTTGTTTCTTCAGGGGCAGTGGCCGCTGGAAGAGAAGTGTTAGGAAAATTTACTTTAGATAAAGACGTACATTTAGATAAACAAGTTTTGGCGGCTATTGGGCAGGGACGGCTAATACAAATTTATGAAGAGATGTTTTTTTCAAATAAGATGTTGTCTGCTCAGGCACTTGTTTCGAGACGAGATGTTCATGACAGATTAGGGTATCTCAATTTGAGAAATACTTTATTAGAATTACTTAAAAATAATGTAGTTCCTGTAGTTAATGAAAATGATGTTGTTGCACTTGAAGAACTAACAGGAAAAGTTTTTGGTGATAATGACACTTTATCTGCACTAGTAGCTAATTCAATTGATGCTGACTTACTTATTATATTAGGGAAGATAAATGGACTATATACAAAAGATCCAACTTTACATAAAGATGCAGAGATAATATCTGTTGTTGAGAAGATGAATCAAGATATTTTGTCTTATGCAGGCCCTTCCTCAGATGATTTTGGGAGAGGAGGAATGGTTACTAAGTTAGATGCTGCCCGCTTGGCAACAGCATCTGGAGTAGATGTTGTAATGGCTAGCGGTTATGAAGACAATGGATTAATTAAGATAATTAATGGAGAAAATGTAGGCACTTTATTTAGAGCAACGACTACAAAGTTGGAAAGTCGTAAGCGTTGGATGTTAAGCGGCATAGATCTTAATGCAAAAAAATTAGTAATAAAAATTGACACAGGTGCAAAAGATGCTTTAATCAAAGGGAGTAGTTTGTTGCCTTCGGGAGTTATTTCCTGTTATGGAGAATTTTCCCGAGGATCCATAGTTGCTATCACTACTGAAAATGACGAGAGTATAGGAGTTGGGATTACAAATTACTCTAAGTCAGATATTTCTGAGATTCAGTCTTTGAATTCATCTGACATAAAGAAAATGCTTGGTCATTATTATGGAGATGAAATTATACACAGAGATAATTTCGTTTTATTAGATTGAGGAATTTATTGCCATGGATTACCTAAAGGATATAGGAGAATCTGCTAAAAAAGCAGCTCGAGCGTTGTCTACTTCTTCTGCTCAGTTAAGGCATCAAGCTTTAACAAATATTTCTAAACATTTATTAGATTCGCAAGGTCAAATATTAGAAAAAAATATTTTGGATATTGAAAACGCTAAAAACTCAGGACAATCAGAAGCTTTTATTGATAGATTACTATTAACTCCTGAACGATTAGAGAAAATAGCTAAAGATACGATTAATGTTGCTTCCCTGCCTGACCCTATAGGAGAAGATATAGAAACGTATACGAGACCTAATGGAATTACTCTAACTCGTAAAAGGGTTCCACTAGGAGTTATAGGAGTTATATATGAAAGTAGGCCGAATATTACCATAGATATTTCGGCATTATGTTTAAAATCAGGTAATGCGGCTATATTAAGAGGTGGTAGCGAATCTTTTCATTCAAATAATATTCTTGCAGAGATTGTTCAAGCTGCCATCACTGAAGTAGGTTTACCTAAAGAATGTGTGCAGATTTTAAAAGATACTGATAGAGCACTTGTAGGAAAAATGCTTCAGATGAACGATTATATTGATTTAATGATTCCTAGAGGTGGATTAGAATTAGTATCGCGCGTTTCTAAAGAAGCGTCTATGCCTGCTATTACTGGTGGGGTAGGAGTTTGCCACATATATGTTGATGCAACCTCATCTATTGATATGGCAACAAAAATTGTTTATAACGCAAAAGTGCAAAGGCCATCTGTTTGCAATGCTTTAGATACATTAATAATTGAATCAAGTGCACTAGGCACGCATTTAAATAGCATTGCTAAAGCTTTAGCAGGTGCAAATGTTGAAATGAGATGTGACGAAAGGTCGGAAGAAATTCTTAAAAGAAATGAGGGTATGAGAATTAGTAAGGTTACAAAAACCGATTGGGATACAGAGCACTTAGACCTTATTATGGGAATAAAGGTTGTAGATTCAATTGATGNGGCTTTGGACCATATTTTTGAACACAGTACAGGTCACTCTGAGTCAATTATTACAGAAAATCCCGATGCAGCAACAAGATTTTTAGAAGAAGTAGATTCTAGTGCAGTAATGGTTAACGCTTCTACTAGACTTAATGATGGTGGAGAATTTGGGTTNGGCGCAGAAGTNGCTGTCAGTACNGGGAAGGTACATGCTAGAGGCCCTATGGGGTTAAAGGAATTAACATCATATAAATGGATCGTTATTGGTAATGGGCAGTTAAGAGATTAATTATTTNATTTGAGGTGAAAAATGTTTGAAAAAGATCCGTCTTTTTATACTCCTGAGATGAAGAAGGANATTTTTNATTTTGTAANTTTTCTAGAATCTGAATTNTCAAAATTTGACCCCTTGAATAAACGTAGTTATGAAGAAGTGAGGCATGANCAAGAAGAAGGNTTGGGTCGATTTCCTGCTCCTGTATTATCTNAAAAAGCTACAGAAAGAACAATAACTTCTCCTAATGGACCNATTTTAATCAGGATGTTTATTCCAGAAGATGAAATTAAGGGNATTTATTATCATGTACATGGGGGAGGATGGGTCCTTGGAAGAGCTCATCATTCTGATCCTATATTAGAAGCTATTTCAATAAAGTGTGGNGTTGTTGTTGCAAGCGTAGATTACAGATTAGCTCCAGAACATCCGTACCCTGCCCCTAATGACGATTGTGAAAANGCAGCNCTCTGGGTTATAAATGAATTGGCAAAAGAATTTAAAACTAATAAGGTGNTTATTGGNGGAGANTCTGCAGGTGCTCATTTAGCACTTACAACGATGTTAAGATTAAGGGATAAACACGGCTATACGGGATTTGCAGGTGCCAATCTTGTATATGGAGTATATGACCTTATGGGTTCTCCTAGTGCATACCTTTGGGGGGATCGTAATTTAATTTTGAGTACCCCTATTATGCAATGGTTTACAAACCATTATGTTGAACCAGGAGATATAAGACGTTCTTCAGATNTATCTCCTTTATATGCTAACTTAGANAATATGCCTAAAGCATTTTTTACTGTTGGAACTCAAGATCCTTTGCATGACGATACGGTTTTTATGTATCACNGGTGGAGNTCAGCGGGAAATGAAGCNAAAGCAGAAGTATANGAAGGAGCNACGCATGGGTTTGAAAGGCAACCTACTCAGTTAGCAGAAGCNGTACTTGAAAGAATGAGAANTTTTATTAGCGACTGTTTGGNTGANTGAGATTTAAATATAGAAATANCACAATTGCATATCCNCATATTCCTATTATAAATATAGGGTTATANTTACCNGCCCAACTTATTGAAAAAGCTCCAATGCTTGGACCTAATCCTAGAGATATTGTTCGNGCTAGCCCNGCTATTCCTTGNACAGTACCAAATGATTCTCTGTTAAATATTGACGCTAATAGCATTGTACCTAATACAAATATAATAGTAGTTACAGAAGTCCAAATTAANGCTAATGAAAACGATATNATTCCCAATGGTGATATTAATAAAAATGCAGTCNTCGCCATNCATGCTAGAATGATCGATATAGCAACANGTTTTNTACTTGTCTTATCTATGANGANNCCCCAAAAAGGCACACAAACTCCACCTAATAAATTTCCTATAGTTAGTGCTAATGCAGCTGTAATNTGAGNAATNCCNCCATCTACTAAAAACGGAACCAATTGGAACATGATCATAGATGTACAAATTACAGATATTCCGTCTCCCAATATAACGTACCAAAAACGGGGCAGTTTAAGTATTTCATGTATGGTCCAATTTTTCATTTTTAGAGAAGAAGGATTTTTTTTAGAAATGGCTTTTTTCCCGTCGATTGATAAATTGAGCTCTTCTGGTTTGTGGCGAATAATCAAAAAAATAGGAATTGATAACGGTATTGCTATTAACCCNAGNGTTCGATATGCAAGTCTCCACGAAAAGAAAGTAGACAAGATNGTGATAATTTGTAAATTAGTTGATTCNCCAAATATTCTACTGAAAGCAGTAAATCCTAGNGCTAGGTTCCTTTTTGATTCAAAAAAATTAACGGCAACAGTTCGAGGGACTACATTTTGTAAATTAGGCCCTGCAATTGCACGTATGATTATGTATACGAAAAAGAATTGCCACAANGTTTGGACATTGCTTAANGTAATCATTCCTATTCCAACGAACANTGCNGANAAGAACATTATCCATCTTGGNCCNAATNNGTCTACGCTCTTTCCTATGAATGGACTAATGNANCCTGCTGCCCAAGTNCCNAACGTCGCAGTCAAGGCAATGGTTTTTCTGTCCCAAGACATATTGTTGNCAATTAGNTCTTGTACTCCNCCAAATGTTGATTGGGCTAAAGCAGTTGCAATAAACTGACTAAATCCGATAACTATTAANATTAACCAACCATAAAAAAAAGGTATTTTAGGATGCCATCTNTATATTTTAGTTATNAAAGAGTTCAATAGGTATGCCTAGATATATGTTTCAACAAAATATTGTTAATAATAACCTATAGCCATCNTGTTAGGATTTATACNAATATTAATAATTGGATAAACAAAAAGAAAAAAGGANATTATTTTATGGAGAATAAATCTGTAAGGTCAGCAAGAATAATGTTTGAAGAGTTTCAGAAGAATACTCCTTTTTCTATGTCAGAAGAAAATAGACCTATCGATATTGAAGAAGCATATACGATACAAAATGAATACATGAGTCTACATGCTAATAGAGACCCAAAAGGGTTTTCAGGATATAAGATTGCATTTACAACAGAAGTAATGCAGAAACACTTTGGAATGGATCAGCCTGCATATGGCAGAATATTAACATCTAATGTATATNAATCGCCTCATTATTTGAATTCAGCAGATTTTGGCAGATTAGGAGTTGAGTGTGAGATAGCTATAACGATTGGGAAAGATATTAATTTAAAATCTGGNGACATAAACAAAGATATTGTTTATGAATCTGTGGAAAGCATAGCNTTGTCATACGAGATTATTGATCCNCGTCAAAACAAAATGGANNNTATGTCTACTTTTGATATCATTTCTATGAACGTGGGNGGTGCAGGAGTTTTATTAGGANATCAAATTGATAATTGGAAAGACATTGATATTCCTAATTCTCAATGTGNATTAACTNTAGACGGCCAAACGATTGGTAAAGGNTACGGNAGAGATATTAANGGTCATCCTGTTAACCCTATAGTTTGGTTAGCAAAAAAGTTGTCCGATCAAGGGAGNTATTTGAAATCTGGAGATATTGTTGTTACNGGNAGTATGNTNCCNCCNACTTTTCTAGGGAATAGAGATGCNACGGGAGANAGTNCAGCTATTTTAAAAATGGAAAATTTAGGACATGTTATTTTAAACTTCAGGTAGATTGGATATGACAAATTTTACAGAAAAAGTTGCGATAGTTACAGGAGGAGCTCAAGGAATAGGGGCAGGAATTGCGCGTCAAATGGCAAGATTAGGCGTTAAAGTTTTAGTAGCAGATATTGATATGGATATGGCATCTCTCACAGCTTCAGATATAGTGAATAGAGGTTCTGTGGCAAAAGCTTTTAAAGTAGATGTAACTTCATATGATGATCTTAAGATCATGATTAATGAAGCTCAAAATCTTTGGGGGAGAATAGATTATTTAGTAAACAACGCGTTTAGTGCAGGGGAAGCAACTATAGGGGGAGCCACAGAAGTTTCAGAAGCTCAATGGAATGCAGATATTAGTGCTTTAGTGTCATCAGTATATGCTGGTTCCAAATATGCCATACCGGTTATGGCTGACGGTGGAGGAGGTTCTATCGTAAATATTTCTTCAGTACATGGCATTCTAGTATCAAAAAAAGCTTTAACTTACGAGACAGGGAAGGCTGCAGTTATAGCTATGACACGTCAAATGGCTGTTGATTATGGAGAATTTGGAATTAGGGTAAACTCTATTTCCCCTGGTCATATTGTTACGGAAAGATTAGCAGAAAGATGGAAAAATAACCCTTCGGGTTTAAAATTCTTTGAGGATCAATATCCAGTGAAACGCACAGGAGTACCTGAAGATATAGGGAATGCAACCGTATTTTTGTGTTCTGATGAAGCATCTTTTATAACGGGGCATAATTTAGTCGTTGATGGGGGCTTGTCTATTCAGCTACAAGAAAACTTAGCTGTTCAGCAAGCGCACTACATAAAAGAAAATCCGGATACCAATATGCCGTATAAGAGATAATTGTGCTTCTTGACATTGCAAAAGAGGCACAAAATAGGTAGAATGGCCTAGTATGAAACAGCATAAATTCTTTATTATTTTTACAGAAAGTTAACGCTGCTAGAGTTGTGTAGTTAAACTAAAACTAGGGTTAATTTGTATTTAGTTATCAAGCCCCTAGTTAAGCCTAGAGGCTTTTTTATTATGGAGAATGAGAAATAATGTCCAGTATAGACATCAAATTAAAAGCTCATTTGTTGCGCAGAGCAGGATTTGGAGCTACTAGAGCAGAATTAGAAGAGATTCAAGATAAATCGTATGAGGAAGTAGTGGAAGATTTGTTGTTTCCTGAAAGATTTCCTGATTTAGATGAAGATTATATACAGCGTTATAACCCAGATGTTTCTTATCATGATATTCATCCAGCTAATTCAGGAAAATGGGTCTGGAGGATGATTAATACGAAGAGACCTTTAGAAGAAAAGATTGCTCTTTTTTGGCACCATGTATTTGCTACTGCTTGGTATAAAGGTGAACATACCCCGAGTCAGTTGGCTCAGATAGATACATTCAGGAAAAATGGATTGTCTGATATAAATACAATCCTTCTTGATTTAGCAAAAGATCCGGCAATGAATTATTGGTTAGATAATTGTGAGAATCATTCCACTCAACCTAATGAAAATTGGGGTAGGGAATTATTAGAATTGTTTTCTATGGGTGTCGGTAATTATTCTGAAGATGATATAAAAAATGCAGCTAGAGCTTTTACAGGCTGGACCTTTGAGCAGCCACAGCCTCTTTATCCATATGGGAGTTACGAGACCTCTTTTATTTACAATGAAAATGATCATGATAATGGAGAGAAGACGTTTCTAGGGCAGACTGGTAATTTTAACGGGGAAGATATAATAGATATTATTAGTGAACAGGAAGCTACAGCAAAATTCATATGTAGGCATTTATATACTTTTTTTGTAGAGGATGAACCTCAGGTCCATACATGGAGTATTGAACCTCCTAGAAATCCAGAGGCTCTTAACCAGTTAATTAATGTGTTCAAAAAAAATAATGGTCAAATCAAGCCATTATTGAGATTCTTGTTCAATTCAGATTTCTTTAAAGATGCAATGTTTAAAAAAGTCAAAAACCCTGCCGAATTAGTTGCAGGAACAATGAAAATGGTAGGCAAATATTCTGTAATTCCTAAAGAGGGAGAGGTGGTAGCAACATTAAATAGCAAAGTTTCAGTAATGGGCCAAGATTTAATGAATCCCCCCACAGTTGAAGGATGGCATACAGGTCATGAATGGATTGACGGTGGAACTTTAAATGAACGGGTTAATTTTGCTGTAGATCAATTTAATGACCCAACATCGCCAGGAATTAGAGATATTTTAAGTAGATTGGGCAAACAGATAAATTCTAAGGATCTTTTAGATAAATGCTTAGATTTAATAGGCCCATTAGAAGTATCTAAAGATACTTATGAAGCTTTAGAAAAATATGCTAATGCGGTCGGTGATATTGATTTAGACATGAATGAATTTAAACAAGAAAATATAGAAAAAATCACAAGGATGATTCAATTAATTGTTTCAACCCGAGAATACCAATTTGCGTAGGTTAAAGGACTAAAATATGACGACAGTTCAGAAAAAAGAAACAGTTTTTGTTGTTGTGCAACTTAGCGGTGGCAACGATTTCATGAATACACTCGTTCCTTACTCTAATCCTGTCTATTATGATAATCGTAAATTACTTAACATTCCGGCAGAAGATGTTCTGCCTTTGAACGATTCTCTTGGGTGGCATCCTGAGATGGCACCTATAAAAGATTTATATGATCGTGATATGGTTGCTGTTGTTCAAGGTATCGGATATCCAGATTCTAATAGAAGTCATTTTAGAGGTATGGATATATGGCATACGTGTACTCCAGATGAAGTGTCGACTGTAGGATGGCTTGGTGCAACTTTAGAACAATTAGATCCCAAGGGAGAAAACCCTTTAACAGGAATTAATTTTGGGGTAGGTTTGCCTAAAGCAATGACTAAAATGGGAGTTCCTGTTACTAGTGTTTCTAATTTGGATACATATGGCCTGATGAGTGGAATAGGTGCTAGTGAACAGAGAGATCAAGCTTTAGAGATTTTTAAGAATATGTATGCTCAAGCCATTGGGACTGGCCCAGTCATGGATTATTTATCTCAGACTGGTAACGATGTTTTAAAGGGAGCGGATATTATCAAAGTAGCGCCCGAAAAATATGAGTCTACGGTTGAATATGGTAGCAGTTCAATTGCGAGATCACTTAGAGATGTTGCGCGTGTACACACAGCCGGCTTAGGGTCGCGAGTATTTTATACTCAACAAGGAGGATATGATACGCATGCAAATCAACTTCCGTCCCAACCAGGGTTATTTCGAGATTTATCAAGAGCTGTAGCGGATTTTTTTGATGACCTTGCAGAACATGATGCTGACGATAATGTTGTTATGCTTATTTTTAGTGAATTTGGGAGGAGGATTTACGATAATGGATCTGGTACAGATCACGGATCAGGAGGCGGAGCATTTTTAATTGGTAAACCAATAAAAGGTGGTCTTTATTCTGAGTACCCGTCTTTGGATAAAGATCGTTGGGCTAAAGGAGAAGACTTAGAGCATACGATTGATTATCGTGGAATATACGGAACCGTTTTAGAGCAATGGCTGGGCCTTGAAGCTTCCCCTATCGTCTTAGGAGATTTTGAACAGATAAAACCTTTTAGGGATGAATTTTATGTTACAAAATAAAGAATTACTTCGATCCGGATTTCCTTATCTTATAACTTTAGGTCAAAGAAGAGTTACTTCAACACCTCTAGATATAGGGTTTGGGAAGGAAAAGATTTATGTTCTTGTTAGGAATTTAAATTTAGGGACATATATTAGAGTTATTAATTGGGAAGATGATAACTTAGGGACTATTGGAGGCCCTGAAGGTACACGTTCTCCTTCCCCTGGTAATGAAAATATTAGTGAAGCTTCATTTCAGTGGCCAGCTGGATTACTAGTTGATGAAGACGAAAATTTATATGTTACTGACGAAGCTAAACACTGTGTTGTTGTTATGGATAAAGATGGAATCCATCTTGGTACTTGGGGAGAATACGGTACAGGAGAAGCGCAACTTAACAGGCCTTCTGGGATGTCTTTTGATCGAGAAGGCAATATTCTTTTATCTGACACAATGAATAACAGGGTACAGCGATTCACCAAAGAGGGTAATCATTTACAAACTATTGGGGCTGGACTATTAAATAATCCTTGGGGTCTTTGTGTAGACTCTGAGGATAATATTTATGTTGCTGATTGGAAAAATGATAGGGTTGTTAAATTTAGTCCAGATGGTAAAGAATTGCAGGTTATAGGTTCATTCGGAAGCGATAAAGGACAATTTACTAGGCCTTCCGCTGTAGCAGTGGATCTTCATGGTGATATTTATGTTGCTGATTGGAAAAATGATAGGGTTCAACTTTTTGACAAATTCGGCAAATATATACAAAGTTTTTACGGGGATGCTACTTTATCAAAATCAGGATTGATGTATATTATGGCAAATCCTGTCACTTTGCGACTTAGGGAAATGGCAGACTTTGAGAAAACTCAAAGATTAGATGTTCCTATGATGGTTAAAGTTGATAAAGAGTTTAGGTTATTTATAACCGATACTGGTAATCACAGAATTCAGGTTTATAAAAAAGATGCTATAGAGTTAACGGAGGATCAGATAGCTCCCCCAATGCGTAATCCTGTTTTGTTTACTACGTAGATTTTGGTCTTTTATCTCGTATGAATTGTGCATAATCTAAAACTGATTTCCATTCTTCATCAGATAAATCACTAATATCTGCTAATCTATCTAGATATTCTTGATCTATTTCTGGAACATTATAATGTTCAGTTTCAATATATCCTGACAATACGGCTAGTACAGCATAAGGTAATCTTAAAGCATGAGATATTTTCTTTAATGTTTTAACAGTTGGTTGTATATTTCCATTTTCTAGGTGGGTTATATAACTTCCGCTCATCTGAATAGTTGCTGACAATTGTCTTTGAGAAAGTTCTCTTGCTTCTCTTGCCTCTTTAACAAGCTCTGCAAGTTTTTTATAAGGGACTTCTATTTCTTTTGGCATATCTGAATTATATTGATTTTATGAAGATAATTTTTCTACCATCTTCATGTCTAATTCAACTCCTAATCCTGGTTTATTTGGTATTTCCATAAATCCATTTTTTATATTGAGGGGTTCTTTTAATATAGGATAGTCATCTCTTATTGAGATATGTTCTATATTGTATTCTTGTTCATAGGTAGCTATTTGCGTTGCAGCTACAAAATGTGCGTGTGCAACTGTGCTTAATATAGGTTGAGTATTATGGCAGGTGATAGGGATTTCGTATGCTTCCGCTATACTACCTATTTTTATTAATGTAGTAAAACCCGGAGACTTAACTATATCTGGCTGAATTATATCTACTTTTCCTCTCGTAATAAGGTCTTTATATTCATAAGGAGTATAGATATTTTCTCCGGAAGCTATAGGTATATCTAGATTATCAGCAACATGTGCCAATCCTTCTAAATCGTAATGGGGCCTAGGCTCTTCAAAATGAAACACTCCCAATTGCTCTAATTGTTTCCCTATTTCGATACTGTGGTGTCTGGAATAAGCGCCATTAACGTCGACGAGTATATCCATATCATCACCTATGGCCTTTCTCACTTCGGTAACAGTTTTTATTGTTTGGTCAGCAGGATCATCAATCTTTCCGGGAATTGCACTATGAAGTTTGTATCCCCTATACCCTTCCTGTATAAAAGAATATGCTCTTTGAGCTTCTTCTTTAGGGGTCATCCCTCGTTTCATAGAGCTTGCATAGACAGGCATTTTTTCTCGAACTTTTCCTCCGAGTAATTCATATATAGGTAGCCCTAATGCTTTTCCCTTTATGTCCCATAAGGCTATATCTAAAGCGGCAATTCCTATCCAAACAGCTCCCCCCATTTCTGTTAGGGAGTTTCCCGCTACTGTCATGTCATGAAATCTCATGTTTGTATCAGTGGGATTTTTTCCTATAATTGCGGGTGCTAAAATTTCGTCAATTAAGGTTTTTGTTATTACAGGTTGTCTTCTAAAGCACTCACCTATACCAGTTATTCCTTCATCTGTTTCTACGAATACATATGGAAAATTATTATCTAAGATTAAGCATTTAACTGATGTTATTTTCATGTGTCCTCCAACCCATACCTCAATAAATAACGTGTAGAATACAATTGTACTTGCTACACCAAAGCAATGCTAGTCATGGAATAAAAAATAAGATTATATTGCATATACATATATATAAACCGCATGAATATTATATATGAGATTGTATAATGCATTTGTATTTACTTATATATGTTAAAAAAGAGGAAATATGGTGAAATTTGTAATGATTTTTGGACTTATCCTTATAACCGTGTCAATATTATTTGTTGGTTATTCGGGTTACATAATTGACAGGCAAAAATTTTCTGATGGAGAAGCTATTGCTATGGTAAAAGAAAAACTTGTTCTCGATAGGGACAGTAATTATACTCGAGAAATATGTAACCATGTACTTATTGAGATTAATAATGATTTCCTTAATGATGGTAAAGGCTTAAAAGAAAGATATCTTGGTAGTGGAGTTTGGGAAGTTTCTTTTGGCGAAGGTCCGGTAACTCCCATTTATGGAGAGATGTCTTACAGTTCTTTAGGTTATAGAAATATTACATACTTATGGTTGGTTTATGAAACATCATTAACTGTAGAATCAAAAGGTACTCATGAGTATGATGCTGATTTGAATGGAGAATGGAATAAAGCGGTTAGATTTAAGTGTTAACTAAAATCTTTAATTGAAGGAGATCTAAATGTTTTGTGCTAAATGTGGGGTTGAAAATGATGTTTTAGGAAGTTTTTGTAAGACCTGTGGGGCTACTTTAGAAACGAGTAAAGCAGTTTCGTTTTCTGACGCGATATCTTTAGCGTTTAAAAATTATTTGAATTTTAAAGGTCGTTCAACCAGAGCCGAGTATTGGTGGTTTTTTTTATTTACATTTACTTTATCTATTGTTACTCAAATAATTGATTCTTTTTCTTCATTAGGGGTTACTAATTTTATTTCTTCTTTGATTGTGCTTTTGCCTAGTCTCGCTGTTGGAGTTAGAAGGCTTCATGATATTGGGAAATCAGGATGGTGGTTATTATTGTGGTTTGCAGTGATTGTAGGTTGGGTAATATTACTTGTGTGGAGTGTTAGAAAAAGTGATGGTCCTAATAAATATGGTTAAAAACAACTTACTTTAGATGATTGCGAATAAAATAAAGGAAAATTCCAAGCCCCACACCTGATAATATGATTTCAGGGGTACTTGTTAATATGCCACCTGTTATTAATCCAACCGATATCGCAAAAGTACCTACTAATGTAAACCATCCTTTAGTCATTGATTTAACCTTTGGCATATCTGGAAGGATTGTCTCCTTCGAATTGCCATAGAGGTCGCGCTCCTATGTCTACGCCGCCATCTACGGCAAGATTTTGACCTGTAACCCAAGCTGACTCATCTGATGCGAAGAATAATGACGCATAAGCAATATCGTTTGGAAAACCTGTTCTGTGTAATGTAGGTTCAGCGGGTGGGACCGAATCTTCAACTAGGTCTCCTCTAAATAGCCCTGCATAAATACAGTTAACTCTAATATTATCGGAATATATTTCTTTNGCTAAGTGATTAGATAACCCNATAACACCACTTTTGGCTGCGCCATATGCAGAGTTTCCTTCCTGCCGCACACTATCACTTGCGGCTACTGTAATAATTGATCCNCCACCATTNTCTTTCATTACAGGCCTGACAGCCTGGTAGATATTGTAGAAACTGTTCATTGTTACAGAGATAGTTTCGTTCCAATATGTTTCCTCTATACTTTCAGCTTTTTTACNAGGGTCAAAGTTTCCTCCCGCTGCNGAATANANTATGTTGATTTTTCCTAATTGNGCGACTATTTTTTTAACAACTTCATTAACGGCAGATTTATCTGTTAAGTCGCATGTAAAAACTAAACATTTTCCACCGAAAGATTCTATTCTTCGAGCAGTTTCATTTAAATGGTCATCAGAACGAGCAATAATTGCTACGGAAGCTCCTTCCTGTGCAAAAAGCATTGCTGTTGCCCTTCCCATTCTTATGCCGGCACCCGCTAAAACAGCAACTTTATTCTTTAGTCTCATTTGAATTCCTTTTAGGTTATTTGGTTAGAAAAATTATGATATTGGACTGGCTAAGAAAAGGGGNACCAATCTTTCAAGTTTACTTTGGTACTCNTCNTAAAGAGGTTGAACTGAGGCNCCGATAGCCCATAANCTAGACCTTTCAGGTGATTCNGGCATTTCTGTCGCTATCATATCAAACACTTTAGTCTTATCTCTTATTGTAATCTTCGGATTTGCTTTAAGGTTGTAATACCAAGCTGGATGATTGGGGTTGCCTCCATAAGTAGCAATTAAAATATAATTGTCCCCATCTGAAACTCTTATCAAAGGAGTTTTNCTGATAGCTCCAGTTTTTATCCCTNTATGGGTTACTATAATTACAGGTAAACCTGTATCTCGTAGTGGGTCTCCTTCTACCTTATATGTAGTCCCTTCAAGGCCACCACTACTTTCATAAATCTCAACTTGNTCTGCAACCCATTTTCTTGAACTGGGNATATATTCAGTCATTATTTGTCACCTTTTTAATTAAGATATTGGGCTAGCTAAGAAAATAGGTATTAATCGGTCAGTTCTACCTTGGTAAACTTCGTATGGAGGGTAAGCAGCTACTGCTAAGTCCCATAGTCTAGACCTCTCGCCAGGCTCTGTTACTTCAGATACAAGCATATCGAATACTTCAGTTTTATCTCTTAATTGAACTTTTGGATTAGCTTTAAAATTATAATACCAAACAGGATTTTTAGGTCTCCCACCTTGTGAGGCAACTAAAATATAATTGTCACCATCAACAACTTTCATTAAAGGATTTTTTCTAATAGCACCTGTTTTTCCACCAATACTAGTTACTAAAACTACAGGCAATTTAGTATCCCATGACATACCTGTAATTTGACCTGTATCCCACAAAGTATTTCCTTCAAGGCCGCCACTACTTTCGTAAAGTTCAACTTGATCTGCAACCCATTTAATTGGACTAGGTATATATTCTGGCATTATGGTCACCTATGAAAAATTTTAAATTATTATTTAATTGGATCAAAAATTTGTACACGATGTCTATTTGTCTCTAACGCATATACTCTTGAATCTTCATCGACAGTTACAGCTGTAAGTCCCCAAAAATATTTATCTATATAAGAAGAAATAGTGTGAGGGGAGCTGTTTTCAGGTATATCTAAATCGTATTCTAGATTTGATGATTTTCTGGGATCTGCTTCGTCTGGGTTTACGTCTAAGAATTCTTGCCCCCACTGTGACATGGTTGCTTGCCCCCTAGTTGAGAATACAGGTTCGCCTTCTGGAGATAATACTTGAAGACTTTCATTGCCAGAATCAGCAACGTATACAATCCCACTTTTGTCTATAGCTACTCCAGATGGGTTTTTAAGTATACCGTTTCCAGTCATTTCAGAAATCAAGTTCCCGTCTGTTGAAAATTTTAATATCCTATTATTTCCCCAATCTGCTACGTAAATATTTTCTTGACTGTCTAGATTAATTCCCCAAGGTAAATTGAATAAATTTGAGTCTCCAAAGCAAAATTTTTGATTTCCAAATTTGTCGTATTGTTGTACGCGATTATTTTTATGGTCGACAACCCATAAATTATCATCTTTATCGAATTTGATTCCGGAGGGGCCAGAAAATTCACCTTCTCTAGTTCCAAATTGACCCCATTTGTATTGAAAATTACCTTCAGGATCAAATACAGTTATTGTATTTTTGTATTCACAACTTACATATATCATGCCTTCAGAATCTAAATCTATAGATGTTGGCCAAATAAATTGACCGTCAGCCTCTCCAAAATGACCAGCAACACCGTGAAACCCATCATTAATATCACAAATCACTACCCTTACAGATTCAGGCTCTCCGTAAGAATCAACTTCATGAGACCTATTTAGCACATACATTTTCTTGTTAGAACCTATAGCTATATCTCGTGGATAAAAGAATCCTCGGCCTCTTTTTCCGGAAAAACCAATGGTTTTTTTATATTTCAAAGAAAAATTTTTTGAGTTTGCTGTTACCATATATTTCCCTTTATTAGCATAGCTGGTATTCACGGGTGGTTGTTATTAATTGCAGCATAGTTTTAACATAATCTGTAGGAGTTAAAGACTCTTCCGATTTATGCTCCTTCGCAAATGAGATTAATGTCTTTTTTGTTTCTTCTCCTATTTCTATGGAACCCAATATTTCCATACAAGAATCTATAAAATCTGAAGGGGTTTCACTGTATCTCGATACAAGGCTATCTACCATTTTTTTAACTCCAGGAGATTCTGTGTCCCCGAATTGCTCAGAACAGAAGTTGATTCTCTCTACGAGTGTTCCTGTATCAGACCATTCCAATCCCCCATGCCAACCTTCTACAGTTGGAGGATTGTAAATATGTTGACCCATATTAACCATTGCTAAAAACACATTTCTTGCATCGAGTCTGGGGCCATTTCCAAATTTATCTGTTAGCCGCATTACACTAATTACTAGTTCAGATGGGCTTTTCACTTTTTTGTAAAAATTGGATCTGTCTTTAAACTCTTCTGACAAAAATAAAACCCTGAGCATTTCTTTTATATTGTAGTTAGTTTCAAAATAAACTTTTTTCAATTTTTTTATAAGTTTAGGGTTATTTGGTGCTTCATATGGCCATTGAGTTACAGGAACTTCATCAGCAAGAAAGAAATTGCATATATGCCTTGATATGAATGTTGCGGTTGCGTCCTGTTTGCAAATAATTTGAACTATATCTTCGCCTGTAAAGTTGCCTTTTTCTCCTAAGAATTCTTTTTCACCATCGTCATGATCTTCAGGTAAATATTGAAATTGCCAAGCATATCTTCCGTATGGCTGAAATGAACACTTAGAAGCTTGTGCGTCTATATAATCACCATTTACAACAGTCCATCCGGTAAATGAACGTGCGCATTCCTTGACATCTTTTTCGGAATAATTTCCTACTCCCATAGAAAACAGTTCCAGCAATTCGCGTCCGTAGTTTTCATTAATTTCATCTTTATGATTGGTCCAATTGTCTAGCCAATAAATCATTGCAGGGTCTTTTGATAAAGATATTAGCAAATCAGAAAATGAACCTAATCCCTTATCCCTGAACATAGATATTTGGCGCCTCATGGGAATTGCTCCAGATAATTTTGTAACACTAGTCGCAAAAATTGTGTGCCAGAACAAAGCGATTTTTTCGCTTAGAGGAGCATTTGTAGAAACCATTCTGTAGATCCATTCAGTTGGTCCCCCGTACGGACCCATGGTTGCAGAAGTTTCAGTATGGTATCTCGTGATAAGGGAGTCAGGCATTCGCGTGATATTAACGGGAGTTAAGAGCTCTTCTACTGTTTTTTCGTACCCAATAGAATCATAATAATCTAACTCATCCGAAGAAGACCCAAAACCCGCTCTTCTCAATAAGTGCGCAATTTGGTACCTGTGTTCTGTTTTTGGTGAGAATTTAGTTTTAGTAACCATAAACAACCCTTTCACAAATTCCAGTATTTATTGATTATAAAGCACGAGTCAAACTCCACAGTGTTTAAAAAAAAACATTCTATAGGCACAAATGTGTACTTTAAATAAACTACTTGTGTTTTATTACAAATACATGTATTATGTTTATCATAATGCAATTACTTAGAAGGAGAGTGTATTATGTACAACAAATGTTCAAGGTGCGGTGGGGCTTACGTGGAAGTTATTGAAATAGGTGCGGTTTTAGTCAAGTGCATTATGTGCGGACGTGCACCTTCATCGAGTATTAAAACATCTAAACATAAGTCTAAAGCGGCTTAATAAAGGAGAAGAAAGAAATGGATAAAGAAACAAAACTTAGTTCTTGGATAGAGATGGCGGAAGGATTGTATGATTTTTTAAATCGTAGAAATACAACCATTAATTATAGTTTTCAAGATTTGGACGTATTTGTGCCTCAAGCAACAGGTGAAAATTCAGAGAGAGCAAAGTGGACAATCGACGGAACGGTTAGCTTAAGCACCTTTGAAAACGGTGAAACCAAATAATTATTATTGATGAAAACTATAAAAAGTAATTTTAATGCCCAAGGCCTAGTTCGAATTGATTCAGATGATTTAAAACTTGAGATTAAGTTTGAAGCAAGTCAAATATACGTGAATGTTATTAGCGTAAATCCTCGAAACTTGAAAACGTTTTTTAATTTGTCTGACTTAAAGAAACTAATGATTGATGTTGCAGACAAACTGGCATTTTGGAAATTTGACGTAACAATCACATGGGAAGGAGATGAACTGGCATATTTAGGTCAGCATGCTAACCCAAATATATTACAGAAATTTATTGTTGCAAAAAATGTTGAAATTAAAAATTTAAAAGGATTTGCGAAATTACTGGGAGGTAGATCGACATGACTTTCAAGTGGCAATTAGATAAGACCACTTCAGATACGAATAGAAGCAGTGTTAGGCAGCTGGTACTAGAAATGGATGAAGGGTTAAGGGGAAATGGATTACCGATAGAAGGTTTTGAATTTATGCATTCCTCTAAAAAAATGCTAGATATAACTAGACAGATTGAAAATGAAATATTACTTTCGGAGCAACCTTCATCTTTGTATGTTGGATTTCAAGCTATTGAAAAACTTGATACTGAAATTCCTAGATACGAAGAGCTTATAAAGAACAATATAGAGGTAAAAGCATTTGGTATAGGAAAACCTAGTGGAATACATGGGAAATCTTTAAGTACCTGGATAGAAATTCCAAAGTCTGTAAGTCTAGTAGAAAATCAGTGGTTTTTGGTATCAGAATCTCCTTCTCCTATAGCGTTTGTTGGGTGGGAGGTATCAGAAGATATATTTGCTGAAGGTAAGTTGTCAGATCCCGGTAAAATGTTTGAAGGATTTGTTTCGTCTGATGATCGTGTTGTTAAGTCATTATTACAACACTTAGATTCCGTTTGTATGGGGCAAGTTAACCAACCAATTGATGCTGACAAACTATCTACTTTTATAGGAAGAAAGGTTGAAAAAGTTATGGTTGTTACACAAGATAAACCTGAAAACAATTTACCATTTGCGCCTACCTCAATGATAAAAGCTACTTCTGAACTTTGTGAAAAACTTGAATCTGAGGTTATTTTATATGACTTGTCAGCGGCATCTTTTTTTGTAGAACCAGGAGGGCATGGCGATAGTGCTGGTCAGAGATGGAAGGGGTTATTAAATAAACGAGATCTTGAACTACTTGGTAGAAATGATTTAAATAAACAGATGAGCGTTATGAATAACACGAACCTGAATTCACAAGCTTTACTGGCAGAAAAACATGGATTTGTGAACATACATAAGGCTGCCCTAGAGCATAATGTCGATTTAGTCATAGTTCCTGAATATTATGAAAACCCAAGTCTAATAGATCGAATTGTTGGTAATCAATTATCAAAATTAGACAACTATGAAGCTGCATCGTTTATCATATTGGATGGAGAAGGTAACTTTAGGCAATTTGAGTAGAAGGTTATTTTGATGAATATATTAGTAACTGGAGCGACAGGGTATGTAGGGTCTAGGCTTGTAGCTGCATTGTCCTCAGATCATCAAGTAAAAAGTCTTGTTAGAGACGAGATTTCTTATAAAGATAAATTTGGTTATTTAAACACAACCATTTGTAAAGGCGACTTAGTTGACCTAGAAAGTATAAAAGATTACTTTCAAAATGTAGATATTGCATTCTATTTAGTACATTCATTGTCTGCAGGAAACAAATTTTACGATAAGGAGCTTCTTTGTGCCCAGAATTTTATTGATGCTGCTAAGAAGAATAATGTAAAAAGAATTATTTATTTAGGTGGCCTTTCTGACGATACTAAACCTCTGTCTCCGCATCTCAAGAGTCGAAATGAAGTAGGCGAGATACTTCGTTCTTCAGGTATTCCGTGTATTGAACTTCAATCTTCAATAATAATTGGAGAGGGCGGATTATCTTATGAAATAATGAAAAGTCTAGTCCATAAATTGCCTATCATGATCACTCCTAGATGGGTGTCGTCTTTATCTCAACCAATATGGATTAATGATGTTATTAAGTACTTGAAAGAAAGTATTTCTATAGATATATCAGATAGTCTGATTGTGCAGATAGGAGGCCCTAGTATAGTTACATATAAAAATTTAATGGCTACATATGCTGAAATATATGGATTAAAAAGGTTTATGATTCCAGTTCCAGTTTTAACCCCAAGATTGTCTAGTTTATGGTTAGGATTGGTCACCCCTGCATATGCCCGAGCTGGGAAAAAATTAATTGAAAGCCTTAAAACAAACAGCATAATTACTGATAAAAAGGGTACAGGATTATTTAATATTACCCCTGTTGATTTCAAAGAAGCATTAAAAAATGTCATAAGTATGAAAGAAACCGACATGATCGGAGCTCGATGGTTTGATCCAGTTTCTTCGGGACCTAGATTAAGCAATAAGGCCCCGTTAAAAGAAATCGAATATAAATATCAAATGACAGACGAGAGAAAGATAACAACAACAGCTAATACGACTCAAGCATTTAAGCCTATAAATGATATAGGTGGTCTTAATGGGTGGTATTTCGCCAATTTTTTGTGGAAAATTAGAGGCTGGTTAGATTTATTTGTAGGAGGAGTCGGGACAAGAAGAACTAGATTTAAAAAAGATAGGTTCGTTATTGGAGATACGTTGGATTGGTGGAGAATTTCAGACACGATTGAAGGAGAAATGGTCGAATTTAAGGCAGAGATGAAATTGCCTGGGGAAGCTTATCTGAAATTTTCAGTTAACCCTTCTGTTAAGGGTTCTGAAATTATTCAAACTGCTGGATTCAAAACTAATAATTTGGCTGGAATACTATATTGGTATTCTTTATATCCGCTTCACGCATTTATATTTTCAAGAATGATAAAAGCAATAAAAAAGCGTACTTTATTTGTCGGGTAGTATTTTCATTTGTTCTGAAATAGGTAATTTTAGAAAACTCTCAAAATCACTGTAAAAATCTTCAGATGACATTTCGTATGTCAGGTTGAAGGCTCCTTCCCAACCTAAATCATTTAGATTTGGATAGAAAGTGTCTATTAAAGAATTTTCTCCCACTTTATTATCAAGATAAGCAATAGCCCAGGCTCCTAAATCGTATCCAGCATTGTTACATGAATTTTGGTAGCTAAAATCTTTTATGGTTGAACCAGGGCAGTTATATTTAACACTGTCCTTGCCCCCAAGTAATTTGTTTCTCATGTTTTCTTTAAATTTATATGGACTTTTCTCCGGACCATCAGCATTAACAGGCTGAATAATTCCAGATGATATTGCATCAAAGTATTTAACTTGAGCCATATATTCAGCACCACCTTCAACAAACCAAACTAAACCTAGTAACTCATCTCTTTTATTTCTGTCAGTAGTTTGAATATAGGAGTGTTGAACTGCATGAAAATATTCATGAAAAGCACCTTTTTGTTCTTGTCCACCACCAATAAATGGAAAATGATCAGTAAGTCCGAAGGGGATTGAAGAGGTAAAATAGTGAATTCCCCAATCACGCTCTCCGTTGAGTCCCATACTTCCCATTGGTTGCCCTTGATTTATCGCGTCCTCACTTAATTTTCGGTAAGATTCAAATCCATGATCACCACTTGGGCCATGTTTTTCTAAGCAATACTTCATTGGCATTTGAGTCCCAGAGTAGACTAAAGACTCTGTAGTGTCTCTTCGTTCACAGTTTAGATCAGTGAGTTTTGATGCCGCATCTTTATCTGATCCCAGTATCCAATATTCAACATTAGAATAGCTTCCCCACTCTATCATTGCTGCTATTAGGGAAGATGTTATGGTTGAACACACTAAGTCTGGTAGATCTGTTGCGCAAAAAACTTCTGGTGAATAGTTTGATATTTCACCCCAAGGAGGTATAACTCCTTTAGGGACAACAGGGGAATCTTTACTTTTACAATAAATATGAGTGTTCATGTTTTCACAGACTACTTCAGTATTTTGTAACTCTTCTGAGGGCATGGCGACTATAGGGGTGGGTTTCACATCAGGATTATTTGTAGATTCTGGTTTCATATCGGGCTTTGGCTGCTCTGAATTTGACTGTTCTGAATTTGACTGTTCTGCTTTAGTAGAAGGAGTATCTTTTCCTTCTTTATTGACTTGAGTAACTTCAGAGCTTTCAGTTTTTGGATCTGGAGACATAACATTGGATGAATCAGAGGTTGAGCTATCGCTTGAACTACAAGCAACACTTAATATTAAAACCATTAGTCCTGTAATTAAAAATGTCTTTATATAGAGCTTAATTATATTTTCCATAGTCGTTAAATTTTCTTACTAAAGAGGTTTATCGTCAATATATTAATGTTATAGAGAAGTTAAATAATTTATTAGTTTTGTAGAATTTTCATCTAATTCATTTATAGGACTTATGGAGAAGGATTCATAAATGAAGTTATGCTCTGTGAATCGTTTGGCTAATTGCTGAGCATCTTCTTGGCTTTTATAATTTTTCAGCCCTTGAATTTTTGTTTCAAAAGTATCTTCTATATCGACAACAATATCTAATCTTTTTTCGTCTTCACTTAATTCAAGTCCATAATCTTTTGCTCGCTCTTCTGCAATTGCAGGATATATGAGCAAAGGATTTCGATCTGTTTCTGATTTATAGTATTTGTATGCGATTAATGCTGATTTATGTATAGCAATGTGGTCGGGATGATTAGATATACCAGTGGGGCCAAATGTAATAATGACATCTGGGGTTGTCTCTTTAAGTATTGTTAAAATTTTTTTAGCTAAAGTTTCAGGAATTTCTTTATCTAAATCTTGATCTCTATAATTAAATATATACGGTGGATTCACCCCATATAAATCTAGATTATGTCGCAGTTCTTCTTCTCTTACTTTTCCTAGGTCTTCCCTTTTAATTTTTAAGTCTCCTGTACCTAAGGTGCCCTCTTCTCCTCTAGTTCCAGTAATGATGTATGCTTCATTATTTTTTTTAACCCATTTCATCATGGTTCCAGAACTACTGGTTGTTTCATCATCAGGATGTGCAAAAACTCCAATCCATACGAGTGGTTTTCCATCAACGATTTTATTTGACATCATATTAATTCCAAAATGTATTTGGTAGGTTATAATAGGTACAGTCAATATTATATACAATTTGGGGCTGTAGCTCAGCCGGGAGAGCGCTTCAATGGCATTGAAGAGGTCAGGAGTTCGATCCTCCTCAGCTCCACCATAATATTAATTAAGGGAAAACCATGAGTGAATGGAATTATACAAAATGCGCTAAGCCTTTTTCATCGGAAGAAGATGCTTTAGAGTTTATGGTCTCACAATCTTATGACGGACAGGTATTAAAAAGAAATGAAGGATATTCGGCAGTTTGTCCAACGTATCCAGATGGGTTTTATCCTGATGCGACTCCTGTCGCAGCATACTCTGTCAAAACTGGCATTATTAGAGATGAAAAACTTTTCCATATTGTTATGGAACCCGATGAAAGTGAAAAAGAAACAATTATTTCAGAAGAGTGTTGCCCGACACCTGTAGCTACAAGTACTGGCGAAAAGTGTTGTTAAGGATCTATGGAAGAAAAAAGATTTCATGGTCTAGATGCGTTAAGAGGCATAGCAATGCTTTTGGGAATAGTTCTGCATGCTGCACTGCCTTACATTCCTGACATTGATTCTATTTGGCCTGCAGATAGCGAATCATCTTATCTGATCACAGTTATATTTCAATTTATCCATGTTTGGAGAATGCCGTTATTTTTCATATTAGCAGGATTTTTCACAAAGGTGTTTATTGATAGAAAATCTTGGGAAAAATGGATTTCTAACAGAGTGCTTAGGATAGGGATACCATTATTGATATTTTCTCCATTAATGGCGTTAACGTTACCTTGGATTTTTAAATTCGGTAGAACAGAAGAATTAAGATTTTTCTATTCTATGGAAGGTTACCCGTTTCATTTATGGTTTTTGTGGCACCTATTAATTTTTGTTTTTCTATCTCTAATTTTTAAGCCTATTAATTCTTTACTTAAGAACAATATGATTTTTGATCGTATTGCCAAGCAAATGTTCCAAGTAAGAATTCTTGTAATCTTAATTTTTTTAATTTCTATTTTAATTATATTTACAGGTGGTGAATTAATTACTAATCCAATAGCGACAGGGCTATATTTTGTTTTAGGTTATTTGCTTTATAAAAATGTTAATCTGTTTGAAACAATGAAGAAAAATTGGCATGTGTACTTATCAGTTGGATTAGTTGCTTTCGCACTATTTTTTGCCTTAGAAATCTTTAAGTATTATGAACCATTTAAAGATTTGCCTACCTCTCAAGAAAAGGAAAATGCGGAAATTTTGCTATGGTTTCTGCAGCAACCTATAAAAGTTACTTCGGCACTATTCCTTTCCTGCTCTTTCATAGGGTTGATAGAGACTAAATTTGGAGATTATAGTTTTGCAAAAAGATTTATATCCGATGGGGCGTATTGGATGTATTTGATTCATCTTCCAATTGTTACGTTTATTACTTTTTTCATGTTTAGATTTGATATAAATCCTGTGTTTAAATTTATTGTAGCTATTTTATTAACTTCTGCGATTTGTTTAGGTACCTATAAATACATAGTGAGACCTACGCTTATCGGGACACTATTAAATGGGAAAAGATCATAATATTTATTATGGCTTAAAATAATTTAAATGCTTCTTTTAGAAGCGGTATGCTTCCTGCACATATTATGATAGTTAACAAATATTTTTTGTGTGATTCGTCCTTTACCTTGGAAATAACCTTAGAGGCTATTAAGAATCCTAAGATTACAGGAATTATCCCTATAGATGACATCAACCATATTTCTTTGTTGTACTGGTCTGTGATCATGTATCCGATTACGGCTAATCCTTCTACAAGAAGATAAAATAAAGATAAAGATCCCCTAATTGAATTTTTCCTCCACCCTTTAGATATAACGGCGATAGCCATTAATGCACCCCCTACTCCTGTAGACACTAGGGTTGCAGAGTTGATGAATGCTATTAATGAAAATTTAAAGGAATTTAGTTTTATTGTTTTGTCGCGAAAAATAATAGTATATAAAGCTAAAGTAATGATTAATATGGATATAATTATTCCCAAAAGAGTAGATGACACTTTGGTAAAAAATATTAACCCAAAAGGTACTCCTGCTATTCCTGCAACGGAAGGAGAAATCATTGCCCTATAGTCAATGTAGGATCTGTTTTGCAATATTATCATTACGAAAAGTGGTAATGAAACGGTATTGATAACCACAACAATGGTTTTTGGGTCCATAGTCATTAACATAAACGGAGAGCCAGCGATTGCTATTCCAAATCCTGCTGAGCTAAATACAAAAGACCCAAAGAGCAATGCAAAAAAAGTGATTAAAATGTCTACTGTAAGCTCAGTCACGAGGATCCCAATTTTTTGTAAACATATTTGAACCTAATCCAAATCCTACTACTGCAAATCCCATTACTATTCCTGCAAAAATAGTATTTATACCCAAAGAAGATATTCCAAAATCAGCACTAAATATAGATATAACTATGCTGTAATCTGAAAGAGTGACAACTAATATACCTACAGACATGACTACTAACATACGTAAAACTCCTACAGTTACAGGAAGTATCATTTTTCCAGTTCCTTGGCTTGCAAAGAATAATGTCTGTCCTCCCGCAAATAAACAGAAAAAAGGAGCAGCAATGCTTAAATAAAGGGCACCGTATTGGTATGCTTCTGAGTCTGCAGTAAATAAGTTTAACCAGACATTTGGAAATATAGACAATGTAATTCCTACAATAAAGACAAAAATGAACACAATAGAAGCTCCAGACCAGGCAATTTTTCGGGCTCTAGAATATTGTTTTGCTCCAAAATTAATTCCAACAGCTGCATTCAAAACCCCTCCAATCCCAAAAGATATTGGTATAAGGATTAGTTCTAACCTGTTACCAAGCCCATATCCAGCGATCGCAGCAGTTCCATATTTTGATATAAAAGCAGTTACAGTTAGAACCGTAATAGCAATGCTAAAGCTATTTATTAAGCTTATAGCCCCCACCTTTAAAATATCTATCATTGGATCCAATTTGATTCGTTGAGGTTGAATTNTGACAGGTGTTTTNGTTAATANTNTGTAGAGCATATAAGATGTTGCANTTAGNTGACATNTNANNGCAGNTATTGCTGGNCCAACTACCCCAAACCCTGAAAAANTNCCTAATCCAATTGTNAAAATTCCAGACAATATCATTTGCANGGTTACGCTGGATATTGTGGCTATTGCAAANGCATCAGTTCGACCAAACGCTCGTAGTACAGCAGAACATACGTAAAANGACCANATNGCTATTGATACACCNAAAAATACTCGAGAATATAATATAGCTCCTTTTACAACNTCGGGNTCATTAGAGAATATGGNAATTATGTAATGTGATAATANACCAAACAATAATGTNTATATTGCGCACATAGACCCAGAAATCACNATACTGTGCCANACTAGNGTATTAACNTNNNCTAANGCATTTCTGCCNAGNGCTCTTGATATTGATGACGTGATNCCNCCACCCATCGCACCACCAGCCTGCATTATCATCAGTGTTTGTAAAGGAAATACTATCGCTAAGCTAGCTAAAGCAATTGTTCCTATTTTTCCTACAAAAAAAGCATCGGCCATGGTTGAAAATGTTATAAAAAAAACAGCTGCCATATTTGGTGTGGCAAGTTTCCATAACATTTTCATTATGGATCCTTCTAAAAAGAGTTTAGTTTGCGGGGTGGTCACAGGAACAACTTAATCAATCATTTTAGAGGTGGTTAATAATTCATTAAATTCAATTTTAGTACTTATAATTAATTCAGAAACGGTATTTGCTATATTAAGTGCTTCCAGGATAGGATTTTTCCCTTCTCGCATTCCCGACATAAGCGCTTCATCTGTCCATTGGACAGTAACAGTATCAGCTTCAGAAGGAGTGGTTCCCCCATTAAAGTAGACAATAAAATCTCCCCTGAATCCTG
The DNA here is from genome assembly GCA_002718095.1 of Chloroflexota bacterium. GTDB lineage: Bacteria > Chloroflexota > Dehalococcoidia > Lucifugimonadales > UBA826 > UBA826. The sequence continues at coordinate 54,391 of PBDP01000004.1, forward strand.
CATCTTTGATTAGTTGAACTTGCTTATGAACCAAAGTTGCTACCTTTCGAGCCTGACCAGGTTTTGTTTTATATGTTCTTCTTACGTGAAACATTTCTCCTCCAAATTAAGGAATTCAATCAATCATTTTAGCTGGAATTAATAATTCATTGAATTCAATCGAACTACTGACTATTAACTCAGATAATTGCTTTGCAACATCATTAGCTGCTGGAGGAATATCATTTCCTTCACGACTTATTGACATAAGTGCTTCATCTGTCCATTCTAGTACTACAGTGTCTACTTCAGATGGTGTTGTACCACCATTAAAATAGACAGTAAAATCTCCTCTTTGTNCTGCATCTTTAAATATTTGAGCCTCTTTATGTACTAAAGTTGCTACTTTTCGGGCTGAACCNGGAGTTGTTTTATACAATCTTCTTATGTGAAACATTCTTTCTCCTCAATTTGATTTATTACATAGGTTACAAAAAATTTCATAACTTGAATACATGTAAACCAAATTATATTATTCAGATACTTGAANTTATAGGGGTGTTTCATGTTTGTGGCTACTAAGGATAAGATTTTACCTACAACGGTTATTGGGTCATACCCTAGACCACATTGGTATAAGGAAAGTTTGAATGGGCGATCATTTAAGGATGCCTTAACAGATCAACTTTTTAGAGAACAATATTTTGATGCCGTATCTTCAACTATCAGTGATCAAACACGAGCAGGATTAGATATTGTTACTGATGGAGATTCTAGATTTGATCTCGATGTTGGAGGCAGGTCTTGGTTTTTTTACCCTATTGAGAGACTGAAAGGGATTGAAGGCAGTGTGNCAGGGTCAACTAGATGGAAGGATAGGTTTGGCATCTATCCGGGTCATATACTCTGGGAAGTNCAAGAAGCTTATCAGCCAGCTCGTGTGGTGNATAAGATAGGAAGAGGATCTTTAGAATATACAGANGTCTGGAAGACAGCTCAAAAGNTTACTGATAAACCTGTTAAATTTGGTTCGATTAGTGCACAGTGTATCCCNGGGATGCTNGAAAATGAATATTATGAATCTGAACAAGANCTTGTTATGGATTTAGCTNATTCTATAAACCAAGAATTAAAAGAATTAGATAATGCTGGTTGTCCNGTTATTCAAGTTGAAGAACCGGCAATACATATGGGTGCAACAACACAAGGATACGAAACCCTGGAATTTTTAGTTAAAGCTTTTAACAAAGAAGTTTCTGGTATTAAAACTGAAGTTTGGGCTCANACATGTTGGGGTAATCCAAATCAGCAATCTATGCAGTGGAACAGGCCTTCTTATAAAGATTCTTTAGAGTATTTGTGGCAACTTGATGCTGATGTAATTACTTTTGAGTGTGCTAGTTCTGAAGGGGCTGAAATATCTATATTATCCGATATTCCAAAAGATAAAAAATTAGCGATTGGAGTTGTAAGNCATACTAATACAAATGTTGAACCTCCAGAGGTTGTTGCTGAAGTTATTCGTAAAGCCTTAAAAATAGTCCCCCCTGAAAGACTAATTGTTTCATCAGATTGTGGATTTGGAAGAGAAGGTCTNTCAAGAAGAATAGCTTTTTATAAATGTGTNTCTATAGTCATGGGGACAAATATTGTAAGAAAAGAGCTTGGCCTNCCTGANGTAGACGTTCCTGCAGCTAATGAGAAGTTATATTTTTAAGAATTTAAGAACTCTGTTGATAACATNCCCATAATAANTGAATCATGACGAACACCGTCATGAGGACGACTTTTTCTAAGTGTCCCTTCATGAACAAATCCAAGATTTTCAAATAGGTGTTTTGCTGCTACATTGTAGTCTGGAATGTCGGCCCATACTCTAAATAATCCATATGAGTTAAATGCGATATCTAAAGTAGCTTTTAAGGTAGCTGTCCCATAACCTTGATGCCAATGGGTTGTGTCGCCGATAAGTATAGATATCTGTGCGTCCCCTAATGATTCCTCTATTGTTATATGGATTTCTCCAATATGGCTATNANCATNTTCAGTGTATATTGAGAAAATTCTATGTTCGGGATTTTCAAAGATGNNATCCCATTCTTCAACGCTGAGAGAATCAACNTTTTCCGGATGATANCCTAAGTGTGCCGGATTTCCATATGAATACCTTCCAAACCAGCTTTCAGCTACACTTTCATCAGACAGCCAAGTATTTATTCTTTTGACNTCNTCCCNAGTAACATGTTGAAGTAGTATTNTNTTATCTTGCATTTGAACCTTCCNACAAGATTTTATNANTNTTTTGANTTTTTGATAGTATCATTATTGAAAATACCGATATATTAGTCAACAATAGATANTTANATTGAGGTTAATTTTCTTTTAACACAATTANTTGATGNNATAAGGAATAAAAATGTTAGANAGGTTATCTTCCCTTGAGGATAGATATGAAGAGTTAAACACATTGCTTGCTGATCCTGNAGTGGCAACTGATTATACTCAAATTGAAAAATACGCTAANGAACAGTCTGCNATTAAAGAAGTGGTNGANCTCGCNAGGAAATACCGAAAAATATTAGAAGATTTAGAAGAAGTTTCNCAGATGATTAAAAATGAATCTGATTCTGANCTAATCAGTATGGCTAAAACAGAACAACTAGATTTAGATCAAAAAAAAGTTGTTGCTGAAGAAAATTTAAAAATGGCATTAATTCCTCAAGACCCAAACGATGAGAGAAATGTAATTATGGAGATCAGNGCAGGAACNGGAGGAGAAGAAGCAGGGTTATTTGCGTCAGACCTTTATCGTATGTATTCNCGTTTTGCCCAAAGAGTAAATTGGAAATTAGAAGTGATAAATTCCAATACNACTGGAATAGGAGGGATTAAAGAAATTACGTTTCAAGTTAATGGNGANATGGCTTATAGCCAACTTAAACATGAAAGTGGAGTTCATAGAGTCCAAAGGGTTCCTGCAACTGAATCCAGCGGTAGGATNCANACATCGGCNGTAACGGTTGCAGTATTNCCAGAAGCAGAGGAAGTGGATGTTCAAATTAGTCCTGAGGATTTACAAATTGATATTTATCATGCGAGTGGTCATGGAGGGCAGAACGTTCAGAAAGTTGCAACTGCAGTTCGTATAACTCATATTCCTACTGGTGTTGTAACAACATGCCAAGATGAAAGATCGCAATATAAAAACAAAGAAAAAGCCTTATCTGTTTTACGTTCAAGGTTATTGGCCTCAGAATTAGAAAAACAGCAAAAAGAAATTACAGATACTAGAAGATCTCAGGTCGGATCTGGAGATCGCTCAGAAAGAGTTCGGACTTATAATTTTCCTCAAGGGAGAGTTACTGACCACAGGATAGGATTAACTAGCTATAGTTTAGATCAAATTCTTGATGGAGAAATAAATGAATTTGTTGATGCTTTAGTACATGATGATCAAGCTAGAAAATTAGAAGAAATAGGGTCGTGAAAGTAAAAGAAATTNTATATGCAATTTCAAAACGTTTGCAAGAATTTGAAGTTCCGGATTCTGATCTAGAAGCAGAAATATTGGTTAGGCATACTCTGAAGCTTGACAGAGAAACTATTTTTCGGGAATTTGAAAAAGATTTATTAAAATCTGAGGAACAATCAGTATATTCNCTTTTAGANAAACGTCTTGAGGGNTATCCTCTCTCATATATTACTGGTAAACGTGAATTTTATGGTATTGATATANAAATTGGAGAAGGAGTTTTAATACCTAGACAGGAAACAGAAATATTAGTGCAAACAGCCATCACAATTTCTAAAAAAATGAGAAAAGAAAATATAAAGATTGCTGATATTGGAACTGGAAGTGCAGCCATATCGATTGCAATAGCACTTAATATACCNAATTCTTTAGTTNATGCATGTGACATTAGTTATNAGGCTCTTGANATTGCTACAGAAAATATTAATAAATATTCTTTAGAAGATAAAATTTTATTAAATCAAGGNGATTTATTAGAACCTATATTAGATGAAATGGATATAATATTGTCTAACCCTCCATATATTCCAAATTTTCAGATATCATGCTTGCCTCAAGAAGTTTTGAATGAGCCTCGAATTGCTTTAGATGGAGGAAAAGACGGTCTTCAAGTCATCTCAAGGTTAATGAAAGAATCTGTCAACAAATTGTCTGTAGATGGAGCTATGGTTATTGAAATCACTCCAGAATTGTCNGGAAAAACTGTTTTGTTAGCAAGAGAACATTTTCCAGAAGCTAATATATTGATTCTGAAAGATCTAATGGAAAATGACCGTGCTATTTTGATAAATAGGTCTTCAGATCATTCTGATTTAGATTACTCTAATCCTAATTGGTAGTGTTTGCCTTCCGTTTTTATNGATGGNGCTACAACTATTTCTGCTTTGTGCATTTCTTTAATATTGAGAGCTCCAACCATACCCATACANGCTTTTAGTGCTCCAATTAGGTTTTGAGTACCATTCGATACTGAAGANGGNCCATAAAANAGTTGTTCTAACGTTCCTTTGATTCCTACTTGGACTCTGGTTCCTCTAGGTAAAGCAGGATGAGGGCTTGCCATGCCCCAGTTAAATCCTTGAGCAGGTGCTTCTTTTGACTGAGCTAAGGGAGTCCCTATCATTACGGCGTCAGCCCCACTTGCGATAGCTTTGCATAGTTCTCCACCTGTTCTAATCCCGCCGTCGGTTATGATTGGTATATATTTTCCCGTCTTTTTATAAAATTCATCTCTTGCTTGAGCGCAATCCATCGTTGCAGTTACTTGTGGTACCCCTACACCGGTAACCTCTCTTGTTGTGCATGCTGCNCCNGGCCCTACACCAACTAAAATCCCNTGGATTCCTGTTTCCATTATTTCTAAAGCAACATCATAGCCAACGCAGTTTCCTACTAATATGGGAACATTAACTAATTTTAATAATTCGGGAAATTTTAGACCTTGAAGGCTACGAGAGGAATGACGAGCGGTTGTAACAGTAGATTGAACCACAAGCATATCAGCNCCAGCCTCTACAGCTATAGGACCTAATTTTTTTGTCAAAGCAGGTGTAACTGAAACAGCACAATATGCTCCGGTAGCTTTTATTTCTTGAACCCTNTTAATNATCAACTCTTCATTAATAGGTTTAGAGTATATTTTTTGCATTGCTTTTGTAACGTTTTCTGCAGAAGATTCTGCTATTTCTTGAATGGCTTTTTGNGGATTATCATATCTAGTTTGTACCCCTTCGANATTCATTACGCTAATGGCGCCTTGTTTATGCATTTCACCAGCAAACGAAGGACTTGCAACGGCATCCATTGCAGAACCAAGTATGGGAATATCTATTGTGACGTCTCCTAAAGAAAATGAAGTATCTGTCATGTCGGGATTTACTGTCATAGCTCCAGGGGTTATGGCGACTTCATCAAACCCGTAAACTCTTCTTAATTCTTTAAAGTTAGCCATATACGAACCTCCGAATGTGAAGCCATTGTAGTATTTATTTGATTCAATTACATCCATATCATCAAATATATTAAGTATTTGATGATATGGATGTGAGTTTACGGTGTCAACAGTATTAACNAGTTATATGAAAATTACATTAGAATATAANTATTATTATGAATACNAAAATTGTAAAAAAAATAGGAATGGATATAGGATTTGATATTGTTAAGATAACAAATGCGGATTCATTTTTTGAAGATGAAAAGGCCGCATTAAAAAGATTTAATGATGGTTATATCAATGATTATCCTTGGTACGATAAAGATAGGATAAAACTTATGAATAGGCCTACTTTGTTGCTCGAAGGTGCTAAGTCAGTAATATCTCTTGGGGCAAGCTACTTAAATCCAGGCACACCTGATTATGATCCAAATAAATTGCACGGTAAAATTGCAAAATATGCTTTAGGAGATGATTATCATAAAGTTTTAAAAGAACGTCTTAAGTCGTTTTGTACTCAAATATCAGAGTGTCTAGGACAAGATGTTAAAACAAGAATATTCGTTGATGACGGCCCAATGAACGATAGAGCTGCAGCTCGGAGGTCAGGGCTAGGTTGGGTAGGTAAAAATACAAATATAATTACAGAAAATTATGGTTCTTGGGTATTGTTAGGTCAGGTTATTACAGATTTAGAGTTAGACGTAGATGAACCATTAAAAAAGAATTGCGGGAATTGTGTTCGCTGCATAGATGATTGTCCTACAGGAGCCATTGTAGCTCCATACGTCATAGATAATTCAAAATGTATTTCCTACTTAACAATTGAACTTAAAGGGATAATCCCTAGAGATATGAGGCCGTTATTAGGAGATTGGATTTTTGGATGTGATATATGCCAAGATGTTTGCCCTGTAAACAGAAAGGCAAAAATTGGGACTATTAAAGAATTTGAAAAGCGTAAAGGATTTGAACTCACAGAATTATTACCTGTTTTGGATATGGACCAAGATACATTTAGCAAAGTTTATAAAAATAGTCCTATAAAGAGGACTAAATTGAGTGGTCTCAAAAGAAATGTATGTGTGGCATTAGGTAATATTGGTGATGTACGTGCTGTTGAGCCTTTATCTAAAATATTGAAAAAATCTGATCCAGTTTTAAAAATACACGCAGCTTGGGCCCTAGGTAGAATAGGAGGTATGTCAGCATATAAGATACTTTTAGAAGAATTAGATAAAGACAACCCAATGGAAGTTAAAGATGAGATTAAATATTCTTTAGCTGATTTACAGGCGGTAAATGGTAAACGTAATTAAGGGATTATCATGTCAGGTAAAGTTTTTCTAATAAATGTTGGTAGTAATGCTAATCATTCTTTTTGTAGCCCTGTATTTGATGACCGTACATTTGAGTTTATTCCAATACCTGAAGATATAGAAGTTTCATATCCTCATGGGATTAAATATAAGGATTTGAGATCTTATTATGATCCGTCGAGTGATTTAGATTTATATATTCCGGAAAATTTACGAGAAGTAGCCATGCATAATGATCCAGAGTTCGATACTTTTACTTATGGAGACAATTGTGATGTGAATCCACGCGCTTCAGCATTGAGAAAAGTTTCAAGAGGTGATTTTCTAATATTTATTTCAAGGCTACAGAATTGGACCAAAGGTGCCCCTACTAGCATTTTTGGGTTTTATTTAATAGGTTATATACATGTAGATCAGGTTGTCGGATCTGTAGTTAATCCTCTAGAAAAAGGTCTTATGAGTAGATTTTCTGTTAATGCCCATGTGAGGGCAGCTATGTTCGATAAGAGTATGTGGAATTCATTTTGGCTTTTTTCAGGTTCTTCTTGGTCAAAAAGATTTTTAAAAGCTGTTCCTGTGACAAAAAAATTCTGTGATGATGTTTTTAGAAAATCAAATGGTCAGAAGTGGGATTGGGGAAAAAATAGAACAGATCTTCAAGTTATTGGTTCTTATACTAGGACTTGTAGGCCTATTCTGAATCCTAATACTGAATCTGATCATAAAAGAATTGATATTTTGTGGAAGTGGATATCAAAGTATTCAGAATGATAATGTTTTATAAACGTGATAAACTTCCTCCTAGCCGGGGGAGCTTAGTTATCTAGGCTGAGAGGGTAAAAGTACCGACTCCTTATCTGGTACCTATTTAGATAATGCTATATAGGGAGTGCTATTCTTCTCCGGTATTCATTAGATATAAGGTGGAATTATTATTTGAATACCAATATTCCTGATAACTCATTGGGCAGAGTGTCTCTTAAAGGTGTTAACTATTCTTTGGATTCTTTAGAAATTCTTAGAAATATTGATCTTTCGGTTAATTCTAGAGAAATAGTATCTATTATTGGGCCTAGTGGCTGTGGGAAAAGCTCGGTTTTGAATTTAATTTCAGGCCTTCAAAGTCCAGATTCTGGTCAGATTAAGATTGAAGGTAAAAGTGATCAGTCCGATCGACTTAATATGATTTCGTATATGCAGCAAAAAGATTTGTTGTTACCCTGGCGAACGGTCTTAGATAATGTGATTTTAGGCCTTGAAATCCAAGGCATACCTAAGAAAGAATCTAGAAAAATAGCAATGGCACAAATGGAAAAATTTGGACTTTTAGGATTTGAAAATAAATATCCTTTTACATTATCTGGTGGCATGAAGCAAAGAGCTGCTTTTTTGAGAACTATTTTAATGAATAGGCCTATTTTGCTATTAGACGAGCCTTTTAGTGCGTTAGATGCTTTAAACCGGATGCAAATGCAAGAGTGGGTAATTAAATTGTTTGATGGGTTAGATAAGACTGTTATTTTTGTTACCCATGATATAGATGAAGCTATTTTTTTGTCAGACAGAATTTATGTTATGTCTTCTTCTCCGGGTGAGTTCATTGCTATTGAAAACATTAAATTGACTCGACCAAGATCTAGAGAAATAATGTTTAGTTCAGATGTTTTAAGTATTAAAAATCGTTTATTAAATCAACTTTTGAAACCAGCATTGTAGGATACTTATGAAAAGAAAATTAACATGGATTCCATCAATATTTTTTGTCATAGTAGTCTTAATAATATGGGATGTATTAGTAAAAATTAACGATGTTCCTTCATGGCTTTTGCCTAGTCCTTCTGAAATATTTAAAGCTATGTTAGATAATGCTCGTATACTTACTTCACATACTATTACAACCTTGATTGAAGTGATATTAGGCTTTGTTATTGCTTTGTTTGTGGGGTTATTTTTATCTTCTGCGATTACATTGTCTAGTACGATAGAAAAATCTTTCTATCCATTTATTATTGCTTCACAAACCATTCCTATAATTGTTATCGCTCCAATGCTATTAGTTTGGGTTGGATATGGATTAATGCCAAAAATAATTGTTGTTGCTCTTATTAGTTTTTTCCCTATTGTGGTCAATACAGTTGATGGTATGAAATCTATAGATATAGATTTAGAGAAATTATTTAGAACAATGGGTGCTAGTAATTGGGATATATTTAGAAAAATTAGAATACCGAATTCATTACCTTATATGTTTTCAGGTTTGAGGGTTGCTATATCTATTAGTGTTATCGGTGCTGTAATTGGAGAATGGGTAGGGTCTAGTGAAGGTTTAGGATACTTAATGATCAGATCAAAACCACAATTCCAGACAGAACTTGTATTTGCAGCAATATTTATTTTGTCTATCATGGGAATCATTTTATTTTTTGGAATTGGATTAGTAGAAAAATTATGTATCCCTTGGAATAATTTTAGAAAAGGAGATAACCTTGGCAAATAATTTTCGTATGAAAAATGTAGTTTTTTTAACCGCTTTTATTTTTTTAGGTATTTTTGCTAGTGCTTGTGAACAACAAAATGAAGGTAAAGATGTAACATTAGCACTAGACTGGTTTCCTAATGCCAACCATATAGGATTGTATATAGCAGAAGATAAAGGGTATTTTGAAGAAGAAGGTTTGAATGTAGAAATACGTACTCCTTCCGACCCGTCTACTATATTGCAAACTGTTGCATCTGGAACTGATGATTTTGGTATTAATTATCAACCTGACTTATTAATTGCTAGAGATGCGGGAATCCCTGTAGTCTCTGTCTTGGGAATGGTACAGCACCCACTCAATTCTATTATGGCACTTAAATCTTCAGGATATGAATCACTCAGTGACTTAAAGAATAAGAAGATAGGGTATCCGGGTATTCCGTGGAATGAAGATGCTCTTGATACGATGTTAAAGTCAGATGGCCTTACGGGAATTGAGGATATTGAGTTAGTAAATGTTGGCTGGGAATTAGGCACATCATTAATGTCAGGAAATGTTGATGCTGTTATTGGTGCATATTTTACTCATGAGAGTATTAGTTTAGAAAATGAAGGATACCCTGTTGATATTTTTAGAATGGAAAATTGGGGTGTACCTGATTATTATGAACTCATTTTAGTTACTAGTGAGGCTTATTTGGAGGATAACGATGAAACAGTTCGAAGTCTTGCAAGGGCTATTACGAAAGGATATAAAGATGCTGTTCAGGATCCTCAATCCGGTGTAGATATTTTGAAGAAATATTCTCCAGATATTGATGAGTCGATAGATAGGCCAGGTGCAGATTTGTTGCAAAACCTTTGGGTAGACGTAGGGGTGGATTTTGGAGATCAGACACCAGAAAAATGGAATAATTTCGCTAATTGGATGAAAGATAACGATATTATTTCTAATGACTTGAACATTGATGATGCTTATACTGAAGAATATTTTTATGATTAAACATATTCGACTTATTGATAGAGGAGTATGAATATTTGTGATTTCTTTACCTAAAGCTATGACTATTGCAGGATCTGACTCTGGTGGTGGTGCCGGAATTCAGGCAGATTTAAAATCTTTTTCTGCTAATGGAGTATATGGATCGTCTGTGATAACGGCTATTACAGCTCAAAACACTTTAGGGGTTCATGACGTTCTAGAGTTGCCTATTTCATTAATTGAGTCTCAAATAAGAGCAGTGATGTCTGACATAGGATGTGATGTTATAAAAACAGGCATGCTCTCAAGTTCTGTTATTGTTGAGACGGTGGCTCAGACGTTGGGTGACTTTGATTTAAAGAATATTAATATAGTTGTAGATCCGGTTATGAAAGCTAAGGGTGGAGCAAGTTTAATAAATGACGATGCGATAGAGACAGTAAAAAATATATTAATACCAATGGCATCTGTTGTTACGCCTAATGTTCCGGAAGCNNTTGANCTAACAAATATAGATATTACGNATGTGGATTCTGCAAAAAAAGCAGCTTNANAAATTATGAACATGGGAGCNGGCTCTGTTGTTGTNAAAGGAGGNCATCTGGAAGGACAAGAATCTCAAGACCTTTANTATGACGGCAAGTCTTTTGAGNTTTTTTCTTCAGAAAGAATTGATACACACAATACNCATGGAACTGGTTGCACATTTGCTTCAGCAATTGCTGCGGGNNTAGCGAAAGGNTTCTCAATGTTAGATGCAGTCTCNGCGGCAAAAGAATATGTGACAATGGCAATAAAGAATAATCATGATATAGGTAGTGGGCATGGACCAGTGAATCATTTTTATCAATATTGGAGAAACAACTAGAATGGATACGATTGTATCTGAAGAACAAAAATTAGGTCGCAATCGGTTAGCATTTGCTGTTACATTAGGCCATACCGTAAAACATGTATTCATGTCATCTCTACCTTTACTGCTTTCTATGTTGAAAGTAGACCCAAGGTTTAATTTAAACGCTACACAATACGGAGTTATAGCAGCTGCTGACAAAGGGGCTGCAGGGGCCACGACAATGGTGGCCGGATACTTAGGGGAGAGATTTGCCCACAAATCGAGTGAATTGTTATTTTTGTCCTTATCACTCATGGGAGTTGCATATTTTTTTCTTGGAAATGCCTCAAGTTTTTTATGGATAGTTTTCATAATGCTATTAGCTGGTATAGGCCCTGCTCTTTATCATCCTCCTGCAATAGCATCATTATCAAGAAAATTTCCTGATCGTAGAGGGTTTGCCATTTCATTACATGGTACAGGTGGTGCAATTGGAGGGATGTTAGGTCCGGTTATTATAGGTTTCTTAACCATAGAGTCTTTTGATTCTAATATTATTTCTATAGGTAATTTGCTTAATTTAAGTTGGGATCAAATATTAAGGATCAGCATTATCCCTGCTGTTATTTTTGCTGTATTAGTATATTCCTTAATGAAAAATGTTCCGGTAATCCAAACACAAACAGCATCAGTTAGAGATTATTTTGGAGATTTAGGGGGATTACTAAAAGATAGGCAAATGTTAGGACTTATTTCTGTAACAGGATTACGGTCATTTGCCCAGTCATCTATTATGTATTTTTTGCCTTTATATCTTATTTCTGACCCTTTGGACGGAGGTCTTGGGAAAGATACTCTTATAGCAGGAATATTTTTGTCAGGGGCTCAGGTTGTTGGGGTGTTCACTCAACCGATTCTTGGCTGGGCATCAGATAAATATTCTAGAAAACAGGTATTACTTCCTTCCATGGCTATTTTGTCAGTATGTTTCTTTACTCTTACGTATGCTTCCGATGGATATCAGCTTATCTTGAATATTATTGTTATGGGAGCTTTTATATATTCATTACATGCTATTTTTATAGCTGCAGCCATGGATGTTGCTAAAGGCCAATCTCAGTCTACAGTTGTATCATTAATTTATGGGGCTACATTTGTAGGCACATTTTCTCCAATATTCGCCGGTATAATTGTTGATGAATTTGGGTTAAAATACGCTTTTTCATATTGTGGAACTATAGCTTTAATATCCACAGCAATATTTGGGTTTTTAAAACTTCCTTCTAGAGATTAAATAGAAATTAAATAAGGATTAGTTTGCCTTTCAGTAGTAACTTTTGGCCCATCCTCATGGTAGAAAATGTTTATTTCAGACCTAACTCCAAATTCACCTGGCAAATAAATNCCNGGTTCAATTGTTACACCTATGTTAGGAAGAAAATGACGAGTATCATATGTTTCCCAGCCATCCAAGTTAACTGCGTTNCTATGGACTTCACGTCCCAAGCTGTGACCTAAACGATGACTATAATATTTCCCNTATCCTTTTGATGTAATAAAGTCGCGAGATACTTTATCTATTTCCCAGCCTTGAAGCTGTTTTCCTTTAGAGTGNGATTCNTCTATTAAAGATACTGCGGCATCTCTTCCGCCTATAACGGTTTCGAAGACTTCTTTGTGTTTATAGGGCACATTATCTCCTACAAATGCCGTCCATGTTATATCACTGTAGATTGTTTCTTTTGAGTCTTTAGGTATGTTTCTAGCCCAAAGATCTATTAAAATCCAATCACCTTTTTGAATAGGAACAGATAAATCATATGTCGGGTCAAAGTGAGGATCTGCTGCATGTTCGTTTGCTGCAACAACTGGTCCGTCTGGGGATTCTAAACCTTCTTCTTTGAATCTATTTCTAATGAATTCAGCTATTTCAAATTCTGTGGGATTCGAATTTATATTTACTCCAACATAATCAAAAGCCTGTTTGACAATTTTTGTTAATTTATCTGCAGCGTTTAGGTGAGAATTTAAAGCATAGTCATTCCACCTTTGAGTAGCATATTGGAGTAAATCNCCAGAAGACNCAATATTAACNCCAAGGCTTTTAACTAATTCTACCGTCCCNGCATCTATTTTAGATACCCTCGGCAGTTCNCCCATGGGAGAATATTCCATTGCAACAGATGANTGTNCNGACAAAATTTTTGATAGTGTTTCAACCATATCTGATCTAGATACCCAAAATGATGTTTTTATTCCAAGGTGTTCAAATCTGTTTTGGTCAACGTAACTTACGATTAATTCTGNNATTCCTTCCTTNGGGATCCATAACCAACAAGGTCTNGTTACATTTGGTATCTGACCAACTGTTTCCCAGAATATTGGATTCATTCCGTGGTAGTCATAAAGTAGCCATCCGTCTATTTTTTTTGATGACATAAATTTTTGTGCGCTAGTTATTATTTTTTTAATNTTNTNTTCCATTGTTAAAATCCGATAAANNCTCAATTATTCTTTTTAAGGNAAATCTTTCTTTATTTCTTCTCATATAGTTAAGATCNATTCATCTATACTATTNCTCTGNAGNAAGCAAANTCTTTATTTTTAGTATATCTTCATTTNNTAATTCTAATTGAGAATCTNTAGAATTAAGAAATTTTATNGTAATTGAGTTGTTATTAATTTCATTTTCACCAAGAATNACAGCAAGTTTTGCATTCATATTATTTGCGAATCTTAATTGTCCCTTTAAGGACCTTCTNGGAGCAATNATTGTACTTATTTTATTNCTTCTAAATAAATCAGAGGTTGATTCAGCATTGGTTCTGAACTCATCTTTTAATACAACTATTACTACATCTAAATTATTGTCTTCTATAGAACCTTGTTTTCTAACCTCATTCACGATTCTTTCAACTCCCATAGCAAAACCAACAGCAGGGGTGTCTGGTCCGCCTAGAATCTTTATAAGAGGATCATATCTTCCTCCTCCTAATAAGACTCCCTGGGGTCCAGATGAGTCGCTTAGGTACTCAAAAACAGTTCTATTGTAGTAATCTAATCCTCTTACTAATTTATCATTTATCTTATATTTGAAGTTTCCTTCTGATTTTCTTAAGTTTTCTAGATTTTCAANAATTTTATCGTGATGATTTTTNCTNTCNTTAGAAATAAAATCTAAAGTTTTTGGAGCATCCTTGGAAATGTTTATAGTTACCTTTTCTTTTGAGTCTAATAATCTTAATGGGGCCCTTTCAAATCTTAGTTTGTCAACTTTNGGTAAATCATTTATGTACTTACTAAAATAATCTATAAGCTTTGAAANATAAATTTCCCTATCCTCTTTATCACCTAAAGAATTTATATTTAGTTCAGTATTCTTGATTTTTAAATCATCTAAAATATTCCAAGCAAGTTTAATTACTTCAAAATCATTATCATGTGAACTGTCACCAATACATTCAACACCAAACTGATGAAATTGTCTGAATCTACCTGATTGAGGTCTCTCGTACCTAAACATAGGACCATAATAGAATAGGCGAGCAGGTAAAGTATTATTGTAAAGACCATTCTCTATGAAAGCTCGGCAAACCCCAGCAGTATTTTCGGGTCTAAGGCTAATATTTTCTCCACCTTTATCAACAAAGGAATACATCTCTTTTTCGACTATGTCTGTATCTTCCCCAACTGTCCTTTCGAATATTCTTGAATCTTCAAATATAGGTGTTTCAATATATCTATAACCAAATTTTTTTGCAGTTAAAAATGCCTTTTCAGTAACAGTTTTCCAGTAATCTTGACTTTCAGGCAATATGTCACTTGTGCCTTTGGGGGCCTGAAATTGCATATTTCACCTCATTTGGTATTATTTCTNATGCTATTTTAACCCAGACTATTGCTGAGNGGATCATTAGATTTTNATATTTTCTATAATTTTAATGAATAAGCTATAATATTCCTATNGGTAGTTNTTGATGATAATGGATGTNTAGATGGTTAATGTCACTAAAACAGAAATTCAAGATATTTCTGATGACTTTTTGTTTAAAATCCGTTCTTATTTGCCTTCTGATAAGGTAGATGACGTGTCTAAAGCATATNTGTATGCTCAAAAAGCCCATAAAGGTCAAAGGAGACTTTCGGGAGAGCCTTTTTTTGAACATCCTAAGCAAACTGCAATATTTCTTGCTGATTTAAGATTAGATGCCAATACTTTATCAGCTGCACTTTTACATGATGTTATAGAAGATTGTGATATTTCATATTCTGAATTAGTGAAAGATTTTGGCAATGACGTTGCGACTTTAGTTGAAAGTGTTACCAAGCTTACCCAAGCTGAAATGATTGCAGAACACAGAGATTTAAGTAAGATATCTTCTTCTGAAGAGATAAAATCTTTTGATGATCTTGCTAGGGCGGAAACTCTTAGAAAAATGCTTATGGCTATGGCGGAAGACATAAGAGTTGTACTTATTAAACTTGCTGATAGGTTGCATAATATGAGGACAATATCTTATTTATCGGAATCACGTAGGGTTGCAATATCTCGTGAAACATTAGACATTTTCGCGCCTTTGGCTCACAGGTTAGGTATATGGGAAATCAAATGGTTACTTGAAGATCTTTCTTTTCAGCAATTAGATCCTGATTCATATAAGAAAATTTCAAAAAGATTAAATTCAAAAAGAACGGAAAGGGAATCTTACGTAGAAAACATAGTTAATATAACTCAAAAAGAATTGAAATTATCAGGCATAGATGCAGAAGTATACGGAAGGCCAAAACACATTTATAGCATTCATAGAAAACTAGAACGTTACAGGACTCAGGATAAAGAATTAGGTGAAATATATGATTTGTTTGCTATAAGGGTTGTGTTGAGTCAGGTTCAAGATTGTTATGCTGCTCTTGGTGTTATTCATAGTAAATGGAGACCATTGCCAGGGCAATTCGATGACTATATTGCAAATCCTAAAGATAACTTATATCAATCTTTACATACTGCAGTAATTTGTGAGGACTCAGCTCCTGTAGAAATACAAATACGTACATCTGATATGCACCAAGTTGCTGAATACGGAATTGCCGCCCATTGGTTATATAAAGAAGGTGGAGATCAAGACGAACAATTTGAAAGTAAAATGACATGGATCAGGAAGCTGTTAGATTGGCAAAGAGATGCAGACGGAGCTGTTGAGTTTGTTGAGTCTTTTAAAACAGATATATTTCAAAATCAGGTTTATGTATACACCCCCCAGGAAGACGTAGTGGAATTACCTGTAGGGGCAACTCCACTTGATTTTGCTTATAGGATTCATACTGATGTAGGCCATAGTTGTGTTGGTGCTAAAGTTAACGGGAAGCTTGTTTCGTTAAAATATCAATTGAAAAATGGTGACAAAATTACCATTATGAATAGTAAGACTACTAGTGGGCCAAGTNTAGANTGGCTTANTGAANCTTCTGGATATGTGAAAACAACNTCAGCCAGATCCAAAATAAGNCAATTTTTTAATAAACAAGAAAGACAAAGTAACTTAGAAAGAGGGAAAGANATTTTCCAGCGTCAANTTAAAAGNTTAGACATGGANATAACGNCACAAGAANCTTCAGAATTATTAAAATATAACAGTGAAGAAGATATGTTTGTAGCTTTAGGAGATGGNAGNCTCACATGGGCAAAACTTATTGNTAGNACAAATATTANGGATGTTGATCGNATTAAGACTTCTAGTGTAGAANCNATCGGACATCATTCTGGAGTTGAAGTCTTAGGTGTAGGNGATCTTCTCACTAANATNGCAAAGTGTTGTAATCCTATAATGGGAGACGAGATATTAGGTTTTATTACTAGGGGAAGGGGTGTAACAATACATAGGCAGAATTGTTNAAATATTGTTAATGAAGATGAGCCAGACAGAATCGTTAATGTTGATTGGGGAGAAACGACAACCTTATACCCTGTGAGAATAGAAGTTAGAGGTTGGGATCGTGTGGGATTATTGTTTGATGTTTCCTCAGCTGTGTCTGACGAAAGAATAAATATTAACAATATTTCTTCAGAAAGTGAGCAAGATGAGAGTGTGATATCTATGACAGTATACGTTACCGGGACATCGCAACTTAATTCTTTGTATACACGGTTAGAATCAATTACTGGTATAATTAGTGTTTCTAGGTTGCGTAACCTTGAAATGAATGAATCGAAATTATATNAAAAAAAATAGAAATATGGAGGTACTTTTAAGTGCCAAGTGCAAAGTCAGCTCGGGTTAGCTTGAGAAAAAAAATTAGAAACCAGCCATTGAAAACTAAAGCTAAGTCACTTATATCTAAGACAAGAAACCTTATTGAACAGGGTGATTTAGAAGGTGCTGAAAATATGTCTAAATTAGCTGTTACAGCGTTAGATAAGGCTGCTCAAAAAGGTTCTTTACATAAGAATAATGTGTCTAGACGAAAGTCTAGACTTCACAGTGCCCTTAATAAGGCTAAGAATTAGTAGGGAGATTTAACGAATACATGTTAAGGATTAGATTGAAAAGAGTTGGTGCGCGTAATCAGCCTAGTTACAGGATTGTTGTTGCAGATTCAAGAAAACCAAGAGACGGTGCGTTTGTTGATCATATAGGACATTACAACCCACGTATTGACCCGCCTGAAATAGTTATTGATAGCGAAAAAGCTCAAAAGTGGATTAATAATGGAGCTCAACCTAGTGATGCAGTACGNCGTATGCTTGAANCCGTGGACGTATTAGAAAAAACTGTTACAGAATAAACTAACTTGTGGGATTAGAAATTGAAAGAATTAGTAGAATATATAGCTAAAGCGATAACAACCAATCCAGATGACGTCGTTGTTGAACAAGAATCAGACGAAGAAGGTCGCATTGTTCTCACTCTAAAGGTTCACCCTGACGATAAAGGGAGAGTGATAGGTAAGCAAGGGCGTATTGCTCAATCGATGCGTTCTCTTCTTCGNGTAGCNGCCGTTAAAGAAGGCGTTCACATNACTTTAGATATCGAATAGAGTTTTTAGATTAAGGTTTTCTAAATTATGTCGCACAAATCCCAGCTTGATGAGCCTGGAATTGTGATNGGTGTTGTAAAAGGTGTCAGAGGTTTACNTGGCGAGCTNCGAATAGAGNAAATGACAGATGTNCCTAANAGGTTTGATGTTGGGAATAAAGTTTTTTTAGACCAAAAAGAATATACGATCTCTTCTTATCGCTATGACCGCAATAAGCTTTTCATCAAACTTAGCGGTATTGACACAAGAAATAAATCAGAAGCATTGAAAGGTATGGCCTTGTGTATTCGGAATTCTGATTTGATTGAATTGCCTANAGGAGACTATTTTCATTATCAGNTGATTGGNATTGAAGTGTTTGATGAAAATAAATTATACCTAGGTACAATAAAGGAAATATTGCAAACTGGTGCTAATGATGTGTACGTTATAGCNAATNATGAATTGAAAGATTTGTTGATTCCTGCNATTTCAAGTGTTATNAAAGATGTTGACANCTCCGCAGGAAAAATGTTTGTAGTAGTTCCTAAGGGCTTATAAATCTTTGATTGGGTGATTGGTAGCGTGAAATTCAGCTTGACTTAATTTTTCAATTCATGAACAATTANTGTGTTCAGAAATCGAACTCATTAGTATATATACATATAATTATTGTTTAGGACTTGAATTATGAGCAATCTTATTACTCCTTATGGGGGTTCTTTGGTCGACCTTTTAGTTAAAGGAAAGGATAGAGAAGATTTACTTCAAAAAGCTGTAGACTTACCTTCATTTCAGATATCTGAAAGGGCTATTTGCGACTTGGAACTTTTAGCAACAGGTGCATTTTCGCCTTTGGATAGATTTATGAATGAATCTGATTATTTAGGTGTGTTAAATGACATGAAATTGTCTGATGGAACAATATTTCCTATGCCTGTGACCTTGTCTTTGAANGAGGAAGAACTTGAAAAGGAAAAAGTTCNGATAGGTAGTTCCATAGTTTTGAGAAGNNTAACGAANGATATNCTTGCAATATTGGAAGTTGATGATATTTATGCTTGGGATCTAGAAGAAGTNAGNTTAAAGGTTTTTGGCACTACTGANGATAAACATCCCATNGTTAAAGAGATGTTAAATTGGGGNAATCGAAATTTATCNGGGGTTTTAAAAGTAGTTAATCTTCCTGCTCATTATGATTTCTATGATTATAGAATGACTCCTGCTCAAACAAGAGAGAGGCTTGAAGGTTTTGGNNATTCTANCGTGGTAGCATTCCAAACTCGAAATCCTATGCATAGAGTGCATGAAGAACTGACTAAAAGAGCATCAAATGATTTAAATGCAGTGTTATTATTACAGCCAGTTGTCGGAATGACGAAACCGGGAGATGTTGATCACTATACTAGGGTTCGCACATATATATCGTTAACAGAAAAATATTATGAGAAAGATAGGATTTTATTGTCTCTTCTTCCTTTAGCAATGAGGATGGGTGGCCCCAGAGAAGCTTTGTGGCATTCAATAATTAGGCGTAATTATGGTGCAACACACTTGATTGTAGGTAGAGATCATGCAGGACCGGGAAATGACTCGACAGGAACACCTTTTTATGGGCCTTATGATGCTCAAGATGCCTGTAAGGAATATGCTAATGAAATTGGAGTTTCTCCTGTTGAATTTAAAGAAATTGTTTATGTAACAGAAATGGATAAATTTGAGGAGGTTACCAAAATTCCTGAAGGGTCAGAAATTAAATCTATTTCTGGTACTCAAGTTAGGGAAGATTATTTGGAATTGGGCATTAGCTTGCCAGAATGGTTTACAAGGCCTGAAGTTGCCTCTATTTTATCTGATTCATATCCTCCTAAAAATAGGCAAGGTGCTTGTATTTGGCTTACGGGACTTAGTGGAGCTGGCAAATCTACGATCGCTAACATTTTGACAGTTTTGTTGATGGAACAAGGTAGACGGGTCTCGGTTCTTGATGGAGATGTTGTAAGGACTAACTTGTCTAAAGGATTAGGGTTTAGTAAAGAAGATAGAGATACTAATATACTGAGAGTTGGTTATGTTGCTTCTGAAATTGTTTCCCATGGAGGACTAGTGATATGTGCCGCTATTAGTCCGTACCAATCAACGAGAGACTCTGTCAGAAACATGATGCCCGGAGAACATTTTATAGAAACTTATGTTGATGCACCTTTAGATGTTTGCGAAAGAAGAGATGTCAAAGGGATGTACGCTAAAGCTAGAGCCGGAATAATCAAAGATTTTACAGGAATAGATGACCCTTATGAGAGCCCTGTGAACCCTGAGATTGCTTTAGATACTGTTAAATATTCTGCTTATGATAGTGCGAAGCAAATATTGGAGTATATTTCGAAGAAAGGTTTGTTGCCTGAAATAGGGTAACAATTTTAGTCGATTTTAAATAGTCTCTAGTCGTTGACACTATGTGCCTTCATGTCTATAATTATTCCTTGTCGCTACTAAAATAGTGCCATTTTAATGTGGTGGAGTGACATAGTTAAGGAAGTTTATGCCTACTGTAAATCAATTGATAAGAAAGAAGCGTGCCAAAAAGGTTCGTAAAAATACTGCGCCTGCTTTGGATTTAACGTGGAATACGTTGAAGAATAGAGGAAATAGAGGNGCTGGTTCTCCGCATAAAAGAGGAGTATGTGTTCAAGTTAGAACTCAAACTCCTAAAAAACCTAACTCAGCTTTACGTAAAGTGGCTAGGGTTCGATTAACTAATGGAATGGAAGTTACAGCTTATATTCCAGGAGAAGGGCATAATTTACAAGAACACTCTGTAGTGTTGATACGTGGAGGTAGGGTAAGAGATTTGCCTGGAGTTCGATATCACGTTGTTAGAGGTGTTTTAGATACGGCAGGAGTTCAAGGAAGAAAAAGAGGGCGGAGCAAATATGGAACTCGAGCTGATGGTAGTTCGGAATAAGACTGATGATAGGTAATAGGCAGGCATAGTATGGCTCGAAGAAGAAGAGCAGAAGTAAGGAAAATTCTTCCTGATCCAAAACATGGCAGTATAGATGTTGCTAAGTTTATAAATGCTGTTATGCAAAATGGGAAGAAAACTGTTGCTCAAAAAATTGTTTATTCTGCTTTAGATCAAGCTGAAACCGAATCTGGCAGAGCTGGATTTGAAATTTTTGAACAAGCGATTCGAAATGCCACTCCTGCTATAGAGGTTAGGTCTAGGAGAGTGGGTGGCGCTAATTATCAAGTTCCTACAGAAATAAGGCCTTCTAGAAAATTAGCTCTTGCGATGAGGTGGATTGTAACAGGGGCTAGGCAACGTTCTGGAAGAGGAATGTCTCAGAAACTGTCAGCTGAATTGTTGGATGCTTCTAGAGGGCAAGGTGCTGCCGTACGTAGAAAAGAAGAAGTTTTTCGGATGGCGGAAGCTAATAGGGCTTTTGCTCATTACAGGTGGTAGATCCAAATTAGGGTGATTTAATATGCCAAGTAATAGTCTTAAACAAACACGAAATATAGGATTCATTGCTCATATAGATGCAGGTAAAACTACTGTGTCTGAGAGAGTACTTTATTTTTCTGGAAGAATACACAAACTAGGTAGTGTAGATGATGGAAATACAGCTACCGATTGGATGGAACAAGAAAAAGAAAGAGGTATAACCATTGTTTCAGCAGCTACTGCTACAACATGGAAAGAATGGGATCTGAATATTATTGATACTCCGGGGCACGTCGACTTTACTGCTGAAGTTGAAAGAAGTTTACGTGTTTTAGATGGAGGAATTGTTGTTTTTGATTCCGTAGCTGGTGTACAGCCTCAATCCGAGACTGTTTGGAGACAAGCAAATAAATATAAGGTTCCTAGAATTTGTTTTATTAACAAGATGGACAAAGTTGGTGGTGATTACTATAGAGCTACTCAAACTATTGTAGACAGATTAAGTGGAAACCCGGTTACTATTCAGATTCCTATGGGAAGAGAAGACCAATTTTATGGAGTTATTGACTTAATAGAAGGTAAATCGTTTACTTTTGATAGTGAAGGTAATATGACAGAGGGTGGGGTTCCGGAAGAATTTTCTGAGGAGTTTAAGACTCGGCGTGCCGAAATGGTCGAGAAATTTGCTGAATTAGATGATGATTTATTAGAAAAATTTTTAATGGAAGAAGAAATTTCAATTGATGAATTAAAAAACTCCATAAGAAAATCGACAATAGGTAATAAGGTTGTTCCAGTTTTATGTGGGACAGCTCTAAAGAATAAATGTGTTCAACCCTTGTTAGATGCGATTGGAGATTATCTCCCTTCTCCTTTAGATGTCCCTTCAGTTGAAGGAGTTAAACCGGGAACTGAAGAAGTCATCGCTAGGAATGCTGATAACAAAGCTCCATTTTCAGCTTTAGCATTTAAAACAGTAACAGATCCTTATATTGGAAGGTTGGTTTATTTCAGAGTTTATTCTGGTTCGGCCAAGTCAGGATCTAGTGTTCTGAATACAGTGACAGGAGATAGAGAAAGATTGGGTCGTATTGTTAAAATGCATGCTGATCAAAGAGAAGATATTGAAGAAGTTTTTGCGGGAGAAATAGCTGCGGCAATAGGTTTGAAAGATACTTCAACTGGAGAAACTATTTGTTCAATAGAAGAACCAATATTATTGGAAAAAATAGAGTTTCCGGACCCTGTGGTTTCCGTATCGGTTGAACCGAAGTCTAGGGCGGATCAAGATAAATTATCAGATGCATTGGTTAAGTTATCTGATGAAGACCCAACTTTTACTATTAAATATGACGATGAGACCGGNCAAACCGTTATGTCAGGAATGGGTGAATTACATTTAGAGATTTTAACTGACAGAATGAAACGAGAATTTAGTGTTGAAGCCAATATTGGTAAACCTAGAGTGGCATTTCGAGAAACAATACGTAAAAATACTACTGCCGAAGGTAAATTTGTCAGACAATCTGGAGGCCACGGTCAATACGGTCACGTTATTATAGAAATGGAACCAAGGGAAAGGGGCGAAGGCGTTTTATTTGAGAATAAAATTAAAGGTGGAGCAATCCCAACTGAATATATATCCTCAGTTGAAGATGGTGTGAGGAAGGCTCTTAATAATGGTCCTAAATCTGGTTTTCCAGTAATAGATTTATTGGTTACTTTGATTGATGGAAGTTATCATGATGTTGATTCTTCTAAGGTTTCCTTTGAAGTTGCAGGATCCATGGCTGCAAAAACGGCTGTTACAAAATGTAGCCCTGTTGTNTTAGAGCCTGTTATGAAATTGGAAGTNGTTACTCCTGAAGATTATTTAGGAGATGTAGTTGGNGATCTTGGNAGAAGAAGAGCNGCAATTGAAACGATTGATGCTCAAGGGGATACTCAAATTGTNAAAGCTTCNTTACCTCTAGCAGAAAGTTTTGGNTATGCTAATGATCTCAGGTCCATNAGTCAAGGAAGAGCAGGCTATTCAATGGAATTTGACAAGTATCTTGAAGCACCAGAATCTGTGGTGGCTTCTCAAGAACCGTCGACAAGATAACAGGATAATAATATGACACAACCAACTCAAAAAATAAGAGTTTTATTAAAGGCCTTTGANCATAGAGTTTTAGATCAATCTGCNGGTCAGATTGTAGAAACTGCTGAAAGNACTGGNGCACGTGTTTCGGGNCCAGTACCTTTGCCAACGGCTATAAAAAGGTTTTGTGTTTTGAGGGCTCCTCATATTGATAAAGATTCGAGAGAGCATTTTGAAATAAGAACACATAATAGGCTTATCGATATACATAACCCTACATCTAAGACGATTGATTCTTTGACAAGTCTAGATATGCCTGCTGGTGTCGATATTGCATTGAAATTATAAAGATATAGAGGATTTAAATGTCATTAAATGGAATAGTGGGAAAAGTTATAGGTGGAACTCAGTTTTATCATGAAGATGGTAGATCTGATCAAGCAACTGCTATTCAAGCAGGTCCCTGCATAATTACGCAGATAAAATCACAGGAATCTGACGGATATGAATGTGTCCAATTAGGATTTTCCCCAACAAAGAAACATAATGCTCCTATAAAAGGGCATATGGAAAAATCAGGAGGCCAGTCCTTTCGATACTTAAGAGAAGTAGCTGTTGAAGATATTTCCTCTTTAGAGTTAGGAACTTCTATTAATGTTGGTATATTTGAAGTAGGAACTAAGGTAAATGTTACCGGTACTTCCAAAGGTAAAGGTTTNCAAGGTGGAGTTAAAAGATATAACTTCAGAGGTGGNCCTAAAACACACGGACAATCAGANAGGCATAGGGCTCCTGGNTCCATAGGAGCCGGATCTACCCCNGGTCGAGTTATTAAAGGCATGAGAATGGCAGGAAGAATGGGGGGAGATAAGGTTACAGTAAAGAATTTAGAAGTTTTATTGGTTGATGTTGATAGGAATCTTTTACTAGTTAAAGGATCAGTTCCTGGCCATAAAGATTCAATTTTGTTAATTAACAAGTCTTAATAGTTTAGATTAATATGAAATTAGAAATAAAAAATAAATTAGGTGAANCNGCAGGTGAAATAGACGTTAGGCCGGATGTTTTTGCTGTTCCAGAAAAAATGTCTTTAGTTCACCAAGTGACAACTGCTCATTTGGCAAATAAAAGNCAGGGAACTGCNAAGACCAAGACTAGAGCTGAAGTTTCAGGTGGNGGAGCAAAACCNAGNCCTCAAAAGCATACNGGTGGNTCNCGTCAAGGTTCCATACGGTCCCCATTATGGGTAGGTGGAGGTCGAGCTTTTGGGCCTACTCCACGTAGCTATAGGCAAAGTACTCCTAAGAAAATGAGGAGAATTGCAATTTTATCGGCTTTATCTAGTAAATATAGGGATGGAAATTTAGTTGTCCTTAATGACTTAGATATTAGTAGTGGAAAAACCAAAGAGATGGCTTCTGTTCTAGATTCACTTAATATAACAAAATCAGTTTTGGTTGTTACAGATGTTCCTAATGAGAATGTTATTACTGCTTCTAGAAATTTAAATAAAGTTAAGACTCTTCCTGCTCACGTAATTAATACTTTAGATTTGGTAAACAAATCAACAGTTGTAATGACTGTTGATGCTGTTAGAAAAATTGAAGATTTATGGGGTGGGGTTTATACAAAAGATGTTGAAGAGNCTACCNNTAAGCCAAAAGCTGCTGCTAANCCAAAAGCTGCTGCTAAACCAAAAGCTACCGCTAANCCAAAGTTGCTAGAGGAAATTGGGCTNTCCTCCAGGAATTTAAATGTTTTGTTGAATTCCGGATTAACAACATNAGANGATTTAATGAATAAATCCAAGAAANANCTTTTAGAAATTAAAGGATTTGGGGAAAAATCATATTTAGAGCTCTGCGATAAATTAAAAGATGTAGGTATTAAAGATCCAGAGAATATTTTTGAGAATGAGGGATAGTATAAATGAGTTCTATACATAAATTTTCAGTCCTTAAGCGTCCGGTTATAACCGAAAAAGCAACTATGCTACAGCAGGATAAGAGATATGTTTTTGAAGTTGACCCTTCTGCAACTAAATTGGAAATTAAAGAAGCTGTAGAAGCTGCATTTGGGGTTTCTGTTGTGAATGTTAATACTATGCACGTTAGGGGAAAAAGTAAAAGATTTGGGCCTAAAGTATCTCAATTGAAATCTTGGAAGAAAGCTATAGTAACTCTTGATCAGAGTGATTCTATAACCTTATTTGAGGGAGTCTAATGCCGTTAAAAACTAGAAAACCTATAACTCCNGGACAAAGAGGATTGGTNTTACAAACCACTGATGATATAACTCGTCGAAAACCTAAGAAAAATCTTGTTAAGCCGATAAAGAAAACTGGAGGTAGAAATTCAAGTGGCCGAATGACAGTTCGGCACAGGGGTGGAGGGCATAAAAGAAGATATCGAGTTATTGATTTTAAGAGAGATAATTACGATATTTTAGGTACAGTGGAAACCATTGAATATGATCCTAACAGGACTTCTAGGATTGCATTAATTAAGTTTAGTAATGGAGATTGGAGATACATTTTAGCTCCAAATGATTTAAGAGTTGGGCATAAGGTAATGTCATCTAGGGATGGAAAGAAAATAACTGATGATAGATTAGCCACTTCTGTCGGCAACTCTTTGCCTTTAGGTTTAATGCCAGAAGGCTCTACCGTTCATAATGTTGAATTAACTTTAGGAAAGGGAGGGCAAATTGTTAGGGGTGCTGGAACATCTGCTCAAGTTCTTGCTCATGAAGGTAAATATACATTATTAAGACTTCCTTCAGGAGAAATGAGGAATGTTTTGAGTGAGTGCATTGCTACTGTTGGACAGTTGAGTGCTGTTGACACTAAAAACGTTAAACTTGGAAAGGCCGGAAGAAAACGTCATAAAGGAATAAGGCCTTCGGTTAGAGGGGTTGCGATGGCTCCTAATGCTCATCCGCATGGAGGAGGAGAAGGAAGATCTCCTATAGGTATGCCGGGTCCTAAAACCCCTTGGGGTAAACCAGCTTTAGGTTACAGGACAAGGAAAAAGAAGAAACCTTCCAGTAAATTTATTGTAAGAAGAAGGTACGACAAGTAGTCGAATTAAGGGAGATAAATATTAAATGTCTAGATCTATAAAAAAAGGACCTTTTGTTCATCCAAAACTTTCTAAGAAAGTTGAAAAGGTTATGAATTCAGACAATAGAGAAGTAATTAAGACTTGGTCTAGGTCGTCTGTAATTATGCCAGATATGATTGGACTAACAATTGCTGTTCATGATGGGCGTCGTCATGTCCCTGTTTTTATAACAGAGAATATGGTGGGACATAAATTAGGGGAATTTGCTCCTACTAGAACGTTTAGAGGACATTCGTCTAAATCAGAACGAATGTCGAGTATTGGTTAAGGTATGAATAGGAAAATAAGTAGGTTATTACAATGGGTATAAAAGCAAAATCTAGTAATACAGGGATATCTGTAAAGAAATTGAAGCCTATTGTTAATCTTGTAAGAGGTATGAAGGTTGACGAGGCTTTGACAACATTACAATTTTTGCAATCTCCTGCTGCGGCGAGAGTTGCTAAAACAGTTAAATCAGCTGCTTCTAATGCTGAGAATGAATTAATGGCAAGAAGTGAAGACTTAAAAATCTCAGAGATATTTGCCAATGAAGCTCCACGCACTAAAAGATTTAGAGCTAGGGCTAGAGGGCGTGTAGGAAGAATAAATAGAAGAAGTAGTCATATAACCGTTGTGGTTGACGAAGAGGAGCTTTAAATTGGGTCAAAAAATACATCCAAATGGATTTAGAGTTGGTGTTACTAAAGATTGGACAGCAACTTGGTTTGCTTCTACAGGTGAAGAATATGCATCTTTACTCAAGGAAGACGTTTTAATTCGAAAGACAATCAAAGATATGTATGAGGATGCAAGTATATCTAAAGTAGATATTGAAAGAGATTCTAATGAAGTTTCTGTAACCATACATACTGCCCGTCCTGGAATAGTTATAGGTCGTGGTGGTCAAAGAGTTGATGAATTGCGAAAAGAACTCGACACAAAAACCGGAATAAGAAGAACTAAATTGAATGTTAAGGAAATTAAAGAACCTGAATTAGATGCTTATTTAGTGGCACGAAACGTTGCAGATCAACTAGAAAGAAGAATTGCATTTCGAAGAGCTATTAGGCAGGCACTTACTAGGACTATGCAAGCAGGTGCGGAAGGAATCAAAATAATTGCTTCAGGAAGATTAGCTGGAGCAGATATAGCGAGAGCTGAAAAGGCTATGGAAGGCCGTGTCCCTCTTCACACTCTACGAGCAGACATTGATTATGGATTAGCTGAAGCTAGTACAGAATTTGGTGTTATCGGGGTTAAGGTTTGGATATGCAGAGGGAATATAGTTAACCCTTCAATAATTGGAAAAGTTGTTTTGGATGATGGGGAAACTGTTTCCTATGAGGATTCTGAGGAAGAAGTTGCAGCAATTGAAGTACTTGTAACAGCAAATGACGCTAATCCGGTTAATAAAGAAGATGAAGTGAAAGAAATTTCAGACGAAGTAGAATCTGACAAGGAATAGATATGCTACAGCCTAAAAGAGTTAAATATAGAAACCATCACCGAGGAAGACGAAAAGGTTTGTCTAATGCGGGAAGTACTTTAAATTTTGGTGAATTTGGTCTTAAAGCAACTGAGAATGCCTGGTTGACATCGAGACAGATAGAAGCTGCTCGTAGAGCAATGACTAGGTATGCTAGAAGGGGTGGAAGGATGTGGATCAGGGTTTTTCCTGATAAAAGCGTTACAGCCCGGGCTGCAGAAACCAGAATGGGTAAAGGTAAGGGGGCTCCAGATCACTGGGTTGCTGTTGTTAAACCGGGAAGAGTTCTTTTTGAAATGGCAGGAATTCCAGAAGAGACAGCAAAACATGCTCTAACTCTAGCTGCTTCTAAAATGCCAATGGCAACAAGAGTTGTAAAAAAGCAATAAAGTTTTAAATAATTTAAGGAATATATAGTTATGGCTGAAATAGATGATATTAGATCTTTGAATAGTGAAGATTTATCTGAAGAGCTTGATNCTACACAGAAAGAATTGATGAATCTTAGGTTTAAGGTGTCAACTATGCAGTTAACAAACGTAAGAGAGATTAATAGCGCTAAAAAGAAAATTGCCCGAATTATGACTGTGATTCGTGAAAGGGAAATTGTAGAGAATTCATAATGAGTTACGAAAGAAGAAAAACAAAAGTAGGAAAAGTTGTTAGCAGTAAAATGGATAAGACTCTTGTAGTGTCTGTTGAATGGCGTTCACCACATAGAGTGTACAAAAAAAATGTTAGAAAATGGAGCCGGTTTAAGGTTCATGATGAAAATAATATAGGCAACTTAGGTGACACTGTTCTTATAACAGAGTCTAAACCGTATTCCAAAACAAAAAAATGGAAATTGTCAGAAATTTTACAAAAAGGTGATGTTGCTGACTTACAGCCTACCGATATAGTTGTTAGCGGATTTGATGATTCAGGAAAAGAAGTTTCCTTAGAAGTTACAGAAGAGCCTGTTGTTGAGGAAGAGGTTACAGAAGAAGAGCCTGTTGCTGAGGAAGAGGTTACAGAAGAAGAGCCTGTTGCTGAGGAAGAGGCTGATGAAGCAGAATCTGGAACTAAATAATTTGTAGAGATAGGGATATACAGTCGAGAAATAAAAATGATTCAGATATATACAAAACTTAAGGTTGCTGACAATTCTGGTGCAAGAGAAATTAGTTGTATCGGGATACCGGGAGGATCAGGCAAAAAATATGCTTGGTTGGGAGAGGTTATAGTTGCTTCTGTTAAGGATGCAAATCCTAATTCCGCAGTTAAAAAGGGTGATATTGTAAAAGCTGTTATTGTAAGAACAGCTAAGTCGCATAGGCGCCAAGATGGATCCCATATAAGATTTGATGAAAATGCGGCTGTTATTGTTAATGATGACAAAATGCCTAGAGGTACAAGAGTTTTTGGTCCTGTTGCTAGAGAACTTAGAGACAATGATTTCATGAGAATAGTGTCTTTAGCTCCGGAGGTGCTTTAATGAAAATACGTAAAAATGACACAGTATTAATTACCAAAGGTAAGGATCGAGGAAAACAAGGTGTTGTCCAAAAAGCTTTATTAGATGAAGGTAAAGTTATTGTGGAAGGTGTAAATTTAGTAAAAAGACACAGAAAAGCTCAGGGTATGAGTGGATCAGATATTATTGAAAAAGAGATGCCTTTGGCAGTATCAAATGTTATGTTGGTCTGTCCGCATTGTTTAGCACCAACTAAGGTTGCATTTAAAGAACTTGGGGATGGATCCAAAGGCAGAATATGTAAGAAATGTCCGGAAGTGATCGAATGACAATGAAAGAAACAGCAAATGTAGACGAATTGCCAAGATTATTGGTAGCGATGCGTGATGAAATAGGTCCAAAGCTACAAAGTGAATTTGGTTATTCTAGCGTTATGGAAATTCCCACTTTGAGTAAAGTCATTATCAATATGGGACTAGGGGAAGCTCTACAAAATAATCGTGCGATTGAGAGTGCGACTAATGATTTAATGACTATAACGGGTCAAAAACCTGTTACTACTAAAGCTAAGAAATCTATTGCGGGTTTTAAAATACGGGAAGGTATGCCTATAGGTGTAAAGGTTACCTTAAGAGGGAAAAGGATGTATGAGTTTGTTGACAGACTTTTAAATGCAGCTTTACCAAGAATTCGTGATTTCCAAGGTATTTCAAGAAAATGTTTTGATGGTAGAGGGAATTGCTCAATAGGAATAAAAGAGCATGCTATATTTCCTGAAATTGATTACAACAGTATAGATAAGATCAGAGGTATGCAAGTTGTACTTGTAACAACTGCAAAGAATGATCAGGAGGGCATGCGGTTTTTAGAATTAGCCGGTATGCCATTTGTTAGAAATTAATAAGTTTTTTAGAGGATAACCAGTGGCAAAGAAATCATCTATTGCAAAAAACGAAAGACGCAGATTACTTGTTCAAAAGTATTCTGAAAAAAGACAAGAGTTACAGGCTATAATCAAGTCTTCTAGTTCTTCTTCGGAAGCTAAAGCAGAGGCTCGTGCTGAAATGTCTATGTTGCCTAGAAATTCAAATCCTGTTCGAATTAGGAACAGATGCCAAATGACTGGCAGGCCGCATGGATATATTAGATACTTTGGGTTGTCGCGTATTGCATTTCGAGAAATGGCACATGCCGGTCAATTGCCAGGTGTCAAAAAGGCCAGTTGGTAGAATATGAGTAATGTGAGGGATAAAAATGTCAGTATCTGATCCAATAGCAGACATGCTTACGAGGATTCGTAATGCAGTTCAAGTCGGTCATAAATCTGTTAGTTTTCCATCTTCGAAAATTAAGTTGGAGATTGCTAACATATTGAAATCTGAAGGATTTGTTTCTGGATTTAATCTTGAAGAAACAGATTCATCTAAGCCAACGGTTAATGTTTCTTTGCATTATTGGAATAAAAATGAACCGGCTATTAATGGGTTGAAGCGTGTGAGTAAACCGGGTCTTAGAGTTTATGTTAATAAAAATGAAATTCCACATGTTTATGGCGACAGAGGAGTTGCTGTAATGTCAACTAATCAGGGTGTTATGTCGGGTGGTGATGCTCGAGAAAAAGGATTAGGTGGAGAAGTTCTTTTTTACGTTTGGTAAATATAAAGAGAGTAAAGTAAATGTCTAGAATAGGTAATCAACCCATAGAAATTCCATCAGGAGTCAGTATTAGTATTGAGCACCCAAAGGTAACTGTAAAAGGTCCTAAAGGAGAACTGTCTCGTGCTTTTCATGACGATATGTCAGTTGTTGAGTCTGACGGGATGATATCTGTTTCTAGGCCTTCTGACGAAGCGGAACATAAAGCTTTCCATGGTCTCACAAGAAGCCTTCTTAGTAATATGGTGATTGGTGTAAGTGAGGGCTTTCAGAAGGATTTAGAACTTGTTGGAATTGGATATCGGGTACAGCAAAAAGGTAAAGGTATTACTCTTAATGTAATGCTTAGTCATCCTGTAAATATTGACCCTCCTGAAGGAGTGACAATAGAAACATCTGATGATAATAAAATTAAGGTTTCAGGTATTGATAAGCAAGCTGTTGGACAGATTGCTGCTGAAATTAGGCGAGTAAGGCCACCTAACGTTTACACAGGTAAAGGAATTAGGTATGCCGGTGAGCAAGTCAGAATTAAACCAGGCAAGAGTGCCAGTAGTGCTTAGGAGTATTATATATGCCTGTTAAAAATAGAAGATCACAACGTATTTCAAGACACGCTAGAGTTAGAAATAAGGTGATTGGCACATCTGGTAAACCTAGATTGTCAGTTTACAGAAGCCTTAATAATATATCTGCTCAGATTATTGACGATGGTAGTGGTGTAACGATAGTTTCCGCATCTAGTCTTGAAGATCAAATTAAATCAAAGTCTGCTGACTTAAATAAAGTAGATTCATCTAAGCTAGTTGGGCATTTGGTTGCCCAAAGAGCAAAAGAACAAGGAATTAAGACTGTTATTTTCGACAGAGGTGGTTATAAATATCACGGTAGGGTTAAGGCTGTTGCTGATGCTGCTAGAGAAGAAGGATTGAAGTTTTAAAATGACTAATCAACAAAATACTAGAAATAAAGAAGATGGAGAAAATTCAGCTTTTACAGAGAGAACTGTTCGTATAAACAGGGTTTCAAAAGTAATTAAAGGCGGAAGACATCTTAGTTTTAGCGCGATGGTCGTAGTTGGTGATGGAGAAGGTAAGGTTGGGATTGGTATGGGCAAAGCTGATGCTGTTCCAGATGCTATCCGTAAAGGATCAGTATATGCTCAAAAAAATATGGTTCAAATACCAATTAAAGATGACACTATCCCGCATGAAGTATTAGTAAAGTTCGGAGGGTCTGTTGTTATGTTGAAACCGGCTCCTCAAGGAACAGGTGTTATAGCAGGAGACTCAGTAAGAGCGGTTGTTGAGTTAGCTGGGATAAAAAATATTGTCACTAAAGTTAGAAGAAGCTCAAATCCTACAAATGTAGTTAAGGCAACCCTTAAAGGTCTTCAATCAATGAAAGATCCTGATATTGAAGTAGCTAAGAGAAAAGAATTTGCTCAAAGAATATCTCTTGAAGGTCAAAAAGATAAATCTGGAGGGAATTAATGGGTAAAATATCTGTCACATGGAAAAAGAGTACGATTGGGTATTCACATCGTCAAAGAAAAATTATTGAAAGCTTGGGATTAAGAAAACTTAATCATACGGTAGAACATGAAGATACACCTTCTATTATGGGAATGATAAAAAAGGTTAATCATTTAATTGAAGTTAAGGAGTTAAGTTAAAAAATTTAACTTTATTGGGAATTGAATATGTCATTAAATCAACATACATTAAAACCAAGCCAACCGAAAAAGAATCGAAAGCGTCGAGGGCGTGGTGATTCTAGTGGGAATGGAAGTTATTCTGGCAAAGGAATGAAAGGCCAAAATTCTCGTTCAGGTGGAGGAGTTAGACCGGGATTTGAAGGTGGACAGCTACCATTAATAAAAAGATTACCTTCTTTAAGAGGTTTTAATAACATATTTAAGACAAATTATAGTGTTGTTAATTTAGACACATTGTCTAGAGTCTACCCGGAAGGAGGAGAAGTATCACCTGAAGAATTAGTTGGATTAGGGGTACTTAAAAATACAAAATCGCCATTGAAAATTCTAGGTAGAGGCTCATTGAGTGTTTCCGTTAANGTCAAGGCTCATAAATTTTCANCAACAGCTATTAAAAAGATAGAAGCTGCTGGTGGATCCGTTCAGGTAATCGAATAAAATGGTTCGTCAATCTTCTGCGGCAAANGCTGATCAAAATTCCAGNCCTCAATTAATCCAATCTATGTTGGATGCAATGAAGGTTCCTGATTTGCGGTATAGGATTCTTTTCACTCTTGCAATGTTGTTTATTTTTCGGTTTGTGGCTCACGTGCCAGTTCCTGGTGTTGATACCCAAGCATTAGCTCAAGCTTTTAGACAACAAGCATTATTAGGTTTTCTAGACTTATTTAGTGGTGGTGCTCTTTCNAATCTTAGTGTGGCTGCATTGGGNGTATATCCTTACATAACNGCATCGATTGTTATGCAAATACTTACACCTGTTGTACCTACNTTGAAAGAATATTCTCAGGAAGGNGANTTNGGAAGGCAGAGGATTAATCAACTCACACACTATTTAACTGTTCCAATTGCATTTTTGCAAGGTTGGGGTCAATTGACTTTATTAAGATCCTCTGGNGTATTGCCTGGGGTTGATTTTGGTTTGAATTTACATACATTTGCTATGGTAGTATCACTAGTAGCAGGCACAATATTTCTTGTTTGGTTAGGTGANCTAATNACNGAAAGAGGATTGGGTAATGGNGTTTCATTGATTATTTTTGGTGGAATTGTTGCTAGTCTNCCNCAAACTATNGGAAGAGGCTTTTTAGAAAGTGACTATNTTTCAGGATTGATGATGCTTTCGCTTATAGGATTTGCACTTATATTTGTAATTGTATTTTTCAATGAAGCTCANAGGCGNATACCGGTTCAATATGGGAGAAGTGTATTTCGTGGTGGGCGAATGCAACGTGAGACGGGTGCATCTTTTATNCCTATNAGNGTAAATACTGCAGGAATGATTCCGTTGATTTTTGCTTTTTCGATAATAATTTTGCCAGGCACGATTGCTAGCTACTTTAGAGATCCTTTAGNTGACGGATTTGTTAATTCTATTGCTACGTTTTTTGCAAATACTCTTGATCCTTCTAATTTACCTTATTGGATAGCGGTTTTCTTTTTAGTAGTAATGTTTACATTTTTTTATACTTTAGTGATGTTTCAACAGCAGAANTTGGCCGAAAACNTACAAAAGAATGGNGGCTTTATTCCTGGTATAAGACCGGGTCAACCNACTCAGGAATACTTGAATAAGGTTATTGTTCGTGTGACTTGGGGAGGAGCNATCTTTTTAGGNATTATTGCTATTATTCCTTTCTTTGTAACAGAACTAACAGGAGTTCANGCCCTTACCTTNAGTAGCACAAGCCTCTTAATTATGGTTGGAGTTGCATTAGATACGATGAGACAGTTAGANGCTCAACTNCTAATGCGTAATTATGAAGGTTTCATCAAGTAGTTTTGTTGCATAGGAGAAAATGAGTGAAAATCATTCTCATGGGCCCTCCCGGATCAGGGAAAGGTACTCAAGCNGGAAAAATAGCGTCTACTCTTGGAGTNGATAGTGTTTCTTCTGGAGATTTGTTTAGATTAAANCTTTCNAATAATACNGATTTAGGTGTNCAAGCTAAGNAATTTATGNATAAAGGGGAATACGTTCCAGACGATATTACTATTAGTATGGTTATGTCTTGGATAGAAGATCCTTNTCANGACAAAGGGTTTGTTTTGGANGGGTTTCCTAGAACANTGGCTCAGGCTNAGGCTTTAGAAGAAAGGATGCTTANTAAAGGTGGAATAGACNGAGTAATATTTTTCANTGTAGAAGAATCTATTTTAATNAAAAGGCTTTCNGGTCGATTAATATGTANTGANTGCCAGAAACCTTATCATAAATCATTTTTNCCTCCATTAATGCTCAATTCATGCCCTGATTGCAAAGGTTCTTTGTACCAAAGAGATGATGACAAAGAAGAGGTAGTTGTTAATAGATTAAAAGTATATCTAAAGGAAACGGAACCTGTAATTGACTATTACCGTAGTTTAGATATATTGCATGAAGTAGATGGAGCTTTATCTATAGACGAGGTGTCTAAAGCAATGGAAAATGCAATTAGATGATTAAGTATATTAGTTCATTGTATAATAGTTGTTCTGTATCTTATTTGTTGAAGGTGGAATATGAATTTAGGTCTCGATAAACCTCGGGGTATAACTATAAAATCTTCTAGAGAATTAGATCTTATGCGAGAAGCAGGAAAAATTATCGCAGAGGCTAAGGCTGCAGTTAAAGCCGCTATCACTCCTGGTGTCACTAGTAAGGAAATGGATGCTCTGGCTGAAGAGATTATTTTAAATAGAGGCGCTATTCCTTCATTTAAAGGATATCAACCGGGACCGTCCATGCCTCCTTTTCCTGCTACGGTATGCTTTTCCTTTAATGAGGAAATTGTTCATGGCATACCTGGAAATAGAAAGATGAAAGATGGTGACATTGTGAGCGTAGATTTTGGCGCAATAGTTGAAGGATTTCATGGAGATAGTGCATTTACTGCTGGAGTAGGAAGTATATCTGAACAAGCTAGTGATTTGATGAAAGCAACTGAAAAAGCTCTTATGAAAGGAATTGAAAAAGCTTTACCTGGAGGGAGATTAACAGATATTGGTCATGAGGTACAAAAATATTCCGAAGCAAAAGGATACTCTGTGGTTAGAGAGTATGTTGGTCATGGAATAGGAAGGTCATTGCACGAAGAACCGCAAGTTCCTAATTATGGAGATCCGGGTAAAGGACCAATGCTTAAAGCTGGGATGGTATTAGCTATAGAACCTATGTTAAATATTGGAACGTGGGAAACAAAGGTATTAAAAGATGGCTGGACAGTTGTGACAGCTGATGGGAAATTGTCTGCTCATTTTGAGCATACAGTAGCCATTACTGAGAATGGTCCAGAAATTTTAACGAGAATGGCTGGCGCAGATTCAGCATCATATTGGTAGACTGATTATTTAAATAGGAAAATTTTATGCCAAAAGAAAATGAAGCAATTGAAGTAGAGGGAACGGTTAAAGAAGCCTTGCCTAACGCTTCTTTTAAGGTCGAACTTGCTAATGGGCATGAAGTTCTTGCATATATTTCAGGGAAATTAAGAGTAAATTATATTAGGGTTTTACCAGGAGACAGAGTATTAGTTGATCTTTCTCCTTATGACCTAACTAGAGGAAGGATAACCTACAGGTTTCGTTAATTTTGTTAAATTAGATTTGTATAGGAATAAAATATGAAAGTTAGTACTTCAATAAAAGTTAGATGTGCAAAATGCAGAGTTATTCGTCGTAACGGAAGAGCTAGAATCATTTGTGAAACAAACCCAAAACATAAACAGAGACAGGGTTAGGAGTTTATAAGATATGGCTATTATTTCGGGAGTTAATATCCCAGATAACAAAAGATTAGAGGTAGCGTTGACTAGAGTTTATGGTATAGGGCCTGTTGTGGCTAAAGAGATCATAGAAAAAGCTGGCGTCTTAGATAATCCAAGAGTTAAAGATTTACCAGAAGCAGACTTGAATCGTATTAGGGAAATTATTGATTCTGATTTAGTTGTAGAAGGTGATTTGAGAAGAGATGTAAACCAAAATATAAGAAGATTAATAGATATTGGGTGCTATAGAGGAATTAGGCATAGAAAATCTTTGCCTGTGAGAGGCCAAAGAACTAAAACAAATGCAAGGGCTAAAAGAGGTCGACGCATGGCTATATCAAGAAAGAAAGAATAAGACTGACAAATTGGAGTTTGTGTATTAAATGGCAAAAAGATCTAGAACTAGAAAAAGAGACAGAGGCCCTATTCCTTCAGGGAAAGCATACATACAGTCAACTTTTAATAATACGATTGTAACTTTGACAGATCCTTCGGGAGATACTGTTGCGTGGGGAAGTGCAGGGACTGCAGGATTTAAAGGATCAAGAAAGTCTACAGCTTTTGCAGCGCAAAGAGCTGGAGAAGATGCGGCTAAAAAGGCTATGGATCAAGGGGTTAAAAGAGTAGAGATATTTGTACGTGGCCCAGGAGCTGGAAGAGAAGCTGCAATTAGGGCTATTCAAGGTGCTGGAATTATTGTGACTAGTATAAAAGATGTCACTCCTATTCCTCATAATGGATGTAGGCCACCTAAGAGACGTAGAGTTTAAATAGGGTTATTGATGATTCAAACACGAACCATAGGAAATTTATTTTATGAAACATTTAGTATATTTACTAAATGTTTATATAGTTTTGGAGT
This sequence comes from Chloroflexota bacterium, assembly GCA_002718095.1. Classification (GTDB taxonomy): domain Bacteria; phylum Chloroflexota; class Dehalococcoidia; order Lucifugimonadales; family UBA826; genus UBA826. Next base: position 92,025 of record PBDP01000004.1, read on the forward strand.
GATTTCTATATGTGTTTTTGGTCCATTGAGCTTAATATCTATTTTAGGTCCAAGCCAAGAATCATTACAGTCATCTCTTAACCAAGCTCAAACAGCTAGTGAGATGTTGGTTTATTTTTTTAGTGGTTATGGGCTTTATACGATTGGGTTATCTATATTAACTATATTTGCTATAACAGTTGGATTTTCTGCCCTATCAATAGCTGCTGTTCAGTATATAAATGATAAAGAGATAAATCTTGAAACTTGTTTCAAGCAAGTTTCTTGGAGATTGTTATCTATCATACTTATGACTGGTATATTAATAATAAGTGTTATTACAACCATGTTTGGGTTTTTATTATTTATTCCAACTATAGGGCTATTAGCAGCATTTGGGATTGGGGTATTCTTTTTAACCCTTATTTCTTTATTGGTTACTGTCCATGAAGGGGAAAAGTATTTTGCTGCGATAAAAAGAGGATTTAAGTTAGTTGAGAATACATTACTAAGAGTTGCAGGAACCATGATACTAATAACAATAATAGGAGTTTTCACTAAAATAATTCTAGATTTACCCAAATTATTTATAATATCTTCTGTTAATAATGAAATCATTTTGTATAAAATTTTATTTGAGGCAGTTGGGTTAATCTCAATTTCAACTTCTGTGACTATTATGTCTATCTCTGTAACCTTAATGTACTTGGATATGCGAATTCGTTTTGAAGAGTTTGATGATAATAAGTTATCTAATCAAACGAGAATATAAAAAATTAAAATATAATAAATATAATTTTGGAGATACGTTAATAAATCGTAATAAATATTATGGCTAGATATACAGGACCTATTCAGAAAAAACTTAGATCTCTTGGGTTAGAAACTTATGGAGCTTACGGTTCACGTAGTGAAAAGCGAGCGAATCAAGGGTTTACCGCTAGGAGGCGTCGTGTTTCTGCATATGGATTACAGCTTAAAGAAAAACAAAAAGCAAAATTCATATATGGAATTCTTGAACGACAATTCAGAAATTACTATGATAAAGCTTTGATTCAAGATGGAATTACGGGAGATAATTTAATTATCTTATTGGAAAGAAGATTAGATAATTTATTATATAGATCAGGCATGTTTTTATCTAGGAAGCAATCACGCCAAGCTGTGAATCATGGGCATTTCATTGTTAATGGTAAAAAGGTTAATATCCCTTCTTTTCAAATAAATCAAGGTGATTTGGTTGAATGGACAGAAAGAGGGAAAAAGACTGCTTTATTTGAGATAGCACAAAGTAATTGTAAATCTATTGCATCTCCTCATTGGATTGATTTGGATCAATCCAATATGGTGACAAAAGTGCTTACAGANCCNACTGCTGAGGACGGGGAACCAGAAATTGANACAACGCAAATTGTAGAGCTTTATTCCAAGTAAATAAGAGGAGAAATATTAATATGACTATGGCAATGGATTATTCTGATTTATCTATATTGGATGATAGCCCAGAAGAAGAAATAANAGTTAATCCAGCGATATCGGTGGCAGAAGCAACTGATGTTTATGGCAAATTTGTTATAGGCCCACTGGANCCTGGGTATGGAGTTACNTTAGGNAATCCTTTGAGACGGGTACTATATAATTCTCTTAAAGGAACTGCTATAACATGGGTCAAAATTGAGACCGTGTTACATGAGTATTCTACAATTCCTAATATAAAAGAAGAAGTTTCTGAAATATTATTAAATCTTAAAGNTGTAAGAATACGTTCTGAAGTTGATACTCCAGGAAAATTGAGNTTAGAAGGAAAAGGAAAAGGAGTTATTACAGCAGCTGATATTATGGCTTCAGCTGATTACACAGTTGTTAATCCCGAGCAGCATATAGCTACTTTAGATTCAGATGATGCAGAGTTAATTTTAGAGATAAACGTTTCTAGGGGTTCTGGGTATCAAGTAGCTGAAAGTAGCCAAGGATATTCTATAGGTACAATTCCTATAGATTCGATTTTTACTCCTGTCAAAAAAGTTAACTTCTCCGTGGAACAGACTCGTGTTGGGCAAAGAACAGATTTCGAAGAATTAATATTGGAAGTTTGGACTGATGGTTCTACTTATCNTNTTGAAGCNGTTGCNGAAGCCGCTAATATTTTAGTAAATCAATTCTTTTTATTTGCGAATGTTGAAAAAGCNGCAGAAGAAGGTGCAGAAGGCATATCTTTAGATATTCCAGCGGAAAACTACAATATGGTGGTAGAAGATTTGGAATTATCCTCTAGGACATTAAATTGTTTAAAAAGAGCAGGATTAAACAGGGTTGGAGAAGTATTGGAAAAAACTAAGGATGAACTTTTGCAAATTCGAAATTTTGGTGAAAAATCNTATACAGAATTATATGATAAGTTTCGAGAGATAGGNGTTCTTCCAGAGCACTTAGATCCAGATAGCGANTCTTTTCAAGAAANTGAAACTGATGANAGTGNATCTGATATGGATTCATCTGAGTAAATATAGAAGGTTTAAATATGAGACATCATGTATCAGGTAGGAAATTAAATAGACCTACAGCACATAGAAAACTAATGTTGAGAACTATGGTTACTGATTTTATAAGACATGAAACAGTGCAAACTACTCAGAGTAAAGCTAAAGAAGTCAGAAAAATGGCGGAAAAAGTNATCACTTTGGGTAAGAAAGGGACNCTTCATCATAGAAGGCAAGCCTCGGCTCTCCTTACAGACGAATCAATTGTCAAAAAAGTTTTTGATGATTTAGGGGAGAGNTATGAATCACGTAATGGNGGTTATACTCGATTGACTAAAATAGGTCCTCGTAAGGGCGATGCTTCCGAAATGGCAATTTTAGAATTATTAGACTAAACATGAATATTAAAAAATGAGGATAGCGTTAATTATTGAATATGATGGTACTAATTATCATGGATTTCAGTATCAGAAAAACGCTTTAAGTGTACAGGAGGAAATAGAAAAATCTATATATAAGCTTGAGAAGAGATCTATTCGAATTAAAGGGTCTGGGAGAACAGATGCTGGAGTTCATTCTTTGGGTCAGGTTATAGTATTCGACACAAATNCTGAGTATTCTCTAGATGTTTTTGTCAATGCACTCAATCATTATCTTCCTGAAGATATTAGTGTTAAGAAATCCTATATTGTCNGAAATGATTTTGATCCNAGGAAACATGCTAGATCTAGAGTTTACAGGTATGTGATCCAAAGATCTAAAACAAGGTCTCCNTTTCTTAAAAATAGAGTGTTAAGACTTTCAGGGGATTTAGATATTGAAATTATGTCTGAAGGAGCAAGCTTATTTTTGGGGANACATGATTTCACGAGGTTNACAACTCCTGAAGCNTTACGNGAAACAACACCAATAAGAAATATATTGAGGTCTGAAATAACCCCAGATGGAGAGTTTATAAATNATGTAGTTGAAAGTAATGCATTTCTAATGCATCAAGTACGTAGAATGATTGGCTCTCTAGTTGATTTAGGAAGACACATTATGAGTTTAGATGATTTAGCAGGTATGATAGATGGTAGNAATGAGATAGTATCNAATTCTTTGCCTCCATATGGACTTTATTTAGATAAAGTTTATTATGATGGCATGTTTGACGATGATNTTGCTAGAGATTATTCAAAAGTATCAATGGTTACTTCTGATAAAGGAATATAAGTTATGGCGATAAGACCAAAAATGAAACAACCAACAAAAGAAACATTAAAGCCTTCTTGGCATGTNGTAGATGCNTCTGGGCAAACCCTTGGACGTATTAGCTCTGANATAGCTATATTGCTTCAAGGTAAGCATAAACCAGAATATGTGCCATATATGAATGTTGGCGATTATGTTGTTGTAATAAATTCCAGTAANATTAAAGTTACAGGAAATAAATTAGAACAAAAAAAATATTANAGNCATAGCGGNTATCATGGTGGCTTGAAAGAGAGTACTTTGCAAGAATTGCTTGAAAAGCACCCTGATAGAGTTATAAAACAATCTGTCAAAGGGATGCTTCCCAAGACTACACCCGGAAAAAATATGNTATCTAGGCTTAAAGTTTATGCAAATGAAGANCATCCGCATCAAGCCCAGATCAATTCTGAAAGTACTGGTTAGGAGGAATAATTAGTGGCTGAACAATCCTATANATATGCTGTTGGTAAAAGAAAAACGGCAGTTGCACAAGTTAGATTATATTCAGATGCAGGTCCTATAGTTGTTGACGAAAAACTTATGGAAGAAGCTTTTCCATATAGTATCTGGCAGCAAGTAATTAATGAACCATTTACTGTTACAAATACTCAAGGTAAATATCGGGTCGTGGCTAAGGTTANAGGGGGAGGAGTCAATGGTCGTGCAGGTGCNTTAAGGCATGGTATTGCCCGNGCATTAGCNNAAATTGATGACGGTAAGTTTAGAGGTGATTTAAAGCAAGCTGGNTTACTGACTAGAGACGCTAGAATTAAGGAACGTAAAAAACCTGGTTTGAANCGTGCNCGAAAAGCTAANCAGTATACAAAAAGATAAAGAAGNAATTTTGTAATTAAAATTGCATTATTGGAGTTAAGAAATGTCTCCTTCTGATAAAGAAAATAACTCAGATGAAAGACATCCNTCTTTGTATTTGCCTTTCGTTCAAGAAGAGAATCGCTTATCAATGGCGATGGAAAATTATTTGCANTCAATACTTAGNCTTCAAGAAAGAGGTGTAANGGTAACGGTAGCAAATTTATCAGAACATTTTAAAGATTTACCCATATCAGAAGGGNTAGGAACATCTATACCTTCTGTCAGTGCGATGATACGCAGATTGTCTAGAGANAAATTAGTTCAGACTAATNCTGACAAGGAAATTGATTTTACAAATTTGGGATTACAACTTGCTAATGGGATAGTTCGCAGGCATAGATTGGCNGAAAGGTTACTAGTTGATGTACTTGGAGTTGATTTGCAATATGCTTACAATGAAGCTCATAGATTAGAGCATGCAATATCTCCATATTTAGAGCATNGAGTTGTTGAGATTTTGNAACATCCTACAACATGCCCTTTTGGACATCCAATTCCCGGAAGTAATTACGTTTCCAAAAAGGGGACAATTACACTTGATCAGGTCGAGGTAAACAAAAAATATNTTNTTGATAAGATTCCTGANAATATTACAGCATTNTTNGAATATTTTGTTGAGAANAAATTTTTACCTGGTTCTGAAATATATATTAAAGATTTCTCTGATTCNCGAGGAGTTATAACTATATCTTTAGGAGATAATGAGGTTTTCTTCAGTATGGAAGTTNCCCAGTTGATTTGGGTATACCCGAACTAATTAAACCCTAATTAAGCAAACATGAAAGTAGTATCTTCCAATCAAATGCGAGCTATAGAAAATGCTGCTTTTNANGAAGGNACATCTTCCGAAANNTTAATGCAAAATGCAGGACANGCTATAGCATTAGCCATTGANTCTCGAATTAAAACTACGGATGGATCNCAATTAGTGGCTTTAATAGGACCTGGAAATAANGGNTTAGACGGGTTAATAGCATGNTCTGAACTACNTAAAANAGATTCTTATATAACGACGATTATATTATTAACAAATACTGTTTCTGAGAGAGAAGACTTTTTAGAAGAANTAGATTTGATTAATTCTAATGTTAAAATTTACGATTCATTAGATTGTGACAGCAAATTTCAAGANATAGAANTTATCTTATCGAAAGCAGATGTGGTTTTGGATGCTATCTTTGGCATAGGGTTGTCACGAAATATTGAGGACCCTCTGAAAGCATACATAAATAGGATAATAGATTCTTTATCTGAAAATGTTTTGAAAGTTGCCGTTGATATACCTACAGGTNTAAATACNGATACAGGAGAAGTTGNCCAAACTGTTTTTGGGGCTGATTTAACATTTGCTNTAGCCTGTCCNAAATTAGCTCANTTTACCCAACCAGCCGCATATTTTTGTGGAAAAGTCGAAGTGTTAGATATTGGTATTTNGATTAAGGAAATGAAAGAAATNAATGTGAATCTTATTACAGAAANCTTTGTGGGTTCTAAAATCCCAATGCGTCCTTTAGGATCAAATAAAGGNTCTTTTGGTAAGATAATGNTTGTTGGNGGGTCAAAAGAATTTGTANGTGCCCCTGCNTTAGCTGGTAAAGCTGCATTGCGTACAGGTGCAGGATTGGTCACATCAGCNATTCCTANTGCTATCTCNTCATCTTTNGCNCNACTATTTCCAGAATCTACATTAATTCANTTGCCCGAAANTTCAGAAAANAATTCTGCTTGGAATTCTGCAANATATATTNATAAAAACTTAGCTGAATATTCTGTTATGTTGATAGGATGTGGTTTAGGAGTATCAAATCAAACTACTAATATTGTAGAGAATTTGCTTATACCAGATATTGATGTTCCAAAACTTATTATTGATGCAGATGCTTTAAATATATTATCTAGAATGTATAAATGGTGGGATAAAGTTGATGATAATGCCATACTTACGCCACATCCTGGTGAAATGTCTAGATTAACTTCTTTGTCTATCAACGAGATTCAATCAAATNGAATTAATGTGGCTCAAGAATTTTCTTGTAAATGGAATAAAATCGTAGTTTTAAANGGAGCTAATACGGTTATAGCTTCTCCAGACGGNGAGGTNTGGGTTAGTAAATTTGCTAACCCNGCCTTAGCNTCTGCAGGTACAGGAGATGTTTTAGCAGGNATAATTGCAGGATTATTAGCTCAAAATGTATCTATGNTAGATGCAGCATTGTTAGGAGTATATATTCATGGATTAACTGGGGAAACATTTGGAAAATCATCAGGCCTGTTAGCGAGTGACTTATTGGAATCGATCCCATTTATCATGGACAGATTAAGAATTAANAAAGGTTTTAAGAATTGAAGAATATAGAGAATAAATCTACCTTTGTATCAGGATTGTTTGGCCGNATATCTCAAAAATANGATTATTTAAATACAGTTATGACNGCAGGNNGACATCATTCTTGGAGAAAANTTGCTGTCAAATTGGGGCTTCCTTATAAAAAGGGNGTTGCAGTTGATCTTGCGACGGGAACAGGGGATTTTTCTTTTGAATTATTAAATTATGAAGCGATTGATGAAGTTNTATCTTTAGATNTTACGCCAGAAATGTTAGATATTGCTTTGGATAAAGCACGCCAGAAAAATATGGATCAAAACGTGACTTGGNTGGTNGGAGATTCACATTTTTTACCATTTAATAATGATTCGTTTGTTTGTGCTACNGTTGGATTTGGGGTGCGCAATTTTGAAGATGTGCCTTTAGCTATGTCTGAAATTGNAAGAGTTTTGAAACNNGGTGGNAAAGTAGTNATTCTAGANATTGTTAANCCNAGCAATNTTATNATGTCAAAAATATTCTTTATGTANTTTCGCAAAATAACACCTTTATTAGGAACTTTATTAGCNAGGGATCGAGCAGCTTATACATACCTTCCAGATTCTGTAGGCAATTTTATGACCAGNGNTGAGCTTGGNAATATTATGGATCAATCAGGGCTTAAGAATGTTCAAATTAAGAAATTTGCGTTAGGGTCAATGGCTATTTTAATTGGGGAAAAATANTAACTCATCTATTTGNGTTAAGGTCTTTCGATTANTATTACGTTTGTTTCNTTATATTCTCTATCAGAATTATATGTGACTTTAATNTGATCTCCAGGGTTATTATTCCAAAGCTCCATTAAAAATTTTGACATATCAGGTGTTGGAATATCATTTAATGCTGTAATAATGTCCATTTCTTTTAATCCTGATTTGTCAGCAGGNCCATTAGCTTCTATTTTGGTAATAATAACTCCNTCTTTTACNGGAAGNTCATATCTTTCAAAAATAGCTGGAGTTATATCGGCACCTCTTAAACCTATTAATGGNCTGATGACTTTCCCTGANTNTATNAGGCTTTTAATTATAGGATCAGCGACGTTAGAAGATACTGCAAACCCTATGCCTTGAGCTCCGCTTAATACAGCTGTGTTTATGCCTACGACTTCACCATCTAATGTGATTAACGGNCCACCACTATTACCTCTGTTGATTGCTGCATCAGTTTGTATTAAATCAAATAAACTGCCATTTTCTGTTGTAATACTTCTTTCTAATCCGCTAATGATTCCTAATGTGACAGTAGGACCTCCTTTTAATGCGAGTGCATTGCCAATAGTTACTGCCCAGTCTCCCGGTTGTAAGGCATCTGAATTACCAAATGAAGCAGCTTTTAAATTTGCTGCATCTATTTTTATGACTGCAAGATCGGATAATGGATCCAAACCTATGATCTGAGCTGGATAAATAGAGCCATTTTGAAGTGTGACTTCGATTTCTGTAGCATTTTCAATAACATGATTATTAGTAACAATATACCCGTCAGNTCTTATTATGAATCCTGTTCCTGACCCTTCATTTGAGTAATCATAAAATATTCCTCGAGACAGAATATCTACAGATATAGAAACAACAGACTCTTCCATATCNGAAATTAGATTTCTTAAACTNGGTANCATTGTATTTGTGATTACNCTATCANCAGCAACTTCCTCTGTNATCNTAGGAGGGTGNNTCAGAAATGTTTTCTACATTTTCTGGAGTGTTTTCACATGACGTGATAANNAAAAATAAGCANACGAGTATTGAAAAATAAANATTATTTATTTTGAATAGGTAAAACTTTAACTCTAACATTACTAAACCCTAACCATAATCGAGCACCTTTTTTTCTTGTAACACTATTTNCGTAGTCNTGGAATAAAGAGCTNAATTGAGCTCCAAANAATAATATTAATGCAGATATATAAACCCAAACTANTAATGCTATTAATACTCCTACAGATCCGTACACTATGTTGTAAGGAGAAAANGTACTTACATACCATATAAATAACATCTGAGATAAGATTAAACAGANTGAAGCAAGTAATGCTCCGGGGATTATGTAAATNGCNTTTACNNTNGTNTTNGGAAGCCATTTATATAAAGATAATATNGAGAANAATATTAATATTGGAGANACTAAATTAGAAAGAAGTACCCATAATANGTTAATNGGTAATTCTTNATTNGGGCTNACTGCTTTTACNATTTCTTGAATTACTTCAATAATTGGGGCTGTAAANAATATTANNANTATNANNANACCNGCTCCNAATACTAATCCNATATCAATCATTCNCTCTGTTAAGAAAGCTCTTGGAGTNGTAACTCCCCATGCTGCGTTTATTCCNTTACGAATTGCTCCNAATACTGCTGATGATGCCCATACNAANCCNANAAAGCTAGCAATTCCAGTTATAGTCCTTGCTGCTAAGATCCCTTCTAGGTTCTTACTGATAAGGTCCTCAGATGCAGGGATGATGTCAATAATTTCTTTTACAAGTCCGGCTTGATCTATTTGAGGACCTATAAAAAAACCTAATGCTGATATTAGAGCTAAAGAAAGTGGAAATATCGAAAAAAGTGCATAGAATGAAATCGCTGCTGCCATGTATTGGCAGTTTTTATGCAGAAAGCTCCGTATAGCGTCATTTAAGAAAAGAATGATTCTTATTATAGACAATATTCGTTCCTTATTTTTTAGAATCGATAAATATTTATGTATTTACATATAACAATTATTGGTTCAGTATTATTACGTAATTTAATTATATATCACTTGATGGGTTTTAAATATATTGAAATGAATACTAATGATTTTGACTATTTCTTACCCAAATCACTCATAGCTCAAAATCCTATCGAACCCAGGGATCATTCCAAACTAATGATTCTGGATAGGGGAAAAGATGATATTGAGCATAAATCTTTTTATGATTTTCCTAATTATTTAAATCCGGGTGACGTATTAGTCTTTAATAACACTAAAGTTATCCCTGCGAGAGTTTTTGGTAAATCTAAATTTTCTAATAAAGATGTCGAATTATTACTTTTAAATGAAGAAAAAGATAATATTTGGAAGGCTTTAGTAAAGCCTGGTAAACGGATGAAAATAGGTGATATTTTCTATGTTAAGTCTAAATTAGACAGTGATATTTTAGGAGTGATATTAGATATAGATGATGAAGGTATTCGAACTGTTAGATTTGAAGGAGAATATGATTTAGAAAATATTGGTGAAATCCCTTTACCTCCTTACATTAGTAAAAAGATTCAAGATACTAATAGGTATCAAACTGTTTATTCAAAATATGAAGGAAGTGTTGCTGCTCCAACTGCCGGGTTACATTTCACTCACGAATTATTGCAATTATTAAATGATCAAGGAATTAAATTAGCTTATGTTACTTTGCATGTAGGTATTGGTACATTTAAACCTGTCGTAGTTGATAATGTTTCAGAGCACAAAATGCATTCTGAATGGTGGGAATTAAATCAAGAAACGTCAGATATCATTAATAATGCTAAGTTAAATGGGAATAGAGTTATTTCTGTTGGCACTACCTCTGCAAGGTTATTAGAACATGCCGCAACCAATCAAAAATCTAATTTACTGAAACCTGATTCTGGATGGGCTGACATTTTTATATATCCGGGATACGAATTTAAAATTATTGATGCTTTATTAACAAATTTCCATTTACCAAAGTCTACCCTGTTGATGTTAATAAGTGCTTTTTACGATAAAGATACTATATTTCAGGCGTATGAAGAAGCTATAAAATCAGAGTATAGATTTTATAGCTTTGGAGATGCTATGTTTATTGTATGAAAACTAATCTAGAAAATAAATCTAATTGTGAACAATGGGAGGTTTACAAGAATAAAATGCCTATAACAAGAATTAATATTACGGATGTGTTATTTGTATCTATGATATCTATGGTTTTTATATCTATGGTTTTTATATCTTGTTCTGATACTACTTCAGAGTCAATCAATTCCAATAACAGTGAAAATGAACTGACGGGAACAGTTGAGATAGATGGATCGAGTACGGTTTACCCCGTTTCGGAGGCAGTTGCTGAAGAATTTAATAAATTACACCCTAAAGTTAGAGTCAATGTTGGAGTTTCGGGAACTGGAGGCGGATTTAAAAGATTTACTAAAGGAGAGATTGATATATCTGGTGCATCCCGTCCCATCAAAGATCCTAAAGAAACAAGTGTAGCTGCTGAGAATGGCATTAATTATGTAGAGCTCCGTCTAGGTACTGATGGATTGTCTGTTGTAGTGAGCCCAGACAATGATTTTGTTGATTGTTTAACTACTGACGAATTGAAATCTATTTGGGGACCAGAATCCACAATTGATAACTGGAAACAGGTAAGATCATCATTTCCTGATACCGAGATGAGACTTTATGGCCCTGATACAGATTCGGGAACATTCGACTACTTTACGGAAGAGATCATGGGGGAAGCCCAGGTATCAAGAGCTGATTACACAGCATCTGCTGATGATAATGTTTTGGTTCAAGGAATTGGAGGAGATAAAGGATCACTTGGATATTTTGGGTATGCTTATTACCAAGAAAATACAGAGAAATTGAAATTAGTTGCTGTTGATAGTGGTTCAGGATGTGTTAAACCTAGCCTCACAACAATACCATCTGGAGAATATAGCCCTCTATCCAGACCACTGTTTATATATGTGAATACGGATAGTTATAAAAATAAACCTGCCGTTAAGGAGTTAGTGGATTTTTACATGATTAATGGTCCAGAGCTCATTAATGAAGTTGGGTATGTTGCTTCTGATAGTTCAGTATATTCTAAAAATAAATCTTTATTGGGAAACTAAAAACACCTTATTTTCATAATATACGTTATACTTATTTGAGTTTGCACAGTACTGATTATGATAAAGGCATTAAATGCCTTTATCATATATTTAAGATTAAATAATCACAGGTATATGCTCGGATCAAATAATTCTAAAAAACCTAATTTTGTGAAGCTCGAAGGGACGATTGTTAAATGGTTGTTTTTTGCTTGTGCAACTGTTTCTATTCTCACAACTGTTGCAATATTGTTCACTCTTTTTTATCAAGCATTGAGTTTTTTTGATGAAATACCTGTTTGGGATTTTTTAACTGGAACTAGGTGGACACCTATATTAAAACCTCGCTCGTATGGGGTTTTACCTTTAGTTTCAGGAACTCTTTTAGTTACTGCGATTGCTGCTATTGTTGCTTTGCCAATTGGATTAATGACAGCAATTTTTTTGTCCGAATATGCTCCGGATAAACTTAGAAGAGTTTTAAAACCAATTTTAGAAATCCTTGCAGGAGTTCCAACTGTAGTGTACGGATATTTCGCATTAACATTTGTTACACCTTTGCTTCAGACCATTTTGTCTGACTTAATTATATTTAATGCACTTAGCGCTGGGTTAGTTATGGGGGTAATGATAATTCCTATGGTCTCATCGTTAAGTGAGGACGCGATGATATCTGTTCCAAGAAGTTTAAGAGAAGGAGCATACGCGTTAGGCGCGAATAGATATGAAGTGAGTCTAAAGATTGTAGTCCCAGCAGCATTGTCTGGAATTATAGCGGCTTTCATTCTAGCTATTTCTAGAGCAATAGGTGAAACAATGTTGGTTACTATTGCTGCCGGAGCTACTCCTAGATTAACCTTTAATCCAATGGAAAGCATTCAAACTATGACAGCGTATATCGTTCAACTTAGCCTGGGCGAATCTCCTGTGGGTTCCTTAGAATACAATACGATTTTTGCTGTTGGGTTAGTTTTATTTGCAATGACTCTAATGATGAATTTATTAGGGTTCTGGGTTGTTCGTAGATATAGGGAGATTTATTAATGTCACTACCTGATATAGAAATTAAATCTCAGCTTGTTCCTAGGCGTAGGCTTAGAAAAACGTTAGGAATATTTTTCTATGGATTGTTTCTTGCTGCTTCACTAGTTGGGATTTTAGGACTCATTGTGTTACTTTTTGAAGTTTTGACCAATGGGATACCTTGGGTAAATTGGCAATTTATTACTGATTATCCTTCTAGGTTTCCGGAAGAAGCCGGTCTTTTTTCAGCTCTTATGGGAACTGTTTGGGTTATGGGAATGACAGCTGTTCTAACTGTTCCTGTTGGGGTAGGAGCTGCTATATATCTTGAAGAATATGCGCCTGATAATTTTTTAACACGATTTATTGAAATAAATGTTGCCAACTTGGCAGGAGTACCTTCAATTGTGTACGGGCTTTTAGGAATGGGATTATTTGTATACTGGATGGAATTAGGAAGAAGCATTCTTGCAGGTGCAATGACACTTTCTTTATTAGTTTTGCCGATTGTTATATTAGCGTCTCGTGAAGCGATAAAGGCTGTTCCGGGCTCATATAGACAAGGCGCTTATGCAATGGGGGCAGATAAATGGCAAGTAATAAAAGGAGTGGTCCTCCCTTCTGCAGTTCCTGGAATACTCACTGGAACTATTTTAGCTTTGTCTAGAGCAATAGGAGAAGCCGCACCAGTTATTGCTATTAGTGCGTTAGTATACTTAACATTTGTCCCTACACATCCAATGGAGAGATTCACGGTTTTACCAATCCAGATTTTTAACTGGGTTGCACGTCCACAAGAAGATTTCCAAGGTTTGGCTGCAGCAGGCATAATTGTGTTATTAAGTATTTTACTTGTTATGAATTCTATAGCGGTATTTTTGAGAAATAAATATCAAACCAGGTCTGAGGAATAATTTATGGATGCGAATTCTACTAGTTCGGAAATAGTATTAAATGTTGAGAATTTGAATGTTTATTATGGAGATTTTTTAGCTGTTAAAGATGTTAGTATGAAAATTCTTAAGAATAAAGTGACGGCTTTTATCGGTCCTTCTGGTTGTGGTAAAAGTACATTTATCCGATGCTTAAATAGGATGAATGACCTTATTCCTACGGCTAAGGTTGAAGGTAAGGTCATATTTGAGAATGAAGATATATATGATGATGTTGTTGATGCAACTGAGATAAGATCTAGAATAGGGATGGTTTTCCAAAAGCCAAATCCTTTCCCCAAATCTATTTATCAGAATATAGCATTTGGTCTTAAGGTTAATGGGTTTGCAGGCGACATGGATCAAGCTGTTGAAAAATCCCTCAAACAAGCAGCTCTCTGGGAAGAAGTTAAAGATCGGCTTGATGATAGTGCATTTGCTTTATCAGGAGGTCAACAGCAGAGATTGTGTATTGCGCGGGCATTGGCTGTAGAACCTGAAGTTTTGTTAATGGATGAGCCGGCTTCGGCTTTAGATCCTATTGCAACTTTAGCCATTGAGGATTTAGTTAGAGATTTAAAAGAAACTTATTCAATAGTTATCGTTACTCATAACATGCAACAAGCAGCTCGAGTGTCAGATGAGACAGCTTTTTTTATGGTTGGTGAGAATAGGGCTGGATATCTTGTAGAATACGATGATACGCAGAAGATATTTACTAATCCTGATAATGAAAAAACTGAAGAATATATTACAGGGCGATTCAGTTAGCGTGTGATTGCCTAATAGTTAATTCTAAGGAGGGTATATGCCAAGAGCAGATTTTGAAAAGAATCTTCAACAAGTTCAGGACGATATAGTTAAACTTTCTAGTATGGTAGAAAAATCAATATCTAAGTCTGTTGAGGCTTTAAAGGCTCGAGATCTAGATTTATCCAAGCAAGTTATTGAAGAAGATGATGCTATAGATAGATATCAAGAATCTATAGAAGAGCTTTGTATTGAGATGATCGCATTAGAAGCCCCTATGGCAGGGGATTTACGAGTTATTGTTACTGCTATGATGGTTGCGAGTGAATTAGAAAGGATGGGAGATTATGCAGAAGGTATTGCCAAATTAAGCTTGACAATGGGTGATCTGCCTCCACTTAAACCATTGATAGATATACCTAGAATGATGGAAAGATCAATTCATATGCTAGGNCATAGNATTGAGTCATTCATAAAAAGAGACCCNGANCTTGCTAAGGTNGTTATTGATGCAGATGATGAGATTGATGATCTTTATCAACAAATATACCGTGAATTATTAACNTATATGATGGCTGACCCTAAAACGATAGAAAGAGCTACCTATCTTTTGTGGGTTTCTCATGANCTNGAAAGGGTTGCTGATCGAACGACAAATATTGCCGAGCGCGTTATATATTTAGTTACAGGTNAACTACCTTAANATCTGNTGNTTTGNGTTTAGTTTTGCCATGAGACTTCCATGTNTAATGACTTNCCAATACTTNTAGCAAGATTTTTGTATGTNTCTTCGATAGTAATATTNCGATTTAATATCTTTGATAATGATGTAGGAANNGAATTGTCTATCCCGCACGCTACAATATTTTCAAAATAACTTAGATCTGTGTTTATGTTTATTGCTAACCCNTGCGTCGTTACGCCTTTGCTAACTTTGATTCCTAAGGACGCAATTTTTTTTCCTGTTACCCATACTCCTGTTAATGTACGATTGTCTGATTGTATTTCATAAGATGAAAGAAAATGTTCNATTCCGGNAATTAGGGTATTGACGTAATCTGTAGGCTTGAGTCCTAATTTTTTTAGATTAATAATTGGATAAGCAATTATTTGACCTGGACCGTGATATGTTACTTCTCCTCCCCTATCAGTATGGTAGGTTTCTATTTTGAGTGAGGATAATTTTTTTGCATCTATTAAGATGTCTGAATCTTTNCCACGTCTTCCTAGTGTATATACGTTGGGATGTTGCATTAATAGCAGTGTATCCTCTTTTCCTGCAAGAACTTTACGGTGATAAGTTTTTTGTAAATCTAAACCATCAGGATAAGGAATAATTTCATAGTATTTTCCGATCATCTTTTTCACGGTATGAGANCCAAANGGTATTAATTAGATTCTTTAGAGATGCCTCTGAACTTGTACCCAACGTTCCAAATTGTTTCAATAAATAAATTGTTTGGGTCTTTTTCTATTTTACTTCTNAGACGTCTTATGTGTACGTCTACCGTTCTTGTACCGCCAAAATAGTCGTAACCCCATATTTGGTTNAATAATGTNGCNCGATCAAAGCCTCTTCCGGGGTTCGAAGCGAGCAATAAAAGTAATTCGTATTCTTTAAATCTTAGATTAACCCTTTCTCCAGATACAATAACTTCATAATTTGTAGTATTTATTGTAAGTTCATCAATTGTGATTATATTCTTATCGGGACNGNTTCTNGATGATTCTACNAGACGACNTATTCTGAATTTTAGTTCTTCAGCTTTTATAGGNTNCATTATGTATTCAGATATGTTTGNNTGGATATCTGAAGANCTNAAGTAATCTTCATTTATAATTCCTAAAGTTGNTATTTGTAAGTCAGAACATTTATCAGNTATCTGNTTTACAATTATTTNNGATATATTTTCGACCAAGTTTAAGATTATAAGATCAGGTTTGTTTCCATTTTGGATTTGTTCAAAANCTTTAAGTTTTTTAATAGCATCTGTNTCCGAAGATANTATTGCCCAGNTTAATGATGTGCCATGCAAAACTGACGAGACTTGATCTCGTAAAATTATTTNAGACTGATTATTAAACTNTATATTTTCCATAATCTAATTTAATGTCTAGTTTGATTTATAAATAAAACATCAATAATTGTAGCATTTAATATTTTATNCTTTGCCCTATGNCTATAGATTGCTGTAATATTGATNNATAANTCTTAAATCAAANGGATTTAAGANACCAACATTATAGTATTTCGGAGATTGTGTTATGGATCCAAGATCCATGAGAAGCATGTTCATATATTTGATGATTGCTGTCGCTGGTATGGCAATTATTTTTACTGTGTTTGGAGACTCTTTTAACCCGTCGACTGAAGTTCCCATTAGTAAAGTCATATCTATGGCAAAGGAAGGAGAACTTAGGACNATAGAGGTTCGNGGAGATACTCTNAGTGCAGTGACTATAGACGGAGAANTACTTACGTCTAGAAAAGAACAGGATTCTTCTATTGTTGAACAATTAGGAGAAGCAGGTGTTAACAATGGATCNGGATATGTNGATGTTAGTGTTGAAGGAACTGGGGGAGTAGGAAGTTTCTTCGGNATATTATTGAATTTNTTGNCAATCATATTTTTTGGAGCTATTTTGCTCTTTATGATGAGGCAGGCTCAAGGTGGCAGTAGTCAAACATTTGGGTTTGGNAAGTCAAAAGCAAAGTTNTTTGATGGTGATAATCCTAGAGTTGGATTTTCTGATGTTCAGGGTGTTGATGAGGCTAAAGAAGAACTTGAAGAAGTTGTAGAATTTTTAAAAACTCCAGAAAGATTTTTAGCTCTAGGCGCCAAAATNCCTAAAGGAGTATTACTCATGGGGCCTCCTGGGGTCGGGAAAACTTTGTTAGCTCGNGCAGTAGCAGGTGAAGCAAAAGTGCCNTTTTTNTCTATAAGTGGTTCTGAGTTCGTAGAGATGTTTGTTGGTGTTGGNGCTTCAAGAGTTCGAGANCTATTTGATCAGGCTAAAAAGAATGCTCCATGCATAGTATTTGTTGATGAAATTGATGCAGTNGGGAGNCATAGNGGAGCAGGTTTAGGNGGTGGACATGATGAAAGAGAACAAACTTTNAATCANATTTTGGTTGAGATGGATGGTTTTGACAATGATACNAATGTTATTGTTTTNGCTTCTACAAACCGTCCTGATATTCTTGATCCTGCTTTACTTAGACCNGGTAGATTTGATAGACGTGTAACTTTAAATAGNCCTGATGTNAAAGGCAGAGAAGAAATACTTAATATTCATGCTAAAGGCAAGCCTTTCGATGAAAGTGTGAGCTTTGAAGGTATAGCTAAACAAACAGCAGGNTTTAGCGGNGCTGATTTAATGAATCTAGTTAACGAATCTGCAATANTAGCTGCTCGNAGAGATAAGAAANTAATAACATATGATGAACTTGCGGAATCTATTGATCGTGTTATAGCAGGTCCTGAAAAGAAAAATAAAATTATTAGCGATAGAGAGAAATCAATGGTTGCGTATCATGAAGCTGGCCATGCGCTTGTTGGCCATATNCTTCCTCATGCAGACCCTCCTTATAAAGTTACCATTGTGGCTAGNGGTCAAACTGGAGGNCATACTCGNTTCCAGCCAGAAGAAGAAACATCTCTTATTACACAGAATCAGCTAGAGGCTCGAATGGCTTCTGCTATGGGNGGAAGAGTAGCTGAAGAATTAGTTTTCTATGAAGTTACTACTGGAGCAGGCAATGATTTNGAGCAAGCTACAAGCATTGCTAAAACNATGATAACAAGATTGGGCATGAGNAAGAAATTAGGGCCTAGAACATTTGGNAAGAGAGAAGAATTAGTTTTCTTAGGNAAAGAAATTTCNGAACAGGCTGATTATAGNGATAACATAGCTCAAACTATCGATGAAGAAGTTCATGGATTACTTGAAAAATCGTACACAATTGCTACAGACGTTATTAAAANCAATATGGGCAAGCTAACAGCATTAGCAGAATATTTACTGGAACATGAAACAATAGAAGGTGATAAACTTAAAGACCTTTTAAANCAGTCTCCTTCTAGNGGNTAGATNNTTTAGATTTGATCTAAAGTTTCTTTTANGGCAACAATCGAANTTTCAATGTCTTCTTGATNAATCCAGCCCATNTGTCCAATTCTAACTATTTTGCCTGCTAATTTTTGTTGGCCTCCACCTAGGATAATGTCGTAGTTCTTTTCGACTTCCTTGANTACCATTTTCCCNTCAACATTTTNTGGTAATTTAATGGCAGTTACTGTGTCTGANGCATAAGNTTCTNGAGGTAGTATCTCNAGNCCAATACTTTTNGCAAGATCACGTGTGAATTGAGCTATGTTTGTGTGTCGTTGGAATACATTTTCCATTCCTTCNTCAACCATTTTTTGTAAAGAGTCATAGAGCGTNTACATAGTGGTAAGTGAAGGAGTNAAAGGTGGTTGCCCAAGTTTAAGATATTCTCTATATTGGTCTATATCGTAATAGTATTTTGGGCATTTCGAATTTNCGTAAGCTTTCCANGCNTNATCAGAGAAAGAGACCATCGCAATACCNGGAGGGGCAATCCAAGATTTTTGTGACGCAGTTGCTACTACGTCTATTCCCCATGCATCTGTCGAGATAATTGATCCTGCGGCTGACGAAACTGCATCTACTAAAATTAATGCATCCGAATTGTTTTTGACAACTTCACAAATTTCNTTCAGNGGATTTTTAACCCCTGTTGAACTTTCGTTGTGTGTTACTAATACAGCCTTAGTATCAGGATTTTNTACNAAAATNGATTTGATTAATTCNGGATCAGCATATTCNCCATATTCGAAAGAAATTTTTACTGTTTCNCAACCATATGCCTCTGAAATTTCTGCAAATCTCTCACCAAACCATCCAATTGATATTGATAAAANTTTATCTCCNGGNGACGTAGTATTAACTATTGCTGTTTCCATTCCTCCTGTACCAGATGCNGTAATAAAATAAACATCAGATTTTGTCATCAATACTGTTTGAAGATTTTTTGTCATTTGATCTAACATTTGGGCATATTCAGGGCCTCTNTGATTGATCATTTGANTAGACATCAAATCTAAAGTTTCTTGAGGTAAAGGGACAGGTCCGGGAATTCTCAAGTTTGTCAATTTTAATCTCCTAGGTTATGAAGGTTNTAAATTTTAGTTACTANCCAAGNTTAAATTTTAGCATAGGGTAGGAGGATAAATGAATAGGTTATGTAAGNCTTAAATATCTTCTGCGNCCAACTTTTAATACCCCTGTGTTGATNTGNGAGACAGCGATATTNTCAGTAATTGGATTGTCATTTAACTTTACGGCACCTTGACTGATCAGTCTCCTGGCTTCGGCAATACTTGATGCTAAATTTGTTTCTACTAACACATTTGCTAGTTTAAGGTTTGGATTTTTAGAAAGTTTGGCTAATACGTATTCAGGAATATCTTCTGGAGTGTTCTTTTTTTGAATAGTTTCTTCAAAGAAATTNCTAGATTTAATAGAAGAATCTTTATCATGGAAATCATTAACTATTATNGAAGCGACTTGNTTCTTAAGGTCCATAGGGTTGCNTGANCTATCTTCAATTGCNTTTTTTATTTCTGTGATTTCTGTTGTTGGAGTATCAGTTAGTAGTTCGAAATATGGAATGATAAGTTCATCCGGNATTGACATTATTTTTCCAAACATATCATTTGGNGNCTCCGTGATTCCAATGTAATTATCTAAACTTTTACTCATTTTCATCTTGCCATCAGTTCCAGGTAGAATAGGCATGATAAAGCATTGTTGAGGTGGCATCCCGACACTTTGTTGTAACTCTCGACCAACCAATAAATTGAATCTCTGATCAGAACCTCCAAATTCAACATCAGATTCTATTGCTACNGAGTCATATGCTTGGAGTAAAGGATACATTAGTTCCGTTATTGNTATTGGATGATTNTCTTTGAAGCGTTTATTGAAATCNTCTCTTGCCAATATTTGAGCTACAGTAAATTTGCTTGTTAATTCTATTACATTTGTTAGATTGAAATCTCCAAACCATTCACTTTGACGCCTAATTTCTGTTTTATCTTTATCAATTATTTTNAAAAATTGATCTAAATAAGTTTTTGCATTTTCGTTTACTTCATTCTGGGTCAGCATTTTTCTAGTTTGTGATCTGCCNCTTGGGTCTCCAATCTGTGCTGTCCAGTCGCCNACTATTAAAACTACTTTATGGCCTAACTCTTGAAGCTGACGTAATTTNCTTAGTCCAACCGTATGGCCTAAATGTATATCTGGCGCACTGGGGTCAAAACCCATTTTTAATCTTANTNNGGTTNNCGAGTTCAGTTTTTCTACAAAATCTTTCTTTATGATTATGTCTTCAACGCCTCTGGTAAGAACGTCTGATTTATCTGTAAGTGCCAACTTAACCTCGTATTAATGAAGTCATTGATTTTTTAATATTTTTTCAACTTCGATCATGTCTGTATTCATTTGGNNTATTAAACTCTCTANTGAAGTGAATTTTATCTCATCACGCAATCTTTCTATAAATTCAACTTCGATANCNTGACCATAAATATCTTTGTTAAAGTTAAATATATAAGTTTCTATTGTTTTGGTGTCACCTGCGAATGTCGGGTTAATACCTATGCTTGTTGCAGACATGAATTTACGGTCATCGATGTATGCAAATGTAGCATATATTCCATTTTTAGGTACGACGGAGTCATTGGTGTTTTTTAAGTTTGCTGTAGGGTACCCNAGTTCTNTACCTCTTTTTTCACCATGAATCACTNTNCCGGATAATGAGAAATTTCTNCCTAAGACTTTTGATGCNTCTGCAACATTACCAGATAGCAANAATTNTCGTATANCAGTACTTCTTAGTTCTAATCCATCTATTTTTTGNGGTTCAATTATTTCAGTTAAGAAACCCTTTTCTAAACCTAAAGATTTTAATTGTAAGGCTGTTGCCTCTCTATTTTTTCCCATTGCAAAGTCTGGCCCCACTACAAGTTCTTTCATATTAAGGTTTTTTTGAAGTGACTCAATAAATTCTAGTGAACTCATATTAGAGATTGTTTGATTAAAAGTAATTGGTATAACAAAATCAACACCTGTTTTTTCCAAGGTTAATATTTTTTGTTTGAAATTCATAATAAACGACGGTTTAAACTTGGGGTTTAATATCTCTGCAGGATGATTTTTGAAAGTGATGATTCCTGAATGGTATTTTTTCTGAATAGCAGTATTTTTTAGTCTTTCTATGAGATGTAAATGGCCTAGATGTACACCGTCAAATACACCAATGGTTAGTACAGAATTCTTAGATACATTTGTTTTTGAAAGCTGTTGTTGCAAATCCATGATTTGGGACGCTTATATGAGTTTTTTATAATTAAAAGATATTAGACTCTGACATTATATATGTATATTTATAAAATTTGGTTATTATTTGCTAGAATAATAACCAAGATTCATAAACGTGTTAATTTAGCTACTACTCAAACGTGAATNCTAGAAANGCTTGACACACTATAANGCCGATGTGATAATTTTGACCCGTGTGGATACTTTTTTNTTGTGTAAACATGTTCGATTTGAGATANAATATATTATAATTATTTTGNAAGTTTACTNTAGAAATGAGGTTGGATTTTGTTTGAAATAGATCCTAATTATATAGGTCCCGAAGCTTGGGAATATGTTAGTGTATTCGTGACTAATATTTGGTTCTTTGTATTGTCGATTTTGGTATTTGCTGCTCANATGGTGCTTGGNCATAATATGGTTCCTTCACTTATTGAGTCACACCATATACCTAAATCATTAAATAAAATCCGNATTCCAATTTATGCNATTGCTNTTTTGGCTTTTGCGGCNGCTATTTTTTTTGTAATTAGGGCTTTTCAAGGTGGATATGAAGCTATNAGTCTTATATATCCCGATTATTGGATATAAACATTAGGATTTATTTAATTTGATACCTGGAGAATTTGAACCNAAAAAACCTACTCGTTCTCAGTTNATTAAGCTGGGGATAACAGGAATGTTCGGCTTAGTTGTTTTTGCCGGNTTAGTTCTAGTTCTNACTTTTGTTTTGACTTCNTGGTTAGGTAGGCCTGTTNTATTTGGGACTGAAGGGTTTCAGCAAGGACCTGATCAACCCATTAGTTTTCCCCACGAAACACATGTNAAGAAGNTGGATATGGATTGTACATACTGTCATCGAACTGTTGAAAAGCAGGCTTCTGCATACATACCATCGACTCAATTTTGTATGAATTGCCATAAGAATGTAGGAGATGGTTTAGAAGGTATAGAAAAGATGAGGTCTTTGTATGAAGACGGTAGATCTATACATTGGGTTAGAGTTCATAGGCTCCCTGACCACGTGCACTTTGTGCATGAAGCACATATTAGATATTTCACAGAGGCTGAAGGGGTTGAATCTAGTCAAGTTTGCCAGAAATGTCATGGTGATGTCGCATCTATGGATAAAGTAAGACAAGTTGANAATCTTAAAATGGGGGATTGTGTTAGNTGCCATAAAGATAATGGGGCNCCTACGGACTGTGCAACATGTCATTATTAAAGGATAACGGATGACTTTAACTAGAAGACAATTTTTAACTCTTATGGGAGGCACTACAGGTGCTGCTGTGTTGTTTCAAGCATGTGGTGTTCCTGAAATGGAACTTCTTGTAGATGCTCCTATTGAGATGCCAGAAGATTTAGTTAATGGAACAGATAACTGGTACGCGACTATGTGTAGTCAATGTGATAATTCTGAAGGAATTATTGTAAGNGTTATGGAGGGTCGNGCTAAAAAAGTCGANGGAAATGTCGATTATCCAATAAATATTGGAGGACATACTGCTAGATGTGAGGCTGTATTACAAGCNTTATATCATCCAGATAGAATATCGGCACCTATGGTTAGAACTGGNCCTAGGGGTTCTGGTGAATATAGAGAAATAAGCTGGGATGATGCTATAAATCGACTTTCTGAAANTTTGAATTCGGTTGANTCTATTGAGAAAGATGCTGTATTAATAACAAANCCTGTNGGCGGACACCTTGGNNTAGTTGTAGATTCTTTTGTTTCAAAATCAGGNATTAANAGATATACATATGAACCTNTTGAGACAAATGTTGAAAGACGNGCTGTCTCAGAAGTGTTNGGTCAATCTTCTATGCCTGATTTTGATATTGACAATGCAGAATACATATTATCTTTTGGNGCAGACTTTTTAAGTACATGGAACGCATCTACTAGATATGTTCGGGGATATGGAGATTTTAGGCAAGGTAGAAAAGATGTAAGAGGTAAATTGGTCCATATTGATTCTCGCTTTTCTTCGACGGCTGCTAATGCGGATAAATGGATACGGGTAAAACCCGGAACGGAAGGTCTTTTTGCATTATCAGTTATGCAGGTCATTATTTCTAGTGGAGAAGTTAGCTCTGATATTATNTCAGCTATGTTTCCAGCTGGAGGAAGACGTTGGATAGATGATTATGCTCCTNTTAACATTATAGAGAAAATNGGATTAGATTCTACGGAAATAATAGAAGAAGTTGCCTACGATTTTTCACACAANCANCATCCAATAGCNTTAGGAGGAGGTCCGGCTGCTGCTCATTCTAATGGATTTGAATCCATGAAAGCCGTCTACTCTTTGAATCATTTAGTNGAGAATGTTGGCAAGAAAGGTGGGGTTATTTTGAATCCTGAATCTCCTCTTTCAGGTGTTAATCCTGCANCTCCCGGTGACCCTTACACAGATTTCAGAGNATTAAATAACAATATANATGCAGGTGAGNTTAAANTGCTAATGGTTAGAGGGGCTAACCCTTACTATGGATTGCCNGATGTTTTGTCTTTAAANACTAACCTTTCTAAAGTTGATACGATTGTCAGTTTCTCNGGAATGATGGATGATACGACATCTATGGCTGACCTCATTTTGCCTGAGCATAACTCATTAGAAGATTGGGGAACTGATGTGCCTATATCTGGTGTTGGGTATCAAACTATAGGATTTCAACAGCCTGTTGTAAGACCATTTTTTGAACCTAGAGGTGATAATTTAGGGACTAAAGGATTTGCAGATGTTTTGATGACATTGTCTCAAATTATGGGTCTGGATTTAGGGTTAAATGGAGATATTTTTAAAGATGTTATTANGGATGGNGCAAAAACACTTTTTGATATGAATAGAGGTTCTATTTCAGCTAACTCATTTGAGGATTTTTGGAATGGAGTTTTGCAAAGAGGTGGCTGGTGGGATACAAATGCAAAGGGTCCTGATTATGTGAAACCNAATGCTATNGAAANAATACCTGANCCAATTATTTTAGGAAACGGAGATTTTTACTTACAGCCTTTTCCATCTGCTTCATTGTATGANGGNAGAGGNGCATCATTACCTTGGTTNCAGGCTATGCCGGATCCTATTTCAACGGCTACTTGGCAAACATGGGCTGAAATAAATCATGAAGAAGCAGACAAACTTGGAATTAAGGAAGGGGATGTGCTTGAAATAACTTCAGGTACAGGTAAAACGATTAAAGTGCTTGCAATGCCTAACCCTGCTACTCCTCATGACATAATTGGAATACCGTTTGGCCAAGGGCATAGAGATTATGGTAGATATGCTACAGGAAGAGGCGCTAATGTTATGGAAATTTTATCCGATATTAGTGATGCTAGAACGGGATCTTTGGCTTGGGCAGCC
This sequence comes from Chloroflexota bacterium, assembly GCA_002718095.1. GTDB lineage: Bacteria > Chloroflexota > Dehalococcoidia > Lucifugimonadales > UBA826 > UBA826. Next base: position 117,279 of record PBDP01000004.1, read on the forward strand.
AATAAAGTCACTATAAAGCCTACAGGTGAATGGATTAGAGTACCAAAATTTGAAAATACAGTACCTGAATTTCCTCGTGATGAACATCACGACATAATTCAGATATATTCTAAAGATGAGATGAATGANCATCATTAAAATGATGTTTAGGAGATAATATTATGGGTGATGAAGCTAGAAAATGGGGCATGGTTATCGATATAGATCGTTGCACAGGTTGCAACGGTTGTGTTGTTGCTTGCCAGGCTGAGAATAATATTCCAATAAATTTAGAAGAACATTTTAATCAGNGGCGTGCTATTCAGTGGTTAAGNGTTGANAGGTATTGGGAAGGAGANTACCCTGATGTTAAAGCTAAATTTATTCCTGTCGTTTGCCAGCATTGTGGAAATGCCCCTTGCGAACCCGTTTGTCCTGTATACGCTACTTACCACAATAATGAAGGTTTAAATGTTCAGGTTTATAATCGTTGTATAGGAACTAGATTCTGTGCAAATGGATGTCCTTATCACGTCAGATTTTTCAATTACTGGACTCCTGAATGGCCTGAAAGTTTTAAAAACCAACTTAATCCGGATGTTACTGTAAGAACAAGAGGTATTATGGAAAAATGTACCTTTTGCATACAGAGGATNCAGAGGTCTACAAGAGAATCTAATCGTGATGGTGTTGATTTGAAAGATGGGGACAGGAAACTTAATCCAGCTTGTGTTAATTCATGTTCTACTGACGCNCTTGTTTTTGGTGATTGGAACGATGAAAATAGTAAAATTTCNAAGATAAAGAAAGAAGAATATGATAANGAAGGAGGCAGAGGNTANAGGTTGTTTGAAAATCTTGGTACTTCTCCGAATGTCATTTATTTAAAGAAAGTTGAAGAATCTACAGGAGTTGTAGATGACCACCATTGATAATACAGATCAGCAAGAAATTTATCCATTTGAAGCTACTGAAGAGTATGTTGATAATGAGAACTCTTTAGAAGCTCGTAAAGAGATTACTGAAGAAGCTTTATCTATACACACAGCTACAAATAAGAGATTTTGGCAATTCACTTATTTAACTGGGGCAATGCTTCTCTTAGGATTCATTGGATTTCTAATGAAGATTTTTTCTGGATTTGATGACAAGCAAGCATGGGGATACTATGTAGCAGTTTTTGCATTTTTGATGACAACTACTTCGGCTGCNCCNATGGTTGCTATCGCACCTAGAATTGCAAATGCACAATGGAGAAGACCGATATCACGAGCAGCAGAAATATGGACGCTNGCTGGTTCAGTAAATCTAATTCTNTATATCCCGTTAATTTGGTTATTGCCAAGTTTGGCTAATGGAAGAAGAAGTTTGTGGTTTTATGANCAACAGGAGGGTGTGCCTCCGTATTCNCCACATGTATGGGCAACTTTAGCAATAATTGNTCTTGTTGTTTTNGGCCTTGCATTGACTTGGNTGTCTTGTTTACCTGATTTTGCTTTGCTTCGTGACCATGCTACAGGGTGGAGGAAAAAATGGGGTAANAAATTGGCTTTAGGGTGGATAGGCACGACGGCTCAATGGAATTGGCAATATCATCGTATGGGCCTTTTAGGTGCATTTTATTTTATGATGCTTGTTTTTGTGCATTTTTTTATAAGTGTAGAATTTTTGATGGTTCATGTTCCAGGGTGGATAGATTCTTTATATCCAATAACTCATGCNCATAATGCNTTACAAGGTGGAGTNGCTACTGTAATGGTGACTATGTTTTGTTTACGTCAATTTGGTGGATATAAAGAACAAATAGGTATAGATCAATTTTGGGGATTAGGCAAATTATTACTTGCTCTTTCCCTTTTATGGTTTTGGTTCTGGTTTTGTAGTTTTCAGCTTCTTTGGTANGGNAAAAAGCCTACTGAAATATCGGTATTAGAATTATTGGTAAAAGGTCCTTATAGAGAAATATTTATTGCAGCATTTTTATGTGTATTTATTATNCCTTGGTTTACCATGATATGGAATCCTGTTAGGCGTAGTATATGGGGTCCTTCAATAATTGCAGTTTCTGTTCTTATTGGTACATTTCTAGATAGAATCAGACTTTATGTCGGAGCTTGGGATGTAGCCAGTTTTAAGAGTAAATTTGTTGACCCTGATGCAGATATGCATGGGATGGAATTATCTGAAGTTCCAACGAGCGTTGTTATGCCGGGAATTGCAGATATATTTNTGACTGTAGGATTTATTGGTGGATCTGTATTTATATATTTACTTGCAACAAGAATTATNCCTACAGTAAATNTTTGGGAAAGAAAAGAATATTTGTTATATAAAGCGGAAATTCAATTTCATAGAGCAAAAGTATTAGTTTTAGGAAAACCAAGATAGGGTACGTTTTTACAATAAAGAGAGATTTTTAGAGAATAAAATGCAAGAACATACACAATTAACACAAAAGCAGATAAATGATGATCTGTTAAAAGACATTTTGCNATTGCCAAAATGGTGGCTACCTGCAGTTTTGTTTCTAGGTACCATTATAGTGATTGGGTTGAGTGCATTTTTNTTCATGGTATACCATGGGGTTGGTGTTACAGGTTTAAATAGACCTGTGTTTTGGGGATTTTTCATTGCGAACTTTGTTTTCTGGATNGGTATTAGTCACGCAGGTATTATGATATCTGCAATTTTACGGCTTACACAGGCAGAATGGAGAAGGCCAATAACAAGAGCTGCAGAAGTAATGACAGTTTTCTCATTAATTGCNGCTCTCCATACGCCATTATTTCACGTTGGTAGACCTTGGCGTGTTGGTTATTGGATTTTNCCATATGATTTNGATAGAAATATATGGCCAAATATTAAGTCTCCTTTTGTTTGGGATCCTAGTGCAGTAGGAACATATCTTATTGCAAGTTCATTATTCGTATTTGTATGTTTGTTACCTGATATAGCAATACTGAGAGATAGAGTNAAATCTCCTATGTTGAAAAAAATATACGGAGCTTTGTGTCTTGGATTTAGAGGGACACCTAGACAGTGGAAGTTACAAATTCTTGCAGGAATTTTATTATCTGCAATTGTATTGCCTGTTTTCGTTTCNGTGCATTCAATTGTGTCATGGGACTTTGGTGTTCTAATTGCTGTAGAAGGATGGCACTCTACAATATTTGCACCATATTTTATTATTGGTGCTATACACTCAGGTGTTTCAGCTGTTGCAATGTTAATGGCGCTAATAGTTTGGATATATGGATTAAAAACATATATAAAGCCAGATCACTTTGATGCTATTGCGAGACTTTTAATCATAGTTGCGACTACTTGGTTCTTCTTCTTTTTCTTAGAATGGGTTTGGGCCCTATATACTCTTGAGAGTCCTGAAATAGCTTTAAGAGAACTGCAAGCGCTTGAATGGCCGTATGGGCCTTTATTTGCTATTTTTGTAATAACATCGTTTGTAATACCTGTTCCTNTGTGGCTTTTTNAGCAGGTTAGAAGAAGTCCAATGTGGATGTTTATTACTACTGTGTTAGTTAATGTCGGAATGTGGCTCGAAAGATTTTTAATTGTGATTCCAGGCCTAGTTAGAAGAGGTCACATGACATTTGATTGGGGGACTTATCACCCATCATTAATAGAAATTTTAATTGTTATTGAAACTTTTGCATTTGTTGCTTTTGGGATGCTTTTATTTGCCAAAGTTTTACCATTAATTCCTCTGTTTGATATAAAGGAAGGAGTGGTTATAAGAAGGTTAATGAAAGTAGGAAGAAGAACTATACCGGCGACTATGAGGGAAGGTTTGCCTCATCATTATTATGAAAAACATGAAAAAGATCATTCGAATTAGCTTATAAGAGGGCTGTTATGACAAAGAAAAGTGTATTAGGACTTTATATAGAAGAAGATTCGGCTGCAGATGCTCTTGATAATTTAAGAGANGCGGGCTTCGGTGAGGGTGAATATGAAATTTTGACAGGTACCCCTTACCCTGAAGGAACTTTTGGNGAAGCTGAACCAGAGCATAAATTATATCGATGGCCATTAATTGGTGCGATTTGTGGGTTTACTGGAGCTTTAATTATAACTGCAGGAACATCTCTTGCTTATCCAATATTGACAGGNGGNAAACCTATTTTATCTTTTCCNGCTATGGCAATTATTATGTATGAGGGTTCTATGCTAGGAGCTATTTTAATGACTATAATTGGCATTATTTTTGAATCTAGGCTGCCTCGTATATTTATGGGAGCATATAGTGAGAAAATTACAGAAGGNTACATTGGAGTTACTGTTACTACAGATGAATCAAAGACAGATGCGGCTGAGGCAGCATTAAAGAAAGCAGGAATAGATGGAGACATCATTAGGGGATGGGAATAATAGAGGATATTGATGAAATTTATTNAATTCCAAATAAAATCTAATAATCTAGCTATATTTTTAGTTTCATTGCTAATGGTATTTGTTGTTACAAGTGGTTGTTATAACTCTACTACAGGTGAAGTTAAAGTGGGTGGNGCTTTAAAGTTTGAACTACCCGTCTTCCCCCAGACAGGTGGCCATGCGGTATTAGTTTTTACGGAAATGCATTATTCGGAATCATANGGTTCACAAGAAGTACCTCGCTTNCTACCTCCGGATGGNGCTGTTCCAATTACNGGTTCTGAAGTTAAATATACTAAAATTGATGATTACATAAATGATGTTATCCCTTCAGATGTTTTAAATTCATATAATGACGATCATGCAATGAAAATATATGACGTTAATTGTCAGGTTTGTCANGGGGTTAATCTTGATGGGATGGGACCTATAGTTTATCTGGAAAGCGCTAGAGGGGATGGCTCAAAAGCACTTAATAAGGGTTCGATGCCAGTAAATTTGGACTCTGACAGAGTAAGAGAATTAACTGACGGGGAAATATTTGCTTATATAACGTGGGGTGGGCGTGCAGGACTTTCTGCCGCTGATAGGGGTAGGGAATCGCCTGCCATTATGCCACAATATACTAAATTATTAACTGTAGAAGAACGTTGGGAATTAGTTAAATATATACGTGAAAGAATTGGTGATAGTATTATTGGAGATGGGACTTCTATTAAATCAAAGTAGGAAACATAAATTTATCTAGGGATCAAATTCCCTTTTTGACTGTCTCCAATAACAGATGCAATAGCGAATTCTTTTGAATGAGATAATGATAAAGCTAGATCTGATAAACCCATTTTTTCNGCACGTTGTATTGCACGACCATGAAGTTTTATATAGGGGGCCATTCCTCTTTGTCTCAAAATTTCAATATCTTTCCACCCTACCCCTCTAACTCCAGTTCCTAATGCTTTCATAGTGGCTTCTTTTGCTGCGAATCTACTTGCCAATTGAGAGGCTCTGCCTCTGCAATATTCACGTTCTTTGACCGTATAAATCCGATTTAAGAATCTGTCACCATATTTATCGAAGACTAATTTGATTCGGTCTATCTCAATGATATCTATGCCTGTTACGAGCATTATAACCTCATTTGTGTTGTANNTAGAATTTGTAGATATAATGTTAAAGTATATTAGGTTGTTATAAATTGGCAAATAAATGAAACTNATAAGTGGTACAGATATATCTAAAGTGATTAAACAAGAGTTGTTTGATCGTGTTACAGAGTTTAAAAANAATTATNATTTTGCTCCGAGTCTTTCAGTGATATTGGTGGGAGAGGATCCAGCATCGTCAGTTTACGTTAGAACAAAACAACGTGAAGCAGAAAAGATAGGTATGCTTAGCACTATTATTAGACTGAATTCAAATATTACTCAGGATGAATTGATTAAACATATTTACAGATTGAATAATGATTCGGATACCCATGGAATTTTAGTTCAATTACCCTTACCTAGTCATATTAATGAAACTAGTATTACGGAATCGATTGATCCATTAAAAGATGTTGATGGATTATCTCCAACAAACATTGGATTGTTGGCATCAGGGGTACCTCGCTTTATTCCTGCAACCCCATTAGGGATACAGCAACTTTTATTGCGTTCAGGGTATGAGATTCAAGGTAAACATGTTGTTATATTGGGTAGAAGTAATATTGTAGGCAAACCTCTTTCTAATCTTTTATCTATTAAATCTGNTTCAGGCAATGCNACAGTAACTCTATGCCATAGNTATAGTAATNATATTGAAACCATTTGCAGATCGGCNGATATACTTGTTGCAGCAATTGGTATTCCTAATTATGTGAAATCTCATATGATATCTAAAGATACTATTGCAATTGATGTTGGCATTAATAGGGTTGAGAGCATTAATGNAAAAAAAGGATATAAGTTAATTGGGGATATAGATTTTGAAGATGTTAGCAATAAAGTTTTAGCTATCACACCTGTTCCTGGTGGCATAGGTCCNATGACAATAGCAATGCTTTTAGAAAANACATTAAAGGCAGCATTTTTGCATGCTGAAACTTAATATATCACCTGTACGTTATGGTTATTTATATTATTACTAGGATATAATNAATTAATAATTTTTAAAACTACTTTTTAAATATGACTACACATAAAAAAGATTATTATGAAATATTAGGCGTTTCTAAGAGTGCCAGTGATGAGGATTTAAAAAAAGCATTTAGAAAACTTGCCTTTAAATATCATCCCGANCGAAACAAAGATAAGGATGCTGAAGAAAAATTTAAAGAAATCAATGAAGCATATCAAGTTTTATCAGATTCTGATAAACGTGCACGCTATGACCAATTTGGGCATGCTGGTGTTTCTGGAAATTCACAATCTAGCGGATTTGATTTTGGAGGATCAGGATTTGGAGATATATTCGATTCTTTTTTTGGAGGATCAGGATTTGGGAATTCCTCTCAAAGNAAAAATGCTCCNGCTAGAGGATCAAATATTCAATATACTATGCCTATTAGTTTTGAAGACGCGATTTTCGGGACAGAAAAAGAATTTGAAATTAATAGAATAGAATCATGTTCTAAGTGTAGAGGTGCCAAAAATGAGCCAGGNAGTAAAGTAACTAAATGTTCAANCTGTAATGGTGTTGGNCAAATCAAACAGGCTCAACGAAGTGTTTTTGGACAATTCGTTCAAGTTACAGATTGTCGATCTTGTGACGGTAGCGGGAAATCTTTNGAAAAACTATGTACTGCTTGCAGAGGGCAAGGTAGAGAAAGAAAGAATAGAAAGNTAGCTGTNACTATTCCTCCAGGAATTGAAGAAGATACCCAGATTCGATTAACTGGTGAAGGGACGCANGGNACTAATGGNGGTCCTCCAGGAGATTTATATGTTGTGTTTCAAATATCTAACCATGATTATTTTATTAGAGATGGNATAAANATAAANTCAGAAATCAATATNAATATGGCCCAAGCAGCTTTAGGTTCAGTTGTTATTGTTAAAACTATTGAAGGNGATAGAGAATTAGATATTCCTTCAGGCACACAGAGTGGACAAACTTTNAGAATGAGAGGTATTGGNGTGGCTCAATTGCAAGGTAGTAGNCGTGGGGATCACNTAGTNACTATTAACGTAAAAATACCATCGAAACTTACTAATGATCAAAAAGAATTGTTAGAACAATTAGGNGATACTTTTTCTGAAGATGATATAACTAACGAAGAAGGCTTATTTGATAAATTTAAGAAACCATTTTCNTGATTAGTTACTATGCTNATTCACTGTTTTTAATATTGATATGAANTGGATAGAATTTTCACTAAANGTCCCTCCTGAATATGTGGAGCCGATATCACATGTTTTTCATCAATATGGAGATGGTGGAGTAGTAATAGAAAATCCTTCTGAGTTTAATCCTGATGAAGGAGAGGTCCCTCTTGATAATATAGATTTGATTGTTNGAACGTATGTACCTCTGGACGATAAAATTGAATCTATAAGATCTAATATTCAAGTTGCTGTTAAATTAATAAATTACCTTTATCCTATTGATGATTTATCCGAAAAAATTCTTGAGAAGGAAGACTGGGAATCTAAATGGAAAGAATACTTTCATCCGATAAGAATTGGGAAGGCTATCAGAATAATTCCTAGTTGGATTGAGNNAGAATCCTCGAAAGATGATATTACGATATTTTTGGANCCAGGAATGGCTTTTGGGACTGGATACCATCCNACAACTAGAATGTGTATTGAACTTTTAGAAGNAATAATTGTTGNGAATGAACGTTTNGTNGATTTAGGTTCAGGTTCAGGNATATTGTCGATAGCAGCNGTGAAACTTGGAGCNGCAGAAGCTGTAGGATTTGAGCTTTCTTCAGATGCAGTTAAAGTTGCTAAAGAAAATTGTGTTATTAANCAAGTAGAAAAATATGTTTCTATATACGAGAAACAGCTTTCTGAAGAAACAGCCATTAATGATACTTATGATATAGTTGTTGCGAATATTTCTGCCAAAATTATTATTGAACTCACTTATGTTATGTCTAATCTTATACCAGTTAATGGTCGCATAGTACTATCNGGTATTTTGAAAGAATCTTTGANTAAAGTTGAGACAGAATTGAATGCTAATAGAATTTTCATAGATCGTATATCTANGATAGATGATTGGGTTGGTATTTTAGCAACAAAATTGGATTAAATATATGCATAGATTTTTTATATCACCAGAGAATATTTCAGAATCTAAAGTAATNTTTCCNAATGATATTTCCCGTCAANTATATAAAGTATTTAGATNTANGAAAGGAGACTATTGTTTANTTTTTGATGGTACGGGCACAGAGTATTTGGTCAATTTGAATCANGTTAGTTCNTCTGAGGCATTTGGAGATATTTTAGAAATTATAAATGTTTCAAGGGAGCCGGCTGTTAAATTATTTTTATATCAAGCTTTGATTAAATCGGATAGATTTGAATATGCGATACAGAAATCTGTAGAATTAGGAGTACATGAAATTATACCTGTTCTATCAGAAAGAACGGAGTACNCTATCCCTAGTGATTCTCGTTTTAAACGTTGGGAAAATATTATACGTGAGGCNGCAGAGCAATCAAAAAGAACAATATTGCCTGCATTGCGTTCCCCAATTACTCTANATGAAGCTTTACAGNNATCTCCCAAAAGATCAATCATTCCTTGGGAGATGGAAAACAGTAAAGGAATTAAAGAAGTACTTCATAATATTAAAGAAGACATAAATGAGAATACTTTTGATATGGGTATTTTTATAGGTCCCGTTGGNGGATTTTCACAAAAAGAAATCGAATTTGCTATTTATAACAAAATCACACCAGTTTCTTTGGGNCCTAGAATTTTTAGAGCTGAAACAGCTGGGATNATTGCAGCGACTGCTATNTTNTANGAGTTTGGTGATTTAGCGGGATGANATTATAAATATTCAGTATATTTCAGACGTTTGCTCTCTTTCCATTAGAGATTTAACTCCCTCTAATGGAGACATATTATTAAATAAAATTTCAAAAACTGAGGCNGCTAACGGTAACTCTACGTTTTGAGANTGAGATATATCCATAATAGATTTTGTCGTTACGATTCCTTCAATAACATTTTTNCTATTACTAGTGATTTNNGNTGTTGAAATCCCTTTCGCTAACATCTCNCCAGCTCTATAATTTCTACTCATATTACTTGAACAAGTAGCTATTAAGTCTCCCATGCCTGATAATCCCGCAAAAGTGGATTGGCGAGCCCCTAGAGTTTTGCCAAGTCTGGCCATCTCGGCTAACCCTCTTGTTATGATAGCGGATTTTGCATTATCCCCTAATTTTAATCCGTCAGATATTCCTGCTGCTATTGCTATTACATTTTTGAATGCTCCTGCAATTTCAACTCCANTCAAATCATCATTTGTGTANACTCGAAATAAAGATGAGTTTAATATATTTTGNATATACTCAGCTGTTTTGATGTTTTTACNGGCTATAACAGAGGATGAAGGTAATCCAGATAATATTTCTCCNGCTAGATTGGGTCCAGATAAAGCACATATTTGATTTTCAGTTATGTTGGGNAATTCATCAAATATNATCTCACTCATTCTTTTNCCAGATTGAATCTCTAANCCTTTAGACGCACTTATTATGATGGTTTTTTCATTAATATTATGTGATATTTTTCNNAAGTTTTCTCNAAAAGATTCTGATGGNACAGCGAGTATTAGAATTTCTGAATCATACAATTTTGAGCTACCNATATGATCTANTNGNAANTTTTCAGGAAATTTAGAATCAGGTGTTCGTGATGCGTTAGATCTTTGTCGNGACAAATCGTTGGATTCTTTTTTTGTTCTAGTGAATAAGGTGACTTNATGAGGTTTATGTGAGTTCAAAATCGCTAATGTNGTACCCCAAGTTGTAGTACCTATGATTCCTAAATTTACCATATTACTTCCAAATAAATTAGATTATGCTCTCTCACCAAATTTTCGTTCTTGNCNATTNAATAATCGAGTTATATTTTTTCNATGTAGAATAATNGTTATTGATGCACCGATGATACCAAAAATCGAGTATATTGGTTCAAGTGGNTTTATAANTGAGATAGGGTTATATTCATAAATTGACATTATCGTTAAAATTATTCCACCTATTATTGAGCCTANAATAGATCCTAGTGATACAAATCGTGTTATAGCGATTATGGGNACAGATANTATTAAACATAATATTCCACAAATTGGTGANAATACCATCAATGCAGCCCATCCAGAGGCTATNCCTTTNCCTCCTTTGAAGTTATTAAATATAGGCCATATGTGTCCTAGTATTGATGATAATCCAATTATNGGATGAGTCCATATAGGCATTTCCAATTGGATTGCTATAAATAATGGAATTGCAGCTTTTCCTATATCTAGTATTAAGGCTATTATGCCCCAATANAACCCACATGTTCTGGTTACATTAGTNGCNCCTGTACTTCCGCTACCNACTTCCCTTATATCTATACCTCTAACAAATTTNCCTATCAAAAATCCGAATGATATNGAACCTATTAAATAGGTTAAGAATATGAATGCTAAAGATAGGATATCCATATTTACCCTTTCCATCCTTTAAATCGTATTTTTAATGGTGCTCCCTCAAATTTATATTCGGAGCGGATACAATTCTCTAAGTATCTTTTGTATGAGAAATGTACCATATCTGAATGATTTACAAAGAANGTAAAGCTGGGAGGCATCGTATTATCTTGCATCGCACTATATATTTTTAATTCACGTTTGCCTGAATTAGCTGGTGGGTGTTCTGCAACAGCATCCAGTATGGTTCTTCTTATGTNAGGTCTTGGAATTCCTTTAGACCATTCTGTNTGNACATGTAATGCTGTGTCTAATAGCTCTTCTATTCCAGTAGAGTTAAGTCCAGATGTGAAGCATATGGGAGCATAGCTNGCAAACTTGAACTTGCTCTTAATTTCATTTTTAATTTCGTTTTTATGGCGTTCAAGTTTTTTTGAAAGATCCCATTTATTTATTACTATCATCATTCCCTTATAGCTTTCTAAAATATAATTTGATATATGAGTATCTTGACTTGTNGCTAATTCNGATACATCCAAAACTAGACATGCCACTTCAGATCTATTTATTGCTTTTACNGATCTGAGNACACTGTATTTTTCTATNCCAANTTCTATTTTTCCACGTCTTCTTATTCCGGCTGTATCTATGATTTTGATGTCTCTATCTTTATATCGTATTGTTGTATCAATAGAATCTCGNGTTGTTCCAGGAACATCACTGACGATCGATCTTTCTTTACCTGCAATTGCATTAAGCAACATCGATTTCCCAACATTTGTACGCCCGACAATTGCTAGATTCAGGTCAACTTCTGGTTCGGGATAATGTATATAATCAGGGAACAAATTGATTACTTGTTCCATTAAATCTTCAATCCCAAAATTGTGATATGCACTTATGGGGATAGGGTTTCCTAATCCTAGTTCATATAATTCTGATGAGTATAAGGCTCTTTCGGTATTATCAGATTTGCTTGCTGCTAAAACGACAGGTTTGTTTGATAGTCGGATCATTTCCGATACCTCTCTATCAGGATTTGTTATACCAACTGAGATATCTACTAGCAAAATGATCACATCACATTCTCTGATTGCATCATCTATTTGGTTTCGAACTTCATTCCACAAGATATTGGATTCAAATAAATCTATTCCACCCGTATCAATAAGTGTAAAAGGTTTATCNCCCCAAGATGTGTTTGTAATNACTCTATCTCTAGTAGTTCCTGATTCATCTGACACTATAGAATAACGANTTCCAGTNAAACGGTTGTAAAGNGTCGATTTCCCGACATTTGGCCNTCCAACTATTGCTACGATAGGCTTATTTGTATTAANTGGTTCTTGTTCCAATTTTTTACCCTCCTATAACAGGAAAGAATCTNATTATTGGAATANTTCTGAAATTATNGCATTTTGAGCATGCAATCTATTTTCAGATTGTTCATAAACTACTGATTGGGGATGGTCTAGCATATCTTCNGATATTTCTTCTCCTCTGTGAGCAGGCATNTCATGCATAAATATAAAGTCAGGGTTNGCATGTTGTATAAGATCTTNATTTACTTGGTAAGGNGCAAATGTTTTTAACCGTTTTTCCTTTTCGTCTTCATCTCCCATGCTTACCCACACATCCGTATATATTATGTCAGCTTTTTGAACAGCTTCTATAGGGTTTTCTGTCCAGACAATTTGAGATTTATTCAGGGATGATATTTTTTGTGCTTGGTTCCATATNGATTCTGGAAGTTTATATTCTTTAGGTGAAGATATATNAAAATCCATGTTGGAACTGGCACACGCNAAAGCTAAGCTACCCGCTATATTGTTTCCGTCACCTATAAATGCTAATTTCAANCCACTAAGATTTCCTTTATTTTCATAGATAGTTAAACANTCGCCGAGAGCTTGGCACGGATGAGCTNTGTCNGATAAAGCATTTATTACAGGTAAGGATGTGTTATCTGATAATANTTCTAAACTTTTGTGAGAAAATACTCTAGCAACAATTCCGTCAACCAATCTNTCCAACACTTTGGCTATATCTGATTCGGGTTCTCTTTTNCCTAACCCTATTTCAGNATTACTTAAAAATATACACGACCCNCCCATTTTTTTAATACCTACTTCAAAGCTAACTCTNGTTCTCAAAGATGGTTTTTCGAATAGTAGAGCAATAGTTTTNGATTTTAACGTTTGGGGNAGNNGTGCATTTTTTAATGATGATGCTTTCAGTATCATGGAGTTGATATCTTCAATATCTAGTATAGATAGAAAATCTTTTCCTGTTATCATTTTTTTCTCCGTATTACCCTANATTTACTNATTATCATATTTTTTAAATAAATCAGGACGTTTATTTTGTGTCTTNATTATAGATTGTGAATTACGCCATTTCTCTATTTCTGCATGATTNCCNGACAATATTATATCTGGCACATTCATATTCCTAAATGATGCAGGGCGCGTATATTGCGGAAATTGTAATAAGTCATTATAGAAGGAATCATTTAATGGAGATTCNTTGCTACCCAATACNCCAGGAATGAGCCTNGAAACTGAATCTATAATTACCATACTAGCNAACTCCCCNCCGCTTAAAATATAATCTCCTATACTTATTTCATCTGTAGCTAGAGTNTCNCGAATTCTTTCATCAAATCCCTCATANCTNCCACAAATCAAAATTATTTCACTTAGGTCGGCTAGTTCCTTGGCAATTTTATGATTGAATTGTTTACCCTGCGGAGATAAAAGTATTTTTGGAGTTGTTTTAGAGATATTATGATTTTTTGATACAGTTTCTACTGCATTGAATATAGGTTCAGGTTTCATTATCATCCCAGGACCTCCTCCAAATGGAGAATCATCAACTTTTTTGTGTTTGTCGCTTGTGTAATCTCTAATATTGTGGAGAAATATTTCTACATGACCNTTTGCTATNCCGCGATGTATTACACCTTCNTCAAATGNAGAAGAATACATGTCTGGAAATATTGTGAAAATATGAAATTTCATTGTTCTTTATGTGTCTTTTGACCCTTTATCATTTCCAAAGCATGACCTAAAGTCGGTAAAATAATATCCAAACATTCTTGAACTCCTTTTGGGCTACCGGGAAGGTTGATAATCAAACAATCATTTCGTATTCCCGTAACAGATCTACTTAAAATAGCCGTAGGGGTTATCTCAGAGGTTTTCATTCGCATAAACTCTGATATTCCAGGTATTTCTATATCTAATATAGATTTAGTAGCTTCAGGAGTATTGTCCCTGGGACTTATACCTGTGCCGCCTGTCGTGAAAATAACATTGACTTTTTTGCTGTCTGACCACTTGCTGAGTAAATTGCTTATTTCTGTAATGTCATCAGCAACTATTTCGCGGAAGATTTCAACGAAACCTTCGGAGGTGCATATTTTAGAAATTGTGTCACCACTTATATCTATAGGCCTTTCTCCTTTAGAACCAGAGTCACTTATAGTTAAAATTCCTACTTGAAATTCATTTTTTATTTTATTTGTATTTGACATGCATTAACCTTCCTAAAACAATAAAAGTCTCGTAAAAATGAACATAAAATACCTTGATAGCCTATCTCACGATTGGGACACTATATTGTAGTTATTTAAGCATAATGAGTAAAGTGGTAGTTTGAGACTATTTTAGCATGTGCTTTTAAATTATTTTGGAGAGTTATTCCAAAGTTATGAAACATATGCCTGTTATGCAGGATGAAATATTAAAATATTTTGAGCCGTGTGATAACGGCTTGATTATAGATGGAACATTAGGATTAGGAGGTCATTCAGAAGCATTATTAGCAAGTTATACCAGAATGAATATTTTAGGTCTTGATCTTGATGAGAACGCGTTGATTTTTTCGGGTAACAGGTTAAATAAATATGGGGATAGAATTAAAATCTTGAAAGATAATTTTTCTAATATTCTTCCAATTATGGATTCAATAGAAAGATCAGAATTAGCTTCGGGATTATTGTTAGATTTAGGAGTATCTTCTTATCAATTAGATACACCGGAAAGAGGATTTAGCTTTAGGTTTGATGCTCCGCTAGATATGAGATTTAACTCTAATCAAGAAATTAAAGCTTCTGATGTTATTAATGAATATTCTGAAAGAGAGTTAGCAGATTTGATATATAAGTATGGAGAGGAACGCAAGTCACGAAAAATTGCTAAAGCAATAATTGACAGGAGGCCAATTTTCACGACTATGGAACTAGCAGACCTAATAAAAAACATAATAGGAGCTAAGAATTATAAAATTCATCCGGCTACAAAAACATTTCAAGCCCTGAGAATTGAAGTTAATAAGGAGCTAAATAACTTGTACTCCGCACTATCAGATAGTTTAAAAATTATTAAAAATAAAGGGCGTATCATTGTAATTAGTTATCATTCTTTGGAAGACAGAATTGTAAAGAGTTTCTTTAAGAATGAGTCTAAAAAATGTATATGTCCTGTTGAAGTTTTAATTTGTGAATGCCATCACTCCCCAATGTTGAAAGTTATAACGAAGAGAGTACATAAACCGTCTTTTTCAGAAATTAATGCTAATCCTAGAAGCAGGAGTGCGAAGATGCGAGTTGCTGAATTAATATCAGGTACAGGATATTAGGAGAATTTGATATGGCATCATCAGACATAGTAACTGCTATTGATATTGGTACAACTAAAATCTGTACTATAGTTGCTAGAAATGATCGACATAATAATATTGTAGATATTATCGACTATAGTTTTGCACCTTGCGAAGGATTAAAAAAGGGAAACGTAGAAGATATTTATTTAACTTCAGAAGCTATTAAACAAACCTTAGTAGAAATTAAAAAGAATACTGGAATTTCCCCTAAGTCTGCTTATGTTGGAATTACTGGTTCACACATAAAATATATGACTCGCACTGATTCATTTGATGATGTTGGAGGACAAGGGGTTATCACTGCTGAAGAAGTTAGGAGGATTCCCCAATTAGTACTGAACAATTCTCATAATTATATGAATCCTGTTATACATTCGTTTACAAAATCATTTACAGTTGATGGTCAAGAAGGCATTGGTGACCCAACAGGCATGCATGCTACAGGATTTGACGTTACCTCTCTTATAGTAACAGCAGGTCAAGAATTCACTCATAAAATTGAACAAGTTATGGAAGAGTCGGGATTGTCTATTGATGGATTTGTTTTGAATGTGTTAGCAAGTGCTCAATCTGTGTTGACCACATCGGATAAAAATTATGGGTCTGCAGTTATTGATATAGGGTGTGGTACGACAGATATATTAGTATTTAAAGATGGTCACATTGAGAGTATTGAGATTATTCCTGTAGGGGGATTTCAATTTACTAATGATATTGTTTTAACATATAACACTACTTTTGGTGACGCAGAATTAGCGAAACTCCAATTTGCTAACACAGAGCCTGGTTCAGTTGATATGTCTGAGATGCTTTCTCTCCCTGTTAATAATTCTGATAGTGCATCCAATATATATAGACGTGATTTATGTCAGTTAGTTAGGGAAAGAGCATTAGAGCTTATAAGGTTAATTGATTTAAAGCTTGCAGAAACTTCTATAAGAGAAAAAACGAATCCTAAGATTGTGCTTACAGGGGGATCTGTTATGCTTCCTGGATTTTTGGAAATGTTTCAACAATTTCTACCCGATTTCAAGATATCTTTTGGCCAAATTGGTGATATTTCAGGGATTCCAGATACGTTAGATTCACCTTTTTATTCTACAGGTGTTGGGATTATGCAATTTGCTTGCTTTGAAGAATCAAGGCTTGCGGTAATAAAAGAAGAAGAGAAAGTTATTGTCACAAATTCTGGGAAAGGGTTTATAAATAAGATTAAAAATATGATAAATAGATAGTAGATAGATTTGATAATGGAGGTAAATATACGATGACTAGTGGAAGAGAACTTGAAGGTGTAGCAAAAATTAAAGTAATTGGTGTTGGTGGCGGTGGCTCCAATGCAGTATCTCGTATGTTCCGTGAACGTGTTCCTGGCGTTGAGTATGTTGTAATGAACACTGATGTCCAAGCCCTGATGATAAGTGATGTGCCAACACGTATAAGGATTGGGGAACAACTCACCCAAGGTATGGGTGTCGGAGGTGATCCTGAAAAAGGTGCTGCGTCTGCAGAAGAAAGCAGAGAAGAAATATATGACATTATACGAGATTCGAATATGATATTTGTTGCTGCAGGTATGGGAGGAGGAACTGGAACTGGAGCTGCTCCAGTTATAGCTGATATTGCTAGGGAAACAGGGGCTTTAACTGTAGGGGTTGTAACACGTCCATTCTCCTTTGAAGGTATACGTAGATCTAAGCAAGCTCAGTTGGGTATTGATAAATTACAAGAAAATGTTGATACATTACTTGTAATACCAAATGAAAGATTAAGTGTTATTTCTAAAGAGGAGATAACAGCAGAGAATGCTTTTAAGATGGCTGATGACGTTTTGAGGATGGGAGTCCAGTCTATTACAGAGCTTATTACTAATGCTGGTGATATAAATTTGGATTTTGCTGATGTGCAGCAAATTATGAGAGAAGCGGGACCAGCATGGATGTCTATTGGATGGGGATCAGGGGAATCAAGGGCACGAGATGCCGCGCAACAAGCAATAACAAACCCATTGATGGATGTGTCTATAGAAGGTGCTACAGGGGTCATATTTAGTGTCACGGGAGGAAGTGACTTAAAGCTTAATGAATTGCACCTTGCAGCAGAGGTGATTCAACGGGTAGTAGATCCAGAGGCTAATATTATCTTCGGAATGACAACAGACCCCAAAATGGAAAATGAAATTAAACTTACAGTTATTGCAACTGGATTCCCTACAACTGATTCTATGACTAAAAAATCTATAGAAAAAACTTCAGCTGCTGCAGCCAGTGTTGAAGGAGATGAGGATTCACTTGATTTGCCGCCATTTTTAAGGCGTACCTTAGGTGGTTTTTATATAGGTAATATATTTAATAATAACGATTAATTTTTTTTTAAAATATCTTTCAAAAGTTTTTGAAAATTTGATTTCACTATTTTTCAAACCTAAATATTATATATGGTTGAAAAATTCATTAAAACAACACATTCATTTACCTTGAATATGTTGTTGACAGACCGCAACATATAGGGTAGATTTTGGTACACTTCTACTATAGGTAGTGGTTAAACCCTTCTTTTTTGAGATGAATTCTGAATTAAAGGTTTACTGGCCCTAAGATGTTCTGTCCTTTTTGTAATGATAATGATTCGAAAGTTATAGATTCTCGGGATTCCGGGGACACTATAAGGCGCCGAAGAGAATGCCTTATGTGTGGATTGAGGTTTACTACATATGAAAAAGTTCAAACTCGAGCATTGCTTGTTATTAAAAGGGATGGACGAAGAGAAGACTTTAATCGAGAAAAATTGTGGGCAAGCTTGAGAAGTGCTTGCGCAAAACGACCATTGCCCATAGGTAGTATCGAGAAGGTTATAGTTGAGATTGAAACTGCTCTTGCTAATACGGGTAGGGCAGAAATTGGCTCACGTTTAATAGGTGAGTTTGTCATGGATAAGTTGAAAGGACTTGATAGGGTAGCCTATATGAGGTTTGCTAGTGTATATAGAGATTTTAGAGATATTGAAAGTTTTAAAGAGGAAGCAGAAGCATTACTGGATCCAGAGGATCCGGTAGAAGAAAGTAGTCAATTATCTTTTTTGGAAGATGAAGTTCCAATAAATGGTAAGCGCCGCAAAGCAAAAAAGCGGGCATAAAGCTAACTGACAGTTAACTCATTAAGGAGTATATAAATTTAAAAATAATATTGACTTGTACACCCAATTTTGGTACAAATGTTCTAATAAATAGTTAAAATGGTATGGAGGATCTAATATAATGACTCAAAAAGTAGCATCTGAAGAATATGGAAATGTAGAAGATGATAAGAGCGGGGAGCTCGATCATTCTGAACTTAAACAAAACACAGAATCTATTTCTGACGGTCTTGCTTTGACGGACAATGCGCGATTTATTATTGAGAAACGCTATCTTAAGAAAGATAAAGATGGAAACCCCTCTGAAGATTTTGTAGGTCTTTTTACAAGGATTTCTCAAGCTATATCTCAAGGAGCTCCTGAATCAGACAGATTGAAATATCAAGATAGATATTTTGAAAAAATGTCAACTTTGAAGTTTTTGCCAAACTCTCCAACTATTGTTAATGCAGGTACCGACAGAGGTTGCTTGTCAGCTTGTTTTGTTATTTCTCCAGAAGATAATATCCAATCGATTATGAAAATAGCTAATGATGCGGCGATGATTGAGAAATGGGGAGGGGGTATTGGATTTGGCTTTTCAGGATTACGGCCTAAGCAAGATAAGATTGCTACTACTCATGGTCAAGCATGTGGCCCTATTGCAGTTATGAAACTTTATTCATCAGTTGGGGCAACATTGACACAAGGTTCCTTTAGGTTAGGAGCTCATATGGGGCAACTATCTATATCTCACCCTGATATCAGAGAATTTATTCACTGTAAAGATGCAGATGACACTCTTTCAAACTTCAATATATCTGTTCAGATTACAGATGAATTTATGACTGCTGTTGAGAACGATCAAGATTGGCATTTGGTAAATCCAAGAGATATAGGGGAAGGTCCATCCAACGAAATAGTTGCCACTGTTAAAGCTAAAGATTTATGGAATGAAATAGCTGAATCAGCATGGAAAACGGGAGATCCAGGAGTTGTATTTATTGATAAAGTTTGGGATACGGCACCTAACCCTCAAATGGGTAAAATAAAGACTAGTAATCCTTGTGGAGAAGAATTTTTAGAAAATTATGGAAATTGCTGTTTGGGGTCTATTAATTTGGACCTTCATATAAAAGATAATGATTTTGATTGGGACCAATTAGAAGATACTGTTAGAGTTGGTGTTAGATTTCTAAATGATGTTATAGAAGTTAATTCTTTTCCGCTACCTAAACTTAGAGAAGTTAATCTAGATACTAGAAGAATAGGATTAGGTGTTATGGGTTGGGCTGATTCGCTTGTCAGAATGGGGTTATCTTATGATTCTGATGAAGCTCTAGAATTGGCAGATAAATTGGGATCATTCTTAAATTCAACTGCTTGGGATGAATCAGCAAAAATTGCTACAGAAAGAGGGCCGTTTCCACAATACGAAGATTCAGCGTTGAAAGAATGGGGTATGCCTCCTGTTCGTAATTCAAGTGTTATTACCATTGCCCCTACAGGGACTATTAGTCGAATTGCCGGTTGTTCAAGCGGTATTGAGCCTCATTTTGCAATGGCTTGGTGGTCTAACGTTCTTTGGAAAGACCAAGAAGGTACGAGTTCCAGATTATTAGATGCTCCAGCTTCGATAGTTGAAAGTTTAGTAGAAGCTTTAGGTTCTGATGAAGCGGCGAATAAAGTTTTAGAGCAAATTATAGAGGATCCTGATAATGCGGAAAATATTATTACTAACCATGGATTAGATTCTGCCGTATACAGAACGTCTATGGGAATTTCTGCAGAAGCTCACATTAAAATGCAAGCCATCTGGCAGAAACATGTTACAAATTCAGTTTCTAAGACAATAAATCTTCCCAATTCAGCAACGGTTCAAGATGTTAAAGATGCTTATATGCTTGCCTGGAAAACTGGCTGTAAAGCTGTAACGGTTTATAGAGATGGCTCTAAGTCTATGCAAGTTTTAGAAACTGGATCATCTAAAAATAATCAAGAAGATGAGCAAGAACAACAAGATAAATTAAAGTTTCCAAGGCAGAGACCTGTATCTGTACGAGGGGTTACAGATAGGGTGCGTACAGGTCACGGTACCATGTTTATAAATCTAACGTTTGATGAGGAAGGCAATCCTTTTGAAGTATTTGCTAACTTAGGCAAAGCTGGTAGCAGTGATTCTGCTTATCTGGAAGCAGTTGCAAGACTCTCTTCTTTGGCACTTAGATCTGGTATAGATCCTGAGCAAATAGTTGAACAGCTTAGAGGAATTACAGATGTTCCTGTGTGGGATGGTGGAACTTTAGTTAGGTCTGCCCCTGATGCAGTTGCTTTGGCCTTAAGTAGACATCTATCTATAGAAGGAACGGATCATAGAGTTAGTGACTATGCTGATACATCTTCTCAGATTGGACTATTTCCTTCGTCAGTAACGGAACTTCCTTTAAAAGATGGAGACGCTTTAGAGGTAGAGATACCAACCGGAGTGAAATGCCCTGAATGTTCAGCATACTTGTTACATCAAGAAGGCTGTCTCAGTTGTCTTGATTGTGGATATAGTAAATGTGATTAATAGCTTCTTAATTATTTGGTTGTCATACGATAAGGAGATATATATTGAGTGATAAACCATTTTTAGCTATTACTATGGGAGATCCTTCTGGGGTTGGTTCTGAAGTTACGGTTAAAACTTTATTAGATAAAAGTATATTTACAAAGTGCAAACCTTTTGTTGTTGGCAACGTTGACGCAATAAGTTCAGCGATTGACATTGTTGGTGCCTCAAATATTGTTAACTCTAATAAGATTACTTCTCTTGACCAAATTAGAGGTGAATACGGGATTATTGATGTTTTTGACATGGATAATTTAGATTTTAATAGTATTCAATATGGACAACTATCTTCTATTGCAGGAAAAGCTTCAGTGGAATGGATTTTAAAAGCGGGAGAAATGGCTGCTTCAGGGGAAATACAAGCTATAGCAACAGCTCCAATTAATAAAGAAGCATGCAGTATGGCTGGATATGCAGATATTGGGCACATGGAAATTTTTCAAAATCAAACGAATTCTTCAAATGTTGCAACCATGCTAATGGCTAGAAATCTTCGTGTAGTTCATCTTACTACGCATAAATCATTAAGAAATGCGTGTGATTATGTGACGAAAGATAATGTTCTGAGTAAAATTTTATTAACTGATGAATATTTTAAAAAATGGGGTTGGGATTCCCCTAGAATAGGAGTGGCTGCTTTAAATCCACATGCAAGTGATGGAGGTCTTTTGGGAGACGAAGAAGAAAAACAGATTCTTCCTGCAGTTAATGAAGCGATATCCATTGGGATTGATGCTAAAGGTCCTGTTCCGGCAGATACTGTGTTTAACCAAAATATAGATAATAANTTTGATGTTTGTATTGCTATGTATCATGATCAAGGTCATATTCCAATAAAAGTATATGATTGGGCACGTAGTGTTAGTGTGAATTTAGGTCTTCCNTTTGTGAGAACATCAGTTGATCACGGAACNGCCTTTGACATAGCNGGTAAAGGGTTAGCAGATCATATTAGTATGAAAGAATCAATTGAGGTTGCCGTTTCTGTCGTAAGTGACAATAAACTTCCTTAGATATATTATCAACGAATAATAGGAATATATTAGGACAGTGATATGAATATTTGTTTTATTGGNGGAGGGGTTATGGCAGAAGCATTGCTTAGAGGTATATTAGATAAGGAAATTAGTAAACCATCTGAGTTGCTTGTNTGTGACCCTTCTGACGAAAGAAGAATTTATTTAGAAACAGAATTTTCTGTTAATACTTCTGCTGAAAATGATGTCATAAGTGGTTTTGATGGTTTGATAATATTAGCTGTTAAGCCTCAAACGATCTTTAAAGTATTTCCTTCAATTGTCGGCAAAATACAAGATAAGTCTACTATTATGTCTATAGTTGCTGGATTAACTTCCGAATCTATTAATCAGGGATTAGATCATAGTCGTATTGTTAGAGTTATGCCNAATACCCCATCTCAAATAGGACTAGGTATTTCTGTTTGGACTGCATTACCTGGGGTANCTGATTCTGATATNGAATCGATAAAAGANATATTAAAAACATTAGGAGATGANTATTTTGTTAGAGACGANTCATTGNTAGATATGTCTACAGCACTTAGTGCTAGTGGGCCAGCATATGTTTTCTTATTTATAGAAGCTTTTATTGATTCAGGTGTTCATCTTGGTATGCCTCGAGATATGGCACGTCGGTTGGTCTTGCAAACAGTTCTAGGCAGTACAGAATTGGTTAAGATAACAGGTAAACATCCAGCAGAATTAAAAGATATGGTTACATCTCCAGCAGGGACTACAATAGAGGCTTTAGTATCCATGGAGAATGATTCTATTAGGGCAAGTATTATTAATGGAGTTAGGAAGGCTTACGAAAGAGCCNTCGAANTGGGAGATTAATATTGNTTTCAACNTTTTTCAATAATTTCTTTGGGATATTAGTAGAGATTTTATATTTAGCTATANTGGCTCGAGTTATANTGTCTTGGATTCCGGTTCGCAANAATGGATTNTTAAATGGTATTTTAAGGGTTGTATATGCAATTACAGAACCTATTTTGATTCCTATTAAAAAAGTTTTACCTCGTACAGGTATGTTTGATTTTTCTCCAATGNTAGCTTTNGTGTTGCTAATCGTATTGCAGAATATTGTTAAAAGAATATTTTAGNTTGATTCAGATATAGAAATTTCTCCCGCTGAAGCATTGAATATAGTTTTATCATCAAGAATTATTTGNATAGANCCATCGGAGAGTATTTTTTTAGCTTTACCATTTATTGAAGCTTTTTTNGTCCCTGGNAATGAAATGGTTATATTTTGACCAATNGTATTTATTTTAGAAGCCCAAGTTTCTGTTAAGCTTTCATTTTTTTTAATTTTCGAATAATAGTAATTAAGTTTTTCACAAACTATTTTCATTACNAAATCTTTATCAATTGATTTTTTATTTACATTCTTAAGACTTGTAGCTANCTGACTGATATCAGAATATTTTTCGACATCCATATTTACATTAATCCCTATGCCTAAGATTGAATAATCTACATTAACACCTTTTATAGAAGATTCTATTAGTATGCCTGCTAATTTTTTCCCGTTGANTTGCACGTCATTAGGCCATTTTATAGATGTTTCAGTATTAGTTATTATTTCTGCTGTTTCGCATATGGCTAATGATGCTGCCATATTTAGGTAAGGNAAATGTTCTGANTGAGGTCTTAAAAGTACTGACATTTGGATATTNGCTCCATGAGGNGATATCCATGTTCTATCAAATCGCCCCCTTCCAGAATTTTGAAATTCTGTAGANACAATGGTTCCTTCAGGCTCTCCAGATATAGCAAGNTGNCTGCAATAATTCATTGTAGANCCAATTTCAGAGAAGTTTATTATTTTTGATCCTATTAACACTATATTNCATTCCATTTNAAAAATTTCTTATTGTTCAGTATAAACTTGCTTATGGTATTTTTTCATCCTACAATGTGTNTTCAGATTNTTACTTATNNTTAATGGAGGATTTTGATGAAGATACTNGATGCTGTTGCANCCATACTTAAGAAAGAAGGGGTTGAATGGGCTGCATGTTTTCCTTCCAATAACCTTATNGAAGCGGTTGCTGAAGCAGGTATTAACCCAGTTATGTTTAGACAAGAACGTGGTGCAGCTATGGCTGCAGACGGTTTTAGTCGAATGAAAAATAGAGAAGAGNTNGGTGTTCTTATTACTCAGCATGGCCCNGGTGCTGAAAATACNGGAGGAGGNTTAGCTCANGCATATGGNGANAANATNCCNATTCTTTATTTNCCNGGNGGTCCTNCNNTAGGNATGAGGTCAGTTAANCCTAANTTTTCTCCTGCAAGATCNTATGCNTCNATATCTGTTTCNGCNGANNTTTTATTTCANCCNGAACAAGTTGTTTCTGTTATGAGNCGAGCNTTNCATGCTTTNAGAAANGGNNGNCCNGGNCCNGTNATTGTTGANATNCCNGTNGATATNGGNACNATGGANGTNGATGANTCTNTAGTAGATTCATATGTNCCNCCTAAANAGATATAGNTTNTCNCCTAATTCANATGAAGTAAAGNAAGCTNTAGATACNTTNTTATCAGCNAAGAANCCTGNNATNTGGTCTGGAATGGGAGTTCTTATGGCTGANGCTNCNGNTNAATTAACAGAATTTGCTGAGTTAACGAATATNCCNGTNTATTGCACTATGCCTGGTAAATCAGGATTTGANCAAAGNCATCCATTNNCTTTAGGTTCNGGTAGTGGNNCNACTTCTTTNGANGCNNGNACNTGGTTNCANGANTCAGATGTNTTNTTNGCNNTNGGNTCAAGTTTNACTAGNACNAATTATGGNCANCCTATNCCTGATGGNAAGAANATNATTCATAATACNGAGACANTAGCTGATTTNAATAANGATTTTGATATTGAATGNGGATTGNTAGGNGATGTGAAACTNACNNTNNAAATGCTNATTGAAGAAGNNAAATCNCGAAANGCNAATTGGGGNNATTNTGANANNGTAACTTCTGAAATCAANTCTCTTCANGANAANTGGATGGNAGAATGGGCNCCTGTTTTNGAAACANANGAANNNCCGATAAGNCCNTATCGTATTGTTGGNGAAATGATAAAAGANTTAGATCATGAAAATAGTNTNGTNACACATGATGCTGGNGCTCCANGAGATATNATTATGCCATTTTANCCAGGNACNANTCCTCATAGTTATATAGGTTGGGGNAAAACNACNCANTTAGGTTANGGNATNCCATTNTTAACAGGAGTCAAAATGGCTNNNCCNGATAAATTCTGTTTGAATATTATGGGAGATGGAGCATTTGGAATGTCTGGACTAGATATTGAAACTTCTGTTAGGGCAAATGCTCCAATAACGACTGTATTGGTAAACAACGGAGGTATGGCTACTTATCCAGGTGGATACCCGACTGCTAGAAAATCATTTGGAACAACTCATATGTCTGGGGACTATGCAAAAATAGCTGAAGGCTTAGGAGCGGTTGGGCTGACNGTNACNAANGTAGAAGANATAGNNCCAGCTTTGAGAAAAGCTCANGAATTAAATNCNNCNGGCAAAACNGTNCTTATTGATGTNCATTCAAANATAGAAGCNCGACGTTCAANTTTTTAATATTTNGTGTTTNATAAGACGNCNTTATTAAAAGGNANNATAATTTTTATCCTCGCAGTATTCATTACTGCGGGGGTAACTTTNTTTTCGTTAGGNTTATTAGAAANATCNACNCCNACTAGTCGTAGTGGNCAGGAACTNGTTACTAAAAAAGCTCCNTNATTTACNGGNGTNGANTTGTANGGNAANNNAGTTTCNNTANANGANTATGACTGAAAANNATNTTGTNATNTTAAATTTTTGGGCNTCTTGGTGNCCTCCNTGTAGNGANGANACTCCNGGTATGGAAAGNATNTGGAANAANTANAAAAATNNNGNNGTAGNTCTTGATAGGNNTNAATGTTCAAGATTCTTTAGAAGATACAGAATCGTATGTAGATGAATTTAAAATCACTTTTCCGATAGTTATGGATATGGATGGATCCACAAGTATTGATTATGGAGTTACGGGTCTTCCGGTTACTTTTTTNTTAAATTCTGAAGGTAGAATTGTTGACAGGTGGGTTGGGGCTATTAGTGAGANGCGGCTCGAAAGTTGGATTTTAAATCGCTAAGGTTATTTATTCTAATACTTTGGTTATTTCATCTTGATCGAATTTAGGTAGGTCGTAGATANTCCCGTTTGAAGACATTTTAAGACCATATTCATTTTCTTTCATAACACCTATTTCTGATGCTTCTATNCCTTTATTTTTGAGAGCTTTAATTACTGTAGAAGTATTTTGTTGGCTCACAGATATTATCAGGGTTCCCGAGGATATGACTCCTAAAGGATTTAGATCAAGTGNTTCCCAAAAATCTTTTGAAGAATTTATGAGAGGTACTTTATCAACATNGATTAGCATTCCTAGATTTGAAGCTTTTGCNANCTCTGTTAANCCTTGAGCTACTCCTCCTTCTGTTGCNTCATGCATCGCATGAATTGGCGCTGCATTCATTGCTATTTGAGCATCTTGTACAATACTAATTCCAGGATTCATAAGCAATTTTTTTGCAGAGTTTATATTATTTTTGGATATGTTTTTGGATATTAGTAGGGATTCTTTTTCAGTTGCTAATATTGCTGAGCCTTCAATAGGGATTCTTTTAGTGATAATAATTGAATCATTTTTCATTGCNCCAGATGATCGAACTTCTTTGCCTTTATCAACTTCTCCNAGCATTCCTCCCATTATTACAGGAGTATTNACTGAATTTGTTATTTCAGTATGNCCGCCTACAAGTTTTATATCAAATTCATTACAGGCCTCTATTAATTGTGAGAAAATTGTATCGACATCTTTTTTGGTAGTACTTTTGGGTAATAATAGATTTGCTATCATCCATTTAGGTATCCCTCCAGTAGCTGCTATATCATTTGCATTTACGTTTACTGCATACCATCCGATCTGATCGGTTGCGAATGTTATAGGATCGGTTGTTACGACTAGGTATTTTTCTCCTATATCAATTAATGCTGCATCTTCACCAGGATATGCTCCTAGAGCAACCCTAGAATCATATTCTGGTATTTTCTCTAATATATCGGATAAATATTCAAATGGTAGTTTTCCTAATTTCAAATGATATCCTTATAATTGAATTTTATGAGTATACACAGTTGATTATAACTTTATGATAAAAGCTATCTTTTTTGATCTGTATGGTACCTTAGCAGGATTTNCTCCCTCTAGGTTTGAGATTCAATCGCAAGCATGTGCNCAATTTAATATTACACTAACNGAANNAGGGNTTTTAAAAGGATANAAAAAAGCTGACGAATACATGACTAANCAAAATGCCTCTTATCCAATAAGAAATAGGGCGCCTCAGGAAGTCGATGATTTCTTTAGTAAATATGAGTCTTTAGTGTTAGAAGGTTGCGAAATAAATGTGGATTTAGATATCGCAGCATCAATATGGAAAGAGATTAGAAAGATACCATATGAAATGAAGATATTTGATGACGTTATCGAATCTTTAAAGAATTTAAGGNATAAAAATTTCAGGCTTGGGGTATTGTCTAATATTAACAAACCCGGAGCAGAANTACTTAAAGAGTTTGGATTGACTGANTATATTGATTTTTCTGTNACGTCATANGAAGTTGGTTCTGAAAAACCTCACNCNCCTATTTTTGAAGAAGCACTACGACGTGCGCNGGTGAAAAATAATGAGGTTTTTCACATAGGAGATCAGATCGGATCGGATATTGAGGGTGCNGAAAATGTTGGNATTTATCCGATTCTTATGGATAGAGATAATAATTATGAAAACTGGGATGTGAACAGGTGCCTTAGANTTGCAAATATGTTGGCANTAGAAAATATATTAAATGATTTAGGAAGAGAAATTTAATNTATTTTACACAGGTATGTAATTTTTCATTTCTTCGTTTAACGCTACTAAGTCATTTATAGTTTTGTCTAATAGAAATTCCCAATCTTCAGATGANTTTATAGGGGTTCGTATTTGCATATTTCCTATTTTCCAGCGAGTTCCGAGCATTTTGGANAGTTTTAATTTAATACTACTTAATTCATTNGTAAATTGAATAATTAATGAATCATTTACTCTAGTAATTAATTCGATACCGGTATCATAAGACTTAATTTTTAATTTACTTATATAAATTAGATTTACAGTTTCCCAAGGAAGAGGACCAAANCTATCAGATAACTCATCGCTAAGTTCNTTAATTGCTTTTATTGTGGTAACTTTGCTTACTTTTTGGTAAATATCTAATCTTGCTGTTAAATCAGTTATATATGATTCTGGTATTCCTGCAGGTATTTTTAAATCTACACTTACAGCAGATAGTTTTTTTGAGGATATGTTTTGGGAATCCTTCTCATTCTTAGANTATTGAGTACTTCTAATGTCTTCAACTGCAATGTTTAATAATCTTGTATACAAGTCAAATCCTACAGCATGTATGTGACCACTTTGTTCTGCCCCCAAAATGTTTCCTGCGCCACGTATTTCTAAGTCCTTCATGGCAATTTTAAATCCTGAACCTAATTCAGTTGCAGACATCATTGCTTTTAGTCTTCTTTCTGCAGATTCAGTTAATGAGGTTGCCTTTGGTATTAATAGGTATGAAAATCCTCTTTTGGAACCTCTACCTANTCGACCTCTTAATTGNTAAAGTTGAGATAATCCAAACCTATCAGCTCTATTNATAATTAAAGTGTTTGCATTTTGAATATCTAATCCTGATTCAATTATTGTGGTACAAACTAAGACGTTTATATCGCCATTAGAAAATTGAATCATAGATTTTTCTAATTCCCCTTCACTCATTTGNCCATGTGCTATTCCTATCGAAGCATGAGGGACAAGATCTCTAATATAATTACTCATATATTCAATATCATGGACTCTGTTGTGAAGAAAATATACTTGTCCTTCTCTATCTAATTCTCTTAGTATAGCTTCTCTGATAAGGTCGTCACTAAATTCGGATACATAAGTTTTAATAGGAAGCCTATCTTCCGGAGGAGTCTCTATTGTGCTCATATCTCTGACACCNGCGAGAGACATATGGAGTGTTCTCGGAATTGGTGTTGCGGTTAAGGTTANTACATCTACCTGTTTTCTTATTTGTTTTAGTTGTTCTTTATGGGAAACTCCAAATCGTTGTTCTTCGTCAATAATGATTAATCCTATGTCCTTGAAAGATATATCTTTTTGTACTAAACGATGTGTNCCTATGCATATATCTATTGCGCCATTTTTTATTTTTTCAAGGATATCTTTTTGCTCACGCAATGTTTTAAATCTACTGAGTACTTCAATTTTCATTGGGAATGCAGCAATTCTATTTTGAAATGTTTCAAAATGTTGTTGTGCCAATACTGTTGTTGGCACNAATACNGCAACTTGTTTNCCTTCCATNACTGTTTTAAAAGCTGCCCTTAAAGCAATTTCTGTTTTACCGTACCCNACATCTCCGCAAACTAACCTGTCCATGGGTTTTTCTGACTCAAGGTCATTTTTGATTTCTGATAATGTGGATAACTGATCGTCTGTTTCCGTATAAGGGAATGAATCTTCTAATTGCATTTGCCAAGGAGTGTCAGGCTGCATAGCATACCCTTTTGTTACTTCTCGTTCAGCATATANTTCAAGTAGTTCTCCTGCCATTTCACGCGTTGATTTCTCAACTTTAGCTTTAGTTTTACTCCATTCTTGAGTACCTAGACGAGTTAAAGATGGAGCTCTTTCCATNGGAGCAACGTAAGGAGTGACTCGATCTAGATGATCCATAGGAACATACAAACGATCTCCATGAGAATATTCTAGTATCAAGTATTCTTGATTAAGAGTGTCGCCGTCTCGAGTACCTGTTTTTATGAATTTAGCTATTCCNTGNTCAACATGAACTACGTAGTCACCAGGCGAGATNTTTTCAAAAAAAGCCTCTCTNTTTGCTGACTTTCTTCGAGAATGAGTTTTCTTTTTAGTTATTCCAAATATTTCTTTATCAGACAGNATTANGGTTCGNTTATTTTTACTATTAATAACAAATCCATCTCCTATATTAAGTTTTTCTGATTTAACGATTGTTGTTGTACTTAATTCGGGTATTTCTTCTATAGAGGAGNTTGTNACAATACTTTGTGAGCTATTTTTTAAAAGTTCAGAGAGTCTTTTTGAATGTGATGTGATAGCGATAACGCGACCATGAGTTTTATTAAAATCTTCAGAATCTTTTAATAAAGTTTCTATATTTCCTTGATAGCTAGCTGCTGTGCTAAATGGCATTATGTGGATATTTTGTTCAATTAAATCTTCAGCGCCCCATGGCATTATTGATAATTGAGTATGTTGCTTAAAATAATTTTCTTCCAAATCGCTCCATTTAATATGATTAATAGGAAAATTAAATGGTAATTCTTTTCGTGTTTCTTTAATTTTTCTTAGTTGGTCNATTCGACTTTCAACATCCCACGCATTGTTAAATACATCATTAGGTCTATATGTAATTATGAGACTATTTTGAGGCATGAAATCCATGATGTTTCCATGATTGAATAAACCCGAATAAAAATCTAAATCTTCAATTTGGTANCCATTTAATATGGAATCTATTTCTTCATTAATACGTTCAGAATTTTCTGGTGAGCAGTTNCCCATATCGATACTTCCAAGAATTCTATCTAAAATGTCTGCATCAACGATTGAAGGCAAGGTTTCTTTTGCAGGCAATATCTCTATTTGGTTTACTATGTCTGTAGACCGNTGCGTTATTGGGTCAAAACTTCTAATGCTATCTATAGTNTCCCCCCATAACTCAATNCTAAANGGGGTATCNCTNCCGACAGGATATATGTCTAATATGCCTCCTCTTCTACTGATANNCCCTATTTCTTGAACATCTGCTTCTACCGTATATCCCATTTTTTGCCATTGTTCTAAAGTTTCATCTAAAAATATTTCATCTCCTGTATTTAATATTTGATGAGTTTTTTCTAATATTTGCTTAGAAAGAGTTTTCTGGCATATCGCAGATGCNGATGTNACTATTAATGGAGATAGATCTCGATGACTTGATAAAAGNGANAACGTAGCAATTCTTTGTTGAGTTATATGGGGNTCTGTAATNAATCTTTCAAATGGTAAAGATTCACTTTCATTAAATCTAAGGATGTTTTTTGAGTTGTCCATCCATGCTGTTATTTTTTCTTCTAAATTATTTGCATAATGNCCATTTGGACATATTAAAAGTACTGGAATGTTGANTTCNTTCCAAATAGAAGCTATTAAAAAGGGNACAGCCTCGTCTATTATTTGTGCCTTGGATANATTTAATTGGCGTAGAGAACTAACCAACTTTTTATAAGTCGGCATAGACTCAAATAATTCTGTTAGAGCTGTTATGCTCATAAAATCCAATGTTTNGTATCAGAATATTGAAGTGTATATATTAACATTTGATAGATAAATCTGTATCAATTTAAGATAGTTTTTATAGATTCTTCTATNTCNTCTTTTGTGGCGAACCCTTCNAATTTAGAAATGATTANNCCNGATTCNTTTATNANAAAAGTCCANGGTTCACTTGGNAGATTCCANTCTTTNGCAGCNTNTGATATTTNTGCATTAGATAGATCNCCTTTTATTTCNTTNGGATTACTATATATTTCAGAGTGTATAAAGTTNAATTTNTNNNACCATTCATTTGATAAATCNTTNATNACATCTAATTGAGGNCCACATGTNCCTGTTTTACAGAATGCTGGNGTTGCAAAAAGTATTACAGTNGNCNTNTGNGANTCNANNGATTCNTTTAGAGATNTTTTGTATAANGGCATATNNGGNTNNNGTGCNGATGTTATNTNNGAAACNGTATNAATNGANNTNCTAGTTTTTGTTTCAACNATAGGGGCTTTNGAACCTATANNAGGNGTTTNAGATTNTTNAGGNACTNTNATTGNAGTTGNAATTTTATGATATTCGTCATTGTAAAATAAATTTANACCAATTCCCCATTTNCCAGTTTNACTAAATNNTGCTTCTGCNGTGTATACNCCTTTNCCATTAGGCCATTCCCTGAGNTNGGTTTCTANAGTTTGTATTTTTGTCATTTGGATTTTCTGAATCTAAATAATAAGTACTTACTTCTAAGGANTTTGGNAATATNACTCCTGTTTGGGGATCTAGAATTGCAAATGCNATTCTNTTNTNNCCNANANTAAAATCANTTACNGCAAACGTCATTCTGAGNTTTTGNGNACTATTATTTTGTGNTTCTTNTTCTGNTTGNGAACATGAAATNGNAGTAATTAAAATAATGGTTAATGAAAATAATAATAATATGTATGTACGCNTGANGTTNNAAGNACTCAGTAGNTGGNNTTTATTGTATNGCNTTAAGAATTTCATATTAGNTAGTATATTTTAGCAATATTATGAATTACTCGATATAATCTGATTTATGGTTAAGATAACAGATGTAAAAATTGATGTGATAAATAGAGAATTNCCAGATGTTGGNCTTGATTCNGATTTGGGNAGNTTTTCNGGNAATGTTTCTCAAGGNGTTTTAAGNATNTTCACAGATCAAGGNNTTGAAGGNAANTGTTTTATNGGAGAATTCCGTAACGGAGGNGATGNACTNTANCCTNTAATNTTGAAAGTANTGAANCCNATTNTGATTGGNAAAGANCCATCTGANAGAGAANTAATATGGTCATCTTTGAGAATTCTTTCTAGCAGAAAACGTATGAGTATGCCTGCTTGGGCTCCGGTTGACGTTGCCCTTTGGGATTTATCGGGGAAGATGGCTGGAATGCCTATTTATAAAATGCTAGGTGCTCAGAGACACGAAATCGAACCTTATGCAACATACTTGCCAAGATATACCAGTCCCGAAGGATATATTCAAGAGGCAAATGAAATAATGAATGATGGTTTTAGGGCCTATAAAATCCACCCAGGTGCACTTAATACGAAAGATACTATAGAGATGGTGGATTTAGTTCGAAATACAGTTGGAGATGATTTTCAACTAATGTTTGATCCTAATTGTGGATATGATTATTTTAAGGCTTTGAATATTGGTATGGCCTTAGATGAAAATGGCTTTTACTGGTATGAAGATCCTGTTCCTTATTATGAAACAGATACTATATCTGAACTTACAAAGAGACTTAAAGTTCCGATTTGTATGAGTGATCAATCTGAAAATCAATTTTCCCATGCTGCTAGATCTATAAGATCTAATTCTAATAGATCTTATAGGGGTGCTGCCGATAAATTGGGCATCACTGGATTAAAAAAACTTTGTTCTTTGGCTGAAGGATTTGGATTGAATTGCGAGATTGGAACCGCAGGAAATCCGACATTAGATATGGCTAATCTTCACGTTATATTTTCGGTTAAAAATTGTACTTATTTTGAATGGTGGCAACCTCTTGAGGCTCATCAGTTTGGTCTAACAGAAAATATAAAACGTAATTCTAATGGAATGATTGAAGCTACTGGCAAACCTGGATTAGGTTGTGATATTGATTGGGATTATATTAATTCTAATAAGATAGCTACTCTAGAATAATGGATTTTATTTCTGCTACAGCAACTAAAAATTTCGCTTATGCAGATACAATTTTAGATTGGCTCTACAGTAAATATGTTGATAGAGATTGAATGCTCTGAATCCGTTCGGGGTCGTCATTAGTTAATTAGTCCTTCGTTTTCCTTTGTTTCTTTTAGAAGGTTGATTTTGTTCAAAAATTTGATTGATTCTTGCAATTGGGTTGTTTGAATAATCTTTTGGATGACCTGTGTGCCAGCATTCATGGTGTTTGCATTCGTATGCTGTTTGACTTCTACCATGGTTAGAAGAATCTGAATTAATTTGGGATAAAGCAAATAATGCAGCATTTTTGTTGGGATATTTGATTTTGTTATTGCAATTCATATTAACAATTATAGATTTAACATAACTCTTCATTTAGCTCTACGCCAAACCCTGGCTTGTTATTTGGAGATATAAATCCGTTTTCTGCATTGGGTTCTCCAATCCAGAGGTTGTCTTTTATTGCGTCTCGGGTTCCTGGTAATACTTCTGCTAAATCATCACATGAAGAAGAAACAATTAAATGGAGACCCCATATTTCGCCACCTCTATGCGGTACTACAGGTATATTTGCACTGTTAGCTAAATCTAGAATTTTCATCATCGCTGTAATGCCGCCACACCATGTAATATCAGGTTGCCATAGATCAAGTGCGTTAGTATTTAAAATATCTTTAAATCCATGGTGAGTAAATTCATGTTCCCCTCCGGAGATCAATGTTGGCTTTGCTGATTCTTTAAGCATAGATTGTTCATTAAGATCATCGGGCGTTAGGACATCCTCAAACCAGTAAATCCCGAAATCTTTTAAATGTCGAGACATACTTTTTGTTACCTCAGTATTCCATGTCATGTATGTATCGATCATTATTAAAGCTTCAGGTCCGAATATTTCACGTGCGATTTTTGACTGTAATATTGCACTATCGTAATCTTGGTCCGAATACCATCGATGAGGGAATTTATGTGCTGTAAATCCCATTTCTGCATACCAATTTGGGTCTGTTCCAGTTGCATATGAACGAACCTTATCTTTATTACGTTTACCTATTAGTTGATATACAGGGACCTTTTCAGCTTTTCCTAATAAATCCCACAAAGCTAAATCAATTCCACTCATTGCCATGATCGCTATACCTTTTCGTCCATATGGGATAGATTCAAAATATATTTGATCCCAGATTTTACTGATATCGTCGACTGTATCTACATTTTGATTTACTAGTATTTCAGAAAAATGATGATTTATTACTTCTACAGAAGCTTTCCCTCCGCCACCATAGCCATACCCAACAATTCCTATATCTGTTTCAATTTTGACTACTATTTGCCATAAGTGAGTTCTCCAAGATGAGGGAATTGCCTTATATTTAGGATACACAGCTTTTATGTTAGTAATTTTCATTTATATCACCATTTAAAAAAGATAAGATATTGTGACAATTTATATCGCATGTAAGAGTATTGATAATAATATAAAATTGATCTTGGGTATACTTTAGTTAAAAAGAAGGCAACATGACTATTTCTAAATTTGAAACTATTTTAGTTGATAGGAAAGATAGGGTAGGTATCATTACATTAAATAGGCCAGATCATCTAAATGCGATGAATCGTACCATGCACAAAGAATTGCGTGACCAAATAGAAAGTTTTAATGAGGATGCATCGATAGGGGCTATAGTTATTACAGGATCTGGTCGTGCATATAGCGCAGGTGCTGATATAAGTGATTTTGAAAACCGAGATTTTAGAGGGTCTCCCGTTGATTCTTTTGTGCCAAAATGGCCCGACTTCATTAAGTATTCGAAACCTGTTGTATGCGCGATCAACGGAGTAGCTGTTGGATTAGGTATAACTATGCCATTGAGTTGTGATATTAGAATTATGGCTGAAAGCGCCAAAGCTTCTTTTAGGTTTGCTTATATTGGCCTTGTGCCAGAATATGCAAGTAGTCATTTGCTTATTCAAGCTGTTGGTCATGGGAAAGCGATGGAATTCATGCTTACGGGCAAGATGATTGATTCGAAAGAAGCCTTGAGTTCAGGTTTAGTCAATTATGTATATCATGATGGTGTTATGTTGGATAAAGCAATAGAACTGGCTTCGCAAATAGCATTTAATCCTGAATGGCAGCTTGGTGAAATAAAAAAAATGATGCGTGAGCATCAATTCTTAGATGACACGAATCAAGTAATTGAAAATGAAAATGTCATTTTTAATAAAGCTGCTAAAACAGATGCTCACAAGGAATTCCTTACATCGTTTAGGGAAAAAAGAAAACCTAATTATCATTAAATTAATAGAGACCTGAAAAATGAAACCAGATATCCCTACTATAGGAATTGCACGGGCACAAAAAAACGATATATCGGCTTATGAAGATATGTTATTAAAGCTTAGCGCCGGTGTCCAAATTATTGATTCGGAAGAAATTATTTCCGCATCATATGAAATTGAGAAAATAAATGCTCTTCTTTTGCCGGATGATTTTAACGATTCTAATAGTGAGCAAAAAAAATGCGATTTATTAAATGTAGCATTAGAAAAAGAAATACCAATATTGGGTATCGGCAGTGGAATGCATATTTTGAACATTTCATTTGGAGGATCTATCTCTGATATTTCTATAGAAAATGACCATTACGCCGATAATGAAAACGACGCAGTTAATTATCATAGAATATTTATTTCGCCCGGTTCAAGGTTATCTATGACTTTGGGGTCTGGAGGATTTGTTAGGGTAAATAGTAATCATAAAAAATGCATTAAAGAGTCTGGCAAGGCACAAAAGTTGATGTCTACTGCTTGGGGATTAGAAGATGGAATTATTGAGGCGCTAGAGAGTCCAGTACACGATTGGGTCTTAGGTGTTCAGTTTTTGCCTCAAAGACGCGGAGAAATGCCTCCTCATTTTGACAAGTTGTTCAATATTTTAGTTGAAAAGGCTAAATCCACAATATAGGCTGTTTAAATGACTCTGAACCACTACTTTTTGTGGTATAATCCAGTCATGAATTAGCTTGCTTTCAAAAGCTTTAAAAATGATGGTTTGGGATAGGGTACACATAAAAATTTAAATGATGTTATGAGAGATCTAATTTTTACTAAAATCCCTAGGCAAGAATAGGAGAATTTATGACAACAAATAAGACAGATTTCGGGTTTGTAGAACCAACTCAATTAGTAGAAGAAATGAGGGACTCTTATCTGGATTATGCAATGAGTGTGATAGTGTCTAGGGCATTACCAGATGTTAGAGATGGGCTTAAGCCTGTGCAGCGTCGTATTCTATTCGCCATGAATGATCTAGGAATGAGATCAAATTCTTCATATAAGAAAAGCGCTAGGTTGGTCGGAGAAGTTTTAGGTAAGTGGCACCCACATGGCGACGGGGCTGTTTATGCTGCTATGGTTAGGTTGGCTCAAGATTTTACAGTTAGAATGCCTCTAGTTGACGGCCAAGGTAATTTTGGTAGTATTGATAATGACCCAGCAGCAGCTATGAGATACACAGAGGCTCGACTTAGTAGTGTTGCCGATGAAATGTTAGCTAATTTAGATCAAGATACCGTTGACTGGACATCAAATTTTGATGACACCTTGAGAGAGCCATCTGTGCTCCCTGCGAGACTCCCCAATTTATTAGTTAATGGGGCTTCTGGTATTGCTGTTGGTATGGCAACTAATATTCCTCCGCATAATCTTAGAGAAGTTTGCAACGCAATTAATGCATTAATTGATAATCCGGATTTAACATCGGAAGACTTAATTAAATATGTTAAAGGGCCGGATTTTCCAACTGGTGGAACAATTATGGGAAAAGAAGGTATTAGAAATGCATATACTACTGGTAAAGGGCAAATTATTGTTAGAGCAGTTGCAGAAGTTGAAGAAAGTTCTTCTTCAGGGCGTAGATTTCGAATTATTGTTACGGAATTACCTTATCAGGTCAATAAGTCGGAATTGATAGCGAAAACAGCATTGTTAGTTAAGAATAAGAGAATAGAAGGTATATCTGAAATCAGAGACGAATCTGACCGAGATGGGATGAGAATTGTTTATGAATTACGTAATGGAGTTCAGCCTCAAGTTATTTTAAATAATCTTTACAAACAAACGGCTCTTCAGTCTTCTTTTTCGGCAAACATGTTGGCTTTAATTGATGGAAAACCGGCACTCGTCACATTAAAAACTGCTGTTCAGCAGTATATTAAGTTTAGGCAAGAGGTTATTAGAAGGCGAACAGAATTTGAACTGAAAAAAGCTGAAGATAGAGCCCATATTTTAGCTGGATTAAGAATTGCTATTCAGAATCTTGATGAAGTTATAGCATTGATTAGAAGTTCAGATGATGTTGAGTCAGCTAGAACTGACCTAATGTCTAAATTTGATCTAGATCAACCTCAAGCTCAAGCTATATTAGATATGCAGCTGAGACGTTTAGCTGCATTAGAAATTGAAAAATTAGAAAATGAATATCAAGATTTACAAAAGCTTATTAAAGATCTGAAAGATTTGTTGGCTGATGAAGATAAGATTAGGGCAGTTGTTAAAGATGAGACAGAAGAATTAAAAACTAAAGTTGCGGATAAGAGAAGAACGCAAATAAGCTCTGCAGATTGGGATTTAAGTCGAGAGGAGTTAGAAGCTCACGAGCAAATAGTGATTACATACAGCCAAGGTGGATATGTAAAACGTATACCTTCAGACACATTTAGAAGGCAGCACAGGGGAGGCAAAGGTGTGTCTGGAATGAACACAAAAGATGGTGATCCTATTAAGGACTTATTAGTTGTTGATACCCATGACAAACTTATGTTTTTTACAAATAAAGGTAGAGTATTGTCTAAAGTTGGCTACGAATTAAGAGCTGATGTTAGTAGGAATACAAGAGGGGTACCTGTAGCAAATATCATAAATGTATGGGATACAGAATCTATTAG
The DNA here is from genome assembly GCA_002718095.1 of Chloroflexota bacterium. Taxonomy (GTDB): domain Bacteria; phylum Chloroflexota; class Dehalococcoidia; order Lucifugimonadales; family UBA826; genus UBA826. The sequence continues at coordinate 156,309 of PBDP01000004.1, forward strand.
TGCTTTAATTGGTGTTGGTAAAAAACAATATGAAGAATTCCAATATTTAGTTTTAGGCACTCGTAAAGGTCGGGTTAAGAGAATCAATTTAAGTGACGTAGAGAAAATACGTCCGTCTGGCCTGATTATTATGAATTTAAAAGATGATGATGAATTAGTTTCTGTTAAATTGGCTAAAGATGACGATGACATAATGTTTATATCTGAACAGGGCATGGGAATTAGGTTTTCAGTTAATGATTTACCTATAAGAAGACGAGCTGCAGGTGGAGTTAAAGGAATGTCTTTAAGAACAGGAGATAGGGTTGTGGCGATGGATGTTGGAAATGATGATAGTCGTCTAATGGTTATTAGTAAATTAGGTAAAGGCAAAATTAATCGCTTAGGTCCTGCTTCAGGTGATGGGTATGGCTATAGAAGACAAGGTAGAGCAGGATTAGGTCTGAGAGCTATGAATCTGACAAAGAACACAGGCCCTGTTGCGGATGCTCAAATTGTTGATGACGCTCAGGAAGTATATATTGTTTCAGAAAATGCACAGATTATAAGAATAGACCTTAGGGAAGTTAAAAAGACTAAGGGGCGTATTTCTCAAGGAGTTAAGATATTTGATCCTAGGCCAGGAGATTCTGTGTCTTCGTTATATTGTGCAAAAGAGTTTGAAATTGAAGATGAACCCGCTAAAGAAGAAAAAACATCTCCAAAGAAATCTGTAGATAAAAAGAAAAAATAATTTACTATAATGTCTGTAAATTACCGTTCTTCTGAAGTTTCTGAGTAATAACTTTTTAGTTATTACTCAGAAACTATAGGGCATTTCGTATATCTGCAAACAGGTATATCGTCGCCCAACTTCTATAAGGAGACCATATATTTGAGTAATCTAAAATCTGAGCATCTGACATTAGAGATTTTCTTTTCAATTTTTCTGTTATTATTTTCTGCAATGCTAAATCTCCAGATGGAAATCCGTCTTCGAATCCTAAAGAACCTATTAGTAGCCATTGAGCAGTCCAAATCCCTACACCTCTTAGTTTTATTAAATCCGTCATTGATGTTTCGTAGCTAGAATTGGATAAATTGTTTAAATTGAGTTCATTGGTACATATAGATTTTGCTATTCCCCAAATATATTCTGCTTTTCTATAACTAAATTTATTGGCATGTAATTCGTCAATACCAACAGACATTATTTTCTCAGGAGTAGGAAATACGTAGTGAGTATCTCCATTTATGGTTAGTGATTCACCATATTTCTCTATTAGTAAACTCCGAAGCATATTGGCAACAGTAGTATTTATTTGTTGTCCGACTATTGCTGTCACTAATCCTTCAAATATAGAATTTGATTGAGGTATGTGGAGACCCTTATATTTGTTAATTAAAGGTCCTAGAATAGGATCTGATTCATGCGCTTCATAAAATGAATTAGGGTTTTGGTGTAATCCCAATATTCTGGATAGTATATCTGTTGTTTCTTTTATATCTTGGTCAGATAAGTTGTCTCCTGTAATAGTAACTTCCAAAGAATCAGACTTGTCAGTAACTTCTGATAGTAATAAACCGCTACTAGATTTAATAACTTTTTTGTAAGTTACTGAGTCATAAAACGTTGTAGAAACCCTTCCGTTAGGAGAAATACCTTCAGGAGAAAATAAGAAATCACATGTTTTATTGAAACTATATCCTTTTGGAGTTTCAATAAAACATGTTTTTATCTGCATTGTTATTTACCTGAAATAGTTACTCCTGCCATATCTTCCATAAAATTTGATATAGCGGAGTGATCCAAATCGCCTTTATTGTCATTAATTAATGAACCAATGATTTGTTGAACTAAACTTGTTATTACTAGTGGTACCCCTACCTCTCTACCTGTAAGTATTGCGTTGTGCAAGTCTTTTTGATGTAAATTGATTCTGAATCCNGGATCAAAATTGCCNTCTAACATCATAGGNGCCTTAGTGTTCATGACATTNCTGCCTGCTAAACCACCTTTGATAGCTTCAAATACCGTTTTGGGGTCTATTCCNGATTTTTTGGCTAAAGTTAATGCTTCTCCTAGTGCTGCTATGTTACCGGCGACGATTATTTGATTTGCTAACTTGGTTGTGTTGCCAGCTCCATATCCNCCACAAAGAACAATACTCCCTGCCATTGATGAAATCATTTCAAAATGATTTTCAAAAATTTCTTTTTTACCTCCAGCCATTACTGCCAAAGTTCCTTCGATTGCTCCGCTTTCGCCACCACTTACGGGAGCGTCTAAAAAATCTACTCCTGATTTTTCGCATTGAAGAGCTATTTTTTGTGAAGACCCTGGAGCAATAGAGCTCATGTCTATTACNGTATCTCCTTTAGANGNTCCCTCNAATATACCTTTAGGACCTAATATTGCNGCTTCAGATTGCGGCGANTCTTGAACCATAGTTATTGTNACAGANGATTTTGACGCNACATCAGCNGCAGATTCNCCAGGATTTGCTCCATCTTTTACNANTTCATTTATTGAAGTNGCTTTTGAGTCGTATACAGTTACACTGTAACCAGCTTTAATTAGATTACGTGCCATAGGTTTTCCCATAATACCTAATCCTATAAATCCTACATTCCCTTTAGTCATGTGAATCTCCTTTTTGCAATTGTCGTTAATTTACATAAATATATCTTTTAGATGGAATTTTAATTATAGACTTGCATTACATATGGTCAAGTTGGCGATAATATCCTAATATGTTCAGACACTAAAGTTTTTAGAGAGTAGGAGATTCAAATGTNTGAAGTTACCGAAGATCAAATGAAAAAAATTAGTGAAATGCAAACATGTGCTGTGTCAAATGCAATAGAAGGTATGAATATTAGGTCTAAGACCGATGGTTTCATGATGCCTAATATTAAAAGTATGTTTCCAAATATGGGAGGTATGGCAGGCCATGCTGTAACGGCAACTATTAAAGCTTCTAAAGCTCCAACCGAAGACACTACNTTTTCGAGAGTTAAATTTGTAGATGAAATNCTTAAAATACCGGGACCCAGAGTTATAGTTATGCAAGATCTGGATGCNCCNGATGTGATAGGTTCTTTTTGGGGAGAGGTGCAAGCAGTTGTATTTAGTTCNTTAAATTGTGTTGGNGTTGTAACTGATGGTGGAGTAAGAGATTTAGATGATATGCAAAAGCATGGATTTAACGCTTTTGCTACTACAGAATTGGTTTCCAGAGCTCATGTTCATCTTGTTGAGGCTAACATACCGGTAACTGTTGGAGGCCTCATAGTTAACCCCGGAGATATATTGTTAGGAGATAAACATGGAGTAATTAGTATTCCTTCAGATATTGTTTCTGATTTAGATTCTGCAATTGCTAAAGTCGAAGCAGGGGAAAAAGAATTAATTGATGTTTGTATTGCTCAAGATTTTTCCCCTGAGCGCTTGNANGATGCTTTATTGGCTAAATATGGTCATCACAGATAAAANTATATGCTTCATGGAGAATTAGGAGTAAGACAAAGNTTAGAAGAATCTGAGAATTCTCTTTCTCGTTTTGCATTAAAATCTGTTGACACAAAAGGACGTGACCNTNAAGAGTCTAAATGTGACTTTAGAACGGATTTCCAGAGAGATCGCGACCGCATTGTACATTCAAAAGCATTTAGAAGAATCAAACATAAAACTCAAGTATTTATTGCTCCTAAAGGCGACCATTACGTTACAAGACTTACTCATACATTAGAAGTATCTCAGATTGCCAGATCGATATCTAGAGCTCTTAATTTGAATGAAGATTTAACTGAAGCTATCGCACTTGGGCATGATGTTGGACATACTCCATTTGGGCATATTGGCGAAGATGAATTAGGTAAGCTTATCCCAGAAGGCTTTCGTCATAATAAACAGAGTGTGCGTATATTTGAGAGATTAGAAAAAGATGGAAATGGGTTAAATTTAACTTGGGAAGTCCGCCACGGGATACTNCATCATTCTAAACCTCGAGGTGATTTCTTGTCCGGCACAGACGAAATCNGATTAAGTTTAGAAGCTCAAACTGTTAGGATATCGGACGCTATTGCCTACTTAAATCACGATTTGGCTGATGCAGTGAGAGCTAGTGTTATTAAAGAATCAGATCTCCCTGCTGATATTAATGAAATATTGGGAAATCGCCATTCTGAGCGAATTAATACTATGATCTCAGATATTGTATTAAATTCATGGGATTGTTCAGGGCTTACTGATTTTCAAGGGATTCCATTAATAACTATGAGTGAATCTGTCAGAAAAGCCGTTAATATTCTTAGAGAATATATGTTTCAAAACGTATATCTTCCTGAAGATGANAGTNTTGAAGGNCATACNGCCAGAGATATTATAAATGTATTATTTAATTACTATACNGCCAATAAAGATGCGATTCCTGAAGAATACAAATTACGCAGCGAAACCTCATCNAAAGCAGTTATAGACTATATATCAGGTATGACTGANAATTATGCAATTANGNTTGCAGAAAAATTATCTCCAGGTATCTCAAAAGTATTTAATAATAGATCATTAAATTTTTCTGATAATAATTTAATACCCTGATATAATCACCGAATGAATGCNTCTAATTCTTCAGANAAATTTCTTTCAAGATTTGTAGCTAATAGTATTAGTCAAATTTTAGAACATTTAGAGGGCATGCAAAGGGATGCNCATAGCCCTGAATATATTCATTGGAAGAAAGAAGTTGATGATATCTGGAAAAGAATCTTTGAATCNATAAATGATATGGGAGATCACTCACAAANACAGTCTTTAGAATATATTAGAGAGACTTGGGTTTCCTATATTACGCATTACGGAATGNCCGATCAAAATCATAATTAGAGGTTTAAAATATTGGAACATAGCGATCAATCATCATTAGAACCAAATTTAGCACAAGCTAGNCAAAAATCTGTTATGGCGCATAAAATTTTGGTTAAATTTCAAGAAATGGGATTNCCTAATGATATGAATGGTGAGGTTGCAAATTTAGCTACTAGCCTAGGAGATATATGGGATNCTCATCTTGGTNTTACGGATTCGATGCAAAAATTAATAAATGATTCTGAAAATTGGGAATCTATAGCAGATTCTTTAGTAGATATTTATACACATATCGACCACGCAGAATGGCATATTAATGGTATAAAAGATTTGATATTAAAANTTTCTGAATATAGTTANGGTAATTCAGAAACAGATAGTTAAATTTAATGGATTAAATTATGGCTGATACTGATGCAATAAAGTCAAAAATTGACCTTGTAGATGTNATATCTGAGTCTGTTCAATTAAAAAAGTCTGGACGTAATTATAAAGCAAATTGTCCTTTTCATGATGAAAAAACACCTTCTTTTATAGTTGATCCAATTCGTCAGACTTGGCATTGCTTTGGGCAATGTTCAACAGGTGGTGACGTGTTTAGTTTTGTGATGAAATCTGAAAAAGTTGAATTTGTAGAAGCTTTGAGGGTTTTAGCGCCTANAGCTGGTGTAGACATATCATTTGAAAGTTCATCTTCTNCTAAAACGCCCCTCTATGATATTAATGATATTGCATTAAAATTTTTTCAAGAAGCATTATTTACAGATGAGGCNTCNACAGCTAGGGAATATTTATCTTTAAGAGGTATAAAAGAAGAATCTGTAAATTCTTTTTCTTTAGGTTACAGCCCCAAATCGGTGGATGCTTTAAAAAATCATTTAGCTTTTCATGAAATAGATTTTGATCAAGCTTTGAAATGTGGTCTTTTNNCGATGACAGATAACGGTAGAGTAAGAGATTTTTTTAGAGGGAGGCTGATGTTTCCAATTCATGATGCTAAGGGACGTGTATGTGGATTTGGAGCAAGAACTTTAGATGGGTCTCCTCCTAAATATATTAATACTTCTGCTACAAGTATATTTGATAAACAAAGTCTCGTTTATGGATTGCATTTAGCGCATGATTTTATTAGGTCTTCTGATACGGGTGTTATTGTGGAAGGATACATGGACGTTATAGCAGCACATGAACATGGATATCGAAATGTTGTTGCATCTATGGGGACAGCTCTTACCGTTATGCAGGTAAATCAGCTTAAAAGATTAGCAAAAACTTTTGTGTTGGCTTTGGATCAAGATATTGCNGGTCAAGAAGCTACTTTGAGAAGCTTGGAATCGTCATGGCAAGTTTTTGACGGCAGGGACACTAAACAGAAATCAGTTTTTAATGATAATCCTGTAGAGTTAAAAGTCTTATCNCTACCNGAAGGTAAAGATCCTGATGAATTTATAAGGAATTCAGAATCNAATTGGGANNATGTAATTNATTCAGCAATGCCAATATTTAATTATCTNACANATGTGGTTTTTGAGAAATATGANATTAATTCTCCAGGNGGNAAAGGTAGAATTCTTAATGTNCTATCTCCAATTTTGAATGCTATGGAAACTTTAGATAGGGAGCAATATTTAGTTGAAATCTCTGAGAAACTAAATATTGATATTGATTTAATAAGATCTGAGGTTAAAAATAATAAGTCTTTTGTTTCATCAACAACTGAAAGAATAAGGCCTAGNAATATTAAAAAAAATGAAGACAATATATTNGATGAGAAAATTCTATCTTTATTGTTTAAGAATTTTTTTCTAAAAGAAAGTTTTCAAGAATCAGATTTGGTTGATATGTATTTCAATAATGAAGAATGTAGGCAGTTATATAGAATGTGGCTAGATACAGATACTGATTCTCATGAAATGTTTGAATCTTTATTAGGAGATCATTTAAAAGTTCAGTATAAGAATGTGGTTGTTCACGATTTTCCTGAGATGACTAATACGGAACTTGCTCAGAATTTATATGAATATATACGACTTATTAAAAGAAGATTTTTGATGACTAGAAGAGCTACAGTTGCTAACTCTATGGANGATCCGACTATNATTGATCANGAAGTTCAAGAATTATTAATGGGTTTGGATAAAGAAATTTTAGACACTTATCAGTGAATGAATTAATAATATTTGCTAAAATTAGATATTCAAATAAATGCGAAGATTCATAAATAATGTTAGTGTTGAATGTATTACATAATAAGGAGACCTAATGTCAACTGATGGAATTCAGAACCTTGGTGGTGATTCAGAGTTAATTGATGAAGCATTAAANAGTAATCCTACTAAAGANGATAGATACATATTAGAAGATAATAATGATTCTGAAGAAGTAACTGAAGAAGAAGACGACGACGATGATGATGATTCAGTTATGGAACTGGGTATGGAGATTAATTCTAATGATGAAGACCTTGAAGAGACTACCCCTTCTTTAGAAGATCTAAAAGCTAAAGCTGTTAAAGAGTGGGAAAAAGAAATAGGCGTTAGNGAAGTTATAGACGATCCTGTTCGAATGTATTTACGAGAAATAGGTCGAGTCGATTTATTAAAAGCAGCACAAGAGCAAGATTTAGCAAGGAAATTTGAAGCTAAGAGATATGTCGAAAGGCTTAGCGAGTCTAATGCTGATGTAGATCAACCATTCCCTAAATCTCGTGAAATTGTTGCTCGTATGTTAGAAGTTATAGGTGATAGCGAAAATATTATAAAAGCGCTCTTAGTTGCAAAAGAAGTTCCATTTGACGGCACTCTTGCAGACTTGATGGCNAATCCTGATATACGAGAGGCTGTTGATGGTATATTTCAAGATGAAATTCTTGAACAAATATCTGCAATCTATTCNGAATTAATTGATCAAGATCCTCCACCTATGGAAGATCTTAAAGAGATGATCAAACAAGCTTCTATTAATACTAGGCTTATGCCAGATGATATTTTTAAAGTGTTAAATAAAAATTTAACACTAGCCGAAGTTCGNGATNNNGCTGATTCAGATGACTTAGATGAATTGATGCAACCTTATGAACTGTTATTTAGGCAATCAATTGAAAGGATTAAAGCTGGCGGAGATGAAGCTCAACAACATTTGTCTGAAGCCAATTTGAGACTTGTTGTTAGCGTGGCCAAAAAATATATCGGTAGAGGCATGTCCCTTTTGGATTTAATNCAAGAAGGGAATATAGGTCTCATAAGAGCGGTTGAAAAATTTGATTATAGGAAAGGATTTAAATTTAGCACTTATGCAACTTGGTGGATTAGACAAGCTATTACAAGAGCAATAGCAGATCAGGCTAGAACTATTAGAATTCCAGTTCATATGGTTGAAACGATTAATAAGCTTCTACGTGTTACTAGGCGCCTAGTTCAAGAATATGGAAGAGAGCCGACAAGTGAAGAAATAGCAGCAGAGATGGAAATATCTCCGGACAAGGTTAGAGAAATATTAAAAATTTCTCAGGAACCTGTTTCATTGGAAACTCCTATTGGAGAAGAAGAAGATAGTCATTTAGGAGATTTTATTCCAGACACAACTGCNTTNGCACCTGTTGAAGCAGCCTCATACCAACTTTTGAGAGAACAAGTCACTGATGTTTTNCATACTCTAAATGAAAGGGAAGCNAGAGTCTTAGAATTGAGGTTTGGTTTAGAAGATGGTAGAAGTAGGACTTTAGAAGAAGTAGGTAAAGATTTTGGCGTNACTAGAGAAAGAATTCGTCAAATTGAAGCTAAAGCCTTAAGAAAATTAAGGCATCCAAATCGATCNAAAAAGCTTAAAGACTATCTAGATTCATAGAANTTTTAAAGTGGNAACTATTTTAGACTCTAAGGTAGCAGTTATTAAGACTTCACCTGAAACTGTTTTAGGTGATATTAAAGCAGCTATGCAGTTAGCTGAGTATAAGGATTATTTAGAATCTTCTCTTGATGTAATATTAAAAATAAATACNTCATGGCAGCATTATTATCCTGCCTGCTCAACTTCTCCTTGGCAACTTGATGGAGTTATTACTGCTTTGAAAGGTGATGGATTTAATAATATTATTCCTGCACACAATGGTACGGTTGTAGTTGATTCTAGAGAAGGNGAATTAAACAATAAACATAAANCAGTTCAAGAGATGCACAATCTCAAAAGTGTCCATCTAGAGGACATGAAATGGATTCCTTTTAATGAGATAAATGATTTATTGGTTTTGGATAAAATTTATAAAAAAGGGATCCATATACCTGAAATTTTAGTTGATAAAAACATAATTCANTTACCTACTATGAAAACTCATGTTTTTACGACAATAACAGGNGCNATGAAGAATGCTTTTGGAGGGNTGTTAAATTTTCAAAGACATTGGACTCATTCTGTTATACATGAAACACTNGTGGANNTATTNCGTATACAAAAACGAATTCATCCGGGTATTTTTGCAGTGACGGATGGTACTTTTGCCGGATCTGGATCAGGCCCGAGAGCTATGTCATGGCATGAAAAAAATATAATTATTGCAGGTGCTGATCAAGTTGCTGTTGATGCTGTATCAGCACACATGATGGGTTTTGACCCTTTAGAAATTCCATTTATAAAAATTGCTCATGAATCTGGATTAGGGTGCGGTGATATGAAAAACATTGAAGTTTTAGGTGAAGACGTAAAGAAAGTTAACTGGAATTTTAATGTAGGTAATACTTTTGCGAGTAAAGGACAAAAACTAATATATTGGGGACCTCTTAAACCTTTAGAGAAAATTTTGCTGAGGTCTTGGTTAACACCTTTAGCGTATATAGCTTCTAATCTATACCATAATAAATACTGGTTAAATATTATTGGTAAGAAGCGGATCGATAAAGCTATGAAAACAAAATGGGGTGAATTGTTCAGTAAATATTAAGTATTATTCAGACTCGGATTCGCCTTCATTTTCAACTGAATCCTCTGTAGAGTCATTGCTTTCTTCATTTACATTTTCTTCTGTTACTACGCTCTCATCAAATCCTTCTCTTTCCACTCTTGGAGCAACTACACTTGCAACTAATTCTTCGGAATCGTTGATTATTTGTATAGAGGAGTCTACTGCTATATCGCTAACATATAATTTTGTTTCAAAGTCGATCAACAAATCTGCCTGAAGAATTAAAGATGCCGGGACATCCAGCGGTAAAGCTTCAACTGTTACAGTTTGTAGCGGTTGCAATAAAGTACCCCCCGCACTTCTTACAGCAGGAGATGTGCCCTCTAACATTATTGGCACTTCAGCTCTAACAGATTTTTCAACATCAACTCTAAAAAAATCTACATGTATTAGTCTATCTGTTACTGGATGATATTGGACTTCTCTTATAAAGCATAGACTATCATCTTTTGAACCTGAGACCTTTATAGTAACAGGAATATTGGTCCCTGCCTGAGATATTATTTTTGATAGCTCAACTGTGTCACATTGAAGAGATTGTGGGTCAATACCACTTCCATAAAGATGAAGAGGAGTTATTCCAACTTTGCGTAAGTTCGATACTTTTTTACCTAATATGTCTCTTTTTTCTACTGTAATATTTAAGTTGTTCATCTGAAAATCCCTAATAATTCTTTAAAAATGCGAAACCTGATAATTTTAACATAGTAATGGTAAGAAACGAATATTATTTGATATTATCAATATTTTCAGGATGGATAGTTTTTGAAATATTTGTTTTGTATTTTTCTAATATTTTTTCAAGAGAATCTATAGGGATTGACCTTCTAATATTTCCATCTCTGCCTTCCAACGTTTCAGCACGTAGAATTGAATTTATAATTGATTCTTCAGTTGCTTCAACCACTCCTCTGAATATAGAAGCTAAATGTGCGTCATCAATTTGTGGTCTCTCTTGTGAGGTTGAAAAAGCCAAGGCTAATGATCCGCTTCCATGGCTTATAATTCCTCCTGATCTNGCTAANCCAATAGGAGCTCTTTTTGCCATTCTATTTAATTGTCTTGCTGTTACTGGAGCATCTGTTGCAATGACAAAACAAATTGAACCCCCAGTCTCATCAGAAACACCTGGTGGTTTTAAGTGTTCTCCAATAGGAACTCCAGCCATCCTTAAGTCTGATGGGTCGCCCATATTGCATAAGGTTAGAACCCCNACTGTATAAGTTCCAAGAAGTGATTCNCANACTCTAGATGCTGTCCCTATNCCTCCTTTCCATCCAAATCCTGTCATTCCAGTCCCNGCCCCTACATTTCCTTCAAATATATTAGGAGAAGACGCGTCATNAATAGANTCTATTAAGTCATTGCTTTTTACGTGTTTACCAATCACGTCATTTAAAAAACCGTCATTGCATTCTAATACTAATGGGTTAAAAGATCTGACCCCTGGATTTAATTCAGATAGATAATTTACCATAGCGTCGGCTATTGACCATACATTTAGTGTGTTAGTTAAGGCGATAGGGCTTTCTAGTCTTCCTAATTCCATTATTTGCATAATACCTATAGATTTNCCAAATCCATTTAATGCATGAGCNCCTGCAGGAACTTTTTCTCTAAANAAATTTCCTGAATGAGGNAATATTGTTGTAATACCNGTTCTTANAGGTCCNTGACCAGANCGTAGTTGCCCTTCACCCGATATTATTGTTTTATGACCTACTCGTACATCAGAAACATCTGTAATAGAATTTTGAGGCCCNTTTTCCAANATTCCTAAGTTCATATNNAGATCAGCCGCNCGNGGTCTATATTCTGAGTTTGTTATTAATTTCACAGCATNTCCTAACTTTAATTTCAGACTATTTTATCAATATTATNATAGTCCTACACCTATTANAGTACCACTTATGTATGTAATTAANGCTGCAGCTGACCCAAAGAATAGCATTCTCATAGATCCTTTTAGCAAATTAANGCCTGTATTTAAGGCAGTTATCCCTCCAATTATNATTAAAGAAAATATGCTGAGTAAACTNGTTAGTATTANAGCTAGATTGCCAGAAGTTAANATAAAAGGAATAATTGGAANAATGGCACCNATTGTAAATGACAAAATACTTGTNATNCTAGCANTNATTGGTGAGCCTAAATCATCTGGATTAAGCCCCAATTCTTCTCGAACCATCGTATCTATAGCAGATTCTGGATTATTAATGATTGATTGAGCTGTTTCTGTTGCTAAATTCTCGGGTAATCCTTTTGCCATATACATTAATTTGAGTTCTTCTAGTTCTTCTTCGGGCCATAATATTAGTTCTTCAGTTTCTTTTTTGATCTGATATTCATATAAGTCAACTTGAGATTTTACAGAAACATATTCTCCAGCCCCCATAGATAATGAACCGGCTAAAAGACCTGCAAATCCAGCTAATAGTATGTATTCAGGGTTACCTGTAGCGGTTGTTCCTCCCGCAAACCCCGTAATAAGACAGAAATTGGAAATTAAACCATCATTAATTCCCAGTATAGCGGCTCTAACATTACCTTGAGTTACTGGCTTAATAGTAGATTCATTTGACTGATGACTTTTTGGTGAAATAGTTGATGCCATTTGTAAGATTGTTTTAGCATGATTNCTTTCTTCGCTGGATAAAAANTTAGCTTCAGGGTCATTATCGTATACTCTTACTCCAGCGCTTTCGATTCTTGCCAGCCAAGGTAAAATTTTATCTGGTCCAAATANTCTGCACACTAATTTGACATATATTGTTCGGATAGTATTTTTGTTATAGTTCAGTTTTGAACTATCCAATCCTATAAGCTTTGCCCAATGAGAGGCATGTCTTATTTCTGATTCAGCTAATTTAATAAATATAGANGCTTTATCTGGGTTTATATAACTTTTAGCTAATATGTTATAAATTGAGGCGGCNTCTAATTCGTCATTTAGATAAGTTTTATATTTTTTGNGNNTTTNCTTANTTANCATACCTAAATTTTATACTATCAAGGATGAGCTTTACTAGATTCTATGCGTTTTCTATAATCTGACTGTGATTTATTAAACTTGGTACACATTATCAAATTCGACTTTTTCATNTTTTAAGGAAGTGCAATTNGATGATTCGCAATATAGCTGTTATTAGCCCTGGAGATATGGGTCATTCTGTAGGACGAGTTCTTGCAGANCATGGATTTAATATTTTTACCTGTTTAGAAGGTCGCAGCGAAAGAACAATAAANTTAGCNCACGCCGCTCAATTTNAAATTCTAAATAACTATAAAGAACTTGTTGAGNAATCAGATTTAATTATGTCTATTTTNCCTCCAGACCATGCCTNTGAGTTAGTCGNTAAAATCGCTAATATTCTTGAATCAAGTAACGGGGAACAAATTTATTTTGCTGATTGCAATGCTATTTCTCCCTTTAAATCAATATNTTTGGCAGAAAAAATNAATAATTCTGGAGGTAAATTTATTGANGGAGGCATTATTGGNTTATCTCCAGATAAGGNTGATGTTCCAAGGTTTTATATGTCTGGGCCNGATGCTCATGTTATGGATATATTAGATGGNTGNGGTATTTCTATTCAAATTATANGTNACAAAGTGGGNGATGCTTCTGCNATAAAAATGTGTTACGCNGCACTTACAAAAGGTACAAATACATTGCAGGTAGCTTTACTNNTCGCAGCCCAAAAAATGGGTGTTTTAACTTATCTNAAAGATGAACTTGGANCAAGTCAAGGGAATCATTATCAGGCGATGGAAAAAAANTTGTCTTCTCTTCCTGCTAACTCTCATAGATGGATTGGCGAGATGCNAGAAATATCTATGACTTTTGAAGAATTAGGTGTAACTCCGTTATTTCACCAAGGAGCTGAAGAAATATATAGATTGTTATCAAGAACNNCATTTGCNNAAGAGACNCCGGAAACTATTGATNNGAATAGAACTGTTTGGCAAATGATTGAATCTTTNGGAGATATATCGGAATAATTATTTATGAAGAAATTAGTGTTAGATTCTGTAGGCGTACCTCCAACATTTAAATTTATTGATATAGATATACCTAAAATATCAGATGATGAAATTCTTATAAAAGTTAAGGCTGTAGGCCTTTGNTATCATGATTTGCTAATNAGTGAAGGNGTTTTNCGAAGAGGGGTTAAGGATGAATTGGTTTTNGGNCATGAGTTTTCTGGNGAAGTTGTTGAAATTGGAGAATCNATTTCTGATTTAGAAATAAANGATAAGGTTGTTTGCACTTTAACTTCTTCATGTGGNAATTGCATACTTTGCGCTACTGGANAAGAATATAATTGTCANAATGCAGAAGGGTTTGGGCATGGTCGTGANGGTGGNTTATCCGAATATATAGCTTTAAAGCGAAANAACATAGTTAGATTGCCTAATTCCTTTGATATTATAGGNTCATCNTTGATAGCTTGNCCTATGGCGGTGTCCCTTAAAGCTTTGAAAGATGTTTCTAGTGTTGAAAAAGGNGAGGATGTTGTCATATTTGGAGCTGGNGGAGGGTTGGGTATTCATGCTGCTCAAATTGCTANTGCTTTGGGGGCTAATGTGATAGCTTTTACGTCNTCATCAGAAAAATTTGAAAAATTAANTGAATTTGTTGAACAATTTTTTTTAATTGAGGANTATTTANAACCATCNGAAATTGTATTTTCATTAACTGAAAATAANGGNGCGGATGTAGTATTTAATCCGATAGGGGNATCTTTTTTCGAAAATTCACTTAATTGCATTGCCAACAAAGGNAGGATGATTCTTTTAGGCCAAATTGANTCTTCTNTAGCTTCTATTAATGTGGCCGAAATATTATTCAGAGAGATATCTATTTTAGGTTCNGTTGGTGCTAATATTAGTCACATTAATAGCGTNATAAACATGATTTCTAAAAAGGTTATTAATCCNGTTGTNGATATTGTACCNGTGCAGAATATGCCTGATGCGATTACATTGCTTAGATCAAATTCAGTTGCAGGTAGAATAGTCCTGACATTTTAATATCAAAAGTTAACTTTTTTTGAATGGAATCTGTAAACTCTTTTGTTCCCAAGTAACTAATACTTGACTAGCGATTGCTATTGAACTATATGTTCCAGCAATGACGCCAATAAGTAATACAATTAAGAATTCCCGTATGGTTGTTCCGCCAAATAACAATAAAGCTAATAATGTTATTAGTANTGTAAANCTTGTATTAACTGATCGTCCTATTGTNTCAGAAATGCTAAGATTTACTACTTCAGTGAATGGCCTGTTAGTGTAAGAAAGNACATTTTCACGAATTTTNTCAAATACAACTATNGTGTCGTTAACGCTATATCCAATAACAGTTAATAGTGCTATTAGAAACATAGTATTAACTTCCATGTCCATTGTTTCGCCTAAAATAGCAAATATTCCGATTACTATTATTGCATCATGTATTAGAGCTATTATTGCAGCTAGTCCATATCTAAAGGGACTAGGTACGTTTCGAAAAGCCCACCAGATATAAAAAAATATTCCTATA
Source organism: Chloroflexota bacterium (assembly GCA_002718095.1). Classification (GTDB taxonomy): domain Bacteria; phylum Chloroflexota; class Dehalococcoidia; order Lucifugimonadales; family UBA826; genus UBA826. Next base: position 171,660 of record PBDP01000004.1, read on the forward strand.
GATGCTGCTAACACTGCCCAAAAAGCATTCAGNACAGTTTCTTGAGCAACAACAGGAGATACCAAATCAAATCCTTGAAGNACATTATCAGAGCTAGCATTNGGGCTTAGGGTATTAGTCAAATCTAGAACTAATTGATCTTTTTCTTCTTCATTTAATTCCTTCGTTCTTACAAAGAATGAGTTACTGCCCATATTTTGAACAGTTGATTCAGGATAATTAATTAATGTTAATTGATTACGCAAATCTTCTTGAGATATTTCAGGTGTTTCAGGGAATACTAGAGTCATACTGGATCCACCGGTAAAATCTATCCCTGGTTTTAATCCAGGTGCTAGTATTAGAAACACTATTCCTGGAGAAATTACTAGTAAGGATATTATAAAGAACCAAAATCTATTTTTTACAAAATTCATGTTGTATATTCCTTACTTTTTTAAACTCTGATCTTTAATTTTTTTGTCACCAAGATATGGGACAAAAAAATGAATATTTTTTGATAAAGGTGTTAAAGCTAATACCCTGAGCAGTGTTCTGCTAATAACTATTGCTGAAAACATACTAATCATTACACCTATAGCTAGTGTTATTGCAAATCCTTGAACAATAGATGCTCCTAATTGATCAGCAAACCAGTATAGGATAGCGCATGTTATTAATGTTGAAACATTTCCGTCTCTTATTGCTGGCCAAGCTCTGTTAAAGCCTATATTAATTGCAGATAATGTTGTTCTACCTATCCTTAACTCATCTTTCATTCGTTCAAATATTAATATATTGGCATCTACAGCCATTCCTATTGATAATATGGCTGCTGCTATTCCCGATAAAGTTAAGGTAATTGGGATCATTTTAAATAATGTTAAAACCATTAATGCATATATAATTAGTGATATCGCTGCAATTAGCCCTGGTACACGGTAGTAGAGTGTCATGAATAATAAAACTAAAGATAACCCAATTATTCCAGCGATGACGCTTTTTCGTAGCGAGTCAGCTCCTAAAATAGCATCTACATCTCGCTCTTGAATCAAATCTATAGGAACGGGAAGGCGTCCAGATTCTAATAACAAAGCTAAATCTTTAACTCTTTCTAATGTGAAGTCAGATCCTTGAATAATCGCGGTACCCATTGTTATAGGAGATTGAACTACAGGAGATATAAGCTCTTCTCCATCAAGGATGATAGCTATTTGGTCTCTTTGGCCGGTAGATTGTTCTTGGGCGTATATATCAGTTGTTAATTCTCCGAATAACTTGGTTCCCCGATCATCAAATTCTATATTTACTATAGGGGCTCCAGATCCTTGATGTTGACTTGGGTAAGCACTATCTAAATCATCACCAGATAATCCTATATCTTCGTCTATGTAGCCTTTTTGTATCTCAAAGGATAACTTTGGGCTGGATCCGATTTTCTCTCCTGCTTCTTGGCTAGTTAGTATGGTGTCTGTTACGTCTTCCGACGCAGTAGGTAATAGAATCATGAATCTATTAGAATCTTGTATCTGTTGGATTCTTCCCCCCAAAGTAGTAAATCTTAAAACTTCGTCGCCTTCAATATTTACATTTAAAACATCTGGTGGTTTCAAATCACCTGTTTGAGAAGATGCTACAGCTTCCGCTAAAGATTGCTCCAAATCAAGGCTTATCTTCTCAAATAAATCACTGCCTGAATCTGATAATTCTACGAGGATTCCGGGGAATGAGACTGTTTGCTGGGTATTTTCGTTTATATCTTCAGAAGTTAATTCACTAACTATTTTCCCGTCAGCTCTCCAGTCATCTGCTTTTACAGAAATAACATCTTCAATAGTTATTTCTTCGATAGCTTCTGGGTCTACTCTTGTAATTCTATGTTTAAATTCTAGTCGGGCTGTTTCCCCTATTAGGGTTTTAGCCCTTCCAGGATCTCGTATACCTGGTAATTGAATAAGTAGTCTGTCATTACCTAATATTTGTATTATGGGTTCGCCTAGCCCAGAAGAATTAATTCTTCTTTCAATCGTTTTTACTAGAGACTCCATTTGTTCGTCTGATACAGAGATAGGCTGATTTGTTTCTGGGTCTAAGAGAGCAGCTTGATAGACTAAGTGGCTACCACCTTGTAGGTCCAAACCTAAACTTAATCCTAGTAATGTGTCCCCTCCTCTCTCGAATCCATTCATATCTATTTTTTGGATTCCGAGAGTTGTGATAGATACTATTACTATTATTAATATTAAAATTAATGTTCGAAAGTTTCTTCGCAATCTATTCTCCCAATGAAGTAAACTTCTCTATATATTTAAGAGCTTCTTCTTTATTTTTTATTATTCCGTCTTCTTGGGCATCTTGAACTTTTGTTAAGATATTTCCAATTAAAGGACCAGGATTTAAATTTAACTTATCCATTATATCCTGTCCTGATATTAGATTTGGTATTTTATCAGGTATATTTTTATTTAAACCATTTTTTAGTATGTCATTTATCACTAAACAATACTTTTCCCAATCCGATTGTTCCAATAAAGGACCTTTAGCTGCTAGGTAGTCAGCCATGTTTAAGTATAAGGTGTCTATGGCTACTGTGCCTAGGTCACGGTAATATTTGTTAATTGCTTTTTTAGATGGGATTTCAGATTTTTGTGATATTTGACCTGGTCTTAAGTGGTATAAGACTTGATTTGAAACAATATTAATTAGAGAGTTACTACATTTCAAATTTTTTAGGATAATTTCACTGATTTTTGCACCTTTTTCAGCGTGTTTTAAGAATCTTATTTTACCAGTTTCCTCTATAGTTTTTGTTTCTGGTTTTGAAATATCATGCAATAAGCATGCTAATTTTGAAGCTGTGACTCTTGTATGCCCATTTCCAGCAATGCTATTAAAGTGACAATCGATAGCGGGATACGTAGGGATTTGGGACATGAATTGGTTTCCAATTGTAGTATTTTGTGGATTCTTCGATAAACAATATTCAAATATTTCCTCGATTTTATTAACTGATTCAATAAGATGATTAAAAACATCCCAATAATGTTCTTTAGATTGACTTACCCCTTTTGCATGCTCTATTTCAGGGATTATTTGTGTTAAAAGTCCTAGTGAATCCATTTCTCTTAGCCATTTACTACTATTTTTTTGGTTTAAAATATTTAAAAATTCTGCTCTAATTCTTTCTCTCGCTGGTTTATTTATTAGATGTGATTGTTCAAATATGGCATCTTTTAGAGTTGAAGATATTTCTAAATTTAGTTGAGAGGATATTCTTATTGCTCTTATTAGTCTTACAGGGTCTTCACGTAACGAATTTGGAGATGTTAATTGGAGTTTATTGGATTCCAAGTCTTTAATTCCGTTATAGGGGTCAATAATATCTTTTATACCTATTGTAGTTTTTGACATTTTCGCTACATTAGACATATTTATTGCCATAGAATTTATTGTGAAGTCCCTATTCATTAAGTCATTTTTTATTCCTGTAGCAGCTTCGACAATATCAATCTGGATATTTGAATAAAGGGTTCCTGTTATTACTCTGTAGATATTTCTTTTTTTATCTAAAGTTATACATTTGCCATTCGTCTTTTTTGCTAATAAACTCCCTATTTCTGAGACTTTATTGTTTACAACTATATCTATATCTACTGTCTTTACTCCAATAAGACTGTCGCGTATAAATCCTCCAACAATATAGGAACTAACCCCAGAGTTTGAAATAATTCGAGATATGTTTATAAGTTCATCTGTAAGAGATATGTGTTGTAATATTTTTTGAGACAAATTTACTCAGACTTTTTATTTCAGTTCTATAGTAGATGAAGAGTTTAGATAGTCATTATTATTAGATGAATCCTCATTTGTATGTGAAATGTCTGGTTCCTCTACTCTGTAAAGCTCACTATGGGCCACCAAGTGGTCAGTGTATAAAATACCATTTAAGTGATCTACTTCATGTTCGACTGCCTGAGATAAAAGATTTTCTGCTTTAAATGTCACAATGTTGTCACTGTAGTCTTTACCTTGAAATTTAATAGATACTGATCTAGTTACTAATCCTCGATAATTTGGAATACTAAGACATCCTTCTTCTACTTCTCTAGTACCTTCTGTTTTTATGATTTCTGGATTGAAATATATTCTGGAGCTTTCTTCTTCAGGCATCTGTAAAACTATGATTCTCCACAACTGTCCAATTTGGTTTGCTGCCAAGCCAATGCCCCCAGCGGCATTCAACGTGTCGACCATATCGTATGCAATACGCAACATTTTTTTGTCAATTGATCTAACGCGCTTAGCTCTTTTACGAAGTATTGGATTTGGAATTTCTAATATAGGTAAATTGGCCATTATGCTACTTTAAATGTGTTCTTGTTTCAGTATTTTAGGATTTTAGCATAATCGACTTAATTAACGGTCAATATAATTATTTAGGACACTATTTTTATCGAAGAATGCCATTTGTAAATTTTATTAATATTCAACAATAGAGCAGTAAGATCTTCTACGTACCTAGAATTTTCTAATCTTCCACCATCAATCGCTCTTACTGATGAGATTTTTTCCGCTAAAGTCATTACTATTTTTTTTGAAATTTCATCATCTCCACAAATAATAACGTCACAATCTATTTTTTTGTCTTTTTTAAGCAAGTCTTGTGCGCTTATATTATTGAAGGCACTTACTACGGAAGAATTGGGTAATAATTTCTGGCATTCTAGCGCAGCGGATCCGTCTTCAACCCTTATGGACGATATGTTTCCTTTATTAAATGACAGAGGTGCGATTACGTTAATTATAAGTTTGTCGTCTAAATTTGATTTAAGCGAATTTATTGTATCTTTCTGAGGAGCGTATGGTGTTGCTATAATTACTATATCTGCTTTGTTGCTAGCTTCATAATTATCCCCTCCTTCTACAGAGCCCGGGCAATGTTTTGAAATCTGTTGGGCAACTGCAATTCCGCGATCTTTTTCTCTAGACCCTATAAAAATTTTTTCACCTGCTAAAGCAAACCTTAAAGCTAAACCTCGTCCTTCAGGTCCGGTTCCACCAATAAATCCAATCATTATTTACCTCGTATTAGTTGTTAATTATCCCTAGTCCATATAGTTTTAAATTCAGATCCATTTATTACATTGATTAAGGATCGTTTTTCTAATTGTGTAAGTTGTTCAAATATCTTATCTGTTGAATCTGATTTTGTGGTACTTTCCTCTAGGGTATCGCATATGGCTTTCCACACCCCACTGTCTTTAAGGGAAATCACATATCTTGTCCAAGGAATTAAAAGTATATTTTCTATCGCAGGGAAGTTAGGCCTTAAGGTTTCTAAGCTTAGTATTCGTTCTCTAGGCGTTCTTGCTATGTCTGTTAATAATATTACTGATCCTTCATCGCCTGTACTTCGTTTATCGATAAGAATAGTTTTTTTGATATAAGGGAAAAATATTGAAATAACATCAGTCTTTTTAAGACTCTTAATAATTTCCTCAGGCTTGTCAAAAAAATTATTTCCAGTCAATTAAATTCGCTCCCTCTGTAGAGTCTAAGACTTTAGAAGGTCTCTTACAGCTTCAGTAAATGAAGGTAGAACTTTTTCCCAATCACCAACTACTCCATATGATGCGTCTTTAAATATGTTAGCGTCTGCATCATTATTTATTGCTATTATGTTTCTTGACCCTAAACATCCGGCCATATGTTGACTTGCACCTGAAATCCCCACTGTTATATATACATCAGGAGCTACTTGCTTTCCGGTTAGCCCTATCTGAAATGCATGGTCCATCCATCCGGCGTCGCAGACTGCTCTCGATGCCCCGACTGCTCCATCAAATATATTTGCTAATTCTTCTAATTGTTTGAAAGGTTCTGGTCCCCCAAGTCCTCTACCTCCGGCTACTATCACAGGAGCATCCTCTAGCCGTATTCCTTCGGATTCTTCTTTAACTGTTTCTATTAATTTTAATTTGATGGCGTCGTTATCTATCGAAATATTTAATTTTTCGATACTGCCATTTCTGGTAGTGTCAATTTCGTTTGAGTCGAAAGATTTTACTCTTAATATTATTACTTGAGGGTCATCTTGATTAAATGTAAATCTAGCCACGGCATTTCCGCCATAAACCGGTCTTGTTGCGATAACTCTCGAACTATTCTTGTCGATTTCCACGTCAATACAATCTTGAGCTACTCCACTTTCTAGTCTGTAAGCTATTCGAGCTCCAATGTTTCTTCCCATATAGGTTCTTGAAGTTAAAATCACATTTGGATTTATTTGGATACATATTTGTTCTAAATAAGATACAAACGCATCAATGTTACCTTTGGACAATTCTGCATGTGATATTACATACACTTTGTCAGCCCCTAGATGGATCAAATTTTTAAAAGATGATTCATCAACATCATCTGTTATGACTGCACATACTTGATTTCCTAATTCATCTGCTAATTTCCGGCCTGCTGCTATCAACTCTCCAGCTGTCGAATGTAGGTAATTATTTTCTGTTTCGGCTAATACAAGTATGTCTGACACTATATTTCCTTTGTTAAATAATTTTGCTCTCGCGTAATTTTAATGCTAAAAGTTTTCCGGAATCTGCGTCGTCTTCACCTTCTAATATTTCACATTTTGAATTACTGACAGGTAAAGCTAAGTCTACAAGAGTCATTTTAGGTGACAGGTCAGATATCTTAATGTCGATATTCTCAAAACTTAACTTTTCAGGTGTTTTTCTACTGGCTTGCATGATTCCTTTTAGGGTTGGGTAACGAGGTTCACCTATTTCATTACTTACTGTGACTAGGGCAGGTAGGCTCGATTTTAGGGTAATGTATCCGTCTGGAATGGAGCTTTTTATAGTAATTTCATTAGGTTTAATGTCTATTTCTCTGGCACTATTAAGGCAAGGGATATTTAAAGTTTCGGATATTCCCATAGGTACATGGGCATTATCCCAATCAGAAGCGTGCTGCCCACATATTATTAAGTCATAGTCAGATATTTTACTTATAACACTGGAAAGTATTTTAGTTGTACTAAAAGGATCTAGGCTTTCGAGATTTGGGTCGTCAACTAAAATCATCTTGTCTGCACCCATAGATAAAGGTTTCTTAATTACATCCATAATAAAATTTGTACCTATAGAAACTACTGTTACCGTTGTGTCAGGAATTGAATCCTTTATTTTAAGTGCAGCTTCAACAGCATTTTCGCAATATCCATTAACAACAGGAGGTATCCCATCAGCTGGTATAACAGATAATTTGTCTTGGTTAATATTGAATGCAGCTGAAGGAGTGTCCGGGTCCACTACCTGTTTAACACATACGACTATGTTGAAGCTCATGATGTCCGCCTAACGTATATAAAAGTATCCATATATAAAAGTTATCAATGCTAATAGCAAGTGTCAATTTTAAAATCCCCCTAATGAGTCTCTGGAAAATAGAAAAAATTTAGAACAAAAGTTTTGTACAAAAACAAAAATAATAAAAAAAAGTGCCCTTTTTGTGATATTTTTGTTGATTTTTTTTGACAAATATAAGAAGATTCCATCGGACTTTAAAAAATTATTGAATAAAAAGAATAAAAATCAATTAATCTAGTAGATTTTTTGATTGATTAAGACTATTAAAATATTTGGAGTAAGGTATGGTTATTCAAACAGCAAATCCGTTCAAACCGGCAACGCCTCGTGTTCCAATAGCACCTCGACGTTTGAAGCCAAGTCTTCCGGGTCCTGGTAGAAATTCAAAAGCTAATAAAACTAGATGCCCAAAATGTACATCTTTGTTAAGAGTTAATTTCGAGGAAGCCGAATGTTTAAATTGTGGTTTTGTTGATTATGAGTATTCTCCTCCTGAGACAGAAGAGGAAGAGCATAACCCTAGCCTAATTAGTACAGGCACAAGATATGTATTGAGGTACATTGGGGAATTTCCAGCTTTAGTGGAAGTAGTAACTCACGTAAAAGTTTATAGGGTTAGAAATAGAGCAGTATTTGGGGTTCGTTGTCCGTTTTGCGGTGGTGCAATGGCTCAATCTTCTTTATCTGGTAAGAGAAGAGAGATGAGAGAAGAAAGATATAAATGTTCTTCAGGGCATAGAGTTTCATTGTGCCCTAATAAACAAGGTGTTTTAGGCTGGAAATAAATCATACTTTTAAAGTTATAATACATTTTTAGAAATATAGTGTATGAGTATTTTTCCTTCCCAATCTAACCTTATTGAAGATTTGCGTAATTCACGTCGTAATTGTTTTATTGCTTGCGATTTCTCTCCACCCAAGTTAGATAATCCTCAGGGTTTAAAATTAGCTACNAGTTTAAACCCTGACATGTTTTCGGTTTCTTATAATCCTGGGCAATCTGTTAAATTAAATCCCATTTTTGCCTCGTTTTGGATTCAAAACGAGACAAAAATATCCTCTGCTTTCACTCTTGCGACTGGAAATATGAATCCTAGATGTTTAGAAAAACTGTTATTAAATGCTCATGTATTGGGTTTAACTAACGCGGTGTTCGTAATGGGCGATTCTTCTTCTAAAACTATATCCGCTACTAAAGCTTTAGAGCTTACTGCAAGAATGAATTTTGGGCTAGGTGTAGGAAATAATCAATTGGATACCCCAACGAACTTTTGTATTGGATCTACGATAGATATATCAAAGAATTGGGATCATGAAATTTTACTTACAAAAAAAAAGATAGATTCAGGAGCCGAATTCTTTTTAGCCCAAGCTCAATTCGACATATCTAAAGTGATTCAATTTCTGGAATCTTATCGAGATAAAATAGGAACTCATATTGAAGTTCCTATTTTATGGGGAGTTCAAATGATTACAAAAGGGAGTTCCTCTTTTACTACTATTCCTGATGATATGAAACGAGATTTAGATTTAGGTAGATCGGGATTAGATATTGCTCTTGAAATATTTGATCAATATTTTGTATACGGTATTGATTCTTTTTATTTGTTACCTCCGTTTTTCAGAACTGGTAAAAGAGATTATGCTTTGGCAGAAGAGCTCATTTCTGCATTGACCTCTAATTAGTCATTTTTTATAATCTGTATGCAATAGATAATTTTTATATTAGGAGTGTGTTGTGGCTACTGAAACAGGAAAGAGATATTTTTGTGAGAAATGTGGATGTGAATTTGTCGTTACTCGTGGCTCTTCAGACGGTACTTTAAAGTGTTGCGATACTCCCATGGAAAAGAAATAATATCAGGGATATTTAATATGGCTAATCAACTAGGAAGAAGATACGAATGTTCTGTGTGCGGAACAATTGTTTTATGCACTAAAGTAGGAGAAAACCCCGTTTCATGTTGTGGGGAAAAAATGGATCAACAAGAGCCTCGTAAGCTTCCTTCTTCAGACTAAATTAGGTTCTAATCAATTGAGCTGCTTTATGCTGTTGATCTGCATGATATGAACTTCTCACCAGTGGTCCTGAAGCTACATGTTTGAAACCTAGCTCATAGCCTATTTCTTCCATGTGTTTAAACTCTTCAGGTTTATACCATCTTTCAGTTTTTGCATGTCTTTTCGTAGGCTTTAAATATTGCCCTATAGTGACTAAATCACAGTCTACTGACCTTAAATCTTTTAAAGTTTGTGTTACTTCAGTCAGACTTTCTCCTAAACCGACCATTATTCCAGATTTTGTTATGAGTGATCCTGAAATTGTTTTTGCATTTTTAAGTACTTCAAGAGATAAGCTGTATTTACCTTTAGCTCGTATTTTGGGGAAAATCCTTTCTACTGTTTCAATATTATGATTAAAAGTATCAGGTTTAGCATTTATGACGGTGCTCAAACTTTCTATATTTCCTTCAAAGTCCGGTGTCAAAACTTCAATTTTGCAATCAGGCATTTTTTTTCTTATTTGAGTTATGCAACTTGCAAATATGAAAGCCCCTCCGTCGTTGAGGTCATCTCTATTAACAGATGTTATGACAGCATATTTAAGTCCTAAAGTTTTTACCGTTTCAGCTAATCTTTTTGGCTCTTCTAAGTCTAGNCCCACTGGCTTTCCAGATTTTACTGAACAGTACCTGCAGGCTCTAGTGCAAATATCTCCTAATATCATGAAAGTAGCAGTTCCTCTATCCCAACATTCTCCTATGTTTGGGCATCTGGCATCTTCACAAACAGTATTTAATTGATTTGTTTGAACGAGATTTTTTAAATGTTCGTAATTTTCTCCGTTTGGCATTTTTACCTTCAGCCAAGTTGGAAATTTACGCTTAACTTCCATGTGTTAATTCCTTTTTAATTTAAAATCTAAGCAAGTACGTTACATATTTTGTACCATATTATCCTCTAATAATAACAAATGGGTATTAATAAAATCATTATGAATGACACTCTTAGGCAAAATGATTCAGAAAAAGAGTATGCTATTTTGCGTCTCGGGAGAATTACTCGTTTAGGAGATTGTGAAGCTGTATTAGGTAAAGAGAATATTAGGATTTTTGGTGGGATACCTGGAGAATTGGTTAAAGCAAGAATATATAGATATCGTAAAAATAAAGAAAATGTAATATCAGGGATAGTAGATCAGATTATCGAGCCTTCACCATATAGAATAGTTGCAGAATGTATTTATTTTGGTTCTTGTAGTGGTTGTCAGTGGCAATATATCGATTATCAGTACCAATTGGAGTTAAAAAAACAAATTATTCTAGATGCATTTCAGCCTTATGAATTTCTGAAAAATACAAATATAAATAATGTAATTGCATCTAAAAAAGAATTTAATTATAGAAATCATGCGCGGTTTTCAATTAGATTTGAAGGACAAATAGGTTTTTCTAATCGTATTACTCGCAGATTCGTTAAAGTAGACGAATGTTTAATTATGGACGACAAGATCAATAAAACGGTTTCATTATTGCAAAACAAAGTTTCTGAAACTACCAGTATGTCAGTTAGAGTAGGTGTTAATACTGATAATATTTTGGTACAACCTAAACTTACAGATTCTAATATTATAATAGATACGGGTCAAAAGTTTTATGTAGAAAAATTTCATGGTAAAGAATTTAGGATTGCTTCTCCATCTTTTTTTCAAGTTAATATTGCTCAAGCAGAGAAAATGGTCGAAATCATCAAATCATCATTAGATTTCTCTGGAAATGAAACTCTTGTGGACGCATATTCAGGTGTAGGGACATTTGCGATCTCTCTTGCATCTTCAGTTGGAAAAGTGATTGCAATAGAAGAGTCAGCCTCAGCCATAAAAGATGCAGAATTTGCTGTCAAGGATATTGATAATATCGAATTTATTTTAGGTAAAACAGAGAATATGCTGAGCTCTATTAGTGATGATATAGATATTTTGATACTTGATCCTTCTAGAAAAGGATGTCATCCCGATACAATAGAAGTAGTATTGGAAAAATCCCCGAAGAAGATAGTTTATGTTTCTTGTGATCCTGTCACATTAGCCAGAGATTTGAATATGTTAGTATCTGAAGGGTACTCTATAACGTATGTTCAACCCCTTGATATGTTTCCACAAACCTATCATGTTGAAGTTATAGTTATTATGGATCGGTAAGGTAAAGAGCAATCTAAGATGATAAAAAAAGGATATCCTATATCCATACTTTTAGGCTCCATCTCCCCTCGGCGCCACCAACTGGTAGGTGCCTTAGGAGTTCCTATTAGAATTATTGATCCTATTGTTGATGAACCAGAACCAAATTTTAATGAATCGCCTAGTTCTTATTGTGAGAGGATGGCATTACTTAAATTTGAATCAATTAAGCATTCGTTGTCTCCATCTGAATGTTTGGTTACAGCNGATACTGTGGTTTCATTAAATGATCAAATACTTGGAAAACCAAAAACACNATTAGAAGCAGAATTNATGTTAAAAAGCTTAAGAAATAAAACTCATAAAGTNTCTACTGCTGTAGTNGTNGCCACCCTTTNTAAAAATAAAATGCANANAACAGTCAAGGTTACGAATGTGAGTATGAGGAATTATAGTGATTTAGAAATTGATGACTATATTAATTCTGGAGATTATAAAGATAAAGCTGGAGCTTACTCTATCCAGAACAAATCCTTCAATTTATCTAGGAGTTTTGACGGTTGCTATACTTCAGTTGTTGGATTACCTTTATGCGATGTAAGCGGTATGCTTATTAAAGAAGGGTTTAACTTGCCTAGGATAAGTTGTAATAAAGGATTAGATAGTCCTAATAAATTATGGATTTAAATTTTAGGAGCTCATAAATAATGATTGGTATGGGGACCTTAGAGGTCTTAGTTATATTGTTAGTTGCATTTGTATTGTTAGGTCCTGAGAAGATGATTTCAGGTGCAAAGTCATTAGGTTCTTTATTTGCCCAAGCTAAAAATGTTATGGATGATGTTACTAATATTGATTTAGATTCATTTAATGAAGATAGCTCTGCGAAAAGTAAAAATTCTGAAGAAGTAAATGCAGGTGTGGAAGATCCCAATACTAATATGATAGAACCTATTCCATTTGGCAGAAAAGTAAAGTCTTATCCCGAAGAATCTTCTGACGTTAAGGATGGAAAAAAAGATGCCTGATGAACAAACTCTAAAAGATCATTTTGTTGAGTTAAGGAACAGGTTAACAAAGTCGGCAATCGCTGTTGTGATTACAACGGCCATTGCTTTTGTTTTCCACCAACAAATTCTTGAGATTCTTATGAAACCAGCTGCTGACTTTACATCTTTACCAAACAGTAAGCCTGTTTATACAAGTCTGACAGAATTCTTAGGTACAGCAATGAAAGCCTCAATATTAGTAGGTTTTTTTTCATCGTTACCTTTTATACTTTGGCAGGTAGTTAAGTTTTCTTCTCCTGGATTAAATTCGTCTGAGAAAAAATATTTATACTTTTTAATGCCTGTCGTAATTGTTGTTTTTATAATGGGAGCTTCTTTCGGATATTTTATATTATTCCCTCCCGCTGTTAAATTCTTGATAAATTTTGGCAGTGACATAGCTACACCTATGATCAGAATAGGTAATTATATAAATTTAATGCTGTCGTTATTATTTTGGATGGGAATAGTTTTTGAATTGCCAGTAGTATTATTTTTTCTTTCTAGAATCGGTGTTGTTAAACCAGGGTTTCTATCTAAAAATAGACGTTGGGCTATAGTGATTGCATTTATATTAGGAGCTCTTATTACGCCGACATTAGACCCAGTAAATCAAATTTTTGTTGCTGCACCTATTATTGTTTTATATGAATTAGGAATAATATTGGCAAAGATAGGTTTCAAGATTAGAACAAAGAATAGGTCGAAAGCGAGTCAAGTTAGAGAATAATTATTTATCTTTTGTTACAGATTCTTGATCTTCTACAGATAAGTCATCCTTTTGAGTGTTACGAAATTCTTTTATCGCTTTTCCCATAGCACCACCTATCTCAGGTAATCGGCCAACACCAAATATGATAAGTACTACTACGAGTACTATGATTAATTCCATAGGTCCAAATCGGAATGGCATATGTATTCACGCTCCAATTTATGCGAATATTTTTAATGTAACTAGATTTTACCAAAAAGCGGAGAAGTAAGCACAAATATATGTAAATTTAAATAATATGTACATTCATCTCTTGATTTCAAAATTGTTTAGGATGTAGAATTATATTTCGTGTTTTTAATATATTAAAGGTTGAGGCTTGATATGGATGCTCACAATTTAATTCCAATTGAGAAAAATGAGAATATTGAAAATTTTAATTCTGGAGATAGGGTCAGAGTTGCGGTCAGGGTTGTAGAAGGTGAGAGAATCAGAACTCAGGCTTATGAAGGGGATGTTATTAGACGCAGAGGTAGTGGCCAAGGAGAAACCTTTACAGTTAGAAGAATATCATCTGATCAAGTTGGTGTAGAACGTACATTTTTACTTTGTTCTCCAAATGTGGAATCCGTAAAAGTTTTAAAAAGACGAAAAGTACGTAGGTCTCGATTGTACTACCTTAGAGGTCGATTTGGTAAAGCAGCTAGGCTTAAAGAAGTTAGGAGATCTTAATTTAGCAAATTAAATTTTGTTTCTTGGGTATACTTAGTTTGAATACGTAGTTTCTAAGTAAGTAGGATTTAAGTAAATTGAGATTTGCAGAGATAGCCGTAGATTCTCCTATAGGTCATGGCCGTACTTTCAGTTATGAAATTCCAGATCATATGATGTTACAAATAGGTCATATGGTTTTGGTGCCATTTGGGACTCAAATATTACAAGGAATTGTGTTTTCATTAGAGAATTCCCCTTCCGTAGATAAAACCAAATTTATTATAGAAATCACTGATCCAGAGCCTTTATTAGATCAAGATAGGTTGGATCTTGTTAAATGGATTAGCGGGTATTACCTGTGTACTTTATTTGAAGCTTGCGCTCTTATGATTCCTCCAGGAATAAGGGAGTATGAAGCTATTTGGGTATATTGGAATGATTCATATGAAGGTGATATTTCTAATATTAAATTATCAGATTATCAACTGAAAATTTTAAACTATGTAAAGTCTAGAAAAAAAACAAGATTATCGAAACTTATTTCAAATTTTGGTGATAAAGCACGGACTTCAGTGTCTCATTTAATTAAGATGAATATCTTATATCGAGAAACCCTTCAAAAAGATCCAGTTGCTAAACCGTTATTTATAGAAGAATTATTGATAACTGATTTAGGGCGAGAGCTCGTTAATCTTGATGAATTTAAATCTTCTGTTAAGCAAAAAAATCTTTTGCGATATATGAATTCTATTGATTTACCTGCTAAAGCTTCTGAGATTCGTAAAGAATATGGTTATAGTGTTGTTAAATCATTATTGAATAAAAAACTTTTAGAATTAAAAAAGAACAGAGTTTATAGAGACCCTTTGCGATCATATAAGTATGACAATATATTGCCTAAAGATATTGATTTAACTAGAGAACAATCTGAAGCTGTTGCCATTATTAGTGAGATTATGGCAAATCCAGATTCTACCCCAAGAGCAATGCTCATTCATGGAGTTACTGGGAGTGGGAAGACAGAGGTTTACTTAGAAGCAGTTAAAGAATGTGTTAATAAAGGAAAAAGAGCTATCATATTAGTTCCTGAGATTGCTTTAACCCCTCAAACAATAGAGAGATTTGCATCAAACTTTAAAAATGAAATAGCTGTTGTTCACAGTGGGTTATCCATTGGGGAAAGATTTGATCAATGGCATAAAATTCGTGAAGGTAATTATAATGTTGTGATAGGTTCGAGAACTGCTTTGTTTTCTCCACAACCCAATTTAGGACTTGTGATTATAGACGAAGAGCATGAATGGACTTATAAGCAGTCAGATATGCCGCCTAGATATCATGCTAGGGATGTTGCCATGCAATTGGCGGGGATAACTAGATGTACAGTTATTTTGGGATCTGCTTCTCCTGATATGCAATCTTTTTTTAGAGCTAATAATGAAAGATATAAGTTTGTTCAGCTAAATAATAGATATACTTCGGGTGTTCAGCATAGTACGTCTTCAGATGGCAGAGGTCTTGCCGATGTTCACGTTACTGATATGCGAAATGAGTTGAAAGAGGGAAATACTAGTATATTTAGTAGAACACTTCAGGCTTCTATAGAAGATACTTTGAGTAGCGATAATCAAGTAATACTTTTTCTAAATCGAAGAGGGGCTTCATCTTTTTCCCAATGTCGTTCATGTGGTTATGTTTTAAAATGTAAAAGTTGTGATGTCACCGTAACATTTCATAAAACTCAAAGTCGTTTGATTTGTCATTATTGTAATAATCGTTTCAAAGTTCCTGATAGGTGTTCTGAATGTAATTCTGGTGACTTTGCTTATTATGGGATTGGTACCCAATCTGTTGAAGATGAAGTTAATAAACTATTTCCGTTAGCACGTTGTATTAGATGGGATAGTGATGTATCTAATAATCTTTCTTCTCACTCTGAAATTCTTGAAAAATTTAGATCTAAAGAAGCTAACGTGCTGGTAGGCACACAGATTTTGGCAAAAGGTCATAATCTGCCCGGCGTAACTTTGGTTGGCGCTATATTAGCTGATGTTGGATTAAATATTCCTGATTTCAGGTCTGCAGAAAGGTCTTTTCAATTGTTGTGTCAAGTTTCAGGTAGAGCAGGGAGAGGAGATGAGAAAGGTAAAGTCATCATACAGACATATCAGCCAGATCATTATTCTATTGTCTCGGCATCTTTGCAGGATTACCAACGGTTCTTTGACATTGAAGCTCAATATAGAAAAAAATTCGTTTATCCTCCATACTCCAAGATCATTAAATTGTTCTACCAGAATACTAGCGACGCGTTTGCGGAAAGGGAAGCACTTAGAATGGTTGATGAATTAAAATCGGAGCAACATAATTGGGGATTACAAAATATTGATATTATAGGCCCTATTCCAGGGTTTCCGTCTAGAGTGAGAGGTCATTACAGATGGCAAGTCATTCTTAAAGGCGAAAACCCTAGATTGTTATTAGATAGAATTTATCTCCGATCGCATCAAAATTCTTATGGTAAAACTCCGAAAGGTTGGCTTATTGACGTCGACCCTGTTTTTACTTGATTATTGGTTATTGTTAATGAAAGTTTGGAATAGTTATAATATTAAAGTGAGTATGGCTCAGTTATAACTAGGATTATACGTATGCAAGATTTAAAAAATTCTCTTATTGATCTCAGAGAAAGAGTTGTCGACATAATGGTGCGTCTTTGACATATCTGGAAAAGAAAAAGAAATTTTAGATTTAGAAAAAGAGGCATTACAAGAGGGATTTTGGGATTCTCCTATAATTGCTCAAAATAAAATGAAACATCTTGCTGGATTAAATTCATTAGTTAGTGATTGGAATAAATTAAGTGATAAAGTTTTCTCTTCTTTAGAGCTGTTAGATCTTGCACTAATGGAGCAAGATCAAGATTTAGTACTTAATATTAAATCTGACACTATAGATATTATCGATTCTTTTAAAAAAATGGAATTTCAACTCGTATTATCTGGAGAATATGACCAAAGAGATGCATTAATAGCATTGCATGCTGGGGCCGGCGGGGTTGATTCACAAGATTGGACATTGATGTTAATGAGAATGTATTTGAGATGGGCAGAGAGAAATGGATTTAAGTCACAAGTCTTAGATGCATCCTATGGAGAAGAAGGAGGCATTAAAAGTGCTACTATTCAGATTTCAGGAGACTATGCTTATGGTAATCTCAAATCTGAGAAAGGAGTACATAGGTTAGTTCGATTATCCCCTTTTGATAGTGATCATGCGCGCCACACATCATTTGTCCTAGCTGAGATTCTGCCTAGGGTTGAAGAAGGCGTTGATATTAATATTAATACTGACGATTTAAGGGTTGATGTTTTTAGAGCTGGAGGGCATGGGGGCCAGAGTGTACAGAAAAATTCTACAGCTGTTAGGATTACTCATTTACCAACTAATATCGTTGTAACTTGTCAAAATGAACGTTCTCAACGTCAGAATCGTGATATAGCAATGAGTATTTTGACAGCTAGGTTGATTGATTTAGAAACAAAACGTAAAGAAGACGAAATGGCTGAAATTAAGGGAGATCACATTTCTGCTGAATGGGGCAATCAAATACGTAGTTATGTGCTACACCCATATCAAATGGTTAAAGACCACAGGACCGATTTAGAAGTTTCTAATACAGCAGACGTGCTGGATGGAAACATTGATGAATTCATAACTTCTTATTTAACGTTACAATTAAATAAGTAAACATATTAATCAACAAGGTGTTTTATGAATAGTATGAAGTCAAAACTTTTATCTTTACAAATTGTATTGGTGGTTTCATTGTTTAGTGTGATGGCATGTTCTTCTAGTGATTCTTCTGAAATGTCTGAAATGGTTACTTTAGAAAATGACCTGAGCGATAAAGCGTCTCAATCTTCTGTTAGTGAATTTGGAGATAAAGTATTTACTCGTATATGGAGTGATCCGCCTACTTTGGACCCACATTTAACAGGGGATACAACATCGTCAGCGATTGTTGTAGAAATATTTGGTGGGCTAGTATCGTTTGACACATCCCTTAATTTGATTCCTGATTTAGCTGAAAGTTGGGACATATCTGAGGATGCTGAAACCTACACATTCAAAATTAGAAAAGATGCAGTCTTTCATGATGGTAAAAAAGTTACAGCTGATGATTTTAAATGGTCTTTTAACAGAGCTGTATCCCCCGATACTGCATCTCCTATTGCAGAGACTTATTTAGGTGATATTGTTGGTGTTAAAGATGTTTTAGAAGGTGTAAGTGATGAAATTTCTGGGATAACTGTCGTAGATGAGCAGACTTTACAGATTAAAATAGATTCACCTAAATCATATTTTTTACAAAAATTAACTTATCCTACAGCTTATGTATTGGATAAAAATAATATTGTCTCTCTCGGTTCTAGTTGGACTGATTCTCCTAATGGTACAGGACCATTTAAATTAATCGAATATAAAATTGGAGAACAGATTATTTTAGGGAAGCACGATGATTACCATCTAGGAGCAGCTAAACTCGACAAAATAGTAATGAATTTAGCAGGCGGTTCATCGATGGCAATGTATGAAAATGACGAAATTGATATTACAGGGGTTAGTTTATTTGATTTAGAAAGAATAATGGATCCAAATGATCCATTAAATCCTGACTTGGTCATTGCTAATCCCGGATTTTCAATTTCATATATTGGATTTAATGTAACAGAGCCTCCGTTTGATGATGTTAATTTTAGAAAAGCTTTAAATCATGCTGTGGACAAAAAATTAATTGCCAAAGAAGTATTAGCTGATTTAGTAGTTCCTGCATATGGGATATTGCCTCCAGGGTTTCCGGGATATTCAGATGATCTAGTTGGATTAGAATATAATCCTGTTCTTGCAAAAGAATTTCTTGAAAAATCTATATATGCAGATCCTGAGACTAGGCCTAGAATCGTAATTACTATTCCTGGTACAGGTGGATCACCTAATTTAGATTTAGAAGTCATAATAAATATGTGGTTTGAAAATTTGGGTGTTGAAGTTGAAATACAACAAGTGGAATGGGCTACGTTTTTAAGTGACTTGAATAAGAGAAGATTTCAGGCTTTTGGAGGATTAGGATGGGAAGCAGACTATCCTGACCCTCAGGATTTTTTAGATGTATTATTTCACTCTGAAAGTGATAAAAACAATGGGGCTTATTCAAATCCTGATGTTGATTTATTATTGGAACAAGCTAGGCTAGAATCAAATATTGATAATCGCTTGAAATTGTACAACGAAGCTGAACAAATTATAGTTGACGAAGGAGTATGGATTCCTCTGTGGTTTGAAGGAGAAGGTCATGTCCTGATTAAGCCTTATATAGAAGGATATATTATAACTCCGATGACGATTTCTAAAATGCGTTATGTTGATATTAAAAATTAAGCTATTGGACTAAATAAAATGTAGCTTAAACGGAGCATATTAATCATGTGGAGATATATTCTTAGAAGGATGTTATGGGTCCCATTTCTTCTTTTGGCTGTTTCAGCAATGACATTTATGCTAGGGCATTATGGACCAGGGGATCCCGTTGAAGTTATGTTGGGGTCAAAATATGATCCTGAAATCGCAGATAGGTTACGATCATCTTTAGGACTTGATAGGCCTGTTATTATTCAATACGCTGATTATATGTGGGGGGCTGTCCAAGGAGATTTCGGAGAAAGCCTGAGGTTCCGTGGAAAGAGTGTGTCTTCTTTATTAATAAGCAAGATGTGGGTTTCTTTTCAGGTGAATTTAGTCGCGATGGCTGTTAGTGTTTTTGTTGGGTTGCCTCTTGGGTTTTGGGTTGCTCATAAACAAGGAAGTTGGGTGGACCCAATGGTAATTGCGATCAGTTTGATTTTCATGTCCATTCCAATAATGGTTAGCATACCTGTTGTATTGTGGGCTTCTTGCTTAAAATTAAGTTTAGTTCCTTGTTCGGGATGGGGCGGGTTATTTGATCTACGTATGATTGTTCCAGCTATTACAATGGGCATTCCTGGAGTTGCTGGAATTCTTAGGTTAATGAGGTCTAGTACTTTGGATATTTTAGGTCAAGATTTTATTCGAACAGCGCATGCAAAAGGATTAAGCCCTATGCGTATTGATTATAAGCATATTCTTAAGAATGCTCTAATACCAATTGTAACGGTTATATCATTTTCTTTAGCTGGCATGTTAACAACAGGATTTATAACAGAGAGACTATTAGGAATTCCTGGTGTTGGAGACTTTGCTATACAATCCGTTTTCAATAGAGATTACCCTGTAATAATGGCATTTACTCTTATATTGTCTGTTGCTTTTGTCGTGGCTAATTTGATAGCGGATATAGCATATTCTTTTGTAGATCCAAGAATAAGGTTTACTTAATATGGAAATAAATAAAGTAGAAAAACCTGTCAGTCATCTTAATAGGGCTATTTATAGGCTAGCTCATAAGAAAATAGCTTTAATATGTATTTGTTTGATTCTTGTCATATATCTTGCAGGAATATTTGCACCTTGGATTGCCCCATATGACTATAACGAACAAGATTATACAGCTATACGACAAGGGCCTAGTTGGGAACATTGGGCGGGAACTGATTTAAAAGGACGAGATGTATTCTCTAGAGTTCTTTGGGGNATACAGAATACAGTTGTTATTACTTTCATAACAATGATNACAGGAGGACTATTTATAGGNGTTACCTTTGGNTTAATAGCAGGATATTTTGGAGGNAAGGTTGATTCTATTATTATGAGNGTTGGCGANGTTTTTGCTTCTTTTCCTGANATATTGCTNGTAATATTATTAGCAGCTACTCTTAGGATGAGAGTCTTGGATTGGGTTAGATTTATTGAAGATAATACATTTCTTGATGGATTGGTTAANTCAGGAATAGCTGACTATCTAATTGTTTCTATAGCATTAGTTTCATTCACTTGGATTGGTATGGCAAGACTCGTAAGAGCTCAAGTTTTTATTTTAAAAGATGCTCAATTTATAGAATCAGCTAAATCTTCAGGGTCNTCAATGGCAAGGATANTGTTTGTTCATTTATTACCCAATGTNATATCTCCTATCGTGGTCACAGTTTCTATGGGTATGGGGGCTCTGATTGGCACAGAGATAATATTAAGTTGGCTTGGATTAGGCATCCAACCACCACGTCCTAGTTTAGGGACAATGTTATTAGAAGCTGGGAGTATTAGTGCTTTAAGGGTTGTTCCTTGGATGTTGATTGCGCCAGGTATAGTGGCTTGGACTTTGGTGTTGTCTTGGAATTTGCTTGGCGANTCTCTGAGTGATGTTCTTAATCCTCGTACTCAATAAATATGGATAATATAAGTATGGATGATAATATTAAAATTCATTTGATTGANGGAACATATGAACTCTTTAGGGCNCATTTTTCACAGCCACCTCGNCTAGCTCNTGACGGAATGCCTGTTTCTGCTATTAGAGGATTCATTCAGAGTATTTTAACTCTTATTAATTCACATAATGTTACTCATATTGCAGTTGCTTTCGATAGCGATATACCATCTTTTAGNAATGAAATTTTTTCCTCATATAAAGANGGGTCAGACACACCAGAAGATTTGAAATTACAATTTCCGTTGGCAGAAAGGGCTGTTGANGCATTGGGTATTANTTGTTGGCCTATGTTAGAGTACGAAGCTGATGATATATTAGCTTCTGCNGCAGTNAAATTTTCNCAGAAGTCTGANGTGTCACAGGTCATTATTTGCTCACCAGATAAAGATCTNTGTCAAGTTGTTAAGGNCAATTCAATAGTTTGTCTTCTGAGGAAAGATAATNTAGTTTTAAACCAAGTTGAAGTGGANAAAAAATANGGNTTCCCNCCATCTTCAATACCTGATTACTTGGCTTTNGTAGGTGATNCNGCAGANGGNATTCCNGGNATNTCAAGATGGGGGNCTAAGTCGACATCTTCTCTTATAGGNAGNTATATAACTATTGATANTATCCCTGATGACTATAGNCTATGGGATGTTAGCGTTCGNGGAGCNGCAAATCTNAGTAAATCTTTAGAATCTTCTAGAGTGGATGCTAAACTATTTAAGGAANTNGCNACTCTAGTAAAAGATATTGAAATTNNTCAATCCGTNGAGGATCTTGAATGGTTGGGTGCAGATTCTGTACTTTTCCCCAAATTATGTGAAGAGTTAGGAATAACTAANTTAATTAACGTGTGTCGTAAATGGCAATCTNAAGGGTNATTTTGTAACATTTTTNTAACATTATAGTATTTTCNNGCNAACTTACTCTGTAATCTGATATTAACGTGATATTTTTNTATTTTGGAGGTTGATATGGATTCGGGTTCTATTGCTTGGATGCTAGTTTGTTCTGCCCTNGTTTTACTTATGACTCCTGGGCTTGCGTTTTTTTATGGTGGACTTGTCAGAAGAAAGAATGTTTTGTCTACAGTGATGTATTCATTTATATCCATAGGAGTTGTTAGTGTTGTATGGGTATTGTGGGGGTATTCATTATCATTTGGNGAAGGTGGNAATNCANTTATAGGTACTTTAAATAATGTTGCCTTCATNGGTGTTGAAGATACNGATACTCAAATTTTTGCGATTTTTCAAATGATGTTTGCGATTATAACTCCNGCTTTGATAACAGGAGCTTTTTGCGAGAGATTTAAATTCAAAACTTATTTGGTTTTTNTGNTTCTTTGGGTAACNTTAGTTTATGCTCCAATAGCTCATTGGNTATGGGATACAAATGGTTGGCTGTATNAATTAGGAGCATTAGATTTTGCNGGNGGAGCGGTAGTNCATGTCAATGCNGGNATAGCTGCTATTGTTGCTGCAATGTTAGTTGGNAGAAGAAGAAACCCCGGAATGCAATCTAATAATGTTCCATTTGTTGTTCTTGGTGCTTCAATGCTTTGGTTTGGGTGGTTTGGGTTTAATGCAGGATCTGGGTTAGAGGCTAATGGGATTGCAGTTAATGCCTTTTTNGTAACAAATACATCGGCTGCAACAGCTATGGTAACTTGGCTACTACTAGGAATGATTCATACAGGCAAGTCTAGTTCTGTGAGTGCTGCTACGGGTGCTATAGCAGGATTAGCTACTATTACTCCAGCAGCTGGNTTTGTNGGGGTACAGACAGCATTATTNTTNGGTTTTGCTTCTGGGATAATAACGTTTTACNTTGTTTTTTATAAAGAAAAAATTAATTTAGANGATGCTTTGGATGTTTTTGCTGTTCATGGTGTTGGAGGGATAATAGGTATTTTAGGAACCGGAATATTTGCNGANAAAAGTGGTGCTATTGGGATAATTGANGGAAGTTCGGATCTTTTTATTGATAACCTTGTTATGATTGCTGCAACTGTTGGNTACTCNTTCTTAGTNACTTATGNAGTNTTGAAGGTATTAGATAAGATTCCTGGACTNGGTCTTCGTTCTTCTGAAGCTGATGAAGATCAAGGTCTAGATGTTTCAGATCATGGTGAGACGGCATATATTTCNGATGGGGCGGANACTGCNTGATTATGAATGATTATTTTAAGATTNATAAAAATTGANATTTCAGCTTGCTTATTCTTCCTAGTTCTACTACAATTTCTTATGCTATAAATTGTGTTTGATTAGGGTTTTATCCATTTTATTGGTTAAAATAATCNTTAAACTGTCNTGAAGTGCCTAAATTAGGTANGTAAATGACTTGACATCTCATTCATGAGATTAATAATATTGACAAGAATATTATTAGTTTAAGGATTTATGCTCTTTGTGAGTGTTNGTCTAGTCGACTTTTTTATTTTATAGGAAATTAAAATTTAGATTCTCCATTAATAGGCGAGGAGGTCAAATGAGGAAGCTATTTAAAATTCAGGGTATTACTACAGCCTTGGTTTTCTCAGCAATTATGTTTGCGTTAGTAGCGTGTGAAGGTNCAGCTGGTCCTGCNGGTCCNGCTGGTNCNGCNGGTGCTGCTGGTGCAGATGGTGCTGCNGGTGTTCAAGGTCCTGCCGGTCCTGCCGGTCCTGCCGGTCCTGCCGGTGAANGTGNTCATCATGACGAAGGAGAGCATGATGANCATTCAGATGCAGTNTTNTCAGTNTCACCTGCTGAGTCAGGCGGAACTTCTTCGATGTACGGAGCNGGTTTCGGTCCAGGTGANACAGTTAGTATAACTGCCGGNGGTAGANTTATAGGNGGTGCTACAGCTAATGATGACGGTGCTTTTGCTGCGGACGCAACANTNACATTGTCAGATGGTATGTATACTGCTACGGCTNTTGGNTCGGATGGCTCTGAAGCTATCGCTCCTTTNTTAATAGCATCGAAATAGGAAAAATTTCTTAAAAAACCTTTTTCTTATAGAAAAGGGCTCCTCTCCANTTGNGAGAGGGGCCTTTTTGTGTTGTTTATATAGTTGACTTTTTTATTTAAAAGAAATTAAAATTTTTTTATNTACATTTATNAGGTAAGGAGATAGTATGAAAAAGGTGTCTAAGTTTAAAAGTATTTCCGTATCTTTGTTTTTTTCATCTATTCTTGTAATGCTTATTGCTTGTTCAGGGCCACAAGGTCCTGCAGGAGATCAAGGACCTCAAGGACTTCCTGGTAATCCTGGGGCTCCTGGGGCTCAAGGGCCAGCTGGGCCATCTAGCTCAGGTGACTTTGCACAAATATCTTCTTCGGCAACTATTGTAATAAGTAAAAATTCCCTCACAATGTCTGAACCTTTTGATGTTCATGGATCTGGATTTATTTCTGGGGAACCTGTGATGATTTCATTGCAAATTGATAGCAGTTTGGCTCCTGTCGTTGGGGATGGGTCTTCAGCTCAAGTCGTAGCTAATGGAGCTGGGGCATTTTCCGTTTCTTTTGATAGTATGACTACAAATTCCGACATTATATCTAGAGCTAGTGGTATCACTACACTTATAGCTGAAGGAGGTCAAGGTAATTCGGCATCTGTGCCTGTGACCATTATTGAGAATTTTAAGTCCGCAGCTTCAGTATCATCTACTCTTGTTGCTACTCCAGTTGAGTCTGGTGAAGCATCTGCAATTTATGGTTCTGGGTTTATATCTGGTGAAATTATAAGTATATCTGCTAACGGGAAAGTATTAGCGGGGGCAACAGCAAATTCTGACGGAGCATTCAATATTGATGTTACAGTAACTCTTGAGGAAGGTTTATATTCTATGATGGCCATTGGTTCTAAAGGTTCNGAAGCAACTGCTCCATTGTTAGTTTCATCGAAGTAGCGGTATTGTAATACTGTTGAATACTTANCCTAAGTTTTAGGCGTTTCAGGATTTTGAGCATCAGATATTTCTGTTATTTTTAAGGTTTTTATTCGTCTGCCTACGGTTGTTAAAACTTCTATGTTAAATCCATTATATTGTAAATTATCGCTAGGGCTCGGTATTTTCCCTAGTTGGTGAAGTACAAACCCACCTATGGTGTCAAATCCTTCTCCTTCAAATTCAATACCTAATGTGACGCTTAAGTCATCTATGTCTATTCGAGCGTCAATATAAAATTCACCTTCTTTAATTTTCTTTATTTGTGGTTCCCCACTGTCGAATTCATCATGTATCTCTCCTACTATTTCTTCTAACAAGTCTTCAACTGTTACTAACCCAGATACTCCTCCATATTCATCAATAACAATTGCCATCTGCATTCTCTTTTCCTGAAATTCTGTAAGGAGATCTTCTAATGTTTTTGATTCAGGTACATACAATACTGTTCTGAGGACAGTACCGATATCTATCGCCATCGCATTGTTAGCATCAGAGGCAAATCTTAGGATATCCATTGAATGGGCAATTCCGTCAATGTGGTCTATGTTTTCTCTATATATTGGGATTTTGCTATGCCCTGTATTTAACATAATTGCGGATATATCTTCAATTGAAGATGTTATTTCAGCACTAATCATGTCCACACGTGGAACCATAATCTCTCGGACTGTCGTTTTGTCCAATTGGAACACNCCTCGGATCATTTTAACTTCATGATCCTCTAAAGGTTCTCCTTCATCGTCCATTTGAATACTAATTCTTTTGCTGCTTGAATTGTCATCAGAATTGTTAGAGTTTTCCTCGTCAGGATTTGTTATTTCTACAATTCTTTCTTTGGATCGTGTTAATGGACGTAATAATATATTTAATATAATAGATAAATAATAAAGTTTATGGGCAATTAGAGGTCCGTTTTGCTTAGTTAAACTGTGATTGATTGTCTCTATANCCCCNATGAATATTATTGCAATTATGTTAATACTGACAATTTCAATTNGAGAATAAGGATATTCTCTAAAGTAATATATATTTAACGTTGATATCGAAATAATCAGTGACAGNAATTTCAGTATTGAAAACGTAGATATAGATCTNTNTTGATTTTGGATCAAATTNTCTAGTCGACTANTTCCNTCCTGTTNTTCTTTNCGCCATANATAAAGGGTTTCTANTGTAATCGTTTCAAAAGCATATTTTATAAAGCTTATAAATATAAACAACCCTGTTGATATTATTAAAATAATTAATGCTGGATTATCAATATTTAATGTCATGTTTGTTTTGATTGATCTCCCTTAAATATTCGAGCTGGAGAGCCAATAGCTTTTGCATTTTCAGGAATATCTTTTGTAATAATTGACGATGTGCCTGTAATTGAATTAGCCCCAATTTTTATTGGGGCTACTAGCATTGTGTTAGATCCTATAAATGCATTATCNCCTATTATCGTTTTATTTTTATTTTTTCCGTCATAATTACAAGTTATTGTTCCGGCTCCAATATTTACATTTTCTCCGATNNTAGAGTCNCCTAAGTAAGAAAAATGTCCAGATTTACTNTTTTTACCTATNTGGCTATTTTTAATTTCACANTAGTTACCGATTTTAACATTCTCTTCTAATGTACTATCCTTTCTTATGTGGCTATATGGGCCTATATGAACTTTATTGTGTATTTTAGAGTATTCTATTGTGGAAGATGCGATCACACAATTTTGTCCTATATTTGACCCTTTTATTGTTGNATCAGGACCTATAACACAGTTATNNCCTATAACCGTTCCTTCTTTAATGTGAGTATTAGGGTATATTATTGTGTCCTTGGATATTTTTATATCCTGNTCAATATAAGATGTATNAGGATCAATTATTGTTACACCACTTAGAAGTAATTTGTTATTTATTTGAGTTCTTACAAGTTTTTCTAGTTTTACTAATTGGGCCCTGTCATTAACACCTAAGCCTTCAGTATAATCATCTAATGTTATTGAATTTATGGGCTTATTTTGATTTGATGCAATATTTATCAGATTTGTCAGGTAAATTTCCCCCTTTTTTGAAGGTTTTAAATTTCCCATTGATTTCATAAGCCAAGATGATTTGAAACAATAGACGCCGACATTTATTTCTTTTATGTCACGGGTTTTATTATCTGTGTCGTTTTCCTCAACTATGCTCAATATATTGTTTTCAGAATTTCTTAATATTCTTCCGAGACCGTTATTGTCTGGAGGGATTGAAGTTAATAGGGTGATAGGAGCATTGGATTCAATATGATGCTCCATAAGTTTTGTCAGGGTAGAATTTTTTATTAAGGGAATATCTCCATTTAATACTATTATGTTATCTGGTATCTCGGATTGACTTATTAAAGACAAAGCGTCACCGCTACCTTTGGCTTGTTTTTGGGCTATGTATTCAGTCTTATATTTTGTAGCTGTTTTGAAATTATCGAATTTCTCTGGGACAATTGTTATAGCGGTAGCTAAATTTGCAAGCTCACATGACTCGAGAATCATATTTAGCATTTCTTTACCGCATATTTTATGGAGAGGTTTGGGGGTATTAGAGTTCATTCGACTCCCTGAACCTGCAGCCAATATTATGGGTCTGAATAGGTCGTGTGTATTATCCAAAATACACTTTTAGAACCTTAGAATTTATATTATTCATATCAATATATAACCTTGACTGTTCAAAGGCTAGCAAAATATAAAAAAGCATGTCAAGTTTCATTATATTCATTATTTAGGCACTTGATTTATATTTAGAGTATATTAGGTCCAGTGTTTTTCTAACTTCTTCAATATCTTCTATTGAACAATCTGAGTATTTAGATAGTTTTTTGTCGGGGTTAATGTTTTTTTGTGTCACATAAATTGAAAACCCTGATATATTACCTAAATCACGTTGTTTTCTTATTTCAATCATTGCATCTAAGTCTGTTGTGTCATCGCCTAGGAATATAATATTTTTAATATTTTTAGATTCTATTAAATGATTAATTGCGTAACCTTTGTTGAATTGGGAATGAGGGCGTATTTCTAGTATTTGTTTACCCCAAAATACATCTAATTTGTCGATATTTGGGGTGTTAGAAAGTACATTTGATAGTATTTCTTTGGTCTTTTTGTGATCTTTCGAACCCCTGTAGTGTATTGAGGCGCTGATAGTTTTGTTCTCATGAAATATCCCATGTATATTCTTTGTTTGAGTTTTAATGTAATCTAAAGCAGATTTAATCATTATTTCAATTCCTTCCGGGGATTTTCGAATTAATTGACCATTTTTGATATGTTCTGCACCGTGGTTTCCTATATATGTTAGATTTTCTAACTTTAATTTTGAATTAATGTCTATAGCGCTTCTTCCTGATATGATTGATATATCTGGAAGAATTTTGGTGAGTTTGATTATGGTGTTTAGGCAATATTCATCGACATATGCAGTTCGTGGGTCTGATTTTAATTCCGATATCACCCCGTCAAAATCCAAAGCTAATGCAGGAGGAGTATTTTTAAATAAATTGAGCAGGGGAGAGATTTTTTTTTCTAAGGCAGTAGGTTTGTTCATATAGTAATCTAACGAGCTGTAAGTCCTCCGTCAATTGCTAGTTCTGCGCCGGTTATATAGCTAGATTCATCAGATGCTAGGAATAGAATAGCCATTGCAACTTCATCTATGGTTCCTACTCTTCCCATGGGAACTTTTGATTCTGAAGCAGCTCTGCTTTCTAAGTTTGCTAATTTGTCAGCCAGCATATCTGTATCGATAGGTCCTGGGTGAATAGAGTTTGCTCGAATGTTCTCCATAGCGTGTTGTACAGCAGTATACTTTGTAAACGACCTCACTCCTCCTTTAGATGCCCCATAGGCCCCGCTTCCTATGTTGCCTACTAAACCTGCTGTTGATGACATGTTTACTATAGAACCACCGCCAGCTTTTCTTAATGCAGGTATTGAATGTTTTGTGCCAAGGAATAGACCAGTTAAGTTTACGGATATAACATTATTAAAATCATCTAAAGGTGTTTCTTCTATAGGAATAGTGCTATATATCCCGGCATTATTCACGAGTATGTCCAGTTTTTTATAATTAGATGTTATATAAGATATAGCATTTATCCAATCTGTTTCTTTCGTCACATCTAATGTTAATGCTGAACATGAATAACCTTGTTCAGTTAATTCTGTTACAGTTTTTTTACATCGATCTACATTTTTGTCTCCAATAATCACAGAAGCACCTTCATTTGCAAACAATCGAGCGGTATGCTCTCCTATTCCTTTAGCTGCTCCAGATATTAAAGCTACTTTATTCAAAAGCCTGTTCATTTTTCCCTCGTAACAATTAATGTTGTTTTGCGAATTTAATTCTGAAAAGATTGTAGCATTAGTTGACAGAACAATTGTTCTGTTCTAAAATGTTCTAAATATGAGGTGATTCATGGCAAACTATTATAAAACTAAGAATATGTTCGAAAATAATAACTCAGTTAATGAGACTGGTAATGAATACGCAAATCTAAATGAAGGAATTGAAGTTGTTTATATGGGAAATGTCTTGGGAGGACCCTCAATTGGATCTGCAGGTAAGATTATGAAAATATATGCACGGAAAGCTCTTGTTGATATGGGGGCTCTTGGTACTTGGAATGTTCCTTATTGTTTTCTAACGGCTACTGCTGCGTAGTTTAGAAAACTTGTAGGATTTTAATATGATTCGTATACGTTTAGATTACAGAGGACTTACTATTTGGTATTGGTCTTGGAGAATTAATTAAAAGAATTTATTAAATACGTGATCAGGTGATAATATGTCATAAATGTTCTCGTGGTGCAATTATGACTTTGGAAGAAATAATAGTTGTTTCGGTAAGGCTATTAGGTTCGTTACCTGTACTTAAATATGCTTTTTTGGGATCTGTATTTGCTGTTCTTATTGATCTTTCTGACTTATTCATAATAGGGAATTTAGATTTAGGAGGAGTCAGAAATTATCAAGAATTTGATAAGGTTTTAGATCTTGTTTATATGGGTACTTTTTTATTAGTTTCTCTTAGATGGGAACGGAAAGAAAAACTCATTTCAATTTTCCTTTTTGCATATCGATTGATCGGACTTATTCTTTTTGAATTCACAAGTGAAAGATACCTATTATTGTTATTCCCTAACGTGTTTGAGTTTTGGGTTATAGGTATAACTTTCTTAAAATTTAGAAAAAAACATAAAATTATTCCTGATTCTAGTTTGATAAAGGTTTTTTTAGGATCTTTCATTTTGAAATTAATACAAGAATGGATTTTGCATTGGAATAAATTTTTAGATAATTATGCAATGGGAGATATCCTATCTGTTCTGAAGGATTTACTATAAAGAATTTGATTATTCATATTAAATTTTCATGGCGAGAGATTCAAAATGATTACGGTCTATACAGCTTTAAGCAATCAGTATTAGAAAAATAGGTTTTATTATCTAGAAGAACTTATTATTAATATGAATTTGTATTATGTCACTTACAAGTTCTGGTCTTTGCAAAGGCACATCATGGATACTGTCTTCAAGCCATATACTCTCAACCTTTGGGATTGTATTTAAGGCCTCTGATATTAATGATTTTCTAATTTCATGATATGGGCTAGATTCTGAATTTTGATTGCGTGCATTTAATATTAATGTGGGACATTTGATCATTTTCAAAAGTTTGCTAGGTTTATGTTTCCATATTTCTTCTATGATCTTCATATGATTTTGTCTACTAAGCCTAGAATTCACTTCTCCAGATTCAGATATTAAAAAATTAGATAATGCTATTTCAGTTAGGTTAGCTTTCTTAGATGTTTTATCTTGTTCTCCCCAATCTCTTCTATTTAATCTACTTATGATGTCATTTTTATAAACTCCATCCCAAACTGGAGGAGCCATATTTATTAATGCTTTGTCTAATGAGTTTCCAGGTATTCTAGATATTTCAATAAGACCTCCATCTACCAGGCATATACCTTTTGTATATTCTGGATAATGAGCTGCTATTTCTACAGCAACGTTGCCACCCCAAGAATGCCCAATAATGATTGGGTTGCTTAAATTAAGACGTTTTATTATAGATATAGTATCTTTAGCAATAGTTTGGAAATCATATCCGATATCAGGCTTATCAGTTTCCCCGTGACCCCTTTGATCTATAGCAATTATTTGGTTCTGGATTGACAACTTTGGAGCCACTAAATCCCATATGTGTATATTGGATGCAAGACCATGAAGTAAAAGGATTGAATTGTCTTTTGAACCCCACGTCTGGTAATTAAAGTTTAAATTATCTTTTCCTATATCAGGTAACGTGGGCATAATAGTTTATTCAGGTCCCGTTTGGCTCCTGAGGAATTCTTCGATTTCTTCCACCATATCTTTGCCATTGGGCATTTCGGAAGTCACTTTATTTTCTTTGTCATATTGAGATTCTAGCTTAGAGACATAAGATTTCACATCAGGTTGTTTATTAATTGCTCTTGTGACTTCTTGTTGAAAAGCTTCTCCAGCTAAAAACAACTCATTCATATCTAAATCGATAGGTATTATATTTTTTAAGTTTTCTAGTAAAGCATAGCTTGCTATGGGGTTAGGGGTTGTCTGAACATAATGAGGACAATGGCTCCATATGTTGACATGAGGTAATTTTCTATTATTACATCCTTCTACAAAAGGCGAATGTATCCCTGTAGGACCTTGATACCCTGTATCATTTATTCCTAACCAATTTGATTTCCTAATAAGTTCTTTATTGCTCGCTTTACCGGTAACTTTCATTTTTCTTGTGTGGGGAACTGCGTCTAACAATGCGCCTAGTGTAACAACTAATTCTACTCCTACCATATCTGCTACTTTTAATACAGTTTCAGAAAAGGTTCTCCATTTTAAATTTGGTTCTGTTCCAACATACAGTAAAATTCCATTTTTAGGATCATTTTTAGGAATGTAAGTATAAAATTCGTTAGTTGGCCATTTTATTATTCGTTCACGTTTTTTATTTAATCTTATGTGAGGACGATTAACAGTAAAGTCATAATATTCTTCAGGGTCTATTTCTGCTAATTTATTTGTGGGTAGTTTACGTACCATATACCTGATAGCTCTAGTTGCCGCTTCTGCTGCATCGGGCCATCCAGCAAATGCTACTATCATGGTAGACAATTTTATTTTGTCTTCATTATGAATTATTAGTCCGTTCAACTATATGTTCTCCATCTGAACGTTATTTATAGAGCAGTGTATCATTTTATACAATATATTCCAAATTACTCTTTTAATTCACATGATGTTGTGGTTTTTTCAAAACTATTAATCTATTATTGATATTAATAATAGGGGTTTATAAATGTCAGTTAAATTTAATGAAATAAAATTTAGTTATTTAGAAGTGACACAATTTACAACTTGGTTCTTTGCGTCTATTTCAGATGATGACGGATTTGCAACTGATGTTGAATTTACAAATGCTGATTTATCGTATCCATCTGCTAAATTAATGTCAGAAATGTTTACTGAATTAAAGAAAAATTCAAGTGACATTAATGAAACTTCTCTAATGTCTGTTTTAGATGTTAAGAAACCCATTTTGGGCCGTTCCGAGACGGCTACAGCATTGAGTGCTATAAGATCGGCAATTTTACAATTGGAATCTCTGCATAAAGGGATATCATTAGTCGAACACTTAGGAGGAACGTATAAAGAAGTAGTTCCATTGTATGCAAATATAAATAGAGGACTTTTCTTAACTGATAGAACTCCGAAGTCATTTGCAAAAGCTGCAGAACAAGCTGCAAATGAAGGTTTTAAAATAATTAAGTGTGCCCCATTTGATGAAGTTAATTCCTCCCAAGGCACAAATAGAATTTTAGATTCTGCTCAACATGGGATTAATAGAATTAAAGAGATTCGAAATGCTATAGGTTCTGACTTTGATATTTTAATTGATTGCCACGGGAGATTTAATTTACCAGCAGCCTTGGTTATATCAGATGTATTATCGGAATTGAATATCTCCTGGTTTGAAGAACCGTTGGAAACAGAAGAACATATGGATTCTTTGATAGAACTTAAGGCTAATACATCGATTCCCATTGCTGGAGGAGAAAGCATGTATGGGACTTTATCATTTTCGGAAGCTTTAAATAGTGATGTTTTAGATATTATTATGCCCGACTTAAAATATTGTGGAGGAGCATCAGAGGCAGTTGAAATAGGTAAAATGGCTATTAATTTAGGAAAAGGGTATTCTCCACATAGCCCTTCAGGCCCGATTTCTTTGTTACTTTCTGGACATGCAACAGCTGCCATTGAAGGAGCTATGTATTTAGAGCATGCGGTCCATGAATACGCTCTAAGAAATGTTATATTGACACCTTCAGAACTAATACAAGACGGTAATTTAATTATTCCAAAGGGTATAGGGTTAGGGGGTAGATTAAATCATGAATTTATTGAAAAGTATGGAGTTTATTTTACTCCTTAGATTCACCTGATAGTAGCATGTATGCTATATACAACATGATTTTGGTACTACTTATTAAGCTGTTAATTCCTATAGATTCATTTGTACCATGTATTTGACTTAACATGGGATCATCATCTGGGTGATCTCCTGAAAATCCATAAGTAATTACTTCTAGTGGTCGAGTAAATCGTGAATCTGTGAACCCATTACTTATGGATGGTATTAAATTAATATCATTTCTGCCTAATGATTTTTTAGTAGCATCTAAAATTGTTGAGGATAGCTTAGTTTCAAATTCCGAAGAGTTTGGTTCAGCCATATAATCAACTGTGTAAGAAACTCCTTCTAGTCCATCCACGATTTTATTTAGTTCTTCATAAACATATTCTTCTGTTTGATGAGGAAGAGTTCTAACGTCACAAGTTAATTGTATTTGTTCAGGTACACTATTTGATTTTATTCCTCCATTAATCATAGTAGGAGTTATTGTCATTCTTGATAAAGCCTTTAATGTAGATGCAAACCTGGGGTTATCTTTTTCTAAATCTAATATAATTTGATCAATGTTTTCAGGGCCTGCTTTATCTTCTATTGCAAAATTAGAAAGATAATCAAATATTTTTACTGACGTATCTCTTTCTGGTGAGTATTGTTCCAAATTCTCCAATATCTTACTAGTTTTATATAAAGCATTTTCACCATTCCATGGCATAGATGCATGAGCACTTGATCCAGTAATAGATATTTCTACTTGTAATCTTCCTTTTTCTCCAACACCTAATAAGTATGTTACGGCCCCTGCAGATTCAATCATTGGCGTACCCCCACCTTCATTAATAGCATAAGGAGCTTCTAGCAATTGTGGATGATTATCAGCTAACCATTTAAAACCATATTTACCTCCATGTTCTTCATCGGCACCAGATATTAATGATAATCCGTCTGTTAGCGTAATATTAAATTCACGTAAAATTCTCATAGCCATTAATTGGGCAGTTAGCAAGCCTTTACAATCTGATGCTCCGCGCCCATATATCCGTCCGGAATCAATTGTTGCGCTGAATGGCGGATATTTCCATTTTGACTCATCTTCTACAGGAACTACGTCAGTATGGGACATAAATATAAGCCCAATTTTTTCATTGATACCTTTAATCTGAGCAATAATATTCCCTCTATTTGCAGTAAATTCTAATATTTGGGATTCTATACCATGGCTATTTAACCATTTTTTTATATATTCACATACAGCTGTTTCATTTCCTGTAGGCATTTTTCCTGTATTAACAGAAGGTATGTTTACTAGATCTTGTTCTAGTTTTATTATTTCAGGGATTATTTCGTCTACGTAATTTAACATTTTATCAAGAACATTGTTGGACATATATTTTCCTAATTTATTTTCAATTTTGAAGCAATAAGAATCAGCGCAATGGTCTTGGCATCATCAATTGTTCCGTTATTTATGAGTTTGTGAGCTTCTGGCATCGTTATCTTTTTTATAGTTATTTCTTCATCATCATCATGAGGTAATTTTTTAAGGAATAGATCTTTTGCAATGTAGCAGTTCATGTATTCGTCAGTAAATCCGGGACTAGCCCAAATTTTACCTACTGATTCTAAGGTACGAGCTCCGTATCCTGTTTCTTCCATTAATTCACGTAAAGCTGCTTTTTGAGGATCTTCTCCGGGATCTATTAATCCTGCAGGTACCTCAAGGATATATTTTTTTGCGGGATGACGATATTGACTAACCAAAATAATATTCTTATGATCATCTATAGGTAAAATTGCTACAGTTGGNTCATGTTCGACTACTTCCCGTAATGTGGATTTGCCTGATTCTAATTGAATCTGATCTATTCGAACATCAATGATTCTACCTGAATAAGTCTTTTTAGAAGATATTGTTCTATCAGATTTCATAGGGTTAAAATTCTTGTTGATTACCATTTTCTAATGGTCTTTGTGACCTATATGCAAGTCCTAATCTTAATTTTAATGCGGTGAAAAAGAAGTCAGGTTGATGNTCGCGTAAAAATTTTGCNGTATAAGGGCTACGTTTTATAGTTACATATTCATCAGGATTTAANACTGAATCTATGAATCCATCAGCACTAATTGATGCTTGATANCCTTTTGTAGCATTTAATCTGATTGTTGAATCNGGAGATAATATAATTCCATCTCTTAGCCCAGTATGAGGAGCAACAGGTTGTAATATCATTAATTCTGCCTCNGGGAATATTATTGGCCCACCAGCTGATAGNGCATATCCAGTACTNCCAGTTGCTGTTGAAGCGATAATTGCATCAGCTCTATAGTTTGTTATGTGTGTTTCGTTAATGTACGCTTCTAGTTCTACTAATCTAGCTGTTTGACTAGTTCCAACGGTNACATCATTTAAAGCATGGATTGTGATTCGAGGCNTTTTTGCATCATCAGAAGTTATATTAGCTTCTANCATCATACGTAATTCTGTTCTNATGTTGGCATTTGATACATNTTTTTGATCTAAGAAATATGGAAGTTTTTCAAAAACTTCACTAGGGTCTAGTTCAGCCATAAAACCCACTTTNCCCATTTTGACTCCCACTACAGGTATGTCATAAGGACTAAGGGNCCTAATGGATCTGAGTATAGTACCATCACCACCAATGATAATTGCNATACGAGTATTGGATAGGTTCGCTGTATTTGACATCAAGTCTCCAGCTGAACTAATCCAAGANGTTGAATGTATATTCAACTTGTCTATAATTTCTAAGGCTAATTCTTTACTCGAAATAAGCCTAGCATTATATATGATAGATATCATATTTTTATCTGGCACTGTCAATTCCATCCATATGGTAATTTATTAAAAGATAATATATTTGTTTATATTATAGACTGAATTGCTTTATTAGCTATATCAATGATNGGTGANGGGAATAATCCAAATGCAAATGTGGCTGCTGCGGAAAGTATTACTGCAGTATATCCAATAGTGTGAGGTATTGATTCGACTTCTTTATCTGTCTCNTCTTCAGGAGATCCCATGAACATTATTTTGACAATGTTTANGTAATAATATGCTGAAACAACACTATTTATTACTCCGAATATTGCTAACCAAGNTAATCCTGAATCCATAGCAGCACTAAATAAGTATACTTTTCCTATAAATCCTACAGTTGGAGGTATTCCAATTAAAGATATCATTGCTAATGTCATAGAGATTGCTAANACAGGAGAAATTTTCAACAAATTGGAAAATTTTGATATGGAATAATTTTCAGTTTTGCTACATACAAAAATTATAATTCCAAATGCTGTTAGATTTGTCATTGCATANCCAGCTAAATAAAATAGTATGCCGGAAGCCCCNCTATCATATTCTGTTCCNGGTACAGACATTGCTGCTAATCCNACCATTATGTATCCAGCCTGAGCTACAGTNCTGTATGCCAATAATCGTTTAATGTTCTTTTGTTTTATAGCAATTANGTTACCTAATGACATTGATATTGCGCTTAANATAGCAATTATTTGGCCCCATTCAATGGATATTTCTGTACCAACGAATACTGGATAAAATATTCTGATGGCTAANGCAAACCCAGCTGCTTTACTTGCCACTGATAAGAATGCCGTAATTGGAGTTGGNGCTCCTTCGTAAACATCTGGTGCCCACATTTGGAATGGAGCTGCAGATATTTTAAATCCAAATCCTGCAGTTATTAATATTATTCCTAATAGTATTGCCGGATTAGAAATAAGGTCAGATTGAGATATTTGTGCNGCTATTTCATTGAGATAGGTAGATCCTGTAAACCCATAAAGTAGAACCATCCCATAAAGTAATACNGCAGAACTNATAGCACTTAGAAGCAAGAATTTGATGCCTGCTTCAGCAGCATTTCGGCTTCTTTTCAATGCTACAAGTCCAGCAGANGGTAGAGATGTNAGTTCTAAAGCAACNTATAAAGTAATTAATTCTGTTGCAGATGCNAATAGCATCATNCCGCTCGCTGAAAATAATATTAACGAATAATATTCGCCTTGGTGGTTGTTAAATTTTTCAGCATACTCATAAGAATATAAAACAACTACTAAAACTGTTCCAAGTATTATGTATTTAAAAAATAATCCAAACATATCTGCACTAAAGGTGTTAAAGAATCCTTTAGAAGATGTTGTTGTATCTGGATCTACATGTAATGTTACGGTTAATAAAATGGCTAAAATTATACCTAAAGAAGTTATAATGGGGATAATTTTTTTATTGGTTGTAAACAAATCTACCACAATGACTATGGCAGCTAAGAGCACTACNGTTATCTCTGGAGATAATAAATAAATATCATTAAATGTCATATTAATTTATGGCCTCCACACTTGCTACTATAGGNTCTAGTCCNAATGTAAATATATCTGATATAAATGCAGGATAAATCCCTACAAATAAAATAGAAATTACTAACATTGCTATAGGGATGATTTCATGTGGTTGGGCATCAGTTAANGAATTAAATTTGCTAGGTATTTTTTCAAATATAGCCCTTTGGATCATCCATAGTATATAACCTGCCGTTAATACTACAGCAATTGTTGCAATTGCTGTGATAAATTTCCAAGCAGCGAAACTTCCCATAAATATAAGGATTTCAGATACAAAGCCACTTGTTCCTGGCAATCCCAAAGATGCTAGNCCCGCAATCAGCATTGAAACGGCAAATATTGGCATTTTAGTCGCAAGTCCGCCAAGATCAGGTATGTGTCTAGTATGTGTTCGCTCATATATGAATCCTACTGTTAAGAACATTAATCCCGTAATGGTGCCATGAGTAAACATTTGCATTGCAGCCCCTGTAAAACCTAGGGCAACAGAAGAACCTGAAGCAGCGGACAGTCCTAATAATATGAACCCCATATGACTTATACTGCTATATGCAATAAGNCGTTTCAAATCAGTTTGTCTTATTGTAANGATTGCTCCATATATTATATTTATGAGTCCAAAAATGGCTATCCAAAAAGAGAAATTTTCTAGTTGATCTGGAAACATTGCCGCTGAGACCCTAAACATACCGTATCCACCCATCTTAAGTAAAACTCCTGCAAGCATTACNCTAGCTGCAGTAGGGGCGTCAGTATGGGCATCTGGTAGCCATGTATGTAATGGAAATACTGGTAATTTAACAGCGAANCCTATNATGGTTAGTAAAAATANCCATGATGCAGGAATGATTAGTTCTGTCCCTGAACCTATTAAATTTGGCAATTCAGTCATATCAAATGTTCCCGTTGAAACATAAATTGCTAGTAAACCAACTAGCATGAANGCACTGCCTAGTATCGTAAAA
The DNA here is from genome assembly GCA_002718095.1 of Chloroflexota bacterium. Classification (GTDB taxonomy): domain Bacteria; phylum Chloroflexota; class Dehalococcoidia; order Lucifugimonadales; family UBA826; genus UBA826. The sequence continues at coordinate 210,855 of PBDP01000004.1, forward strand.
ATCAAGAATTTCATTGCAGAATATTCTTTTCTACCGCTACCCCAAATTGAAATCAAGAAAAACATTGGAATTAATTCTAATTCCCAGAATAGGAAGAACAAGAAAAANTCTAAAGATGTAAATACTCCTATAACTGAACCTTGTAGTATTAGTAACCATGTAAAGTGTTCTTTCATCCTGGTTGTTACAGACCAAGATGCAAAAACGGCAATTACTCCAAGTATCCCTGTTAGNAGGACNAGTGGTGAGCTTAANCCATCCACTCCAAGAAAATATTCTGTTTTAAAGGATTCGATAGGAATCCAATCTATTTGTTCAACAAATCTATACCCATTAGGGTTTGAACGATATCCTAAGAAAATATAACTTGTTATAAGTAATTCGATAATTGAGANAGCTANGGCAAAATTTCGGGCTGTTTTNCCTTTGAAAAACATAACAATTACTATTGCCGCTATTATGGGCAAAAAAATTGCTATTGTTAATATTCCATTAATTTCGTCCATCTTATCCTCTAGTTACCAAATATAAACACTATTAATATTGCTATGATGCCCAGTGATGTTACTGTTGCATATGTTTGAGTTTGTCCGTTTTGAAACTGTCTGAGTAATGTNCCAATATTTATTGCAATCCAACCAGATATNACTGCGATAGTGTCAACAATATATTTGTCAAACCAATTTGANACANTNGCGATTCCGTTATAGTANNCTTTTTTTACTAATATGCCTTCATATAATTCATCTATATAAAACTTATTGATTAATATTCTATGAACCTGNTCGAATTTATCTAGATATTTGAAAGACAACTTTGGATTTGGCTTATATAAAGCAATNGCTAAAGCTATTCCTGAAATAGCAATTAAAGACGANAATATTGCAATAAGTGNATNAAANTCTTTTGCGCCATCTACATAGTAATNGACNCCGTCCGGTAACNCANAANCTAGTTTTTTAGGCAGCCAGTGAGCCGTAAGTCCTAATATNTTGTATGGAGCGCTTGATATCAAACCTATAATTACCGCAGGTATTGTTAGGATTACCATTGGGATGGTCATGCTTAAAGGGGACTCAGCTAAATGAACTGGGCCGTGAGGATGAGCATNAGGATCTTTATCAGAACCTCCTCTAAAATCTCCTTCAAAAGTCATATATAANGCTCTAAACATGTAAAAAGCTGTCATGAAAACAGCTATTATGGCAAGTATGAATACAAGAGTTGCTACTGGATCGTTACTTTTAAAAGCATTCAGTAATATTTCGTCTTTACTCCAAAAACCTGATAATGGGAAAATTCCGGCTAAGCTTAAACTTCCAATTAAAAACGTAACATAGGTGATGGGCATTTTATGTTTTAGTCCACCCATGAATCGCATATCGAAAGTACCTGTTGCGTGGTTAACACTNCCTGATCCTAAAAATAATAATGCTTTAAAGAAAGCATGAGTAAACAAATGAAATATTGCTGCTCCATATGCTCCAACCCCTAGTGCTAGCATCATATATCCTAACTGGCTTACAGTTGAATATGCTAATACTCTTTTTATATCATTAGCTACTAGCCCCATAGAGGCAGCAAATATAGCTGTACCTCCGCCAACAAGGGCAACTATTGTCATTGTTGTTTCTGAGCTTTCAAATATGGGGAAAAATCGAGCAACTAAAAATACTCCTGCTGTTACCATTGTTGCTGCATGAATTAATGCGCTAACAGGAGTTGGTCCTTCCATTGCATCTGGAAGCCATGTATGCAGAGGGAATTGTCCAGATTTCCCAATAGCTCCGATGAATAATAAAATTGTAATTATTGTGATAGAGGTAATTCCAATCTCAACAGGTAAATAATTATTAATAGTCGATATATTTAAGAAATTTCCTGTTTCACTGCCGGCTGTTTTATAAAATAGATACAATATTCCTATCAGAAAACCTACATCTCCAACCCTGGTTACTAAGAACGCTTTTTTAGCTGCATTTGCAGCAGATGGTTTGTGAAACCAAAATCCAATTAATAGGTATGAACATAACCCAACAAGTTCCCAAAATATGAAAAGCTGTACTATNTTCGCAGCCATAACAAGGCCCAGCATTGAAGCTGTAAACAATGACATGTATGCAAAATATCTTGCATANACAGGNANNCCNAATTCTANNGGNCCNTNATGNNTACTNTCTTNNGTNTGNCTAATAGGATTTTNCATATATCCGGTTGAATATATTTGNACCATCAAACTTACNCCNGTTACTGTAACAAGCATGATTGCNGTTAAAGGATCCATCAGTATACCTATAGTAAATTCAAAGTTTCCAATTTCTAACCATTTAGAAGGTTCNGATACTAGGTCTTTTTCTTTGTTAAACATTACATCTATAAAGGCAAGTATNGATAGNAAAAATGACAATCCAATACTTATTATGGCAATANGCCCAGATATGAATGAATACTTGTTTAGAAAAGGTCTTACGATAAGAGCAATAATAATAAAAGATGCTAAAGGCAGGAAGAAAATTGACCAGATCATTTGTTCATTCAGCATCTTATAATTTCCTCAAAATTTCATCTGCAACATGTTCTCTTCCTTTAGGTACATATATNGTGAAGGAAGCACGTTCTCCCCATGAAGTAATATNTCCATCAGGTAATATTTTAGTTGTTAAACCCTCTGCTTCAAATGCATCTTTCCACATTTCAGCAGTCATTAGGTTTGATGTTGTTTTATATTTAATCCACATACTATTTTTTTAATTCCGCTGTCTCAGTTATTAATATNGTTTGTAATGATCTGTATACAGCAATAATTATCGCTAGCCCTAGAGCAACTTCAGCAGCNGCAACTGTAATGACAAAAATAGAAAATATATGACCAGTTAAAACAAAATTGGCAGCATTAGATGTGCTTTCTACTAAGCTATCATTTGTTAATGCTATAGGTATCGTATACCTAGAAAATGCAACNGCAGTTATNTTTATACCGTTAAACATTAGTTCTANGGACATTAAAATCGATATNGCGTGTTTTTTTGACAAAGCTCCATATAAACCTATTCCAAATAGGATAGCACCAAGTATTAAAAAGTTCTCAAGTGTCATATTATCTTTCTCTTACTATTGCTAAAGCGCCTATCACAGCTGCCAACAGAAGCACGGATACAACCTCAAATGNCAAAACAAAATCACGTATCAATATTTCGCCTATTCCCGGNATTGTGTTTTTAAAAACTTCATTGATTTCTGNAATTTGGCTTNTAGANGCATTAGATATTGTATTCCAAGAAGTGCTCCTAATAGAGTATATGGATAGGATCATTAATATTATAGATACTAGTGCTACTGGTAGCCTTAGAGAATGAGAGGGGCTCCCTTGTTCTAAATCTCGTGTTAGCAATATGGCAAAAATAATAAGAACAGATATGGCTCCAACGTATACCATTAATTGGACACCGGCAATGAATTCTGCTCGTAGNAGGACAAACATAGCCGCAACTCCGAGAAAAGTTACTATTAAAAATAATGCCGCACGAAAAAGATCTTTAAGNTGTACAACGGCTATGGCACTCACAACTATTACTANCGCTATAGCCCAAAATGCTAAATCAGTTACTAATGAGGTGTCTGTTCCTTCTATCATCGATTAACCCAATTGTNTTTTTGATCTTCAGTAGAAGGCTTTTCATGTCTTCCAACTTGTGTCCAACTAGCCTTATCGCCTTTCATAGGGTCATATCCCCGATCAGTTAGTTGAGGCCTGAACCATGTGCTAGGTTTTTTATCTGCTTTCTTTAATCTATTTACGTCTATAACTAGATCGTCACGTTTGTATTGCCCTTCTTCAAATCCACTTCCCATATGTAAAGCATCATAAGGACATGCTTCTACGCAAAGACCGCAATACATGCACCTTCCCATATCAATATCAAATACTTCAATATCATAACTTTGCCCTTCTTGATAATTAACACCGCTTGTATCAGTAACTATTTTTATTATTCCTAAAGGACAATATTTAGCACAACTTGCACAACCGGTACAACGCTGTTCAAACCAAGCAAATTCCTGCCCTCTAAATCTTGCATCTTGAGGGATACGTTCTTTAATTATTTCTAAACCTATTAAAGATTTGATAGTTCTTACAGGATTTTTGAACATGAATATCACAGGATTCGTATTAGATAGTTTCGCTAAATCAAAAGGATTAGCTTTTCTGTCAGGATATTGATAAATATTAAACTGACGACTTGGCAAAACCAAGTTTTTCATGGTTACGACTAGTCCTTTTGTGATTCCTAGACCGTACATTAATCAACCTCCTGATTCATATTTGCTAATGGTGAAGGGATGGGTTCAGGCCTTTCTAATTTTTTGTTTCCAAACATATTTATTAATACAAACAATATGACTATGGCTAAAACCCAATTTATAGCACCCATGTATAGCATATCGGATGATTCTAACTTGTCCTGTCCGAAATTTGTAAAAATGAAATATTCTATTGCAATTAAAAATATATTGAATACACCCAGTCCAAATAAACCTTTCCATGCAAATGACATTATTTGATCAACTCTTAAACGTGGCCATGTTGCCCTGAACCATAATAATATAACTATGACAGTGAAAGATTTCAGAATAAACCATATTTGACCTGGTAAAAAGTCGAATCCTTGTGTTCCACCTAAAAATAGCGTTGTAACTATCGCTGCGGTTATTAATGGAGCCATAAATTCAGCTAAAAATAATATAGCGAATTTTATTCCACTATATTCTGTGTTATATCCTGATCCTAATTCGGACTCAGCTTCTATTTGATCAAATGGGGTTCTACTCATTTCGGCAATGGACGCCACCATAAATACAAAAAACCCTAAAGGCATGACTACTATGAACCAAATTTCTTGGCTTTGAACAATTTCTGTCATTGCTAAAGAGCCCGCAAGTAACAATACACTCGTTATCCCTAAAGCCATAGGGATTTCATAGCTTATCAACATTGCTGCTCCACGCATTGATCCTAGTATTGCATATTTATTTCTTGACCCCCATCCTGCCATAAATATTGCAATTGAGTTAACCGAAGTTACACCCACTATGAATAGTATCCCTATGTTTAATTCACCTAAGAAAGATGTTTCCCCAAATGGAATAACAGACATAATTAAAAGTGTGGGAGCCAATAAGACAATTGGGGCTATGGCAAATACTGGTCCGTCGGCCTCTTTTGGCATTGTGTTTTCTTTCATTATTGATTTTATGACATCTGCGAATGATTGAAAAAGTCCAAAAGGGCCGTGTCTATTAGGCCCTCTTCTTACTTGGAACCTACCAATCATACGTCTTTCAAACCAAACATAGAACGCAGTTGATAAAACCATCGTGTTTATAACTATAAACGATATGGATATTCCTGCTAATGTATATGACATCCAAGATGTAGATGTATAAGTAAATTGTTCAAGTCCAATAAAATCAAATAAAAAATTTAATAAAGATTGATATAGGTCAAATAAAGAATAAAAATCTATAAAACCAACTTGAGTGGTATGCATTATCTATCCACCTCACCTAATACGAAATCAATAGATCCAAGGATTATTATTAGATCTCCCATCTTCCATCCTTTAAGCATATCGCTTAAAGGGGTGAGATTCAGATATGATGGGGCCCGTACTTTACATCTGTAAGGAGCGATACTTCCATCGCTAACTAGATAGAACCCTAACTCTCCTTTTGGGGCCTCAATTGCACTGTAAATTTCTCCTTTGGGCGGTCTTATAAAGTAAGGGGCGTCTGTTCTTATAGGGCCATCTTCAATTTGGTCAATACATTGAGATATTATCTTGATGCTCTCTCGCATTTCTAGAGCTCTTACATAATATCTGTCAAACACATCTCCGTTCACTCCTATAGGAACATCAAATTTCACCCTATCATATATTTCATATGGGGCAGCTTTACGTAAATCCCATTTTACTGACGAAGCCCTTAAGTTAGGTCCGGATACTCCGCAATCAATAGCTTGGGCGTCAGTTAATTTTCCAACTCCCAATGTTCTTGACAGGACAATTTCATTTGAAGTTATGAGAGATTCTAATTCATCTAAATAATGAGGAAAGTCTAATATTAAAGTATTTAATGCTGACCAGAATTCTTCAGGAGCGTCTTGAAATATTCCTCCAGGCCTCATATAACTTAATGTTACTCTTGCCCCGCAAAGCATTTCAAATAAATCTAAAATCCTTTCGCGCTCTCTAAAGCAATATGTTAAAGGAGTTGCTAATGCACCTAGATCATTTAAAAGAAATCCAGTTGCCATTAAATGGCTTGCTATACGCTGTAATTCAGCACTGATAACCCTAATATATTGAGCACGTTCTGGTACTTGTATATCGGCTAACTTTTCTACAGCGCTAACATATGCTAGGTTATTAGACATACTAGACACATAATCTAGTCTGTCTGTTAATGTAACAATCTGTACATAATTTCTGCTTTCAGCTAATTTTTCTGTTCCTCTATGCAGGTATCCAAATATAGGCTCTGAATCTATTATTTCTTCACCGTCAAACGTGACCCGTAATCTAAATACACCATGTGTACTAGGGTGCTGTGGGCCTAAGTTTACTGTTACTGGTTCTGTTCTAATTCCTGCCATTGTTTAACCTATATAATCTTTTCTTAAAGGATGCCCGTCGAAACCTTCCCAGAGTAATATTCTTTTAAGGTTCGGGTGCCCAGTGAATGATATGCCCATTAAGTCCCAGATTTCTCTCTCTTGTAAATTTGCACCTTGCCAGACGGATACCACAGACGGTAAAGCTGGATTTGCACGCCCGTTTGGACAAATGACCCGCATTGTTGTTTTTGAATTATTTCTTAGTGATGTAAGGTGATATANGACTTCAAAACTTTCAATATTATCTACAGCAGTTATTGAGTTTAAAAATGAAAAATCTAGCTTAATGTCGTTTTTTAATAATTCACAAATTTCTTGAACATATTCTGGGTTTACCCAAAAATTTTCTTCATCAAATTTCGTAATTGCATTAGGTAATACTTCACTAATGACTGCTGAAACTTCTGAACCGCTAATGATTTTTGTCAAAGGATTATTTCCGAGTCTTTATTGAATAGTTTTTAATTTTCTCATGCAATTGCATTATTCCGTAGAGTAATGCATCAGGTCTAGGTGGGCACCCAGGGACATATACATCTACAGGGATAATATGATTAACTCCGGGCACAACACTATATGAGCCATAATACGGACCACCACTAGTGGCACACACTCCCATAGATATAACCCATTTAGGGTCAGCCATTTGCTCGTAAACTCTCTCAATTGCAGGAGCCATTTTCCAAGTAACTGTTCCTGCAATAATTATTAGGTCAGCTTGACGTGGAGAAGGTCTGAATACTTCCATACCAAATCTTGAGATATCAAACCTAGACATTGCACTGGCTATCATTTCAAATGCACAACAAGCTAAGCCAAANGATAAAGGCCATACNGAAGATTTTCTACCCCATCCTATTAAGGCATCGATAGAAGTTACTGCAATATTTTTTTCTAGGTCGCTTGGTACTTCTATAGTAGGTTCAGCTAGAGCCTCAGTATGCGTACTTTTTAAGTGATTTACATACTCCCCTTCTTTNTAATCAAGATCCCANGTAGTTGAGTACAGAGGGATTTGATCGGNTGTTGGTGTTATTANTTNGTTATTGGTTAACTCCATTCTAAAGATCCTTTTTTCCAAGCGTAAACCCAGCCCAATAGCAGTATCCCTATGAATACACCCATTTCTGCCAAAATATATAATCCAAATTTTGGTGTTAATATTCCGTAATTTGCAGCCCAGGGGAATAAAAATATAACTTCGACATCAAATATTACGAACAGTAAAGCAATACTATAGTATCTAAAATTAAATGTATTCCATCTAGTGTCGATAGTTTCAAATCCACACTCATATATACTGCTTTTAACTTCAGAAGGATTATTTGGTCTTACTTTGACTAAAGATAAAAGCCAAGATATTAAGAACATACCAACCGGTATTGCTACAGCTAAAGAAGCAAATATAGCAATCACACCATATTGCCTAAAATATTCATCCATGNTTACCGCCCAAATAGAATNTATTTTCTATGAACACATAGTCTCAAANTTCACAACGAAAATATAGCATATGCTACGTTCTCTAACAAGTAAAATAATTCCAATAAGAGGTATTATTATTAAGGTGCAAATTTATAAGTCTGTTTTATAATTATAATCTTATAGGTGTTTGATTGGAAATCCCAAAAATATTAACAAAATATGANGAACATATTCAGTCATATCTCAAAANCATAATTGATTCNCACGCAAAAGAAGATATGCGTGTTTATAACATGTTGAAATATTGTTTTGGGTGGGAAGACAAATTTGGTAATAAAATTAATGCAACTACGGGTAAAGGATTAAGGCCATCGCTTTGTCTTTTTGCAACTGAATCACTTGGAGGTTCTTTTGATAAATCTATTTATGCGGCGTCATCGATAGAATTAATTCATAACTTTTCTCTAATACATGACGAAATACAAGACCTTGATGAATTTAGGCATCACAGGCCAACCTTATGGACTATATGGGGTTCTGAAAAGGCATTGGTTTCAGGAGATATTTTAAGGATTATAGCTGACAAGTCTATTGAAAATTTATTAATCAACAAAGACGATACAGGTCTCCATCTTGAATGTACAAAATTATTAACACAAGCTTGTTTGGAGATGATAGAAGGGCAGTATCTTGATATAACGTTTGAGAAGGAAATAAACGTTAGTTTAGAACAATATATGAATATGATTTCAAAGAAAACAGGAGCTCTAATAAGATGTTCATTGAATATTGGGGCTTTGATTGCTAGCAAAAATAAAAATACCCTAGAGGTATTTAGAGATGCTGGTACAGATTTGGGATATGGTTTTCAAATAAGAGACGATATTTTGGGGATTTGGGGGACAGAAGATTCCACAGGTAAACCTGTTGGATTAGATATAAAAAGAAAAAAGAAGTCTATTCCTATTTTACACGCTATTAATGCTGCGTCTGATATGCGTAAAGAAATTTTGATTGGTATTTTTGCTAAAGAACAAATATCTGATCACGATGTGACAANAGTTTTAGATATTATGGATGAGACGAAGAGCCTAGAGTATTCAGAGAATCTTTCNAAAGAATATTGCTATAAATCAATTGATCATATTTATGATGCTAAACTAAACCAAGAATTCACTAATGATTTTATTGATCTTGCGAAGTTTTTAGCACTCAGAGACTTCTAAAATCATTTAAAATGTACTTTGATTTCAGTTGTTTAGGAGATACTTGGTTATGAAAAAACTCCTCATAACTTCAAATAGCCATATTAGCAGAANATTTTTAANAAAGAATTTTTTNCATAGTATTGATTCTGAAATTAGTGNACAAATATATAGCTTGAATACATCAGAAGATTCCTTTGTTTTTCTTGTAAATGATTCATCTGATATTAATAATTATCTGGGTAGAATTTTAAAAGAATTTTCTGTCGACCTAGTTTTGTCTATGGACTATGCTCTGTCATTAATTCCGAATATAGAATCACTTAAGGTGTTAAAGATAAATGAATTTTCAATTTTNCCACCANCTATGGTTTTTTGGGATGANTCCAATATTCTGAATTTTGAATATGGTATTCAAAATTCAGAAGAAATTATTGGNANTGTCGAGAATGGNNAAAATATGATTCTAGCATCTCATGTTAAGAAGGTTTCGAATTGGAAANTTAAAGACTGGTTAAANCAAAANTTACATATTTCATTACTGGATAGGTANGGATCTGATGTNGCANGAATTTGTAATGAATTTAATGTTGATCTTATANTGTGTAGAGCTATTTTGGTAAAAAGATCAAGATTTAATGTTATTACTAATATTATTGATTGGAGTGCTCNTTATTCTTATTTNGATTTGTTGAAGAATCCTCACNGGATATTGCCATATATGGTCCTANATTATAGAAAGAATTTGTTGGCAAATAAATTTAATCAATATTTTGAAAACTTTATTACCTATAAATCTTAATGATAAATTCACAATCTTAGAATATAATCTTTATCACATTTAAACATTATGTAGTTATAAATCATAGAGTTAATAAAGGTTATGAAATTTTCCATATGTTATGAAAACATGTACATTTGATATACAAATCCCAACATCAAAATCTCCAGATTTCATTGATATTACAGNTAATGTTCTTAATTGTATTNCTGATTCNGAAATCTCTAACGGAATNGTNCTTGTATTTTCGAAACATACAACAGCNGCGATTTCTATNCAAGAAAATGAACCTTTATTGTTAGATGATTTTAANAATTTGCTTGAAAATTTTTCTTCAGNAAGAGNTCATTATAATCATAACGATTTTGATGTACGTACAGTTCATATGCATGAAGATGAGTGCCCAAANGGGCATTCGCATTGTCAACANTTATTGTTGGGTTCTAGTGAATCNATCCCATTAATTAATGGNGATATAGCTTTAGGAGANTGGCAGAGAGTTTTTATGGTNGAATTAGATTCACAAAAAGCTGCTCAAGTTAGNTATAGGGNATTAATTGTACAAATAATGGGAGAATAATTAATTATAATTTCNNTTTTAATCCTACTTGNGTACGTGACTAATAAATTGGCATANATGGTTATTTATAAATATTTACTATTGTTCTCTTTTCTTTNGCACTCTATAATTTTAANAGAAATGTTTTTTGNACTGTGGATTTATGANTTAAATAAGGAGATGATATTTTGACATCTCAGGATAATGTTATTTCTCGTGATACGAGAATTNANGATAANCAATACAAGTGGGGATTCGATTTTAATATTGAATCAGATGTTGCNCCTAANGGGTTGAATGAAGACATNGTNCGTTTCATATCAGCTAAAAAGAANGAACCNGAATGGATGCTNCAATGGAGATTAAAAGCTTTTAATCATTGGTTAAAGCAAGGAGAAGACGCTTCTCCTACTTGGGCAGAGATTTCTTTTGAGGATATTGATTATCAGGATATTATTTATTATGCAGCTCCTAAATCCAAAGATGATGCACCTAAAAGTCTAGATGAGGTTGACCCTGAATTAATTGAAGCTTTTGATAAATTAGGAATCCCTTTAGATGAGCAAAAAAAACTTTCAGGAGTTGCTGTCGATGCTGTTTTAGACAGTGTTTCAGTTGCAACTACTTATCAAGATATGCTTGAAGAGGCAGGAGTAATATTTTGTCCCATAAGTGAGGCTGTGCAGAAGCATCCGGAATTAGTGGAAAAATATTTGGGTTCTGTCGTGCCTTACAGTGATAATTTTTATGCAACATTAAATTCAGCAGTTTTCAGTGATGGATCTTTTGTATATGTGCCACCTGGAGTNAAATGNCCTATTGAGTTGATGACATATTTNCGTATTAATGAAGTTGATTCNGGNCAATTNGANAGNACTTTAATTATTGCTGATGANGGAAGTTANGTTAGNTANTTAGAAGGNTGTACNGCACCTATGAGAAAATCNCATCAATTGCATGCAGCTGTTGTAGAACTTGTTGCNCTCAAAGATGCTGAAATTAAATATTCAACTTTGCAAAATTGGTATCCTGGAGACAAAGAAGGGAATGGNGGAGTATATAATTTTGTTACGAAAAGNGGAGCAGCTAGAGGNGAAAACTCAAAAATATCTTGGACTCAAGTGGAAACNGGATCTGCTGTTACTTGGAAGTACCCTAGTGTGATTTTGCAAGGTGATAATTCGGTAGGAGAATTTTATTCAGTTGCTTTGGTTAATAATTACCAACAAGCTGATACAGGTACTAAAATGATTCATATTGGTAAAAATACCAAAAGCACAATAATAGCGAAAGGGATATCTGCTGGTAAGGCTCAAAATACATATAGAGGGCAAGTCTCGATTATGCCTAATGCTGACAACGCCCGTAATTTTACTCAATGTGATTCTTTGTTGATAGGAGATGAGTGCGGAGCACATACAGTTCCTTACATTGAAGTTAGAAATCCTAGTGCTCAAATGGGGCATGAGGCAACGACATCTAAGGTTAATGACGATCAGTTATTTTATTTACAGCAAAGAGGAATAGATTTAGAAGAAGCAAATTATATGGTAATAAATGGATTTTGTAGAGGAATATTTAAAGAATTACCATTTGAATTTGCTATGGAAGCCTCTCAATTATTGAGAGTTAGCTTAGAAGGGACGGTTGGATAAATGTCATCAAATACGATGTTAGAAATAAATGACCTAGTGGTATCTGTTGAAGATAATAAGATACTTAACGGGTTGAATCTCAAGATAAATAAAGGTGAAATACATGCCATTATGGGACCTAACGGTTCGGGTAAAAGTACTTTGTCAAATGTTATTGCGGGAAAGCCAGGGTATGTTGTTGAAAGTGGTGAAATTATTTACCAAGGCGAACATATATTAGAAGATGAACCTGATGTACGTGCTAGAAAGGGAATATTCTTGGCATTTCAATACCCTGTAGAATTGCCTGGTGTTAGAAATTGGCAATTTTTGAAAACTGCTACAGACGCGATGAGGAAAGAAGTTGGATTAGAGGAAATGAAAGTTCGGGAATTTGATAAAATTTTTGAAGAAAATCGACAACTTGTAGAAATGGATTCAGATCTTATAAAAAGATCTGTTAATGAGGGCTTTTCAGGGGGTGAGAAAAAAAGGAATGAAATAATGCAGTTGTCACTGTTAAATCCTAAACTTGCTCTTTTAGATGAAACAGATTCTGGTCTTGACATAGATGCTTTAAGAATCGTTTCTGAAGGAGTTAACAAATTTAAAAACTCTGATAATTCTATCCTAATTGTTACTCATTATCAGAGGATCCTTAATTATATAAATCCAGATTATGTACATGTTTTAGTTGACGGAGAAATAGTCAAATCAGGGGATCACACTTTAGCTTTGCAACTTGAAGAAAAAGGTTATGAGTGGATTAAATAGATTAGCTATGCAAAGGATGTAAGTTAAGTTTTGACTAATAAAATATCTGATAAATATACCGTAGATTTTGATAAATTATCATCAGATTCTGAAATTTTGAATAACATTCGAAATGATGGAATGAATAGATTTATTAATATTGGATTACCGACCGCAAGAAAAGGTAATGAGAAATGGAAATACACCAACATTGCTCCTATTGCAGGAATTGATTTTGAGTTACCTGTCCACAAAGATCAAAATGATTTGGATGATATAAAAAAACAAATTTTTTCAGATAATAGTTGGGTTAATTTAATATTTCTTGATGGTAAATTCAATTCAGAATTAAGTGATGCGCTAGACTTAGAATCAATATCAATCAGTGATTTGGACTCACTTATACATGATCCAAGTATGGCTATAGATTTAGAGAATGACTTGGGTTCATTAATTGATCTGAAAGAAGAAGGGTTTGCTGCTCTCAACACTGCTTTTTTATCAGATGGAATAGTAATACATGTTCCTGAGGGAGTTAAGTTTTCAAAATTAATAAATATAGTATTTTTCAATTCAGGTGAAAAAAATACAGTTTCTTATCCTAGAGTTCTTTTGAAAGTCGGATCAAGTAGTGATGTTTCAATCATGGAAAGCTATGTTGGGGGATCTCAAAATATATCTTTTACAAATTCGGTTTCTGAAATCATTTTAGATAAAAGAGCACGGGTTAAGCACTATAGAATTCTAGATGAATCAGATACAACATATGATGTTGGATACGGAAGAGTAAAATTAGATGAGGATTCTCAATTTCTGTCTCGGTCTTTTTATAAAGGTGCTGCCATAGGACGATATGATCTTAATGTATCGATAGAAGGGGAACGCGGATTTTGCGATTTAAAAGGATTATATCTGACAACGGGATCACAGCATATGGATAATTTTATCAACATAGATCATGTGGCCCCTTCAGGTAAGAGTAACTTGTTGTATAAGGGGATATTGGATGATAATTCAAGGGCTGTTTTTGGAGGGACTGTAATGGTTAGGCAGTCAGCTCAAAAGACGGATTCAATTCAATCTGATAAGAATTTGTTGCTCTCCACTAACGCTGAAGTAGACAGTAAACCATCTTTATTTATTTATGCGGATGATGTGAAATGTGCTCACGGAGCAACTGCTGGCAATATTGATTCAGAAACTATATTTTATATGTTGAGTAGAGGGATTGATATTGAAACTGCAAGTAAGTTGTTGATATATGGGTTTGCAGGAGAGATTATAGACTCTGTTGAAATAGAAGAGTTAAGAGATAAGCTTGAGGCTTATTTTTTAAATGCTCTTCCAGATTATAAGTTTGAGTTTTAACAATGTTTGGAGCTGATGATTTATATCAAGAAATCATAATGGATCATAATAGGAGCCCGAGAAATTATGGATCTATGGATAATCCAACTGTTGAATTAGAAGGATTTAATCCTCTCTGCGGAGATCAGATTAAAGTATTTGTTTTATTGGATGAAGATAAAATAGTTGATATTGTTTTTGATGGGATTGGTTGTGCAATATCAAAATCTTCTGCCTCTATCATGACTGTAGAATTAAAAGGTAAGACTATTTCTGATGCTCAATCTATTTTTGACGCATTCAGATTAATGATTACCGGTAAAGACCTAGATGACGATAGCCTCGATTTACTAGGCGATGTTGAAGTTCTTGGCGGAATTACTAAGTACCCGGCAAGAATCAAGTGTGCTAGTTTGGCTTGGCATACTGTTAATTCTGCCTTAACTGGTGATTCGGATGTTGTCACTACTGAATAAGAATATATATTTATTCAGAAGCTTTTTCGAGTGATTTGTGTTTAATATATTACAATCATAGATTAGGAATGAATACTATGCTAAATGTAGAAGATATTAGAAAAGATTTCCCTATTCTTGCACGTGAGGTACATGGTAAACCACTTATATATTTGGATAATGCAGCTACTACACAGAAGCCTATGCAAGTAATTGATTCATTGGTTGATTATTATAAAAACTATAATTCAAATGTTCACAGAGGGGTACACCTTTTGAGCATGGAAGCTACTGATCAATTTGAATTAGCACGTGAAAAAGTCGCATCTTTTATTAAATCCAAAAGTTCAGAATTAGTTATTTGGACAAGAAATTCATCTGAAAGCCTAAATTTGGTTGCTTATATGTGGGGTAGATCTAATATTACCTCTGGGGATGAAATTATTGTTACTGCTATGGAGCATCACAGCAACTTAATTCCCTGGCAAGAATTAGCTAGAGATAAAGGAGCTGTTTTAAAAATTATTCCTATAGATGAGAATGGTTATTTAAATATGGATGCATATTCTGAAATGCTGTCTACCAAAACGAAACTTGTATCGGTAGTACATGTTTCTAATGCTATAGGGACAATAAATCCTGTAAAAGAAATGGCTAAACTGGCACATGATGTTGGAGCTAAATTTTTATTAGATGGGGCACAAAGTGTTCCACATATGAGTATTGATGTTCAAGATTTAGATTGTGATTTTTTTGTTTTTTCTGGACATAAGATGATGGGTCCGACAGGTATTGGGGTATTGTATGTTAAAAAGGATCTATTGGATCATATGGACCCCTTGTATACAGGTGGCGAGATGGTATCAGAAGTTACATATGAAAAAGCTACTTGGGCTCCTTTACCTATGAAATTTGAAGCAGGGACTCCTAATATTGCTGATGCTATTGCATTAGGAGCTGCAGTCGATTATTTGTCTGAAATTGGAATGGACGAGATTCATGAATATGAAAAATCAATAACTGATTATGGATTAGAGAAATTTTCTTTATTAGAAGAAATGGGGGTAATTTTATTTGGACCTCGAAATTCTGATCAAAGAGGAGCTATATTTTCGTTTCACACTCCAAATGTTCACCCTCATGATCTAGGGACTATTATGGATCAGATGGGCATAGCATTAAGGACAGGTCACCATTGTGCTATGCCTCTAGTAAAAAGTTTAGGGGTTCCCGCAACAGCAAGAGCCAGCTTGTACGTATATAATACTTTTGTTGAGATTGATACATTAGTTGATGGGACTATCGAGGCTTTAAAGTATTTTGAAAATGGATCTTAGAAAGGTTGATGATTTATATAGAGATAAGGTTATATTAGATCATTGTAGGAATCCTAGAAACTCTATTTATTTAAATGATTCTGATTTAGTATGTGACGCGATTAATTCTTTTTGTGGGGATGAAATACACATTCAGATAAATATAGACCAGACTCAAAAGATAACGGATATTGGATATCAAGGTGAAGGTTGCGCTATCAATCAAGCTACTGGATCATTAATTACTGAATATATTCTGGGACTTAGCTTAAGTGACGCAAAATCATTCATATCAAGTTTCACCAATGTTATGGAAGATAAAACCGAATCTTACCCCAAAGATGAAGCTACCCTCGAATTGGGAGATTTAGAAGTACTATATAGGGTTAAGGAGTTTCCAATAAGAATAAAATGTGTCTTATTGTCTGTATCTGCATTAAAGTCAGGTTTATATTCCTATGAGTAGAATCATTTTTTTAATGAAATGTAATCCCAATGAGAATATTCATCATTTTTGAATATTGGATTAAAATTTCTAATATGGTCTTTCCAATCCCAAGCCTCGATAGTTGTTACAGGCATAAACCTATGAGCACCATTTAATATTTCTAGATTTATAGCATTTATTAATTTTGTTCTTTCTAGGTGACTATATTCTTGTGCCTGTTGCGTTAATAAGTTGTCTAATTTTTGGGTACTATAATTGCTAGTGTTCCATTTGCCTGTGCTGTGGAGTATTGGTAGCAGGTATCCGTTTGGTGTCGTTTGAGGAAGTGTTGGTCCTACGTTTATTTGAAAATTTCCAGATAACCATGAATTTGTAGAGTATTCTCTTCTATTTAATATCTTAATGGTAGGGTCAAATCCTACATCTATTAGATTTTTTGATATTATCTCTAAACTTTTAGTGTATTTTTCACCGTAATCACTACTCGTTATTTCAATAGGAATAGGTAATANTTTTTGGGATTCATCTAATATTCGAGAAGACTTTTCGGGTTGATTAAAGTATTGTTCCCATGTTGAATTTGGTAGCCAATTGTCACTATACACAGGGAAACCTAATGAAAAATATCCTCTACCATACCAAGCTTCTTCAGCTATTTGAGTTGGATTAATAGAGTACATTAGTGCTTGNCGTAATTTTATATTNTCAAATGGTTCATTTTTNGTATTGATTATNATCTCTAAACCTAACCCAGAATGAGGATAAAGTAATTTAGGTTGAATATCTCCAAAGTTGTTTTCTGAATCATCGAGGGAATATATATCTGTTAGACCAACTACATATGCACTATATCGTGCCTGGTCGTCAGGTATGTGTGTGAATTCTATTGAATCTAAATTTGGGGNATTTTTGGAATNCANTGATTTGTTCATGCGAGCTGATGTATATGGAATATATTTATCNAGGACCCANGATCCAGATCCTACTAGAGATTCTACTTCTGTATTNTTGTANGNATGGTCTTTTTTAATTATTTTATTTTTCCCNTTTGCTATTGCTGTTAGGAAATCCGCATCGGGATATTTTAAATATATNGTTAATTTTGTNTCAGATTTNGCTTCAATATTTTTTACCATGTGTAATGTATGCTTGTTTNGAGATTCTGNAGCAAGTTTTTTTTGAATACTGAATTCTATATCGTATGCTGAAACGTAATTATCTTTCTCGTAGTTATTTGTTGACCATGGAATATCATCTTTAATTGAAAAATTGAATTCAGTAGGGTTTTCCATGGTCCATTCTTTACAAATGTCACAACTAAGTTGCTCATTATGATTTAAATTTGNGGATATTTTTTGGTTTAAGATTCTACTATATGTAATTCCNGGTCCCCANGATGAATATGGNGATGAATCTTCATTTAATGGGCTAATGNTTTCATACCATCCGCGTATTCCAATCTTTATGCTTCCACCTTGCAAGTTGTCGTCGAGAGTGTTTCCGGGATTTNCACANGCTAAAACTATAATTGGAATAAAGAGNATGNNAGCTATTCGAATTATGTATTTNGTAAATNTGTATATTTGCATTAAAATTTGANTGNNATTTNTTATTGTCATCAGGTTAATTTTTTTATTAACATTAATATCATATCTTAGTTAAGTTATTTGGGTTTAAANTATGTTGATTGACACGCATGTTCACTTAGATGAATTTNANGATCATGAAATTTCAGATATTTTGGATAGAGCTATTTCTATNGGACTTGGATTTCTTATATCTGCTGGNACCACAATNGAAACNTCGTATAGATCAATTGAATTATCTCATATCTTTGACAGGTTTTTTTCAGGAGTTGGGATTCACCCAATGGATATTGATGAGCGTCTAACTGATAAAGACTTTAAAGAACTTTCTAAAATGGCCTCAAATAATGACAAAGTTATTGTTATGAGTGAAATCGGATTGGATTATCTAGATGGCATGCCTGATAGAGAATGGCAATTTAATGCATTTCGATCACAAATAGGAATAGCGAGAGAACTTAGNNTACCTATAATTTTCCATAGTCGAGAGGCACATGAGGATTGTTTGAGNGTATTAAGAGAAGAAAGNGGNTTTGATGTTGGTGGAGTAATGCATTATTTCCAAGGTAATTTGGANGACGCAAAACGCGCAATNGATTTAGGGTTTTATATTTCTATTGCCAGNCCATTNTTTCGAATCGAAGAATTACAAAATGTTGTGAAAAAATTNCCATTAGAACATTTAGTANTTGAAACAGATTCATTTCCACAACATTTNAAAAAAAATAGAGATAACTGGACAGANCCNAAGCANTTAAGNNNAATTGTNNATGAGATTTCACGTATTAANAACGAAGACGTAGAATANGTTGAGANCNTAATTTATAANAATACAAAGAAGATGCTTTATAGTAAATGGGATTTNATTTCNTCTTATGTTCCAGAGATCATATTGTAATTAANCTATAAAATAATTTCCNAACATTAAGAAAGGAAATAAAANCCAAGCCATAAACCATCCTACNAANCCTGGTATTANTGATTTGATGAAACTGAGATTTTGAGTTGATTGTATTGATCTCGTCACGGACAATAATACCCAAATCCATATAATTAGAAGAATATAAGAACCAGCAATGGGGATAGTTATAAATATAGATAGTATTCCAGGGCTATAAGCTATTCCAATACTGCGCATCATATCTCTNAACTCTGACTCTGTACCCCAAAGTATTTGACAGATAACTTTTGCNANNTAACTCCACATCATCCANCCTACAAGNACTGTACTAAATGCCACCATNATCATTAAAGAATATTCGGTCAATTCAGATTCGGGAGTAGTATATTTCATTGCTGCAGCAATNGATAAACCAGTTATGGATACTGTAANNAATGAATTTATCACCATTTCAGGAGATTGCTTAAATATAGAATAAACNGATCTATCAAGCATTGCTGCTTTAATTAAATAATTAATCATAATTCCTACTGTTCATATANTTATANTNGTTTTTACTAGTATAGTGTAAAATTTGTAATTANGATTTTAAATTAAGGTGATTNAAATAGATAACTCAANTATTATAGAAGGCTTATCCCTTACGGCGATAGGAATGGGGACAGCTTTNATTTTNTTANTGATTCTTATTTCTTCAATTTATCTTACTAGAATTATATCTAATAAGATAAATCCTATTCCTATTCCTCCAACATTAGAAGAAATTGAAGAATNAAATAGAAANGCTANGGCCGCNGCAGTTGCAGTTGCAGTTTTGAAAAATCAANTTACAGATACAGANTAGTAAAAATTATGCAAGAATTTCTAGATTTTATACAAACTACAGGTTTTGCCAATATTAGCTGGCAAGATGTGATTATGATTATTGTAGGGTTAGGCTTTATCTATTTGGCCATNAGAAGGGANTGGGAGCCTTATGAGCTCNTACCTATTGGATTAGGTATTATTGCTGCTAANNTACCTCTTACAGGTTTGATAAATTCTCCTGTTAATAGTTCAGGTTTTCAAGAAGCAGGGATTTTCGGAGTGTTTTTTCATTANGGGTTNTCNTTTTGGAATATTCTGCCACCAATTATATTTTTGGGCATAGGGGCTTTAACTGATTTTGGGCCTGTTATTTCAAACCCTAAAACTTTACTATTGGGTGCAGCCGCTCAAATTGGAATATTTATCGCATTTTGGGGAGCTTTAGTTGCGGGATTTTTAGGTATGGATTTTGGTATTCGCGAAGCTGCTGCAATTGGTATTATAGGTGGTGCAGATGGCCCAACAACAATATTTTTGTCTGCAAAATTAGCCCCAGAATTATTAGGGATAACAGCTGTTATTGCTTATTCATATATGGCTTCTGTAGCATTTATACAACCACCTTTGATGAAGCTCTTTACTACTGAGAAAGAGAGACAGATTGAAATGGCTCCCCCAAGAGACGTATCAAAATTGGAAAAACTTGTATTTCCNAATATTGCTCTTATTGTNATTGTGNTAATAGTTCCAAAATCAGCTCCTNTAATTGTTATGTTTATGATTGGGAATTTATTTAGAGAAAGTGGTGTTGTACCTAGATTGACACAAGCAGCTAGCAATGAAATTCTTAATATAGCTACGATATTTTTAATGATTACNGTTGGAACACAACTTACAGCGGAAAGAGTNTTTGACTTTCAGACAATCGTAATATTGGGACTNGGGTTAATAGCATTTTCTTGTGGGACAATAGGAGGATTGCTGTTTGCAAAGATAATGAACCTCTTCCTTAAAGAAAAAATCAATCCTNTAATAGGNTCNGCAGGNGTGTCAGCTGTTCCTATGGCTGCTAGNATTTCACATCATGTTGGGCAAGAATCTAATTCGAAGACTTTTCTTTTACCGCATGCTATGGGCCCTAATGTTGCTGGAGTNATTGGTTCAGCTGTTATAGCAGGAGTATTTATTTCACTGGTTTAATTATGATNAAGAAATTAAGAGTTAGGATAGAATCACAGTGGTATTTAGTTGAAGTTGGGGATTTAGGTAATGATGACGTTGAAGTTATCATTGNTGATCAGAAATTTAGNGTAAATTTAAAAAAAGATGTTACATCGGAGTTNCCCTCTTCNGTTTCAGANCCANCTCAAAATNATCTTGNAACCTCTTCTGATACAAAGTCTAATTCAAATAAATCATTCAAAACTCCAATGCCTGGTTCTGTTATNGATATCTTGGTTAAAGTAGGAGATAAAATTGTTGNTGGTCAAGAGATCTGTATACTTGAGTCTATGAAAATGCAACAAACTCTAAAATCTGATTTTGAAGGCATCATTACTGAGATTGTAGTTTCGTCTGGAGANCAAGTTNTGGATGGAGAAGAATTGATTAAATATTCTTGATATTANCGATTCATNTNAAGAGATTTTNATTCTAGNATTTTNNCTATTTGATTGGTCGCTTTTTNAAGNTCTTNTTCTTCCCTGATAGGATGTATTAAAGTTATCGCTTTATTGATCGATTTTTCAGCATTATCAATATCACCTGNATCATACTGAATCATGCTGAGATATAGATACGATCCTCCAAGGTTAGGATCTATTGAGATAGCTTTTTCCAAATCNACTTTTGATAGGTCTANGAGTCCTTCATAATAATANGCAGCNCCTCTTCCTTTGTAAGCAATAGCCAAATTAGGATTTATGTTAATNATTTGAGANAATCTNGATATTGCATATTTGTATTCTTGCATTTCGAGATATCCGATAGCGTTACTGTATAGAAATAATATATCTANTNCTGGGGTNGCTACTTCANCTATTTCTTTGGATATCNCCTGATTTNGAACATCAACATCNGTATTNTTATGNTTATTTAGATTTTCATTGGTGCATGATATTAGCACNAGTAATGTTAATGATATTATTANCTCAAAGTTATATTTAAGTATGGAAGTTTTTTTAATCATGGATTTAATATAACATTTTAAGTATTTTAATTTGGGCTGAGGGGTTNATATGATAAAAAATTTAGGANCTAAAAAACCAGAAATNCANCCAACAGCATTTGTTAGTGAATTTGCTTATATTATTGGAGATGTATACGTAGGAGAGAATTCTANTATATGGCCAGGAACAGTTATAAGAGCGGATGCGGGNAGNATTAATATTGGAAAAAATACTAACATTCAAGATAATTCTGTCGTACATGGAGATGCGGATGTAGTTATTGAAGACAATGTCACTATAGGCCATAGAGTGATGTGCCATGCAGCATTTATAGGGCAATTTTCCCTAATTGGCAATGGGGCTATTCTTAATGATGGAGTCTCGATAGGGAAAAATTCTATTGTTGCATCAGGATCTATGGTGCTCGAGAATATGGACATCCCAGAACTTTCAGTAGTTAGAGGGATGCCGGCTCGTGTTAGAGGAGAAGTTACAAGTAAACATATAAATATGCAAATAGAAATAAGCGATATATATGTTAAGAAGGGTAAATTATATAAAGGACAAGGTAATTTATAGTAGACGCAATTTACGTCTACTATAAATTACCTGAATCTTATATTTATTCTATGGATTCTTCAGGAGATTCCATATCTGTGACAGGTATTATGTTTCCATCTTCGTCTTCAAATTCTGGAGGAGGAGGGCTTTCAGGGATTTCATCTAAAGATAATAATTCATCTAAAGTTTCTACACCTAATTTCTCTCTACCTTCATCAGTATTATCATATCTAGCAGGGATAAGCCGACCAATTATCACGTTTTCTTTTAAACCACTCAATTTATCTTTTTTGCCCATTACGGCAGATTCTGTTAGAACTCTAGTAGTTTCTTGGAACGATGCGGCAGCTAAGAAACTATCCATATGTAAAGATGCACGTGTAATTCCTAATAATATAGGAATTGCAGTTGCAGGATCTCCACCTTCAGCAAGTACTCCAGCATTTTTATCCTCAAATTCACGTCTATCCATAGGGTCTCCTGGAAGTAAGTCAGTATCTCCGGGTTCGTGTATTTGTACGCGTCTGAGCATCTGCCTAATGATAGATTCGATATGCTTGTCGTGAATAGGAACTCCTTGAGATCGATATACTTTCTGAACTTCCTCTATCAAGTAAATTTGAACTGCTTCCCTGCCTTGTATTTCTAATATTTGTTGAGGGTTTTTGGGACCTGCCGTTATAGCCTGTCCTGCTTCTATAAATTCACCTTCCGTAACTTCCAAGTGTGAAGCTGCAGGTATGGTATAGCTACGTTGTTCTTCATCGGTCCATGTTATTGAGACAGTCTTACCTTCTATAGTAACTTGACCAGAATTTCGAGCATATAATGTTGAATCTGTATCTTCCTCTTCATTTGTGGCTATGGGAGTACCAATAATTACTGTTTCTCCGTCTTTAACAAGTATGTTTTTGTAGTCTTCAACAGAATATTCATCAGTTAGTTCTTCTGTATTCGTTATTGCTACTGATCGTCCGTCAGAGCTATCAGAAAATTCGACAATCCCAGATATTTCTGACAATACAGCGGCACCTTTCGGAGATCTCGCTTCAAATAATTCCTCTACCCTAGGTAATCCGCTTGTAATATCGGCACCGGCAACTCCACCTGTGTGGAATGTTCTCATAGTTAATTGCGTTCCAGGTTCTCCAATGCTTTGTGCAGCAATAATACCTACAGCATCCCCAATCATTATTGGCTTTAGATTAGCAAGAGATAATCCATAGCATTGTTTGCATAGGCCTTTTTCTGTTTCACATGTTAACGGGGATCTCATGTAAGCTGATTTGACATTAGCATTTCTTAAAGCTTTTAATTGTGACTCGTCACTGATGGCCACGTTTTCATCAATTATGACTTCACCTGTATCTTCATCGATAATTGGAGCAGCAGTATATCGATATTTTATTCGGTCATAAAATAAGTCTTTTAATGCATCATCTTTATATTCTGATATTAATAAGCTTTGAGTAGGATTGCAGTCTTCTTCAGCGATAATTACTTCTTGTGCTACATCGATTAATCTTCTGGTCAAGTAGCCGCTATCTGCAGTTCTGAGAGCGGTGTCAGCGAGACCTTTCCTAGCACCATGAGTTGATATAAAGTATTCTAAAACGGACAATCCTTCTCTGAAATTAGATTTAATTGGGCGATCTATAATTCGGCCTCTTGGATTGGACATCAAGCCTCTCATGCCGGCCATCTGTTTTATTTGAGCTATGTTACCTTTCGCTCCTGAATTAGCCATCATGTATATTCCGCCATAGTTTGGTAGATCTTCAGCAATAACTTGAGTCAATTCATCGTTTGCATCAGTCCAAATTCTCACAGTGGCGTTATATTTTTCTTCTTCAGTGATTAAACCGTCTAAATATTGTTCTTCTAATAAACTAACCGATTTTTCAGCTTTTGCTACTATGTCAGATTTCTTAGGTGACACTTTAACATCATTTATTGCTATTGATACGCCAGATTTTGATGAATTTTTAAACCCTAGGTTTTTAATATTATCTAATACAATAGCTGCACCTTCATTCCCTAAGCTTCTGAAACATTGTCCAGTGAGTTCTCGTAGTCTATTCCTTTCCACTTCAGCGTTTTCAAATGGGATGTCTTCTGGAAGAACATTGTTAAACACAATTCTTCCTACTGATGTTTCTATCCAATCGCCATTTGGATTTCTAACATTAATCAATGCACGCAGCGATATTGCTTCTACTTCGCTAGCTAAAACTGCGTCTTCAAAATTACTATATGTATTTCCAGTACCTTTGGCATTAGGGTCTATTGATGTCATGTAATAACATCCGAGAACCATATCTAGCGATGGGGTTACAATAGGTTCCCCAGAGCTAGGAGCTAACATATTATATGTACTTAACATTAACTTTCGAGCTTCTAATACCGATAACCTGGATAATGGAACGTGTACAGCCATTTGATCACCGTCAAAATCTGCATTAAATGCGGTACATACAAGAGGATGAACTCTTATTGCACTGCCTTCGATTAAAACAGGTTCAAAAGCTTGAATTCCAAGTCTATGTAGAGTAGGAGCTCGGTTTAATAAGACTGGTCTTTCTTTTACAACTTCACCAAGGATTTCCCATACTTCTACCCTGTTTCTTTCTGCTAATCTTTTAGCACTTCGTATATTATGTGCATATCCTTTTAGAACTAATCTATGCATAACAAATGGTTTAAATAACTCTAATGCCATTCGTCTAGGAAGTCCGCATTGATTAAGGTTTAATTCTGGCCCTGCGATAATTACTGATCTCCCACTATAATCTACTCTTTTCCCTAAAAGATTTTGCCTAAATCTACCTTGTTTACCTCGTAGAAGGTCTGATAACGATTTCAATTTATGATTATGGCTTCCTGAAACAGCGCGCCCTCTTCTACCATTGTCAATTAAAGCATCAACAGATTCTTGGAGCATCCTTTTCTCGTTTCGGACAATTATTTCAGGAGCTTGCAATTCTATCAGTCTCCTCAATCGATTGTTTCTATTGATTACTCTTCTATAGAGATCATTTAAGTCACTAGTAGCAAATCTTCCTCCATCTAATTGGACCATTGGTCTTAAGTCTGGTGGCAATACAGGTAGTTTTGTTAATACCATCCATTCTGGTTTATTGAAACTTTTCCTGAAAGACTCTACTACTCTTAATCTTTTAATAACTTTTTTTCTTTTTTGTCCAGAAGTACTTTGCATATCATTTTGCAGAGTTTCTCTTAATTCATCTAAATCTATATGGTTTTGTAAAACATACATTACAGATTCGGCCCCCATGCCAGCTTTAAACATGCCTGCAAACTGGGTTCTATAATCTCTATATTGAGTTTCTGTAAGAAGTTGAGTTATTTTCAATTCAGATAACATGGATATCAATAAGTCTAGACGCTCTATTTCAGATTCATATTCTTCTCCTAAAGTATTCTCTAAATCTGTTAAAGCTGAATTTATTTCATCAGATATTTTTTCTATTTTATCTTTAGCTTTTGTTTCTTTGGAAGTTAGTTTTTTAGGGTCTTTAGCGTTAGATAATATTTCTTCTAAGTCTGTTAGTTCATCTTTATTGGATTCACTCAATTCTGCTTTTTTATCTTCTACTTTAGAATCTTTTTCAGAATTTATTCTTTCTAAATCTGCGTGTAAGGATTCAAGCATTTGCTCTTTAAGTTCTTCGTCTACATCTGTTACTAAATATTGAGCAAAATACAAAACGCGGTCTAAATTTCTAGGAGAAAGATCCAACAGTAATCCTAATCGGCTAGGGCTTCCTTTTGAAAACCATATGTGTGCAACAGGGGCAGCTAAATCTATGTGTCCCATTCTTTCGCGTCGCACTTTTGAGCGAGCTACTTCTACTCCACACCTATCACACGTAACTCCTCTAAATCTTATTTTCTTATATTTTCCACAATAGCATTCCCAGTCTTTTGAAGGACCAAATATTCTTTCGCAAAATAGGCCATCTTTTTCAGGACGTAAAGTTCTGTAATTAATTGTTTCAGGCTTAGTAACTTCACCCCATGACCATTTTTCAATAGAACTTGGTGATGCTAGTGATATTGTTATTGCATTAAAATCATTTGCTGCTTGAGCCATTTTGATTAACTCCACATAAAATTTAAGGTTAGTTAAGTTTGTTTATTCGGTATCATTAGTTGAAAGGTCGTCATCAACAACTTCTGTTTCAAGCTCAATCTCGATAGTATTGGCTGGAGATTCAGAGTCATTCCCCTCTAATGAGTTTGATTCTTCTTCTATAGCTTCGACTTCATCAGTATTGCCTAACGTCTGTTCAAGTAATGTTATGGGATCAGCTAAGGCTGCGGATTCTCCGAAAGGATCTATATCTGTATTATCAGGGTCAAAATCTTCAAATCCTTCTGTTTCAAGTTCTATAGAAAGACCTAAACTTTGAAGTTCTTTCATTAAGACATGAAAAGATTGGGGTATACCCGGTTGAGCTACATCTTCACCCTTTATAATTGCTTCGTATGTTTTTACTCTACCTATTTCATCATCAGATTTTATGGTTAGCATTTCTCTAAGATTATGAGCAGCGCTATAAGCTTCTAAAGCCCATACTTCCATTTCTCCAAATCTTTGACCTCCCATCTGTGCTTTACCACCTAAGGGTTGTTGAGTAATGAGAGAATATGGGCCTGTTGCCCTTGCGTGTATCTTATCTTCTACTAAATGAATTAACTTAAGCATATAGATATATCCAACAGTTATTGGTTGATCAAACTGTTCTCCGGTTTTGCCATCATACAAAGTAGATTTTCCAAAAATAGGAGCAGCCATTTGATGGTCGCGATTTAAATCAAGTGCAAGACCCATCATGTCGTCTAATGACATTTCTGAGGAGTCAGTATTTGTATATTCAGATAACCATATTTTTAAACATGCTTTTCTTGCAGTATTTGGTAGAGAAGATACAAATATCTCGTTAAAATCTAGAGAACGAGATTTTAGATAATCTTCTATTACGTTTAAATCAATGTCTGCATCATCAAGCAAATTCATAGGTGTATCTTTATAAGACTGCTCAATTATCCAAGCTTTAGCAAGCTGATCTTCTATGTCTTCGTCAGAAGCTCCGTCGAAAACAGGAGTTTCTGCATTAAAACCTAATCTTTTTGCAGCCCATCCCAAATGTGTTTCTAGTACTTGGCCTAAGTTCATTCTAGATGGAACACCTATTGGGTTGAGTATGATATCTATCGGAGTTCCGTCAGGTAAATACGGCATATCCTCTTCAGGTAATATCTTGGCAATAACACCTTTGTTACCATGGCGACCTGCCATTTTATCCCCCTCAGTTATTTTCCTAGTTTGAGCCACCCAAACTCGTACAAGTTTGTTAACTCCCGGAGGCAAATCGTCCCCCTCTTCACGTTTTAGGACTTTTACATCTATAACCTTTCCGCCTTGTCCATGAGGAACATATAAAGATGAATCTTTTACGTCTCTAGCTTTTTCTCCAAATATAGCTCGTAACAGTTTTTCTTCCGCGCTGAGTTCAGTTTCACCTTTTGGAGTAATTTTACCCACTAGTATGTCTCTATTACTTACTTCAGCTCCTATTCTTATGATTCCTTCCTCATCTAAATTCCGTAAACTTTCCTCACCTATATTAGGAATATCGCGAGTAATTTCTTCAGGCCCTAATTTTGTGTCTCTAGCTTCAACTTCATGTTTTTCAATATGGACAGAGGTAAATTTGTCTTCTTTTATTAACCTGTTGCTTAATATAATTGCATCTTCAAAGTTGTACCCTTCCCAAGTCATGAAGCCTACAAGTACATTCTGCCCAAGAGCTAGTTTGCCCCCATCAGTAGATGACCCATCTGCTAGCACATCACCTTTTTTAACTCGCATGTTTACGTCTACAATTGGCCTTTGGTTAATACAAGTTCCCTGATTGCTTCTATGAAATTTTAAAAGCCCGTGGGAATGTAGATTTCCCTCATTATCTTCTACAATTATTTCAGTACCAGTTACGCTTTTTATAATTCCATCTGTTTGGGATAAAATCACTTGACCACTGTCTCTAGCAACATATCTTTCCATTCCTGTACCAACTATTGGGTATTCAGGTTTTAACAATGGCACAGCTTGACGTTGCATATTTGATCCCATTAAAGCGCGGTTTGCATCATCGTGTTCAAGGAATGGAATTAATGAAGTGGAGACACTAACTAATTGTAGCGGTGATACATCCATATAGGTTAATTCTGATGTAGAATCAGTTCCTACTGGGAGATATATCACGTTTTCCCCCATTCGGCATTCTACCCTATCCTCAATAAATTCTCCCGCCTCATTTATTACTGAGTTAGCTTGTGCTATGAAATAATTCTCTTCCTCATCAGCCGTCAAGTGCACTATATCTTCTACATTTTTTGATACGAAGGGTTTTACGGGAATTTTTTGAATTTTTTGAGAAGATATTCGGCCTGCAGTTCTAATTGTAATTTGTGTGCCTGCTTTTACAATTGTTTTTCCATCATCAGATTGAACATCAATCATAGGAGTGTGCCCGATTAAACCTTCAGGGGTTTCATTCGTTATTTCATTAAGAACTTTTCTGTACGGCGTCTCTATGAAACCAAATTCGTTTGTTTTAGCGTATGTTGCCAAGGAAGTTAACAATCCAATGTTAGGGCCTTCAGGAGTTTCGATAGGACATATTCTGCCATAGTGGGAATGGTGAACGTCCCTAACATCAAATCCAGCACGTTCTCTGGATAATCCTCCGGGACCTAGAGCCGACAATCTTCTCTTGTGAGTAAGTTCAGCAAGTGGGTTTGCTTGATCCATGAATTGAGACAACTGTGAACCACCAAAGAATTCCCTTAAAGCAGCAACTACTGGACGAACATTAATTAAAGCAGCTGGAGTTGTAGTATCTGGGTCAGATTGGATTGTCATCCGTTCTTTTATGACACGTTCCATTCTTAATAATCCGACTCTGACTTGATTTTGAATCAACTCTCCAACGGAGCGAACTCTTCTATTTCCAAGATGGTCGATATCATTAGCTTTTCTTTTTTGATTATTTATTTCAATGATTCTTTTAAGAAGATTAACAATATCTGTACGTGTAAGTACTCTTTCAGAAACTGAATTATCTCTATTGGCGTTTTCAGAGCCTTTCAAATTACTATCTAATTTATATCTGCCAACTTTACCTAAGTCATATCTGCGAGGATCAAAAAATAAAGAATCTATTAATTTTCTAGCATTTTCTGCGTTTGGCGGCTCACCGGGCCGTATTCTTCTATAAAATTCTAATAAGGCCTCTTCACTAGTCTTAACGCTTGAGTCCTTTGCAATTGTTGTCTTAATAAATTGATGATCTTCATTTGTGTCTACGTCCGAAAACAACGCCATCAATTCTTCATCGCTTTCGTAGCCTTCGCCTAAAGATCTTAGAAGTGTAGTAACAGGAGTTTTCCTCTTACGGTCTATTTTTACGTATAGAACGTCTCGATTGCTAGTTTCAAATTCCATCCAAGCTCCCCTGTATGGTATGAGTTTGGCGGAAGATAAGGGTCTTCCTGTAGCAGGGTCTAGATCAGCAGTAAAGTACGCTCCTGGTGATCGGACCAATTGGCTTACGACAACTCTTTCCGCACCATTTATTATGAATGTACCTGCTCTTGTCATCATCGGAATATTACCTACATATAGGCGTTGTTCTTTTACTTCACCTTGGCCTGGGCCCGCTGCATTTATTTCCAACTCTACAGTCACATACATAGCTGCTTCAAAGGTTTTCTCTTGCTCCCGACATTCATCCTCATTAAATTTTGGTTCTTCAAAGTCATGACCGACGAACCTGAGAGAGAATCTAGGGTTGTTTCCTTGATTATCCTCAATGGGAGAAATTTCATTAAACAATTCCGTTAACCCAGAATCTTTAAACCATAAAAATGATTCTTTTTGAATATCTACTAAATCAGGAACATCAATTACTTTGGGTATTCTTGAGAAGGATTTTGTTTCTGGGAACATTTCTATAAAATTACGAGACACAGAAGAAGTCATTATTTGTATCACTCCTGAATAGGGAAGCTATTGTTAAACGATAATTAAATGGTATATTTGAGACGATTGAAATGACGNGCCGAAGAAACCCTGTTGAGGGGTNCGNTAAAAAATGGGCAAAGGAATACGTATACCACGCACNTATTTTAATCGAAGATGATCTTGTAGTCAATAACTAATATTTAATTATCCTGTATGGTAGATGAANTTAAAGTAAATAAAGCAATAATACATGCTGATTTTGACGCGTTTTATGCATCTGTAGANCAAAGAGACGATTCAAAGCTTGCTGGTAGACCTGTTCTTGTAGGCGGTCGCCCAGATAGTAGAGGAGTTGTCGCTTCTGCTTCTTATGAAGCTCGAAAATATGGGATTAGGTCAGCTATGCCTATGAGTAGAGCTATAAAACTTTGCCCTCAAGCAGTTATGAANANGGCTCGATTTGATGTTTATCGTGAAGTATCTAAACATGTGATGGAAATATTTAAAACCTTTACTCCTATTATCGAACCCTTGTCTTTGGATGAAGCTTATCTTGACGTCACTGATAAGCAAACATCAACTATGACTCCCCCTGTTATTGCAAGGAATCTAAAACGGAAGGTTTTAGATGAATTAGAGTTAACTATTTCTACAGGAGTATCTACTTCGAAATCTATTTCTAAAATTGCATCTGATATGGATAAACCAGATGGNTTAACTGTGGTTNGGCCGGGAACAGAAAAGGATTTTTTAAGTCCTTTACCTATTGAATCTTTGTGGGGGATAGGGCCTAAGACAAAAGAAAGAATTAACAAGCAAGGAATATACATAATAAGAGAAATGTCTGCTCAAAGTGATATGTGGTTTTCAGAAAATTTTGGAATTAATGCTGAATTAATAAAACTTATGAGCTTAGGNATTGANGATAGGCCAGTTGTTATTCATAAGGATCGCAAATCNTATAGTTCTGAAACGACATTGAATGAAGATACAGGTGATGTTGTGCTATTAAAAGAAATTGTTTCAAGGTTGAGTCAAGATGTCAGTAGTTCTTTAATGAAGAAAGGTATTACGGGAAAGACGGTTAAGCTCAAACTAAGAACTTCTGATTTCCATACATTTACGAGACAGATATCGTTTGCAGATCCCGTTCAATTAGCTTCTGAGATTTCTGAATATGCTACAAGATTACTTGAATATGAAATTGATGAAGATATAAAGTTTAGGTTGCTTGGAGTTGGAGTTTCAGGATTCGGGCATTTAGAAATGAGACAAGANANCCAACAGATGAGATTAGAAGGATTTTAACTCTAAGTTCTCTCAGGTAATCTGTTAATTTTATGTATTATAAATTACTGACATTTTGCCTTTCCATTTAATCCATATCTCTTTTTTTGATATGAGCTACAATCCCAAGGGCAAATGATTGTATCAGGATAAATAAAATCTAGTAATAGAACAAACAATAATCACAACACTTCTAATAAGTTCATTTTAGAAGTGTTGTGATTTACTTTCTAAAAACAATAATGTTAAGACTCTGACCTAAGGTTGAAAACTCCCACAATCACGGTAGCTACCAAGGCAAAAATAAATGGAATAAATCCTACATCTTCTGGAACCTCTCCTATAAGCAGGTGCATAATTAACATCAAAATTCCAGCAAGTAGTAATANCCCTGAAGCTATTTTGTTGATTTTATTTTCAATCCAAAGNGAAGCTCCCAACAAAACATTTCCAAAAGTCCATGCTAAAAATAATCCAGCAAACATGGAGTCGCTTACTGACCAAATCCACTCAGCTTCTAGCATACTCTCTGTATCGCCAGCAATTACCGGAAACCCCATCCCCATAGAAAGCAACGCTATCGTACTCATTGCTCCAAATATCATGGTAGCTATAAACGCTAAATTACCTTCTAAAGTTGATCCATCGACTTTAGACCATGCCAAAAGAGCGGGTCCAGCTGCCATGGAAATAAAAATGGCTGTTCCTAATACTGCAAATATAGCAACTGTTGTTTGNTGTGTCATAATATTTGCTAATTCTTCTGACGCAGTTTCAGAACTGCCTATCACCACGTCCCAGCCAATAATAAAAACTACAAAAAACAATATTGGACTCGCAATTAACATCCAACTGCTTAACGATTTAGAATTCATTTTTTCTCGTTTAATAAACCCAACAGAACTTCTGTTAGTATTCAGATGGTCTATAAAAAACATCTTAAAATCTAATACATCTAGATGCAAAGTAATTTTAGGGCCTTTTTTGATTATTTGGTGGATGCTTTTGAATCAAAACACTAAATTTGATTAATTTAAATGCGAG
The DNA here is from genome assembly GCA_002718095.1 of Chloroflexota bacterium. GTDB lineage: Bacteria > Chloroflexota > Dehalococcoidia > Lucifugimonadales > UBA826 > UBA826. The sequence continues at coordinate 243,858 of PBDP01000004.1, forward strand.
GTAGGACTAGAAAAGAAATTATAAAAACCTATTTTTTATTAGGATNGTCNTTATTTGGTAAATATATATTCATAAAATTTCAATTCTTCTATAAGGCATTTCTTGATATTTTCAGGTTCTTTAAAACCGTGTGATTCATTAACAAATGTTATTAAGTTATTGTGAATTTCTTTTTGGGTTAAGAGGTTAGCCATGTTTTGAGATTGATTGGGGGGAACAATTTTATCTTTTAATCCTTGAAATAGAAGTATTGGACTAGTGATTTTATCTATATGAAATATAGGAGATCGATTTATGTATTCCTGCTTATGTTCAGGATATTTACCTATCATTGAGTCAAGATATCTGGATTCAAATTTATGTGTTTCTTCAGCTAATGCTATAAGGTCACTAATTCCGTAATAGCTGACTCCAGCCGTAAAAACATCTGAAAACGTTAACGCTGCAAGAGTAGTGTACCCGCCTGCGCTGCGGCCTTTTATGATTAATTGGTTCGGGTTTACTTCTCCTTTATTGACTAGATGAATGGCTCCGCTTATACAGTCTTCAACATCATAAATTCCCCACTTGCCATTTAACTGTTTTCTATATTCGGTTCCGTACCCCGTGCTACCTCTATAATTTACATCCAAAACGGCAAATCCTCTGCTTGTCCAATACTGGATTTCAAGATTTAAAGCTCCGTTAGTGGCTGCTGTCGGGCCACCGTGTGTTGTAACTATTAAAGGAGGGAGTGTTTTTGAGGATTCGTGGAATGGATTGGTTGGTTTATAGTAAAACCCGTTAGACTGTTGATATCCTTTAGTCTCATATTCAATATTTTGTGGAGTTGAATAATATGCCTTATCGATTTCAGGGTCTTCCTTACTGCTTATTTTACTAATTTGTGCGTTCTTAATGTTGTATTCATACAACTTATACCCATTATCGTAAGAGCCCAATATTGCAACAATTTTTTCTTTGGAAGCTTTAATCCCAGCTCTACCAATTTCAGTAAATTCAGGAAGTATTTGTTTGATTTGTTTATCAGATGTAGATAATAAAGCTAATTGCCACATACCGTTTTGGGTATAGGCACAGACAATATTGTCTTCAGATGTAAAATCATAAAAATTTATTCCTAATTGCCATTGAGGTTGGGTAAATTCAGCCTTTATTGGTGTTAAGTTAATTTCTTGAGTACCTTTTAAGCAAAATATATTCCACCAACCAGAAGAATCTGATATATAGTGGAGTATCCCATCAGGTGACCAAATAGGATTTGAAACTGATTCTCCTTGGAATCCAGATATTTGCTTAGGGCTTAATAATTGACCATCATCGGAGACATTTCCTAGATGAAGACTTGTGCTATCCCAAGGCATATTTGGATGATTCCACTCTATCCATGCTAGTTGTGTTCCATCTGGATTTAATGATGGAGACGCGTAAAAGTCTGCCCCTGATTGTATAGTAATTATATTATTTGGCGATTTTAAGTCTATGGACACTAAACTATTAACAACATCTTGGGGATTAGTTTGATCTTCTTGTATAGCTATGATTCTGTTTCTGAATTTGTCGAACTCGATATTGGCATATTTCATATTAGGATCCTTTTTTGTAATAGGATCCGGTATGGAGTCAGTTCCAGATAATTTATACAATCTGTTATCTGGATAATTTGAAAATACTACTATCCCGTTAGAAACTGAAAATGCCCCACCACCATATTCATGCACATTGGTTTTTGCATTAAATGTATTAGGTATCACATCTGTGACATTTCCGTTGTTATCTTTTTTGATTATTACATTACGACCATCTTCATCATCTCTTTTTTCGATCCAATAGATGTCATCTCCATCTATATGGATATCACTTATATTCAATGATTCATGTATCACATCATCTTCAGTGATGGGGGATTCCCAAGGAATAAAAAGCTTATTAAGGTTACTAGGCATTATTTTTCAGATTCGAGTCTTCGGGATCCACCCATGTCAGATCCCAATAAAGGGGTTGTGCCTATAACTTCTAATTTTTCCATTTCCTTAATCTCTACATCTGAGTACCCAAGAATATCTTTTAATATATATCCGTTGTGTTCTCCTAATGAAGGTGCGGGATTATGTATTATTTCGTCAGAGCTATTATGGAATCTAATAACTGGACCAGACATAGGGTATATGCCTGTATGAGGATCTTCTAAGATTTGGAAAAACCCTCTTGAATTTAAATGTGGGTCATCATATGTGTCGGGGCCACAATTTAGCACAGCACCTGCAGGGATTCCTATAGCTTGTAATTGATTCATGACATCATAGTTGTCTCGTTTTGATGTCCATTTAGTTATCAAATCGTCTAATTCATCATGATTGCCTAATCTTTTAATTTTACTATTGTATTTTTCATTGTTTATTAANTTTGGATCTATTAATTCTGCTATAAGANCCCATTGCTCATCTGTGACTATACTTATNGAGACCCATTTGTCGTCTCCTAAACATTTGTATACTCCTTGAGGTGCATACTCAGTATCCCTATTTCCCTTTCTTTTTATCCCATATTCATTTATTTGTTCCTCTAAATACATGTTTCCCATATGAGTCATGAATGATTCTGCTTGAGAAAGATCAATTAATTGACCTTTTCCTGTGTGCTCACGTTGTATAAGAGCTGTTGTTAATGCAAAGGTTCCATTAATTGCTGCAACTGCATCAGGATGATGGACTACTGAATTAGAACTTTGTTCTAGGTCAGGATAACCTCTTTGGAAAGTATGGCCTGATACTGCGTCAATAGCCATTCCCATACTTCTATAGTCTTTATAAGGACCTGTTGAACCGTATCCTGGCATTAGCATGTATATAATCTTAGGATTTATTTCATAAATTTCCTCATATGATAACTGGAAATTTTCCATAACAGAACGAGCGTAATTGCATAATATAATATCGCTAGCAATTGCTAATTTTTTGAATGCTTCTCGACCTTCCAATGTTTTTAGGTCTAGAGTAAGAGCTTTTTTATTGCGGTTTGTTGCATTGAATATAGCAAATCTATTCCATGGTTCATCACCAGGATGTGCGTCTGGATATTGTCCAGCTCCTTCTGGAGGATTTAACGGACCACGAGCAATCCTTTGTATAGATTCAATCTTAATTACTTCGGCTCCCATATCACCTAGTAGGCAACCGCAATAAGGACCTGCCCATATTTCTGATAATTCTAAAACTCTTATTCCCTTGAGTGGTAAATTTGATGTGCTCATATTGTGCTTGAATTTTTTAATTTTTCTATATCTGACTTTGATATAGAAAGCTCGTTTGATAATATTTCTTCTGTTTGTTCACCTAGTTTAGGCGAATTAGTTAGCTTTTGGTATTCTTTTCCTACAAACCTAAATGGGTCCCCTGCGTATTTTAGTTTTCCATAATCATCGGTTTCTAAAGTTGTAAAAAATTCACGATGTTTAAATTGTTCGTTTTCAAACACCTCTTTTATTTCTAATGCGGGTGCTCCTGGTAATCCAACATGCTGAGTTATTTCAAATATTTCCTCTTTTGTTTTTGTGTTTAACCATTTTTGTAATATAGATTCGAGTTCATGCCTGTTTTCAAATCTTTTCTCAGGGGTATTGAATTTAGTGTTATTAACAAGGTCTTCTCGTTCCATTAATTTAGCAACAAGTGGCCACATTCTAGCCCCTAATGGTAAAAAACTTATAAATCCATTTTTACATTTGAATGTACCAACTGCGTAAGGTTCGCTCCCGTTGTTCAACATGAATCTGGGAATCATTCTTTCGTCACTCATTCCTGAATATATAAAAGGTGCCCTTAAAGCTATCTGGTGAGGATGGCCAGCGAAACATTCTTGGATTGATATATCGATCCAATCGCCTTGGTTTCTAGTTATTTTTTTAAATAATGCTGAAGTTATTGCGGCTGCAGCTGTATTGCCTGCATAGTGTTGAGATGCTTCAGCTGCATATCGAATGGGATGATTTTCAGGGAGTCCTTCTCTATGCATACCTCCCGACATGGAAAATATTGTTAATTCTGTATAGTCAAAGTCTTTGTTTGGGCCAGATTGCCCGAAAGGAGTTATAGATGTCATTATGAGGGAAGGGTTGATTTCACATAAATCATCATATGACAGACCTATTGATTTCATATAGTCTGGTTTAAAAGTTTCTATTAATATATCAGCAGAGTTTACTAGTTTTTTAAGTATTTCTTTCCCGTTAGGCTTCTTTAAATCAAGTGTTAAGCTTTCTTTGCCGGTATTTAGATGTAAAAACATAGGAGTATTGTGGGTTCTTTCAGGGTCACCTTCTGGAGGTTCAACTTTGATAACTCTACAGCCGTACTGACTTAATAATTTTGCACAAAACGAGCCAGCGAGTCTATTTGAAAGATCTAATACAGTATATTTATTTAAAATGTCATAAGGCATTGATGTATTCTAACTTATTAAGCTTTGGTTTTATATTTTATTTGTTTACCTTTAAGATAGAAACTTTGTCAGACGTAAATATTTTAGTAAGCTTTCCTGACAATCCATTTTCGATCTTAGAGATACTTGATTTTGGGTAATATATTCTTTCTAAGTCACCAATATATATATACTCTATTTGATATTTGTTCAATAGCTGGGACGATTCATCAGGATAAGTGTATATTTTATCGACGTCATTACGACGTTCCTGCACATAATCTTTTGCGCCCCATCTTTGCTGTTCTTGATGCCATGCCCACCCTATTGGTGCCGGTAAACCTGTATTAATGGATACTCGTCCTCCCCACCTATAAGAAGGAGTTATCCCTTCTAATATGACTGGTGACCCATCTATATTTTCCCTGATCCATTTGATTGCTTCAATATCACTCTCAAGAGATATTTCACCTAATTCATCAAAATAAATTGTATTTTTTGTATATGCATGTCCATCTAAAGTAAGAGGGATTTCTGTATTGAATCTATCATCAATTCTGTCTTTTGTTCCTAAAAATGGATAAATTGATGATGAAATTAATAAAAATGTGATGATTGTGATAACGACATACTTGGAAGTTATGTTCATTTTTGGAATTAATATGATAATTTGATATGTGAAATAAGAAGCTGCTATTCCAAGCAAGATCCATGCTTGGAGATAAAATTTAAATACACTATTCATTCTTTCGATATCTCCTTCGATACGCCATATATCAATAGAAAATATAATTCCTAGTCCGATTAGTGTGATCATGTATATATACACTAGCGAAGATGTGAGATGCTCTTTATTTTGGATACACTTAATTGATGAAAATATAATTAATATTCCGAGTGTGCTTGATAATAATATTGCTCCACTGTAACTATTTAATGCAGCAATTGCCCCCGAGACAATCAATGAAGTTATTATTACGACTAGTATTTCTTTTTTATTTACTTGGAATTTATTATGTAATGTAACAATTGTTCCAGTTGCAATTAAAAACAAAAAGAACCCATTAATAGATAGTATTTGAGTGAGTGTTGTTACATTTGTAGTAGGTTCAATCCAGTTGAAAAATGTAATGGTATTTGTATGATAAGGAATAAATGTAATTATAGCTATCCCAGCGACAATACATGAAGTGAGGATACCGTTAATGAAAAAACTTTTATTTAAGGTTTTATATCTCAAATAATATCCAACAAACACCGATCCTAAAGTTATTGATGTTGTTACTGGTATATCCCATGTGTTGATAGCGCTTATGGCTCCAATAGTTATACCTATTAACAGTAGTACAATTATTTTTTCTATTACGATATAGGATTGCAATGCAGATGATTTGATTATAGTTAATCCGATAGCCGCCACTAAAATAACTAATGGGATACTCATTAGATGTGCATGTAAATCTGCAAATAGAAAAGTGAAAAATGGGAATTCTGTTATTTCAAATCCAGGTGGGTCTGGGGGCATCATACGACTAGATCGCCAAAAATCAAAATCTCCAATACTTTCAAGTTTAACCAATAGATTAATTAGTTGATATAACCCGTCTAAATTACCAAGAATACATACAAATATTACAGTTGTTATTCCTAATAAATATGGGTAAATCTTTTTATAAGAATAGTTATCGTTGATTTTATTTGTGAGATTATATCCAATCGAGAATAATCCTCCTACAGATAATGCGAAAAATGTTGGAATGGCTAAGTTATATGCAGTTTCTGTAGAAATTCCAGTTAAATGGATTAGTGACCCTACTATGAAATAACCCCAATAATAGTAATTAAGTGAAGCTCCCGAAAACCAAGGGTCATATGGTGGCATAAATGTAGATTTAACTACGGCATTTAAATATGCGACGTCCATTGGTTTTTCTCCACCTCTGAATGGATGCCATAGATCAGGGTTTGCAGCACGAATTAATATAAATCCCAAGAATATGATCAGAAATAATAATTCATATAACGCGATTGATTTCCAGGTAGATTTCAGGAAACCTATTATTTCTTTTTTCTTATGTATTAATATAATTGCCGATATAAAAAGAAGTGTGATTATTCCAATATATACAGACATTGTGCTAAAGGTAGATATGCCTGTGCTGGTTAGTATCCAAGTAACATAACAAGATACTAATATTCCTAAAGTTTTTGATAAAAGATAACCTTTATCTTTGAATTTATTAAATACTAAGAATCCTATAGGAAATGCCAATACTGATATTAATTGGATCCAAAATAGCCAAGCTAATATTGGATTTTTGTTATTCCATGAATCCTTTTTTATAATATCTGTCCATGTGCCACCAGCTCTTTGGTCATTCAGTCTATCTTCATTTATCATCATACGATCTAAAACATCTTTAGATTTGTTAGCTAATATTGATGATTTTTCTTCAATAATGGAATTAATTTTTCTGTTTGAATATTTCCCTACATTTTTAAAGATCAATACTTTAGGATGGTCGTAAACAGAGAAACTCTCATCTGCAAATCCGACATCTATTTTCCCTGCTGACTCGTTATCTATAGGATTTGGAAGATTTACTCTATTAAATGTATCTTCAAATAAAATTATTCCTCCAAGTTTCAGGTAGTTTGATTCATATTTAACAAGTTTGTACCCTAACTCTTCATTAAATAGAGAATNATAATATGAAGTCATNTAGGGATATCTTTCTGGAATTCTNCTAACTGTCCCGTATANCCTGTTACTGAACAGGACTATGTAGTCTCCTTTTTCNAGTTCTATGGATAGATTTGTTAATTTGTCGAGATTATCGACATCATATATTGGTAACTCTTGTGTGTTGAAATTGTTNGATAAAGGAAGAGANTCTTCCCAATGTTCTTTTAATATAGTCGAATTNTGNGGAGCATGTTGGTTTAGCCATTCAGATGCTTTNACTGCAGTATGTGGNNTGGAATANATATTTTGTGTNGCTAANCCATAGCTNATTGTTATTNNNGTTGTAANCNATANNAANANTNTTANGGATATATGTTTATAATTTTTNNNNTTGAAATAAGATGATCCAATAANCTTTTTAGGNATGTTGTCACTNATAAATCCTATNCCCAATAATATTAATAAAGGNATTATTGGTAAAAGGTATCTAGTAAATTTAACTTCAAAACTTCCAGTAATNAGTAGATATGGGATNACCCAAGATAAAATNACNAAGTATTTTGNCTGTAANTTTGATCTAAATAGTATGGATANCCATANNGANCCTAGAGANAGAAACATAGATANNAATATNCTNANNANNTTGTTATATGTAATCAANAAATANATTGAAATGATGTTGGATANAATAAGAAATATTGTGATTTTTTTAGAACTTATACCTTTATTCCANAACCAGAACATNCCNATAGCNGANAATATTGTTAGTGGCCACCCAATTCCCCATTTCCCTAATTGAATAAATTGATAAATGTANGGNANAGTATNTATATATTGCCTNGTATANGGGTANTCTCTAATCCTNCGAACCATTTCNGACTGTTCNNTGATGTCAGAAGAGAAGTTANTCCAGTCTANTANTGAGTATGGCTGTGCTATTAGNAATGTNAAAACACTTNCTAATACACNTATGGACAAAGGNANTAGNATTNNATTNTTNATATTNATTTGTTTTATNTCTTGNTTCAGTATGTATAAAAAATGAGCAGTAAATAAAGCTCCGTANATNGGCAANACACTTATNTTTGANGATATNGCTAGACCNATAAATATNCCTGNAAAAANATAATCAGATTTATATCCATAACTTGANANTCTACAAAGNAAAAATATTCCCCAAATACAAAAAAATGTNGCTANTGTGTCAACTGCNAAATAGTGAGATAACTGAATATGNATTACGCTAAAACTGACCAAAANACCTATGAGTAANGCNTATTTTCTATTTAGGATTGTTTTAGATAATAAAGTTANACCTATNATAATNCCTATATCTGANAAAGAAGATAATGTTCTAGCTAGNATTCTAATGTCNTNATCAATTGTATTTGGGATAATTGAATCTAGAGATTCTGATATTTTTAGTAGATATATTGGAAGACTTCCATATGCAAACCAATTTGGATTCCAAGTNCTTTCTTCAGGATTTAGNAGGGAAGATATNTTGGATAATTCAGGAAATGAGATTTCATCNNTTTTCATTANCAAAGCTCTTTCATCTGGNTGNGGGGTGTAGTCAAATCCGTTATCCCAATCAAGGCTTCCAAATCTGAGTGATCCNGCTATTATCACTAATCCAATAAGAGACAANCAAAATATCGTATTTGGATACCTAGACATTTGATTGTATGATTCTCTTATTCTTATCATAATAGTCACATAATATTATTCTANGGAGATAAATTGAATATAAATAAGAACTATACATGTAAGGTTGTAAAACCAGAAGACTTTGATCTTTTTTGGGGAGANGTTTTANATGANCTNTCTCANGTTNATTTANAACCTGAAATCATTCATGATGATCTCAGATCNACGAAAGATATAGATATTTATCAAGTCTTTTTTAACAGTTTAGNTNATATTAGGATTTCTGCTTGGNTNGCTNNTCCAGTCTNAANTATGTCANACNATCCTATTCCTGTAATNTTNCAACTNCCNGGATATCAAAATGATCCTTTAATNCCNAAATATTGGCCNNTAAATGGATACGCATCNTTATCNNTAAATCATCGNGGTAAAGTTCGGAGNNGATCTGAATTNGATCCNGGGTATCCNGGAGTNTTAACTNATAATATTACAGACCGGAATTCTTATTCTTATAAGGGGATATATTCAGATGTTTGGGCGTCTATTGATTTATTATCTTCAAATTATTTTGATTTATCTAATGTAAAAATAGATTCTAATCGCATAGGTGTAGCGGGCAGCAGTCAAGGAGGTGGCCTTACCATTATTTCAGCTGCAATGAAGAAAGAAGTTAAAGCAGCTGCCTGCGGAGCTCCATATTTATGTGGATATATGGATGCTATCGAATTAACCAATACTTATCCATATCAAGAAATTAATGATTATTTAAATTTATACCCTGACAGACTAGATGATGTTACGAATACATTGGCTTATTTTGATGGAATGAATTTTGCTGACAAAATCACTTGTCCTATTATTTTGAATGTAGGATTACAAGATAATGTATGTCCTCCTGAAACTGCATATGCTGTTTTTGAAAACATAACATCTGGGAATAAAAAAATATATGAATATGATGGATACGGCCATGACGCAGGACGTTATTTACATGATCAAGTAACTTTAGACTTTTTTGAGAATCATTTAGGGAAGTAAATTAAATTATGAATAAATTGAGACCCACCGATTTTGGATCTTATTGGTATGAAATATCTAAAGAATTATCTGGAATTGAGATGAATTCTGAAATATCTATGATTCCAATTAGATCCAATGCATCATCAACTTTATATTCTGTTTCTTTGGTTGGGGCAAATAATTATCCGTTAAAAGGTTATTTAAGCATTCCCAATAAGGAAGATCGCTTTCCAGCAATATATTTTGCTCCTAGAAACGCAAGTGTATTGGAGATAATCCCTCAGGGAATGAGTACTAATGTCAGGGACCAATTCGTTATTTTTTCACTAGCTTGTCGAGGTATGAGGAATTCAGATAATCCTCATGTTTCAATGTATCCTGGTCAGCTTACTGAAAATGTAGATTCCGTTGAAAATTATATTTATAGAGGGATTGTTGCAGATACACTTAGAGGATTAGATTTTATTCTTACAAGACCTGAAATTGATAAGAATTCATTACTAGCCTATGGAAACGATATCGCCTTACTAGCTGCAGCTCTACACGGTGCGGTTACTCATGTTGTTGCTACCCCTGCATATTTCTTCGACACTATAGACATTGCTAAATTAACTAATTCATACCCGTTGGAAGAATTTAATGATTATTTAAGGTTATATCCAGATTCTGAGGATAATGTGCGAGAAACACTTTCGTATTTCAACTTAAGATGGCATGCACAATCTATTTCAGCGAATACCTTAATAATTTGTGGAGATTCAGAAAATGTATATTCAAAATCTAATTTAACTCCANTTATTGATAATATAGCTGGGAAAATNACGGTAAAGGAATCAGAAAATTCTGCTTATAAAGACGGACTCTTTATTCAAGAATGGATTGCAGACGAAATAGGAGATGGGGTTCCTATTCTTCCTCATCACTGGAAATGATGTAAAAATCTTCTAAATAGATTTGGATTAGTGTAGAATCGCGACATATTTCAAATTTAAATCATGGAGAATTAAATGTCTGGAAATTATATTAATGCAGGAATANTNGCATCNACAGAATGGCTTGCTGANCATATTGATGACTCAGATATCAGGNTTGTAGATTGTGATCCGTTTCAGTCTTATACAAAAGCACATATCAAGGGTGCTGTTGGGATAAAAGTTCACCATTACATTAAACATCCAAATTATGATAANGATCCNGGNTCTTANCCATGGGTTGCAGAACCTGATGTAGTGAAAGATTTGTTTGAAAGTATGGGGATAGGNGANANCACCACTGTNGTATGTTATGACACAAGTGGNGGNTTATGGGCTGCAAGATTTTGGTGGGTTCTTAACTATTANGGACACAANAANGCAAAGGTTTTNGATGGTGGNTGGCAAAAATGGATGCATGAGAANANGNCAGTTTCNATAGATAGGCCAATAGATNTANATGTAANATTTACTCCNAAAGCCAATAANGATTTGATTTGTACNATTGATGATCTTAAATCAAATTTAGATAATGAAGATTATTTAATTATTGATGCTAGGGCAGACGGGGANTGGGATGGTACCAATGATCGAGGTAATAANAGGTCTGGTAGGGTTCCNGGAGCTATTCATATTGAATGGCTAAATTTTATTAATAGAGGAAAAGATAAAACNTTTAAAACNCCNGAACAGATATTTGAAATATTGAATAANGNTGGAGTAGACCCNGANAAACAGATTGTTACATATTGACANGGTGGNATACGTGCGGCGCACGTTATGTTTGTATTAGCTCTTGTTAGCACATTNTCTCCAAATATTAATTANGATAGGGTGAAAGTTTATGATGGNTCAATGGGAGAATGGGCTAATCGTGATGACACACCANTAATCAAGTGATTCATTCCTAGGANATTTTATGGGTAGATCAACTCACCATCCTGTAGGCTTAATACATAATTCTGAAGAAGCATATAAAGGNTATGTTTTATTNTCACCNTTAGGNTCAAANTATGCTAATTTACTTNACGAGAATGGGGATGTNATCCATCGTTGGCATTGTGAAGAAGGNATAGTTTACGGTAAGTTGTTGNNCAATGGNAATTTGCTGTGTCGCACTAAAGCCCCTACAGANGTNCCGGCAGTTTANAGGGTAGGGGGNTCNTCATCTGCGATNGTGGAATTAGACCCTGAGAGNAATATTGTCTGGAGATATGATGATCCTATGCTNCATCATGATTTTCAGAGATTAGAAAACGGGAATACGCTTTTGTTATTATTCGAAAATTTGCCTCATGAAGTATCTACTCAAGTGCAAGGAGGCCATAACCAACAGGATAAAACTTTTGATGTAGGCACTTCAGATTATATGCTGGGGGATTTAATTAGAGAAATAACCCCAGATGGTGAAACTGTAAAAGAATGGCCTATATCACCCGCATTATCATATGAAGAAGACGTGATTTGTGATTTGGAAAATAGAAGAGAATGGACGCACGGGAACTCTTTAAATATTACAGATAAAGGTGATTTTATTGTAAGCTTTAGAAGTACTAGCACTATAGGCATACTAAGTAAAGATTCGGGGAAATTTTTATGGAAATATGGTGGAGGTCAATTAGGCCATCAACATCATCCAACTTTTTTAGATAATGGGAATATACTTTTATTTGATAATGGAGCCCATACTAGAGGATTGGATCATTCACGGGTGATTGAAATAAATCCTAATAACGATGAGATTGTATGGACATTTGAAGAAACTCCACCAATAGATTTTTATAGTTTTTTTATTAGTAGTGCAGATAGATTACCAAACGGGAATACATTTATTTGTGAAGGAGCTTCAGGAAGATTTTTTGAAGTAACACCCAAAGGTGACGTTGTTTGGGAATACATGAACCCATTCACATCAGTTGATTTNATTTTCGACCACCCTAATAGTATNGTTTTCCGAGCNCATAAATATGGTATTGATAATCCTATATTTAAAAAATTAGACCTTNACCCTGATAAATATCAGGATATCAANAATCTNTANAATAAAGATAACGCTACACGAAATACAATTTTTCTACCATAACCATAAGGAGANAAGTATGAAANTNTTANTNATGACNGGNGGNNNNATACANCCATANGANNNATCAACNCCTGTGTTAAANGAATTTTTAANAGNNGCAGGNCANNANGTNANNGTTAGAGAAGATTCAGATGCCCTTTCTGATGGTACTTTATCTNNTATGGATGCNNTAGTNTTNAANACGANTAGANNGGANACTCANNCTTTGGNNGANNNNCATCAAAANTCAATNNNAGATTTTATTTNTTCNGGNAAAGGNTTTGTTTGNNTTCATATNTCT
>PBDP01000004.1:256971-374497 GCA_002718095.1 Chloroflexota bacterium
AANATNANANTCATGGNNAGAATANTCAAANATTACTGGTGGAGGCTGGAATNGNGGAGAAAGTTATCATCCGCCATNNGANAATTTTCGTGTNGATGTTAGTGANNNNANTCATNNATGTNNNCAAGNTGTTATGAGTTTTAATACTGATGACGANTGTTATATGAATGTTGATTTTANNGANGGNAATGNTGTTTTTNTAACAGCTGATTTNGCNGGAGGATCTTTTGAGAAGAATGTNCCGGGNNCNCCNCCTGTTGAGATGCCTNNGGGNACATTCCCNCTTGGNTGGACAAGAACATANGGNAAAGGCAAAGTTTTTAATCTTTTGTTAGGNCATGATGAAAAGAGCCAAGGTAATAAATCGTTTCAGAAATTAGTATTGAATGGAGTTGATTGGGTTACTCGGTAGATATATTAGTTATAACAGCTTCGGCCCATCTGAACAAATTGTCTTCTAAGTCCTCTCCGCAATGAGGACATTCGTAATCTCCTGTGCCCCATCTCATTCCACATCCTGTACAAGGAGGAATTTGATCTAGACTATTAATTAAAAATCGTATTTTTTCTAATCTATCCATTAAACACCCATATTATTTAATATTTCATATACTTCATTTTTATATGGTATTGAATTTATTGCACCTCTTNCAGTTATCGTTATTCCTGCAGCTATGTTTCCAATTTCAGCGGCTTTTTTAATATCTAGNTTTTCTAATATGCCATGCAGAAATCCNCCTTTAAACGCATCTCCTGCTCCGGTAGTATCAACCACTGAGCTAGATTGATAAGGAGGTATAGAAAAGGTTTTTCCTTTACTGTCAACTAAAGCCCCTTTGCTGCCCATAGTTATTAATGTGTTTGATACCCCAAATTTTCGTGAAATAGATATTATTTGTTCAGGGTCATCTGTATTAAACAACGCCATGGTATCTTCTGGTGCACTAGGCAAAAATATATCTACATATGGCATAATTTCTTCCATAGCTGATATGGCTTCTTTTGGAGACCATANTTGATGCCTGTAGTTGGGGTCATATGAAACCATAATATTATTAGAGTGTGCAATTTTGGCAGCATGCATTACTGTTTCTCTCGAACTTTCTGATATTGNCTGTGTAATCCCACTGCAATGCATGATTTTAGCATTTTTTATATACGATTCATCTAAATCATNTGGNGTNATATTTGAGGGAGAACTTCCTTTGCGATAATATACAAAATCTCTATTGCCATCAGGCATTGTTGCCACAAAATGTACGGCATTAAATCCTTCTGATGACAATGTTAAGGACATGTCAATTTTTTCTTTTTCAAAGGAATTTCGNATGAATTTTTCAAAAGGATCATTACCCAGTTTAGTAATATACCCAACGCTACTACCCAATCTACTAACTGCTACGGCTATGTTAAAGCTATCTCCTGCTAATGATTTGTGGAAAGTTTGAGCNTCTTCAATAGAATCTTCTGAAAAAAGTTCTATCATGCACTCGCCCATGCTTAATAATTTAGGCATNAATATGCTCCTCTATCTTGTTAGGAGCACAAGCTTTTATTACTTCTAGAGCAGAATCTATGNNCCCAGGTTGAGAAGATACTATTCTAACAATTAAATTGTCTAATCCTTTAGATAGTTTGGATATTTCTTTTGCAGCTCCAATTGAATTGCCGTAATACCCTACAGATTTCAGTATCTTTTCAGGGAAAGCTTTGGCTATTTCGTCATTTGAGGCATTGTTTTTTCTCATTTTGTCTAGCTTTAGTAGCTCTTCTGAAAATCCCATTCTTTCAAAATGTGCCCTATATCCATATTTACGTTGGGATGAATTAGGAATATCAGGACCTAAAGCATAATGCATGGTAGCTTTAGCTAATTTGATTCGAGCTTTTTCCTCATCTTTATCTATACAAACTCTTATGTATTGAGAAACGGTTATGTCAGAAGGGTTCCTATTAGATATATCAGCTCCTTCATTTATTTTTTCTCGACTCCATTGTATTTGTTCTGGTGTGCACCAATTTAAAGCTACTCCATCTGCTAATTCTCCTGCGAGAGATAACATTTTTGGCCCAAGTGCCCCAAGAAATATTGGAGTTTTAGGAGGAGGGGTAATTCCTAATTTAATTCCTTCAAGGCTACTTGTTTTGCTTTTATAAGTTACTCTGTCACCTGCTAGTAAACCCCTCATAATAATTATGTAATCTTTCATCAGAGATAACATTGATAGGTTTGGCAAGTTCATTTTTTTGCGAACTTCAGNCCTNTATATTGANCCTGCACCTATTCCCATTATGAATTTNCCNTNAGANAAGNTGACTNACNGTNCCNCCAGNCATNGATAGNGCAACNGGANTCCNCCANATAATTGGNGATACTGCTATACCTGTATATATTCCNCCATCTATAATCTCTTTTGAAGCTTGCCATCTCATTAGGCAAGTTTGGAATGAGTCATGTCCAGTTCCTTCAGGAGTCCAAATACTTTTATAATTTAGCTTTGCCGCGTTTTTGGAAATCTCTAATTCCTCATCTGTTGTAAGTCCTAATGTAGGATCTATGCCTATACCTATATCCATAGTAGTACACCTAATAATTTTGAAATAAGAGGATGGATCCGAATATCAGAGTTAATCCAACTAAGAATACGAAATTTCCTAAATTCATTTTTTCAGCTAATTTTAATAATATTTTTATTGTTATCAAACCAGTTACAAATGAGACTATTAACCCAATACAGTTTTCAATAGATAANTTAATGGATTCTGATAATACTGAGTATAACCCTGCCCCTATGGTTGCGGGGATTCCTATTAAAAAACTTAATGTTAGAGAGTCACTTTTATTGGTTCCTCGTATTAATAATATTGATGTGGTCAAACCNGATCGACTTANCCCTGGAATAGCTGCGATACCTTGTGCAATNCCTGTCATGAAAGCATCCNATTTAGTGACATTNTNAATGTCTTTTTTTGAAGTTATATTTTTATTTCTTATAAGTATTCCGGTTACAACCATAAACACTCCTATGAGTGCTGTGAATATTCCAGTACTGTCTTGTAATAACTCAGTTGATACGGCCTTCTCAATTAGAATTATGATAGGTAGGCCAATTAAAGCACTTATAGTAACCGATATTATTAAAAATGTACTTTCATTTGTAGGCTTTTGGGGAGATGTAACAAATTGCTTTACTATTTGTAGGATCTTTTTCCTAAAAATTACTATTGCTGAACACGCAGTACCAATATGCAGCCATAAAGTTATCCCAATAGATGTAGAAGGATCATTACCAAATAATAAGATTGAGGTTGCCGCTACTAGACCTTCAGAGCTTACGGGAAGCCATTCAGTAATCCCTTGTATAACCCCCAGAATAATAGTCTCTAACAAACCATCCCCTTTTAAGTACGATTAATAGACATTATTATATTAGCCGCTAAATATCCTGCTCCAAAACCATTATCTATATTTACTACGCTTATTCCCGGNGCACAACTGTTTAACATNGCTAGTAATGCNGTTAATCCTTGGAAGCTAGCTCCATATCCTATACTCGTAGGGACTGCAATTATTGGAATATCTACGAGTCCTCCAATGACTGAAGGTAAGGCTCCTTCCATTCCTGCTACAGCTATTATTACTTTTGACTCTAGTAATAGATCTAGTTTGTCAAATAACCTATGGATTCCAGCGACCCCAACATCAGATATTTTATCGACCTTACATCCCATCATTTCTGCAGTAATAGCGGCTTCTGTTGCGACAGGTAAATCAGATGTTCCTGCACATGCTACTAATATACCAGGCATTTTTGGGATAGGATTGTCAGCAGGTTTTTCAATAGTTATTATTCTGGCGTGTTCGTCATATTTTGCATCTGAAAATATTTTCAGAACGTCTTCAAAAGCTTTATGTTCAGCTCTTGTGACGATTACTTTTGTTGATCTGTTCATTATAGATTTGCAAATTTGAGCGATCTGATCAGGTGTTTTACCTTGACCGAAAACTACTTCGGGAAACCCTTGTCTAATTGCTCTATGATGGTCGACTTTTGCAAATCCAAGATCTTCAAATGGCAGGCGTTTTAACTCTTGGATACCTTCATTTATATTTACGGATCCTGATTTTATATCTTCTAATAATTTGCGTATATTGTTCTCTTCTATGGTAATTCTCCTTACTCGACGATATATGATACGGATTACAAATAGTATCAAAATTATTACATAACTAGATTTATTTTGTTTAAAAATTTAATATATATGCTTGGGTCTGATATTATTTAACATATTTTTATCGGGGTGTGGCGCAGCGGTAGCGCACTCGCTTTGGGAGCGAGGGGCCGTCAGTTCGATCCTGACCACCCCGACCAAGATTTTTAGCTATGAAATTCTCAATTTTATAGTCTTTAGATAAGAATCTATTTTAAAATTTGGGTACATTTTTGGGTACATTATGTTCATTTCCACGTTTTACCAGCTTAAACAATAGGTTTATATTTAATGTTATCTGATAACTTTTTGTGTGATTTAGGGCAATCTGGGACAGTAAAATAAATCACTTTCTTCGCCTTGGGAGTGAGGGCCGTCAGTTCGATTCTGACCGCCCCTGCCATTATTATTGTTGTAAGTATGTAAACTGGGCTGTTTTTTCCCACAAATCTACTCCGGACAGTTTGACAGTTACTTTCTGTCCTGCTTTTATTTTGTGAGTAAAAATGCATTTGTTTCTATAAGGATAATTATTTAATTGAAAAGCAGTTCTCCTATCAGACCCATCTTCTAATGAAATTGCCTCCATTATTGTGTTGTCTTTTTCAATATAACTTTCTTGCAAATATTTTAAAAACCAATATCTAGTGCGTGTTTTTTCTATCTGAGATAGATTTCTCATTTGAGTATCGACTGAATGACAGATTGCTGAAATTTCATCTTCTGAATAAGAAATGTTTCCGGTTTCCATGTAATTAATAATTTGTCGTTGAATGCATAGATCAGAATATCGTCTTAAAGGTGAACTTGCTTGTGTGTAAGCATTTACTCCTAATCCAAAATGCCAATCAGCAGATCTAGAATGCATAGAAGGTTGCAATATCCTACCTATCATGTAATTCCCTAATATTCCTTTGGGTAAATTGTTTAGTTCATCTGTGTCAGGTGGTTTTTGTGTTTTATATGATGCTGGTATTTGATGGTTTTTTAAAAATTCGGCTATTTTACAATTGTAAGTAATCATTAGCTCTGCTATTAATAAACTTGAAGGACTATCTCTTTTTACTATCTCAACAGATACTTGTTCAGAAATATTTGGAATAATTCTCATTTCATCACGAGTTAATAGTTCAAAGGCCCCTGATTCATATCTTTGTTGCCTAGCCCATTCAGTTGTTTTTTGTATTTTTTTCATACTGTCATAAAGTTCGTGAATCTTATCTGAGAGTATCAAGTCAGACTCTTTATATGAAATAGATTTATTACTTTTTATTAATGTTCTTTGAAAAGACGAATCAATTATTTCGCCATCTTGATTTGTAGTTAATTTTAATGAAAGACATTTTTTAGGTTCATTTACATTTATGCTTCCAATTTCTTCTGATATTGAAATAGGTAACATAGGTATTGTCCCCTCAGGTAAATATAGAGTTGAGCTTCTATTGAATGCTTCTTTGTCTAGGATGCTATCTTTTTCAATTAAACTAGAAACATCTGTTATGTGTATCCAGATGATATCTTCGGATAACGAGAATGCATCATCTCTGTCCTTAGTGCTTTCATTGTCAATTGTGTAAGTCTCAAGATCTGTTAGGTCTAATAAGTTTTTATTATTTAGAGGGGGCATTTCTTTTATTTCATCGAAAATATGTTTTTTAAATCTAATCGAGATATTGGATTTAGCTAGTTCTATAGGATAATCTAAGGATAATTCCCCACAAGTAACTAATTTCTGAAATAGTTGTTTTTGTATTTCAGATCCATGAAAAGACCTGCTCTTCTTAAGCATACTCGAAACATATCCACTTCTAGAGTATTCTCGGCCTAGGATCGCAAAGTTTTTTATGTGATTAAATATATTAGATTCTAGTTCGTTTTGGGGAGTTACCGTAGTCTCATTGTGAATAGAATCTAATAACTGTTGCTCTATTTGTTCTTTCTCAATCATATTGTGATTATATAGTTCTTTTATCTATGTAACCTTGAGATATTCGATCAATAATAATTGCTAATATTACTATGGCAAATCCAGCTATTACAGCTTCTCCTTCTCGTAATTGACCCATAGCACGAAGAACTTCAGTTCCTAATCCTCCTGCCCCAACCATCGCTGCTATTGTAGACATAGCTAAAGCCATCATCACCGTTTGGTTTATACCTGCCATAATTGTAGGAATAGCCATTGGGATTTGAATTTTTAAAAGTAGTTGCAAGTTATTAGATCCAAATGATTTACCAGCCTCAACTACAGATTCGTCAACTTGTCTTATTCCTAAATTAGTTAGTCTTATACAAGGTGGGATTGCGTATAAAACGGTTGCTAGTATTGCGGCTACATTTCCTAATCCAAACAACATTATCCCAGGCACTAAATATACGAAGCTAGGCATAGTTTGCATTGCGTCTAGAATTGGTCTCATGACTGTATCGGCAACTTGGTTTTTAGAACCTAAAACTCCCAGTGGGATGCCTAGAATAATTGAAATCAATACGGCCACTATCATGATTGCTACAGTAACCATAGTAGGATCCCAAAGGTTAGATATCGCCAAAAGGCCTAACCCTATCACACACATGATGCCTACTTTATATGAGGCGATTTTCCAAGCGAGTAGGAAGATTGCCATCATTGTAATAGGCCAGGGAACCCAGACCAAGAAGGTCCTCATTTTGCCTAGTAAGTATTTTAAATTATCACTGATGTAGTCAAAAAACCAACCGTAATGTAAGATTGTCCATTCTATAGAATTATCAATACTTTTTTCAAGATGCTTACTTATATCTATTGGGAAATCAATAAAAAAGTCTAATTTTAAAAAGTGTATTAAGTATGAGTTCGCTAATAGGATTATTAATAGAGACACAAGTCCTAATATTGTAGAAGTATTTTTACCCAATTTCATTGACGTGACATTTATCCTTCTAAAGCTTGTAATTCATCTATTCTGTTGCTTGAAATTCCTTCAGTAAACTCAGATACAAAATCGTTTGCTGGAGTATTAATTATTTCCATAGGTGTTCCAAGTTGAATAATTTCACCGTCACGCATAATTGCAATTCTGTCTCCAACTGATACAGCTTCATCTAAATCATGAGTAATAAAAACCATGGTTTTGTGGATTTCCTCTTGTAAAGTTGTTAATTCTTTTCTCATCTGACGGCGTATCAATGGGTCCAGTCCACTGAAAGGCTCATCCATTAACATTATTTCAGGATTTACAGCTAAAGCCCTTGCTATCCCAACTCTTTGCTGCATTCCTCCACTTAGTTCGTCTATTCTTGATTCTCCCCATCCGTCTAAGCCTACGAGGTTAAGCATCTCTTCGGCTATTGCATGACGGGAATCCTTTTTAATGCCCCTGATTTCTAATCCAAATGCAGCATTGTCAATCACGTTTCTATGGGGTAATAGCCCAAATTGTTGAAATACCATTGCTATTTTAGATCGACGGAAATCCCTTAATTCATTTTGGTCATATTTTATTATGTCTTTATTGTCAATTACGATACTGCCTGCCGTAGGGTCTATCAACCTTGTCAGGCATCTTACCAGAGTAGATTTTCCGCTTCCTGACAGACCCATCACAACGAAGGTTTCTCCTTTATCTACAGAGAAGGAAACATCCCTCAATGCTGTAATTAGGTTGAGTTCAGATTGAATTTCTGATCGGCTTTTGGTTGAGTAAGAATCTTCAAAAACCTGATTAGGGTTTTTACCAAATACTTTCCAAAGATTTTTGACTTCAATATGTGTTTCTTTCATATCTGTAATTTTGGTCTAGATGAAAAGGGGCGCAAATTTGCGCCCCTTTTTTAGTATTTATTCGCGCTCAAGAGCTACGGTAATATTTGCCAATATTTCTTCAGGCACCCAACTATGCCAATTGCTACTCTCTTTTAAGTAAGAAATCGCAGTTGCCTCAAATGCTTCTTCAGCACTGCCATAATCATCAGCTATTTCAGCATAATTTCCTTCTGCTAATAATTGATTCTTAGCAGACCAATCCCATTTTTGGAAAAATGGGATTAGATATGGAGCATCATCAATTAGCTCCGTATTCATAGCTATCATAATTTCTGCAGCAGGAAATGCGCATCCGTGTACTGGGTCGTTGTCTTTACACTCAGAAGGAGCTGGTTGCTCTAGGTCAACAATCTTACCGTCAGCATACCCAAGGTCAGACATCAAAGCAGTTGGTCCCCAATAATAGAAAAGGATAGGATCTTTCTTTGTAAAAGCTCCTTCGATAGCAGCAGCTAGTGCTCCTGCAGTTCCAGGGTCTCTAAATTCAATGTGGTCGCTTAGTCCCATATTAACAATTTGCCCGTCACCACTGTCATTACCTGTTTGAACCCCGCGACAGCCCCATCCAGACATACAGCCATAAAGAACAGCTTTACCATTACTATCTGGCTCGGCAAAGATTGCCTTGTATTTCTCTTCTTTAAGGTCTTCAACGGAATCTAATTCAGGGTACTCTTCTTGGACATATGCTGGGATCAAAAATGTACTTTGCCAGTTGTCTTCTAAGCTTTTTCCTACCGGAATAACTTCACCGGATTTAATCCCTTCATTCCATGCATCATTTTGATTGGGTAACCAGATTTCCATTGTAATATCAATGTCACCTTTTCGTAATCCTTGGAACAAGGGCACTGTTGCCCCTTCTATTTGGGATGTTTCGTGACCGTAACCTTTTTCAACGATATATCTAGCAACAGCATTTTGGATTAGAGCACTATTCCAATTTAATCCACCAAACACTATTTCTCGTTTTGGACCTTCTTCTGGGACTAATTCAACATACTCGACAACTGGTACTTCAACTTTTACCTCATCTGTCACAATTTTTTCAACTTCAACTTCCTTTATAACCTCAACTTCCTTTATAACCTCAACTATTTCAGTTTCAGAAGAACAGGCAATAGCAAAAACTATCGATAGCCCTATTAATGTCATTAACGATGCATATTTCATATTTTTCTCCTTACATGTTTTGAACGTGTTCTTATGTGCCGAGGCTATTAGCTCGTCTAATTCAAAAATTTTTAGAGTTCATTTTTTGAAAATTGAGGAATCAGAATTAATTCTGCTTTAGTCCTTGCCCGAAATCTTTAGAAATTTCGGATGGGGATACAAGAAAATGCTCATTGTGAGCTCAAAAGCGTCCTCAAGGGACGAATAGAGATCTTTAAACCGATCAAGATCAGCACATATAAAATTAAATTATTTACTCCCTTTAACTATCCACTCGGCTATGTGAATAAGTTTATAAAACATCTAGACTATAAATAAAATACAGTGCTTAGGTCAAGTTTTGAGTATTTGATTTACAGATTTACCCAACCTACAATCTTTATACTTGGCAGTATTTGATTATTTGCAGTATTTGATTATTTAGAATCGGACATATATAAAGGATAATTATTTTGGAAAGACCATTAGAAATATTGAAAGAATTGTCTCAATTTCCCGCTGTAGCTTTTCATGAAGCATTAGTTTCAAATGGAATAAAAAATATTTTAAGAAATTCGAGAATTAATTTTATCGAAGATGACTTCGGAAACCTTATTGTTGAATTAAAGGGTTCTAATACTGAAATTCCACCAATAGCTTTTGTTGCTCATATGGATCATCCTGGGTTTGAAGTTCAAACTATTTCAGATAATCAAGTAATAGCCTCTCCTCTAGGTGGGGTACCTTATTCATCTATATCTAATGGTGCTGATTGTTTTGTACTCGATAATAATGGACAACGTATTTCTTGCACCTTAGTTCCAATACCAGATTCTTCAGATAGGATTGTTGAAGTTATTGATATTGACTCACTGAAACCAAAGACTCCTATCTTTTTTAATCTGGAAGATTTTTCTATAGAAGGTGATTTTATTTACATGAGAGCTTTAGATGATTTGGCAGGATGTGCAGCTATTATTGCCGCCTTAGAAAATATTATGAATAATTCTTTAGAGAATACGGTGTATGCTGTATTTACTAGAGCTGAAGAAGTTGGTCTCATTGGGGCTAGGCTACTAGCTAAATCTAATATTCTTCGCTTGGATTCATTTGTTGTTTCTGTTGAAACTAGTTCTGTTGTTCCGGGTGTTGTACATAATATGGGTCCTGTTATCAGAACGGGAGATGCTTCATATACATTTGATTCGCAAGCTGAACAAATACTAATGATGTCTAGCAATAATATAAAAGACGAATATCCAAATTTTAAATTTCAACGTCATTTGATGGACGCAGGATCATGTGAAGCAAGTGCATTTATGGCATATGGATACAGGTCGACAGGGATTGCCTTTCCTTTGGGTAATTGGCATAACGCAACTACTCGAATAAAAGATATTGATTCAGGGATTTCAAGTGAATATATTGGGGTTGATGATTTTTTAAATGGTGTTATTTTGATTCAAATGGCTATGGAATACGGAAGCACATGGGAACCAGATTACATTTCAAATAGGTATAAAGAAGTTGATGATATGCTTATAAAAAGATTAAAAGAAGATTAATCTAAGGGTCACTTCTATCCCAGTCATCTAGCATCCAATACCCAACCATTGGGATACTTATATTAGTTTTTAGTTTCTGAGCTTTTTTGAGCCGTTGTATATTGAATAAATGAGTTGTTTCTTCAAAGTATAAATGCCTGAAAGTAGCTTCTAAGGTCATAGTTCTAGCTGCAGGATTTCCCGTTGCGGTAACGCCTCTAGGGTGAGCTTTAGACATTGATAGCCATTGAGGAGTTGGAGGGCCTTTGATGATTTTGCTGGTGAGAAAATCTTCAGTTTTTTCATTTAATATTTTTATTGATAAATTTATCCAGATTTCTAATATTTCTAGTATAGAATTTAAATCCCAATAAATGTCGTCATTTAATCTTCTGTCATAGTGAGAATTAGCTATGTCGTTTATGTTTGTGAATCCATGTTCATCATTAGGGAATAGATCTGACTTCCATCTTATGGCTAGCCAGCGCGGTATTACTGAGGCCATATGGCTAAGTTGGTTACGTATGCTCCATTTAGACCATTCCCATTTTGGACTTGTATAGTCTAATTGGAGATCATTTAAATCTTGAACTTCTTGATATATAAGTGAGTATAAGTCATTGAATTCAGGTAATATGTCTATCCCGTATTTTAATGTCATATTTTCACCAATAAATCTTTAATTATATTTACTTTCCAGTATATAAAATGATGTAATATTAAAATACTACTTATTATAGTTTGGAGTAATTATGGTAGATAAATCTTATGATATTGCAATCATAGGTGGTGGGATTATAGGTCTTGCCACAGCTATGGAATTAAGTGAAAGTTATCCTGATAAAAAAATAGTTGTGCTGGAAAAAGAATCTGGTGTTGCTAAACATCAAACAGGTCACAACAGTGGTGTGATACACGCTGGAATATATTATGCTCCAGGCTCTCAAAAAGCCAATTTCTGCTCAACTGGAGGTAAGTTACTTCGAGAGTTTTGTGATAAGCATGGTATTGAGTATGACATGTGCGGGAAACTCATAGTTGCGTCAGATGAAAACGAAATACCTGGTCTTGAAGAATTATATAGACGGGGCACTGAGAATGGTGCTGAAGGGTTGCGTATTGTAGAAAAAGATGAAATGCATGAAATAGAACCTCATGTGGCTGGGGTTAAAGCTATATTTTCTCCAAATACGGGAATAATTGATTATCAGAAAGTTTCTATAGCTTATGCGGCTGAACTTTCTGAAAATGGAGGAGATTTACTCACTAATTGTGAGTTGCGTTCAATTAGCAAAAAAGATGATGATATTTATATGGAAACAAATTTAGGCACAATCAAAACGACATTCTTGATAAATTGTGCTGGTCTGCAAGCAGATAAAGTAGCAAAATTAATGGGAGTTGAAACTGGTATTAGAATAGTGCCTTTTAGAGGAGAATATTTTTCTATCATTCCAGAACGTTCGGATCTTGTAAATGGATTAATTTACCCTGTTCCTAATCCTAATTTACCTTTTTTAGGTGTTCATTTTACGAAAAGAATGAATGGATCAGTTGAAGCAGGTCCTAATGCGGTTTTTGCTCTTGCTAGAGAAGGCTATAAAAAAACAAGCTTTAATATAAAAGACACGTTGGGGACACTTTCTTTCCTGGGTTTTTGGCGTATGTCTGCTAAATACTGGAAAGTGGGCGTTAATGAACAATATAGATCGCTTGTGAAAGGAGTTTTTGTAAAGTCTTTGCAAAAATTAGTTCCTGATGTGACATCTAAAGATTTAGCAGAACCTGGAGCAGGAGTTAGGGCACAAGCAATTAATAAGAAAGGCGAGCTTTTACAAGATTTTAGTATTGTGGAAACTGACAATGCTATTCATGTGCTTAGCGCTCCATCTCCTGGTGCAACATCATCTTTGACTATTAGTAAATATTTAGCAGATATGGCAAATAAATCATTTAGCCTTGCTAAATAATTGAATAATCTTATTGACGACGTTGCTCTAGTTAGGTAACATATACTTCTGTCGTATTTTATACGGTAAAAATGGGAATTTCCCACGTACTTTAACATCTAAATAGTAGAATGAACCGTAAATTTACTTAGAGTTTGATCCTGGCTCAGGACGAACGCTGGCGGTGCGCCTAATGCATGCAAGTCGAACGAGCGACCCGGGCTTGCCCGGTTAGCTAGTGGCAGACGGCTGAGTAACACGTAAATAATCTGCCCCGAAGAGGGGGATAATCCAGAGAAATCTGGCCTAATACCCCGTACCTATCTTTTCAGCCTGCTGAATTGATAGAAAGGTTTATTCCGCTTTGGGAGGAGTTTGCGGCTTATCAGGTAGTTGGTGGGGTAATGGCCTACCAAGCCGAAGACGAGTAACCGGTGTGAGAGCACGATCGGTCAGAGGGGGACTGAGACACGGCCCCCACTCCTACGGGAGGCAGCAGCAGGGAATCTTGCGCAATGGGCGAAAGCCTGACGCAGCGACACCGCGTGAAGGATGAAGGTCTTAGGATTGTAAACTTCTTTTATCAGGGAAGAGAAAGGACGGTACCTGATGAATAAGGTTCGGCTAACTACGTGCCAGCAGCCGCGGTAATACGTAGGAACCGAGCGTTGTCCGAATTTACTGGGCGTAAAGAGCGCGTAGGTGGTTTGTTAAGTCTCACGTGTAATCTCCCGGCTCAACTGGGAGGGGTCGTGGGATACTGGCAGGCTAGAGGTTATCAGAGGAAAGCGGAATTCCAGGAGTAGTGGTGAAATGCGTAGATACCTGGAGGAACACCAGAGGCGAAGGCGGCTTTCTGGGATACACCTGACACTGAGGCGCGAAAGCGTGGGGAGCGAACCGGATTAGATACCCGGGTAGTCCACGCCCTAAACGATGGATACTAGATATTGGGGGTATAGACCCCTCCAGTGTCGAAGCTAACGCGATAAGTATCCCGCCTGGGGAGTACGGCCGCAAGGCTAAAACTCAAAGGAATTGACGGGGACCCGCACAAGCAGCGGAGCGTGTGGTTTAATTCGATGCAAAGCGAAGAACCTTACCCAGACTTGACATGTTTTCGAAAGCCCCCGAAAAGGGGCCCTCCTTCGGGACGAATTCACAGATGTTGCATGGCTGTCGTCAGCTCGTGTCGTGAGATGTTGGGTTAAGTCCCGCAACGAGCGCAACCCCTGTCGTTAGTTACTATGTCTAACGAGACTGCTCCCACTGGGAGAGGAAGGTGGGGACGACGTCAAGTCGTCATGGCTCTTACGTCTGGGGCTACACACACGCTACAATGGCCGGAAACAATGGGCTGCCACACCGCGAGGTGGAGCGAATCCTCAAAGCCGGTCTCAGTTGGAATTGCAGGCTGCAACTCGCCTGCATGAACGTGGAGTTGCTAGTAACCGTAGGTCAGAACACTACGGTGAATACGTTCTCGGGTCTTGTACACACCGCCCGTCAAGTCATGGAAGTCGGTAACACTTGAAGTCGTCGAGCCAACCCTTTTGGGAGGCAGATGCCGAGAGTGGGACTGGTGACTGGGACTAAGTCGTAACAAGGTAGCTGTAGCGGAAGCTGCGGCTGGATCACCTCCTTTTAAGGGAGCAAGGTAGAGGCATTTATGTCGCTAACCTAGGTCTGTCAGCAGGTGGGTAAAATTAAATGAATGAATTGAGCATGATCACTTTAGAGTGAGGAGCTCTTCAGGATTGGATGTTTACTCCTTATGAAAGCCTGCTGTTTATTTAGCCTCATTGAGGCACAATTTTTTTGAAAACTCTAACGGGTCATTCTACTATTTAGGTGTTAAAGTCTGATTATTCTGGGGCTGTAGCTCAGTTGGGAGAGCACCTGCTTTGCAAGCAGGGGGTCAGGAGTTCGAGCCTCCTCAGCTCCACCACCATTTTTAGCTACAAAATCACTAACTTTCTACTCTTTAGATAAGAATCTATTTTAAAATCTAGGGGCATTTTTAGGGACATCATGTTCATTTCCACGTTTAAGAGTCAGTCTGTCAATATATCATGTGAAAATATATAATGGCGTTAAATGCAACCTTATTACTGAATATTTTTTATAAATCGAAAATTACTGATTCTAAAAAGGATAGCGTATGAAATGGATTCTAATATCAATGCTAGGAATTGTTGTATTAGCTGCTTGCGAAGGTAATGTGTATTCTCTCAAAGTGGGAGATTGCTATAACGGGGTGACCATTGATAAATACTCAGGTGAAACGATGGAAGTTAGGGATGTCGAACTAGTCAGCTGTGACGAGCCTCACGAAAGTGAAGTCTATGCAATATCTGATTTGCCAGACTCAGATTGGAAAGGGGGTGACTATGTCTATGAGCAAGCTAGGATCTTCTGTTTAGACAGCTTCGAACCGTTTGTAGGTGTTGAATATGCCCTTTCGACATTGGACGCCGATTTCATCTACCCTACAGAAGAATCTTGGAAAGATATGGGAGACCGGCTAGTCCAGTGCAGTATCTATCAGGAATCGTATATGAAGGTTTCTGGGTCATTAAGAGGTAGTAGACGTTAGCAGTGTCTAACGATTAGTATTCTAAAAAATATAACTAAAATTTATGATAACTAAAAATCAAATTGAAGAAGCTCAAAGAAAATGGGGTGACGGAATAGTCAAAATTGGCACCCTAATAGATAGAGATGCAGATTTAATTGAATTCACAACTTTATTTTTAAATAGTGTCTATGATTTTAAAAATAGTAGAATTTTATTTAAACCAACAAAGGCTTCAAAAGAACAATTCAGACCTAAAATCGAAATGGCATTATCATATTTTTTAGGAGGAAAAAATTCTTATTGTGATGAGGATGATGGTTTTGCAATGAAGCCGTGGGCTAAAGTTGAATTTGAGAATTTAGGTTTTATTATTGAAGAAAATAGAGCTTTTGCTATGGGCAACTATTTTTTTACCGATACTAAAGGAATTAAGCTTAAAGTTGAGTATACTTTTGGTTATAAATTGTTAAATGGTAATTTAATAATAGATCTTCATCATTCATCTTTGCCTTTTTCATCTTAATTTGTAGAAAAATTAATCAAATTAAGGCAAACAACCAACTGTCACCTAGATGATCATCTAGGTGACAGTTGGTTGTTGATTTTTAAAAAATGACTACTTTTAATTAGGACTCACGCTTTGCAGCTGCCCAAATAACTAGCCCAAATGCAGTCTTGTTAACTAAGTCAGCAAGGTTATAAATCGCGTTCATTGCCTTGACTCCATCTGCTCCCAAGTCGCCAAAATTACCTAGTAAGAATCCTATTGGGTAAATTGCCCATCCTACTAATACAATCCACCTTATAGCATTAAATGCCATTTGGCTTGAAGTATTACCACTTTCGGCATTAGCTTTTTTAGCTTCTCCAAAGTAGATGAGATAAATAACGTATAGCCAACCTAACATACCTATTGCAAAGGCTATGTATTCGTTTAGGTCTCCAGTTTCACCTAGATAACCGAAAACAAGCATTACCAAGGATGCTCCTAGTAATTGCCAGAAAAGGTTCATTTTTACTTTGGTTACTGCGTATAGAATCAAATAGAATTCCACTATTTGTAATGGCACAGTTATTAACCAGTCTATGTACCTTAATTCTGTAGGACTTGTTCCTGTATCAATCCATATGCCTCTCATATACAAATAATGCCAAAATGCGATACCAGTAACTAAACCAGCAACTGTTACAGATGTTCTCCATTTTGGGTCAACATCAAATCTTTCTAAGAAGAAGAAGACAGTAGAAGCGAGCATGGCTGCTGTTGCAATCCAAAATGTCATTGCTACGAAATCCATATTTAACCTCCTAATATGTTTTTAATAATGCGTCTATCTTCCTTCATTATACTATTTGTATAATATGGTTTGCTTAGGATTCAGATTTGAGATTGAAAAATCCAAATTTGATATACTCTTGAGAATATGTGTATTTTAGTATTTTGGAGTGAGTTATTTGACGACAGTTGACTATTCAAAAGATGTATCTTTATTAGCTCATTTACTTAGAAGGGCAAGTTTTGGTCCAACTCCTGATGAAATGGATTATGCTGTAGAAGTAGGGTACGACAATATCTTAAAAGAGTTCTTAAATCCTAAAGAGGCGGACCTTGTTCCCCATGACATGATAAGAAGATATCATGTCGCACAATCGGATTTAAGAAATCAGGGTGCGGCCTATTGGATTTATAGGATGTTGATGACAAAATCTCCATTACGTGAAAAGATGACATTGTTTTGGCATCGGATATTTGCTACAGGATGGGCTAAATTAATACAACATAGGCCTATTTTAAATCAGATAGATATGTTTCGTACTCATGGTATGGGAAAGTTTGATGATCTTTTGATTGAATTATCTAAAGATCCTTCCATGATTATGTGGTTAGATAATCAAGATAATCATGGGCATAATATAAATGAAAATTACGGTAGGGAAATTCTCGAATTATTTTCTATGGGAGTTGGCAATTATACAGAAGATGATATTAAAGAAACTGCCAGGGCTTTTACTGGTTGGCGTGTAGTTAATCCTGAATATATGTCAATTAAGATGCGTAATAATACAGCTCGTCCGTATGGATATATGTCATGGCAATTTGAATATGACGACGAAGATCATGATAAAGGACTTAAAACTATTTTGGGTCAAACTGGTAATTGGAATGGTGAAGATGCGGTAAGGATTATATGTGAACAAGAAGGTACGGCTAAGTATCTTGCAAGGCATTTATATCATTACTTTGTTGAAGATGAATTGCCTGTTCCTCAGTGGCCTCATGAGCCTCCAAGAAATCCTGAAGCTATAGATTTAATGGTGCAATCTTATTTTGATAATGACCATAGTATAAAGGCTGTTTTAGGGACTATGTTTACTGCAGATTTTTTTAAAGATATACCTGCACGATACGCTCGTATTAAAAGTCCTGCAGAAATGGTTGTTGGGGCATTGAGGTTGGCAGGACCAATTGAATTGCCTTCAATGGATTTATTAGCAGCTGAAGATGCTTGTACAAATATGGGACAAGCATTATTAAATCCACCTAGTGTAGAAGGTTGGCAAGGTGGGACAGAATGGGTTAGCACTGGAGCATATGTTCAAAGAGTTAATTTTGTTAGTAAGGTTTTAAGTGACCCTGACAAAATAGGACTCAGGAATATTATTGATAAAATAAAAGAGAAAGCTTCTTCATCTAATCTTACTCATACACAATTAGTAGATTTTTGTTTAGATATTCTAGGCCCGTTAGATGTTATGGATTCTACGAAATCAAGTCTAAATAAATATATTTCTAGATACCCTGATTTGTCATGGTCAGATAAATCAGGATCTGATTCTTTTGATGAAGCAGTGGTATCTCTTATTCAATTGATTGTATCTTCAATTGAATACCAAAATGCATAATAATGGGGCTCATGATTTGTCAAAGACAACAAAAAAAATGAATTATGTGACTACTGTGGGATTTAATACTGATTTTGGCGGCAGAGGGTTTGAGCATCCTGCATCATTGGCTATTAGAGATGACGGAGTTATATTCGTAGCTAGCCGAGGGAAAAGAACTTCTAAACAGACAATTGGTATACAGAGAGTATCTAAAAATCATGAGTTTTTTGGTAAGATTGGTTCTTATGGGCTTGGTGAGTTAGGTCAGATGGTTTGGCCTACTTGTGTGACTTTAGATTTAGATAATAATCTTTTTTTAGCAGATGAATTTCTCAATAGGATAACTATATTTGATCCTGACGGGGAACCTGTGAAGTATTGGGGTGAAAAAGGTTCTGCCCCTGGGCAATTTGATCAACCAAGTGGATTACTCGTTAGAGGAGAAACCATTTTAGTTGTAGATTCTAAAAATAACCGTATTCAAGAATATAATTTAGATGGGGGTTATATTTCTCAATGGGGAGAAGAAGGAGTAGGTCCTGGTCAATTTTCCCTACCTTGGGGAATATGTGAAGATTCTCATGGATACATTTATATTGCTGATTGGCGTAATGATAGGATACAAAAATTTACCTCAAAGGGAGAATTTGTTGAATCATTTGGTGAATCAGGATCATCAGAAGGAAAATTTAATAGACCTTCTGATGTTGCGGTAGATACAGAAGGGAATATCATTGTTACTGATTGGGCTAACCAGCGATTACAGATACTGGACAGAGAAGGAAATTTTTTAATCGAAGAAAGAGGGAAAGGGGGCTTAAATCCTTGGGCCGAAGAATACTTTGAAGCTCAGCAAGATGAAAAAGAGGCTAGAGCCTCTTTTGTTCCTGTTTTTGATACAGACGTAGATGATCCCTCTGAAATATCGGCCAGAATAGAGCCATATTTTTGGGATCCTGTATCAGTGGAATTAGATTCTGATGATAATATATACATAACTGAGTCAAATAGACATCGATTTCAAGTTTTTGAATTTTGTGAAGGTAATTAAATGAAAGATAAAAAATTAGTTGTAATTCAACTTTCTGGCGGTAACGATTATCTTAATTGTGTGATTCCTTACAATAATTCTAATTACATTGATAACCGGCCAAATGTCAGAATAAATGAAAATGAAGTTATTCCTATAGATTCCAATATTGGCTTAAATCCTGTTATGCAACCTATGAAAGATCTGTACGATCAAAATAAGGTGGCTATTTTGCATGGTGTTGGCTATCCTGTCCCCAATCGATCACATTTTAGATCTATGGATATATGGCATACTGCAGAGCCTACAAAGGTAGGTACTGAAGGGTGGTTAGGAAATGCTATTAACCAAATGTACCCTAAGCATGATAATGTGGTAGCTGCAGTTAATTTTGGAGCAGGATTGCCCCGTGCGCTAGTTGCCCACGGTGCTCCAGTTGCTGCTGTAACGGATTTAGATTCTTATGGTTTTTTAAATCACATTAATGAAGAGAATAATAGATTAGATGCTCTTAGTGCTTTTAAAGATATGTATGCACAAGCTATAGGAACAGGTCCGGTTATGGATTATTTACGTCAGACAGGCCTAGATGCACTTAAAGGTGCCGACATACTTAGTACGGTTACTTCTGAATATTCCTCAGACATTGAATATTCGATGGATAATTCATTTTCAAAAGCTATGAAAGGAGCAGCGCAAGTCCTTCAAGCTGATATAGGAACTAGGATTTGTTATACCCAGCATGGAAGCTTTGATGCCCATACTAATGGGATAGCTTTACAAGAAGGCTTGTTAAAACATGTTATGGGAGGGATTAGAGATTTTTATGATGATATGAAAGCAGCAAATAAGTCTGATGATGTGATTATGTTTGTATTTTCTGAATTTGGCAGACGTGTTAAAGATAATGGTAATGGAACAGATCATGGTTCGGGAGGAGTAGCTTTTGTTATTGGAGATTCTGTGAAAGGTGGCCAATATAGCGAATATCCTTCTTTGAAATATGAAGATTTATTAGAGGGGGACCTAAGGTTTAATCTTGATTTTCGTAGTGTTTATTCGGAAATTTTAGAAGATTGGTTAGGAGTAGATGCAATACCTGTTGTTAAAGGTGCGTACGAGAAAGTAGGATTTTTAACTTAGATTAATCAATTTTTTGAAAGCTTGAATATCCTCTAACATTACGTGGTCTTGGTGTTTCAAGTGTACTATTGCTAGAGATATCTGACATTTCATGATCTTCTTTATGGTTGTTGTCCTCAGAAGAATTATTTGTTACTGTTCCGGCTGTTATACCTGTTGTATCCCGTCTATTTGAAAGCATTTGTTCGTCTAATGATGCCAAACTTTCTGATTTTATTCCAAATGCTGTCTTTATTTCGTATTCTTCATACTTTTTAGCCCACAACATAAGTTTTTCATCAGACCATCCTCCAATTTGATTTAAACGCCACCACCATTTAATTAATCTTCTACTGGGCATGTGACCTTCCCAGTCATGGAAATAACCAATCCCTCTTCCTATTTCCCAGCCCATACCGTAATCGTCTAAATCATGCCATTGGATACTTTGGGAATTTTCTTTTTCTTCATCGGATAATTCTTTAAATTTCTTTATCCAATCACCTAAAGTACGCAATTTTATAGAATTTGATCTATAAATCAAATTAAGTTTTTCTAGAATTTGAGCTTGTTTGTACCCCGCAGTGTATAATCTGTACGCTTCTACAAATTGTTCTGAATCACTAATACCTCTAGGCATAAAAAAAATCCTATATAGTGCATTTCACATATTATAAACTGCATTATACAGTAAATACAAGATATTAATATGCTTTTAGGTATACAATAGGTGCATTAAAAATATTATATGTTGTATATTTGAATTCTATGCCTTGAAGACTCAATTACATATAATTTTGAGTTATTATCAATTACTACAGAGGAAGGTCCCCAAAAATAAGCTTCTATTTGAGTTGATATTAAATATGGTGTATTAAAATGTTTAGGCAAATCTGGTTTTAGATTGGATATCTCACGTTGTGTAGATTCATCTGGATTAGCATCTAAGAATTCTTGTGCCCATTTTGATAATGTTGCTTCTCCACGTAAGGATTGAACGTGGCCTCCCTCGGGAGAATAAATTTTAACGGATTCATTACCCCAATCGGCAACATATACGTATCCATCTTTGTCAGCTGCAGCTTTTGCGGGTTTATTTAGAGAACCCTCATTTTTATTAGGCCCTCCTATTACACTTATAAAGGATCCGTTAGTATCAAATTTTTGTATTCGATCATTACCCCAATCAGTGACATATACATATCCATCCAATCCAACTGATATTCCCCACGGATGATCAAATTGGGATTTTTTTTCACCGTGCTCTCCCCAGGTGGTAATGAAATCTCCATTTAGGGAGAATTTTTGAATTCTATGGTTATATTGATCTACAACATAAACATTATCTTCCATATCAACGGTAATTCCAGATGGACCATTTAACTGTCCTGCGTCACTACCATGGTTTCCCCAATTAGATAAATAAGTTCCATCCTCTGAGAACTTTGAAATCCTATTGTGGTGTTCGTCACATACGAGAATTGTTCCTGTTGAACTACTTGTAATACCTGTTGGTAACCAAAATTGACCATCTCCATGACCATATGTTCCAAATTCGTTTATATAATCTTCTTTATAATTACAGACCCCAACTCTAGCAAAGACAGGATGTTTATTTAAGACATAAAACTTATCGTTGAATATTGCCATGTCTACTGGGTGAGCAAACCCGCGACCTAACGGATTGTTGTTAGTTATGCCTATAGTTTTGTTGTAAGTTGCCTTTTCGATTTGAGTAACCATGGAAAGATTACACTCTTTGATATTCTTTTGAAGAGGCAATAAGACCTAATATCTCGGATATTCTTTCTTCAGCATTTTTTCTGTCTGATGTCGATGCTTCCCCAAATATTATTGGGCCTTTCTTTTTTGAATGTTTAACAATTGCGTTTTTTGTAGATTCTTCAATGTCAGGATCCAATATCCCCATCAAATTAAAGCACATATTTACTGCGTCATCGGGGTCCAATTCTGCGTTAAAAGCTAAGCGGTTAGTAATATCTTTTACTTCTGGAGAATTAGTATTACTCCAAACTTTATGGGAGAAGTTTACTCTTTCTACTATAGAACCACTATTTATCCATTCGGCACCTTCATGCCACCCTTCAACTGAAGGGGGATTCAGTAGGGTTTGACCCATATAGGCTATTACACTTTCTGCCTCATTCATTAATAGTGTGGGCTTAGTTATTGTATTGCTAACTCGTAAACACCCGGCGACATATTCAGCAGGACATTTGACTCTTTCATATGTAGATTCTTTAAAGAAATCAGATTTAAATAANGTTCTGAGNACNTCTTTCAAGTCATGNTTATTTGACATGTATGAGTCTACNAAAGTTTGTATNGCATTTTCATCTTTTGGCGGAGTATATGGCCATTGTGGCACAGGAACTTCATCTGCGACAAAGAAATCGTAAAGATGGCGAGCAACGAATCTAGCTGTAGCTTCTTGCTTGGATATGATACGAACAATATCTTGACCGTTGAAGTTACCTGTTTCTCCTAAGAAAGTTTTAGTATTTTCATCATGATCATTTTTTCTATATTCGTAATGCCAAGAGATCCTTCCATAAGGCCATATAGAATCNTTCATTGCTCTAACAGACATATATTCTGCATTTTTTAATGTCCATCCAGTAAAAGCTCTAGAACATTCTTTTACNTCATCNTCAGTATANTTTCCAATNCCCATAGAGAATAATTCTAATATNTCTCTACCAAAATTCTCATTTATTGCATTGTTATGGTTATCTTGATTGTCAAGCCATATGATCATTGCAGGATCTTTAGATATCTCTTCTAATAAATCGTCAAATTTGCCTAAACCAAATTTGCGGAACATATCTATTTGAACGGATAGAGCTCTTGCTTGATTTGTTTTTGCATAACCCGTTGCAAAAATACCATGCCAAAATAAA
Organism: Chloroflexota bacterium; assembly: GCA_002718095.1. Classification (GTDB taxonomy): domain Bacteria; phylum Chloroflexota; class Dehalococcoidia; order Lucifugimonadales; family UBA826; genus UBA826. Next base: position 280,171 of record PBDP01000004.1, read on the forward strand.
GCAATTTTTTCTAGTATTGGTGTTTCAGTTGTTACCATTCGATAAAGCCATTCTTTTGCTGCCCATGGCCCTACTCTTTGTTCATGAACTTCTGTATGAAATCTTCTTATGAAAAACTCAGGTAAATGATTTGAATCACCTGGATCTAATATTGAATCTACAATATCATCATAAGCCTGATTTTCTAGGTCATCTAACTCTTTTTGTGTAGCTCCAAATCCAGCTCTTCTCATGAGGTGAGCCACTAATGAACGCTTTTCGGATACTAATGTNTTTGCAATTGTTACCATGTGAACCNCTGNGATAGNAATCAGTTTTTGAAAATTTNGTGTTTNTCAAAAGTNCCATTTAATATAGATACAGCATCAAGATTCATCCAATCTTCGAGTATATTAGTATACAAAGATCGGAAATCATTATTGGCGTATAAATCTCCATCTAATTGGTCTTTATCTTTTAGTGACGGGTAGTAACCGTATAAGCCACCTTTTACAGAATTTCCTATCAAAAATGCAACTCCTCCTGATCCATGATCTGTTCCAGAACCATTATCTTTGATCCTTCTGCCAAATTCAGAAAATATAAGTAATGAAGTACTGTCACCATAGCCATGTTCTTCAACATCGTCCATAAAATCACCGACACCGTTTGAAACGTCATTCCATAATTTAGAATGTACAGGTAATTCTCCTCCATGAGTATCGAAGCTGCCGTGCTGAGTATAGAAGAATCGTGTTCCTAAATCAGCAAACATTACCCTTGCGGCATCTCTCAAGCTATTTGATATAGGGTTAGAAGCATATTCAATAGATGATTTGTAAAGTGAAGGCGCTTCCCTTAACATGTCGGCTCCTATTCTAGCGTCTTGTCCTGTTTGACCTATAAATTCAGATATTACGTCTTTTCCTTCTGCACCACCATACATCTGGGAAAAAGCATTTAGAAGATCTATACGATCTTGATCTTCTGATATTTGAGGAAATAGCCCATAAGTATCCAAGTTGCCTACAGAAGCTACAGGAACTCCACTGTAAGACATTGCTCTAGGTAACCCGCGACCAAAATTTATTCCGCCTAAAGTATTTTCAGCATTCGGGTCTAGTTCTTTTAAAGCTTTACCAATCCAACCTTCATTTATCACTTTATCCGGTTCAGCTGTGTGCCATATATCCATAGATCGAAAATGTGATCTATTTGGAGTTGGGTACCCGATCCCATTAATAATGGCTACTTTTCCTTGGTCCCAAAGCTTTTTAATAGCAGTCATACTAGGATTGAAGGCTAATTCATCATTTATTTTTAGNCCTTCATTTTGCTTAATGTGGACGTGAGGTCTGTTATCGTAATAAAGACCCTCATTGACAGGTACAACGGTATTAAGTGCATCATTACCACCATTTAGTTGTACGACTACTAACTTATTTTCTTGCTCTTTTAGTACCACAGAACACCTACTATGAGTATTTTCTATCTATGAATTATACTCAAAATATGTTTATTTTCAAGAAACGTGAATATATATTGTGGAGACTATTTTGCGGTTATTCCTCCGTCTATTACTAATTCCGAACCGGTTATGTAACTAGATTCGTCAGAAGCTAAGAATAATACTGATAAAGCAACGTCTTTTGCTGTGCCAATAATATTTAATGGAGTCATATCTAATCTTTTTTGTCTTTCTTCTTTATCAGATAAAACTTTTGACATCATATCTGTTTCTATAAATCCTGGGTGTACAGAATTGCATCGGATATTGTGAGGGCCATATTGAGTAGAAATATTTTTGGTTAATGACCTTACCAAGCCCTTAGATGCTGTATATGCAGTAGATGCTGAAGGAAGCCCTACTAAACCTGCCATTGAAGATATATTTACTATTGATCCTGCGCCGTTTTTTTTCATTATTGGAATTACAGATTTGCAACCTAGGAAAACTCCTGTTGAATTAATCAAATTGATTTTTTCCCATTCTTCTAAAGTAGTGTTTTCTATGTTGTTGTGTGATGTTATTCCTGCATTATTAATAAGAATATCTATTTTGCCGTAACGTTCCATTGCCTCATTGACAATATTGTCCCAATCGTGAGGGTTAGTTACATCAAGGTGTTTGTATATACAAACATTTTTGTCGGGATCTAAAGTTGCTGCTAGGGTTTCCCCTTTTTTATCTAGGATGTCTCCAATAATAACCTTTGCACCTTCACTTAAAAACAATTCAGCNTCGGCTGCACCTTGCCCTGATGCACCCCCTGAAATAATAGCNATTTTGTNNTCNAATCTTTTCATNNAATATCCTAATTATGTTCCTTTAAACCAATGGTGGAACATAAGCACGTTTTTTTTATTTCCCTCTACAGTAACTTTTTTTTGGTCGATTAAATCAAATAAATTTTTTCTTGCAGTAATTAATAAAGAGAAATCTCTTGGGCTTGTCTGGATAGTTGTTGGAGCTAAATCCATCGTATCTGCCTTTTCAAATATGTCAAGAGTTCCTTTATAAGTTGTAAGTCTTAATTTCTTTTCCAATCCTAAATCTATATCTATGACTTTTGGTGTGACATCNGGGCTGTCTCCCGATGGGTCTACTATGAACCAGCGATTGGCTTTAGGGTTTTTCCATAAATTTACGAGCAATATTGCACTTTCTTCATCTACAACATAATCATCTTGTAGGGNATTAAAGATGTCCCATGTGTGCANCGNTACCTCTAATAAGANTATCANAAGCATNTCTNNTATTGATAACATGTTTACAGGATGATATGCCTTCAATTCCCATNTAGATTTATTAATTGTCTTACATGTCTCATTAAAATCTTGTTGAATATCTGATAGGGCTTTGANAAGCGTAGTTTTGTTTCTCAAACTTGTTTCAGATAGCTGTATTGCTCTTGAAGCTATGCCTGGTGCTATTTGAGTACTATGGAAAGTTCCCGGATTTGGCATTCCTTCCCCTGGAAGACTATTCCCTGACAAAGCCATAGTGATTGAATTTAAATTAAACCCCAATGTCGCAACTAGATGAGCTGCAACATCTTTGTTGGCCCACATATGGCACCTGCTGGGTGCATCCCATTCAAAACTTGAGAATTCTTCAAGCTTCCCTATCGTATTGGAAGATATTTTATTGATTGCTGATAAGATGTCTTCAGGATTCATCAAATATAATTCTTTTAGCCATATTATCTGGGACAGCTTTTTCTAAGTATGTAAACATTTCCTCTGTAAAGAAAGGTAATCCAACTGAAGCATTTATTCCACCATCTACAGATATGATTTCTCCATTAATAAAACTAGAGGCATCAGATGATAGTAATAATAAGACACCATTTAATTCTTCTGGTTTTCCAATCCTACCCATTGGTGAACTTGAACTAATGTGCTCCTTGAAAACGGATTTTCGTACCCAAGCCATTGTCATTTGACTTGGAAACCATCCAGGAGCTATTGCGTTAACGCGAATTCCTCGATCTCCCCAGTTCGCAGCTAAACTTTTAGTCAGCGTAGCAACTGCTCCTTTTGTTGCTTGATATGCTGCTGGCATACCTCTCATACCATTTAGTCCGGCGACAGATGAGAGATTAATAATAGATCCACCTAGCCCGTCTGATAACATTCTTTGTCCTGCTTCTCTACAGCAATACCACAACCCTAGTAAATTTACTTGAACACTTTGCTCAAACATTTCATCTGTTATTTTTTCAGGTACCGCTCCCGATTCAGTAATTTGGCCTGCATTGTTTACTAAAATGTCGACTCGACCAAATTTTTCTTCGGCTATATTAAACATATTGGCTACATCGCTAGAATTGGTCACATCACAAGCTACTGCAATTGTTTGTAGCCCTTTTTCAGATAAATCAGAAGATAATTTTTCTAGTCTTTCTATTCTCCGAGCAGCGAGTACAACATTGGCATTTCTTTCAGACAAAAATTTTGCAAATGTGCTTCCTAGTCCAGATGAAGCTCCAGTTACTATGATAGTTTTATTGCTAATATCGAAAATTGGGTCGTATGACATTTGTATTCCTAGTTTATTCTTGATTAATTATTATGATAGTGAGTATTTTTTTATCTATGATACTATGGGACAAGTTTAATTTTGATTATTCTTATGTTCTTTTGTTTTAGTGGAGATATTTTGTCAGATCTAATTTTTTGGTTCATAGTGTCATTCATTAGTGGATCAATTCCTTATTCATTAATTATATCCTCTTTAATAATAAAAAAAGATGTTAGAGATGTCGGAGATGGAAATCCAGGGGCTACAAATGCTTGGATTATTGGGGGATGGCAAATCGGGACAATAGCGATGATATTAGATATTTCTAAATCTGCGATTCCTGTTTCTTTAGCAATAAGAGAATTTTCATCGATTTCTGGATTTAATTCACTAGCTATATCTCTTATTGCATTAGCTCCTATACTAGGACACGCTTGGTCTCCCTTACTAAAATTTAAAGGGGGTAAAGCGTTAGCTTCCTCTTGGGGATCTTGGATAGCTCTTACAGGTGGAATTGCATTTCCTTTAGCAATGATGTTTCTTGCACCTTTACATGCGGTACAAAAAAATCATGCTGTTACTGTCACATTATCTATATTAGGATTGCTTGTTGCTTCATATTATTTCATTATGGTATTTGCAATTCCTGTTTCTGGATTAGCAATAGTGCTGTTTGGAATATTGAATTTATTGGTCGTTATCTATAAACATAGGAAAGAATATAGTGAAGGGATTCTTTTCAGAGGTTGGATTAGAAATGTATCCAATTTATTTGGATGACTTATTTAATAACTCTTCAATATTATGTTGTTTTAATATTAGGGCTTATTTCAGTCTGTATTGCAATTTCTAATAGTTTTTTTTTAAAGAAGCTTATCGTTAAAAAAACTAGATTAAATAAAGACATTATTATTTCAGTGTTAATTCCCGCTAGGAATGAAGAAGATAAAATTTCCCAATGTCTCGATTCATTAATATCTCAAACTTATGCCAATTTGGAAATAATAGTTCTGGACGATAATTCAAATGATGAGACAGCTGGTATCGTTTCGCGATTTGTGGAAGATGATAAAAGAGTCAAATTGATTCACGGAGAAGAATTACCACTAGGTTGGGGAGGGAAAAATTGGGCTTGCCATCAGCTATATAACTCAGCGAATGGAGAGTATATACTTTTTTTGGATGCTGACACTATATTCCAAAAGGATACTATAGCCTCAGCAATACATGAATCTGTTAGTAATAATATAGATTTATTGACCCTTATTCCAAAGAGGCCGCCTAAGAGCATTGTTGAATTAGCCATGTTCCCATTTATGAATTGGGCTATTTTTTCATGGTTACCAATAAAGATTGCTCATAATTTCAATAACTCTTATTTATCTGCAACATTTGGACAATTTATGTTATTTAAAAAAGAATCTTATTCTCATATTGGTGGACATGAAGAGGTTCGAGATAATGCAATTGATGATTTTCAATTAGGGAGATTCATTAAAAAATCTGGGTTAAAGTGGATGTTATTAGATGGGACTGAAATGGTCGAATCCATGCCATATAAAAATACGATTGATGCTTTAAACGGAATATCTAGAAGTGTTTTTCCGGCATTGAATTATAGTATTAGTGTGTTATTCATTTTTTCTATTTTGTTAGTCTGCCTTACGTTTATTCCATTGATGACAGTGGGTTACGGGCTGATAGGGGTAGTGGGCAATGGAGAATATTGGACGATTTCAGTTTTATCGTTGTTTATTTTTTTGATATCATGGACTTTGTCTTGCAGGAGATTTCATTACTCATTGTTTTTAATTCCATTTTTCCCAATTTGTGTAGGAGTTATGATAATAGTTGCATATCATTCAATGCTATCTACCATTTTTAAAACTACTATTTGGAAAGAAAGAAATATATCAAGTAAAAAATTAAGGTTTTAATCTATGTGTGCAGAAGAATTTATTGTAATTGGAGAAAATATACACACAACTCGTGTATTTATGAGGTCTGGAAAACGTATTGGATATGATGAAGATGGCTTAGAATCAGTTTTATACAAAAACAGCGATGGAATTAATTCATTTTTGTGTATCCCTGAAGATTTTAAATCAACAAAAGTTTACCAAGAAGGTAGAGTAAAACATTTCATGGTTGCAGTATCGTCAGGGATGTCTGAGTCATCCAAATATCAATCTCAAGGTAAAGACTATATTGCATCTGAGATTCGTAGGCAAGAAAATGTAGGATCTGATTTTTTAGATCTAAATATTGACGAGATTTCGCCTAATATTGAGATTCAAAAATCATCGATGAAATGGTTAGTTTCATTTTATTCTACTATTGCTAAGAAGCCACCTAGTATAGATTCTTCTAGCCCAGATATTATAAAGGTTGGCTTGGAGGAATATGCTCGTACAGGATCTTTACAAGGAACTCCTATGATTAATTCAGCTTCTCTAGAAAGGGTTGAAGTTTTAGATATCGCTGAGTACTACAACGCAAATGTTGTGGTGACATCAGCAGGAAATGCAGCTATGCCGTCTACTGCCTTAGAAAGGATTGAAAATGCTGCTAGAATGATTGAATTTTGTAAAGAAAGAAGGATTGCATATCAAAGAATATATGTAGACCCACTTGTGTTTCCAATATCAGTAGATCAATCTTATGGGAATGATTACCTAGAAGCTGTAAATGGTATAAGGAAGGAGTTTGGAGAAGATATTTACATAACTGGTGGGCTAAGTAATGTTTCATTTGGGCTACCGGCTAGAAGAATTATAAATGACACTTTTATTAGATTAGCAATAGATGCAGGTGTTAATTCTGGCATCTTAAACCCAATCGAAAGCAAGCTTGAACGTATAAGAAATGTAGACGAATCGAGAGAAGACGTTAAGTTAGCAAAAGCTATTCTAGTTGGAGAAGACGAGTTTTGTGTGAATTTCATTCAGGCTTTTAGAGATGGGAAGTTCCACAACTACTAAGTCATCCCTTGGATTACATTAGATTCAACTAATTCGTTAATTTCTATTTTGGACATTCCTAGAATATTTTCCATGACATCAAATGTATGCTCTCCTAATCTTGGAGGATGAATCCCTGGTTCTGAAGGAGTTCTACTCATATGTTGCAAGGGGCTTCCTATCACTTTTAAGTTTTGGATGTCTGGATGATTTATCGACCATATGCTATTCCGAGCTTCAGTTTGAGGGTCTTTAAGTACGGTGCCAATATCATTTATAGGGGTTATTGTTATTCCTGCGGATTGAAGCTTATCAGTCCAATAATCGATTGTATTAGTTTTGAATACGCTATTTAGTTTTTCTTCAAGTACAATACGATTGCTTACTCTTTTGCTATTACTTTCAAATCTATCATCTTCAAGCAGTTCAGTTAGTCCTATGGTATTGCAAAGCCTTTGAAATTGATCATCATTATTAGCAGCTGCTATGAAATTACCGTTTGAAGCTTCAAAATCTTGATATGGAGCCACTTGAGGATGAGCATTACCAATTCTAGTTGCTGATACCCCAGTAGCTAAGTAATTTTGTGCTAGGTAGCCCATAGAAGCTATTCCAACATCAAATAATGAAACATCTATGTGTTGCCCTAATCCACTGGTATTTCTTTCGTTTAAAGCTCCCAATATTCCTATGGTAGCATTTAAGCCCGTTAATATGTCTATCCAAGCTACACCGACTTTTGTTGGCCTCCCGTCTGGTTCACCTGTGACACTCATGATTCCTGTCATTCCTTGTAATGCTGCATCGTAGCCTGGTTCTGAAGACCTTGGTCCTGTTTGACCAAATCCTGTAACAGACGCATAAATCAGTTTAGGGTTTATTTCTGATAACGATTTATAATCAAGTCCAAATTTTGCTAAATTGCCCACTTTAAAATTTTCTACTAAAATATCGGCTTTTTTCGCTAAATCTTTGATAATATTTTGACCTTTTTCGGACTTTAAATTAATTATTAGGCTTTTCTTACCTCTATTTGCTGATAGGTAATAAGAACTTTCTTTATTCAAAAAAGGGGGTCCCCATTGGCGAGTATCATCTCCCCAAGGCGATTCAACCTTCCAGATTTCTGCTCCTAAATCTGATAATATTTGTGTTGAATATGGACCTGCTAATATTCTAGATAAATCTAAAACTTTGATATTTCTTAATGCACCCATAGAAATTCCTTTGATAAATTATGTTCGAGGTTCCCAAGAGAAAAATTTGGTTGATATTAATAATCCAGCTATTAGCCATGCTGATATTATTCCTAGATTAATTATATTAAACATAATACCAGTATTAAATGGATTGAACGCCTCTTGCAACTCTAAAGAAAACGGCCTTACAGGAAAACATTGAGCAAACATATTTAACCACATTGGAGCATTGTCAGTTGGCACAAATACGTCAGAAATAAATAACAATGGAAGTATTGATGCATTAACTATTGCCGGAGCAGCATCAGCACTTGGGATTAAAGATATTATTGCAACTCCTAAGCAACTAAATGTGGCAGCACCTAGCAATAAAGTTAGTATGTATGCAGGCATAGCATTTCCAGATGGCATTGGAACATCAAATATAAATGAACCGGTACTTGTGACTACCAATACAAGTAGAGCAGAGATTAGGGTACTATGACATATCTTACCTAATATGAAGGATATAATAGGTAAAGGGGTACCCTTGATTCTTTTTAGTACTCCTCCGTCTCGGGCTATAGATAATTGCATTGCTACACCAGTATATGAAGATCCCACTACAGCAAATACTGTGATCATAGGAATGTATACACTTGCTAAAGAAACGATTCCGCCGTCAATTTCAATTTCTCGGTCACTAAAGACAATACTAAATATAAATAAAAATAGTAGAGGAAATGCAAATGTAAAAAATGCTGCAACAGGGTTTCTTCTGAAGGCCTTGTTTTCATATAATATTTGACGTAGCGCTAGTTTTAAGATTCTCATGGTGTTTTAGACTCTTTTATGGATTCAAGAAATATTTCTTCTAAAGACTGAGCTTGCACGGATAAATTTTGTAGATCAATATTTTCATTTAAGGCCCATAAAGTTAACGTTGATAATGTTTGGGTTGGCATATTGGATTGTATTGTTATCTTCTTGTTTGTGATTGAGCAAATTTCTCTTATATTTTCTGGTATCATATCCAGATTGCCATTGTAATCAAATTTTATGGTTGAATTTTTAGAATTACGCAGTTCATCCATCGTCCCTATTTTGCCTATGAATCCGTTATTCATTAATGCAAATCTGTCAGCTAGAACTTCAGCTTCTTCCATATAGTGTGTGGTTAAAAGTATAGTTTTTCCGAGATTTTTTAATTCAGAAATCATATCCCATGCATCACGCCTAGCTGAAGGGTCAAATCCTGTTGTCGGCTCATCCAAAAATAATAACTCGGGATCACCTATTAATCCTATAGCCACGTCTAAACGTCGTTTTTGACCACCAGATAATTTTCTATATCTATAATTTCTAAATGAATCTAATCCTGTTATCGATATGAGTTCTGAGATATTTCGAGGGTTTTTATAAAAACCTGCAAATTGAGTCATTATTTCTTCAACTTTAAGATATGGATCTAGGTTTGTTTCTTGTAAAACAATCCCTATGCTTTCTCGGAATTCAGGAGCGTTTAACTTCGGGTCATATCCTAGAACAGAAACCTCTCCAGATGTTCTGTCTCTGTGACCTTCTAAGATTTCCACAGTTGTTGTTTTGCCTGCCCCATTTGGTCCCAATAGAGCAAATATTTCGCCCTTTCCTACTTCAAAACTTATTCCGTTAACGGCTTTATGTTCTGGGTAATATTTTTTTAAGTTTGTTACTTTTATAGCTATATCAGAATTCATTTATGAAATCGTTTATTTTATTTGCACCTAATTTGCACCTATGTTTATTATAAGGTCAAATAAAATTATCGTGTAATAAGGATTTATTAACAAGTACTATGATTAACAATGACTTAGCAGGTATTTCTATCTCAAGACTTCATGAGATGGATGATTTTTTAAATAAGACTTATATTGAATCTAAAAAACTTACAGGTTTGATGACAACTGTTTATAGAAAAGGGGAATTAGTGCATTCTTCTCCTATGGGATTTAAAGATAGAGATCATAATACGGACTTAGATAAAGATGCGATATTTCGTATTTATTCAATGACAAAACCAATAACCTCTATTGCTTTGATGATGTTGTATGAGAAAGGTTTATTCCAACTTGATGATCCGGTTTATAAATATATACCTGAATTTAAATCATTAGAGGTGTATGTGTCGGGGAAAGATCCTGATTTCATAACTAAGCCAGTTGATAGACCTATGAATATTCATGATTTATTAACTCATCAATCTGGATTCACTTATGATTTTATGCAAACTACAGAAATAGATTTTGCTTATGAAAAAAGAAAAATTATGAGAAATAAAAATAAATCTTTAGAACATTTCGTTAAAGAATTATCTGATTTACCGCTACAATTTTCTCCAGGTAGTAGATGGAATTATTCTGTTTCCGTTGATGTATGTGGTTATTTGATTCAGGTTCTTTCAGGATATAGTCTGGATGATTTCTTTAAAAAATATATATTTGACCCACTGGGTATGAAAGATACTGATTTTTATGTTCCCTCAGAGAAGATAGGTAGATTAGCTTCTAATTATTTGTATACAGGCTCTGATATTCCTAGTTTAATAACTTCTAAAGAGGAAGGCGATATTACTCAAAAACCTAAACTCCTTAGTGGTGGTGGTGGATTAATGTCTACTACCGATGATTATTTACAATTTTGCAAGATGATACTGAATAATGGTAATTTGGAAGGGCATCAATTTGTTAGTAGAAAGACTATTGGTTTAATGACATCTAATCATCTATCGGGCGGGTCTGATTTGTCACAGATGGCGTTTAGTAGATGGAGTGAATCAAAATTTGATGGCACAGGATTCGGATTAGGGTTTTCTGTAATTACTGATCCTGTTAGAGCCCGAACGTTATCTTCAAAAGGTGAAATAGCTTGGGGAGGGCTAGCTAGTACCGCATTTTGGATAGACCCTTTAGAAGATTTGATAGTTATATTTATGACTCAGTTGATACCGTCCACTACATATGATATCAGGCGTCAACTTAGATCATTTGTATATGGTGCTATATTAGACTGACTTTATCCAAGGAGTAATTAAAATGTATCCAAGTAATATTAAACAACGTATTCAAAATCAAGAACTTTTATTGAGTTCTCAAATGTTTACGAGAGAATGGCATACTGCTGCTGCTATTTTTGCAACAGGACCAGATTGGGTTTGGATCGATCAAGAACATAGTCCTTTTGGAACAGAGTCTATAGGTCCTATTTGTGTTATGGCTCGTCAAGCTGGTGTTGCAGGTGTAATAAGAGTTCCATGGAATTCTCCTGGAGATATAAAAAAGGCGTATGACTCAGGAGCTGTTGGGGTTATGGTTCCTCAAGTGGATAATCCCAATGAAGCTAAAAACGCAATTAGATATTCCAAATATCCTCCTGTTGGGGAAAGAGGGATATCTCCTTGGTTTGCTCCTGCATTAGGAGTACCCATGGAAGATGTAATTGAGAAAGCTAATGATGAAACAATATTAATTTTACAAATGGAAAGTCTGGAAGCATATGAATCTCTTGATGAAACATTGGAATTAGTTGATTTTGAAGTACTACTTGTAGGTCCCCAAGATTTATCAGCATCTTTAGGAGTGCCCGGGCAAAAGTCTCACCCTAAAGTTGAAAAGATAATGAGAGATGTTGCTGAAAAAATGGCAAAAAAAGGTAAAAATAAATCTTTAGCGACTACATTTAAAACATATGAAGAATCGAAACGATGGATTCAAGAAGGATATCGGATGATGGACCTTGGAAGTGTTTTAGTAATGGGTACCGATAGGGTGAAAGAGATATACGCAGAATTCAGAGAAGAATTTCCTAATAAAATATAAATTGCCTAATGATCTGAATGAGGGTCATGCTTCATTAATTCTGAATGCATATCTCGTAACTTTGCTATTTTTGGAGTAATTAAAATTTGACAATAAGGCTCATAGCCATTTTTTTTATAGAATGACTGGTGATATGGTTCCGCTTCGTAGAATGTAGACATTTCAGAGATTTCAGTGACAATAGGTGAGGGGAATATTTTTTCTTTTTCTAGCCCCTTAATTATTATTTCGGCGATTTCCTTTTGTTTGGATGTGTGGTAAAAAATTGCAGATCTATAGTGTGTACCTATGTCTGGTCCTTGTCTATTTAAAGTTGTAGGGTCATGATAAGCAAAAAATATTTCCAATATTGTTGGGTAATCTATAATGTGTGAATCAAATGTTACTTGGATAGATTCTGCATGTCCGGTTGTTCCTGAACATACTTCCATGTATGTAGGGTTTTCTGTATGGCCTCCAGAGTACCCGGAAACAACAGATACAACCCCTTCAATTAACTCAAAAACAGCCTCAACACACCAAAAGCATCCACCTGCTAGAGTTATTGTTTCAATATTTTTGTTCATTCATCCGCCTTTATTTGCCTTAGACCAAGAGTCTCTTAATGAAACAGTTCTATTAAAAACCAACGTATTTGAATTAGAAGATTTATTATCTAAACAGAAATATCCTAGTCTTTCAAATTGATATTTAATTGTGCTGTCTGATTCTTTTAGTGAAGGCTCTAATTGAGCATTTTTTTTGATTTCTAAAGAATGAGGATTTAATACGTTTTCTAAATTTGAATCATCAGATATGTCAGGGTTGGGATCAGAGCAAAGTCTGTCGTATAAGCGAACTTCGGATTGTATAGAATGCTTGCTGCTGACCCAATGGATAGTTCCTTTTGGTTTCCTGTTGTCTGGTGCTGATCCTCCTTTTGTTTTCGGGTCGTATGTACATATCAACTCTACAGGCTCACCTGTGAGCTCATCTTTTATGACCTCTTTGCATTTTATGAAATATGCATATCTTAGTCTAACTTCTTCTCCAATAGATAAGCGTTTGAATTTCTTACTAGGATTTTCCATAAAGTCTTCTTTTTCTATGTACAATTCTTTAGAAAATGGGATTTCTCTTGTTCCAAACGATTCGTCTTGAGGGTTATTTTGAGCGATTAAATATTCGGTCTGATCTTGCGGATAATTTTCAATAGTTACTTTTAACGGGTTTATCACTGCCATCCGTCGCTCGGCTTTTTTATTTAAATCTTCTCGTACGCAATGTTCTAATAATGCTATATCAACAACGTTCTCTCTTTTTGTAATTCCTACTCTTCTACAAAAATCTTTGATTGAATCTGATGTGAACCCGAGTCTTCGCATACCAGATATAGTTGGCATTCGGGGGTCGTCCCATCCATCAACGTATTTCATTTCCACTAATTTAAGAAGATTTCTTTTGCTTAAAATTGTGTGGCTCATCAAAACTTTACCGAATTCTATTTGCCTAGATGGGAATACGTTCAATTCATTAATAAACCAATCATATAAGGGTCTATGATCTACGTATTCCATGGTACATAGTGAGTGAGTCACTTTTTCAATAGAATCAGATAATCCGTGGGCAAAATCATACATTGGATAAATACTCCAATCTTCCCCAGTTTGGTGATGTTGAGTTTTAATGATTCTGTACATAACAGGATCTCGCATATTCATATTTGGTGATCCCATGTCTATTTTAGCTCTTAATACGTGAGCTCCTTCTTCATATTCTCCTTTTTTCATACGTTCTAATAAGTCTATATTTTCATCAATGCTTCTATTCCTGTATGGGCTATTTTTACCGGGTTCGGTGAGAGTTCCTCTATTTTCCCTGATCTCGTTTTGCGTTTGAGAATCAACATATGCTTTTTTAAGTTTTATTAAAGTGATTGCATGTGAATATAATTGTTGAAAGTAATTTGAAGCATAAAATTCGGTATCACCCCATTCGAATCCAAGCCATTGGATATCTTTTTTTATCGATTCTATAAATTCAGTGGTTTCTTTCACCGGATTTGTGTCGTCAAATCTTAGATTACATTTTGCGTATTCTATTTCTTTAGCGATTCCGAAATTCAGACATATTGATGTAGCATGCCCTATATGAAGATACCCATTTGGCTCTGGAGGGAACCTAGTTACTACCTCAGATAATCCTTTTTCAACATCTGATCTAATTATTTCGCGTATAAAGTCTTCAGTATTAGTTTCATTCATTGTTATGTATTAATTATGACCTTTATATTTTAATAGAATTAGGTGCAAAAATATTTTCTCTATACCACCGTAATTCTTCGACACTTTCTTTTATATCATCCATTGCTAAATGAGAACATTTTTTTTGAGGTGGTATTTTATCGGGATACCATCTTGTGACTAATTCCTTAATTGTTGATACGTCTATCATCCTGTAATGTAAAAAGGCATCTAATTTAGGCATTTCCTTTCTAATAAATCGCCTGTCTGTCCCTATTGAATTTCCACATATTGGAGAGGCTCCCTTGAGGATAAATTTTTTCAAGAATTTGAGGGTCATTTTTTCAGCTTCTGATATGCTTATCGATGAATCTTTTACTCTTTCTATTAATCCTGATTTAGTATGTTGTTCTTTTGACCATGCATTTATTTTAGATAATTCTTTTGATGTTCTTTTGATGGCTATTGTTGGACCTATTGCTAATGCCTCTAAATTAGAATCAGTCACTAAAGAGGCAATTTCAATGATTACGTGTTTTTCTTCATCTAACCCAGTCATCTCTAAATCTATCCAGACAAGATTTTTATTTTTATCATTTTCCAATGGTAACTCCTCACAATACTCTTTATATGGTATCTTAACTTTATGACTGTTAAACAAAATAAACTAGATAAAGAAAGACTATTTTTAACTCCTTTCTCCTATTGGGTAGAGGGCAATATACTTGCTGCAGGTGAATATCCTGGCAATCAATATTCTTTTAATCCTGCTACTACGTTAGCTACATTAGCGCATCAATTTGTGGCGATGAAAAGATATGGGTTAGGTGTAAACAATTTTGCGTCTTGGAAAATTTCTAAATTGTTGGATGCAGGTATAACCACCTTTATTGATTTAACTATGGATGGGGAAAGACCTAGATATGAGCCTATGTTGCATAGAGAACGGAGACGTAGGGGGAAAAGAACTGAATATTATAGATTTCCTATTATTGATAGAAACATCCCAGAAACGCATGTCATGAATAATATTTTAGATTTGATTGATCAGAAAATTTCTGATGGAGAATCTGTGTACGTTCACTGTTTTAGAGGTTTGGGAAGGACAGGTATTGTAGTTGCATGTTATTTAATTAGGAAGGGAATACCTAATGAAGAAGCATTAAAGTATATTCCTAATTTGCGTAAGGGAGTTGCAGGAGACTTCAGGGCTTCTCCAGAAACAGATATACAGCGACAATTTGTACTAAATTGGAATGATAAAGATTAAGGGATAGCTTTACCTGAGTTTGAACTTTTTAATTTTCCTTTTTCGATAGCAATTTTTCCATTAACGATAACGTAATGTATTCCACTAGGGTATTGCTTTGGATTCTCATATGTTGCGTTATCTATCACAGTATCTGAGTCAAATATAACTATGTCCGCAAAATAACCTTCTTTTATTGCCCCTCTTTTATTTAATTTAAATCTTTTAGCAGGATTTTCGGTGATTCTTTGAATCGTTTCGCTTAATTGCATGTAATTATATTTTCTTTGGAATCGACCTATTATTCTTGGGAAAGTTCCGTATGCTCTTGGGTGTGGATAACTTCCTAGAGGAATGGAATCACTCCCTACCATATAGTCTTTTCGTGAAAGTAATTTAACAATATCGAGATTTATTTGATCCCATGTTTTTTCATCAGGTGGCATGGCCCAGTATCCTATCTGACATTTTGTTTCAAGTAATAAATTGCATAGAGCCATCCCAACGGTTTCTCCTCTTTTCTTTGCTATATTAACAAGAGAGTCCCCTTCTAATTCAGGGAATTTTGGGATGTAAGATAGGATCACTTCACCTATGGGACCTGTGGGGGTTTTAAAATCATTATCTAAGTAATCTGCAAGTTCTATCTTTTTTGATTTGTCAGATAATAAACCTATAACGCCTGGGATCCCGTTTTCATGTGCATAACTGGGTAAGAAACTCAAAGGAAAAGTACTACCGGTTGGATAAGGATATAGTTCCAGTGTGATATCTAGCCCTTCACGTATTCCTTCATCTATGAGATGCATTTTAGCTTCTATGTTGCCAGCGGTGTTTTTGTCAGTACGGTAATGAGAAAAATGTATTTTTACTCCGCTTTTGCGAGCTATTTCTATCGCTTCTTTCACCCATCCTCCACCAAAAGCTCGCTCGACATTTTTATCTCTAAGATGAGTTACATATACCCCATCTTTTTCTTTAACTATTTTGCATAATTCTATGAGTTCTTGTGTATCACTCCAAGCGTTTGGGAAATATGACATTCCGGTTGCCATTCCAACAGCCCCTTGATCCATACTTTCCTTCACAAGATTCTTAGCTGTTTCTAGTGCATTGCCAGTTAATGGAAGGTCTTTGAATCCAACGCTTTCTAACCTAATCGCTCCATGAGGAACACAATAAGCAGTATTGATTGAAACTTTACTATCGTAATGAGATCTAAATTTTTCAACTGACGACATGTCTATATTTTTAGGAGGATTACCTAATAAACCAGACAAATATTCGCTATTTAACCTGTAATTTTTTGGAGATAAAGGAGCATAGGATAAGCCGTCTTGACCTAGTATTTCAGTTGTGACACCTTGCCTTAAAGAATGTTCATGTGCTGGATCATTTAGAATCTTAGAATCAGAATGAGTATGAGTATCGATAAATCCTGGCGATAAGGCTAATCCAGATCCATCAATCACATATGTATCTGATAACTCTTTCAAGTTACCTATACTTAATATCTTGCCATTTTGAATTAATATATCTGACTGAAAAGGATGGGCGCCTGTACCGTCGTATATGGTACTGTTTTTTATTAAGATTTTCTCCATATCTAATCCTTTTAATTTAGTCTTTTATATTTATGGATTATTAAAGTAGATGATAAAAATATTAATCCGGTTAAAGCTATGAAGGTGGTCGTAATTAATACCGTATTATAACTCCAGGTTTCAGCAATCCATCCTGCTATTCCAGGACCAGATGCTGAACCTAAAATGAATCCTATTCCAACCATAGAAGACAATATGCCAAAATTAATTCTACCTATTAATTGAGCAGTTAATAGTGGCTGCAATATACTGACCATTCCGTATGGTCCTCCTTGTAGAATTATAAAAATAGTTATTAGAACTAGGGAAGTATCATTTATAAATAGCATAAAACTAGATAAAGCCAACATGGTTAAGCATATGCTGCATATAAGGGATATTGGGATGTCTTTTTTTGTGATAAATTCAATCAGAAAAAAGATCAGTCTTGCGGTAACTTGCATTGGCCCTATTAAAGAAGCAAATAGGAGTACTTGATTTGAAGTTAAGTTTTGACTGTTTAGCAAAGGGAAGATTTGACTTACTATCATGCTTTGGTTTGCATGAAACGCCGCAAATGTCATTAATAGCCCCCAGAAAATAGGGTTTTTTAATATTGGGAACAAGCTTTTTTTAATTGAATCTATTTTGACGGATTCTTTTTGAGTGCTTGGCAAATTTGTTGGGTATATGGAATACCACATTAACGGGGCAACAAATAAACATAAAACTATTGAGATAATATAGGTACTAATATTCAGTCCATATAAATCTGATAATTTTGTGGATACTGGATAACATATTGTGCTAGCAAACCCAGCAAATAGAGTTATCATGACTATTGGGTTTTTCGCATTTTCTTTATATCTACTAGTTATATAAGAGAAACATGCTTGATATAGACATCCGGATAAACAAAATCCTATTAAAAACCAAATAAGATAGAATTGCCAAAGATGGGTTATGGATGGGATTAGTGATATTAGTAAAGATCCTAAGACTATAGATGATGGCATGAGCGCTCTAGCTAACCCTTTATCTATCAGTCTTCCTGAAATTAATCCTCCGGTTCCTGATGCTATTAACGCAATAGAGAAGCCAATCGATATTTCACTTATACTCCAATTGAAATTTTCAGTCCATTTCAAAATGGATGCAGGGAATATATAAAATAAACCTGCCCATGTTAGCGTTTCGGCAATTGATAGCCCCCACATTTTGTGGTCACTCCATATGGGATATCCTGTATTTGATTTATTATTTTTTTGGCTAGGTATCATATACTTTTGCATTATATGGGATTTATGAAATAAGTCATATATACTCATCATAGATTATGTGAAAGGCAATTTTTATTTGGACATTGGAGGATTTTATGAATTCCAAAGATAAAGTAGCTCTTATTACCGGGGCAGGTTCCGGGATAGGGCGCAGTGCAGCGATGCACCTTTTAAACGATGGGTATTCAGTAACATTAACAGGTAGGCGTTTAGAACCATTGAAAGAAACTGCTCAGCTATCTAACGCTGCTGAAGAGAAAATTTGTATTGTTCAGACTGATGTATCGGATTCAGATTCTATAGCTAAATTATTTAAAACAGCGCAGGATAGATTTGGGAGATTAGATGTTTTATTCAATAATGCTGGAATAGGAGCTCCGCCATTAGTAAATTTAGAAGATTTGTCATTGGAAGATTGGAAAAAAGTTGTCGACGTGAATCTTACTGGTAGTTTTTTGTGTGCTCAAAATGCCATTAATATAATGAAGTCTCAGGAACCAATGGGGGGTAGAATCATTAATAATGGTTCTATATCTGCATATGTGCCCCGACCATATTCGGTTGCATATACTGCTACAAAGCACGCTGTACTAGGTCTGACTAAATCAATATCGTTAGATTGTAGGAAATATAACATTGCATGTAGTCAGATTGATATTGGGAATGCCTCCACTCCACTTACTAGAAGAATGGAAGAAGGGATTATTCAGCCAAACGGAACGAAAATGGTAGAACCCACATTTGATGTTGATCATGCTGGCAGCACTATATTGCATATGAGTAATTTACCTTTAGATACAAATATACAAACGGTGACTATTATGGCAACTAATATGCCGTATATTGCCAGAGGCTGATTTTATAGAGAGCCATCTATTGAGATATTTAGTAAGTAGGGTTTTCCTGATTTTATAGCTTTGTCTAATGCTGGTTTTATTTGATTAGGACTAGTAATATCTTCACATTCTAATCCCATACCTTTAGCTATATTGCACATATTAATAGGTGTTTTGAAATCAGAATGAGGTAGCATTTCTCCTACAGGTTCTGTTTCTCCTAATAGCTCTGTTTGGTATATTTTGTAATTTACTTTTAATACTCGATACATTCCGTTATTACATATTATAAATACACAAGGTATATTATCGTTTGCTGCACTCCATAAACCTTGAATTGTCATCATAGCGCTGCCATCTCCGATAACTCCAATAACAGGTCTGTCAGGGAACGCACATTTTGTCCCTATAGTTGCTCCAATTCCTCCTCCGATAGATTGCCCTCGGACGCCTCTAATATCATCCCGTTTTACGGATTTGAAATTATTCCTAAAGTGAACTCTATTGCTGATCGAATCATCAACTATGATCGCGTTATCAGGTATAGATTGTGCTAATTCGTACATCATTCTTGCCGGGGGCATAGGGATGCTGTCCCACATTTCTTCTGTGCTCTTTTTGTATGATTTTTTTTGGCTTTCAGATTTTATGTTAATTTCAGTAATCCTATTTGTGACATGTTTTTTGTCTAGGTTATTGGATAATGAATTTATAAGAGCTCTTAATCCTGTTTTGCAATTTGATACTATTCCTATATCAGTTGGTTCCGAACGGCCTACTTTATCGTATACAGGATCTATATGGATAAGCTTTGTGTTTTGATCAAGTATTACATCTCCCCAGTAAAAAAGTTCTTCAAAAGTTTCCATTCCCACTGTTAGGACAAGGTCATATTCTTTTAGATCTTCTCTGTGATTTTTATTTCTCAGAGAATGTACTCCCATATATTGAGGGTGTGTAGAAGGGAAAGACACTTCTGCACCACGGGACTGGTATACAGTAAACCCTACTAGTTCTGATAATTGGACAGCTTCATCTAGTGCATCATCATCGGAGACTCTATCTCCAACCATTAATAAAGGATTTTCAGCTTGTTTTATAAGTTTTGCAGCTTCTTCAATAGCCTTAGGGTCGGGAGATACTAGATCATAAGTCTTTGTTGACGGTAAAATATTCATATCTGCAATCCCTTCCAAAGCGTTTGCAGTAAACCCTACATAGACTGGGCCTTTTGGGTGGCTATTTGCTTCATTAAAAGCTCTTCTTAATACGCTAGGTATTTGATCCGGCAAATTCAATTCAACAGCCCATTTTGTTACAGGTCTAACTAATTCTGCTAAATCTGTTTTGTCTTCATTTATTTTCCTTGCATCATAATTTGCTGATGTTATTACCATTGGTGTTCCGGTGTTTAAGGCATCTAACATTAAAGCTATACCGTTTGCTAATCCACTATCAACATGTAGGCTGACAAAAGAGGGTTTATTTGTTGATCTGGCATATGATTCTCCCATTCCTATCGCTACACTTTCTTGAAGTGCCATGATGTATTTGAATTCTGGATATTCTCCTAACATATCAATGAAAGGGCCTTCACTTGTACCTGGATTGCCAAATATATATTCGACACCTTCAGCTTTTAGCATTTCTAATATGGCTTTTTTGCCGGGCATTATTGAAGACATGAAAATTCCTTTTTCAAAACATGAGGTTGAGTTTAAATAAGTTTTTAAATCCTAACACTAAAGTCAAGATATATATTCTTTTTATATATCAAAGACTATTCAGGAAGTTGTTAATTATATGTGCACCTTTTTCAGGGTTTGTACACATCCACCAGTGGCCTTCACCGTCAATGATTCCCACTTGCGCTTGCGCCTGTTCAGCAGCTTTTCGTCCGAGTATCTCAGCAGAATATTCGTAAAAAGTTCTCATTTCTAGCATTCCGTGACTTCCAACCATTCCCCCAACATATGGATCATCAGTGGCTATTAAGGCTAGGCCAGGTTTCTCTGCAGCGCGAGCTAATCCCTTGAACATATTTCCGAGAGCTGGTTGGGCCGCTGAACGGTACAGAGAAAGTACGCATTGACCCATATCAATATTAACCCACGGGGCTATCTGTTCTGCAATTGATTTAGTCATTCCTAATGATTGAAAACGCTCAACCCAAGCTTCGTCAGTAGTATTTGCTCTTTCAGCAACCGCTTCTTCTCCAGCTCCTGGTGTCTGCCAGATCTGAGCGTTTTCATGCCAGACGTACTCAGGAGTGAAGATACCAAGAATGTCACTAGCCCAGGAACGGATAAGCTCAGGACGTTCACAGGCAAGCCGTACAACATGACCCCCGCCCCAGTCGTGTCCAATCAAATCCACTGGGCCTTCTATATTTTTTATTTCATTGATAAGCCAGTTTAGATAACCATCACTAGTTGCATCAAAATTATTTGGAAGAGGTGCTCCGAATCCTGGAGGAGTCAAAGTAATAATATCATCGGTGTTTAAATGAGGAATTAATTCATCCCATATTGCAGCAGTTTCTGGATTACCGTGAACTAGTACTAATGGCATATTTTTCTCCTTTCAGATTGTTTAAAATGTAATTCTGAGGTTTTAAAATACTAACATTACCGTCAATAAACTCACGGTTTATTTTAACGGTCGCCGGTATAAAGATATTATGGATCCTACTATGCATAATATTCCTATGTATAAAAATGCTCTATCCATTCCTAATATAAAAACGTTTAACAGATTAGGATCAGATGATTCTGTTACTGATGAAAGATCAGGGTAAAACCCATTTGATTTCATTATTGTTGTAATTATTAATACAGATATTGGAATAGAAAGTAGGTTTCCTAAATTTCTCGTGAGATTAATTAGTCCAATAATAGATCCTCTTTGTGATTGTGTGACCACATTTAATATCGTGCTATTGCTTGGAGCATAGAAGCCTCCAACTCCAGACATTACAGGTATAACTCCAATATATGGAAGCCATTCATTAGATTCTGAATTTAATGTAGATAATATAAATAGTCCTATTGATGTCCATAGTAAACAGCCAGCGCTAAACCATCTTGATCCGAATTTGTCTGAAAGTCTTCCTGTTATTGGGCTCATTATTCCCATTGCTATTCCTCCAGGAACTAATACTGTTCCAATTCGTTCAGTAGAGAATAGGAGAACATATTTAAGGTAAAAAGGTAATATGAACGGTACGGAAGACATAGCTATAAAAGCTGTTAACGTTGCAATTACAGATAATGTGAACACTGGTATTTTAAATAGTTTTATATTTAATACTGGGTGATTTGCTCGCACTGATTTTATGATAAATAGGATTATTAATAGTATTGATACAGTTAATAAAGTTATTGATATTGCAGAATTTAATCCTGTCCTTGAGGCAATTGNTATTCCTGATAATAAAAATGCGAAACCAGCTATTAATAATCCTGCCCCTGCCCAGTCAAAGTCAGATGAAATCTTTGTTGAACTAGAATTTTTAGGTAATAATATTATTGATAATGCCCCTGACATAAAAGAAAGGAATGNAAATAATATAAATAAAGCCCGCCAGTCAATAAAACCTGCTATTAATCCGCCTATTAATGGTCCTATTAAATTTCCAAGAGATACAAATATGAGGTTTAATCCAATAGCTTTACCCTTTTGAGTTTCATCAAATGCACTAACTGCAATGATAAAGGATGTTCCTTGTATCATCCCGCCTCCTACACCTTGCACAAATCTTGCAAATATTAGGAAAGGTAAATTAGGGGCCCATGTGCTGACTATTCCTCCAATAGTAAATATTAGTAGCCCAGTTACAATTACTTTCTTACTTCCAATAATATCTGAGAGTCGTCCCATAGGTACTAAAAGCGAGACTACGGTTAGGAAATATATTATTGTCACCCATTGAGCTGTTGGTAGATCAGCTGAAAATTCTTCAGATATTTCCGGAAGTATTATATTAAGTGCCGACCTGTCAGTTGCTGTAATAAATATTGAAAATGCTGCAGTAGAAAATATCAGCCAATGATAAGGGATTTTATTTATATACAGGATGGATTTCATGTGAAGATAAATAATATCAGATATTATATGTATCCACATGAATTAAAAAATTAATAAAGGATCTTAGATGTTTTTAATAAGACGTGTCTGTAAGGTTGATAGATCGAATTCTTGGGAAGTAGCAAGAATTCTAAAAAGAATATGCAACTCATATGAAACAAATAATTCAAGAAATGAAGCTATTGTTTATATGACTGGTAGAACTACTCCTGATTCTGAAGTAACAGTTTGCGCCGAATGGATTCAAGAAAGTATTGAATCTAATAAAATGGAAGATATGCCTGATAATGCACAATCTGATTCCGAAAAATTAGAAAATTTATCCAATGGATATTTTATAGAATTTCATGAAGTTATTACTAATGAGAAATTAACAGCACGTTACCCGGATGGTATTTAATATTGTTATTAATAAGATTAGGATTTTCTATATATAGTTCTAATAATTGAAAATAACATTATAAAAATGTTAGATAAAATCCAAGCATAATATGAAAGATAGTACATTAAGGTTTTATCATCAAATACAAATAACANAAATAATGTAGAGATTCCCCAAAGAGAAAAGCTTAAAATAGCTAACCATCTATAAGATTTAACTCTTAAAGGATGTACAAATTTTATAGGCATAAAAGTAAGAGCAAAACAAAGAATAATTGCNATAAAATTAATTGTTTNNGGNCTATTTAAAATATAAAAATCTAAGACTAAGACATTCCATATAGCAGGGAATCCNTTGAAATAATTATCCTCAGCTTTTTGTTTTATATTAGCAAATGTATAACACGAGGCGCATAAAATTAGTANGACTGANAGAAANTCNATNCGATCAGNAAGAAATCCGATCTGTAAAATAATCAAAACAGGCAATATTACATAATTAAAAAAATCTACTATTGCGTCTAAAATAACTCCATTTATTCTTGGAGCAAATTTTGTTACTTGATATTTACGTGCAAAGAATCCGTCAGTACCGTCAATAAGTAAAGCTATCCCTAACCATAGAAATNCGATATCTAAATTTTTTTCATATAATGCTTTAACAGCAAATATTCCGCAAACAATTCCCATAGTTGTAAACAGGTGGACAGAATAAGCTTTAATNACATCTATATTGATTNTTGTTATTGCATACATATCGGATTACAAAAGTATATAGNTTTTTGGTATTTATGCGGGCATTGAATCATATTNTTTTCTGCATAATCAGATTATAGATTGCTCCGTTAAGATACTNTACATTAGGTATAATCCAAATAGTACGCTTCCAGAACCTGCTATGAGTGATACTCCAGTGTTTAGGCGTTGATGATTTGTTGATAACGCAAAAGGAACACTTAAGGCAATTGTTATGATTGACATGGACAAGATAGTACCCACTCCAAATAATATGAGATATGTTAAACCAACTATTGTGGAGTCTATNGTTAATAAAAGAGCTAACATTACNGCAGCACTTCCAGCTAGCCCGTGAATCATTCCTATGACAAATGATTTTATTCGGAATGTTGGTTTNCCAAAACTAAATATAGAATGATTTTCTTCAATATCTTCAGGGTCAGCANATTCATGAGTCCCATGAATATGTAAATGTGAGCTTCCATCATGAGCATGATCATGTATGTGTAATGTGCTACGTCGCAAATTCCAATACACTTGCAAGCCAAGGAGAATTAGCATAACTGCCACNCCTAATTCAAAATAATGAGCGATATCTTCATAAAAATCCATCACAGAATCTTTAGATATCAGAATTATAAATCCTAATATGATAAGTGGCGCTGNATGCCCTAGCCCCCAAGATATTCCTACCCAAAGGCCTTTAAATGCATTTTTATATTCTTTAACTACAGTTGATATAGCAATTACATGATCAGCATCTGTAGCGTGCTTTAAACCTAATAAAAAACCTAATAATATTGCGGCCAAAGCNCCTGAATCAGTATCCATTTNTTGTNCCTANTTTTTTANTNACTATNATTATAGCTATNTTGATAGCTTTTCGTATACTGTAGGNATTTGAACAGATAATGNATCNAAGCCCCACCANGNTTCATATTTTTCTTTTAAAGAATCCGTAACTAAACTTGCTGTTTCTTCAGAGTTTCGACCATTTTGTATTTCANCGGTAGTTTGATTAATTAAATCATGGATTAAATCTTTTGCATCAACCATATCGGAATGTTTACCTAAGTCNCCATGCCCNGGNACAAAATTNTTGATGTTNAGNTTAACTATTTTTTCATCTGTTTCAGGCCAATCTTTTGGATANCCGTCACCTAAATAAGGCATACGTTGTTTTTGNATAACATCACCTGTAAAAAGCAGNTCTTCTTTGGGTAAATGTATGTATATGTCACTGCTAGTATGAGCCTTCCCTAAGTACATTAATACTACTTCATGATCCCCCACGTGAAGTGTCATANTGTTACTGAAAGTTAAATTCGGAGGAGTTACTGTTACTATCTTTGTTTCTGCAGACCAGTCAGCATCTTTCCATAATGGAGACGTATCTAAAGTATTTTTCCAGTGTTCTATTATGTCNGGATCTGTCATTTCCTTATAACAGTTGTCATGTCCTATTATTGTAGAATCTAAAAATTCTTCATTTCCCCAAGAATGATCCCAATGTGAATGGGTATCAACAACATATTTTATAGGTTTGTCTGTTATCTTTTTCACATCTGATTTTAGGTCTCTAGCGAATGAAGGGACTCTTAATGAGTCTATTATTAATACGCTATCATCTCCTACTATAATTCCCGAGTTTGTCAGGTTTTTATGAATTCGCGCGTATATGCCATTTCCTAACTCTATTATTTCGGTGTTTTCAGTAAAATTCATGATTCCCTCTAAGTTGTGGGTATTGCGGCAGAATCGTCTACAGATTTTTGCCATTCTAATATTTTTGCTGTCATAATACGTATTCTGTCTTTATTATTTGGGTCATTAAATAAATTTGTTTGTTCATATGGATCATTATTTAAGTCAAATAATTCACATTGGTCCGATGCGCATAAATTTAATTTCCATCTGTCTTCTGTGACTATTGATCTCCATGGCCTCGTGTTTAATAGGTTTATCATTGGATTTCCAAGGTCTCTATCTTCGATCCCATTATGTTGCATAAACACATCATTGCCAGTTAAGTCTGTTTTTGTTGCTAGATTTGTTTTACGACTTGTGCCATGTAATTCTTCAGGAACTTTACAATTCATCAAATCCATCAAAGTTGGGACTAAGTCAATCTGACTGAAATTTCCTCCAATTCTAGTTTGATCAGTTTGAAGCCAAGGTACGCGCATTAACATAGGGACTTTAGCAGCATATTCGTAAAAAGTTCTCATTTCTAGCATTCCGTGACTTCCAACCATATCTCCGTGCTCACTAGTAAATATAAATATAGTATTATCTCTAAGGCCAGCTTCATCTATTGAAGAACTTATTTTTCCGACAGCATCATCTACTAGAGATATATTAGACATGTATCCGCTTCTAAGTTTCCTCCAACCTTGTTCGTCTGATACATCATGGCCTACAAAATGTGTGTTTTTATGATAAGTGTTCCGAAATTCATTCCATTGTTCTTCTTCAGATTTTTCAGAAGCCATACTGAATTTTTGTTTCATAAAGAATTCAGCACGCAGTCTACTAAAAAGAGAATGCCCTTTAGGGTATTTCAAGAACGTTTCGTCAACAGGTAACTCGTCAGGATCATATTGAGTATCAAATGGTCCTGAAAATGGAGGATGAGGTTCTAGAAAACTGACATACAATACAAAAGGATTTTCATTGTTAGATTTAATGAATTTACTTGCTTCATTCGCTAAGTATGAAGCAATTTGAAATTCTTTTGGTAGGTTTGCTCTGAAATCATCAGAGAACAATTTTCCAGCAGGACTATCTAAATCTGGTTTAAAGCCCTGTTCTAATAAGAATTCATGATAATTTGTATCTAAAGACATATAATCTGAGTTAGTATATCCCTCGTAATATTCTTCCATAACACTACGCCATTCAGAGAAACCATGTTGAGGAATAACCTCATCGCCCAAATGCCATTTGCCGAAATAACCTTTTGTATACTCTTCAGGTAACATTTCGGCTATGGTTTTTATGTTTGAATACATATTCAGCTTGTTTGTTGGGACTCCGGTTTTATGAGGGAATAATCCAGTTAGTATAGATGATCTTGCCGGAGCACAAACTGCTTGAGTTACGTAACAATTGTCAAACACAAAGCTTTCATCTCCCATTGCATTTAGATTTGGAGTATTTATCCAGTCGTTTCCATAGCACGACATAGTATCAAAGCGTTGTCTGTCACTAAATACAAAAACAAGATTGGGGCGATTTGGATTATCTGTGTTACTCATTATGTTGTTGGTAATGGAGCATTATCTTTTGTGTCTACTTGCCACACTCTGATTCGAGATGCCATATCTCTAATTCTATCTTTCTGTTCTGGGTTATTGAATAAATTTTCCATTTCATATGGATCATTATTAAGATCATATAACTCACATTGGTCACCTGCACAAAGGGCTAGTTTCCATCTATCTGGGGTAATAATAGTACGCCAAGGGAGTCGCAACATTCTATTTATTTCATGGGCGCCTAAGAATCGGTCGGGGACAGCGCTATCATATCCATTCCAAGATACAAACACATCATTGTCGGATAAATCTTTTTCACCTTCCAACACAGGTTTCAAACTTTTACCTTGCAGATGTCCCGGGATTGGTTCACCTATTAAATCTAATAGAGTAGGGACAAGGTCTATATGGCTTACGCTTCCTTCTATGATATTTTGTTTTTTACTTAGCCATGGAACTTTTATTACTAATGGAACTCTAGATGCCTCTTCAAACATAGACCTCTTTTCTAACATTCCATGATCTCCAAGCATATCTCCGTGTTCACTAGTAAATACAACAATTGTGTTATCTTCGATTCCTGCGTCTTTAATTGCTTGGTTTACCTTACCCACCATTCTGTCTACAGAAGTAATATTTGCTAAGTAATGAGCTCTTAATGTTCTCCAGCCTATTTCAGTTGTTATATCTTCTCGATATGCTGCGTAATTCATTGCGTAATCGTCAGTTGTCTGATCTACACCATCAAGCATGAATTGCATAAAATAATCTGCTCTAACTCGATTTACAAGCGATGCGGTATCAGGTTTTTTAAGAAAGGCTGGACCTACAGGAATCTTTTCTGGGTCATATTGATCCATAAATGGGCCATGATAGGGAGAATGAGGTTCAAATGTACTGACATATAAAATGAATGGGCGATCTTTATTTTCATCTATGAATTGACAAGCTTCTTGAGCTAAATAAGAAGCCATTTGATCCTCTTCAGGCATGTCAAAATGTGCGTTTGAGGAGAATGTCGGGGTCCTTATACCTGATTCTGTTCCTAGTAGGTTGAATCCATCCTCTTCTTTAAGCGGATCTCCTTGTTTGTCTGGAGTATGGCCTTTAGAAATTAAATATTCCGTATATGTAGATGTTTCGTTATTCAATTGAGTATGAGAATATCCGCTTCCATGCGAATCTTCGGTAGATCTCCACACATTGAATCCGTGTTGTCTTTCTATATCATTACCAAGGTGCCATTTCCCCATATATCCCTTGTAATAGTCGTCTGATATCATCTCTGAAATTACTTTTACATCGTCCGGTAAATTAATTTGATTAACAATTGGACCTGCTGTGTGCGGATATAACCCTGACATTATTGTAGCTCTTGCGGGGGTACAAACAGGTTGCGAGACATAGGCATTTTGAAATACAAAACTCTGGTCTGCCAAAGCATTCAAGTTAGGGATTTCAAGATAATCAGCCCCATAACAAGCCATGGTGTCATAGCGTTGTTGGTCACTGAACATGAATACAATGTTGGGCCTCTTATTTGAACGCATAAAATTCTCCGTATTTCTTTTGTGATTATCTAAAGATCATACAATACCAAATTAGGTATTATATTTTCAATTATCGACCAGTTAATAAGGTTGGTGGCTTACGCATATGAGTAGGAGTTATCCATACATCATTTATGGTTGCATGTGGTGGCATTGAAGCAATGAATAAAACAAGGTCACCTAAATCTTCTGCCTGCAAAATTTTTGCTCTCTGTTCTGGAGTTACAGGTACAGGTCGATCATCAAGTATAGGAGTTGCTACTTCTCCAGGGCATATAGAAGTGGCTCGTATTCCATTATTTCTTTGTTCAAATAGTAAATCTGCTGTCATTGCGCTCATTGCTGTTTTTGCCGCAGTATATGCTGGTCCTGTTACATCGCTTACTACCTTTGCAGCCATAGAAGAGATATTTATGATTAAACCTCCACCTTGATTTTTCATAGGTGACAAAACTGCGTGGTTACAATAGAAAGCTCCATTCAGATCAATATTAATAACTTTATCCCAGTCGTCTAAAGAAACTTTTTCCCAACTTCTATTAGGAATGTTTAAACCGGCACTAAATACACCAATATTTATTTGCCCCCACTCGCTTATTATTGAATCTACTGTTGAAGTAACATCATTTCTAATTGATACATCAAGTGGTTTTATAAGGTAATCTGAAGATAATTGTGCTGCAACATCTTCAAGTTTTTCTTTTCTACGACCTGATAGTACGACTTTGCATCCAGCTTCACTAAGCTTGATAGCAGCACTTTCACCTATGCCAGTTCCTGCACCTGTTATCCAAGCTATTTGTCCTGTTAAATCTTGTTTCAATTTATTCTCCTAGGTTAATTTATTTTCCATAATATTTAGCAAATACTGGGCTTATCCATGCCATCTCCATATCCTGCTGTGTTACCTTAGCCCAATATGGGTTGGTACCATGTACAATGTCTTCGGCTTGATATGTAATATTTGCATGTTTAGTTTCAGATTTTGGATTTTTTTGGATACTAATTTTTCTGTTTAATCCCCCTAAAGGAAACTCGACATCTGATATTTTTATTTCTTCTAGGGTAGTATCCAATTTAATAACATCTCCCTCTGCAAGAGTCATCTTCCATTCTGGCTGAAATCCTGCTCTGGGGATAACAGATTTTCTATGGTGACTTAAATCTACGTCTTCCCCAAAACTGCGTTCATTACTAATTAGTTGAGATTCTACCATTAAATTTATACTTGGATTTGCGTCTTCGATGAAAGTTAATACTAATCCTGAAGGATATCCACATGTCCAAGACTCAAAATGTATTTCAGAATTGTTTAATAATTTATAGTTAGATCGGGGGCTATCAAATCTTATCTTCTCAATATCCGTAATTTCCCCATTGGTAATTTTAATTACTCCTTTCCAAATAATTCCTGAATAACTCCATCTCCTGCTAGCTCCGGACCACAAAATTCGGACTGAGTTAGGGGTGAACTTTTCTGCATAGTTTGAAGTATGGATTAATTCTGTCCCCCTGAATAGTTCGATCTTTTCTAAAGAATTTGTGCCTGTCACATTTAAGTCTATTTTGGGAGGACCATATGCTTGATATTCTTCTCCAATGAAATGGTTATCTACATGCATATATGTTCTTATTTTAGCTCCTGTCGTTGCGTATACCCGTCTTTCTTTTATTGCATTCAGGATACTCGGTAAAGTTAATTCTGCTGCATATGTTCCAGTCAACCCTCCTTTAGAAAATCTTCTAGGTTGATGTCCGGGTCTATCGTCTCCAGGCCTTGATGTGTGACAGTCATTTCCTCCTAAAAATCCCATTTCGTAACCTTCTTTAAGAGATTCTTCTAGAAACCATTCAAAAGTACCGTGTGTAGAAGTTATTTCTAATGCTGGTTCTAAATCAGGATCATGATATTTTAAATCTGCATGCTGTCCACCAACATGAGGAGTTATGACAGTATCAGTACCTCTGTAATAATTATGTAAATCTGTGATATGGGGTAAATCGGATTCTCCTGGGGTTCCTAGTCTATTTGCTCCATTCCATCGTTTTATAGGTAAGTCAAATCTGGAAAAATAAACATTATGATGCCCTCCGTGTTCCCAGTCAGCTGACCATTCGTATCCTGGCAATACTACAAATTCATGAGGAGTATAATGTTTTTTTTCAGATTCTTGTTGGACTAAATAAGCTTTTGTACTGTGTACAGAATCATTTCTTTGATATCCAGCATAATCAATAGCTGATATATTTTTAGCGTATTCAAAATATTCATCAATTTTATACGGATTTGCAATTTGTCCTGAGTGTGGATCTCCCCAATAGAGTTTTAGTTTTGGGTAAATTTCATTAATTTCTATAGGGTTACTAGAGAATTCAACTAATTCATCATGTAGATTGGTTGAGGCAGTTATGTATTGGGCCCCAGCCTCAATGAATTCACATTCAGGTACAGTAATCACTCCTCTGTTTTTTTTATTAAATTGATAAATACTATCAGTTACATTTAATCCGATAGCTTTAATTTTTATCTCACCGCAGAAGCTTTCTGCAGGATTTCCCCAAGCATCTTCAGCTTTAATTATTAGTTTGAACTTCTTTCCTATTTGAATGTCAGAAGGAGCATGAATGCTAATATTTGATAATTCTCCTCCTTGAACCTTTATGGTTGCCCAATTATCAATCACTTTTATGTTACCGGTTCCTTTCTCGTCAATCCCACAATAGAAATTTAGGCTAGATTCAAAATATGTTTGACATCTACTTCCTGCCCCACCTTCGGACTTATCTCCTAATGTAATTATTATTTTGTCATTTTTTTTGATAGTGCCGCTAGCGACAAAGAAATTTAGTTCTCTGTGATCTGTGATGTGAGGGTATACTCTACATCCGTCAGGTGATTTTATTGTAAGGTAGTCGGCGCCTATAGGATTATTGAGTTGGGGCATAGCCCAGTCGCTGTCAGAATCTGTAAATATCTTTATGCGTGATCCTTGTTTGAGAGATTTTGTGCCTGCTGTATATTCAAATGTTAGAGTTACGTGCTCTCCCGCAGTGATACTTTTGTCAGATAATAGCTTTAAATACCCGTATTCAGTATTTTTGTATATTGTTGCGGTAGATATATCAAATTGGTGGTATTGAGAGCTTTCAGATATATATAAATCGTCATATGGTGAAGATTTTTCCATAATTATTTCCTAATCATATACTAGTCTTTTGATATGGTTACTGTGAATGTAGTATATAGATACTACCCTAATAGCTCTACTAATTTTTCCCCTACAATGACTTCTTCACCTGAATTCAATCCGAACATATGGATTTCTATATTGTCACTATAGTCGCTGTTTAGGTCATAGGAGTTTTTGTTTGAAACTCTGGTCCAGATAGGGGGATTGTTGTCCTTTAATTTATCAACTATGTCTTGTAGCGTCATTCCAATAATGGATTCGTCTATTGTTATATGAACTCCAAATGGTTGATGCCCGATTGAGTTATTTATCAAAGTTGCATTTAATCCTTTTATACCTTGCAACAAATTGACGATTGTTTGACTGCGAGTCTCTATAGAATCTAATCTTTCTTCATGATTAGTTTGCATCCAATATTTTACGGCAGTTAATGCTCCTATCATTTCTTGTCTATCTACCTTATGAGGCCTTCCTATTCCTCGTATTCTTCTTCCTTCATATCCGACAAAAGATTGTTTAGATATTTGTCGGATCATTTTTTCTGTTCCAAGTGCTAGGCCGGTTGATTGAGGAGCCCCTATGTATTTAGCCGCAACACATTGGAAATCTGCACCCATTCTTATTGCTTTTCCCATTAGCTCTAAAGGATATACTTGCCCAGCTGCATCAACCAAAACTGGAATATTATGATTGTGAGCAATTTCTATAGTGTCTTCTAAACTTAATGCGTTTGGGTCTAATTCTTGTTCTACCATAAAGAAATGAACGGCAGCTGTTTTTTCGGTGATTGCATTTTCTAAATCTTCAGGAGATGTTTTATCATTAGTTCCGAAATCTACTAATGTTGCTCCGGAAGTTTCTAGACATCTGTCATACCAATATCTTTGTCGTTTCTGTATTAAGATCTCATTTTTCATTCCGTTTGTATTAGGTAACTGCTCTATTAATTTATCATCATCTCCTGCCATTACAGCTGCGGCTGCGAGTGTGAGGGCAGAACCTGCTCCAGAAGTAATATATGCTGCCGGGACATTTAACATATCGGCTATTGCAGAACCTGCTTTTTCCTCCAATTCAATTAAAGGTATATATGATGACCCGGCCTGCTCCATAGCTTCTAAAGCTTCTGGAATTGGAGTAGAACCTCCTAGCATAGTTACACTTCCTATTGCATTTATGATAGGTTGGATTCCTATTTCTTCATAGATATTATTTGGATTTGCCATGAGATTCCCCCATATATTTATAGTGATTTAATGATTTCTAGAATTTTGCCATAATCAGGTTCATCACCTGGGTTTTCTCCAATCGACTGATAAACTAATTGACATTCTTTATCAACAATCATGATTGCACGATTAGCAGAAATATACCCTTCCATTCCACCAAGATTATTAAATGCAACATCGAATTTTGCGACACATTTTCTGTCGAAATCGCTTAGAAGGTTGTATCGTATATTATTTTGTTCTTTCCAATGAGCCAATGCGAAAGCAGAATCGACTGATACTCCAACTAAAGTTATTTTATTATCTTCGAGATCGTCGAGGTATGCGTCTATTTGGTTCATTCCAATACTGCATAATGATGTAAATGCTCCAGGGAAGAATGCTATTAATGTAAAACCTGTTTGATCGCTTATAAGATCTGTAATTTCCTTATCTTGATTGTACAGTTGGATGTTTTCTACTTTATCGCCTATTTTAAATGACATTTTAATCCTTTTTATATTTTTGATTTTCTTCGTAAATATATAATTAAAATTGCTACAGATGCAAATAATGCACATATTGATAAAAAAATGTATCTGTTACTATAATCGTTTGATTTGGGTTTTGGGGTTAGTTCCGTATTAGTATTCTCTTCCTTATGGAATTTTTGTATGTCGTTTATAGAAGCTGGGAGTGTAATCCAGTCTGAAACACTAAATTCTTCTTTATATCCTATGCCTATCCACAATTTACCGGATTTTTCTACTTTTTCATAACTTGAAATATAATATATTTGATTTTTTTTAAGAGCTATTTTCTCATCATATAGTATCCAGGAATAAGTATTTGTAAATGGTTCGTGGAATTCTTTAGGAGGGTTTTTATATTCTGCTGACATTATTAGACTTTTATCCGATATTGTGTTTTCGAATATTTCTACATTTGGTCTGTAATCCTCTAAATAAGGAATCTTTGGTATTCCAATTTGCATATGTAAGACTGTATCTTCGCTACTATTAAATTTTATCCAAGAGTTAGAATTAGTTGGTGTTAATCTTTGGTATATAACTTTTGACACACTAATGTCAGATATTTCTAGAGCTGAGTCTTTATTTACATGATTTTCATTGGCAATGAAAGGTATATGGGCCTCAATAATGTTGTCTGAATGGTGCCAAATAATTAATGAAAGAAAAATGGCTATAAAATATTTCATGACTTCCTACATTATTTGAATGGTATTTTTAGTCTAGATATAAATCCTACGGCAGGGGAGTCATTTGTACCTTCTAGACGGTCGGGTTTTTCGAAAAAAGGCATCTTACGTATGAAGAATATCATTGCTGCGTTAGTCAGTATTCTTATTTCTGTTAAGGTTACGGTTAATATTAATCGTGGAAGATTTTTAATCAAATTTTTTGTTGATAAAGTTACGAATTTCCCTTTATAACGGCTACCAAATATGAATTTGTCTTCTTGGAACAAGTTTATTTGAATGTCAAAAATATTTGAGGTTACTGAAAAATTGAACTTATAGTATCCTTTTCTATCTAAAAATGGAGATACATGGAATTGTTTTATATTAAATCCTTCAAACTTTGTTGTAGACTCTGATTTAGACGGCATTTTATATAGATGTGATTCTTTAAAAGTATTATGCACTTCTACAATAGATCCCTTAAAGTATTTTTTGTCATCAAATACAAAATAAAATGAAGCTGGGTTGAAGGAATATCCAATAATTGCAGGCGCTGATAGCATTAAAATCGTGTCAGAATCTAATATTGTTAGATCCGATCCTGATGAAGAGTCATATATTTTTTTTACTAACGATTTACTCGAGCTATTTATATGATTTCCACTAAACATAGATATAAGCCCATGCTTTTTTCTTGTTAGAGGCCATGGCAAATGTGAATTTTGTCCATCTGATAAGTTTAATAAAATCATCGTGTGGTTGAATCCAAATTTTCTGAAACTTGGACTCTTTCTAATATGATTTAATTTTCCTATAGCTATAGAATTTGGAATCATTTTATAAACCTGAATCAGAAATTATATTTTGAGCTACCATTTTTCCACTTTTGAAGCCGTCTTCGTGGAATCCATATCCTAAGTATGCGCCACAAAATTTTATTTTGCCTGATTTATTTAATTTGTAAATAGATTTTTCGTTTTCGGAAGAGCTATGGGACAGAATCGGATGACTGTAACTAGTTTGAAATATTAATGTAGACGGATCAGGTAATTTACTCGGATTTAACGTTACAAAAAAATTGGTTTCTGATGAAATGTTTTGTAATCTGTTCATATAGTAAGTCACATGATAGTTTTTACTATTATCCGTTGAAGTGTTCATGACATTCCAAGAAGACCAAGTACGTTTATTTAGTGGCATATATGTTTCATCTGTATGTAATACAACATTGTTTTCAGTATATTGGTACTCTTGTAAAATTTCCTTCTTAGTACTAGAAAGATTTTTGATTAGACGATTTGATATATCAGAATGTGTTGCCATAACAACATAATCGTATGCTTGTATACTATTATTGGATAATGTTATTTGAACAAAATCTTCTACTTCTTCAACAGATATTACTTCTGAGTTTACTTGTATTGACCCTTTAAATAAATTGGTGAATTTATCAACATATTTTTTACTACCACCTGGAATAGTTTTCCATTTAGGTTTA
This sequence comes from Chloroflexota bacterium, assembly GCA_002718095.1. Lineage (GTDB taxonomy): Bacteria > Chloroflexota > Dehalococcoidia > Lucifugimonadales > UBA826 > UBA826. The sequence continues at coordinate 316,449 of PBDP01000004.1, forward strand.
TTGAAAAACTCAAATAATTTGTGGTTGTTGAAGAAGTTTATAAAAGTTGAAGCCGGCATATACCTTACATAATCTGGATCACAAGACCATATTGCAGAACTTATTGGGATGAAATAATTTTCAATCACCTTATTTGGACACCCTAATTCTTTTAAGACTTGGATGATATTTTTTGAGTCATCTACTTTGGATGAATTTAATTTTTTCGAATATTTGTAAATATTAAATAAGAATAATATTTGTGAAGGATTTAGGGCACTTTTCTTATTTGGGAATAAACCTGATAATGTACCAGAATATGATATGTTATTTTTTTCATCTGTGAATGAAAATGACATATCTGTTTCTTCTTCGGGGATATTTAATTGGTNAATGAAATTTTTGAATAATGGGTAATTCCAGTCATTAAATACTATAAATCCAGTATCGATTGGCCAAATGTTACCTGATTGGTCTGTGNATTCNAAAGTGTTACTGTGGCCGCCTATNTTTGAATTTGATTCAAATATGGTTACATTGTGATGCTTGGCTAATTCCCACCCTGCTGAAATNCCAGAAATTCCTCCTCCAACGATTGCTATATTCATGTCTCAGTTAGTCTTTTTGAAAATAGATAATTGACTACGTACCATTCTGTTCCATTGTTGTATTTGAATAACTCAGAGCAGAATATTAAGAATAATTTGTAACGATTCATGTACTTATTTGAATCAATTAAATCTGATTTAGAAATATTTTTATTNAAATACGACTTTATGTANGGTTTTTTGATTAANAAATTATGTAACCAAGCCTCGAGTGTATAGTGGTAATTGATTCCNGAGGTTGTCCANCTTGATTTTAANTGTAAATTTGAANTTAAATCTTGATATAAACCTAAGTNNGGCATCATTCCACCAGTGAAAAAATACCGTGACATCCAAGATTTTTCTGTGTTATCAAAAAATTGTGGGAAATATTTATGTGAAAATACNTGNATGAACAANAATCCTTCATCGGATAACCAATTTTCAATTCTGTCCATTAACAATTTAGGATTTCTTANNTGTTCAAACATTTCAATNGATAAAATTCTGTCGAATTTATTACTTGTTTCAAAATCTGCAATNTCAGATTTTATGATTTCGATATTATTTATATTGGATTCATTTGTTTTTGCTTNTATCCAATCTTTTTGTGATTGAGAGTTAGTTANAGTTGTTATATTGCTGTTGGGAAATTTGGAGGCTAANTATATAGATAGNGACCCCCATCCCGAACCTAATTCTAAAATGGAGTCNCCATCTTTTATTTCAGANCTTTCGCTATAAATGNCNAAGGTATGNGTGTCGGAATCTTCCAATGTGTTTTGATTGATATCCCAAATAGACCCNCTATATTTCATNTGAGTGCTTAATATTGTTTCAAAAAATTTACTGGGTATCTCNTAATGCTGNTTATTNGCATCNTTTATATTGATNGTAATAGGNTATTTCAATAAGGTGTCGACAAAATCTTTTTGAATACTTCTGATTTCCTCTTCAGATAATTGATTTATNCGAGCGATATATTTTTTTAGCCCTGATTTAACAAAAAACCGTAGAGCTTTATCNGGAATCATTCCNTTATNTATTAAAACGTCAAACCACATCTAANTATTTTTTTTNAGGGTGATTTGGTATGTGCTTATATTNTTTGATAAGAAACCACCTTCACAGTAACTAAAATAATAATAAAATTTNCTATAGTCATATATNTTCAATGTTCTNTGAGAAAAATCAGGAAAATTNTTNTCTAATTTTTCGCGCCAGTGAGATAATGTTTTTGCATAATGNNTTCCNATTTCAACTTTATTGGTTATTTTGAAACCATATTTTTTTGATGCATTTTCTATNTTNTCTAAGGATAATAAAAGCCCNCCGGGGAATACATATTTTTGTATAAAATCACAATTNGATTTGTATGAATCATATTTCNCATCCGGTATNGTGATAATTTGTATTTGTAATGTTCCGTCATCTTTAAGTANACTTGAACANTGACTAAAAAAATCTGATACTCCTGTATGNCCTACAGCCTCAAGCATTTCTATCGAGAATATTCTGTCATACTTNCCTTTTATATTGCGGTAGTCATCGTANTTTATAGATANTTTATCNGTCATTNCCTCTGTTTTNATTTTGTTAGAGGCATACTTGTATTGATTGTTTGATAATGTTACNCCAGTGACATTTGCATCAAAATNTTTTGANGCTTGCATGGATAAACTACCCCATCCACAGCCTATATCTAGTATAGAATCATNTTTTTTAATTTCTGAATAAGACAATATGTTTTTAATTTTTGTNTCTTGAGCCTTTTCAAGACTTGTTTNATNNGTATCAAAAACTGCACANGAGTAGGTCATGCTAGNGTCTANAAATATTTTAAAAAANTCATTGCTTATGTCATAGTGTGCACTAACATTTTTTTTAGCCCATTTTTTTGTGTTTGATGACTTTATCGATTGTGCNATNATTGAGTATAGTTTTACTGGGGCTATTTTTTTAGCATATTCAAAATTGGTTTTTTNATATTCGCTGGCTATATTTTTAAAAAGATTTGGNAAGTCAGGGTGATCCCATTTACCTTTTAAATATGCTTTTGCCATTCCAAGATCAAATCCCATTGCAACNTCCCAGAAAAAGGACCAATCGNTGATTGATATGGTTCCTAAGTCTTTTTCAGGATTTTCGGACAAGTGAAATATTTTGTTATCAGGGGTTTTTATTGATAATCCTGGTATCTGGAATCTTTTGATTACTATTTTGGATATTAACTTTCCAATTAAGCTNGATACATTCATTAAATTTATTTAAGCAAACTTAGTATTTGTGGGTTGGCCATTAAGAAATCCTTCAATTTCCATTGTTGATGTTATCCATCTNTTTATTACTTTTCGTAATCTGTAAGTAATGTCTTCTTGGAAATTTTTTGGGCTTTCCGATTCATTGGATACTAATCCGAGTTGTTCTAATACAATTTCTCCNATGATTCCATGNCCGCCTTTTATTGATGCTAAAGCTTTTTTTATGACACTATTTGGNACTAATCGTAANAACTGTTTCTCACCTGCTGTNGCATATTCAACAAGTAGTTGGCCTAATTTATTGTTGTCTTCTAGNNTTTTACTTATGTTATCTATAATNCGTCTTAGAAGTTCTGTTACATCTCCATTCATNCGAGGTATCCAACCTGTTGTTTTTTCTTGAAGATTTACAATAGTTGGAATATGGCTTGAAGGCATTTCNAAATTTATTGTGGCTTTAATTATTTCAGTAAACAATGAAGGNTCTGCTTCTAATTGCATAGCTGTTAAATTTCTGAATTGAACNGTATGTAAAGCCTCTCTNCCTTTAACTTTACTTATTACCTTGGATGTATTACTTGNACTAGGAAAAAAATCTCTTTGGAGCTCATACCAATGATCTGTTATNCATTCTTGTATCATTCCATATGTTGTGAGTGCTATAGGNTGAAGNCCTGANGANTGTTTAGTGCTGTACTGAACACTTTCTTTTGCTTCAGATATCTCTTTATCTAAAGTTGATTGAGANATACCAAAATCGATTAANATGTTTTTGAAAGGGTCAGCATGTCCGTTNTCGTCAGGTTCCCAAAACCCCAGTACATAATTTCGTAACCAGTCTGCATCATGCAGCTTAGCTCCTATCAGNTAGGTTTCTGAATATTGTTCTGTTAAAGATTCAGTTATTAGAGACAACCTAAAAGTTTCTATTAATTCAGTCGCTGTCATTTCGCTTTCTTTTATTATTTCATCTGGCGAAAATTTTTCAAACATTGACTCTAGGTCAGTATTNTTTACTGTCCTTAATTTTGGGATTTGGTCATCAACGTATGCGTTTAATACTGATTTATAATTTATTGTCATAATACGGATAGAATACTTGGTTGTCTTTATTTAGTAAACATTATTGCCCANATGATTGCNTCAAAAACAAGGCAATGGAAAGTTATCAAACCAATACCGATTATTGNAACATAGTGCGATATTGAGCCTATTGATTCTAAGTTTACTGTTATGGTTATTCCCAATATCGCAACTAAAGAAATTGCTGTGACCCAGAGAGATANTATGCACNCCACTAACCAGTATGTGTTTGAAAAATTCAAATANGCTATTGCAGTTGGCATCCAAAAGGTTGCCGATATTAGAAAAATAGCTNNTAAAACGGAAACTGTGTATTGGTTGAACCAATTTACTTTATTGAAATCAGATANACCATTTTGGAAAAGAGCAACGTAACAAAATGCCAAGTANCCTAAAGCAGCAAATAGCATAGAAATTGTAATCCCTGNTNTAAGTGTACCCCTGACTTCNCCCCATAAGGCCTCTCGGTATTCAGGNAACATNCCTAATCCTATNGCATAGCTTCCTAGTACAGCTATTCCTCCTATGGCATTAACTATCAAGAATACTATTTGCTGAGAACTCATTTTTCACCTTTTTTTAATTNTGTATTGCCAACAACNTCCATGTGTGTCATGATACACTTATATTGNTTAAATTACAATTTAATGNCTCGGNATTNNGGCTTTTATNNCTGATANNNANNTCCAANNGCAANNANTACTAATTANTAGAGGTGTNGATTTTGAATATATTGATTTTTGGCGGNACAGGATTCATTGGCAGGCCTGTTGTTGCTAGGCTTCANGGNCGTGGNCATAAAATTCGTTGCTTAACTCGAGATGTTTCAAGGGCTAAAGATTTACTTGGAGCTGACATTGAATTACTTAATTTNGANTTANCTGANTCAGANTTCAAAAAAGAAATAGAATTTGCAGACGTTGTTATTAATCTTGCNGGNGANCCANTNGCTGGAGTAAGGTGGAATAATTCAAAAAANAGAAAATTTTATGAAAGCAGGATTGGGTTAAATAAACTAATTTCTGAAAATATTTCTAAATGCGATAATCCTCCTTCTTTGTTTATATCAGCTAGTGCTGTAGGGGTATATGGAGATAGNGCAGACGAGGTNTTGACNGAAGATTCNTCTCCANGTTCNGATTATTTATCTCAGTTATGTTTGGATTGGGANANCGAAGCNGTAAAANCTGAAGAATATGGAGTTAGGGTNTGNACCCTGCGCCTTGGAATAGTANTNGGAAGAGAAGGNGGGGTTTTAAAGCAAGTANTGCCTAGCTTTGAAATGGGTNTCGGCACTTACGTTGGTANCCCTAANCAAATGGTTCCTTGGATACATATCNTTGATGTGGTAAGAGCNGTTGAATTTTGTATAGATACAAAGATAAATGGNCCCGTTAATGTTGTAGCTCCAAAAGCGTCAANGAGNATAAANTTTGCGAAACTTTTGGCCAATATTTCTAGAGCTAAGATTGTGTTGCACATTCCTTATATTCTACTTCTTTTAGTTTTCGCATCAGGGGCAAAAGTTCTCACNAATAGTCAAAATGCCGTACCANATAAATTGNTAGNCAATAATTTTAAATTTGANTATGACTCCTTAGAAAAAGCTCTCAAAGANGAAGTTGCTCCTGAATTTATNCAAATCTCAAAATCGTCTANGNTTATAANTCATCTGAAATCTAAGGGNCAATATNAATTAANNACATCTATAACNTTGAATTCAAAAGCAGAAGATACTTTTGCNTTTTTTGGTTCTCCTTTAAATTTAGGTCTTTCTACTCCAGACTGGTTAGGATTCCGCATACTTGAAATTCCAGATCAAATAACGGAAGGGTCAACAATTTTGTATAAGATAAAATTGGGGTTTGTTTATATGAAATGGTGTACTGTTATAGCGAAATGGCAACCAACTGACGTATTTGTAGATTTTCAATCAAAAGGACCTTATTCTTTGTGGTGGCATGAGCACAGTATAAAATCTTTATCTCCTAATTCTTCAATTATGGAAGATCTAGTAACTTATAAAGTCCCTTTTGGTATATTTGGGAGAATAGCCCATTATTTTTTTATCAGAAAAATATTGAACAGAATATTTAATTATCGACGATTTATTATGAGATTGAGATTTGGATAAAACATTATGACTAAAAAGAATAAAAAAGATCTATACAAACCTTTAGTTAGTAGAATGGTATCTCATTTATTGGACAACGATTATGCTGGATGTGAATCTGTGATTAATGATTCACTACGATTACAGCTTCAACCTGGAGAAATTTATTCCCATATACTTTCTGGTGCTATGACGCAAATAGGGAAATTATGGCATTCAGGTAAAATTTCTATTGCTCATGAGCATCTGGCTACACAAATGACGGCTTCCATAGTTGATATGGTAGCTGATAAATTCCCTAAGCTTTCTTCAAATGGAAAAATAGCTATAATTGCTACCACTTCAGGAGAAACACACTGGATGGGAGCTAAAGTGTTTTCAAAACTTTTAGAATTAGAAGGTTGGGAGGTTCATTATTTAGGATATGATACCCCGCAAACAGATCTAGCTTCATATGCAGATTCTCAGTCAGCTGACATAGTTGTAATATCTATTGTTAGAGACTCGTATATACTTGGAACAATAGAAGCTATTGATAAGATACAAGAACTAGATCCTGCTCCTGTTATATTAGTCGGTGGGCCTGCGACAGAAGATCATTTTGAGTTGTTAAAAGAATCAAATGTATTATTAGCTCCTGATTTTATTTCTGGTATGGATTTGGTTAAAGATGCCTTTGGGCTTTCTGCTGAATTTTCCTCATTAGAAGAAGTTCTAGTCGGGATTGGAACAAATATTCAGAATACTAGGAAGTCCAGATCTATGAGTCAAATGGAATTAGCTGAAATTGCTGGAGTTGATAGAGCTTATATAAGCTTGGTTGAAAACGGAAAACAAAATATTACCATGTCAGCTTTGCATAAATTTTCAGAAGCCTTAGGAGTTTCTTTGATATCTTTAATGCCTTCCTTATCTAGCACTGAATAAATATCACTTCAAGCTTTTGTACTGAGCCCTTACTTTTATCATTATAAGAGCCCCGACTATTAAGACTGACAATGTCATAACAAAATTTTTATATATTAACCAACTTGAAATTGTTGCAGTTAAGAAAGCGAAAACTCCAGTGTATACTGGACTTCTTGTAATTATTAGTACCACTGCAGACGGTATTGAAGTTGCTATAGCTGCAATAGGTATTAAAGCTATAACGGCTCCCATTGATGTTGCCATTCCTGTTCCCCCCGGCGTTTTGTATGGAAATCGAACCATATGGCCAGTTATTAAAATAAACATTGATAATACCGAGACCCATGTTGAGTATCCTAATGCATAAGGGATTATCGTAGGAAACAGTCCTTTTGCTATGTCTATGAAGAAAACATAAATTCCGTATTTAGGACCTAATTTGTCATATATATTTGAGGCTCCAGGATTTTTAGTACCCAATTCTCTTATTTCGACATTTCTTTTACGAGATACTATATCTCCAATTTGAATAGTTCCAATTAAATAACACAAAAGTACCCATAGTATTAATAAAGCAAATGATGATAATTCTATATTCATTTAGCCCTCATGTATTTATAGATATATAATTGAACAATGTCTTTAGAAAATAATTCTTATTCAGATGATATCAAAAAAACTTTGATTCTATATTTATCAATTTCAGATGGTATTTTGAAAGGATGGGGATTAATTTTATCCACTATTGCTATACATGCTTCATTTATAGATCCTGATTATGGGTTTATAAATGATTTAATGACTGATGATCAAATCATATCTTTAATGAGATACTGGATCCCTATATTTTTTTGGGGATTGAGTTTATTGTTTGTTTATTTTTATATAAGAAATTTATATTTGAAGAATATAAATACAAATAATTTGATGACTCTTGTCTCACCAATATTATTTACTGTTATTTTTTTAGCTACTGGAGCTATAAGTTTAGGTATTATATTTTATTATTGATGGACTATTAATTATTTATAAACCTGAATTCTGTGCCTATTACTTTCTGTTATATACAATGTCTCATCTTTATCTAGTTTTATAGATACAGGTCCCCAGAACAATTTTTCAATATGAGCTGATTCTTCATGTGGATCCTGATTGAATTGAGAAATTTCAGGTTCTAGGTTGGATCTAGATCGAGGTTCTGCTTCTTCTTGGTTGGCTTCCATAAACTCTTCCCCCCATTTAGATAAAGTAGCCTCTCCTCTAAGTGTTTCTATCCAGTTTCCATTTGAATCTAATATTTGAACACGTTCATTTCCCCAATCAGCAACATATAAATTATCTTTTTTGTCTACCGCGACACTTGAAGGATTTTTAAATTCTCCATCTGCAGTTCCTAAATTACCAAATCGATTTATCAATTCCCCTTTTTCAGAGAATTTTGCAATTTGATGGTTGCCCCAGTCAGCAACATAGATATGATTACTTGGTGAAACTGTTATCCCCCATGGGAGATTTAGATTTATATTCTCATCGGTCTCATTTCCAAACAAAGATATAAAAGTCCCATCAGATGTAAATTTTTGTATCCTGTTGTTTTTATGATCTGAAACCAACAATTCATTATTTTGATTGAAGCATATTCCAGAGGGGCCATCCAGCTCTCCAGGATTAGTACCTGTTGTACCCCAAAATTTTTTAGGATTACCATTTATGTCATACACATTTATACGATTATTTTTTTCATCACTTATATAAATATCTCCAAAGCTATCTGTAGTGATGGATGATGGCCATCTAAATTGACCTAATTCATCTCCATATCCACCATATATGCCATAGAATTCTCCATTAGTGTCATATACGGTTACTCGTAAATTGCGAGGCACCGCTGAGTATGCTCGACTTACAGTATGCATTCTTCCGTCATTTGAGAAAGTAGTATCTACGGGAAACATAAATCCTCTACCTTCCATAGTACATAAGCCAATCGAATGACTATATTTCATTTTTTTAATTTGGGTTATATCTGTAGTCATTTGTTTTATATCAACATTTCTGGAATTCAGGTACTGATGCAATAACTCCAAACATATTGGAAATTTTCTCTTTTAATTCGTTTTTATCGTTACTATTCAGTAAATCAATGCTAGTGGCAAAATTCTCTAAGGATTCTTTTGTGTGACTTGAAATATCTAAACCACCAATTTCATCCATTATGTTTGTTATTAATATATCTAGATTCATAGAGGATATATCACTATTCATAATAGTATTTGAAATTTTTGAAATTCCAGGTTTAGTTGCGTCACTCATTTGCTGTACGCAGAAGTTTACTCTTTCTGTGATTGATCCCGTTTCAATCCATTCAAGCCCTTGATGCCATCCTTCAACAGATGGAGGGTTTAATAATTGTTGCCCCATGTAGGTTATCTGAGAGTTCCGACTAGATAATTCAAATTTTGGACCATCAAATTCTTCAGTAATTCTTAGTATTTGAACAACTAGTTCAGTTGGGCTTTTAATTTTTTTATAGAATGTTTCCTCTGATTTAAAAAACTCAGAGTTAAATAATGTACGTAGCATTTCTTCAATATTGTGGTTGCTGTCAAAATAACATTTCTCTAAAATATTTATTGCTTCAATATCTTGAGGTTCAATATATGGCCATGAAGGGACGGGGGGTTCATCGGCAACAAAGAAATGATATAAATGTCTAGATATAAACCTAGCCGTTGAAGGCTGTTGGCATATGATTTTTATAATATCTTCACCATTAAAGTCACCTTTTTCTCCTAAAAAAGTCTTTTCTGATGAATCATGATCTGACTCGTCGTATTCGTATCGCCAAGCTATTTTACCGTAGGGCCAGATAGAATTACGCACAGCTAATTGTTTTGTATAATCTACGTTCGCAACTGTCCAACCGGTAAATGCACGGGAACATTCTTTAATGTCCTCTTCGGAATAATTTCCAACACCCATAGAGAATAGTTCTAATAATTCACGACCATAATTTTCATTAATAGCACCTTTATGATTATCCATATTGTCAAGCCAAATTATCATTGCAGGATTTTTTGATAATTGTAAAAGTAAGTCATCTAATCTTCCTAATCCATATTTTCTGAACATTGAAATCTGGTCAGTCAGAGATTTTCCATTTGTGACTTTGGAATATCCAGTTGCAAATATGTTATGCCAGAATAAACCTATTTTTTCTTGTAGAGGGTTATTGGAAGAAACTAGTCTGTATAACCAATATGAACCTGCACCAGTAGAATCGTGTGAAACTGATTGGTCTGGGTGGTAACGTCGCAATAAAGAATCGTCAATTCCGTTAAATTCAATTTTAGGATTTAGTAATTCTTCGACAGTGGATTCATAACCAATATTAAGTCTTTTTTCTATCTTATCTTTTGTTTCAGAGAACCCGGCCCTTCTCATCAGATGCGACATAAGTTTAAAGTTATCTACCATAAAACACCTCTATAACAATTTGTATTATAAACCAAGTAAGTAGCTATTCACAGACTCTGCATTCCTCCCCGCATGTCCCATATAACTCTAAAGCATGTTCTCTTATGGATACATTGAGATTCTTTTGGATTTCACTGATTTCTTCCTCTATAAGCCTTTCTAAATTATCGCTTAAAGATATATCAGTTATGCCTCCACAGCTTTCACAAAAAATATGATGATGATGTTCTGCTTCTGCGTTATTTAGTTCTACAACAATACTATTTTCAGGGTTTCTAAATTCGGTTATTAATCCGAATTCTTTCAAATCACTTAGCACACGATATAACGTTGACTGAGCTAAATCTCCTTTAGTGAGTGATAATATTTGATCTACAGTTAGTGGTTTATCTTCTTTAATTAACAAACTTAATAATATGAGCCTTGGGTTTGTAATGGAAATATTTTTCGAATTTAATAGTTTGCAAGAATCAATGCAATAATGTTCTGGATCTTTTCTTGCAAGGCTACATGTAGTGTTATTCATTTATTTGTCCGAGCTTTATGTCAGCTTCTTCTTGACTTATTTTCCCGAGTTTAACAGCAATTTGTATCTTAGTTTTGAGATCACTTGAAGAGAGATTTTTTTTAGTTGTGTATTTATCTTTATTGCTAAGGTATTCAAGTTTTTTGTTAGCCTCTTCTTGAGTTATTTGTCCGTTTTCTAGTGCGATCTTTATTTTGTTCTCAAAGTTAGATTTGTGGTAATACTGACTTTTTTGTTTTGATCCTTTATCAGCAGATATAGAAGTATTATTCCCGAGTATAGAATTTGCTAATAACAACATTGATAAAATTGTAATAATAATAAAAATATTTTTTATCGAAAAGAGTATTTTGAAATTCATATTATTAACCAACTTTCATTTTAATTTACGTAAGTATTATATAAAATTTTGGTGGAGACGGGGGAGGGTCGAACTCCCCGTCCAAAAGATACCCCGAACGAGATGTACTACAGGCTTAGCTAATCATTAAATTTGTTTGGAATAGCATCGATTAGCGGACACTAAACCAGACTAGCCGATAGTTTTCAGCCAGTATTATCGGCGTAGTACTGACTACACCCCGTCTATCGGCGCCTATCCAGCCTCTTCGGGGATCGAGAGTGGTAGACGTGGCCTAATTAAGCGGCCAGTGCTAGCTGTTTATTGCCAGTTACTTTTTTCCCTTCTTTTTAACGAGGGAGAAGGACCTCGACCTGCAATCTCGCGGTGACATCCTCTGTCGAATCCGCGCGTCCCCATTTAAATTTATAGCTAGATTTTAGCATAAACTCGATATTATCTTTACATGTGTAATAAACTAACGAAAATTGATGATATTGAGTGGAGATAATTAATTATGGTTAAATTAGATGCAAATTTGAGTATGATGTTTAATGAAGTCCCTTTTGAGGATAGATTTTATTCGGCTGCCAAAATGGGTTTTAGTGGCGTAGAATATCTATTTCCTTATGATTATAAAAAAGATGATCTTAAGATGTTACTAAAAGAGAATAAACTAACTCAGGTACTTCATAATTTACCTGCAGGGGACTGGGATTCTGGGGATCGAGGGATTGCATGCGACCCTTCAAGAGTTGAGGAATTTAAAAAAGGTGTTGAGTTAGCTGCAGATTATGCTTCGGATTTGTCTTGCCCTCAAGTTAATTGTTTAACAGGAATAAAGCCTCCTAATATTACAGATGAAGAAGCTAGGGAAACGCTTGTGTCAAATCTGAAATACGCAGCACCTGTTTTGAAAAAAGCTGGTGTGAAATTAATTATAGAAAGTATTAATACAAAAGATATTCCAGGATTTTTTCTAAATAATACTAATCAAGCTGTTAGCATAATTAAAGATGTGAATTCAGATAATTTAATGCTTCAACATGATATCTATCATATGCAGATTATGGAAGGGAATTTAGCAAAAACTATTGAATCTAATTTGAAACTTATTAGCCATATACAAATTGCAGATAATCCAGGAAGACATGAACCTGGATCGGGTGAAATCAACTATCCATTTTTGTTCAAATGGTTGGATAAATTAGGATACGATGGATGGGTAGGTTGCGAGTATATTCCATTGTCAGATACAGAGATAGGGTTAAAATGGGCAACCAAATATCTATAGATGACTTTTCCGAATTAAATTAGGTAATAAAACTTTCTCTTTAGGAGTTTCTGATTGGGGACAATCTGGTAGTAGGGCAGATTTGTATAAAGAATATGGGATTAACACGGATTCTATTGTTAATGCATGTATATCTGTATTAGATATATAATGTGTAAGCAAATTATGGAGGAATAATGTGTCAAATATTTTAGTTATACACGGTGCAGGAATAGATATGAGNGGTAAAACTCAAATTGACATTTTTGGTTCAGAGACAATGGAAGATTATAATTCTACGATTATAAAATATGCTGAACAGCTAGAATTCACTGTTGANATTTTNCATTCTAATATTGAAGGAGAAATTATTAATAAACTATATGAAGGTCAAACAACTGGTAAATATGTTGCTGCCATTATTAATCCTGCTGGATTTTCTTTAGGGTATCCAGCGTTGTCTGCAGCTATATCTCAAGTTGAGTATCCTACGATTGANGTTCATATATCAAACCCAGCAAAAAGAGGTTTTAACTCAGACATAGCTACTGTTTGTAAAGGTTCTATAACAGGTTTAGGGTTANANGGATATTATGTAGCAATGAAGTCAATTTTAGATCTNATTTAATAATCAGATCTNAGNAGGTTTTATATAGATAATTTGAAATTAAATAGTTTGCCGTAAGATCCGATCCAATCATTNTCNTGNATAACCTTATTTTCAAGTAANGGATTATTGTTTAATCTAACACTTGGTGTTGACCTAGNATTTTCTATTATTACTTGANAACCAATGAACTTAAAGTTTATACCTGCCATTTCNTCTAATCCGGTATCATCACCTTTTACGCTATTTATATGAAATATTTTATCTAACTTGGTNCTTTCTAGGTTTGCGAAATCTATTAATGGCTCTCCNGATTCATTTGTTATGTAGCCAAATGGCTGAGTTTTTGATTGGTAATATAATCCTGCTGCTATTAGCAAAATAACTATAGGTGANAATATAATTGCCATTAAAATAGCAATATTCATTCCNGCTTCTGCAGATAGAATAGGTTTATTTGTGGTAGCTATATTTAATAAATTGCTTCTTTGAATATGTTGTGTCCCAGCGTAATTTATATCTAATATTAGATTTAAAGGTTTATTGCCTTCAGTTGAAGGTGTNATAGCGACATCATACATCCAAGCTTTTCCGTCTGTTCCGGGGGTTCTAGGNTTAAGNTTAATGGCATAATCTTCTTGNGCTGAAGTTGATATATTAGATGGAGACACAGGGTATGGGTCTTCTCCGACTCTAACATATGCAGTTGCCACTATAGTGGATTCGTTAGTATAAATATTTGTGATTTCTAATGAATCTAAATTTATGGTTGGGAATGGTTGNGAATTGAACGAAATATTTTCTATGATTGTGTTTGGGGAGTTGTACCATCCAAGTGTAACAATAGCTGAGTATTGGCCGGGACTCCGACTTGAAGGTAGCTTTGCTGAAAAATATCCATCTCCTGCTCTCGCGTCACCTTCAATTCCTTGATCATTTAACATGTATATAACATTGTTACCTGAAGGGGTTATTAGGNTTACTTCAATATATACGTCTTTNGGGTATATCATCANTCCTTCGTTAGTTACGTACANAATCAATTCGGTTGNTAAGTTGGATGGTAATATTCTATTTGATTGNANATTAACTCTATAATCACTGGAAGCTTGNTACCATGAAGATGTTTGACCATTTATTCCACTGATNTCTATAGTCCATTTACCTGATATTGGATTTTCTAATTCCCAAATGACAACATGAGGNGATTCCNTAACACGTGACGTTTTTCGGTCAGAAGCAGATGATTCAACTCCATCCGGGTTNCTTAATCGCAAAGATCCTGAAGGATCTTCCTTGAATATCATAATCGTCATCTTATTTGTGGCTGGNGGGANAGGTATTTCTGATGTCAATTTTTCTTCTTGAGTAAGATTTTGTTTACTAGAAGGAATTAATGAACCTAAAGAATTTTCTGACATTATGCTATCGGCTATGGATTTAAATCCATCTTNAAATGTTACATTTANAGAATCTGNNCCAGTGTTAAAGGATAGTTTCTCAAATAANTCTGAAGTACTTTGAGANGCTCCTTCAAATGCTAAACCTTGTATTTTCCATTCACCTTCATTGAATTTTTTTGATATTAAATTTAATGATTCTTGCTCTATTTTCTCAGGNNTTGGAATATCATCCGAACTTATNAAATACAAATATGACCCAGCAGCAACTTTGTTTATGCTAAAGAAATCATAGCTTTCTGTTAAAGATTTTGTTAATGAAAATGGTTTTATTGACTTTTTAGAATCTATTATTTTCTTTAGATCCTCGTTATAGGAATNAAAATTTAGATTACCTGCGACATAAGGACCNTATAATTTATCCGTATCATCCATCATNAATATGTAGAAAGAATCACCATCTTTTAGTGTTGACGATAAAGTCATGAATGATTTTATTGCATTCCTACCATATTCATAGGTGAGAGTATTTGGATCTATAGCTATCATATTTATTCGTTGAGCAGTATTATTTGCAGATGTAATATNTGATTGAAATAACAAAGTTATAACAATCATTAAGATAGCTGATATTGTTAATATGGTATGTTTGAATTTATTCATATGGAACTTTAANTTAATGATAATAGCTAGATATATAAATTATTTTAAATATCAGNTTATCAGCATGCACCGAATTAGGCTTTTTGTTCAATTAAAATTAAGTTCATTTTTTTGTTAAAACTCGCTTGGTTGTACCTATGATATTTAGTAATGACATATGCATCACAAAATTAGTATCAATATTAATTTTTTCAATAAGTATATTTTTTATTGCTTGTAGCAATAATGTANATGCTACAGCGGAAGAATATAAAGCTGTTGGNCGNATANTCGATNTTGAATCGTATAGTTTGAAAAAGGCGGATAAAATAACCATTCACTTAGGTGACAATTTAATTGAAGATTACTTTATTAAAACGTATTTAGAAGAATTTACTCCTAGTCATATTAGGGAACACATGCTTACTGGTGAGCCAGTTAAAGTTTTTTATTATGTGTTAGACGATAAAAATATAGTTAACCACATTGAAGATTATGAAGAGTAGTTATTAATTACGTACTTTTCTATATCTTAAAACTAGAATAGTACTCCCCACTATCAATACNGAAAATACAAATAAAAAGAAAAAACCAGCTTCCCTTCCATCTTTAACAGATTCTCCATTAATGGANAATGGAAAATTTATTGTTGAAAATTGTTCGGGGATTGTTGAAATTTCGACTTCTATTTCCCAAACTCCACCTTCTTTAAATGTGAAATTAGCGTCATATAATTTAGGAGAATCAGGAGTATTGACAGCCCTAGATTTATACGCGTAATCATCATTTCTGATAATCACAGTTATTAAAGCCTCTTCTATAGCTTCTTGAGAATCTTTATATTTAGGTTCAANAGTCAGGTGTGAAAATCCTCCAGCCATAGGCTCATGGGGTAATATNCTTACAGTTANATCGTAGTCATCTATAGAACTTCTGTGTATTTGTTTCATATCTCCATGGGCGCTTATTGTAGTTGGAAGCGATAAAGTTAAAGTACTTAGTGCCGATAGGGCAATCAGTGAACAAATNAATCCCCATGATTTTAAAGACATCATTATTTTAATTTTCCTATTTTCTACAGTTTGATGGTGGGCCCGGTAGGGATCGAACCTACGGCCAATCGATTATGAGTCGATCGCTCTAACCACTGAGCTACGGGCCCTAGCTATATATTTGGAAATATATTCCAGAACACATATTATACATCTATTCAGTTTTTTTCTAAAAGGATTAAAAATGGGAAGATTAAATGGTAAAGTAGCTTTAATCTCAGGAGGCTCTATNGGCCAAGGAAGAGAAGAAGTTANTCTTTTTTGTGAAGAAGGGGCTAAAGTTGTCTTTGGAGACATCAGAGATAAAGAAGGTTATTTNTTAGANAGAGAACTTAGATNCCAAGGGTTTGATGTTACTTATTTTCACTTAGATGTTACTAAAGAATCTGATTGGAAGAATGNAGTAGCNAAAACGGTGGAGTTGCATACCAGTTTAGACATATTAATAAATAATGCAGGGATATATTTCAGAAAAGGTTTGGAAGAAACNACTGAAGAGGANTGGGATTATGTCCATAATATTAATTCTAAAGGGGTTTTTTTGGGANCTAAATCAGTTATCTCNGCCATGAAAAAATCAGGTGGGGGATCTATAGTTAATATATCTTCTATGGCNGGCTTGATAGGTTCTCAGGCACTAGCCTACGGAGCAAGTAAAGGAGCNGTAAGATTACTTTCAAAGTCTATTGCTGTTCAATATGGAACNNACGGNATTCGNTGTAATTCTGTTCATCCGGGAATTATAGAAGATACTTATATNGTNGATAATTTCCTGCCGGAAGATCTNAGAGAAGATTTTTTAGAAAATACGCCACTTAAAATATTTGGAAACCCTAGGGATGTTGCTTTAGGAGTTTTATTTTTAGCTAGTGATGAATCTAGTTATATTACAGGTTCTGAATTAGTAATGGATGGNGGCATGACTGCTAAATAATAAATNTAGGAGTAAGNATGGGAAGATTAGATAATAAAGTTGCATTGATTACAGGAGCNNCTGGAGGTCAAGGNAGTGAAGAAGTAAANNTTTTTTGCAGAGAAGGGGCTAAAGTTGTTTTTGGGGATATTGACGACGAAAAAGGCAAGGCATTAGAGCANGAAGTACGAAAAATATCTGGAGAAGCTTCGTATTTTTACCATGATGTTACTAGTGAATCGGATTGGAATNANNTTGTTTCTAAGACTATAGAACTGTANGGNAAATTAGATATATTAGTTAATAATGCNGGATTTTTTCTTAGNAAATNATTAGANGATACTTCTTCTNCTGAGTGGGATTTTGTTGANAAGNTTAATNCTAAAAGTGTTTTTTTAGGTACTAAATCTGTTATTCCCATTATGAAGAAAGCAGGTGANGGTTCGATAATTAATATTTCTTCTATAGCTGGGCTGGTTGGATGTAATGCTACTGCATATGGAGCAAGTAAAGGAGCTGTACGCTTATTGACTAAATCTATCGCTGTTCAATATGGGCCAGATGGAATTCGTTGTAATTCAATTCACCCCGGGATTATATCTGATACTCATATGGGTGATGGATTAATTGAATATGGTATAAATAACGGAATAGATCANTTATCTGATGTTCCACTTGGGCGATTTGGATTACCTAAAGAAATNGCTATGGGAGTTCTTTATCTTGCTAGTGATGAATCAAGATACGTGACAGGTTCTGAATTAGTTATTGATGGTGGTTTTTTTGCNAATTAATTATTTTATTAGGAGTNAATAATGGGAAGACTAGATNGTAAGGTTGCTTTAATTTCTGGAGCACTTGGCGGTCAAGGGAAGGAAGAGGTAAAGCTTTTTTGTCGAGAAGGGGCGAAAGTTATTTTTGGGGATCTTGATGATAAAAAAGGAAAAGAATTAGAGTCTGAAGTNAGAAAAGATGGTGGAGAGGCTACTTATATTCACCATGATGTTACTCAAGAATCAGATTGGGAAANTGCAGTTTCTAAAACTTTAGAACTATACGGNNAGTTAGATATATTANTTAATAATGCAGGTGTCTTTCTAGGAAAAGGATTAGAAGATACTACTGAGGCAGAATGGGATTTAGTTGAATCTGTTAATTCAAAAGGAGTTTTTNTAGGTGCAAAGTCTGTTATATCTGCGATGAAAGAATCAGGTNCTGGTTCTATAATTAACATATCTTCAATTGCCGGNTTNGTGGGGACAGCTATGGCTCCAGTTTACTCTGCTACTAAAGGGGCTGTAAGGTTACTTACAAAATCTATCGCTGTTCAATATGGGCCAGATGGAATTCGGTGCAATTCAGTTCATCCAGGAATCATATCTGATACAGGTATGGGAGATGGAATAATAGAATATGGGATAGCTAATGAAATAGCTCAGTTGTCTGAAGTGCCTTTGGGGAGGTTTGGATACCCNTATGAAGTGGCTCTAGCTGTTCTCTATTTAGCTAGTGATGANTCNAGTTATGTAACAGGAGCNGAATTAGTTATTGATGGTGGNAGGTTTGCTAAATAGTTTCATAGGATAAAAATAACATGGGAAGATTAGACAATAAAGTTGCGTTGATTTCAGGTGGAACAGGAGGTCAAGGAAGTACAGAAGTTAAACTTTTTTGTGAAGAGGGAGCTAAAGTTGTTTTTGGAGATGTTAGGGATAAAGAAGGGAAAGCACTAGAAGAAGAAATTCGTAATTCTGGAGGAGACGCTACTTATATTAACCTTGACGTTACTCAAGAATCAGATTGGCAAAGTGCAGTNTCAAAAACCGTTGATTTGTATGGGCAGGTAAATATATTAATCAATAATGCTGGAGTTATAGTAGTAAAAGGTTTGGAAGATACCACAGAAGAGGAATGGGATTTTGTTCAGAATATTAATGCAAAAGGGGTTTTTTTAGGAGCTAAATCTGTTATATCAGCCATGAAAGAATCAAATGGTGGATCCATTGTTAACATTTCCTCTATAGCGGGGTTAATTGGTTCACCAATGTCTGCGTATGGAGCTAGCAAAGGAGCTGTTAGGTTGCTTACNAAATCTATAGCTACTCAATATGGNTCATATGGAATCAGGTGTAACTCCGTACATCCTGGGACTTTGATGCCAGATAGTTCTATTATGACCTCAANGANCTCTTTTTTTGCTGATCCTAAGATTGGAGACGCTATATTGAACTCAACTCCACTTGGCCGTTTTGCTGAACCTATAGATATTGCTATGGGGGTGCTTTATTTGGCTAGTGATGAGTCGAGTTATGTAACAGGATCTGAATTAGTCATTGATGGCGGTAAATTCGCTACATAATAAATGAAGGTGAAATAGTATGGGTAGATTAGAAGGTAAAGTAGCTTTGATCACTGGAGCTGTTGGNGGCCAAGGAAGTGTTGAAGTTAANCTTTTTTGNNANGAAGGAGCTAAAGTNNTATTTAGTGATTTAAATGATAAAAAAGGAAAANAGTTAGAATCAGAAGTTAGAAAAATTGGNGGAGAAGCTACTTANATTCACCTTGATATCACNAATGAATCNGATTGGCAAAATGCAGTNTCAAAAACNATTGAATTGTATCAAGGGTTAGACATATTAGTTAATAATGCAGGNGNAATGTACGATGTGCCNATAGAAGAAACTTCTGAAGAACAGTGGGATTTTGTATACTCAGTAAATGTAAAAGGGGCTTTTTTAGGAATAAAATCTGCAATTCCAATTATGAAAAAATNTGGTGGTGGCTCAATAATCAATTTGTCTTCTATGGCAGCGTTGTGGGGCTCCCCTTTACCGGTTTATGGATCTGCGAAAGCAGCTGTAGCAAGNCTTACAAAATCTATTGCAGTACAGTATGGTTCTTANGGGATACGTTGTAACTCAGTTCATCCAGGAGTATTGACAGGAACGGAAATGGGAGATGCCTATTTAGNTGANCCTGAATTTCATAAAAGAAGATTAGCTCAGGTTCCCCTTAATCGTTTAGGAACTCCCGTAGATCTTGCTACTGCAGTTTTATATTTGGCTAGTGATGAGTCAAGCTATGTCTCAGGATTAGAACTAATGGTTGATGGGGGAATGTTTGTTAAAAGGTAGCTTACATTANAAATTGTNGATTCNGGNGTGGAAATATGGATAGACTAGAAGGTAAAGTTGCATTAATTACAGGTGCAACCGGTGGTCAAGGNAGTNCGGAGGTTAAACTTTTTTGTCAGGAAGGCGCTAAAGTTATNTTTGNTGATATTGATGATGGAAAAGGTAAAAAACTAGAGGCAGAAGTTAGAAAATCTGGAGGAGAAGCCACGTACATTCACCTTGATGTGACTAGTGAGTCAGATTGGCAAAAGGCAGTATCTAAAACAATTGAACTATATGGTAAATTAAATATTTTAATNAATAATGCCGGTATNTTAATAACGAANCGTTTAGAAGAAACTACTGAATCAGATTGGGACTTAGTGCAATCTGTTAATNCTAAAGGTGTTTTCTTAGGGGCCAAATCTGTCATATCTGCTATGAAAAATTCTGGCGGNGGCTCAATTGTTAATATTTCTTCTATTGCTGGATTAGTTGGTAGACCATGGTCAGCTTATACTGCTAGTAAAGGTGCGGTTAGATTATTAACAAAATCTATTGCTGTTCAATATGGTCCAGANAGGATTAGATGTAANTCTGTGCATCCGGGGATTGTCAATGATAATGCNATGGGAGAATTGACGTTANCAAACTTTCCTGACTCGNCAGAAGACCTCTTAATAGATACTCCTTTNAGGAGATTTGCTGTTTCAAAAGATATTGCAATGGGAGTCTTGTATTTNGCTAGTGATGAATCTAGCTATGTTACAGGTTCAGAATTATCAATAGATGGTGGGACATATGCAAAATGATAAAGGCCTCNACTGTTTTTCAAGTTTGCTTAGTTGTAATATCATTTTTGGGGATTTTAGCTTTTAATGCTTGTTTTNCTGAATNTGAAGACTTTTCAAGTCAACCTGTAAAGCTTCAAGGCCAAACNTTATCAACTCCATATGAAGACTTAAATTTTTATGAATATGTGACAGCATCAATAGGAGGAAANTCTCTTCCCTATATTAATAATGGGGGCATTTNTGATGATGCAGTCGGATTGAAGNTACCTTATATTGAGGGAACTTTACTCGATGGNTCTAAAGAAATTATATTTGATGATTCANATTCTGGGTTAGATTCCCAAAGTACAGTGATCATAGTTTTAGCTCATTGGTGTCCATATTGTAGAAGTGAGGTTCGGGAATTATCAAAATATTTTATTGAAAATGAAATTCCTGAAACTATACGAATNATATCTTTAGTCACTTCTGTCGATCCTGCTGGAGTGAATTANCCTCCACATCAGTGGTTTGANGAGGAAGGNTGGTNCATTCCTGTTATTGTTGACACNATTGAATCNGATATTGCTGATTATTTGGGNGTAAACATATTTCCGTCCTTTGTTATTATTGATGAAAATGGCATAGTTACATTAAGATTGGCTGGTAGAATTGGATCTGAAGGATTTAAAAGTCTTATATCAGAATTGGATAAACGCCATTTAGGAGGCGATATTAAATAATGGGAATATCAAACAAAGTTAATGATGCGATGCAACAAGGCTCGTGGATTAGAAAAATGTTCGAAGAAGGGATTGAACTTAAACAAAAGTATGGGGCAGAGAATGTTTTCGACCTTTCAATAGGTAACCCCGTTATGAGCCCTCCAAAACAGTTCTTTAGTGAGTTGAAAAAAATAGCTGAATCTCCTACTGAAGGGATGCATCGCTATATGCCTAATGCAGGACTTACTAATACAAGAGCATCTGTAGCAGCACAAAAATCTGTTGAAACAGGACTTGATTTTTCTTATGAAGATATTGTTATGACTTGTGGGGCAGCCGGAGCATTAAATGTAGTTCTAAAATCTATTCTTGACCCAGGTGATGAAATTGTAATTTTTTCACCGTTTTTTGTTGATTATGAATTTTATACTTCTAACCATGGAGGAAAATGCAAGATAGTTCCTCCAGATGGAAATTTTCTTCCTGATATGGATGCTCTAAGAGCTTCTATTGGTGAAAAGACTAGAGGGGTTTTAATTAATTCCCCTAATAATCCTAGTGGAGCTGTGTATTCATCAGATGTTTTATCTGAAATAACAAATATCATCCTTGATAAAGAAAATGAATTTGGTACTGAAATATTCTTAATTAATGACGAGCCATATAGAAAAATTATTTTTNATGATAAGGATTTTCCAGATATATTTAAACATCATAAAAGAACTATAGTTGCCACTTCTCATTCTAAGGATTTGGCTCTTCCGGGTGAAAGAATAGGGTATATAGCTGTTAATCCTAATTGTAATAATAAAGAACAGCTTATGGGNGCCCTAGTATTCTGTAATAGAGTTTTAGGATTTATAAATGCCCCNGCTTTGATGCAACATATAGTAGCTAATTTGCAAGCAACGACTGTAGATGTTGCAGAATATCAACAAAAAAGAGATTTTCTTTACAGTGCTTTANTAAATATGGGATANGATCTCGTTAAACCTCAAGCTGCTTTTTATATGTTTCCAAAATCACCCATTAAAGACGATGTTGAATTTGTNGGGTTATTAAAAAAGCATAAAGTCCTTACTGTTCCCGGAGTCGGNTTTGGACTTGAAGGATTCTTTAGAATTTCNTATTGCTTGGAAGATGATACGTTAACAGGTTCTTTACCTGGATTAGAAGCGGCTATTAATGAGGCCATCTCTCAGTAATTTTACATATTTGGAGCGGTGTCNTTTAGNCCGAAACCAGTGATTGGGATTAATACTTTTTCACCCGGNGATATTACGTTTCNTTCAACTAATTTTGGAATTGCTGCAAATGAAGTGGCGCAAGTAGGTTCACAGTAAATCCCTTCTTTTTGAGCTAATTCAATTTGATATTCTGATATTTCAGATTCATTTATAGAAGTGGCTGTTCCTTTACTGTCTTTAATTACTTTCATGATCTCAAATATTCTAGGAGGTTTGGANACTGCTATTCCTCCTGCTATTGTTGGTTTTGCATATGAAGTATTCCATTTATTTCCGGTAAATGAACTTACTATTGGCATTACATTTTCAGTTTGAATTGCATGTAGCTTTGGGNNTTTTAGTGATAGTCCAGAGTCTTGTAACTCTCTAAATGCTTTCCATATTCCTATATATAAGGATCCGTTTCCTACGGGGATTACAATATGGTCTGGCATATCATTTTTAAAATAATCATATATTTCATATCCAGTAATTTTTGTNCCTTCTAAGAAATATGGATTTAAATTATGTGACGCATAAACAAATCCTTTTTCTTTCACAAATTTTTNTGCTGCACTTGTGGTCTCATCACGAGTCCCGTCGATTGAGTGGGTTTTAGCACCATAGATTTTTATTTGATCAACTTTTGGCTTTGGNGCAGATTTTGGGANAAATATATGTGCATTTATTCCNGCACGAGATGAGTATGCAGATATTGATCCTCCAGCATTTCCTGAAGAATCTTCAACGATGTTTTCTACTCCCATTTGTTTTAGNATNGATAACATCATCGAACTNCCACGATCTTTAAATGATCCTGTAGGATTTAAGAATTCTAATTTTGCATTTAAAGATATGTTCAAATCCGCAAATATATTATTTAATCTAATTGTAGGAGTGTTTCCTTCGCCTAAACTAATGTATTTACTTAAATCAGATATTGGGCTCATAACTGATATGTTTTGCAAGTAAGAAAATATTTTTGAAGAATTGGTATTAGGGNTATATTTTATTTGCAGTGGATTATTGCATTCNTGGCACCTNAGCAATGTAATATTAGGGTTAGATTGCCAATTGCACATTGGGCATANAAAAATATGGTTATACATAATTTTTTATGATCTCCTACAATTACATATATTGTTTGGGACTAAGTTTAGATATGATACACCTTATATTTGATATGTAGACTTATAATTAAATAATAATTTTATGAGTGAGGGGAATATGCTAAGGCAAAAAAATAAAGCTTTTTATGCTATTTCTATTTTGATACTTATATTAGATCAAATAACTAAATGGATTGTCACTACCAATATGTACTTAGGCCAGGCTTTGCCAGAAGAAGGTTTTTTAAGACTTGTTTATGTCTTAAATACCGGATCNGCCTTTGGGTTATTTCAAGGCTTTACGGATATATTGATTATCTTTTCTTTTGTTGGAATAGCATTAGTNCTATATCTTTTTTTAAGATCAGAAGGTCAAAGTGATTTCTATAAGTTAGGNCTAGNAATGATTTTTAGTGGTGCTGTTGGCAATCTGATTGATAGAATTATTAACGGTGCAGTTGTTGATTTCATTAGTGTAGGTTGGTGGCCAGTTTTCAATATAGCTGATTCGTCAATTTCAGTCGGTATGGTTGTGTTAGGATTTTCAATTTTGTTTCCTAACAAGAAAAGTTCTATTTGAGGAATATGTGATAGATCCAGATATTATTGTTTTACATCCAGAGATTCTTGTACCCCGTATAGATAAATTTATTGCTGATAATGTAGACGGCATNACAAGGTCTCATATAAAAAAACTTATTAATTTGGGGAATGTGAGAGTGGANGGGATTGTAGCATCTCCGTCCACGAGCGTTAAAGCTGGACAATTAATTGAAGTTTCTTTTTATGAAGAAGTTGTTTCAGTGGAACCTGAAGACATTCCAATAGATATCGTATATGAAGACCANGATATTATAGTTGTAGANAAACCTGCNGGACTTGTTGTGCACCCTGGGGCTGGGAATCATTCTGGGACACTTGTAAATGCATTGATCTCACGATACCCAGAAATCATTAATGTTGGTAGTGCAGATCGCCCAGGAATAGTCCATAGACTTGATAAAGATACTTCAGGGTTACTNGTAGTAGCTAAAAATCGTAATGCACATGTAAATATCTCNACTCAAATATCGGATAGAAAGGTAAATAANATCTATATTGCTTTGGTAAAGGGGCATATGCCTGATCAGGAAATATTTATTGAGGCTCCGATCGCAAGAGATCCACATAATAGAAAAAAAATGACTGTCGTAGAGGACGGTAAATATGCACTAACGAGTGTTAAATTACTAGAGTCCATTAGAGAGTTCNATNTTTTGGAGATTAAACTNNTTACNGGGAGAACACACCAAATTAGAGTTCATCTTGATTCCATAGGATTGCCTATTGTAGGTGATTCTATTTATGGACTTATGCATACTTCGATTAATAGGCAATTTTTGCATTCACATTTCTTAGAATTNTACCATCCTNCTTCTNGTGAAATGGTTCAATTCACGTCAGATTTACCATATGATCTTCAAGCTTTTCTTGATTTAATTAGATAANNTATTTTAAGGATAAGGTTTTAATGACAGGTTCTAAAGTTAGAGTAAGGTATGCTCCTAGCCCAACAGGGGAACCTCATTTGGGAAATTTGAGAACNGCTTTATTTGATTGGCTATTTGCTAGAAGNTTAGGAGGNGAGTTTATAGTTCGTGAAGAAGATACTGATCAAGCTAGAAAAATAGATGAAGCTATGGATTTACAAAAACTTTCTTTAAATTGGCTTGGATTAGATTGGGATGAAGGACTAGGGAAAGATGGTAAATACGGACCTTATGTTCAATCTCGAAGACTAGATTATTATCAGAAAACAGCTCAAANTTTGTTGGAAAATAATAAGGCTTATAAGTGTTATTGCTCTTCTGAAAGATTNCAAAGTTTAAGAGAAGAACAGAAAAAAAATAAATCTTCTAAGCTGGGATACGACGGACATTGTAAGAATTCTAATGAAGANATTGTAGACAAAAGCTATGTGATTCGATTTTCAATGCCTTTNGAAGGTATATCCGCAATAGATGATGCTGTTAGAGGGCATGTAGAATTTCCTAATCAAGACGTCGATGATTTTATTTTAATTAAAAGTGACGGGTTCCCTACTTATCATTTGGCATCGGTGGTAGATGACCATTATATGGATATAACACACGTTTTTAGAGGTGAGGAATGGCTTCCAAGTGTTCCAAGGCATATTCAACTTTATAAATCTTTGGGTTGGGAGCCTCCTATTTATGCACATCTTCCGTACATTCTCGCCCCAGATAAATCTAAGTTGAGTAAAAGGCATGGAGCAACGTCTGTTTTAGACTATAAAGAAAAAGGATATATTCCTGATGCTATGGTAAATTTCCTCAGTCTTTTAGGATGGTCATTAGATGGGGAAACAGAAATAATTTCACGAGATCAAATTATTAACCATTTTTCTATAGATAGAGTTAATGATTCGGGTGCAGTTTTTGATATAGAAAAACTAGATTGGATGAATGGCCATTATTTAAGAAGAATGGATGTAGATAAATTGGCTGATTGTTTATATCAATATTGGTCTGATTACCCTCCTGAAGAATTAGATCGAATTCCTAGTATTGATGAAACTAAAGAAATAGTTATATTAATCCAAGATAGGATAAAAACTTTAAAAGATGCAGCACCATTTATTGCATTTTTATTCAAAGATAAAATAGTGTATACGCCTACTCAACTAATCCAGAAGGGACTTGATCTTGAAGATACTAAGAATATATTGAATCAAGCTGTAAGCTTATTAAACAATATAGATGACTTTTGGGAAGATAACATAGAAGAATCACTTAGAACTTTTGCTAAAGAAAACAACATTAAATTAGGACATTTTTTAGGGAGTATAAGATTTGCAATTACTGCTCAGGATGCGTCCCCACAATTATTTAAGTCAATTGAGATCCTGGGTAAAGATTTAACTTTATTCCGATTAGATCAAGCGATACAAACATTGAATTCTTAAATTATGACTTTCTTGACGCTGTGAACAGCCCTATTTATACTCAATTCACAGAGATTAATTATCTTTTAAAAATGGAGATGAACATTGCCTATTATTGAACTACTCAATGATGATCTTAAAGATGCTATTAGGAGTAAAGATGCCCTAAAGCGTACAGTTTTGAGAACGCTTTTATCGGAAATAGCTAATGCCAAAATAGCTAAAAGATCAGACTTAACTGAAGAAGAGATATTGATTGTACTCACTAAGCAATCACAACAGAGGAAAGATAGTATTGAAGCTTTTGCAGAAGCTGGCCGAAAAGACTTAGAGGATAAAGAGAAATCAGAATTGGAAATCATTTCTGGATATTTGCCGGAACAGTTATCTGAGTCGGAAGTATTAAATATTATTTCTGATGTTATTGATAAGATTGGAGCAACAGGACCTTCTGATATGGGAAAGGTTATGGGGGCTGTTATGCCTAAAGTTCGTGGTAGAGCAGACGGTAAAATTATAAATTCTATTGTAACTTCAAAACTTAAGGATTTATAAGTTTTGAAGTTTGGAGTTGTAGTATTCCCTGGTACGTGGAGCGATGTAGATTGCTATACCGTGATTGCTGATGTTTTGAATCAAGATGTTGATTATGTATGGCATAAAGAGACAAATATTTCGTCTTATGATTGCTTAATACTTCCTGGAGGATTTTCTTATGGAGATTACTTAAGATGTGGTTCAATAGCTAAATTTTCTCCAGTTATGCAAGAACTTCCAAACTTTATTGATTCAGGTAAGATTGTTTTTGGTATTTGCAATGGATTTCAAATACTTTGTGAAGCTGGATTACTACCGGGAGTTTTAAGGCGTAATGACCATTTACAGTTTAGATGTGATTGGACCAATTTGAAGACGGAAAAAAGTAATTCAATATTTTCCTCAAGAATTAAAGAAGACAAGATTATTAAAATTCCTATCTCGCATGGCGAAGGTAATTTTTATGCAGATGAGATCACATTAAAAAATATAGAAGCCAATGGGCAAGTTGCGTTTAGATATTGCGATTCGGATGGAAAAGTTACAAGCCAAGGTAACCCTAATGGCTCCTTGAATAATATTGCTGGTGTTACCAACGCTAAAGGAAATGTATTGGGTATGATGCCGCATCCTGAGAGATGCTGTGACCCTTTGCTTGGCGGTATAGACGGCGAACTGATATTTGGGTCTATAGTCGATTCATTTATTGAAGGGGATACCTTTTGATTATAGGAATGCTATTTGCATTATGTGCAGCTTTAGGGTTTGCCGGAAGTGCGGTATTTGCGAAAATGGGAATGTCGCGTATATCTCCACCATTTGCAACTGCAGTATTGATAATACCTGCTGCATTAGTTACTTTATCATTAGCTTTTATTTTTCATTGGTCTATTATATCTGGCTTATCTGGCGGGATATTCCTTTGGTTTTTATTGATAGGATTTATTAACTATCCTGGGGGCAGGTTAATGAATAATATATCAATTAATGCAATTGGCCCCTCTAAATCTGCAATTATAGTTTCTACAAGTCCAATATTTGCAGCGATATTCGCTGTAGCTTTTGCAGGAGAGTCTTTAAATATATACATTGCATTAGGGACTCTAGCGATTATATTTGGAGTGATATTAGTGGTGACTGATAGATGATTGAAATCGTTAGTATGTGGTCTGGTACCCCAGCTCCTACGGTTGTTGATATAGATAGTTATCTATCTAAACCTAAAACTGTTAGAACGGAAAGTCGACTAGCATCCTATTCTGGTTACATGGCAGGTATAGCTGCATCTGCTATATATGGGGGACTGGGAGTTCTAGGAAAGAAAGTTGCTGAGGATTCACATCCTATGGTTGCTACAGGGTTTGGGTTTTTGTTTGGGTTTTTGTTGATGACATTATTTTTTGGATACACATTCCCTAAAAACATAAAAAACTCGGTTAAATCGACATATGGATTTTTGATATTGTCAGGACTTACAACAGGCTTTGGGGTATCTTCATGGTACATGGCATTAAGTTTGATACCTGTAATAGTTGTTTCTCCTGTTGTTTCTGCTTACCCTTTATTTACTATAGGGTTATCAGCTATATTTTTAAGGAATATAGAAAGAATTACATATAAAACTGTTTTAGGAGCTTTATTGGTGTTAGTGG
Source organism: Chloroflexota bacterium (assembly GCA_002718095.1). Lineage (GTDB taxonomy): Bacteria > Chloroflexota > Dehalococcoidia > Lucifugimonadales > UBA826 > UBA826. The sequence continues at coordinate 345,690 of PBDP01000004.1, forward strand.
GAATTATTGTTGTTGGGTTAGGAAATATTTGAGATAAATTTATAGGCGATAAAAATTTATGAAATTTACCAAACAAACATTAGATGATTTAGCGTTAAGTGAAGATGAATATTCATTAATTGTAGATCGCCTTGGAAGGGAACCTAATTATTTAGAACTCGGCTTGTTTGGTTCTCTTTGGAGTGAACATTGTGGGTATAAACATTCGAAACCTTTATTAAGAATGTTTAAAACTGAAAGTCCTAGGCTCCTTGTTGGAGCTGGTGAAGAAAATGCTGGAGTATTGGATATTGGAGATGGATTAGCAATTGTTTTCAAAATAGAATCTCATAATCATCCTTCTGCAATTGAACCTTATGAAGGTGCAGCTACTGGGGTAGGTGGGATAATAAGAGATATATTTGCTATGGGGGCAAGACCAATTGCATTGTTGAATTCTTTGAGATTTGGAGATTTATCGGATTCAAGAAATCTATTTCTGCTAAATGGAGTGGTTGCAGGTATATCTGGATATGGTAATTGTATTGGCATTCCGAATATTGGCGGGGAAACTGTTTTTGATAAATCTTATTCCGGTAATCCTTTAGTGAATGCTATGTGTATAGGATTGTTAGAAAAAGATGAACTTTTAAAGGCAACAGCTGGACCACCTGGGAATTTATTATTGCTTGTTGGGTCAGGAACTGGTAGAGATGGTATTCATGGAGCATCGGGCTTAGCATCTAGAACTTTTGAAGAAGAACGAGAATTGAGGCCTACTGTTCAAGTTGGAAATCCATTTTTAGAAAAGATATTAATAGAAGCTTGTTTAGAAGTTGCAAAAGTAGGTCTTATTGAAGGGTTACAGGATTTAGGGGCGGCAGGACTGACTAGTGCTGCAGTTGAGAGTGCCTCAAACGGTGGAGTAGGGATAGAAATAAACATTGATAATATACCTAGAAGAGACTCGGGCATGGAACCATATGAAGTTATGTTATCTGAGACACAAGAGAGAATGTTACTATCAATTAAACCTGAAAACTTGGACAAAGTTAATGAAATATTTAATCGATGGGATATTGAAAGTAGCGTTATAGGTACTACAATCAAAGAAACACAAGTTAAGATATTTGATAAAAATGAACTGAAAGCTCAACTTCCTGTTGATATATTAACTAGTCCGCCTTTATATAAACTGGATGGGTTAAAGTCTCAAGATGTATCTGATGCTCAAAACTATGACTTGAAAACTGTTTCTACTCCTGACTTATCTCCACTTCAGGTTTTGCAGATTTTATTGTCTGACCCTAACATTTCTAATAAAGAACATATATTTAAACAATATGATTATCAAGTACAAACTAATACTGTAATTCCTCCAGGTAATGATGGCGCCTTAATTCGTATAAAAGGTACTAAAAAAGGTTTGGCTGCATCTACAGACGGAAATGGTAGGCTTTGCTATTTAGATCCTTATATCGGGGCTCTTATTGCAGTATCAGAATCATGTAGGAATATTTCATGTACTGGAGCTACCCCAATAGCTTTAACTAATTGTTTGAATTTTGGAAACCCAGAAAAATTAGATGTGTATTACCAATTAGAAGAATGTATTAAAGGTATAGCTGATGCGAGTTTAGCTTTTGAATCTCCTGTGATAAGTGGGAATGTCAGTTTGTATAATGAATCTCATGGTACTGCAATATATCCAACCCCGATTATCGGAGCAGTTGGTTTAACAGAGAATGTTTTAAACCATTGCACTCCTGCATTTAAGAATATAAATGATATTGTTTTATTGCTTGGAGACAATAAAGTTTCTTCAAATCTTGATTCTTTAGCTGGTAGCGAATATCTATCATTGATACATTCATTGGTAGCTGGACTTCCTAAATTAGATTTAGATTTAGAAGTAAATTTACAAAAAGTTTGTAGAGATTTAATAGATGCAAGATTGTTAGAATCTGCCCATGATTGTTCAAATGGTGGCCTTGCGGTGACATTATCGGAATCAGCTATATTAGGTAACTTAGGGTTTTATGGCACTTTCGAAATAGAAGACAGGTGGGATACAGCTTTATTTGGGGAACAGCAATCCAGAATAGTAGTATCTGTAAAAAAAGATAACTTGGATAAATTAATAAAGATATGTAAATCATCTGATTTGCCATATTGCGAATTGGGTATAGTTAAGGAAGATAAATTTATTATAAATGACTTGATAGATACAAATATGGAAAAAATTTATTCTTCATGGGTGCTAGAATTAGAAAATAATATTTAAAATTTGTTATCATATTGTAAATCTATTGCAGTCTTAGGGGCTGCTTTTTATTTGGAAATTTTTGTTGGAGGAAAAAGTAAAGTGCCTACTTACGATTATATTTGTAAGAAATGTGAAGCTTCTTTTGAGCTACGACTAAAATTCAGTGATGATGTTGATCAACCATGTATTGTTGACGGATGTGGTGAAATTGCCACGCGACAATTTTCTGCTGTTCCTATCGTGTTTAAAGGTGGTGGCTGGTATGTTAATGATTATGGTAAGAAAGGAAGTTCTTCAGGGATGCCTGCAAAAGATACTCCTTCAACTGAAGGGTCACCTAATAAAGAGTCCAAATCTAATGATGATTCTAAAGCATCAAAAAATGCTACATCGGATAAAAAGAAAGATAACTCTACCTCCACTAAATCGTCTTCGGAATCTTAAATTTGAGGCTACTTCTTCAAAGGGTTCATTCGGCTTCTGTTGAAGTAGATGGTAATCTTGTTTCATCAATAAATACAGGGCTTCTATGTTACGTTGGATTTTCTATTTCCGATACCGAAAAGGATATGGATTATATTGTAGATAAAACCCTATCATTAAGAGTATTTTCAAATGATGAAGGTAAGTTTGACATTTCTGTCTCTGATTATCCTGGAGAAATATTATTAGTCAGTCAGTTTACTCTTTATGCAGATATTAAAAAAGGTCGTAGGCCTAGTTTTATTGAAGCAATGGGAATCGAAGAGGCTAAGTCTATGTTTGACAATATTGTGGAAAAATTTAAGCGAAAAGGAATTAGTATTTCCACAGGAATATTCCAGGCTAATATGGATGTTAAATCAATAAATGATGGCCCTGTTACGATTATGATCGATTCTATAATGAAGTAATATCTAGACTGATATCTAAATTAGGGGCGGAATGAGTAATTGCTCCAATTGATATAATATCAACTCCAGTTTCTGCGATTTCCCTTACAGTAGACAAAGTAATGCCGCCAGATGCTTCAGTAACTGCTTGCCCCTTACACAATTTAACCGCTTCAGTCATCATGTTTGTACTCATATTATCAAGCATGATTATATCGGCTTTAGCATCGAGAGCTTCTTGAACATGCTCTAAAGTTTCTACTTCAATCTCTATCTTTAGTGTATGAGCAGCATTTTTTTTAGCAGCCTTTATTGTATTGGCTATAGAGCCTCCAAATGCTGTAATGTGATTGTCTTTTATTAGTATTCCATCGCTAAGGTTATGTCTGTGATTGTATCCTCCACCGACTTGAACAGAATATTTTTGAAGTCTTCTAAATCCAGGTATTGTTTTTCTTGTATCTACAATTTTTGATTTTGTTCCATGAATGGCTTCAACGTATTTTGATGTTTCTGTTGCGACTCCACTGCAAAGTTGAAGAAAGTTTAAGGCGGTCCTTTCAGCGCTTAATATACTAGATAAAGAACCTTCAATACGGGCTATCTGTGATCCTTTTTTTAAATTATCACCATCAGATAATAATACTTTAGTGCTTGTTATTGATGAAAATTTAGAGAAGACGAATAAAGCAACGTCGATCCCAGCTAATACACCTTCTTGATCTGAAACTATGATAGCTGACCCTGAATCTGAAGAATTTATTAATGATTTTGTAGTTGGATCGCCTGATATGTAGTCTTCGGATATGGCTAAATCAATTAAAGTTTCTATGTCTTTGGTTATCTGCATAATAGTAACTTAGAATAGAATTTTGTTAGTTTAGTTCCAACATTCGATTTAAAGATATTTTCGAATATTTTCTTACATTATCTGGTACTTTTATTTGGTTAATAACTTTGTTTTCCAGCAAACCATCTAATACCCATGATAAATATGCAGGATGAATTCTGTACATAGTTGAACATGGGCATACTATTGAATCTAGGCAGAATATTTTTTTGTCTGGATTTTCTTCTGATAGTCGATTAACCATACTTATTTCTGTCCCTATTGCCCAAGAAGTACCGGGTTCAGCTTCGTCGATAATCTTCTTAATATATTCTGTTGAGCCATAATAATCAGCAGATTGGACAACATCTAAAGTGCACTCAGGATGAACAATAATATTTATGTCAGGATCTTCTTCACGAGCCTTATCAATTTGTGCGGTAGAGAACCTTGTGTGTACTGAGCAATGCCCTTTCCAAAGAATAAGTTTTGAGTTTGCGATTTCCTCTTTAGTGTTTCCACCAAGTGGCTTAAAGGGATCCCAAACAATTATTTCTGATAAATCTATCCCCATATTGACAGCTGTATTGCGACCTAAATGCTGGTCAGGTAAAAATAGAATTTTATCTCTTTGCTTATAAGCCCAGTCAAATATCTGTTTAGCATTAGATGAAGTACAGATAACTCCCCCGTTTTTTCCACATAATGACTTTATATCAGCCGTAGAATTCATATATGCCATAGGTGTAATATCATCAACAGTCATGAGTTCCATCAAATCATCCCAGCAATCTAAAACATCATCTGTTTGAGCCATGTCAGCCATTGAGCATCCAGCTGTTAGGTTTGGGAGTATAACTTTTTGTTCATCACTGCTTAATATGTCAGCTGTTTCTGCCATAAAATGGACTCCACAAAAAATTATGTATTCTGCATTTTTTTGTTCAGCTGCATATTGAGATAATTTAAATGAGTCGCCCTTTAAATCTGCAAATTTTATCACTTCATCTCTTTGGTAATGATGCCCTAGGACAACGACACGGTCACCAAGTTTTTTACGTGCAGATAAGATGTTTGCCTCTAAATCTTCTGGAGCGGTGCGCATATAAGATATAGGCAATTTTTGCCAACGAACCCCTGCATTAAACTCTTCTTCCAGAGTTTTTGAATCCAGATCTTCGTCATTTCTACAAAAAGCAGATTGCTCTAATTCTGAGATAGGTATTTTAATTTTATCTCTCAACATTTTTGATCTCTACTAATGTAAGGTCAATTAATTGATCCCACTAAGTACCATGGACTGGACTTTTTAATTTGTACGTTTAAAGTGGCCCCTAAGTCTACATCATCATTGCCATTTATGAATACTATTTTATCATTACGGTTTCTTCCATACCACTTATCATCTTTTTTCCCTTCTATGAGTATTTCTGTTTTTGTACCAACAAGACGATTATTTATGGAGGTGGATATTTTTTCTTGAGTACTGTTTATTAGATCTAAACGTTCTTTTTTAATTGATGCAGGAACATTATCAATCATTTTACGATCTGCAATAGTGCCTTTCCGAGTTGAATATGATGCTGAATGCACTTTATCAAATTTTATATCTTCTATTAATTTAAGAGTTTCTTGAAATTGGTCATCGGTCTCGTTACAAAACCCTACTATTAAGTCGGTACTAAGACTAATATTTGGGACCATACTTCGAATCTTGTCAATTAGATTTCTATATTCTTGATTTGTATAACCACGTCGCATACTTTTTAATATCTCATCATCTCCTGCTTGAAATGGGAGGTTTATGTTTTCGCATACTTTTTCAAGATTTGATACAGCTTTTATAATTCGATCATCCATATCATTTGGATGAGATGTTAAAAATCTAATTCTATTTAGAGAGTCTATGGAATTTAATTCTGATAGTAAATCGGCTAAGTTTGTATTTCCAGGCAGATCGTGCCCATATGAGTCTACATTTTGACCTAATAATGTAATTTCTTTAACTCCACGATTTACCAATCGAGTTACCTCATTACTAATATCAGGAATAGTTCGACTTTTCTCTCTACCTCGGCGATATGGGATTATACAAAATGAACAAAACTTATCGCACCCGTGAATTATTGGGACAAATGTTGCAATGTCTGCCGGTGCATTTAATGGTCCGATACAACCACTTACATCCATTTGGAGTCTTTCTGATAATAGGTCTAGTAGAGGGTCATATTCCTGAGGACGCATAAATACATCAACGTACGGGAATTGTTTTTTTAAGTTATCTGAATTAGGGCCTACCATACAACCCATCAAAGCAATTACTTTGTCAGGATTTGCTTCTTTATAAGGTTTTAAACTTGTTAATGTACCAACAGCTTTATCTTCAGCGCTTTGGCGTACTACACAAGTATTTAATACAACTATGTCAGCTTCATTTCTAGATGCTGAATTTTCTAGACCAAGTTGCTCTAAGGCATCTTCCAAACGGTCAGAATCAGCCTTATTCATCTGACATCCAGTTGTCCATATATGATAATTTTGCATTTTAAAATTTAATAACCGTGGCGGAGGGAATGGGATTCGAACCCATGAGAGGACTTTCGCCCCCTAACCGCTTAGCAGGCGGCCGCACTAGACCTCTATGCGATCCCTCCAAACTTTAATGTTGGTTTGACATTATAGTCTGCAGAGTCATTAGTATCAATCTGTTGTGCTAATTAATTTTTTCTAAAGGTCTAAAACCATCGGCGTCACCTATCCAAATTTCTCCCCCTACAAAGTATTCTTTTTTCCATATTGGGACTATTTGTTTAATTCTATTAACTGAATATTGACTTGCTTGATATGCTTTTTCCCGATGTTGTGACCCTACCGCAACTATAAGGCTAGATTCTCCAATTTCAACTTTACCTAATCTATGTTGTATCGATACTAGAACATCCCATTTTTCACACATTTCAACTGCTACCGTCTCAAGTTTTTTTTCTGCCATAGGGAGATAAGCTTCATATTCCAAGAACAAAACTTTCCTATTGTCTGTATTATCTCGTGTAATACCATCAAAAATCACGATAGCTCCATGAGAATCTGATCTAACAAAATCTGTTGATTCTACAACATCTAATGGGCCATCAGTTATTTTTATAGAATAATGTTCTGCGTTATTCAAATTTAATTAATCCTCGTGCTAGTTGGCCCTTTTCGAGGGCATCAAATCCTTTGTTTATATCTTCTATTTTATATTTTTTAGTTATCATTTCATCTAATAACAAATGACCTGACATATATAAATTGGCTAACTTGGGGAAGTCAATTCTAGGCCTACTTTTACCATATGAAGTTCGAATTATTTCACGTTCTCCCATGAGTGTATAAAAAGGTAAATTTATTTCTACCCCATAAGGAGTTTTGCCTAAAATAACTATTCTGGCACCGGGGCGTGATGATTCTAAAGTTTGTTGGATAGTTTCATTGTGTCCTGCTGCTTCTATTGCGCAATCAACCCCCCTCCCGTCAGTTAAGCTTATGCAATATTCCTTAGGGTCTACCTGTGCTGAATTTATTGAATGTGTAGCACCTACTTTTTCTGCAAATTTTAGTTTATCATCATTAATATCAACAGCTATTATTTTAGATGCTCCTGCAATTCGGGCTCCTTGTATAGCGCTAAGTCCAACAGCCCCACACCCTATAACAACTACAGAAGATTCGGGCTTTATTTGTCCTGCATATACTGCACCTCCATATCCAGTCATAACAGCACATCCGAGCAATGCGGCTCGATCTAATGGAAAATCTTTTCTGACTTTTACTGCAGATTGTTTTGGGATGACAGTGTATTCAGCATGAGATGACACCAAACTATAATAGTGGATTTTTTTACCGTTTATAGATGATCTAGTAGTTCCATCAAAGAGGACCCCTTGAGAGTTATATTTTTTCTGAACTTCGCACAATATAGGTTGCCCTAAGTCACAGTAGAAACATGTACCGCAGTTTGGATTCCAAGAGCATACTACGTGATCTCCAATTTGCAGATTTTCAACTCCCTCTCCTGTTTCAACAACAGTTCCTGCTCCTTCATGTCCAATTATTGCTGGCAGATTTATTGGTTGATAGCCATTCATTGTTTCCCAATCTGTGTGGCACAATCCACTAGAATGTATTTTTACAAGAACTTCATCTTTTTTCGGTGATTCTAAATCAACATTTTCTATGGATAATTTACCGTTTGGCTCAAATAATACAGCAGCTTTCATAGTATTTCCTTTGGGGAGTTAACCTCCACTTACAGGTGGTATTAATGCAATTATATCTCCGTCATATACTTTGTGGTTGTGAGGTTGATATTCTTCATTCACTGCAGCAACTATTTTTTCTTGAGGTGTTGGTATTTTGGGATGTTTGGTGAGTATAACTTTTAATATATCAGAAAGCATGAAATTTCTTTCAGAATCTAAAACCAAATTTTCTTTATCTATTCCGGAATTTTCTTTATAACTTGCAAAATACAGTACAGTTATTTCCATATCATTTCCATCCAAATCTTTCTAAATCAATGGACCCATCTGTTTCAAAGCTAATACCTTCTTCTTTTAGTAGATTTGCTTGGTGTTGAATAGAGTCGTTTTTTTTAAAACTTATCTTTCCAAATCGATTAACTACTCTATGCCATGGAACAGTATGGTTTGTGTGTTTTAGGTTTGCTAAAGCATATCCTACAATTCTTGAATCACGTATAGAAGCCTCTGATGCTATCTGGCCATATGTTACTACTTTACCAAACGGAACTTCGGCAATTATATTTAAGATTTTTGTATGTAAGGAATTATTGTTTTTTGATGCCATATTTATTTTTATGTTCATATCGTACTATAATCATCAAATCTCATCGTATTTAAATTTTATCAGATCAGATTATAAGAATTAAAAAATATATTTGGAGGCCAAGATGTCAGAGGAAACATTCCCTATTATAAAAAAGAAACCAATTAAAGAAATGGATGTTAAACCCAATCATGATTTGGTGCAATCCTATGAAAATTTTTCTTGGGAAACTATGTATGAAGATCTAGACTGGTTGCCTGGAGGCGGATTGAATAAGGCTCACGAATGTATTGATAGACATGCAAATGGCAAAAACAGAGATAAGCTAGCAATGATTTGGGAAGGGAAAAATGGTGAACGTGAAGATTACACCTTTGGAGATATGCAAAGACTAACAAATAGATTTGCTAATGTATTACAAAGTTTAGGCATACAAAAAGGAGACCGAGTATTTATATTTATGGATAGGTTGCCTGAACTGTATGTGGCATTTTTCGGGATATTGAAAGCAGGTGCTGTGGTTGGTCCACTGTTTTCTGCCTTTGGTCCAGAACCAGTTAGGGATCGAATGCAAGATAGTGGGGCTAAAGTTTTAGTTACCCAACCAGATTTACGAAAAAAAATTGAAGGTATAATTCCCGAACTATTTGATTTACAGCATATCCTTGTTGTAAATAAAGATAATAGAAGTGATGCCCCTATTAACCCTCAAGATTTGTCATATGAAGAAGAAATGTCTAAAGCATCAGATGACTTTACAACTGTAGTAACAGGACAGTATGACTATTCTATTATGCATTACACCTCTGGAACGACCGGTAAGCCTAAAGGTGCAGTGCATCGGCATCAAGCTGTTGTACAGCAAAAAGCTACAGGCAAATGGGCGCTAGATTTGCATGATGACGATATATATTGGTGCACTGCAGATCCGGGATGGGTTACGGGTACTTCGTACGGGATGCTTGCACCTTGGACTAATGGTGTCACCCAATTGATTTTCGAAGGAGGCTTTAGTGCTAGTAAGTGGTATGGCCAGATTGAAAAGCATAAAGTTACAGTTTGGTACACCGCACCTACTGCAATTAGAATGCTTATGAAAGCCGGTAATGATGCCCCTAAACGCTTTGATATGTCCACTTTAAGATATATGTGTAGTGTTGGCGAACCTTTAAATCCTGAGGCGGTTGTATGGGGTGTTGACGCTTTTGGAATGCCTTTTCACGATAATTGGTGGCAGACTGAAACGGGTGCAATAATGTGTGCTAATTATCCAAGTATGGATATTAAACCTGGATCTATGGGAAGACCTATCCCTGGAGTTGAATTAGCTATAGTAGACGAAGATTTTAATGAAGTTCCAACTGGTGAAGATGGTAATCTTGTGGTTAAACCAGGTTGGCCTTCTATGTTTCATGCATATTGGAACAATTCTGAAATGTATAATTCAAGATTTCGGAAAGGATGGTATATAACAGGAGATACTGCAAGGAAAGATCAAGATGGATATTTTTGGTTTGTTGGAAGAGCAGACGATGTTATTAATACCGCAGGTCATTTAGTTGGTCCATTTGAAGTTGAGAGTGCACTTATAGAGCATCCCGCTGTGGCGGAGGCTGGAGTTATAGGTAAACCCGATGAGATTGCTATGGAAATAGTTAAAGCATTTGTATCATTAAAAGATGGATATGAAGAATCCCCTAAACTTAGAAATGAACTTATGAAGTTTGCTAGAGAAAAACTTTCTGCTGCAGTCGCTCCAAGGGAAATAGATTTCATTCCTTCATTACCTAAAACAAGAAGCGGTAAAATTATGAGACGTCTACTTAAAGCAAGAGAACTTGGATTACCTGAGGGAGATACATCTACCCTAGAAGATGATTAGACTGTTTTAAAATCAAAACAGTCTAATCGCATTATGTTCAATTTCTTCACCATCGATTTGTAATAAATTGTTCTATATCTGGGCTGTATTTTTTTATCCAAGTTAAATTTAATCTAATTCGTTCAAGTGCTTGTTTTATTGTTCTGTCCGCCGCTGGTGTCGGATTATCTGTGAAGAATTTTTCTACATCCTCTAATTCTTCTTGAGTTTTGAAACCTGATACCAGTGATACAAGTCTCATTAATCCAAAACCACCATCACCATATCTACGATCAATTTCATCCCAATTGTTCTTAACAAATTTCCAAGCAAGAGGTCTGCCTATACTGGAAGAGGCCACGTTCACTATCAATCGTATAGTGTCTTGAGTTCTAATGCGTTCTCCAANAGANTGATTCAAAGTTTCTTGTAATAAATTAGGGTCTTTAAAGCTTGATAGTGCNCCATGNAACCGTACCTTTTCCTCTTGTAAACTATTATTTTGTTCCAATTCCCACATTGCATCATAGGTANNCTTATCNCCATTTTTGGCTGAAATATTAAATACTATAGAACGAATATCGGGATGAACATTTGCNGTATCTTTCTTATATTNTTCAAATCNTTGGAGTGCCTCTTTTATTGTTTCAGGATGTTCATAATGGCCAAGATTGCTTAGAGTNGTATTTCTCAATAGAGTATCAAGATGAGTTTCGTTTGCTTTCTTGTCCCATCCAACCGTATCTCCAATGNTTTTAAATATAGAAACACAAAAACTTTTATAATTGTTATGAAAATCGGAACTGTCAATTAANTGCTCTATTCCTCTCAATCCAGAAGCAAGATCTGATAATACAGANGCATCATTTTCTTCGGTATACGACATGGCTAAATTTAAGAATGTTACGGGNGAATCATATCCGGCCCTCGATATTGCATAGGCATCTCCTTGCAATCCCAATCGGTCTCTAGGTGGTAAAGTTTTAGATGATATTAACCTATCGAATTGAGATAAGGATTTTGNATCATATTTAACNCTATAAAATCCTGTTTGATCNGGATTTATTTTTANCCAACTATCATTTGGACTGTCTATTGTAATACTTTTAGAATTTGTATCCATTAGTTCTGATATTANATCTTTNTTATNAGACGTTTGTATATTTATTGGGATGTACCATATGCTTTGATCATCATAATCATTNTCATAATTAATATTTTCATATAAAAATCTNTTTTGAGACAGATTTAATTTGTTTTTTGTTCTTTCAACAGATACAACTGGAAATCCAGTTTGNTTTACCCATGAATTCATCACTTGNGCGACTGGCTTACCTGAGCTTTTTCCTAGAGCATCCCATAAATCTGAAGTTTCAGCATTATTGTATGCATGAGTATTTAAGTATTCAGTTATTCCCTTTTGGAAATCTTTTGCACCTATATACGCCTCAAGCATTCTTAANGTGGACCCACCTTTGCTATAGCTAATAGCATCAAATAATTGACCTATTTCAGCAGGATTCCTAACTTCCTGTTCAATTGGATGTGAATTGGAGAGCCCATCTAGACTAAATGCTGATGCAGTGTCAGATGTTAANAATTGTGTCCACATTTCCCATTCAGGGAATACAGCGTCCACAGCTTTGTCCCCCATCCAAGAAGCAAAACTTTCGTTAAGCCATAGATCGTTCCACCATTTCATAGTTACTAAATCTCCAAACCACATGTGGGCCATTTCATGAGAAATTATTGCCGCAACGGTTTGCTTTGTAGAAGCGGAAGTGTTTTGGGGGTCTACTAGTAGAGCGACTTCACGATAAGTTATTGCCCCCCAGTTCTCCATAGCACCTGCAGCAAAATCAGGGATAGCAATATGATCTAATTTAGGCAAAGGAAATGGTATACCAAAATATGAGTTATAGAAATCAAGTAGCTTTATAGATGTGTCTAATGCAAATTCTCCTTGAGATTCATTGCCTTTTGTTGCCCAAATCCTCATTAGAGTTCCATGTTGTGACCTTCTCTCTATGCATGCTAAGTCTCCAACCACAAAAGCTAAGAGGTATGTAGACATGATTGGAGTAGTATTGAAAGTTACTGATTTATATTTATTATCTATATTGTGCTCTTTTTTGACATCCATATTTGATAAAGCGGTTAAGTCATTAGGGACTATCAAAGTTACATCAAAAGTTGCTTTTCTTTCTGGCTCATCCCAACAAGGGAAGGCACGTCTTGCATCGGTGGCTTCAAATTGAGTTGTAGCAAGATATTTTTCATTACCATCTGGATCGGTATATTTGCTTCTGTAAAATCCTAATAATCTATCGTTTAAAATCCCGGTGAATTTAATGTCTAAAATTAGTGGAGTATTCTCTTCTACATTGGTGTCTAATTTTATAGTCAATGTTTCATTTTCAGGATCTAATAATATATCTGTATTGAATGAAGGGTTATCCGATATGGTTGCAATAGACTTTTCGATTTCTAACTCAGCTGCATTTAGAATTACTTCAGAAGTTTGACTTTTTGTGGTTGCCTTAATCACCACATGCCCTTTAAATGTAAAATCTTCTAAATTAGGGGTTAATGTGATTTCATAATTCGATGGAATAACTGTTGATGGTAAAATCACTCTATTATTTTCTGTCATTTTTTGATCCTTATGATTTTAATAAATTATGAGGCAGTCCAATTGGGTTTTCTTTTTTCCGAAAAAGCTTTAGGCCCCTCTCGGTGGTCAGCAGAATTTTGATACTTATCATATTCAGAGTATTCTGCTTCCATAGCTTCTTCAAAAGAATATTTTAACCCTTCGTAAGCCATTTGTTTAGAAACTCTTACAGAAAGAGGTGCGCATTCTAGGATTTCTGAAGCCCATTTTTTTGCAGTATCCATAACCATTTCAGGCTCTACAATCTCATTTACTAAACCTAATTCATAAGCTTCTCGTGCAGTTATTTTTTTACCTGTTAATATCATACCTAATGCTCTTTTAAATGGAACTTGTCTAGGTAGTTTATGTATCCCTCCTGCTCCTGCTATAAAACCTACTCTTGGCTCGGGTAATCCAATTACTGCCTTATTTGACATAACTATTATGTCGCAAGCCATCGCTAATTCTAATCCGCCACCTAGGGCATATCCATTAACAGCTGCAATTATTGGTTTCACACATTGGAATTTTGATGTAATCCCACCAAATGGAACTTTTACTCTAGAGGAAATAAGGGGATCGTCATTTTGACTATCCATATTTTCAGCTGCATATCTTAGGTCATTACCGGCAGAGAATGATTTTTCTCCTGCTCCTGTCAATATTGCTATCCAGCTTGAATCATCATTTTTGAATTTATTAAACGCGTCTAATAATTCTTGATTTGCCGGAGGATGTAATGCATTTAATCTTTCAGGTCTATTTATTTTGATAAAAACAAGTTTATCTTCTTTTTTGTATTCTATGAACTTATATGTCATGTTGATCTCCAAAATATATTGTAGAAAGTCTGGATTATATATAGAATCCATAATTAGATTAATATATAAAATGATTTTATTCTATTGTTGGAGTCGTAAATAATGAGAGTTAAGACTAATTATGCTGAGGCAAATATTGCTGGTAATAAAGGCGATTCATACTCAATGTCAAAAATCATAAATAGTGCTAAAAATGCCGAATTATATGGGTTCGATATTTTCTCAGCTTCGGAAACCTCTCATAATCCTTATTTACCTCTTGTATTAGCAGCAGAACATACCAATAAAGTTGAATTGCAAACGAGTATTGCGTTAGCATTTTCTAGAAGCCCAATGGATACAGCATATTTAGCTTGGGATTTACAAAATCTTTCTGGAGGTCGATTTACATTAGGATTAGGGAGTCAGGTTAAGGGGCATATTAAAAGAAGATTTTCTATGCCTTGGTCTCCTCCTGCTTCTAGAATGAGAGAATATATATTAGCATTGAAACATATTTGGTCTTGTTGGCAAGATGAGAAGAAATTAAATTTTGAAAGTGATAACTATGCATTTAATTTGATGCCTCCATTTTTTGATCCTGGGCCTATTGATAATCCTGATATAAGAATATCTATTTCTGCAGTTAACCCTTACATGCTGGCTCTAGCAGGAGAGCTTTGTGGTGGAGTTGTACTACACTCTTTTATAACTTCTAAATATACAGAAGAAGTTGTAATTCCGAATTTGCAAAAAGGAGCGAGTAAATCCGGTAGATCTTTAGATGATATTAATATTGAAGGTGGTGGATTTATTGTATCTGGGCATAACGAAGAAGATTTAGAATCAAAAATAATCGAAGCTAGAAATAGAATTTCATTTTATGCTTCGACAAGAAGTTATGCACCCGTAATGAAACTTCATGGATGGGAAGACGTTCATGAGAAGTTATATAGAATGTCGGTTGAGGGAGATTGGAAAAATATGGGATCTTGTATAACAGACGAAATTCTCAATCAATTTGCAGTTATTGGAACATATGATGATATAGCTGACAAAATTAAAGATAGATATGGGACTTACACAGATTCGATATGGTTTCCAATGGAAGTTAATAATCCGGAAGATGTAGATATTCTAAAGAAAGTATTGGCTGATATAAAATCTAATTAAATATAGGACCTCTAGATATATTTCTAGCTTTGAATATTATTTCCTCTAATTCTTTTACTGTTTTATCTATTTGGTCATCTTCATTGATAATAATATGATCAAACCATTCAGATTCTGTGTTTTCCATTTTAGCTGTGTTTAGTCTGGTTTCTAGAGCTTCAGGGGATTCGGTCATTCGTTTTTCTAATCTGGTTCTGAGACTTTCAATTGTTGGGGCAGCCAAAAATATAAACAAAGCATTTGGAGCCAATGATTTGATTGTTTTGGCACCTTGTACGTCTAATTTCATTATCACATCTTTACCGCTAGAAAGAGCATCTAATACTTGAGATTTAGGTATTCCGTAAAAGTTTCCATACACTTCTGCGGATTCTAATAAATCATCATTTTCTCTTAGAGATTCAAATTTAGGCTTTTCAATAAAAATATAATCTATTCCTTCTGTTTCGTTAGGACGTTTTTCTCGAGTAGTTACTGTAACAGTGAAATGATAGTCCATATGATTATTTTTCATGTGATTTAATACCGCATCTTTCCCTACCCCTGACGGTCCTGAAAGTACTATTAAGATAGAATTAGATTTCTCCATATCAGGTACCTAAAGTTTTTAGAGTTTCCCAAAAGCTTGGATATGATATATTTGCAGCTTCTGAGTTTATTACTATGGTTTCATCTTTTGCAATTAGTCCCGCTATTCCATTGGTCATAGCTATTCTATGGTCTCCAAAGCTATTAACTTCTGCCCCTACGAGTTGTGACCCACCATTAATTAACATTCCATCTTCTGTTTCTTCTATTTGAGCGCCTAATTTTGATAGGCTGTCTACAGTTGCTTTGATTCTGTCAGATTCTTTTACGCGTAGTTCTTCAGAATCTTTTATTAATGTTTTGCCATCCGCAAAACAGGCTGCAAGTGCTAATATAGGTAATTCATCAATAACTCTTGGTATTATTTCACCAGATATTTCTATTCCCTTAAGTTCACTGCTTTCTACACTTATATCTGCAACTGGTTCTCCCCCTTCATATCCTTCATTATCTATTTTTATCTTTGCTCCCATTGCATTTAACACTTCTAGCATACCTGTACGAGTTGGGTTCATTCCAACGTTTTTCAACTTTATAGATGCATTGGGATGACAGCATCCTGCAACTATCCAGAAAGTTGAGTTACTGGTGTCAGAAGGGATGTTCATATCGATTGAGGATAATTCACTTTTCTGAATTTGAATGGTTGTACCTGTTACTTTTATCTGTGCTCCCATAGATTCTAAGATTTTTTCGGTATGATCACGTGATGGTCCCGGTTGATGGATTATTGTTTTATCATTTGCGTACAAGCCAGCTATTATTAAACAAGATTTAAGTTGTGCACTTGCTACCGGCATCTCATATTCTATACCGGTTAGATTCCCTCCAATAATGGTTAGTGGTGCTAAAGAGCTTTTTTCTCTTCCATATATTATTGCTCCCATCTTCATTAATGGAGTGATAATTCTTTTCATAGGACGGTTTCGCAATGATTTGTCTCCTGTAATAACACTGTAGAAATCATTGCCTGACAATAATCCTGATACGAGCCTAATGGTTGTTCCACTATTACCAGCATTTAAGACATCTACTGGTTCAGTTAATCCATACAGGCCATTGCCTTGTATTTGAATTGAATTGTCTGTCTCTTCTATTTGAGCTCCCAACCCTATTAAACAATTTAATATTGCAGATTTATCGTCTCCAACACAAAAGTTAGTTATTTTGGAAGTCCCAGAAGCAATACTGTTAAATANCGCAGCACGATGAGAAATTGATTTATCCCCAGGGGCAATTATTTCCCCTTCAATCTTCTTAACACTAGTAACTTTTTCAATCAATTTTAAAACTATCCTTACTTAGGGTATTGCCAGTTTTTTCGTTTACTTGGACCGTCATTACCACTTAGCCTTTTTGATAATTTACCGCCTAGAATCATATTNCCCATAGCTTCTGATGCTGAAGGCATATGTGGCGAATCGAGATTTTGGCTTAAAGCCCCACTTTCCCATTTTGCTTTTTGCTCCCATGCGTGAACAAAATAGTTTAATAAATCATCGTTTTCTGATTTTAAGGTGTCTTTAAATTTATTCAATGAAGCTATCATTTCTTCAATCCAATAAATTAAAGGATCGGATAATGTTAGGCATTCAGCTTCATTTGTTATTGGGTCTTTTGTGGCATTTGTAGATAGTTGATCAAATTCTATTCCTGCTGATTTATACATTTCGATCCAAGATGACTTTGTGGTGGTTGCGTTTACATAAGCAGCAGATATGACATCAGAAAGTTTATTCATAGCAGTGAAATAACTGTCATGTTCACTTATTTCTAAGAAATATGGATTAGCACCTATTTTTTCAATTATATAGATTACATTCTCAATAGATTTTTTGTCTGTTGAAGTACTGGGCATTAAGCAGATATCAAGATCTTCTAGTAATAAATCAGATATATCGGTTATATCTGGTTGTTCAGTTTTTAATATAGGCCNTATNCCTATGTANCCGATACTTTTGTCCAATATATCATTTGCCCATGTCATNCATTTTNATTGAGANCCATTCAAATTAAGTACNGTTTTTATNTCAGGGTAGTTAGATATAGATTCNAATAAAGANGGGATTTCNATTAATGGAGAATCTATTATTACAAGACTTGANCCNTCAAGGGATTTTTGTAAATCTTTATTTACGTCATCAAACAGATTCAANGATTTTACAGAATTTACTAAGTCACTATTTTCAGAGTATGCAACTATATTATTTGTTTTAATTGAGGAATTTTTTATTGATAAAGCTAAGGAAAGTCCGATCGGTTGTATNCCCAAGATTGTTATGTCTTGCAATTTTATCTCCTAATTAATCAGATATTTTTTAATATAAAAAAGAGGGGGCGAGTTTANGNGCCCCCTCNTTTANTAAAACTATTTACTAATATTTTTAGTGGCCACCGCANCCNCCNCCNCATCCGCCGGCGTTACCACATCCGCCGCTACCACATCCGCTTGAAGCNGGGGCTTNATTGCCACAACCACAAGCTCCGCTACCGCATCCACCTCCACTNGGTGTTTCNATATTTGGATTTGATATTACAAANCCACTTCTCATTAANCCATCTACNTAATCTATTTCAGCGCCTTCTAATAAAGGGGCACTGTCTTTGTCAATAACAACTTTTATTGANTGAGCTTCTATGACAATATCATCAGAATTAGCTTCTTCTTCAACTCCTANCACGTGTTGGTAACCTCCATCTGGAGTAGGGGATACCATAACTCGTAGCATTCCAGAATCTTCACCTTGTTCTTTTAGTATCTCAACTAACTTGTCTGCTGCTAATTCAGATACCTCTATAAGTTCTGTTGTTGCCATTGAACATCTCCTATTAAAATGAAAAACTATTTTAGGATCACTAAAATAATATAGTGAACTAAATCGTACATCAGCAACCATGTAAGGGTCAATTTGTTTTATATATTTTTTGACACCTTATCAATAACAGATTAATATTAATTATAAGTTTATTGATGTTAAGTTTACTTAACGTATTTTAAAAGTTTAATATTTCCCTGGTGGTACAAGCGAGTTGGAACCACCCGTATCCATCCCGAACACGGAAGTGAAACGGCTCAGCACCTACGATACTGCGCTGGTAACGGCGTGGGAAAATTGGCCACTGCCAGGGTTTATAGCTTCAAAAATTTCGATTATTTTGCATTTATTGTGTAAACTTATATCGATAAATATGAGTTTTTAGGCTTAAATAATTTATGGTTGGTGTTTTATAGAATATGTCTCCAGAATCTCAAGATGATTTTCCGACAACGATGCAAGAGATACTTGATCAAATAGAATTCAAGGTTCTTAAAAGAGGCGAAATAATAGAAGGGTCAGTAATGAAATCGGACCCTGATGGTATTTATCTCAATATAGGTCATAAAGAAGAGGGGTTTATTCCTCCTAATGAAATGAAATCTATATCTGAAACAGAATTCCAAGATATATCCGTAGGGGATACTTTAATTGCTTTTGTACTACGTCCCGAATCTAGTGAAGGCCCAATATTATCTATTGATAGGGCTCGAGGAGAGGAAGGATGGAGAGATTTGCAGAAATTAATGGAATCCGATGAACCTGTTGACGGTACAATATTAGGTTTCAATAGAGGCGGATGCATTTTAGAAGTTGCAAATGTACAAGGATTTGTTCCGATGTCTCAACTTGTGACGATAGCCCATGAAAATTTGCAACCTCAGGAAGAATCTAATGATTCAGATGACGACGAAATGATGTTGGACGGATCTGAATATGTTGGCAAACCTCTAACTGTTAAAGTTTTAGAAGTTAATAGAGCAAGGAATAGGGCTATATTTTCTGAAAGATCAGCTTTGAAAGAGCAAAGAGAAGCCCAGAAAGCAGAGTTAATTCAAGTTCTAGAAGAAGGGGAGATTAGGAAAGGAAGAGTTACTGGTATTAGTAACTTTGGAGCTTTCGTAGACTTAGGTGGGGCTGATGGACTAATTCATATATCGGAGTTGTCTTGGGGGATGGTAAATTCTCCTGAGGAAATCGTTTCAGTAGGTCAAGAAATTGATGTATTTGTTTTGAAGGTTGATAAAGAGGGTATGAAAATTGCATTAAGCCTTCGAAGAATTCACCCAGAACCTTGGGATACCATAGGTGATAGATATAAAGTTGATGACATAGTTAAAGCGACCATTACTAAATTGGCTGATTTTGGAGCTTTTGCAAGATTAGAGGATTCAATAGAAGGGCTTATTCATGTCACAGAAATATCAGATTCAGAGATTTCTCATCCTCAAGAAGTGGTTTCTGAAGGGGACGTATTAGACGTAAAAATATTAAGAATTGAATCTGATAGAAAGAGACTTGGACTTTCTATTAAGCAAGCGCAAGAAGGATATGTTGAGACTCAAATTGAAGACGATCAAATTGATGAAGAGTCATCAGAAATAGAAGATTTAGACGACTCTGGACCAGATTAATAAATTAGGAGTTTTATCATGGCAAGCAGATTTGAAAAGTTCTCTGAAAGAGCAAGAAAAGTTTTGTCACTAGCTCAGGAAGAGGCTCAAAGATTTAATCATAATTACATAGGTACAGAACATGTGTTACTTGGGTTGACCAGAGTTAATGAAGGCACAGCTACCAAAGTCTTGGCTGGCTTGGGTGTTGATATGGAGAAAGTTAAATCTGCTGTTGAATATATAATTGGGGAAGGGGACTCTTCTTCTACAGGCGATATTGGATTGACCCCGAGAGCCAAAAAAGTTATAGAGCTTGCGGTTGATGAAGCTCGCAGAATGACTCATCAATATATAGGTACTGAGCATTTACTTGTTGGTTTGTTAAGAGAAGGGGAAGGAGTGGCAGCAGGTGTTTTAGAAAGTTTAGGTGTTAATTTAGAGCAAGTGCGTTCCGAAATAACAAATATAAGTGAAAGAACTCTCCATACTACTTCAACTTCTGGATCTTCACAGTCTACGAGTAAAACTCCTACTCTCGATCAATTAGGAATAGACCTTACTGATAAAGCTCGTGAGAATAAACTGGATCCTACTGTTGGCAGGCAACAAGAAATAGAAAGAGTAACTCAGATTCTAAGTAGGCGAACTAAAAATAATCCCGTGTTAATTGGGGAACCTGGTGTTGGAAAAACAGCTATAGTGGAAGGCTTAGCACAAAAAATTGCATCTAATGATGTGCCGGGAACCTTACAGGGAAAAAGATTAGTAACTTTAGATATGGGTTCTTTAGTAGCTGGGACTAAATATAGAGGGGAATTTGAAGAAAGGCTCAAAAAAGTTATAGAAGAAATAAGAGAATCTGGCAATTGTATTTTATTTATTGATGAAATACACACTATGGTTGGAGCAGGGGCTGCTGAAGGTGCTGTAGATGCGGCTAATATACTTAAACCATCATTAGCTCGGGGAGAAATGCAGACAATCGGAGCAACTACCAACGATGATTATAGAAAATATGTTGAAAGAGATCCTGCATTGGAAAGAAGATTTCAGCCAGTTAAGGTAGGTGAACCATCTGTTGAGGAGACAGTAGATATCCTTAGAGGTGTTAAACCTAAGTATGAAGATCATCATAATCTAGAGATTTCTGATGCTGCACTTAAAGCTGCAGCTACATTAGCTTCTAGATTTATTGCAGACAGATTTTTGCCCGATAAAGCTATNGACCTTATTGATGAAGCTGCGTCTAGAGTTAGAATTAATTTCACTACTGTACCGGGATCAGTAAAAGAAGTTTCNNAAACACTAGAAGGTGTTAGANAAGAAAAAGATGATGCNATTTCNAATAGGCAGTATGAATCTGCTGCAGAATTGCGNGATAAAGAAATGAATCTTATAGAGAAACTGGGNAATCTACAGAAGGAATGGGAAGAAGAGAAGGGTATGGACACCCCAATTGTTGAAGAAGATATAATTGAAGAAGTTGTTAGTATGTGGACAGGTATACCGGTTACTAGATTAGCTGCAACAGAAACTGAACGACTAATTAATATGGAAAACGTATTAAAGAAAAGTGTTATTGGACAAANNGAAGCTATTGANGTTTTGTCAAAAGCTGTACGTAGGTCAAGNTCAGGATTAAAGAATCCTAAACGNCCTACNGGGGCATTTATNTTTCTTGGNCCTACTGGTGTTGGGAAGACTCATATNGTGAAGAAATTAGCTGAATTTTTATTTGGATCAGAAGATTCAATGATTAGACTGGACATGTCGGAATTNATGGAAAGGCATGCGGTTGCTAGATTGGTTGGNGCCCCTCCAGGGTATATTGGATATGATCAAGGNGGACAACTGACAGAAGCAGTTAGAAGNAAATCATANAGCGTTATATTGCTTGATGAGATTGAGAAGGCACATCCAGAAGTTTTTAATATATTNCTGCAGATTTTTGACGATGGTCATTTGACTGACTCNAAAGGACGAAAAGTAGATTTCCGTAATACGATTGTAATTATGACTAGTAATATAGGTTCAGATCTTATTAGACAAGATAAATCTATTGGATTTAATTCTAGAACTGATACTGCNCAGGGTGAAGAAGANCTTTATTCNAGAATGAAGGATAATGTTTTAGAAGAAGTTAANCATTTCTTTAGGCCTGAATTTTTAAATCGTATTGATGGAACAATAGTATTCCATGCTCTTAATAGAGANCACATGGAAGATATTNTAGATAACTTTATGCAGGAAGTTTCTATNACTTTATTGGAAAAAGGNATTTCATTAGANCTCACTCAATCAGCTCNNTCTTGGTTAGCAGAAAAAGGTTATGATCCTGCTTTTGGAGCTAGGCCTTTAAGGCGTGTAATTCAAGATACGATAGAAGATAAATTGTCTGATATGGTACTGAGCGGACANTTNGGGCCGGCTGATACAGCTATAATAGATATCTTAGATGATGATATAGCTATTACGNCAGATTCCCCTACTTCTATTTCTGCTGAAGTTTCCCAATAANCTAAAAATTTGTTTGCTTACCNATATGCTTNATATTTAGGAAATTTCTTTAGGGTATTTTCATGAAAGCAATGTATATAGATGCTCTGCATGGAGCTAGTGGNGATATGCTTATATCTTCNTTAGTCGACTATGGTTTACCAATTTTATTCTTAGAGGATATTATAAAAAAANTAGGTGTTGATAATTTTATTGAGTTAAAGGTATCCCAATCTANTCGTCAAGGAATTANTGGGACTCATTTGGATGTTATTATCGATTCTCCNGAATCTCATACTTATAAGTGGCAAGATTTTGTCAGNATCGTTCAAGAATCTAATTTGTCAGACTATGTAAAAAGAGTAACTACAGATATTTTTAAGCTTATTGGGCAAGCAGAATCAGAAGTCCATAATACTGATATAGATCAAGTTGAATTTCACGAACTTGGAACATTAGACACATTATTTGATGTTGTAGGTTTCGTATCTTCAATCGAAGANTTGGGAATTGNTGAAATTTATTGTTCTCCACTTCCTAGAGGATCTGGNAAAATAAATACGGCACATGGGNTTTTACCGGTTCCTCCACCNGCTACTCTTAAGATTATCGAAATTATGGATGCTCCTTCTTTTNCACCTCATGATTTAGGAGTTGTGACGGGAGAAATGATTACTCCTACAGGAACTGCCATNCTTTCTACTTTGGCCAGTTTTGATTCTCCTGTTATGATCATTTCCGGTAGTGGNTGTGGATTAGGAACAAGNGATCCNGAATCTCATCCTAATATTACCAGAATTCATATAGGGTCTATAGAAAGTGCAAATTCTAACATTCCATTCAATTCAGAATTAATGTTACTTGAAACCAATATTGATGATACAACTGGTGAGATTTTAGGATATGTACTAGAAAGACTTATGNANATGGGAGCAAAAGATGTNTGGCATACTCCTATACAAATGAAGAAAAATCGTCCAGCTACATTGCTATCCGTATTAATTGAAAAGGANTCGTTTGACGATATATCAGGCTTTATGTTTAGGGAAACATCAACATTAGGAATAAGAGTTAAAGATATTTATAGATTAGAAGCTGATCGNAAAATTGAAGAATTTAAATCTTCTTTAGGTANTGTAAATATAAAAATTAAATTGATAGACGGATCATTTATAGATGCTTANCCAGAGTATGAAGATTGTAGNGATATAGCTATTCAAAAATCNACACCTTTAATAGAAGTTTATAANATAATTCAATNTGANATACGNGACAAATTTTCAAACAATATGTGATTGCTATTGACCCTTNCTCAATGGTTTATTAAAATTTCATAGTAGAAAANCGNCTAATGCTTTTAAAATTACNGGTATTAGTCTTTTTTATATTGGCACTTCTAATTTTCTGTAGCTGTGCTACACTTAATGGTGGCTTTAAATAAGNTATGTTGAAAATTGCATGATTTAGNGTAAGTTAAATATAAATTAATTTGGATGGAGTTTANAAACTTAAGAATTACATTAGGTGGGGAAAGGANAGAAACTTAATAATGCTTCTAGGAGGGTTGGGAGAGTGGTTAAATCCACCAGACTGTAAATCTGGCGCTCGGAAGGGCTACGTAGGTTCGAATCCTACACCCTCCACCATGTATAAATTGTAAATAAAAAATAATTAAGGATTTTTAAATATGTGCGGCCCGCATAGCTCAGTGGCAGAGCACTTTCTTGGTAAGAAAGAGGTCAGCAGTTCAAATCTGCTTGTGGGCTCCAGAATATTGGAGGATAAATAAATTGGCTAAGCAAGTATTCGAAAGAACAAAACCACATCTTAACGTTGGAACTATTGGTCACGTTGACCATGGCAAGACAACTTTAACTGCAGCTATATCTTCAGTTTTAGCGACTGAAGGNCTTGCAGACTTTAGAGCGTTTGACACTATTGATAATGCTCCTGAGGAAAAAGAAAGAGGAGTTACAATTGCTATAACCCACGTTGAGTANGAGACTGATTCAAGNCATTATGCNCACGTGGATTGTCCAGGTCACGCTGACTATATTAAGAATATGATTACAGGTGCGGCNCAGATGGACGGTGCTATTTTAGTNGTTAGTGCTCCTGATGGNCCNATGCCACAAACTCGAGAACATATNCTNTTAGCACGNCAGGTNGAAGTNCCNCGTATAGTTGTTGCTTTAAATAAAGTAGANGTACTAGATGATGAAGAATTNTTAGAACTAGTGGAATTAGAGATGAGAGAATTGTTATCAGAATATGGATTTCCNGGTGATGACATCCCATTTGTAAGAGTCAGTGCTTTGAATGCTCTGGAAGCTGATGATAAAGGNCGTGANAGTGAATGGGGTAAAGGTATATGGGAATTAATGGANGCCGTTGATGAATATGTACCTGTTCCTGATAGNCCTAAAGATCAACCATTCTTGATGCCAGTTGAAGACGTTTTTGGAATTAAAGGAAGNGGAACTGTTGTAACTGGTCGTGTGGAAAAAGGGATAGTAAACGTAGGAGATGAAGTNGAAGTTGTTGGTATAAAAGATACATATACAACTACTGTGACTGGGGTNGAAATGTTCCATAAGACTTTGGCTACAGGAGAACCAGGAGATGCTGTAGGNTTATTAATTAGAGGTGTAGACCGCGAAGATATTGAAAGNGGACAGGTTTTAGCTGCCCCTAATAGTATTAAGCCAAATACTGAATACGAAGCACAAGTTTANGTGTTAAGTAAAGAAGAAGGTGGACGGCATACTCCATTCTTTAATGGGTATAAACCTCAGTTTTACATTAGAACCACAGATGTTACCGGNGATATTAAGTTGCCNGATGGGGTAGAAATGGTTATGCCTGGTGACAATATAGAGATGACTGTTAAATTAATTACTCCAGTTGCTTTAGAAGANCAACTTCGATTTGCTGTTAGAGAAGGCGGNAGAACTGTTGGATCAGGAGTTATAACGAAAGTTATAGGTTAATTTATGAAGAAGATTTAGTAGCAATATTTTATAAAATATTGCTACTAAATCTTTACGCTAATTTATTAATTCAGGATAATATTATGGCTCGAAGAGGCGAAAATAGAATATTGGTTACGTTTGAATGCACTGATTGTAAAGAACGTACGTATAATTCATCNAAAAGTNGAAGGAACGACCCACAACGTATGGAGTTGAAGAAATATTGTCCTCGTTGTAGAACTCACATGCTTTACAGAGAAGTCAAATAACATGCAACAGAAACAGACATCTAGTAACGTAAGAANATCTTTTAATTTTAGATTTTTTGGAGAAATAGTTGGGGAGTTGCGTAGAGTAACTTGGCCTACTATGAATGAAACAATGCGACTGACTATGCTTGTGTTAGCAGTGGCTGCATTTTTAGGAATTTTATTAGGTATATCTGATCTGGTTTTTGGCCGTATCTTTGAGATTATTCTATAGACATTTTGATTGGTAGGATCTTTTTATGGTTCAAGAAGAAAATAATAAACGTTGGTATATTATTCATGCTTATTCAGGTCAAGAAGATCGTGTGAAAAATAATCTTGAACAAAGAGTAACCTCTATGGATGTTCAAGATAAAATTTTCCAGGTTATTGTTCCTACTGAAGAAGAAATGGAATATAAAGATGGCCAGAAAACTTCCACTTCACGGAAAATATTTCCAGGATATATTTTGGTTCAGATGGAAATGGATGATGAAAGTTGGTTTGTTGTGCGTAATACTCCGGGTGTTACGGGATTTGTTTCAGCTCANGATGAAAATGAAAATCGNCCTAAACCTGTTCCNNTAGAACAGGATGAAGTTGATAATATATTGAATCAGATCAAATCTGAAGAACCNCGTGTTCGAGTAGGGTTTGCCGCNGGNCAAACTGTACGTATAACAGATGGCCCNTTCCTTGATTTTATGGGCGCAGTNGATGAAGTTTATCCAGATNGAGCGAANGTTAAAGTTTTGGTCTCATTTTTTGGTAGAGAAACACCTGTGGAANTAGATTTTTTACAAGTTGAAAAAGCATAAANTAAGTTGAGAATAGTAAATTGGCAAAGAAAGTTATTGGATTAATNAAATTACAAATAGAAGCTGGAAAAGCTACTCCTGCCCCTCCTGTTGGACCCGCATTAGGNCAACACGGAGTTAACATTATGGGATTTGTTAAGGAATANAATGAAANGACCGCATCTATGNCAGGTGCNATTGTCCCAGTAGAAATTTCAGTTTTTGAGGACAGATCTTTTTCATTTATAATAAAAAGCCCNCCTGCATCTGATCTTTTGAGGAAAGCTGCTAGCATTGATAAAGGCAGTTCTAGCCCGTTGGCTGATAAAGTAGGCTCTGTCACTCAAGATCAAATTAAAAAGATAGCTGAAACTAAGATGAATGATTTGAATGCTGCTGATATTGAAGGGGCAATGAAGATTATTGAAGGAACAGCTAGAAGTATGGGNATACAAGTAAATTAAGTTTTGAATGGATAATTAATTAGGATAAACTCATGGTTAAACACAGTAAAAGATACAACACAGCTATTGCTGATATAGAGGAAGACAANTCATATTCCTTAGAAGATGCGATTGATATGGTTAAAAGCCGTGCTACTGCGAAGTTTGATGAAACAGTAGAANTTCATCTTCGAACAGGTGCTGATCCTAGNCATGCTGAACAAATGATTAGAGGAGTTGTTATCTTGCCTAATGGTATNGGNAAAACAATTTCTTCCTTAGTGTTTTGCCAAGGAGATGCTGCTCAAGCTGCTAGAGATGCCGGAGCNGATCATGTTGGAGATGANGATCTTATCGAAAAGATTGAATCTGGTTGGACTGATTTTGATGTTGCAATTGCGACACCAGATATGATGGGTAAAATTGGGAAACTAGGTCCTATTTTAGGACGTAAAGGACTTATGCCTAATCCTAGAACAGGAACGGTAGTTCCAGGTGAAGATNTTGCAAAAGCAGTAGAAGAATCTAAAAAAGGAAGACTTGAATTTAAGATTGATAAATCTTCTATAATTCATACCTTAATTGGTAAAGCAAGTTTTGAGAAAGATCANTTGACAGANAATATGGCTGTTCTTATGGAGTCTATTGTTTCTCAAAGNCCTTCTGGATTAAAAGGAGAATTTATAAAATCAGCNTATATTACGACAACCATGGGCCCCAGTGTTTCTATAGAGGTTGCGTCAATTATGTCATTAACTGTAAAATAGTACGAAATGAAGCTGTAGACCGTAGGGTCCTGTTTGAAGGATTAAAATTACCCCCTGCATAGGCAATTAGATTTATACTTAGTATTAAGTATTGTAGTTGTCCCTCAAAGGTTTACGCTTTGAGGGTTTTTTATTCCCTTGATTTAAATTTAATAAGAAGGTTTAGATATGCCAACAGAAGCTAAAATAAATGCTGTAGAAGAACTTAAACAAATTATGAAAGATTGTTCTATTGCAATNGCTACAGATTATTCTGGAACAAATGTGTCTGATATAAATATGTTTCGGACTGCNCTAAGAAATGAAGGGATAAAATACAAAATTGTAAAAAATACTCTCTTGAAAATTGCAGCTGACGATGCNGGAAAGCCAGAGATGAAGGAATTAATAGATGGGCCTACTGGAATTGCTTTCGGATATGGTGATGAACAGTTACTAGCAAAAACACTTTTTGATTTTATTAAGAAAAATAATATTGAAATAGTCTTAAAAACAGGAGTGATTGGATCTGATGTACTTACATCTGAAGATATAATCAGTTTAGCGACACTTCCAAGTAAGGAAGAATTGGTTGCTAAGCTTATTGGGCAACTGCAAGGTCAAATATCTAGCTTAGTGTTTGTGATTAATGCGCCATTAGTTAATGTTGCTAGAGTGTTGGAATCTATTAAGAATGCTAAAACAGAAGAAGAGAAAGCTGAAGAACCAGAAGCGTCAGTAGAAACACCGGAAGAAGAGAAANCNGAAGAACCAGAAGCGTCAGTAGAAACACCGGAAGAAGAGAAAACTGAAGAACCAGAAG
>PBDP01000005.1:0-192940 GCA_002718095.1 Chloroflexota bacterium
GAGATCCAGGTGTTTCCATTCCGTCTTTAGGTGCTCCAGGAGATCCAGGTGTTTCCATTCCGTCTTTAGGTGCTCCAGGAGATCCAGGTGTTTCAGGCCCCATATCAGGGGCAGGTCCCATATCAGGAGGAGGCCCCATATCAGGAGGAGGTCCAGGATCTGAAGGAGGTTCAGGAGGAGGCCCCATATCAGGAGGAGGTCCAGGATCTGAAGGAGGTTCAGGAGGGGGCCCCATATCAGGAGGGGGTCCCATATCAGGAGGGGGTCCAGGATTTAGAGGGTTTAGATCTGTTACAGGGATAAAAAATTGTTTAGAATCACCGTAAACAGTATCAATCCCATATGAAGTTACAGTTAAAGTAATAAAAATCGCTGTTAGAATAAATATTTTTTTCATAATAATTCCACCTTTAGATCACGTGATTACTCACAGGAAAATCCTGAAATAATATTATTAAAACGTATTTGTAGAGCAGTTGAATCAGGTCCCGTTGTCACTAATGTATAAGAAGTATTGTTTGTGCAAGTCCAACCAGCTATCAGCCCTCCTCCTGCATCTGACCCTTGAGGGTCAGAAACTACAAAGGCTGCAAAGTTTCCAGATACTCCTCCTACAGTGATGTCACCGTTATTTATAAGAGTAAATATATTTGTAGGTTGACTATCAGATAAAATAAAATACCCAAAGTCTACCAATTCTTGAGTAGATTCACCTTCGTTTGGAGACCATATTAAAGATGAGTCAACACCTTTATATTCGAAGGTTATTAACCCTTGAGTATTGTCTGGATCCTCTTCTAGTAATCCACTTTTAACTAGGTTAGAGTTCCAGATATCTGTATCTCCATCTAAAGTTAAAATAAATTCGTATTCGTCAAAAACATTTGGTATTTGAACCTTTTTTTCAGGTTGTGGTGTTGGAGTATTGACTGGAACCATGATTGGTTTCGGAGGCTGTATTGTAGGTTCTGGCACAAAAGCTTCCTCTTTTATAGTAACAGTGGGGGTAATTGCGGGTAAAGTGTCAGTCGCAGGAGTGCTGGCTATAGGAGCCTCTTCACTCCCCCCACATGAAACAATAAAAATAGATGCTATTAAGCTTGTAAATAGAATAATAAGTTTATTCATAATTTCCTCAAATATGTTTTCCTATTTTACAGGTTTAATCAATAGTAAGAAATCTGATTCATTAATGATAGGTATTTCAAGTTGTGTTGCTTGTTGTAATTTAGATCCAGGGTCAATTCCTACGATAAGATAATCTGTTTGTGCAGAAACTTTACTTGTAATAGCTCCTCCAAGATCTTTAATGATCTTTGTGATTTCTGAGCGGCTAAAGTTATCTAATTTTCCTGTTATTACAAAACGTTTGTTTTCTAAAATGCCCATATTTTCAGGGGTGGTATTTTTTATATGGCGTACATTAACACCGTATTTTTTCATTGTTGATATGATAAATTGATTTTCAGGTATATTAAAATAATCTACTATACTTTTTGAAATTTGTGGCCCTATTAAATCTATTTCCTCTAATTCTTCTATTGAAGCATTTATGAGTTTATCTATATGTTCAAAATGATTAGATAATATATCTGCTATTTCAGAACCTACATGTTTAATACCCAAACCAAATATTAAGTTCGATAAATTTCTGTTTTTGCTGGCTTCTATGGCTGATATTAAATTGTCTGAACTTTTGTCACCCATTCTTTCTAATTCAACAAGGTCTTCTTTTTTTAAGTTATATATATCAGAAATGTTTTTTATTAAATTGTTTTCAATTAGACTTATGCCTGTTTTACCTCCCATCCCATCTATATCCATTGCTGCTTTGCTGATAAAGTGCTCAATTAGTCGAACCATTTGTGCAGGGCAGGATATGTTTGTGCAATATAATGCTGCTTCATCTGGATTTTTTGTTGTAGCATGTAGGCAACTAGGGCATTTTTCCGGCATTGAAAAATTAATCTCTTTGCCTGTTCTTTTAGAGATGTTTGATCCTATTACCTGAGGGATTACTTCTCCTGCTCGTTCAACATAAACCCAGTCCCCAATGCGAAGGTCTTTGGATTTT
Source organism: Chloroflexota bacterium (assembly GCA_002718095.1). Classification (GTDB taxonomy): domain Bacteria; phylum Chloroflexota; class Dehalococcoidia; order Lucifugimonadales; family UBA826; genus UBA826. The sequence goes on from PBDP01000005.1 coordinate 2,075, forward strand.
ATATATTCTTCGTTATGTAAAGTTGCTTGCTTTATTGTAACTCCACCTAGGTTAATTGGGGATAATATTGCGTAGGGGTTTATACTGCCAGTTCTGCCAACATTGACTTTTATATCTAATAATTGCGTTTCTGTTCTGTCGGCGGGGAACTTATAAGCTATTGCCCAACGTGGCTCCCTACCTATAGACCCTAAAATTTCTTGCATTTGCAAATCATTAATTTTAAAAACGATGCCATCGCATTCGTAGTCAATATTGTGCCTTTCGTCTACCCAACGTTGATAGAAATCTTTAGCTTCGGCGATATTTCGAGCTAAAAAATTACTCTTATTTATTTTAAAGCCTAAAGATTTAAGATAAATAAGGCTGTCAAAATGATTTTCAAACGCATAATGACTTCCTTCAGACCATCCATAACCATATATGAATATATCTAATGGTCTTTCTGCTGTAACAGAAGCATTTAGTTGCCGCAATGATCCTGCTGCTGTATTTCTTGGATTTGCATATTCTTTTAAACCTTTTTCCTTTCTCGCATTATTAAAATCTATAAAATGAGACTTTGGAAAATAAACTTCACCTCTGACTTCTAATGTACGAGGGTAATTTCCGATTAACTTTAAAGGGATACTGTTAATAGTTTTTAGATTAAGGGTAATATCTTCGCCCGTTGTTCCGTTTCCTCTGGTAGCTCCTTGCACGAATACTCCATTTTCATATAACAGTGATACTGCAAGGCCATCAATTTTCAGTTCGCAACTAAGTTCTGTGTCATTGAGATTTAGTGTACTAATGGTTTTTTTGTACCATGACTCGAACTCTTCGTCATTAAAGGAATTTCCTAAACTTAGTAATGGTATTCGGTGGGCAACTTCAGAAAAATCAGTTTGAGGTTTAGCTCCAACTCTCTGGGTAGGAGAATCTGCTGTGATTAACTCAGGATATTCTGATTCTAAACGTATAAGATTTCTCATCATTAAGTCGTAGTCACGGTCACTAATTTCTGGATCATCTTCTATGTAGTAGCGGTGATTATGAAAATTGATTTCTGACCGTAAAGAGTTGATTTTTATTATTACTTCTTCGTGTGACATCTTATAATCCGCATATCGCATGTATGCTCATTTTATACTATAAATCCAGTTTGTCGGCATTTATATCTTGTTAAACATGCACTAAATCATTTAATATTGTTATATGAACTTAAATATAAATGACATAATCAACTGTTCTTGTAGAAGCTTATATATCTCTTCGGGCGGTTAAACTTGTTTTAAAAATAGTCAAATTAGACACTAAAAAAGCCCCCGATAGGGGGCTTTTTTAGTTTAAAGGAATATTTAAATAGTGGCATTTACAAAAGATATATTAGATTTTATTGATAAGTATCCGGCATTGTCTTCTATAGGTAACACCCCGCTAGTCAGGTTGGATGTTGGTGACGCGAGTACTGATGTAGAAATTTATTCCAAATTTGAACAATTAAATCCCGGAGGGTCAATAAAAGATAGGCCAGTTTTAAGAATGTTGTCAAAGGCTATTTTGAATGGCGATTTAACCAAAGGTAAGACGATTCTTGATGCAACATCAGGGAACGCTGGAATTGCATATGCGATGATAGGTGCTATTTTAGGTTATTCCGTGGAACTTGTTATGCCAGAGAATGTAAGCTTGGAAAGAAAAAAAAGATTGATAGCTCATGGTGCCACTCTTAAATTTACTGATGCTCAGAAAGGCTATGATGAAGCGTTGTATGAAGTTAAAAGGATGTATAAAGATAATCCTGAGAAATATTTTTATTGTGATCAATATTCTAATAATAATAATCCTTTAGCTCACTATGAAACTACAGGTGCAGAAATTATAGAACAGTTACCTGAAATTACACATTTCGTGGGAGGAGTTGGGACTGGAGGGACCATAAGCGGGATAGGACGCCGATTGAAGGAATTTAACCCTAATATTCAGATAATATGTGTGGAGTATGATGAATGGCCGGGAGTTGAAGGTTTAAAACCTTTGGGAGAAGGACATATTATTCCAGATACATTTGATCGATCTATTGTTGATAGAATGCTGTATGTAGACATTTTGAAATGCTATGACTTGTCACGTGATCTTGCTAAAAAAGGTCTTTTCATTGGACAATCATCAGGAGTATATCTTTATGGAGCCATGAAGATAGCCAATGAAATAAGTGACGGCAAAATTGTAACTATATTCAATGATATAGGAGAGCGTTATTTTTCCACTTCTCTTTGGGAAGAAGAACCTGCTGTCTTAAACGTCTAGGTTAACTACTTCAAGGGCACGAGTATTGATAAAATCTCTTCTTGGTGCTACTTCATCACCCATTAACATTGCAAAAGTTTCATCTGCTTCCAAATTGTCTTCTACAGAAACTTGCAACAGCGTTCTATGGTCAGGGTCCATGGTTGTTGACCACAACTGCTCTGCATTCATTTCTCCTAACCCTTTGTATCTTTGGATATTAATATTTCTTTTACCAGATAATTGTTCTATAACGTCTTGTCGTTGTGACTCAGTATAGGCATATTGTTCTTTTTTACCTACACTGATTTTATACAGAGGAGGTTGAGCAATATATAAATGGCCATGTTCAACAAGAGGAGCCATATGACGGAAAAAGAATGTTAGCAGAAGTGTTCTTATGTGAGACCCGTCAACATCAGCATCACACATAATAATAACTCTGTGATATCTTAATTTCTCCAAGTCAAATTCTTCGTCAAATCCAGCACCAAGAGCAGTAATCATAGATCTGATAGCATCATGTTGTACTATTTTATCAGCTCGCGCCTTTTCTACATTTAAGATTTTTCCCCATAAAGGCAAGATAGCTTGGAATCTCCTATCTCTCCCCATTTTGGCTGTTCCTCCTGCAGAATCACCTTCAACTAAATATATTTCACATAATTCAGGATTTTTTTCAGAACAATCAGCTAATTTACCTGGTAGTCCCCCACCATCCATAGCGTTCTTTCTGATAATAAGGTCTCGGGCTTTTCGAGCTGCTTCACGAGCACGTTGAGAAGTCATACATTTATCAATTATCGATTTACCTTCTCTGGGATTATCTTCTAAGAATATTTGTAAAGCTTCTCCCAGTACAGTTTCTACTTGTGTTCTAGCTTCTGGGTTCCCGAGCTTATTTTTTGTCTGCCCTTCAAATTGAGGGTTTTGTAACTTAACGCTTATTACTGCAGTAATTCCTTCTCTCGTATCTTCTCCTGCCAAGTTTGGTTCAGTATCTTTGATTAATTTTTGTTTTCTTCCAAAATCATTAAGTACTCTTGTAAGGGCAGATCTAAAACCGGTTACATGTGTACCTCCATCTTCTGTATTAATACAATTGGCAAAGGCAAAGACGAATTCACTAAAAGAATCATTGTATTGCAATGCTACTTCTACTTTTGTGCCTTCAAAATCTTTTTCTACGTATATGGGATTTTCGTGAATCACACCTCGATTTTTATTAAGGCCTCTAACGAAACTAGATATTCCACCTTCAAAGTAATAAGTTACTTCGTTATTTGGCCATCTAGTTGAGTGCCAATCACTTCGGAATGTGATTTTTAAGCCTTTATTTAAATAAGCCATTTCTTTAAATCGATTTGCCAATACGTTGTAATCGTATATTAATTCACCAAAAATATCCGTGTCGGGCATAAATTCGATAGTAGTTCCGGTTCCATCATTATGGACAGTTTCTAAAGGTTCACTAGTCATTTCAGAAGTGGTTTTACCTTTAGAGTATTCTTGTGTATGTATTTGGCCATCTCTTATAACAGACGCTTTAACCCAAGTTGAAAGAGCGTTAACTACAGATGCCCCAACTCCATGCAGTCCTCCGGAAACGGCATAAGCTTTTCCTCCAAATTTTCCTCCTGCGTGCAGTGTGGTCATGACAGTTTCTAATGCTGTCATACCGGTGGTGGGGTGTTTGTCTACAGGTATTCCTCTACCGTTATCTCGAACTATTACTGAACCATCTGAACGGATTTCAACTTTTACTTCACTACAGTATCCAGCCATGAATTCATCAACACTATTATCTACAATTTCATAAATGAGGTGGTGTAATCCTCTTTGGTCAGTACTGCCAATGTACATTCCGGGACGCTTACGAACAGCTTCCATGCCTTCAAGAACTTGTATATCTCTGGCAGAATATTCATTGTCTTTTGTACTGTCTTTTCTTGCCATAGAAATACTCCTTGGATAAACCTAAAAGTTTTATATTATTTTCTTCTATTAGACTTTAATCCATTCACGCCTGTGTGTAAAGTAATTGATAGCTAATTTTAAATGTTATATTTTTGCAAAAATATGGTTTGTAAAATAAGACTTTCTGGTACAATGACTTGGCAGCCAATCCAATATGTGATGGTGAGCAGAATCGAACTCGTTAATATAATGTGTTTTTGTATTTTCCATCACATCAAATCGATTAAGGTTTGGAAAAAATGATGGAATTTACAAAAAAATCAAAGATAGCTATTGTAGGTGCAGGTAAGCTTGGAGGGTCATTAGCTTTAGCCTTATCTGCTGCCTCATATAATGTTGTTTCTGTTTTTAGTAGAAATGCCAATTCAGCACTCAATGTTTCTAAAGAAATTGATGGATGTATTCCAAGTAGTGATATACAAGAAACAATTAACGTTGCAGAAATTGTTTTTATAACAACTCCTGATGATGTTATATCTAAGATAGCTAGTTCATCAAAATGGTCTAATTCTCAGGCGGTAATCCATTGTTCTGGAGCTTCAGGAATAGAATTGTTTAGTTCAATAGAATCTCGTATAGAGTTTGGGTCTTTTCACCCAATGCAAACATTTTCGTCTATTAAAGAAGGCTCTAAAAGCATGCAGGGTATTACTTTTGCAATAGACGGAACAGATAGAATAGTGGGATTTTTAAAAGAAATAACCAATTCATTTAATTCTGGATTTGTTTTAATACCTTCTGAATACAAGCCCATGTATCACCTGACAGGTACGTTGATGGGTAATTTGCTCTTGGAATACGCGGCGATTTCAGCAAAATTATGGGAACAGATCGGGTATGACCAAGAGAAAGGAATTCAATCTTTGGTTCCTATGATGAGACAGGTTGCAGATAATTTAGAGAATATTGGACTTCCAGAAGCGTTAGCAGGTCCTTTTGTTAGGGGTGATATTGGAACTATTAAAAAACATTTGGAAATTTTAAAAGAAGATGCTCCCCAGGTGTTGAATTTATATTGTGAATTAGCTTTAGCTGGATTTTATTTTGTAAAAGACGATATTGAAATGAACTTAGAACTAAAAGAAGAAATAACTGAGATGTTGGAATCAAAACTTCAGAGGTAGAACTATCATGAGAGTTACTATTAATAGATTGCAGAAAATGAAGGATGAAGGATCTTTAATTCCTATGATTAGTGCCTACGATTATACGTCAGCCTTCATTCTTGAAGACGCAGGAATACCTATTATTTTAGTAGGAGATAGCTTGGGGAACGTTGTTTTAGGCTATGATTCTACAATTCCTGTAACAATGGATGACATGTTACGACATACGCAAATGGTTGTTAGGGGCACGAAAAAAGCTCATATTGTTGGTGATATGCCTTTTATGAGCTATCAAACAGGAGTTAGGGATGCTATTTGTAATGCAGGACGACTTATTAAAGAAGGTGGCTGCCAATCTGTAAAACTAGAGGGAGGCGAACCAATAGTAGAAATTGTTCAAAGCCTTGTACAATTTGGAATACCTGTTATGGGCCATTTGGGACTCACCCCACAGTCTGTAAATCAATTAGGCGGTTATAGAGTTCAAGGTAAAGAGGATTCTTCAGGAGAGAAATTACTCAATGAAGCACGTATGTTACAAAATGCTGGGGCATACGCCATAGTGTTAGAGTTAATACCTGCCAAATTAGCCGAAAAAATAACTGCTTCTTTAGATATTCCTACTATAGGAATTGGCGCAGGACCCAAATGTGATGGGCAAGTTCAAATTTTTCATGATATGTTAGGTCTGTTTCCTGATTTTTCACCCAAACATGCGAGAAAATACATGGACCTTAATATTGAAATCAAAAAAGCCGTTCAGGGTTATATAAAAGATGTTCAAAAAGGACTTTTTCCTTCAGATCAAGAAAGTTTTTGATTAATCTATTTTGGAATAAAAATATGAAAATTATTAAATCTATTGCTGAACTGAAAGGTGAACTAAATGCAAATAAAGGATCCTTAGGATTAGTCCCTACTATGGGGGCGCTTCATATAGGTCACCAGTCTCTGTTTAAGAAAGCTAGGGAAGACAATGATTTTCTAGCTATTTCATTATTTGTTAATCCTTCTCAATTTGGCCCTGATGAAGATTTTGATAAATATCCTAGAAATATTAATAAAGATTTAGATATATTAAATTCTGATAATGTGGATCTTGTTTTCATGCCTGATATTCAAGAAATGTATCCTTCTGGATTTTTAACAAATGTTGTTGTTGATAAACTGGCTGATGTTTATGAGGGTTTGCATAGAAAGGGACATTTTAATGGAGTTTCAACTGTAGTAACTAAATTGTTTAATGTTTTTAAACCTGATAGGGCATATTTTGGTGCCAAAGATGCTCAACAATGCGCAATTATAAAAAGATTAAACATTGATTTAAATTTAGGTGTCGACGTTATAATTTGCCCAACAGTTAGAGAAGATTCAGGATTAGCGTTAAGCAGTAGGAATGGTTATTTGAATATTGATCAAATGGAGGCTGGTTTATTAATTAGCCGAGGACTCTTTAAATCAAAAGAGTTATTTGATTCTGGTGAAAAAAATATTGTTAATTTATGTAAAGTTGCAAGGAATATTATTGAATCTAATTCATTATGTCAGATTGATTATCTAGACATAGTTAATTGTGAAACTTTTGATCTTCAGACAGATTTAGATCAAAATTCTATAATGATTGTTGCCGTTAGAATTAGAAATATAAGACTTATAGATAATATTGAAATAAAGTAGGTATTCTATATAGTTATATNTGCAATCAACATTATATATGTTGTAAAGATTAGGGTTTCAGATTTTATTTATTGTAATTGTGAGTTTTCATGACTAAATTAAATGTGTTGGTTACAAATGATGACGGCATTTATTCTCCNGGTATTTGGNAAATAGCAGAANCNATANCTGAATTTGCCAATGTTGTGATTGTTGCCCCTGATAGAGACCAAAGTGGTAAAGGTAGTTCTATTACTTTNNTAAATCCTTTAAANATTGANAAACATGATTCCCAATTAGAAAAGATTTCAGAAGTNTATACTGTTGATGGGACTCCAGCTGATTGTGTCATTGTAGCAACAGAGGAACTTTTCTCTGACAGCATTGATGTAGTGGTATCCGGAATAAATCAAGGAGCAAACGTTGGGCTAGATGTATTTACATCTGGGACATTTGGAGCAGCTTTACATGGGTATTGTCGANATATAGATTCGATTGCGATATCTGTTCTTTATGGTGAGCATATATTTTATGAGCCAGCTGTGGAAATAGGTAGTCAAATTGTANAAAATATTATTNCTAGAAGATTATCTAAAAAGGATGAAGAATCGATATTNTTAAATGTTAATTTNCCAAATTGTGATTCAAGTAAAATAGAAAGTATTGAGTCTACATTTATTGGACCAAGATTATTCTCTGAAGGTATAGAAAAAGTAAATCGCGGTAGACGTGATTTTTATTGGTTAAAATCCAAATCAGCAATCCATNCAGTGGAACATGAAAAAGGAACAGATGTGTGGGCTATTACAAATCAAAAAGTTTCTATNACGTTAGTAGACCCATATTTTCCTGTTAATAAAAACCAGGTTATTGTGGATAATATGATAGATTCTATTTCAGAATAATCTATTTTCGATGCAAATAAATAATAATCGTTCTTGGATACAAAAATNACCATTTTATTATGGTTGGATTATTGTTTTGATATCTGCTCTTACTCTTTTTGCATCCTCTCCGGGNCAAACTTATGTCAATTCTATTTTTGTTGATCCTATGCTAACTGAGCTTGAATGGTCGAGAACAACTTATTCGGCAATGTATACTGTTGGGTCTTTGGTCGCGGCACTTGCTATGGTTTTCGTAGGAAAATCCTTAGACAAATTCGGNGCTAGAATTTTATTACCATTTTTNTGNNTTGCNATGTTTTTCGCNACCTTCTGGATGAGTAATGTTAATACTGCTGTCCANCTNTTAGTAGGATTTGCAATGTTGAGAACAATTGGTCAAGGTTCAATGTCTCTTGTTGGAACTAATATGGTTTCAAACTGGTTTGTTAAAAAAAGAGGAATAGCAACGGGCATTGCTTCTTGGGGCCAGGGAATAAGTCTACTTACTATGCCGATNTTAGCGCATATTTTAATTCAGAATTTTGGATGGAGAAANACATGGACCATTTTTGGTGCTTTAGTAAATATTTTATTACTTCCATTTGCAATATTATTTGTTAGAGATAAGCCGGAAAAAATAGGATTATTACCGGATGGAGCAGTANCNCTAAATCAAGAGTTGAGTAATGAAAATAGAATAAAAGAGAATGCGTACACGCTTAAAGAGGCTATGCAAACTCGGGTTTTTTGGACATTAATTGCTTCCGGTGTAGCAAACCCAATGATAATTACGGGGTTGCATTTCCATCATATTTCTATATTAATGTCTAAAGGGGTACCTTTAACATTGGCTGTAACAACTATGGGGTTGTTTGGACCTATAAATTTAGTTTTTAATTTAATTACAGGGTATTTAGCCGATCGTATTTCNAATAGNATTTTGATGGCTATTGGCCAATTTGGTATTGCCTTGACTCTTATTTCGATANTGTATATTAATCAGCCNTGGCATTCNTTTATATATATATTAATTTCTTCAATTAGTATGAGTATGTTTAATACAAGCTATACAGTAATCTGGGCTAATTANTTTGGTAGAAAAAGTTTAGGNTCAATTAGAGGATTTTCAGCTACAACAATGGTNACATTTGCAGCTTTTGGGGCTTTACCATTTGGGTTTATATATGATCGNACTCTTTCATATGATCAGGCGGCATTATTTTTACTGNTTATTCCATTAATATGCTGTATATTCTGCATATTATCTACTNCGCCACCTGTGAAAACAGATTAAATATTATTGTATGCCCAATCCTTTAGTAGATGGTGGGCAATCGCTATCTTCATCGGCACTTTTAGAATATCACTGTTACCTTCTAAGGATTTGATAACCTCTTGCCTAGTAAACCATTTAACGTCAGTCATTTCTTCTGGATCCATATTAATCGTAGTGCTAGCTGCTTCTGCATGGCACCCTATCATTAAAGAATATGGCAGTGGCCACGGTTGAGATGAATGGTATTTAACATTTTTAACTAATATTCCTGCTTCTTCCATTACCTCTCTTGCTACTGCTTCTTCAATNGATTCACCTTGGTCGACAAATCCTGCTAGAGCAGAATATGTATTAGTGTTTTGCAACCTTCCTCTTGATTGCCCTAATAAACATCTTTCTCCGTCATGCACTATTACAATTATTACAGGATCAGTTCTNGGAAAATGTTCAATAGGACACTGGGTACATTTCCTAACTTGTCCGGCTCGCGTCATNATGGTTGATGATCCACAAACAGAGCAAAATTGATGGCGATTGTGCCAATTCATTTGCATTCTAGCGTACCCGGCAATGGCAGAATCCTCNAATGCTANTAGTGCNCCGGCGTCACGGATATGAATAAATTTCAGGTCTGAATTTGAGAAAGAAATAGAATCGGTATCNGATACGGATAAAGCGTAGTGATTAATNTTNTTTAAAAATCCTAGAAAAATTGGATNGATACTTATATTTAGTTTTTTTATTTCTTCTATCTTAAGCCAGTGTAATTCTTTTTCAGGATTGTCACATATTAATACTTCAGAGTTTTTTAACAGAAGNAACTTACTGGTTGGATTATATATTTCATCTGNTATTTTCTCAGGGTTCCTTCTTTCTTTTTCNCCTCTATCNAGAGGGTTAGTTGAAAAAACATGACCATATCCTTGAGTCATAATGAACTGCTATATAACCAATTCGACAGGAGTTTCAAGAAGTCTTTTCACTTCTATAATAAATTGAGCTCCTTCAGAACCATCAACAATTCTGTGGTCGGCTGACAATGTTGCAGTCATCATATCTCTAATAACAATTTCACCGTCTACTACTGCTGGTTTGCTTTGAACTGTACCAACAGCCAATACGGCACTNTGCGGAGGATGTATGATTGCGACAAAGCTTGTTACGTCAAACATTCCTAAATTACTGATAGCAAAGGTNCCNCCAGTATATTCTTCGGTACTCAGTGNTCCAGAATCTGATCNACTAGCAAGGTCTTTTACTAGCNGTGAAACTTCTTTTAGAGATTTGTTACCACAATCTAATATNGCAGGTACAATTAACCCTTCTTCTCCTGCAATAGCAATAGCAATGTTNATTGTATTATTAAATGATATTCCAGAATCANTAAAGTACGCATTAAACTTAGGATACTTTTTAAGGGCTTCTATACAAGCTTTAACAATGAGGTCATTTACAGATACTTTGATCCCTTCGTTGCTTAACTTTGTATTTATTTGACTTCTTAATTGCATAGCTGAAGTCATGTCAATTTCTGCCGATACATAAAAGTGAGGTTTTTCTGTCTTACTTTTTACTGTTACTCTAGCAATTTGTTGCCTCATTCTACTTAATGGTTCTAATCCNTCAGNTTGAGGTGTTTNAGGTTCNGGGGTGTCTGGTATAGAAATAGAAGTTGGTTTAGGAGGTGTTGGTTTATNCTCANCTACAGANTTNTTAGNATCATATGANTCTATATCTTTTTTAGTTATTCTGCCTCCAGGACCTGATCCAGAGATTTCATTTAGAGATATACCTAATTCGGCAGCTAGTTTTCTTGCTATTGGAGTAGCTAATACATCATTTGATGAAATAGGCGCAGATTCTTTTGGGGGCTCTTCAGCCGTTTCTTCATCTGAGGTAATAGAATCAAAGGGAGGAGAATTTACAATTTCTTCATTCTTTTGAGCAGAGTCATTTTTTTGTTCATCAGCATTAAATGATTCTCCTTCTTGGCCTACTATCGCGATCGTTTGACCCACAGGGATGACAGAGCCTTCTGGGGCAACAATTTTCAGTAATACTCCAGATGTTTCCGATTCAAATTCGACAACTGCTTTGTCTGTTTCTATTTCTGCTATGGGTTCATTTTTTTCTACAGGAGAGTTTTCATTTTTTAACCAGCGTACAACAGTACCTTCTTCCATATCGTAGCCCATTTGGGGCATCTTTAGCTCAGTTGCCATTTTATATCCTCCCAATATTAAAGAATGTAGTTGTTATAAACCAAAATTATACGTTACGGTTTCAACAACCCAGTCTGCACTAGGAATCATTGCAGACTCTATATTTTTTGCATAAGGAGCCGAAACATCTGGTCCGTTTACTCTTATTACTGGACCATCTAAATAATCAAAAGCAGCCTCTTGCACATTGCTTGCTATAGTTCCTGAAAAACCACCTGTTTTCCATGTTTCTTCTATTACAACGGCTCTATTTGTTTTTTTAACTGATTCGACCACTGTTTCTATGTCTAAAGGGGATAAAGTTCTTAAATCTATAATTTCAGCTGAAATGTTCTTGTCAGCAAGTATTTTAGCTGCTTCTTCAGCTATTCTTACCATTCCAGAATAAGCAATCAATGTTACATCTTCTCCAGGCTTAGCTATTCTTGCTTCACCAAATGGAACTTCATAATATTCTTCAGGTACATCACCTTTGACTCTGTATAAAAGAGAATGTTCAGCAAATATAACTGGATTATTGTCTTTTCTTGCAGTTCTAAAAAGGCCAAGTGCATCATAAGGGTTTGATGGGACCACAACTCTAAGCCCTGGAATAGAGGCATACCAATTTTCAAAACTTTGAGAATGAGTTGCTCCTAATTGACCTCCGCCTCCCGTAACAGTTCTTATTATTAGTGGAACACTAATCTGACCATCCGACATATAGGATAATTTTGCTGCATGATTTACTATTTGATCCATTGCAACAAGAGAAAAGTTTATAGTCATTATTTCAACAATAGGCCTTAACCCTATCATTGCTGCTCCCGTTCCAGCTCCAACAAATACAGATTCTGAAATAGGAGTATCTTTGATTCTATCCTCTCCATATTCATCATAGAATCCTCTAGTCACTGCATAGGCACCACCATATTTACCAATATCTTCGCCCATCAGAAAGGTTCTTTTATCTGTGTCGAGGGCTTCCCTCAAACCTTTTGCGATAGCATCGCGCAGTATCATTTCTGTCATATCTAAACCTCAGGATCCGCATAGATATTTGTGTAAAGCGATTCTGGAGAAGGCTCAGGACTTTCTGTCGCAAAATCAACAGCTTCTTCTATTGTTTTTTCTACCTCTTCATAGATATCTGCAATTTCTTCTTGAGTCAATAAATTATTTTCTAAACAGATTTCTTTAAAACTGTCGATGGGGTCTCGAGATCTATGTTCCTTAACTTCAGAATTATTTCTATAATTACTAGGATCCGCCATTGAATGTCCATGGTATCTGTATGCCATAGCTTCAATGAATACAGGTCCGTCCCCTTGCCTTACTTTTTCAATACCTTCTTTAGTAGTTTCTCTTACTTGAAGTAAGTCCATACCGTCTATATGAACTGCAGGTATCTGATATGACATTGCAGCTTCATAAATATTTTCACCACCAGCATTTGATCTAGAAACATCTGTACCCATACCGTACAGGTTGTTTTCTAACATAAAAACAACAGGCAATTTCCATAGAGATGCTAAGTTCATAGCTTCATGAAATTCCCCTTCTTGGGCTGCTCCATCACCGAAAAAACACATAACAACACTATCTGATTCTCCCTTCATTTTGATACCTAATGCCATGCCTACTGCTAGCGGAAATTGACCTCCAACTATTGCATGACCACCCATGAAATGCTTTTCTACATCAAATAGATGCATTGATCCGCCTTTTCCTCCACTGCAACCTGTTGCTTTTCCGCATAACTCTGCCATTGCATGTTTTGGGTCTATCCCTCTAGCTAGTGCATGGCCGTGATCGCGGTAATGACCAATTACGTAGTCGTCTTCTCTTAAGTTAGGAATTGCTCCAACAGCAATTGCCTCCTCTCCAATATATGTGTGAAGAAAGCCTCTAATAAGTCCTCTTTGGTAAAGCCTTTCAGTGGATTCTTCAAATTGTCGTATTAAAATCATCTGAGAAAGCGACCTCTTGGCTTCCTCACTGGTTATGATCTGTGTTATGTTTTCGGACTTATTCATAGTTACGTATATATTCTAATATTAGATATGTATAGCCTCTCCCATAGTGTCTAATGCGGCTTCTTTAAGGATTTCTGAAATAGTAGGATGAGGGTGAACTAACCACCCTAATTCGGTTGTAGTTCCTTCTAACATTTTAGTTATGGAAAGTTCGGCTAAAAGTTCTGTTACTTCTGAGCCTATCATATGAGCCCCTATTATTTCACCTATTTCTTCGTCAACGACAAGTTTGACAATACCATCTGTTTTATCCAAAGCTATTGCTTTACCACTTGCACTGAAGGGGAATTTCCCGATATTTATATTAATACCTTGTTCTTTAGCTTGATTTTCAGTTAACCCAAAACTAGCTATTTGCGGTTCACAATATATTGCTCTTGGCATTATAGAATAATCTAATTCTGGAGGATTTAACCCAGCTATATTTTCTATTGCGGTAACTCCTTGAGCAGATGCAACATGAGCCAATAACATTTTTCCAGTCACGTCACCTATAGCATATATATTGGAGATAGCAGTATTCATTTTGTTGTCAATTGGTACGAACCCTCTATCAGTTTCAAGTCCGATGTTTTCAAGTCCTAGATTGTCAGTATTGGCTTGGACTCCCACAGCTACAAGAACTCTGTCACATTCTATTTTAGATGTTTCACCATTTTTAGATATGCTTACTATTGCAAAATCTGCATTTGTTTCTATTGATTCAACACTAGATGAACAAGAAATGTTTATGCCATTATCTGTAAATGATTTTGTTAAAGCTTGACTGATCTCGGCGTCTTCATTCGGGATTATTCTGTCTTCTAATTCTACTATGGTAACGTTTGACCCGTAAGAGCTATATACATGTGCAAATTCTGCTCCTGTTGCACCGCCTCCTACTATCAAGACTCTATTTGGAATAGTTTTTGAGTTTAAGGCGTCTCTACTATTCATTACTATAGAATGATCTATTGGCATTGCAGGGATTTCTCTTTGTCTGGCACCTGTTGCGATTAATATATTGTCACCTGATATAACACGAGACTCGCCGTTTTCCATAAGTATGCTTAAGGAAGTCGAGGTCTCAAAAACAGCCGATCCTGATATATGCTCAACGTTATTCTTTTTTAACAAGTATTGAACTCCAGAAGTCAGTTTGTTAACAACCTCTCTACTTCTTTCAATTGCGGCTCCGAAATCATAAGATAAATTATCAAAAGATATGCCATATTTATCAGCTGATTTCATTAAATTCAAAACTTCAGCATTTCTTAATAAAGATTTACTAGGAATACATCCCCAGTTTAAGCACACTCCACCTACAGATTCCCTTTCTATGACTGCTGTTTTCATACCAAGCTGTGCTGCCCTTATTGCTGCTACATAACCCCCAGGGCCTGCTCCGATTACAATTATGTCAAAGTCTGACATTAGTCACCTCATTACGGCATTAAATAGTAAAATTCGAGTCTTCATTGTACACTATAGTGACTAAAATGAGGTTTGAGAGTTTGGGATTGTAAACCTATTCTTGACACTGGTACTTACCGGCAATAGTATGTTAGCTCGGTTAAGTTATATGCCGAGGTAGCTCAGTCGGTAGAGCACAGCACTGAAAATGCTGGTGTCGCCAGTTCGATTCTGGCCCTCGGCACCTCATAAATTATGCGGGCGGGAGTAGCTCAGTGGTAGAGCACTTCCTTGCCAAGGAAGATGTCGAGGGTTCGAATCCCTTCTCCCGCTCCACGTTAATTATAGTGATTCTACACATCCTAAGCCGATTAAATTTGGTCCGGCATGGGTTCCAATTACTGGTCCTACTTGTATCAGTAAAGGTTTTTTCCCTTCTGGAAGTAAGTCACTAACTTCTTCCGCCAATGCTTCTGCATCAGTACTGTCAGTTGTATAGATCACACATAGTTCGTCTAATTTATCAAATGTCCGAGCTGTTTGGTTTAAGATAAGCATACCGGCTTTTCTAGACCGTGCTCTTTTAAAAGTATCTATAACACCATCACTAGTTTTCAAAATAGGTTTTACTTTGAGTAAACCACCTAGCAGTGATTGTGCTTTACCTATTCGACCACCCTTTGCTAAATATTCGAGAGTATCAAATAAGGCGTAAAAATGACCTCTTTCAGCGACAGATTTAGCTATTTCTATAGCTTCTTCTACTGATGAGCCATTTTTTATTGATTCAGCAGCAGCAATGGCTGAGTATGCAATAGTGCAACTTACATTAGCTGTATCTATAACATGGACTTTTACTTGATCTTTTAATTGAGCAGCAGCTTGTGTTGCTGAGTTAAAAGTTCCACTTAATTTACTAGTGATATGAATTGATATTATTTCATCACCTTCAGATGCGATTTTTTGATAGGTGTCTACGAATTCGCCCATAGACGGCTGTGAAGTTGAAGGATGCCTAGGGTCATCAACTATCTTTTCAAAGAAAGTGTCAGTTGTTAGATCTATTCCGTCTTTGTATACTTCATCTCCAAAGTGAACATTTAGTGGTACAACAGTTATGTCCAATTTTTTTGCAATATCTGTTGGGATATCAGAAGCACTGTCGGTCACAATTTTTATAGCCATTTTCAGCTCCTTTTATGTTATGTGTAATATTTATGAATATAAGTTGATGAAAATATGTTTGCTATTAACAAAATTAAGATGTTTCAGCCAGATCTGTCCTATCTGCTATATGTGAAACAAAGCCTGCATAATCGCCTATGTAAGATAATTTAGCTACACGTTGATCTTGAAATACGACCTGCACCTCAGCATAACTTAAAGTTTTGCCAAAAGTTCCGTATTTAAGATTAGTATCTACTATATCGTCAAAAGGAAGCATAAAGATTCTTCTTTTTTGAATTATAGGCAATCCTACCATAGTGATATATAGAGCATCATCTGATAAGTAATATTTTGTTTGTTTCCATCTTAAATATCTGGGAACTATGATTGCTATTAGCATTAAAAGAGGTATTAATCCCATTGAAAAGTCGGGGATAAAACCCATTGCTGCTATTAGTAATATAATCCACAACGATGACGGTAATAACCAAGCCCAATGAGTTTGGTCAAATATTGTTACCCCGTCAGGGATTGAATTAACTTCTATTATGCTAGAACTAGGTGCATCTTCTTCAGGTGCGGAATCTTGTTCAGAGTCCTCAGGTATAATTTCTTCTTCGTTTTTGTTCATGTTTAACCCTTGAGAATATTTAATGCTGGCTCCGCAGGCTGGATTCGAACCAGCGACCGATCGGTTAACAGCCGATTGCTCTACCACTGAGCTACTGCGGATCAGAAATCTATTATATGTAGAAATTGAATCCTTTACCACTTTTAATATTTTTTTATTAAGGATTTATTGGATATGTTGATAAATATTAAATTACCTTTATAGTTGTCTGATGAAGACAATTTAGGAGGACAATATGTTTCATGTTCAGAGGGTTTTTAAAAGTAAACCTGGAAAAGTTAGAGAAGTTGCAACTCTGGCCCATAGGGCTGCTCAAAACTATAGCTCTGCAGGTCAAAGAGAAGATGGGTTTAGAGTATATTTTAATATTGGCACTACACCAGGAGAAAAAAATATAGTAGTTTTGTCTTGGACTGCCGATAGTTTAGAATCTGTTTTTAGGGCAGAAAATGATGTTCCTAAACAAAATGTAAAGATTTGGAAAGCATTAGTATCTTTAACTGAAGAAAACTGGATAGAATTTGACGAGTTTTTGACTCCTGATAAGATGGTTGAAGTAGACGACATTATTGAGTCTGTTTAATATAATTAACTTTTTCTAATATATTTTATTTTAGAAAAAGTTTGAATGGATAAACTTAGATGAAATTTCCGAAATGTGACTAGAGTCTATAATTTTCATTAGCATTGCTTTGAAATAGGTACAAATTAACATTGAAATTTGAGATACAAATCATTATGTTTGATGAAATTCTCATTAAAGGAGGTTTGTAATGGGAAGTTTATCGGTTTCAAAGGTCGCGGGTTTTTCTATTATGTTAGGGCCAATAATAGGCATTGTTGGATATTTTCTACAAACACTGCTTGTTTTTGAACGCAATGATCCTACCAGTGGTGCGGTTATTGTGCCATTGATTAATGCAAATCCTGAAATGATGTTTATTTCAGGGCTTCTTGTTATGTTTGGATTAATAATGATACTTACCGGAATAAGGTATCTTGCAGCTAATTTGACAGGTGGAGGAGAAGCACTGTCAGGATATATTGTTGCACTAGTATCTATTGGTGTTGTCGGGTGGATTATTACAGTAGGCGCTAATTGGACTATAGCTGGATTAGACATGGCCACAGAAGGGGCTAATGCTGGACCAACTTTTGCTATAGCTCAAGGAATAAATACTGTTGCAGGAATTTTATTTGGCCTTGGATTTTTAATCCTGGCTTACTGCATTTCACAAGGCGACTCATACAATAAGATGTTTGCGTACATTGGAGCACTTGCAGCTGCTGTTCTTGTTGCGGTTCAAGTATTGTTTGCCGCAGATGTTTTAACTGATGGTCAGTTGGCATCAACAATAGGTGGAATATGCTTTATTGTATTTACCTTATGGTCTATAACTATAGGACGAGAAATTCTTAGCGAGTAAATCGGAGAATAATTTCTAATCATTTTGTAATATAAAGAGGGAATACATTTCCTCTTTATATTACAAGTGCATTATTGAAGTATTTGTACTTTTATTGATCCAGTGTTTTTGTCATACGCAGTTTCAAAGCCTTTTTGTATTTCTTCAAGATTGTAACTGTGTGTAACGATTTCTCGTAGATTAAAGTCGCTATCTGAAAACATTTCTATTGATTGTTCGTAGTCGTGCACACCGTCGATCACACTGAAACACATCGAATTTTGCATAGTCAGTTCTTTTACCATAGATCTATTCCAGTTTATACCTAGGTTACCGTAAAAAACGCCCAAAATAATAACAGTACCTTGATTTCTAGTAACATCTATTGATTGAATTAGGGAATCTGATTTCGTTCCACCAACTGTTTCTACAGTTATGTCTGCTCCTCGCCCATTTGTAAAGTCAAAAAGCATTTCTTCAAAAGATCCGTCTGAAGGATCGGCTGTATAATCAGCGCCTAACCTCTTTGCCATTTCTGCTTGTTGGGGGTGTTTTGCTGTGATAAATATTTTTCCTGCTCCAAGTTTTTTAGCTGCAGCAACAGCTGTTAGGCCGATTGTCCCTGCTCCTAAAATTGCTACATTGTCTCCGCCTTTCATTTTACCGACTCTTAGTCCGTGAACGGAAGTAGCCAAAGGGTCTACTAAAGCCCCTTCACTCCAACTCATGCTATCCAATATCGGGAAGCATCCATTTATTTTTCTTGTTATATATTCTGCAAAACCCCCACTTTTGTTGTCTTGGTTGATATATTTTTGGCTAGGAGTACTATTAGGGCAGTGGATATACTGACCTTGCCTACAATACCAACACTCTAGGCAGGCTCGTCCACTTCCTAGAACTTCAACAGCGACTCTTTGCCCAATAAATTGTTTACTTACACCTTCTCCTGTTTCTACAATAATTCCGGTAACTTCATGGCCTGCAGGCATATTGTCTGCTTGGGTTTTTGCTTTGTTCATGTTCAAATCAGAACCACATATTCCTGTGATTTTGACGTCTACTAATACTTCCCCTCGCTCTATGTTTGGGATTGGATAGTCATCAACTTCCATTTTCCCTTTTCCGTCATAAAATGCTGCTCTCATGTTTTTCATACGAAATGCCTCTTTCTCTTTATAATGATAGAGAATTTAAAAATTCATACTATTAAGCTTCTTGCAGAATATGTACTTTTATTGATCCTGTGTTTTTATCGTAAGCGGTTTCAAAACCTTTTTGTATTTCTTCAAGGTCATAGCTATGAGTAACGATTTCTCGTAAATTAAAGGCACTATCTGAAAACATTTCTATAGATTGTTCAAAATCGTGGACCCCATCAATTAGCCCGTAACAGATAGATCCTTGAATAGTCAGTTCTTTTAGTATGGGTCGAGCCCAATTTAAGGCTAAATCTCCATAAAAAACTCCTAGAATAACAACTCTACCTTGTTTACGGGTGACTTCAATTGATTGAGTTAGTGAGTCTACTCTTGAGCCTCCAACAGTCTCCACTGTTAAATCAGCACCTCTCCCATCGGTCATTTCAAAAAGAAGATCCTCAAAAGATCCATCTGAAGGGGCTGCAGTATAATCAGCACCTAATTTTTTTGCCATTTCTGCTTGCTGGGGATGCTTTGCGGTAACAAATATCTTTCCTGCTCCGAGCTTTTTAGCTGCAGCAACAGCTGTTAATCCGATAGTGCCGGCACCAAGTATCGCAACATTATCTCCACCTTTTATTTGTCCAATTCTTAGCCCGTGTACAGAAACAGCAAGAGGCTCTACTAAAGCTCCTTCACTCCAACTCATACTATCCAAGATAGGATAACAACCAGTTATTTTACGTGTAATAAATTCGGAAAACCCACCGCTTTTATAATCTTCTCGGTTATTTGTCCTGGTTTCTTTTGTACTGCTTGGGCAGTGAATATATTGGCCTTGACGACAATACCAACACTGTAGACAGGCTCGGCCGCTTCCTAAAACTTCAACAGCTACTCTCTGTCCTATAACTTCTTTACTGACTCCTGTTCCTGTTTCTACAATGACTCCAGTTATTTCATGACCTGCAGGAACGTCATCGGCTTCAGTTTTTGCTTTGTTCATATTTAAATCAGAGCCACAAATGCCGGTAGCTTTAATGTCTATTAATACCTCGCCATCTTCAATGTCAGGTATTGGGTAGTCGTTAACTTCCATTTTTCCGATTCCATTGTAAAATGCAGCTCTCATTTTATATTCTCCTTCTAACCTAACCCTAATGGGTCCCATCCAAATCTAAAAATTAGAAACAAAAAGAAAAAAAATATTAAAATTGGGAAAAGGCATCCTATACACCCGATTTGCCAACGTAATAAATACCCTTTTCCTTCATCTCCTAACCGGTGAAGCTTACGGGGCTTTTCATTTTCCATTTTTTTTAGATTCATCTCTCACTCTTTATACAGATTACAAGTGTAACAGCCAAAGTCAAATTAGATCATTTTTGTTTATCTTGTACTAGTGTATAATTAGTGGAGTATGAGAATTGGTGAATTTGAACTTATCGACCCTATTCCGGAAATGGAAAACACTATAGCCATTAGTATGTTACGTCCTTGGATTGATGTTGGTCGTGTTGGGACTCTTGCTTTAAGAAAATTACAAAAGCATATTAACGCCCAAGAGTTTGCTAAGCTACACACCCCAGGAAAATTCTTTGATTTTACTAGATATAGGCCACGCACAAAACTTGTAGATGGTAAAAAAACATTTATTAAACCAAACACAATTATTCAGCACGGTTATGACAGTTCAAATAATCAGCATTTTCTATTTTTGCATATAAGAGAACCTCATAATTTCTCTGAAGAATATACGAATTCTATTGTCGAACTTTTAAAATTTTGTGATGTAAAAGAATATTGTCGTATTGGCGGAATGTATGATTCTGTTCCTCATACAAGACCTATTCGTATTACAGGTAATTTAAAAGAAGATCAGCAAATAAAGGCCTCTGGATTAATTAATCCTAGGAGAAGTACTTATCAAGGTCCGACCTCGATAGTGAACCAAGTAAACGAGGATTTAGATGCTTTAAATGTATTTAATACCACTTTGATGGCCCATTTGCCTCAATATGTTCAACTTGACGAAGACCATCTTGGTACAGCTAGGCTTCTAGAGGTATTATGTTCCGTTTACGGATTTCCAATGGAATTGGCTGATAAAACTCAAGGGAATGAACAATATGATGGGATTAATGATTCGATTGATTATGGTGGAGAGATAGGGAACCTGATTAAACAACTAGAGATGTATTATGATCGAGTTTTATCCAAGTCAGAAGAAAGATTAAATATTAATGACAGTTCTTCGAAGACTGATTTTTCGGAAGATGTACAAGATTTTTTGAACCAAATGGGCGAAAGATTTGAAGACAATATTAATACTTCAGATGATGATATGGATAAAAATTAACAGTTTTAACTATTTGAAAATATCTCCGACTTCTAATGTATGATCTTTTAAGAAATCTGAGACATATAGTTTTGGATTTCTGTCTAGTTTAACTCTTTCAACAATTAGCGTTCCTCCGTTTACTGATACGTTAAATGAAGTTTGGTTTATTTTTGAGATAGTTCCGTATTGCATTTCTGAAATTTCACTACTTAAATAAGATTTATAAAATGAAATTTTTTGCGCATTTAATGTTGTATTCGCTCCAGGGCTAGGATCAGAACCTCGTATAAGGTTATATATTTCAATGGCTGGTTTTGACCAATCAATTTTTGTGTCTTCTGATTTGCACCACCCTTCATAAGTTGCTGCTGAGTGGTCTTGGTCAATTTTAGGAGCATTATTATTAGAAACTAGGTTTACAGCTTCTACTAGCGCATCAACACCCATAGGGTAAAGCTTTTTGAAATATAGTGTTCCTAATGTATCAATGTCTTCGATCTCAACTTTTTTTTGTAACAAAATAGGCCCGGTATCTAATCCGTCATCTGGCCAAAAGATAGATAATCCTGTCTCTTTTTCACCCATTATTATTGGCCAATTCATCGAACTTGGCCCCCTGTGCAATGGCAATAATGATGGATGGTACTGAACAGTTCCTAAATTTGGAGAATTTATTATTTCCATAGGAACAATATCTGTAACAAATGCCATAACGCATAGATCAACATTGAGTGATAAAAATGTTTTTATGGCATCCTGATTTCGTAATCGTCCAAATTGATATAGATCAATTTTATGAGATTGAGCAGATTCTTTTATAGGGTCAACCCGTCCAGATTTATCAGGAGGGCAAAAAACACCTACAATATCTTTTTGATCTTTTATTAAGGCATCTAAGACATCTTTACCAAAGTCAGATTGACCTATTATTGCTATTCTCATGACTTACCTCTTGGATAATTTTGATGTTAGACTAATTATCGTTATATTATATGATTAATGTGACAGTTTTGTGCTTAGGAGGATAAATGTCGGATTTAAATAATGATGAGCAATATAGAGATAAGTTAACGCCTTTACAGTTTGAAGTGACCCGTAACAAGGCTACGGAGCATGCATTTACTGGAGAGTATTGGAATACATCTGATGAAGGTACATATCATTGTATATGTTGCGACGCTGAATTATTTACTTCTGAATCTAAATTTGATTCGATGTGCGGATGGCCTAGTTTTGATAAACCTTTAAATGATGACCAGATTGTAGAAGAATTAGATACATCGTTAGGTATGGAAAGAACAGAAGTTATGTGCGATTCCTGTGGGGCACACCTAGGTCATGTTTTTCCAGATGGCCCACCCGAAACTACTGGTTTAAGATATTGTATTAATTCTGCTTCGATAGATCTCAAAAAGACAAAGGATAATTAGGGAACCATTTGACTGAAAATAGGTTTTAATGAAGCCCGAGCTTTTTCTTGTTCTTCAGTATTATCTGATTAATAAATACGCTGTAAATTCTCAATGATAGGATTAATTAATTTCTGTTTCTATTACTTTCATTTTTTGCCACTTTCCTCCTCTGAACCTTATTAAATAAGTGATTCCTAAAGTAGCCATAAAAACTGTTCCATTAATAAATGCGCTGTAAATTCCCAACGATAGGATTTCTATAACTATAAACACTGGAATTACTGAGACACAGGTACCGATTACTCCAACGGCTATCATGATAAATTTTGTGTCACCAGCACCTTTTAATCCTGCCGAAATAATAATTCCTAGAGCATCAAAGAATCCCCAAAAGGCTATGAATCTCAAAATTATTTTAGCCATCTCTGAGATTTGATCAAAATTTGAAGATGATGCGTTTGCTTCATAGGGATATATAAGAATCTGAGGTAAAAACAAATAGAAGACACCTAAAAATGTAAGGTACATGAACGAAATTTGAAGTCCGCTATAGGTTGCTCGCTTAGCCAGTTCTGGGTTGCTGGCACCAATAGACTGGCCAACTTGTACCATTACAGATATTCCTAGCCCTACCATTGGCATAAAAGCTAACATTGCAATATTCATTGCAATGTTAGTGGCAGCTAATTCAATAATTCCGATTCTTCCTACCAATAGAACAAATACTGTAAAAACAGTGATATTTAAGAAGAAAGTAAATCCATTAGGCATTCCAAAATTTACTAATCGTTTAAATCGCTCGTAATTAAAATGATAATCAGATCTAACATTGAAATTTTGATTGTTTTTTGAAGTGAATATCAATATTGATAAGATGCTTACGTTGGTAAATGTAGCAATTAATGTTGAAAGACCGGCACCCTGGATTCCCATTTCAGGGAATCCAAAATTTCCAAATATTAGACAATAGTTAAGGCAAATATTTACAAAAGTCGAAGCAAAACTTGACCACATAACAGGGTATGTTTTTCCTCTACCATTAAAAAAGGAAGTTAAAGCTCCTAGTTGGATTTGGAATATCCCTGATATAGCTAAAAATTTCCAATAACTAATTTGTTGTTCCTTAACAAGTGAGTCATGTCCAATAAAATTAAAAATTGGTTCTCCCATGAAAGATAGAATGAAAAGTATTATTCCTCCCAGGGATGAAAAATATATGCCTTGCCAAAGAATGTTTCCAATTTTTTCTGGAGATTTTGCTCCCATGTATTGAGCAACAAATGTTCCCACATATTGAGAGGTGCCCATAAAAAAACACACGATGTTAAAGCTCAGGATCGCAGTTGGCAAGGCTGCTGCTAGAGCTTCTGGGGAGTACCAAGATAAAAACATTCGATCTACAAAAACTTGGATAGTAAATGCACTTGTACTAAGAATTAGAGGATACGCAATCCATAAAGTTTGTTTATAACCATTCTTCCTAGACCATTTGTATCCTATAGAAGATAAAATTTCATTTATCATTTTTGTGAAGATCTAGAGATGGCTGTTGAAAAAAATTACTCATTAGATAATTTTATTCCCTAACTCAATTTTTTGTAAGAAGTTATTTATAATACTTAATTAGGTATGGAAAGAACAGTAGTGACATTTGACTCCTGCGGGGGTCATCTGGGGCATGTTTTCCCAGACGGCCCACCCAAAACTATTGGTTTAGATATTGTATTAATTCTGNNTTGNTNGATCTCAAANANATAAAGGATAATTAGGGAACCATNTGACTNAAAATAGNTNNTAATGAAGCACGAGCTTTTGCTTGTTCTTCNNTATCATCTGATTCNTATATAGGAAGATCTTCATCTATATCTGNNCTTAAATCGTANAACTCTCCTGTTTCNTATAGATTCCAATCNAAATTCCGTGCGTATCTTATNGNTGCATCCATAACNNCTTCTTTACCAGGTATTATTCTTGGATTCATTGGTTCNAAATGGAANAACATCCAATCTCTTGGGTTCCCNTTATGCCCAGTTAATTGAGGATAAAATGATTTGCCGTCTAAAATATAGTTATCAGGCGCNTCAATACCTGCTANGTCAAACATTGTAGGTANGTAATCTGTGGTTTCGATCATATCAGCCTTAACCTCACCGGCCTTAATNGTGCCTGGCATTGCNCAAATTAAAGGTACNTGAGTGCCTCTATCGTTGGTTTTTCCTTTTCCNCCACAAATTTCATTGTGAGCGTGAACCATTGAACAAACATCGTGTGGGCTTCCGTTATCACCTAAATAAATAATTAAAGTATCTTCTGAAAGATTCTCTTGATCTAAATAATCTACTAANCGACCGATCACTTTATCNTGATATTCAACCATATCTTTATAGAATTTAGGATNATCATCAACTTTTTGATCTTTTTCTACNTCATCAAATGTTCTTGANCCACGGTANTTATTTGATCCTGGNTCAAAGTCATCCCATTCTGGGCTATCTGGAGTAGGNTCATGAGGTTTGTGAGTTGCTGCCATTGGCCAATATACAAAGAATGGNTTNTCGTCATCTTTTTTTCGTCCAATGTAATCTATTATGTAGTCACAAAATACATCCTCTCCNTATTTTCCTTCTGTATCGTCTCTGTATTGTCCATTTTGATAAATAATNGGATCTTTGTATCTAGANCCTTTNTCTTCTGTATGNTGGGCATGCCATACACAAAATTCATCGAATCCAGCATTTTCAATTGTTTGACCTTTAGAACGCATCTCAGGAGCCTCATCTAGTGTGTTATAGGAATNAAGNTGCCATTTTCCTGATATACANGTGTTGTAACCTGAGTCTGAAAAAATGTGTCCAAATGTTGTTTCTTCGGGTCTTATTAAACCAAANCCAATATAATTTCTAAAATTATATTTACCTGTCATTAATGACACTCTTGTTGGAGTACAAAGAGGCATNACGTGAGCATTTTCAAATCTCATTCCGTTTTGTGCTAATTGATCAAGGCGAGGAGTTTTATAAGTAGTTCCTCCATTACAACCAAGTACTTCGTACCCTAAATCATCTGACATTATTAAAATTATATTTGGCTGCTTTTTCGACATATGTACCTCTAGTGAAATTTGCTAATTTAATTATTAAGTAGTAAAAACCTAGGATACTCAAGAAAGAGTACAATTTCAAATATTTATAGTGGAAAAATATCGGGAGGTATTTAAAATGGCAGGGGCAAAAGAATCTATTAGCTTTGAAATACAAGAAGATCTTATAAAAATGTTGGAACATATATCTGAAGAATACAATTTGCGCGATTCCAATAAGGCACTACGGTGTATATTAGATTATGTCGCTTCGGATGGAGACTGGGATGATATTTTCTCTAAGAGGAGATGCTTAAGGTGCGGAAGTAAAAAGGGATGGGAAAGGGCATCAAGTTGATGTTTAAGAGATAATATTGCGAACCTGTGTATGATACTAACAATCTAGATGAATATTAATTTTACATATGGGAGTTGATTTTGAATAAACCTAACATACTTTTCTTTTTTACAGATGACCAAAGATTTGACACGATTAATGCGCTAGGAAATCATAAAATACATACTCCAAATCTTGATTGGTTAGTAGACAATGGGACAACTTTTGATAATGCGTACATTATGGGTGGAACGAATTATGCTGTGTGTATGCCCAGCCGTGCAATGTTGATGACTGGTCGAACATTATTTCATTTAGAAGACACGGGCTCCTATATTCCCCAAGAGCACATTATGTTAGGGGAAACCTTACAGAATGCAGGATACACATCATGGGGTTGTGGTAAATGGCACAATGGAACTGAATCTTATTCTCGGAATTTTAATGATGGATCTGACATCTATTTCGGCGGAATGTATGATCATTGGGCTGTACCTGTACATAGTTTTGACCCAACAGGTAAATATGAAGGGCGTATTACTAAAACAGCAGCGTATAGACCTAATAATTTGGTTGAAGAAAAAGTAGCTGATCATGTTCCTTCAGGTGTTCATTCAACAGAATTGTTTGCCTCACAAGTAGGTGAGTTTATAAAAACGTATGATAATGAAAACCCTTTTTTTGCCTATGTAGCTTTTATGGCTCCACATGATCCAAGAACGATGCCACAAGAATTTTTAGATATGTATGATCGCGATGATATGGATATAGGCGATAGCTTTGTAGAAATGCATCCGTTTGATAANGGNAGCCTTACNGTTAGAGATGAATTAATANCNACNATTCCTCGTGTCNANTCNGATNTNNNNCAACACTTAGCAGAATATTACGCAATGATTTCACACATTGATTCTGAAATAGGAAAAGTTTTGGATATCCTCAGAGAAACTGACCAACTAGAAAATACAATAATAGCTTTTGCGGGGGATAATGGATTAGCCGTTGGCAGACACGGATTGATGGGTAAGCAGAGTTTATATGAACATAGTATCCATATTCCCATGATCCTGTCGGGTCCAGGTATTGCAAAAAATAAGATAACAAATGCTAGGGCATACACGGTAGATTTTTATCCGACATTATGTGAATTAGCAGGAGCTGAAGTTCCCGATACTGTTATGGGGCATAGTTTAGTACCTGTGTTGAAGGGAGAATTAGATACTACGAGAGAATATTNCTATTATGTTTATAAAGAATTTATTAGAGCCATTAATGTTAATGGTATGAAATTAATTGAATATAATGTTTATGGCAAACGTCACACTCAACTGTTTGATATAAATAAAGACCCTATGGAAATTAATGACCTTTCAAATGATTCTTCTAAATCTGAAGTAATTGATGACTTGAGGGTTAAATTGTTGCAGGCTAAAGAAGAATATGGAGATAATGTTTTACCTTTTTCGACATTTTGGGAAGGGTTTTAATATATAGGTAAGTCCGTGAAGAAGTTAAATGAAAAAGAAGTATTACAAAGATTTGCTATTGGAGATAGCTTTGTTGGCTTAGATTTGCGCGGTTTAAATTTGCATAGAGCGGTANTGCCAGGAGCTGATTTNANTAATGCAGATCTCAGGGGAACTAANCTCAGGGGNGCTAATTTATCTAATGNNAATTTNTCTAATGCTAATTTGTCCAATATGATATTGTCAGAATCTAACCTTAGNTCTGCAAATATGTCAGGGNCAAATATTAGCGATAGCTATTTNGTAGAGTCTCGTATGTATGGAGTAGANCTTTCAGGATCTGATTTAACATCGACCGATATGTCAGGAGCATTTATTACAGGAGAGNCATGTTTAGATGAAGCTCANTTGTCAGGGGCTAATCTNAGGAGAGCTAANATTTCAGAGGGAAGTATGCGAAAAACAGATTTCACTGTTGCNTATATGAGAAGAATCAATTTANCTAANGCNGATTTAACTGGAGCAGTGNTAAANGGAGCAAGGCTTAATGGGGCTATATTGGAAAAAGCATTATTGACAGGAGCACAACTTAAAGAAGCTGTGTTAGATGCAGCTAAAATGGATTTTATAAGGTTAGATAGCGCTGATTTAACCAGAGCAAGTATGGTTGGATGTTCGTTGTCTAACGCTAGCTTACAGATGGCTACTTTAGAGGAAGCAATATTAACAGCATCTAATTTTGAGGATGCTGATTTAACTCTTGCAAATTTTACAGGAGCGGATTTAAAAGGTTCTGTTATATTAACTGCCAATACAAAATGGGCCGATTTTAGTAAAACAGATTTTGATGAACATTTTTCATAAAATTAGGTATAAGGAGAATTAACTTTGATATATGAATTTAGGACTTATCAAATTGAACCAGGTACAGCAGGTTCTTATGGAGAGAGGGTAGCTGAAAAGATTGAGAAAAGAGTCGAATACTCTCCACTGATGGGATATTGGTATTCAGAATTAGGCACTCTAAATGAAGTGCTTCATATATGGCCGTATAAAGATTCAAATGAACGGACTGAGATTAGGCAGAAAGTTGTTGATGATGGTATATGGCCTCCTGCTGCGGGAGATTTAATTACAGGCCAACGTTCTGAGATTATGATCCCTACTTCCTTTACAGATTTTACTGGAGAGCAAGAGGTTGGTCCCGTTTTTGAGATGAGGACATATATGTATAAGCCCGGTGAGGTAAATGAAACTATCGACGCTTGGTCTGAATTTATTGAAGAAAGGAGAAAATACTCTCCCTGTATTGGAGCTTGGTATACAGATGTAGGAGAAATAAATAAATTTGTTCATATATGGGCGTACGAAAGTTTGAGTCAAAGAATGAAAGTTAGGGAAGAGATGGGGAAATTAGGGTTTTGGCCTCCTAAAAGTGGAGCTAAACCGTTGACTATGGATGCACAGATATTGTTCCCATATAGTTTTTCAACCATAAAATAAAAATAAGCTATCTAGATGTATTCAGATAGTTTATTTAATTAGAATTTATTGATTAATTAGCAAGAACTTTATCAGCTTCATACCATGATGGAGGTTCCTCTCCTGGTTCAGGGAGTATATGGCCACCTTCCATAGTCCAGCTTGCTTTTCCTTCAATTATATCTCCACTAACTTCATTGGAATCTACGCCAGTTATGTCACAAAACATTTCTAACATTCCATTAAGTATTCGAGAAATAGTGTCGTCAGTTCTTCCGGCTCTATTTCTTCCGGCAATATAATACTTGGTGTCAAAAGNTTTAACTCCCTCNNCCTCTATCATCNGGNANAGNNCCTGNNTCATCTAATTCNAGNAATTCTGTGTGNACAAAATTTCTAGGNGCAGCAGAAATNCCACAATGGACATCNGTAACTCCGAGTGCTATTTTTTGTCTTTGCTCATAACTTAAAGCATTCTTTGGTGTTATAACTCGATAATAAGGCATATTCTCTCTCCTTTAAGTATTACTTGTAGCCTGTTTTGCCTGACCAACTTTCATCTCTTATTGAAATAATTGCTTCGTCCTCTGTTGTTCCAGAAATGGAACTCCAGATATCACAAATTTTTCTCAACAACAGTTCTCTTTTTTCTTGAGCACAACCATCTGGTATTGAGCCTGCAACTTGAGAAGTAGTNGAAGGATATCCNCCTCTGAACCCAAACCCTTTAGGGATTTCAGTCCATAAAAATTCTATAGGACCTTGTTCNTGNCCNAAAACGTCATTGCATGCTGTNNTNATTCCTTTTTCAAGGTNTTCTCGTATGGATNTAGGAATACATCCTTCTTGTACATTGCAAATAAAATTAATCATTTAATATTANNCNCACTCTTTACAGNGATNATANCATAANTATTTTTTTAACTCTCNTTAATTNTAATAGTCTTCATTGCATCACCTGGTNCNGGATCAGACATAGGGTCTCTGGTACGTATGGATAAGACATGTTCCATACCNGATGTNACTTTACCAAAAACNGTATGGGCNCCATCCAAATGNGGTGTTGGNANATGAGTTATAAAAAATTGTGACCCGTTAGTTNCTGGTCCTGCATTCGCCATCGATAAAGTTCCAGGNCTATCATGNCTCAAAGAANNTACGAATTCATCTTGGAANTGGTATCCNGGTCCACCTCTGCCCGTTCCTGTTGGNTCNCCTGANTGNNCCATGAATTGNGGTATNACTCTGTGGAAAGTTACTCCGTCGTAATATCCTTCACGGGATAAAAAAACAAAGTTGTTNACCGTTACAGGTACCTCTTTAGCGAAGAGTTCAATTTCTATTTCGTTTCCATTTTCCATTTCGATGATGGCAGTATAGTTTTTTGTCTCATCTATTTGCATTTCAGGTTGTGAATCGTATTGATTTGCAGGCAATATAGTTCTCCTTAAGTAATTTATTTAATGACATCTCTTTGTAAAACGTCTTTCAGAAGTTTTAGGCTATCTGTTTTTCCAACTGTTTTTCCAAGTATTTTATATTTAGGCAAGGTTATTATACTGATGATGAGCATAGAAATGAATAATCCGAATATTGCCCAAAATGCTGTGAATATCCATACCCAGCTAGAAAGTAAAGAATATAGGAATAAACCTATCCATAAAGATAATATGGATGCCCAAGCGATAAATTTTAAAATCACATCCTTTTTACTTTCCATCGTTAAATATTAAACTATTTCACTCGCGAAATGTTATATTTTCAGTGTATTGTTAGTCCCCCATCGACTACAATTTGTGTACCGGTAATGAAAGATGCTTCATCTGATGCTAAAAATAACGCTGCATAAGCAACTTCTTCAGGAGTTCCAATTCGCCTAATCAGGTTACTTTTTGCTACGTTTTTAAGATGAGATTCTTTATCTGAACCTTCAAACTTAATGTGCCTATCTGTTGCTGACGTATATATAGAACCCGGGCACACGCAATTAACTCTTATTCCATACTCAGATAAGTCTAGAGCTAAGCCTTTGGTTAGTTGAATTAGAGCTGCCTTTGAAGCTTGATAAGGGATAAACCNTGGCGAAGCTTTAAATCCTCCCACAGAGGCTATATTTACTATTGCAGGTGTACTGGATAGTTTCAGGTGAGGTAATGCTGATNCAGACAAATTTGCTGCTCCTATAAGGTTTGTATTAAATACCTTTTCCCAGTCTTCTTTTGTTACGTCNTCTACTTTTCCAAATACAAACGCAACTGCATTATTNACAACAATGTCTANACCTCCAAGAAAATTTAAACTTTGTTCCATTAGTGCNTGAATACTGCTTTCTGANGATATATCTGTTTGTATATATTTNGAGGCATTCGGATTGTTTTGATTGATTTGNTCAACGGTTTCTTTGCCAAGATTTTGATTAATATCAGCTACAATTACTTTTGCNCCTTCATCTGCAAAAACNTTACAAATTGCCTTACCTATACCGTCNGCCCCACCTGTAACGATAACTTTTTTGTTATCCAATCGTAATTTTGACATTATGCTCACCAAATTTAATTAAAAGAATATACCTATAGTATCTCTAATGTAGAAACTATAAAGGTTAATACATACTAATTGTGTCTAAAATTTTAATCTTTTCTGACTTAGGGGTACTATCAAGCCACTCATCAAACTCATCATAGAATTCATCTAAGGATATCCCAAACCCATTTTTAAAGGCTTCTTGGTACCCAATATAAGCAACATTGGGGTAGAACTCTTCTATAAATCCGTTATTTGTTTCTGCTTTATTGATTAACCAAGCCGCACCCCACATGCCCATGTTATACATGATGGTTCCCCCGCAGCCACATTCGTGTTGGTCCAGTGTATCTTTTGCTGCCCTATCGTGAGAATTTCTTAATGTGAATCCCCATTGGTCGTAAACTTCTTGAGCGCCATTTAGGTTCTCTATCATTGTTGATTTATAGTCGGTCCATCCCTTCTTGTCTGCATAAAAGACAGCAAAATATTCTGCTACCCCTTCTTCTAGCCATAAAGGACCATTTCCAAGTTCGCATAGAACATTTTGTTCATCAGAACATCTTGTGCTGTGAGGATGAACTTTGAATGCACTTTGCCAAACATGTACGTATTCATGAAGAGTGACTTTTCTGAGCATATCTTCTTTATATGCAGTCTCAGGAGCACTATAAGTAAATGTTTGGAATCTTACAGGAGCTAGTGGCTCGGGTGTCCCGTGTAATGCCCCGCAACAGTAATCAAAGGTTTTGTAATAGTTTAAGTTATATTCGTAGCAAGGCTCATACTTTGAGCTACCATATTTCTCAGTATATAAGCATGTTTGAGCAGCTACATATTCAACGTCAGGTTCCCCGTATCGGACTAAGGTATTTAATATAGGGCCCCAATTACCAAATATTTCGGCACCATATTTTTCAGCTTCTAAGATTTGTGCTTTTACTGCAGGATTTAGCTCTGCTCCTAGTACGAAATATGGTTCCGCGTATGACCGACTAGCGTCTATAAGGCAGCGTACATAATCATCCTTGGGAGTTTTTAGTTCGTATTCTCTATCGTTAAATGAACCTTCACATGTTGATTCGTCATAAATAGGTAATTTTGATTTACTTGGTTGAGTTTTGACGAAATTAGGGAATTCAGGACAAGGAACGTCCGACCATACGTTGCATCCAGGACCAGTATTTTCGGATATAGCCCTTTTAAACATTTCTATTTCGTCTTTCATGGGGTCGCCGGTACTTTCACCGGGTTCTAATTCGTATTCAGCATTAAATTCACTATCTTCTTCATGATGGTGATCTTCGTGGTGCTCATCGTCCCATTCTGTGTGATCTTGTTTCGTATTGGCCTTTATAGAGATATCTCCATAATATAGATCCAGAATATATTGTTGGTCTGGAGGAGACAGAACTGTTTCTACAGTGTTTTTGTATAAGTCATATGAGATGGGCAAGTTTTTTCTTAACTCTTCTGAAGAGTCTATATTCCATTCATCGTTAGCTTCCATACCTGCTGTTTCAAACATATCCCAGGAAGCTAATATCATCCAGTATGCAAATTCTGTTGCTATGACACGGTTAAATCCTTCAGGATCCAAGTTTTTTATTTCTTCATAGCCTGTAATGTTGTAATGGCCTTTCTCTATAGCTTCATACATCGCCATATTTACTGTAGAGTTCGGGTCTTTCCAGTTCCAGTCTTCAGGGAATGCGAACCTGAATCCTTGGTCAGTTAACGTGTGAAGTAAATGTTCAATTACTTCGTTTATTTGACTGTCGTATTCATCTGGGTATTTTTCCCAGATGTAATCTATCTGACTGTGGGCAAAGTCACCTGCATCGTCACCTAGCTCTTCTGTTATTTTGGGACAACATGGGGGTTCATCATAATATTCAGGCCCCACATAGCCTACTCTTTGATATACATAGCGTTCTTTTAGTACATTTAATAAATTTTGACGCATGTTTGGGTCAATAGAAGAATTATCTTGCAACATGTTTTCATAAGTACTGGAAATTTTAAGGATTATTTCTTCATTAACTCCATCTAATACGAAAATCCTTAAATTCTGTACATCTATATATCTGAAGAATGGATCATATTTAGAATCTTCAATGATCGTACCTTGAATATCTAGATTTCCATCGTCATCAGAATTGATTTTAAGATTAGAGGATGGTTTTTTAGAGGTGCTTGTGCTTGCGTCATTTTCCCCCTCATTATCTAATTGGCTTTGTAGTTCATCTACTTGTCTTTGGAGATCCTCTATTTCGGAAGAATCTTCAGAACCACCACAAGAGAGTAAAGTAAAAATTAAAATTCCTAAAAACAGATAAGAAAAATATTTTTTCAAATGGTTATCCTTAATGAGGATCTAATTATATGAACTAATGAATATTATAAATTATTTAGAGTATTCCCAATTATAAATTTTCATTAAATTCTTTCCCATTAGCAAGGCTTTTTCTGAATCAGTTAACTGATCAGTTAACTTGAAAGAATCTACACCTTCCCTGTAGGTTAATAAGGGACTGGTCCTGGTCCAATCTGTTCCCCACAGGCATCTTTCTAACCCAAAAGCATCAAATATCTTATGTAGATAAGGCCATATATCTAAGTATGGGAAATCTTCTTTAGATAAAGTACATGCTCCTGATATTTTTATGGCAACATTCTCGAACTGTGCTAAGTCTAAGACAGCGTCCAGATTTGCAAATGGGTTTTCAGGTTTCGGTAGTTTTTTAGGTTGAGTTATTCCTACATGATCCATTACAAGTCGTGTGTTTTGGTGCTTTATAGCAAGTTCTTTAAATAGAGGTAAAACGTCAGAGCAATGAAGATTTATAGGGATATTAGCATCAGCGCCTGCTTTCAATATTCCGTTTAGGCCTGTTTCATCAGATTTTAAAGGCTCATTGTCTAGCATGATTCTTGCGCCTATGACGCCATCTTTTTTAGCCCATTCAATAACTTCTTCATAAGATGCGTCAGATTTAGGATTAAATGGCTTTATTAATCTAAATCTTGAAGGGTGATCAGAATAAACCTTAAGTGCATATGTAGGATCGTACCCGTAAACGCTATATGCAGATACTAGTAATGCAGCATCTACCTCTACTTCATCCATAGCTACTGCCATTTGGTCACCTGTAGCTTCTTCTGGACCAGGCAAATATCCTACCCATCTATTAGAAGGAGAATCTTTTTCATAACTATGCACTTGAGAATCTATTATTGTCATTTTAGTTACCAGTTTAAATTGTAAATATCTTTTTTTAATATTCATAAATATTCATCGTCTGCTATAAATGATCTTTTTGATATAAAACCAAAATTCCTATCTCAATTAAATGAAATATTAGAAGACGAAGAAGAGTAGGGTGAAGAAGCGTATTAGAGATGTGCCTCATATAGTTTTTTAGCTATGTATTCGACTAGTGTTCTGTCTAATAGTTTTGCTTTCCAGGCTTCGGGTATCTGGTTGTAGCCATAATAGGCTCCTCCCAGTTGCCCGAAGATAGCAGCAGTAGTATCGGCATCGTCACCAAGGTTTACTGCCTGTAAAGCTCCTGCAGCAAAAGATCCTGTTACATTAAATACCCAGATAGCGGCTTCTATAGCTTCAACTACATTTAATGTTCCTCTTATACCATCTGGTATTTCTGTTCCAAATGTTGTCCCTGTGACTGGAGGAGGGTTTTTCTCTTTATATGAACCTCTGGCAATTTCATCAATAGGATCAGCAAGAGGGTTATCTTTCCAAAGACCTGCATCGTATTCTAGGATTTCAGCCTTACTTTTTCCGTTTACAGCTTTAACTATCATTGAAGCGTATAGTCTGCAAGCATCTATACATAAAGGGTGGTCATGAGTTGTTAAAGAACTCTTTCCTGACATTTCGATGGCCATTTGCATATCATTTGAGTAAAAAAGTGGCACGGGAGATAATCTCATTAGTGATCCATTAGTTGGTTCGTTTGTAACTGGAGATGGTACTCCAGACTCTCTGAAACCAACTATTGCAGTTTTTACAGTTGGGCCACACCCATATCCCCATCCTACGCAGCTTAGGTATCCGGTAGTAAGCCATAGATCAAATCTTTGTAGTTGATCCACTAGATCTATTTTTTTTAGTGATATTAAGCTATCTGCAATACATAATGCCTGGGAAGTATCATCTGTCCATAATGTGTCTTCGTCCATCCCTCTGACTCTTTCAAAAGATCCTGGAGCTTTCATTTCTGACAGAGAGCCTAACTGGTCACCTACGGCAAGACCTACAATTGATCCGAGCCATCTGTTTTCCTTAGTTTCGATTATCTCGCTTTCAGACATGTTTAGCTCCTTGTTATTGAAAATATGGTGCCGAAGGTGAGATTCGAACTCACACGGGTTTAACCCCACCGGTTTTTGAGACCGGCGCGTCTACCGTTCCGCCACTTCGGCATTGGATAGATATAGTACTTTAAAACTATATAAATATGCCAATTTAAGTGACGGAACTTGTTAGAAGCTTCTCATAACTCCAACGACTCTGCCTCTTACAGAGACGTTGCTAGCGGGAACAACGATGGGGTTCATTTGGGAATTTGCAGGAACCAAGTGAACATTTTCACCTTGTAAGTAAAAATGTTTTAGAGTTGCCTCTTCTTCATCTTTTAACCAAGCTGCGACCATTTCTCCGTTTCGAGCTTGTTCTGTGGGTTCAATTAGGACGAGATCTCCGTCTCCTACTAACGCATCTATCATAGATTCCCCTTTAACTTTAAGTCCAAACACATTTTCCTTTCCTTTTGTTAAAGATGTGGGAATGTCTACGTTGTCGAAGTCAGCATCATTCCACGGACCTGATCCGGACATAGGGAGCGGATTTCCTGCGGCGATGTTACCCAGGATAGGTACTGACGTTAATTTATTTACTATTGAAGATGTTGTGTCTTTTAATATTTCTATTCCTCGGGAAACCTCTCTTTTCCTTTGAAGGTATCCTTCACGTTCTAAAATTTGGAGGTTGTAGTCAACTACGGATGTAGAACTTATGTCACAGCCGTTTTGGATATCCCTTACAGTAGGAGGGTAACTGTTTTCTGAAACAAAATCCTGAATATATTTCAACATAACCTGCTGTCTTTTAGATAAGGGCCTTTTCACTTTTACACCTCACGATAAGTACATTTGTCCTAATAAAAATAAATTATCAGAACTAATGTACTTGTGTCAAGCTTTATGAGTATATTTGTGTAGCCAATTCTTAATATTATTTTTTGTGAATTTAATTGACCCTTCGAATGATAGGGTGCTACGATATTACGTATAGTGATATTAACCTACTAAATAGGAGAGTATTTTGAAGAAATTAATTATTTCAATGTCTCTATTGATTGTTATGTTTAGCTTAGTTGCATGTGGTGAAGATGTTCCTCCAAAGGGAGATCACAGTGCAAAAGAACCAGCAGCCCCTATCATGGCTGACTCTTCCGCTCCTCCTCCAGCTCCTGCTGCTTCGATGACATCATCGTCAGATTCTGAAGATGATGCTTCAAGTGCAGGTTCTGCTGATCGAAGCATTGAAGTTTTAATGCAAGATGATGGCGGAAACTATATATATGATCCTGCTGAAATTACTGTTGCTACAGGTGAGACTTTAGAGTTGGTTCTAACGTCGCAGAATGAATTTCATTCATTTACTGTAGATGATTTAGGTATCGACGTAGAAGTTGAAGCAGGCGAAACAGATAAACTAGTGTTCACTTTTGATGAACCTGGAACATATGATTTTATATGTTTGCCTCATGAGTCATTAGGTATGGTTGGTCAAATTATCGTTCAGTAATTTTAAACTAAAGTGTTTAATGATATTAAAAAAGGGTTCTCACTAGAGAACCCTTTCTGATTATTATGCAAACGTTTTTACCATATGCTGATTTTAATGAGTCTGCTAAATGTTTGGACTATAAGCGTCTAGGGAAGCAAAGAGTTGAGGCTTATCAAGTTTATAGAGTGATTTCAGGTGCTCGTACTACAGGAGGTTGGATTAATCATCCAGTTATAGAAATGTGGACGGGATTTTGTGATGCTTTAGCGGATTATCATAATATCATGATTCGAGAATGGATTAGACGTGGATATGTTAATAATATGAATTATATTAATGTTGCCAATTCCTACGATCTTCCAAATTTTATAGGATGTCAAGATTTCCACGACTCTCATCGCTCTAACCTTTTAAAGAAGGATTATGATTTTTATAGCAGGTATAATTGGGAGGTTCCCGATTCATTGCATTATTTATGGCCTGGTAAACAATTATAGGATTTTTCAGAAAGGTTAAATGTTGAAATTAACGTTATTGCGAAAACGACTTATTCTAACCTTTATAGTGTATTCGTTTAGTTTATTTTTAATATTTTGCAATGAACCTAAAATTAATTTGCCTGTTGCTGAATCAGATATTGATCTGGTAAATGTTTCTGAAATGGAAACCAATTTGCCTGTTACTGAACCAGATATTGATCTGGTAAATGTTTCCAAAATAGATGTTAGTGATACAGATAAATCCAATACGGCTATTCTGCCTACCTCACAAATAATCTTAGAATTACTGCCGGGTACTATTGCACGATATAAAATACGAGAAGAATTGACCAGATTTATTGATCCAATAACAGCTATAGGAGAGACCTCTGCAATATCAGGAAATATATTATTTGATGCCGAAGGAAATGTGTTGTCTTCTTCATTAATATCTATGGATGCTAAAACGTTAAAAAGTGATGAAAGTAAGCGTGACAATTGGATTGTTCGTCGAGGTGTTTTAGGAGATATAATAAATTTGAACATAACAGATGTAGCTTTTATTGAATGGCCTTTGCCTAAATTAGGAGTCCATTCTTTTACTATTACAGGTGATCTTGATATTGCAGGTGTTACAAATACTACGGATTGGTCGGCAGAGGGAGAATTCTTTGAAGATACAATTTCAGGAACAGCTAATACAGTAATTACATGGGAAGATTTTCAAATTAATAAGCCAAGATTTCCGTTTATCATTTCAGTAGATGACGATATAGTGTTAGAAATTGATTTTAATGTCACAAGATAAAGCATATAATATGATTAAATATCGTATATATTGTGTAAAAGGTATTAGGAGCGACTGTTATGCGAGTATCATGTCTTCAACAAAATCTTAGCCGGGGATTAGCAATTGTTGGCAGGGCTGTTGCCTCCCGTAGTAATCTTCCTGTTTTGCAAAATGTGAAAATAGTAACTGATGAGGGAATGCTTGTATTAACTGCTACAAATTTAGATATTGCAATAACAACTCGAATTGGGGCGCAAGTTGAAGAAGAAGGTGAATTAACAATTCCAGCTAGACTGTTAACCGATTTTGTTAATTCTTTGCCTGATGATCGAATAGATATAGTTACTTCAGAAGATTCGCCTGGAGTATCATTAAAATGCCAAAAATTTGAAGCTAATATAAATGGAACGTCTGCAGAAGACTTTCCTCCAATACCTGAAGTTGATGAAGGTGCAATTATAAAAATAGCTCCACAAATTCTTAGAGATACTATTGATCATGTCGCTTTTGCAGCAGCTACGGAAGATTCTCGTCCTGTTTTGACAGGATTGAAGATTGAAGCTAGTGAAGATAAATTTACATTTGCAGCAGCTGACGGATTTAGACTTGCAGTTTATGAAGGTAAATTAGCAGATACAATGAAAGAGCCAATCGAATTTATTATTCCAGCAAAGTCTATGCAGGAAGTAGGACGACTTATAGGAACGGACGACTCTCAAATAGAATTTACAGTTACCCCTACAGGGACCCATGCATTATTTAATATTGGCAACGTTGAGATTGTTTCTCAGTTAATGCCAGGTTCTTTCCCTAACTTTAGGTCGCTAATTCCTAGTGAATATAAGCATAGAATAGTATTAAAACGTACTGAATTTGTTAGAGCTGTTAAATCAGCATCGATTTTTGCTAGAGACGGTAGCGGTATTGTTAGGTTTCAGATTATTGAAGGAGAAGATGGAGGGGGAATATCTATTACGTCAAGGGCTGAAGAGTTAGGAGATCATCAAGGTGAAATTAGTGGTGACGTTGAGGGTGAGGTAGATGATGATTCTAAAATAGCTTTTAATAGTAAATATTTAGCCGAGGTATTAGATGTATTAGAGGAAGGAGAGATTTCATTTGAAATGTCTAATCCTTCTAGTCCTGGAGTTGTTAAAAGTGTTGGGAAACAAGACTATACTCACGTTATAATGCCTATGTTTGTCCAATGGTAGTAATTGATAATAATCTTTCTTAATGAGAAATTATGGAAACTAAATTACCAACATCTAAAATTCCAAAAACTAATGTTCACATTACCCAAATAGGAATGGGAGGAGCTCCATTACAGGATAAATGGGGAACCACTAGGGAAGATGCACTTGGGGCCTTAAGAACAGCTTATAGAGAGGGTGTTAGATATTTTGATACAGCACCATTTTATGGTTCGGGGTCGAGTGAAATATATAATGGTGAATTTCTTTCATCAATAAATAGCAATGATTTTGTATTATCAAGTAAAGTCGGAAGGTTGATACAGCCTGATAAAACAGCAACATTTAATTATTCAAGAGACGATGTTTTAAAGTCGATTGAGGAAAGCTTAAAGCGCCTTAATTTAGATTCAATAGATATATTATTTATACATGACCCAGATGACCATTATGAAGAAGCGCTAAATTACGCTTATCCAACTATTGCAGAACTTAAATCTCAAGGAGTTATTAAAGCAATAGGTGTTGGGATGAATCAATGGGAGATGTTAGCAAAATTTGCTAAAGAAGCAGATTTTGATTGTTTTTTACTCGCAGGCAGGTACACATTGTTAGACCATTCTGCTTTAGCCGAGTTTATGCCTTTATGTATTGAAAAAGATATTGGTGTCATCATAGGAGGACCTTATAACAGTGGTGTCTTAGCATCAGATTTAAATAGTGAAACAACATATTTTTATGAACCAGCACCTGATACTGTTGTTAGTAAAACTAGAGCTATAAAAGCAATTTGTGAAAGATACCAGGTACCATTAAAAGCCGTAGCGCTTCAGTTTGGACTTAAGCACCCTGCAGTTATATCTACTATTCCAGGCCCTAGAAATTCAGATCACATGTTAGAAAATATAAAAATGTCTCAAGTAGATATTAATCCTGATTTGTGGGAAGAGTTAAAGCATGAAAATCTTATAGATAACAATTGTCCTTTATAGTTTGACTGTGGTGTGGGCACACCACTAAGTGTTGCTATTTCATGATGGTATTGATTTCTATATTTAAATTTTAAGGAATTTCTCAACAGTATTTCTATTTGGCATAGATGTTTGAGCTCCCTGTTTTGTAACAGATAAGGCAGCCGTGGCATTAGCAAAATTACAAGCATCTATAAAATTATTTCCCTCCGCTATTGATATAGCTAACCCAGCAATAAATGCATCACCTGCACCAATTGTATCTACAACATCTACTTCAAAGCTTTTTATTATTTTTGTATTGTTATCAAAAGAAACTACTACCCCTTCTTTGTCTAATGTTATTAAAGGAGTGATCTCTGGGTATGCATCTGATATCCATTCACAAGCTGTTATTGCCTGTTCAGGGGTTTTAATATTTAATCCTGTTATTTCTTCAGCTTCTATTATGTTGGGAGTTATATAGGAGCAAAATTCCATAATTCCGATATAGTCTTTATTTGCGGGAGCAGGGTCCCAAAAAACAGGAATATTTTTTGATTTAGCATATTTTGCTATAGACATATTTAATTCAACAGGGATTTCATTTTGGAGTAATAAAAAATCAGCATCATGAATAGATTCTTTTGCTGCTATTAGTTGTTTT
This sequence comes from Chloroflexota bacterium, assembly GCA_002718095.1. Lineage (GTDB taxonomy): Bacteria > Chloroflexota > Dehalococcoidia > Lucifugimonadales > UBA826 > UBA826. Next base: position 43,760 of record PBDP01000005.1, read on the forward strand.
TCAGGTAAAGACATGTTTGCGCCATAAACTCCTGAAATAGAATTTTCTCCATGTTTATTAACAGAGATTAAGGCAACACCTGTAGGAACATTTTCGTCAACAAGCACAAAAGAATTATCTACATTATTTGAAATTAATGAATTTTGGAGATTCTGACCAAAATAATCGTTTCCGATACGACCAACCATTTTTATATTTGCGCCTAGTTTTGCACATGCAATGGCTTGATTGGCACCCTTTCCTCCTGGAATAGTCTTAAAGCTATCAGCAGATAAGGTCTCTCCCGGTCTTGGAATATTTTCTCCGGTTACAATGAGATCCATATTCAAGCTACCAACCACTACACCTGTAACATTAGTTTTCTTTGTTGACATTATAAAATTTCCAAATTGTTGAGTTATCGATATTATATCTCTAATGATATGATGAGGTTTGTTTAGAAATATGAAGGAGAATTAACATGATTAGTGTGTCAAAAGCAATTGCAAAAGTTTTAAAAGAAGAAGGAATAGAGTGGGTTTCCACTTTTCCTGTTTGCCGTGTTAATAATGCTTTGGGAGAAGAAAATGTTCCCATGATTATGATGAGAGATGATAGATATGCAGTTGCTTTGGCAGATGGTTTTTCTAGAGTTACAGCTGGTAAAAAGATAGGAGTTTGTACTGTACAAGGAGATGTTAATGCTGCAGGCATTCAAGTTGCTTATGCAGGATTAGCCCAGGCTTTTGAAGATGGCTCACCTGTTTTGTGTATTACAGATGGTATCTCCAGTGGTGATTCCGAAAATACTCAATTTGATGTAACCACTAGTTTGAAATCTGTTACCAAGTGGTATGGGTACATAGATAAACCTGAAAGAACACATGAATTTATGCGACGAGCCTTTACTATGCTTAGAAACGGGGCTCCTGGGCCAGTAGTTATTGCTGTTCCTGACGCGGATGCTGAGTTTGATGAAACTGCAGATCCATACTTTACTTCAAAATCATATAAATATGCTCCTGATCCTGATGATGTAAAAGAAGCTATTAAACTTGTCATGGATGCTAAAAATCCTGTTATGTATATAGGGGAAGGGGTTGTTTATGCCGATGCTGGAGACAGTTTGTTAGAATTTGCGGAACTTTCGGATATTCCAGTAATAACTACTTTGAAAGCTAAGGGGATATTCCCGGAATCTCACTCGTTGTCTCTTGGGGTTAGAGGTTCCCAAGTTGCTAATTTCTTAAGAGATAGTGATCTGATTTTATCAATAGGATCTAGTTTATCTCCTGGTAGATTTTCACATGGTATACCTAATCCAACGGACAAAAAGATTGTGTATTGTGGATTGAATGAATTACATATAAATAAAATGTTTCCTACTGCACATGCCGTTTTAGGAGACTCTTTATTTACGTTAAAAGCTTTGATTCAAGCATTAAATGACAAGACATCAGGTAAAGGACGTTCAAATAAAGAAATATTTAAGACTATTGAAACTCAGCGTAATGAAGACAGTGCCATATATGAACCAGCTATGACTTCTTCTGATAAACCAATTAATCCTTACAGAGTTTATTCAGAGATGATGAAAGTATTAGATTCTAAAAATTCATTTGTAACTCATGAATCTGGGAATACAAGAGATCAACTGAGTACTGTTTACCAGACGGAAGTTTCTAGAGGGTTCTTAGGCTGGGGAAATGTATCTACACTTGGATTTAGTTTGCCTGTAGCTATGGCTGCAAAAATTGCTTCTCCTGACAGGCCTTCAATTTTAGTAACAGGCGAAGCCGGAGTAGGTTATATGTTAGGGAACTTGGAAGTTCCTGTTAGAGAAAATATTCCTATTACCGTTATACATATTAGCAATGGAGGTTTCTCGGGCTATGGACCAGGATTCTGGGGGAAGGGGCATGATCCTTACACCCATGAAGTACTTTCGTATGAAACAGTAGATATGTCCAAAATGGTTAAAGAGCTTGGATTTTATACAGAAAGAATAACAGAGCCAGATGAAGTTGCGTCTGCAATTCAGCGTGCTATAGATGCCAATTCAGAAGGGAAATCATCTTATATAGAGTTTATATGTAGTCAATATCCGGTTTACGGAGGATGGGTTAAATAATTTATATTAAGGTTAAAAAGTTATCATGTTAAAAAAGAAAATCTCATTATTGATAGCTAGTTTTATTTTGTCGCTTTTAGTATTACTTATTATGAGTGAATGCGTGCTGCGTAATGTTGGGTTAGGCGATCCTGTTATCTATTATTCGGATTCTGCATTTGGATATTCTTTAGAACCTAATCAGAAGTTAGAGCGTCTCAGAGATTCTACAGTAACTATTAATGAGAGTGGATTAAGATCATTACAAACATGGGAAAATACAGATAAAAAGAAAATTTTATTTTTAGGTGATAGTGTTACATATGGGGGATCATATGTGACGGACGAAGATATTTTTTCAGAGCTAATTTGTAAAGATATGTTGGAATATGTTTGTGGAAATGCGGGTGTTAACGGATATGGTGTTCTTAATATGGTAATGCGTTCAAGATTTGACACTGTTATTGATGACGCAGACATAGTTGTATTTACTGTTGTTCCAGGAGATTTTAAAAGAGGGTTAACAACAATTAAGCACCTTCCATATTTTATTGGAAAACCATCTGGAATATTAACTAATTTATTTCCTGCTGTTGCCGAAACAATAAATTTCACATCTTATAAATTTCATGTTGGTAATTCAATTTCAAAATCTAATGATCATGGTGAATGGACTCCTCCTGATCATTCGCGTGAATCAGTAGAATTTGCTTTAGAAATGTTAAATGATGAAGTGAATAGATTGGAATCTCAAAATAAACAGGTTTTTGTTTTTTTAAGCCCTCAAAAGAATGATCCCAATTTCAGTGAAGAGATTGCCAGTATTATTGATAGTAATTTACTGTTGAATTATGAGAAATATTACATGAGAGGAGATTTCTTGAATCAGGATGAATATTTTTATGATTCTGTTCACTACGAAACGGCAGGGCATTCAGAGGTTGCCAGCAAAATAATAGAAATGTTCTCAGGGTTGAATCTAAAATAGAGTATATATAAATGGTCCTACTCCAGTTGCACTGCCTACAACAATTAAGAGCCCAAAAAATAAAAGTATTGATACCATCGGTATCATCCACCACATTTTAAAGTTCCATAAGAATACTAAAAGATCCCACGCAATACTAAATTTAAGTGCGATAGCTTTTAACATTCATATCCTCCGTATAACCATATATTTTACAATCTTATGGCTTATCTACAATATGATTTCCTATCACTAAAGTGTCTATTCCGCTATTTCGAAATGTATTTAAAGCGTCATGAGGAGAAGAAACAATAGGTTCTCCGCGAACATTAAATGATGTGTTGAGTAAAATCGGCACTCCAGTTGATTGACCAAATCTTTCTATTAAGTTGTAATAACTTGAGTTTGTTTCTTTATATACAGTTTGAACCCTTGCAGTTCCCATGTGACTAACTGCTGGTATCAAATCTTGCTTATCTTCATGCACATTTGTTACTAGAAGCATAAATCTAGCAGCCATATTGTCTGTAGCATTTGGTAGTTCAAAATATGACTCAGTTATTTCAGCTAGAGCTGATGGGGCAAATGGTCTGAAAGGTTCTCTGAATTTAATTTTTGTGTTTACGAGGTCTTTCATTTTATTACTTCTAGGATCGGCTAATATGCTTCGGTTGCCTAATGATCTTGGCCCCCATTCAAATCTACCGTTGAACCTACCAATAACTTTTCCAGACGTTAGCCTGTCTACGGTCATATCTAATAAATCATCTTCATTATTAATGTATTGAGAATTAAATTCTGAAGAATCAATAGCTTTAGATATTTGATCATCGTTATATTCTTCGCCCCAATATGCATGATCCATTATGAATCTATTTTCACTATTTCCTAAACCATCGTGCCATAAATATAGAGCTGCACCTAATGCACATCCTCCGTCGCCTGCTGCTGGTTGTATATATAAATTTTCTACAGGAGTTTCTCTTAAAATTCTGCCATTGGCTACTGAATTAAGTGCAACCCCACCTGCTAGGCATAAATTGTTTGACCCTGATCGGCGACAAGCTTCGGTTGCTAGTTCCAATATCATTTCTTCTGCAACAATTTGTATACTTGCCGCTATGTCGGCATAATGTTGATTGTATACAGATAATTCTTCAAAATTTGATGGCTTATCTCCAAAATATGAAGGATACCCACTAGATTTTGTAAAAAAAGGAATATTGGCGTCTCTTGGCTCTCCAAACAATTGGATCATTTTCTTTGTAAATGATTTTTTAGTGCTGTAATGAAACGATAGGTATTTCTGATCTAACCAAAATGAATTATCTTCATTTATACGAATAATTTTATATACTTCACTAACATATTTGGGTTTTCCATATGGGGCCATGCCCATAACTTTGTACTCGCCTTCATTTACTTCAAATCCTAAGAACGCAGTAAAGGCACTGTATAGTAGGCCTAGTGAATGGGGGAAATGAATTTCGTCTTCAATTTCTAGTTTTCCTCCCGTTCCTTTTCCAATTGTTGTTGTTGCCCATTCGCCTACCCCGTCAAATGTTAATATTGCAGATTCTTTGAACGGGGAACAATAATAAGCACTTGCTGCATGTGAAATATGATGTTCAGAAAACATTATGTTTTTAGGATCGATCTTTAAATGATCTGATATAAGGCCTTTAATCCATAATTTATCAAACAACCAAGTTCGCATACTTTGAGCAAACATCCAGTATGTTTTCGGAAACCCTTGGATAGCTGTTTTTAATAATCGTTCAAATTTAGTAAAAGGCTTTTCAAAGAAAACAACATAATCTATATCTGAAGCATCTATTGACGCTTTTTTAAGGCAAAATTCTATTGCGTTAGTTGGGTATGAATAATCATGTTTGATTCGTGTAAATCTTTCTTCTTCTGCGGCTGCTATTAATTGACCGTCACTAATTAGTGCAGCGGATGCATCGTGGAAGTAACATGATATGCCTAAAATTATCAAAATATGTCTCTTAATACTGCTTTTTCATTGATTCAAATACATTTTCGGGTCTTTGTATTTTGGGTTTCCAATTAGATTTAGAATGTTTTCTTAGAATAAGTGGGTCGGCAAATAACTTAAAAGGAATAGTCATTATAGGCATAAAAATCCAATAAATGATTGTTAATATAATCATCATTTGTATGGTACCTAATTTTTCAGCAAATTTTATCCAGGCAGCCCACACTTTCTTTCTAGTCATAATTATCTTTTGATCTTTTTTTCTAAATCTTCGTTTGTTGGTTCTATCAGTACGGATCCGTCTTCGAATACTATTGTTGGAACTCTTTGGATACCGTTGTTTAAAGTTTTTATGTATTCAGCATATTCCGGTTCTTCATCAACATCTGTCCAATCATATTCTATATTTTTACTGTCAAGATAATCTTTTGACCTGTGACAGTCGCCACACCAAGTTGTCCCATACATTTTTATTTTTGCCATAACTCAGTATCTCCTATGAATCTAAATTATCTCTATGATATGTTACCAGAGTCTTCGAGTGTTTTTCTTATTATTTTTTGAGCAGATAAAGCTGCAGGAGCTCCAGCATAGGCAGAGCTATGAATTAATATAGCCATCAGCTCATCTGGTGCAACACCATTATTTAATGCTCCTATTGTATGAATAGGTATTTCATGTTCTGCTCCAAGAGCAATTAATATTGATAAAGTTACTATACTTTTTGTTTTGTCATCCAATCCTTCTCTGGTCCACACACCGCCCCAATATGTTTCTGTTAAAAATTCTTGAAATGGCTGGCTAAAGCTATTTGCATTTTTAAATGACTCATTAACGTAATCTTCTCCAAGGACTTGTTTTCTTTTTTTTAATCCTGCTTCAAATTTTTCTTTCATGAATTTTGCTCCTTTCTAACTATTATTTTTAAAAATAATCTTGAATTTTTAGATTATTTACGAATAAATTTGTTCATTTATATAAAAACGGACATGGTTGTGCAAATTTTACGGTTATACTTTGTTAAATAGCGTGTAAGATTGTGATATTTAAGACAAAGAAAAAAATCTACAAATCAATAATAACTTCGACGGATTTAGAAAAATTTGTTAATGAGGCTATGACCCATCCATGGGTAGGCATTGACATAGAAGGAAACGGTTTTTTTAGATATCCTGAAAGGGTTTGTCTCATACAAATTTCATTAGGGGATATGCCGTATATTATTGACCCTTTGGCTATAGATAATATGGATCCACTAGGATTTTTATTGAATGATATGGATGTTGTAAAGATACTACACTCCGGTGATTATGATATACGTAGTTTGAATAGAGATTACGGATTTACGTTTAAGAATATTTTTGACACTAGTATTTCTGCTGCATTTTTAGGGTCACCAAAATTAGGACTAGACGCTATTCTTAAAGAGTATATGAATGTTATTGTAAGCAAAGATAAGAATCTCCAAAGAAGCGACTGGACTAACAGGCCTTTATCAAATGAGGCTATAAAGTATGCGGCAGATGATGTTCGTTATCTTGGTCAAGCAAGAAAAGTAATGACCCAGCAATTAGAAAANCGAAACAGNTATTCTTGGGTTCAAGAAGAATTTGATAGATTNNCAAAAATAAAATTTGAAATNAANGATGAAAATCAAGCTTTTTTGAATCTGAAAGGAAGCAATATATTNACTGAAAAAGAGCTTCCTTTNTTAAAAAGNCTTTATGATTTAAGAGAGGATGANGCTATAGGTAAAGATAGGCCTCCNTTTAAAATTGTTTCTGATTCTGTTTTGGTATCTATTGCTAAGGATCCAAAGACAGACTANGTNAATATCAAAGGTATNGGNTGGTGGAANAGACCNGATATGAAAAAACGTATTAAAGANTTAGTTCAAAAATCNAAAGAAGATCCNCCTATACGCAGGCCTGATAAAATNCGAAAGGCTATTTATTTGTCTAATAAAGAAAGAGAAAAAGCGAANGCCCGTTTTAGAGAATTGAAGNTATGGAGAAAGNATATAGGTGANGGGCTTGGNTTAGATCCTAGTTTATTGTGGCCNACACTCAGTTTAAAGAGGCTTTCTAAGTCCCCANATTCTATTCAAACTGAATTCCAAGATGANATTGTNAGAAAATGGCAAGTTAAAGAATTTGGGAATGATTTGACAGANCAGTTAAATAAATCTTTNTAAGTTTATAGGGTTANGGGAGTTTGTCATGGCTGATATTTCTATGACTTGGTATTTTATTTTGATCCAAAGTTTTGNCATTGNAATTCTTATAGCGCTTATATTTTATTACTCNNGTAAATTATCTGATTCAGAATTTAAAAAACGTAGCCANTCAACNCTATATGGAAAAATTTCGGAACAATTTTTACCATTTATGAAAACATATCCGTATGAGAGTAAATCTTTTAGATTTTTAGGCAGTCCAATAGATGGAGTACAATTTGAAGAAGATAAGATTATTTTGATAGAATTTAAGTCAGCTGGGGGTAAATTGTCCAAGAGACAAAGAGAAATTAGAGATCTCGTAGCTCAAAATAAAGTTGTTTTCCAAGAGATTAAGATTAATTAAAGGATAAGTATGAGTAATTTATTTTCNCCGATAAAAATTAGAGAAGAAAATATNAGAAANAGAGTNTTCGTTTCTCCTATGTGTCAATATTCTGCAGATGATTGTGATGGAATGCCGGACAATTGGCATCTGGTTCACTTAGGGAGCCGAGCTGTTGGAGGAGCAGGATTAGTAATGGTTGAAGCTACGGGAGTTTCTCCTGAAGGTAGAATATCTCCTCAGGATACAGGAATTTGGTCTGATGAACATATTCCAGCATATATTCCTATCACGCAATTTTTATCTGAATATTCAGCAACACCAGCAATTCAATTGGCTCATGCAGGTAGAAAAGCTTCCCANANTCAGCCTTGGAACGGAGGNACACTGGTTTCTGCAGATGATGGAGGGTGGCAATCTGTTGCTCCTAGTTCGGTATCATTTGGTGAAGGATTTGCAGTCCCTAGCGAACTTTCTCTTGAAGGTATATCTGGAATTATTATGGATTTTGCATCTGCCGCTAAAAGATCTGTTGAAGCTGGATTTAAAGTTATAGAGCTACATTTTGCTCACGGGTANTTAGCTTCTACATTTATGTCACCTNTTTCAAATACTAGAAAAGATAAGTATGGTGGCTCATTGGAAAATAGATGTCGATTTGCTATTGATATTGCTTCTGCAGTAAGGAATGTTATACCGGAATCTATGCCATTGTTTGCACGCATTTCAGCATCTGAATACATGACTGGAGGCTGGGACATTGATGATGCAATAGAATTGTCTGGATGGCTTAAAGATCAAGGTGTTGATCTCATTGATTGTTCTTCAGGAGGCATTTCTCAAGGNCAACAGATTGATACATTTCCTGGNTATCAAGTTCCTTTTGCTTCAAAGATAAGATCAGAAGTAGATGTGTTGACTGGAGCGGTTGGACTTATTAGGGATGCAGCTCAAGCGGAACAAACTTTGCGTAATGGTGATGCAGACGCTATATTGCTTGGAAGNGAATTATTAAGAAATCCCTATTGGGCTTTGTATGCACGTGAAGAGTTAGATAGAANTAATGATTTATGGCCTGNCCAGTATTTCANATCANATANTGATACATNTTCTGGANTNCCNCCTAGGTAGGTAAAAATTTTCATGAATGNTGAACTATTAAAATTATCAAATCAAATTGCAGATATTTTAAAAAAATCAAATCACACTGTAGCTGTTTCTGAGTCATCNGCGGGAGGTTTAATTTCTGCCCATCTTTTGGCCATTCCAGGAGCTTCTGCATACTTTATAGGATCTGCTGTTTTATATACAAGGAAAGCATCCGAAGCCTTCATAAATGTTACCGATGAGGATCTTACCGGCATCAGATCAGCTACACAAGAGTATGCTTTATTTAATGCTCGTAGAGTAAAAGAAATGCTTGGTACGACTTGGGGTATTGCTGAAACAGGAGCATCTGGTCCTACCGGCAATAGATATGGAGATCCTGCTGGTCATTCTGCCATAGCAATTTCAGGCCCAGTAGAAGAATCAGTCACTATTAGCACAAATAATTCTGATCGCGAACTTAATATGATTGAATTTACGAAAAAAACTTTCGAGGAATTTATTTCTGTTATATCAACTGAGTGAATAAGGATTATGTTTGACAGATCTTTTAGTTCATTTATAAAATCTTTATGTAAATAGTTTAATTTAGGAGTGTAATAATGGCTAAATATTCTTGTGAACAAGGTTGTGAGATGGAAGTTAATGTAACATGCGCTAAGTGTGGAGGAGAACTTTCTCACGTGACACTTGAAAAAGAAGACGGAACCACTGTTGGGGTTGCGCAATGCTCTAAGGGATGTGGCAAAATAAAGTCTCCACTTTGTTGTGGAACTGATATGTCGGCTGCTTAATAGTCCTTTTAATGGAGTAAAAAGGTAGGTAATTATTTTTATAACTACCTACCTTTTTGTTTAAGGTAAAAAATATGTTCGCTTGGATTAATCAATATTCTTATGTTCTTATAGCGATCATATTAATGCTTTTTGTGGCAGTTGCTTCTACTAGAATATTTTCCTGGAAAGTGACAATTCTNATACTNNTGGTTTTANTTATAGCGCTTACTGTTTTTTTGAAATCTCAATCTATAAATAATGATCAGGTAGAGACAAGATCTGAGTGGAATACTATTTTGAGATCTACTTCTCCTGTTGTTTTGCAATTATATTCCGAGTATTGAATAGCGTGCATATCAATGAAACCTGCCGTGGACAGGTTAGAAAAAAAACTTTCTGGAGAAGTAACAATTATTAGGCTAGATGTTATGTCTGATCTAGGAAATGATTTGAAGAATGAATATGAAGTACCTGTTATCCCTACCTTTATATTTTTTGAAAAANGTAAAGAANCCACGAGAATACACAGGGTTCCTACNTATGAAGANCTTATAAGNCTATCTCCGTGATCTGTTCCTGATCTGTTATTATTGACCTTCCATCNTNGGAGGANTGTATGAAAAAGAAAGTGTATGCTACAAATAGNGCTGCAGTGGCAGCGNTAGAGAAGCTTNGGGAACATTTTGATGTAGAAGTTTGGGAAGGATTCNCGTCTCCTCCCAGAGATGTGTTACTNGAAAAAAGTAAAGAATTTGATGGNATGATNATTGAATCTGATTGTATATTTGATGAGGAACTTTTTAANTCTGCTAACAATCTTAAAGTTGTNGGGACACGGGCAGTAGGATATGACAATATAGATGTTNAATCTGCCACACGACATGGAATTGCTATAGGAAATACTCCAGGGATCCTTCATGAATCTTGCGCGGATTTTACGTTTGCTCTTATTTTATCTTTAGCTAGGAAAATATCTTATTCTAACCGTAAAATTATTAATGGAGATTGGAAAATATTTAATCAGCTACCATATTTAGGGACAGATGTGTACGGGAAGACATTAGGGCTTATAGGACTTGGGACTATAGGTGCAGCTGTTGCTAAGAGAGCCCAAGGATTCGATATGAATGTTATATATTCTTCTAGGACTAGAAAGCCTCATTACGAAAAAGAATATTCAATTGAATGGATTCCTGATATGGGAGATCTTTTATCCAGATCAGATTATGTTTCAATACATGTGGCTTTAAATGAAGAAACTAAGAACCTTATTGGATTTGATGAGATATCTAAAATGAAAGAAAGTTCCTTTCTAATTAATACTTCTAGAGGGGGCACTGTAGATCAAGATGCGCTTACAAAAGCCCTAGAAGAAAATATGATTGCAGGAGCAGCATTAGATGTAACTTCTCCNGAGCCAATTGANCCTAATCATCCATTAGTTCACATGGATAACGTAGTAGTGACTCCTCATATTGCGAGTGCTAGTTCAGAAACATATGTTAGGATGAGTTTAATGGCTGCAGATAATATTATTAAATTTTTTAAAAATATAGACATGCCATCGTGTTTGAATCCAGAGATTTTGAAATAATTATTGATTAATATAGCCATGATTAGAACGAACCTTTTATTCTTAAAAATGGTGATGATAGTTTGTTTAGTAACTAGCATTTCTTGTTCTTTTTTAGGTGATGATGAACAAGAGTTACCTCCTATTTATTTTGTAGAAACTCCTGTGAACATCTCAGCTCAAATACCTATTTCAACACCTACTCCTATTCCTACTCCAACGTTTATACCTGAGCCCCAAGTGATTACTGTAGATGATTTAATATACGAAGTTAAAAACGTTATGTCTTCAATATATTCATATCAGTACAATTTGGAATCTGATGTGTTTATGGATGCTGGAGGAATTATCGTTCCTATTAGTATGACTGGTAACGGAATTACTGAAGACAAAACAGCAAACAATTATTTTTCTACAGGTTTATTTGGAATAGTTACAACAGAATATTATTTGCAAGATTCAAATTATGTTTTTAAACAGAATCAAGTATCTGGTGAATGGGAAGAATTTTCAGGAACTCCTATAGGGATTCTTCCTGTTGATTTTTGGAATAATACAGGGCTTAAATTACTAGATTTAGATTTTGATTATGCAGAAGATTTTGATTTTAGGTACGACGATATAATAACACTCGGTACAGACGATTCTGAAGCTAGCACGTTGTTAGAAATTTTAGGATCTGCAAATACAGAAAATATTGTTCTGAGAAATTTAAATTTGCAGGTGGATATTAAGAAAAGTAATTTATATGTTGATGAATTAAGAGCAGAGTTTGTAATTTCTAACGGAGGCGAATTTATATCTGAAGTACTTGGAGTCCCAGCATTATCTGAAGTGGGTGCTGCTGAGGCATTAATTGAGATTCAATTTTCAGATATTGGCCAATCACGAGTTAAAGATTTAATACAATATGAAAAATAATAAAATTATCTTGGCCCTACGGCTGTTCCAGTTGTAGCAAGTCTTATTTTGTACAATCCAGTTCTGGCCGTTATAAATAAAGTTGACCCATCTTCTCCCCAAGCACAATTGGCAGGAATTTCTGGAAGAAGTATTCTACCCAATAATTTACCTTTTTCTAATTTTTCTGATGGTGCGAATACCCATATTCCACCAGGACCTGTTGAATATACTCTTCCGTCTGTATCTATTTTGATTCCATCTGCTGTTCCTTCTTCGCCTGTATCTAAATCAGCAAACTGCTTTACTCCTTTTGGTCGACCTTCGGAGTCAAGTGAGTACACATTGATAAATTTATTCATTGAATCAGTTACATAAAGACGTTTTTCGTCTGGAGAGAAAGCTATACCATTAGGAGCTTCTAGATTGTCTATTAATAACTCTAATTCTTCGCCATTAGTTTTAACTCTATACACTCCACTAAAAGGTAACTCTTTCCCCTGTTTCATTTGCGGTAAACCATATGGAGGATCAGTAAAATACACATATCCATCCGATTTAACAACGACATCATTAGGGCTGTTTAGTCTTTTTTCACGATATCTTGTTGCAATGGGAAGTGTTTCTCCAGTCAAGGTTGTTATTGAAACTCTTCTCGTACTGTGCTCGCAAGCAATTAAATTCCCATCCAAATCTAATGTTAATCCGTTTGAATTCCCACTAGGATACCTAAATGTAGATATATTTGGGCCTTCTTCTGATACAGAGTGATATGCAATTCTATTATTTGGTATGTCAGAAAATAGGAGACCTTTATCTTTCCAAAGTGGTCCTTCTACAAAAGCAAATCCTGTTGCAATATATTCGACAATCGAATCTTTATTTAGAATTTCTTTAAAGTCACCTTGTTTTATATCAAACCCTTCTATAGTGGTCATATTATCTCCTAATATTAAATATTATCTTACATGCTTGTCGGGTCGATAGTTTCAAAAAACTCTATATAATCATGTTCGACAAGGGGCCGATATTTTTTTCCAGCCTCTATAGCTTCAGCTGGGATATCGTTACCAGATCTTCCTGGAGACATAATTTTATCATCTGTCCACTCTAATATGACAATATATTGTTCTCCGGGTAATGTTTTTTCATTAAATGATACAGTGAAATCACTTCGTTGACCGGCATCTTTATATATTTTAGCTTGTTTATATACTAATTCTGCTACTTTTTTGGCTGCACCGCGCTCTCTAGTTATTTCAAATGTTCTTCGTATTTTGTACATCATAACTCCTTTGTTTATTAATAATATTTTGATAAATATTCGTTGACTGTTTTTAATGTTGGCATTGCGCTAGTATCGCCTTTACTTGTACACGTAAGGGAGCCACATATATTGCCAATTTTTAGTGCTTTTTCAAAAATGTACTTTTTGTCCTCTTGGTTTAATTGAAGTATTTCTTTAATATGTTTTTTGCTAGTTAATATACTGTGTATGAACCCAGACATAAATGCATCGCCTGCCCCGATAGGATCTATAGCGTTGACTGGAATATTTTCTATAGTCAAAAGATTGGATCCGTCATATAAAATTGTTGGGTCTGAGTCGTTCGTTAAAATAATTACGTTATTTGAATAAAAAAATTTTACATATTCTTTTGGGGATAACCCTTTGTTCCATATTCTTTCTGCTTCATCATATCCTAGTTTGAATATTGTTGAAGATGGCCGGATTTGGTCTATGGTTTTCCTAGCTTCTTTTGGAGACCATAATTGTTCTCTATAATTGACATCAAAACTTATTGGTATGTTTAACTCATTACATCTTTCAATTGTTTTGAATATAGTGTCGTAACACGATTTGCCAAGAGCAGGAGTTATTCCTGTCAAGTGCACTAGATTTGCATCATTTATGTGTGGGCTAACAAGGTCATAAGTAATTTTACTGGCAGCACTTCCCTTCCTATCGTATTCTTTTTTGTGAACATTATTATCATAATGATTAAGGTACGAAACTCCTGTTTTTTCGCCTTGGTACTTATCGGCTATCATTTCTATTTTTGAGGATATTGAATCCGCTATGAGAGTTCCTTCTTTGTCATTTCCTAGCCGACTTATCCATATAGTTTGTAAATCGTCATTTGATAGACGATTTAAATTAATCGCAACATTAGATTCAGCTCCTGCGATATCAGATATGTGCGACCCGTTTTTGTTATAAGGTCCTATGTATTCAGCGTTGTACTGAATCATAGTTTCCCCGAATGTAACAAATTTAATCAAAAACAAACCTCATGTTTAGGGTATAGCCTTTTTCATTCTTTCAGCTCCTTCAGATAACCATGGTGTCCATGGGAAAGATAAGAATCTGGCGCCTACAGAAGCAAAATGGGCTATATTTTTTTCAGATACAATTGTTCCCGCCGTCTTACCCTTAGAAATTATTTTTTTAATGCTCTCATCGACAATCTTTATAACTTCAGGAGATCCAGCGCCTCCTAATAACCCCATAGATTGTGCCAAGTCTCCAGGTGCTACATAAAATACGTCTATATTGTCTACTTCTAAAATCTGATCTAAATTGTTTACAGCAACAATATCTTCTATAAGTATGATTATCATACTTTGATCATTTGCCTTGTTTAAGTAATTGTTTACTCCGATCCCTTGACGTCCTGTAGAGGATCCTCTCATTCCGATAGGATAGAACTTTGCCGCTTGGACTACATTTTGTGCCTCTTCTTTTGTGTTGACGTGGGGTACTGTAATTGTCATGGCGCCTAAGTCGAGAGTTCTATAGATCACACCGGGTTCATTTTGGTGAACCCTAACGATTGATGTCATTCCCCAAAGGTCACAAGCTCTTGTCAAATCAGGTATATTATTAAAATCAACAGGGCCATGTTCGCCCTCTAGCCAGATTCCTGGGTAATCTAATTGTCCAAAGTATTCGATGATATCTGAACTAAAAGGCCCCATGGGAATAGTGACAGTTTCCCCGTTTGCTAATGCTTTTTTTACCTTATTTTGTCTTATGTCTACCATGATTCTCCTTTAAATAAATATCAACTAATACCATTTTTCTTTATCAACTATATTCATAAGTGTGTCTCCATTAATGAAATTATTGATATTAGTTGATAAAACTCGATATCTCCGTTCATTGATATTTTCTACGCCATTTACGGCTATATGGGGGGTTAATATTACATTATCTAAATCCCATAATTTGTGATTTTCCGGTAAAGGTTCAATTTCATAAACATCCAATCCGCACCCTGCGATTATTTTCTGCTCTAAAGCTTCGCATAAGTCATCTAAAGAACAAACTTTTCCGCGTCCTACATTTATGAAATATGCTGAATTTTTCATTATATTAAATCGATCTGAATTAAATATACGATCCGTTTTAGGGGTATGAGGAGCTGTATTGATAACAAAATCAGCTTTCCCTATATAAGTATCTAGACTTTCTGGGGGATAAACCTCAAAAGTTGCTTCTTCGTGTTCAGGTCTAGGGTCGATTCCTATGACCTTCATTCCAAAAGCAGAACATAATCGGGCTGTTTCATATCCTATTCCGCCCACACCATTTATTAAAACAGTTGATTCACTTAAGTCAACGTAAGGACTTTGCCTAGCCTGTTTGTCCCATATCTTTTTTTCACGGTTTCTTTCATACCATGGCAGCCCTCTTGATAACGACAATATGTACATCATGATGTGATTTGCAATATGATCTGAGTAAATACCTCTTGGGTTTGTCATAATTAGAGGATGGTTAACTAATTCATCGTAATAATAACCTTCAAATGGGCCAGCATCGGGGTTATGCAGCCATTTTATTTTCTCAGCTACCTTAAGAGCTTCTGGAGTAATCCATCCCATAGCTGCATCAGCGTCTTTGATAGATTCTAATACCTCATCATCATTTCGGGGTGTCTCAACTAGTAAATCGGGAAAAGAATCAGAGACTTGTTTTGAAAACTGAGATATTAATTCTTGTGTGTATGCATTGTAAGGTGGCAGAAAAACAAATTTGATCATATTTATACCTATTGTGGATTCATATTTAAATATTGGATATCATTATATAATCTTTGAGTGTTTTATTGATTGAGTTCGTGTAGGATTACTGATTTTGCAGAAAATTAAGAAGATTTTCTTTTATATATTAGGCATGTTTTTCGTTGGACTAGGAATTGCCGGATATATTCTTCCAGGTCTGCCTGGAACAGTATTTCTTATTCTTGCTGCAGTATGTTTTGTAAGGTCAAGCGATAAAATGTATAAGTGGGTTACAGAACATAAGTTATTCGGGGCGCCGGTTAAAAGTTTTTTAGAAACAGGTGGTATTCCTTATAAAATAAAGATAATAGCTGTGGCCTCTATTATTATATTTAGCTCTATATCCCTATTAGCTCCTTACAGTTTGTTACTTTTTAAAATTCCAGTTGGGGTATTAGCTATTATTGGAATTATGTATATTTTAACTAGGCCAACTACTTAATTTAAGATGATTTAATTTGCGGATCTAAGGCACCTCGTTCTAGTGCAGCGCTAATAGCTTTAATTAATTTTTTTGCTGATGGAGCATCAAGTTCAACAGCAACTCTTGAGCCTACACCAATCTCAGGATTTACAAAATCGAGATTGATACCATATTCCCAAGGAGCATTGAATGGATGGTCGTAAGTAACATTTACATTCTTTAATTTAAACCACCCAGATTGCCCTTTAGCACTTCCTTCAAGGTTTGTTGTTTCGCATATCATCGTACACATGAGGCACCTCTATTTCATGAAATTATTAAAGATTCGTTCTCAAGAAAGTAAATATTTTTTCCCAAGCATCAATAGCTGAACTTTGATGATAAAGAGGCCTGTCGTAATAAAGAAATCCATGGCCAGCTTCAGCGTATCGATGGAATTCATATTTTTTTCCAAATTCTTTTAATTCTGATTCGTGTTGATCTACTTGTTCAGGTGTGGGGCTTTGGTCTAAGTTTCCAAATAATCCTAGCATGGGAACATTTAAATCATTTGTAAATGCATTCGGTGACACAGGTTGTTTTTCAGTTAATTGTGATTTATCCATTATGACGTTCCCACCCCAACATTCGACAACAGCATTAAAGATGTTTAATTGACAACCTGCTAAGAAGGCTTGTCGGCCACCTGAGCATGTTCCAAAAATGCCAACTTTTTTATTTGAATTAGGCAAAGATAAAACGTATTCTGCAGCAGCTTGAGCATCTCCCATAGCTTGCTTGTCTGATATTCCTCCATTAGCTCGTACAGATGCGGCAACGTCTTCAGGGGTACCTTTTGCTTCACGAGAATATAAATCAGGACTGATTGCAAGATATCCATGATGAGCGAATTTCCGTGTAAATTCGCGGTATAATTCATCCCATCCAGGAAGATGGTGCATTAATACGATCGCAGGAAAAGGGCCAGCCCCTTCGGGTCTTGCAAAATATGCGTTAATTGATTCTTCATTATGACCTTTTATTGTTATGGTTCCAGCTATCATTCCTTCAAATTGGTCTGTGGTATACATCGGGTCTCCTTTTGTATAGGTAAATTATTCGCCTTCCATGGCTCTCAACACTTTCTCTCCTTCTGATTTCCAGAATGTATAAAGTATTAGTATGTCTGTGCCCAATGAGAAATGCCTAACTCCCATATCTAGATATTCTTTCATCTCATCAGCAGATTTTATTTCTGCACGAGTAGGGATTCCCATTTTCATAGATAATTCAAAAGTCTTCTTTTTGGCAGCTTTTACTTCTGGAGCATCCATTTGTTTAGGTTTTCCTATTCCCATCGAAAAATCTGAGCCACCCCACTGAGTCATCTCAACCCCAGGTTCTGATAATATTTCCTCTAAATTATCCACAGCTCCTTTTTTTTCTATCATAAAAGCAAGAACTGTGTCTGCAACGTTGTCTACATATTCTTGAGAGCCGCCATAGCCCATAAATGAATTTCTTCTTGTTGCTACTCCGTACATTCCTTTATGGTCTGGATGGTCTGGCCTTGCGGCTATTATGCAATCTCTAACTTCTTGTATATTCCTAACATCTGTAAATAGAATGCTTTCAAAACCTGCACCGATACCTCTTTGAGCCAAAAATGGCATTAAACTTTGGTCAATTTTCAACATAGTTCCAAGCTTGTGTAGCTCTGCTGCTCTACACATGTTGTCTAAATCATGTAAGTCGGAAGGGCCATATTCCGCTACAAACTCTACATAATCATATATTCCAGTGTGTCCTAAAGCTTCAATTTGAGAAGGCCATACGCTATGTACGTGAGTACTTAATGTGGGTTTACCTTCTTGAAGTTTTTTCCTTAGTGTATTTTCTTTAACCATGTCTCCTCCAATATTTAATTTCATATCTTGTANATGAATATTAAATTAATATTAATGTTTAGTCCAAAAATAATCTTAGAATNAATAATAATTAGATAGATTATAATGNGTTTCATAATGTAAGTGAGTTTAAGTTAATAATGGTAAAATTTTTAGGCNTTCCTATTCAATTTACGATTGTATTTGTATTGTCGTTACTNTTATTCGTATATTTGCTAGCTGCATCAGCTAGTGANCGAGTAGAAAATAGAAATATTAGNGATANTAATAATACTGAAACTTATGCTTGGGAAGATGCTTCATTATGGATATGCCCATTACATTGAAAAATTTATTTATTTTATATAGGACATTCTTTGCAGAATCACGATTTTAAACGATTATATCCATGGTTGATTGTTNNCATTGTTGCCATGATGCAAATTTTAGTAAGTACNCGGGTACTNTGCATTGGAGTCTTTATCGAACCTTGGGAAACTCAATTTTCTTGGAGTAAAGGGGACATTAGTTTAGGGTATGCTTTTAGTTTGTTGACTGCGGCATTAACAGCNCCTTTTTCAGGGTATATCGGTGACCGTTTTGGGGCTAGNCGNTCAGGGTTTATAGGAATAAGCATATTTTTGGGTGCTATGCTCTCGATGAGTTTTATTACAGAGTTATGGCATTATTGGATTGTATTNGGATTATTTTTGGGGATTGCCCAGTCAATTATTTTGGTTCCATTAGTACCTGCTTCTATGACATGGTTTAGAAGAAGATTAGGAGTTGCAATGGGGGTTGTTTTTGCATCTTGGGGAATTGGGCCAGCCTTTATAACTCCACTACTTGCATTTGGGTTAGAAAATTTTGGATGGAGAACAACATTTTTTTTGTTGGCTATAGTGTCATCATTTATTATGTTTACATTATTGGTTTTATTTAGAAATAGACCTTCTGATATAAATATGGATGCNTATGGGACTCTTCCGACAGATGAACCAATTATCGGCAGAACTCCTCCGGCAATATTGTTGAAAGAATTCAATTCTTATATGAGAAAAACTCGTGCATATTGGAATTTGAGTTCAATTCACTTTTTAGGATGTGTTGGACATTCCATGATTATTGTGTGGATCATACCAATTGCGATGGAGAGAGGCTTTACATTATTAGAGGCCTCTTTTATATATACTCTCATGTCTACTATTAGTATAGGAACTAGGTTTTTAGCTCCNGTTATGTGTGAAAAATACGGAATCAGAATTTCTTTGTCGTCGTTTTTTATTTTACAAGGGTTGCCAATTTTAGTACTCGCTTATACTGAAACCTCTTTTATGTTTATATTAATGTCGATCATATTTGGAATTGGTTGGGGAGGAGAATCGGGAGGGTTTCCAATATTCAANAGGAAATATTTTGGTCAAGCACCAATGGGGTCTCCTCATGGNATCCAATTACTCGGAGCCGGTATAGGTATGGCTTTAGGTGGTTGGATTGGNGGTCCAATTTATGATATTTTTGGTTCTTATACATGGGCATTGGTGATTTCTGCCTTAGCAAGTGTTGGTGGAGCGGTAAGTATTATGATTTTAGAGAATCCTTCAANTTTATTAATACCTGATTGGATAAAGAAAGAAAAAAAATATAGTGAATCACTTGCGNTTGAGGAATCTTGATATGAATAATTTTAATGACATTGTTAATATGTCCGCTACAGAATTGGTTATACAAATCAAATCAAAAACGATCTCNGCGTTAGAAGTTATGAAAGCTCACCTTGCCCANATTGAAGCAATAAATCCTAAAGTGAATGCTATTGTTACATTAGATGAGGAACTTGCACTTAAGGGAGCTGAATTAGCAGATNAATCTATTGCTAAAGGAAATAATTTAGGNATACTTCATGGATTGCCTATTGCACACAAGGACTTGGTTCCTACAAAAGGNATNAGAACGACATATGGTTCTCTNATACATAAAGATTATATACCTGATTTTAATTCGTTGATTGTTGATAGGACGCAGNATGCAGGTGCGATTACAATTGGTAAAACAAATACTCCAGAATTTGGAGCAGGGTCTCAAACTTTTAATGAAGTTTTTGGTAAAACCTTAAACCCATATGATTTAAGTAAAACTTGTGGNGGGAGTAGTGGAGGAGCGGCTGTATCATTNGCNTCNAGAATGCTTCCAATAGCTGATGGTAGCGATACGGGAGGNTCTTTAAGGAATCCTGCTAATTATTGTAATGTTGTTGGATTTAGGCCTTCTCCAGGAAGAGTGCCTTCGTATCCGAATAAAGTTGGTTGGAGCCCGACATCTGTGCAAGGACCNATGGCTAGAAATGTATCTGATTGTGCTTTATTACTTGCAGCTATGTCTGGACCAGATCCTAGAGTTCCTATTTCGTTAACAGATGATGGAGGACTCTTTTTGAAATCACTCGATAGAGACTTTAAAAATATTAATATTGCTTGGAGTCCAACATTAGGAGGACTACCTGTCGAAGATGACACACTAAAAACCCTTAATTCTCAATTACATGTTTTTGAAGAAATTGGTTGCAATATAACAGAAGAAGATCCTGATTTTGCTGANGCAAATGAAGTTTTTTTAAGATGGAGAGGCTGGGAAAGAGTAATAAATCAAGGAGATTTGTTAGAAAANCATAGAGGNACCTTAAAAGATTCTATGATTTGGGATATAGANCAAGGTTTAAAATTGTCGGCATCTGATGTTGCATGGGCAGAGACAAAAAGAGTAGAGATTTTTAGAAGAATGGAAAAGTTCATGCAAAAATATGATTTTTTGATTTGTCCTGTTAGCCAATGTCCTCCGTTTGATATAAATCAGCCTTGGGTTNAAGAAATCAATGGGGTTGAAATGAATAACTACATTGATTGGATGAGATCATGTTATTACATAACTGTTACTGGACATCCAGCTATTTCTGTTCCTTGTGGATTNACAGAGCGAGGACTTCCNGTTGGGATACAAATTGTTGGAAGATATAGAGATGATTTTGGGGTTTTGCAATTAGCTAAAGCATTTGAGTCAGCCACAGAATTTTGGAAAATTATGCCAGATGTATGCAAATAAGTTTTAGGAGTTTCAATGAAGATAACAAATATAAAAATCGAACTTTTTAATTGGGAGANAGATGCTTGGATAACAGGTGTTGGGACGACTTTTGGAGGAACTAAAAAGTTGGGAGTTGTGTCTGTTGAGACGGATGAAGGTGTTACAGGTAACGCTTTTTTGGGGAGTGCTCTAGTTGGAGCAGATCATTTTGGTCCAGCTTTAATTGAATTTGCAAAACCTATGTTAATTGGTCGTAACCCCCAGGATATAGGTGCCATATGGTGGGATTTATGGAAAAAGAATCGATCTATTTCAACTAATGCTATTGGGGCTATTGATATNTGTTTATGGGATATCAACGGAAAGATTGCTAATCAACCAATTCATAGNTTATTGGGTACTTGTAAAGAAAAAGTCCCCGTCTATTCNAGTACTGCTTATCACAAGACTAAGGAAGAATATGTTGAAGAAGCCCTTAAATTTAAAGAAATGGGATGGACTGCCCATAAAATACATCCACATGGTGTTCCTTCTTCTGATATAGAAATATCGCAGGCTGTAAGAAATGCTGTGGGGGATGATATTAAATTAATGTTAGATTCGATGTGGGCTTATCAATATGAAGATGCTCTTCGTGTTGGAAGGGCGATCGAGGAATTAAATTTTTATTGGTACGAAGATCCTTTAGTTGAGGAAGATATATATAATTATGTTAAATTAAAACAAAAATTGGATATCCCCGTTATGTCTACAGAATATGCTCCAGGTCGATATTATGGGATGACTCAGTGGATCACTCAATATGCCACNGACATTCTTAGAGGAGATGTAGCTGNTACTGGAGGAATAACTCCTATGATTAGGCTTTGCCACTTNGCAGAAGGTTTCAACATGAAATGTGAGGTNCACCATGGAGGTAATTCACTTAATAATGTTGCTAATTTACATGTGATTATGGCTGTACCTAATTGTGAATTTTTTGAATTTTTCCCATGCACAGGTGGTAATGAATATGGATTGGTGGAAGATATCCAATATGATGCTGGATATGTTCATGCTCCAACTAATCCGGGTTTAGGCTATGAAATAGATTGGGANCTTGTTAATAAAGAACATGCCGGNACTCTTGAGTAATTAAGGGATTGACCAATTTTTAGAATACCTAGGATTCAAACTTTAGACTCTTTTGCACATCGTAATTATCGATTTATATGGAGTGCAAGTTTTTGTGCTAATACTGCTCAGTGGCTACANCTTTTAACTTTAGGTTGGATTGTAAAGGAACTTACTGAAGGATCAGCAAATTCAGCATTTCTAATTATAGGAGTAGGGGGAGCTATTGCATTACCCGGTATTTTTGTTGGTCCTCTTGGAGGTGTTATTGGGGATAGATTAAATCGACGTCATGTAGTTATGTTTTTGGCTTCAATTATGGCTTTTAGTGCATTTTCGTTTGCATGGGTATATAAACTTGGATATGCAAATATATGGTTTGTATATGGCTATGCTTTTTTANCTGGAATTTATGAGTCTACGAGTATGCCTATAAGGCAAGCATTGGTTTCCAATNCTGTCCCTCAGAAATACTTGAGCAATGCTTTTACTACTAATGTATTAACTATTCCNGGAACTAGAATGTTAGGGCCATTTGTTGGCGGAATATTAGCTTCCCAGACTGGTTTTTTTTGGAATTTAAATTTGGAAGCTATCCTTTATTTGTTGGTTGTTATTTTTATTATTCCAATGGCNACGCCATTTGCTGCTAAAGATTCAGAAGACAGGGATTTTAAAGTTAGTNGATTNTTGGGAGATTTTATTGATGGNTTTAAATATTTATTTNATCAACAAAGAGTGTTGTTTAAAATAATGNTGTTGTCTTTTACTCCAAATGTGTTTTGTTTTCCNATGCTNTTTTTGCTACCTCTATTCACGGCAGAAATTCTAAAAGAAGGCGCAGATTTTGGAGGNTATTTATTAGCCTCTAACGGTTTAGGAGGGCTGATTGCTATTTTTTTGTTTTCTGCTTTTGGGTTCCCAAATAAAAGAGGCTTGATATGTATATTGTCTGCATTATTTGCAGGTATTTTAACTTTGTCTTTGGGTCAAGTTACNTGGATGCCTATCTCATTTTTAATAGTAGGATTATTCGGAGCGTGCATTTCGACATTCAGAACATCTAACGGTGTTATGACCCAGACACTTGTAAAAGATNAATATAGGGTAAGAGTTCTTAGTTTTTATAGATTTATCATGAGCTTTATTGTGATATCCAGTTTTATCATAGGAATATTAACTGATCTTACTTCTTTAGAAGTAGTGTTATTTGGGATGGGGATGTTAGCTATTATTATTTCTAGTGGATTTTTGTTTTTTTCTTCTAGCGTAAGAAATCAGCCATAGATTATTTAGGGGTATTTGCTAAATATCCAATATGACACAGGGTATGTTCATATCATAACTAGACCTTGGTTGAGATATGAGATAGATTGGGATTTGATTAATAAAAAAACATGCTGATATTGTCGCAATTAAAGGATTAGTCAATTTTCAAAATACCTAGGATTCAAACTTTAGATTCTTTTGCTTATCGCAATTATAGATTCATGTGGAGTGCAACTTTTTGCGCTAATACTGCTCAATGGCTACAGCTTTTAACTTTGGGTTGGCTTGTAAAAGAGTTTACAGAAGGTTCAGGGAATTCTGCATTATTAATTGTAGGAGTTGTAGGAGTTGTGTCTCTTCCTGGAATATTTGTTGCTCCACTTGGAGGTGTTATAGGAGATAGACTAAATCGCAGACATGTAGTTATGGTTTTAGCATCAGTGATGAGTTTGAGTGCACTTTCTTTTGCTTGGGTATATGAATTGGGCTATATGACTATATGGCACGTATATGCATATGCGTTTTTGGCTGGCACTTGCGAATCTATTGCAATGCCTGTCAGACAAGCTTTGATTTCAAATACCGTCCCTCGTGAATATTTAAGTAATGCGTTTACGACAGTCAATCTAACTTTTCCTATGACTAGGATGGTTGGCCCATTTGTAGGAGGTATATTAGCTTCAAGTGTCGGTTTTTTTTGGAATTTAAATTTAGAAGCTTTTTTATATATGTCATTACTTATACTCACAACTTTAATGGCAACACCTTTTACAAATCCTAAAGCTAAAGATTATATGTATAGCAATTTTAATGTTAAAGTTTTTTTTGCTGATCTGGTTGCTGGATTTAAATATTTATTTAATCAACAAAGAGCTCTATTTAAAGTTATGATATTATCCTTAATTCCAAATGTTATTACCTTTCCCTTATTGTTTTTATTGCCCGTGTATACTGCAGAGATTTTGAAAGAGGGTCCCGATTGGGGAGGATATTTGTTATCGGTTAATGGTTTTGGTGGTATGGTTTCGATATTAGTGTTTTCTGCTTTTGGGTTTCCTGATAAAAGAGGACTTATGTGTATCTTATCTGCTTTGGTAACAGGTGTATTGACGTTACTTTTTGGATTAGTTAATTGGATTCCTCTAGCATTTTTGTTAATAGTTTTTTTCGGAACAGCTGTCTCAATATTTAGAACAACTAATGGTGTTTTAATCCAGACTCTTGTAGATGATAGGTACAGAGTAAGGACACATAGTTTCTATAGATTTATCATGAGCTTTGTTGTTGTATCTAGTTTTATTATTGGAAGACTTATTGATATGACTTCTTTACAATTGGTTATTGTGGGTATGGGAATACTATCCATCATAATGTCTGTTGGTTATTTAATTTTTGCATCAAGTGTAAGAAATCAGCCATAGATTATTCATCATCATATTTATGAAAATAAGATGATGAATAATAAGATGACAAATCATGAGCATGAGGCAATCGCATGCTTGGGTCCCAAGTATGAGGAGGTATAGGCCAAGATGCCACATAATGGCTATCACTCCAATCCATATATTTTTTGATCATCGTATTAACTCGATCTTTTTCAGCATTGGCTAAATTGTGTAATTCTGTTCTGTCTTCAGACATGTTATATAATTCCCATCCTGATCCAACTTCACTTACGAGCTTCCATTCGTTTTCACGCATTGCTCTATTCCCTTCATGTTCCCAAAACAAAGGTGAAGGCCTTTTCCATTCCTCATTTTCTAGGATATTCAAAAAGCTATGACCTTCTATAGGTGGTATAGGATTGTCATTAACTGTTTTTGGATATTTAGAATTGGATATTTCGTATATTGTTGCGGGTATGTCAGTTATATGAGTAGGTGTATGTACTATATCTGAAGTTTTGATCATTTTAGGCCAAGAAACTATAAATGGTGTTGAGATAGCACCTTCATGAGTATATCTCTTAAATAATCTAAAAGGAGAATTGCTTGCATTCGCCCATGCCAAATCATAGCTCATAAAAGTGCCCGCAGGTCCTGGATCGATACTGGGTATGTTGCCTACTTTTGTTGGCTTTCCGTCTTTCGTTGGTGCAGAGTAAGGAAATTTATCAGGGGCTCCACCATCTTCTGCTAGAAATTCTGCACATCCTCCATTATCGGATAAAAACATGATAACAGTATTTTCTTCAATGTTTAGAGATTTCAACTTAGTTAAAATTCGTCCGATTCCCTGGTCCATCCGATCGACCATTGCGGAATATACAGACATCCTAAGGTCTTCCCATTCTTTATTTTTTTCATTCTCCCATGCATCGGCAGAACGATCTCTGGGAGAAATATCCCATTTATTTTCAAGTATTTTTAGACCTTTTAACTCTTCGTGCCTATTTTTCCTTAGCTGATCCCATCCTTTTATGTAACTTCCCTTGTATTTTTCTATATCTTCTTCTAGTGCATGCAAAGGCCAGTGTGGGGCTGTATATGTAACGTGCAAGAAGAAAGGGGAATCTTTACTTGCTGCATCTTCAATCATAGAAACAGCATTTTCGCTTATGGCGTCGGTCATATAAAAGTTTTCATTATCGGGTTCGATGAATTTGTCATCTTCCATTAAAGCTTTTGGGTTGAAGTAATCAGCTGCTCCGGCAACAGTGCCATAAAATTTATCAAATCCTCTTTGCGTTGGAATAGGATGCTCTGGGTTACCGGCAGTTTCTTCCCAAGAATCTCTATCTAATAAGTTGTAACCCCCGCCGACATGCCATTTACCTGACATGTACGTACTGTATCCAGACTGTTTTAATACTTCGGGTATTGTTGCGCAGTTTTCATTTAGGTACCCTTGGTGTGAAGGTATTCCTAAATTACCAGTCATATGTCCGACACCTGTTTGATGCGGATGTAACCCTGTTAGCATTGCAGCTCGTGAAGGGCAACAACGTGCATAATTGTACATTTGAGAAAATCTTAATCCCTTATTCGCGAGAGAGTCTAAGTTTGGAGTAGTTATTTCTGAACCATAACATCCTATATCTGAATATCCCATGTCATCCGCTAAAATAAGTATAAAATTGGGTTTCTTTTCCATTATTTCCTCTTTTTTAGTTGTAAAATTTGCTAGATTGAAGTTTTTTAATGTTCTATGATTTGTGAATATGTATTCATGTAATTCACTGGCACTAAATTTATCTTGAGTTCTGTTATTCAGTCAACTTCCACTACTCTATCATATGCTCTAAGGGGCAAGCTGTTTTATGGTTGGTACCTATGTCTTCTTTTTGGAGTGATTTTATGGATCGGAACTAGTCCACTATTTCATGCTATGGGTATATGGGCAGTTGCTTTAGAAAGATCATTTGGCTGGTCACGATTTCAACTATCACTTGCTTTATCTTTTACACGAATAGAAGGGGGTCTTTTAGGTCCTATTGAAGGCTATTTAGTTGACAAATATGGTGTTCGAAGAATGGTTTTCATTGGATTGTTAACCACTGGATTGGGATGGGTTCTTTTTAGCCAAGTTAATAATCTTTTGACATTTTATTTTGCATATTTGGTTATTTCATTTGGTCAAGGTATTGGGGGATGGCTTGCATTGAATACATTAATAACCAATTGGTTTTCTAAGAACAGGTCTTTGGCAATAGGCTTTGCAAATTCATTTGCTAGAGTTGGCCCTATGGCAATTGTACCTATACTT
Organism: Chloroflexota bacterium; assembly: GCA_002718095.1. Taxonomy (GTDB): domain Bacteria; phylum Chloroflexota; class Dehalococcoidia; order Lucifugimonadales; family UBA826; genus UBA826. The sequence goes on from PBDP01000005.1 coordinate 71,257, forward strand.
GCTTGGTTAATTGATCCAGATGTTTCTGGTCGTCCTGGGTGGAGCATTACCGCTTTAGCATTAGGAATATTTGTCATAATTATGTCCTTTCCTTTGACTAGATTGATAAGGAATAAACCTGAGGAATATGGACTATTGCCATATGGGGATGCAGACAAAGACGGGAGACCTAAAAAGTCTGCTTATGAATCAATTAATTTTACTGTTCGTGAAGCTTTAAAGACTAGAGCTTTTTGGTTGATTAGTATAGGGCATGGATTAACTGCGATGGTTTTAGTAACTTTTATGCTTCACTTAGCACCAATGATGACTGATAAATCATATTCTCTCCAAACCGCGTCGTTTGTGGTGACTGCCTACACGGGAGTGACTATGACATTTCAGGTGATAGGAGGATACATAGGTGACAAAATGCGTAAAAATGTCGCACTCATGTTGTTTAGTATGTGTTTAGCAATTGCTGTTCTTGTATTAGTTTTAGGTCCAACATCGCTTTTTGTTGCTTATATATTTGCAGCTTTATTTGGTATTGGATTTGGAGGTAGGAATCCTTTAGCATCTTCTATTAGAGGAGATTATTTTGGAAGAGCTAATTTTGGGAAAATTATGGGAGTAGGGGCACTACCTATGAATTTTATGATGGTTATAGGTCCGTTATTTGCTGGATACATGAGAGATGTAACAGGGTCATATTCGGTAGGGTTTTTGGGATTGGCAGTTTGTGCTTTTGTGGGGTCAATATTTTTCTTGTTTGCAACTAGGCCACCTGACCCTATTCGTAAGAATGAATTCAGTGTTTAGGTTGTAGATACAGGGCTAAAACAAGAGGCAACTAATTCATAAGATTTTTTACGGCTTTCAAATGAATAGCAGTTTGACACAACGCCTATGTCACCTGTTTGATACTTTTCAGCCGCTTTAAGGATACCTTCTTTCACTTGATCTGGATTACCGTCAATCCAACTTTTAGTCTCATATTCCATATATGCTCGTGCACGATCGTCTAATGGCCATGCGGCAGCTTCTTCAGGAGGAAGGAATCCATTTGTAGATATTCCTAATCTCATAAATATCTTATTTAAGCTTCTTGATAATCCAATAAACTTTGCCTCTTCTTCAGTAGAGGCACACATTACTTGCAAGCTAACGTTTACTTGGGGTTCCTGTAAGTATTTTGAAGCTTTAAAGTTTGATCTATATAATTCAACGATTTGAGGACCATATTCTGAGGTGTTCCCAAAAAAATCTGCGAAACTAAAAGGTAGCCCTAATTCTGCTGAAAGCCTTGCGCTGTAGTCACTAGAACCCAAAAGCCATATTTCAGGGCTGGATTCTTTTATTCCGCCCGGATGTGCTTTTATTCCTGATAAAGGATTCGATTCTTCTAAATTATTCTCTAAGAATCCTGCTACATCTTTTATCATTTGAGGATAGTCGCTTCGTACATCCATGGTTGGTCTAGGATAAGTTAGGGCAGCTGCGGTCCGAGGGTCACTTCCTGGAGCTCTTCCTAGGCCAAGATCAATCCTATTAGGGTATAAGGAATCTAATATACTAAATTGTTCTGCTACTTTTAATGCTGAATAATGACTTAACATAACTCCGCCACTTCCAACTCGTATTTTTGTTGTTCTAGCTGCAATTTGCCCAATTAATATTTCAGGACTTGTTCCAGAAAAAGAACTAGAATTATGATGCTCGGATACCCAGTAACGTTCATATCCAATAGATTCAGCAAATACCGCTAATTCTATTGATTCTTCAAGAGCGTCCTTGGCTGTACCTCCTTTTCTTACGGGAGATTGATCAACAATACTTAATGTGATTTCGTTAATATTTGCCATATCTTTAGAAATAATATCAGATATTGAATAATGATAAACTCTCTTTGAGTTTTGTTTCAATATAAAGGAATTTTATGAAAATAGTAGATGTAACTATTTGCCCAGGATATGACGTTGCTAAAGAAGTAACAGGCTTAGCTTTAGAAAAAGGAGTTAAGATAGCTCCTCATGGATGCCAAGAGTTGCAGTTGCCCCTAGCGGCTGCTATTCCTCATGGGATATTTCTAGAATATTATCCTGTGGCGGTAGATCCTTTGAGAGCAGAAATGTTTTTGCCTAGAATGGCACCAGATAATGATGGTTATGTCACTGTGCCTGACCGACCAGGTGTTGGATTTGAACTGAATATGGATTTATTGAATAGATATAAAATAGGGTGATGTGAGCAGTTTAAGGGAAACAATAAAACATTTGAAGCAGATAATGATTATCTTAAATATTTTGCTAATTTTATGAAAGAATACCTTAATGCGCACACTTACCATATAGGCTCAGATTTACCATGATTTTAATTATTTACTAAATATAAGTGTAAATTAAAGATATAATTAAATAATAATCAAGGAGATAAACTATAAAATGAATCCGACAAAAGCTAATTTATTAAATTCAGCAACTCTTATTGTTATAGGTATATGGAGTTACTTGGATGTTACTTCTCCAACTGCTTTAATTCCAGTTATTTTTGGAATCATAATCTTGGGATGTGTATTTATATCTAATAAGAAACCTGAATTAAATAAAGTGGTTGCCCATATTGCTGTGGGGTTAACTTTAATTCTATTATTATCTCTCCTTGGAATGAGGCTACCTAAATCAATTGATACAGGTGGAGTTGGCCTTATACGAGTGTTAATTATGAGTGCAACGTGTGCTTTGGCTGTAATATTCTTTGTAAAGAGTTTTATTGATGCGAGGAGAAATTAATGGAAGGTAACCAGAAAGATAATTGGTATGACAAGATGTTTATTAAAGATATTGCGTCATATGCCGGAGCTATAGCTTTTGGGACTATGTTTGGATTAGCTATTTGTAGATTAATTTGACCATAAGCTCAAAATAATCTTATTTAAAAGGGTTAGATTTCTCTTTGAGGTTGTAGTTTTCTATAATTCCAGCTTTTATATTTGCAGATATTGTTTTACCTTCTTTCACTGGATAGGCTGAATCACTTTCTGATTGATCTTTACCGCTTTCATGCCAACTTGTACAAGGTTCTAGCCCGGCTGCGTAACATCTGCCGTACCAAGGATATCCAAATCCACCTCCAAAAAGCCTCCAGTATTGTAGATATTGAAATAAATCCTTTGGAAATTCGACTCCCCACGAAAGTTTTAATTCATCGTTAGTTACTGCGTACCAACCTTCTGTTAAATCTGTTAAATATGCCATGTCTAAGGACCTATCTGATTTACCTGGAATTATCCTAAGATCAGATTGAGATCCATTTTGCATGTCTACCATTGGCCATTTACCAGAAAATCCAGGTTTGAATTTTGATGATTTATCAACTTCTTGAGGACGGGTAATAATGTTACAGTCAGGAACTGTTAATGTGCAATTTTCAGCTAAAAATGATCCCCCAATAGCAATATGTTCTAACCAAACCACGTTTAGATCTTCTTCTGCGTAATTAGTTACTTCTTGATTTATTTCTATAAAAGAATCATCTGATTTTAAGGAGATTGTCTTTTTGATTTCAAATGGGCTTCTTATGCTTCGACCTGTAAATTCTATTTTACATATTTCAGGAGAATCTGTGATTATCTTTGTATCCCAAGGAATGTTATTTACATCTCCATGAAGTCCGAAGTCTCCTCCAAAATAAGTTCTAGGATGGCCACCGTGTGGAATGACTGATTGCCATCCACCTTCATAGAAGTCTAGCCATACTGACGATGCGGTACCCGTTGAAGGAACTGTGAGGGATGGATTTCTAATCCCCCAAGGAGTCTTGAACATAAATTCTGTATCCGTTGCTTTATGAACAAAACTTGAGATATCAGCACCTTTGTCTGAAAGTATCTGTATGCGAATATGTTTATTTTCTAGGATTACAGTTTTCAGTCCGCGATATTCCCAAGCGTCTGATACTCTTGCCCCATAAACTCTTTCATTTTGATAATTGGTACCCATTTTATTCCTGGATAGGATTTTACTCGTATCTTAATGCTTCTGCTGGATAAATTTTACTAGCCTCATTAGCAGGTATAACACTAGCTAATATAGATGCTATCACAGTTGCAGCTATTAATACTCCGACTTCTCCTATAGGTACACTAAAGGTAGCCCCTTCTAATTCTTTCGAGATTTCTAAGAATATTAGCCATGATTGTAAGATTCCTAAACATATACCAACGAATATTCCTAATATAGTTATAAATGATGATTCAATTAAAAATTGAGTTCGTATCATACTTGATCTAAATCCGATTGCTCTGAGTACCCCTATTGATTGCCTTCGTTCAACTACAGCTCTTACTGACAGAACTCCTATGGCGGCAACACCAACAATTAATCCTAGTCCACTAAAACCTTGGAAAAGTTTGTTAAAGGCGTTACTGGTTGCTCTCTCTTCTTCAATATTGTCTAAAAGGCTCTCAGCATTCATTCCATTAGCTAAGAATAATTTTTCCAATTTTTGAGCATAAGTAGATGGGTCACTTTTATCTTTTAAAGAGAAGTAAAAAGTATCAAGAGGGACTTCTTCTTCAGATATTTTAGGTGTTAATGATCTAGTTGAATAAAATGTGGCTCCGCTAGCTCCAAATCCTGTTCCAGATGCAAGTCTTTCAATTACACCGATAACTGTTAAGTTTTGTGGTTCAGATGAGCTTCTTCTTTTGCGCATTTGTACATCAAATGATTTCATTTCTTTTGGGTCGCCTGGAGTTATGTAAGAAGTTTTAAAACTTCTGTCAGGAGGACCAAATGGGTCACCTGATGGGATAATAGTCGCATTAGCTATTACTAAATCAGGATTGTTAAGTACAGCGTTCCATATTTCACTATCAGTAGAACCGTATTTGGGATCAAAATGAGCCATCCTCCATTTAGTTGATTCAATGAAATCATTTTCTAGTGATACTAATTTAGAGCTTTTATAAGTCTCACTTTCTCCTGCTAATTCTTTTACCTCAATCGGAATATTTGAAGAAGCAGCAACAACTGAGAAGTCATCTATGTTTAAGGAATCTTTTATATCACCTTTTATAGGTAATTCAGGACTGATACTTGCTTTTATGTCGTATCCACCCGTAACTCTTTCAGGTTGTTCTGAGCTTACGTCTTGTATCCCATTTAGTACTGAAAAGATCATTAATGTGAATATAATTAAAGCNAACATNGCCACAGTTAAACCNGTTCTGAANTTTGAGGCCATAGGGTAACTTATAGCAGTCTTGGTGACTGCCTTAAGTCCTGAAAATCGAGATAATATTATATTTAAAATACCTATTAGCACTTTTGTATTGCACATTAGTAACCAGACTGCAGCTGCAGTAGATATCCCGCCTCCNAAAGGCCAAAACCATGGCCCTGGCTCTGATAGCTCACCTGTCCATGTCTCGAAGAAATCAAAAGGAAGGGAATTTGATATAAGAACTAATCCACCTTCTAAGGTTCCTCCAATTTGATTGATTGTTTCTGAGTCTGTAAATAATTTAGAGGCTATAAATCGTATAAATAATCCTAAAGCTAACGCAGTTCCTGTTAGCCCTAAAAAGAAAGTAGCTCCAGTTGAGCTGGATAAACCTGATATCAATAGAGATAATGAGAATATTGCCAAGAGTATATAAGAATGTTTCCCAAATAAACTAAATAGCGATATTAATATTTTTATTGGCCAAGAAATAGGAAAAATCAGTAAAAGTATTAAATTATTAAATCTACTTCCGCTTCCATTNAGTATTAATTTTAATTGTTTTATTGGGAATATAATATTCCACAAGAAATCTATGAATTTATTCCTAAATGTCTCAGGAGCTTTCTTAACAAATTCGTCTTTTAATCCTCTTATTGCAACAACGATATTTAAATTAGAGGCTCTGTATGCTGAAAATACGACGGTGATAAACGTTAATATAAGTCCACTAGAAAAAGCTATTACAAGAGAAATTGTTGAGTAATATGGTGTTATTGTAAAATTTTCGGTACCGATTAAGTCTTGAAGTATGTATACTAGCCCAAAACTTAAACCAACACCGATACCTGTTCCTATGAGTGCTGCAAGTAGTGAATAAACGGTTCCTTCATATGTGAATAATTGGATTAGATCTCTTCTTTTCAATCCTACAGCTCTGGCCATTCCTAATTCTGTTGATCTTGCAGCAGCTAATAGTACGAATACTAGAAAAATAAGCAACATTCCAACCATAATAGAGAAAGATCCAAATATTGAAAAAATGGTTGTTACTCCAGTTGCAACCGTTTCAGCTAACTCTAGGCCATCTTTTTTATCCTCTTTTACTCTAAGCTTACTTAATGAAGAAAACATCATAGAGGTTTTTCCAACTTCTTCTTTTAGTTCTGCCTTACTAAGGATTCCGGATATGGTTAGTTGAGTTTGGTAATCACTTATATCGGTTATGAATTCTAAATCGAGATTTTTTGTGGTTAGGCTATTAGATAAATTGGTAAGAGTCTCAGATAATTCCGAATCTGTTTGCCGTAATTCATCAGCTTCATTCAATAAAAGAGTTGGAATATTTTTAGTTTGGAGTGTTTCAAAAAGTTGAGATGCTATCTCATTATTTGTTAGCTCACTTCTTAAAAATTTAGTAACATCTTCAGATAGATCAATCGTATCTTCCCCAGTCCCTTTATTCGCGACAGCTATTACAGTGATTTGATCTTTTTTATCAAGTAGAGTTTGAAGTGTAGGTAAATTGAACAGGATGTAAGGGTCTCTTCCTCCTCCTGCTAATCCCCCATTTTCTAACACATCTGCTACCTCGAATAGTTTTTTACCGAAACTTGTATAGACAGTGATTAGTTGACCTTCAGTGATTGTTAACCGTTCACTTGCATCATTATTAATAAAGACTTGATTTGTGTTTAAGTCATTGATCGAGACTTCGGCTTTATCTTTAGTGATTAATTTGCCGTAGTCATCGGAATATAAACCGTCTATGCCCCGAATTGTCATATTGCTTTCTGCAAGGTCAAGAGCATCATTAGAAGCAGGTAGACTTATTTGAATCAGTGGGAGTAATTTATCAATGTCTGAATTGTTGGCAGCAATCTTTTCAATATTTTTAAATTCTGAATAACTAAAGTATTCATCGCCAAAAAGTTGCTTTCCTGGTCCGATAATAGTTTCATCAGTTGGGCCAAGAAAATCTAAAGTTACAGAGCGAACAGAATATCTTACGGTATCCCCTATTCCCAAGGATGCAGCAATTATAATCGAGCTGAGCATTAAACCTATAATAATTAATGTGCTTTGCCCTTTCCTTCTGGGGATATTTCGAGTTCCCATTTTGACTAATATGAATCGTCTTGCTGCCCCAATACATATAATCATAAATATTACGATTAATACTACAGACATTCCGATTGCTAATTCTAATGCTGGTAACCCAAAGACTTTTTGCATTGTTAAACAATTTCTCCGTCTTTCATTTGAATTATTCTGTTTGCTCGGCCTCCGACATATTCAGAATGAGTAACTATGACAAATGTTTGGTTGTTATCGGTATTTAATTTTATGAGTAAATCCATTATTAATTTTTCATTTTCACTGTCTAGGTTTCCTGTAGGTTCGTCTGCCCAAACAATTGCCGGATCGTTAACAAGTGCTCTCGCTAATGTTACTCTTTGCCTTTGACCTCCTGAAAGTTCTCCAGGTAGATGGCTTTGCCAGTCTTCTAGTTCGACTTCATTCAATTTTTCAAGAGCTTTTATACGGGCTTCTTTGGCAGAATATCCAGATACTAATAGAGGTAGCTCTACATTTTCTACTGCAGATAAAACAGGAAGAAGGTTGTATGTTTGGAAAACAAAACCCATTTTCTTTGCTCTTAATTCACTTAATTGATTATCATTTAAATCTGTTAGTGTGTTACCTTGAATAGATATATTACCTTCGTCAAATGAATCTAATCCTGATAAACAGTTAAGAAGAGTAGTTTTACCACAGCCGCTAGGGCCCATGACACCAACTATTTCCCCTTCTTCAATGGATAAATCTATTCCTCGCAAAGCATGAACTTTCTGGTCTCTAGACCCATAAAATTTATGCAGGTTTTCTGTTGAAATTACAATTTCAGACATAATCTTTCCTAGTATGTATATAAATATCTATTAAAACGTTACACGTTACGGTGAGATAACACAAGTTAGTGTATTATATACAACAAAATAAAGTATTGGTGAAGTTTACTTTGTAGGCGGTGTATATGAAATTGTTTGTGCAATTTTTAATGCTTCTACTAGATCGTCTACAGGAATCAGGGGGGATGTAGTTAATTTGCTAACAGATCCTGAGCTTGTAACTGCAATTGAAGCTGCTGCAATAGTCTTGTCGTCAGGAGCTTCGACTATTGCTATGATGTCATATTCACCAAATGTAGCATAAGCTTGTACTAGTTTTATACCAGAGGGCTCCAGCATTGCACTAACCTTTTCTAATCTGTTTTGCGGGTTAGATATTTGAGTAGCCCAAGCATCATTTGAATAAGCTACCTGCCATAAGTAATTCTTTGACATTTGATTCTCCTAAAAAATATATAACTTTAGTATATACTAGCCAAAGTTTGCACATATTAATAATTATTAAGAGTTATAAGAGATTGGTCCCTAAAAATTCATTTATCATATTGACTTCGATCATCCTATTTATTATTTTGATTTACTTGATTTTGTCAGTTTATATAACAACTATTGCCATAAAGGCTACTAGAAAAATTCCTGATGCTACTCCAGCTAGAGTGAATTTAGATTATTCAGTAGAAGAATTTCTTACTGAAGATTCAATTAGGTTAGATGGATGGTTCGTTAAAAATGAAAATTTGGACACAGTAATAATGATTCATGGTGTAGATTCTAATAAAGCTGATGGGTATATGTTAGATCTTATGAAAGATATTTACGATATGGGTTTTTCGGTGTTTGCATTTGATCTTAGGGCGCATGGANACTCAGAAGGAAAGGATCTAGGNTTAGCATATATTGAAAAAAAGGATCTTGCTGCTGCTGTTCGCCATATTAAGCTTGATCATAATGTAACNGATATTGTTTTNTACGGGGTAAGTTACGGAGGAACAATTGTAATTTCCAATCCAAATATTGATTCTTCAGTGAAAGGAATTATTGCAGACAGTCCTTTTTATGATTTGCCGGAATTATTAGCGTCAGAAGTGGCAAATAGGACTTTCATTCCAGAATCAATTGCTAGATTACTTAAATTTGGAATTATTAGAAGTGTAGATATTTTATATAATATCAAAACAGAAGATATTATTTCGGGTATTCAATCAATAAAAGATTTTCAAAATTCTGTTCTTCTGTTTCATTGTATAGCAGATGATAGGGTTCCTATCAGTCATTCGGAAAGAATTATGGGTTTTTTACCACCTGACAGTAGCCTTATAATTTATNAAAATTGTGACCATGCAAATGGATATGACAATAATAAGGAAGATTATATTAATTTCTTGGAAAATTATATGCATGCATCGTTTGGGATTNNTCCCTAGNTNCTANTTTTCTAAGAAATNTACATACNNTGAGTCTTGTAGNGATGANTAATTAGGAATTTGATTCAGTTGCGAGTAATTCTTTTACAATNGATCTTTCTAATTCTAGTCCTAGCATTGTTGTGAGTTCAGTTCTTCCGTGATCTCCTACTGTAACGATNAATGTAACTCCTAATAGTCNACCTATGCAAAAGTCAATAATAGTTGTAGAAAGCGTGCCTTCTTGNCCGTCTTGCACTGCTCTNATACCTACAGATTTATCGTAAAAATCATCAATNTCTAATTGTTCAACAGCAACTAAACGCTGNTCATCTCCAACAGTTTTCCCTACGTTGTCGTTGAATTGTTTTATAAATATATTTTCCATCCAATTACTTGGACTAGATTCATCCTCAAATAAGTGAACAATTGTTGCAGCTACGATATCAGATCCGTCNTTATGTTGCGGAATTGCGGATGGAGAACAAAATTCCCTCATATATCCNGTTATTCNCCCNGCTTCNTGGTAAANTTCTTCACTGCTTCCNGNGAANCCNTGCATTGCCATTGTTGTGTTGTNTAATTCGCTTTCTCTGAGAAGCTCAAANCCTTCTAATTCATTGGGTAAGCTATTTTTTTTCAAAACCATATTCTTCAAGGACATATAATTTGAAATTTTATATGTTGATTGAGATAAAGCAGTTGTCACAGTTAATTCTCTCTTTGTATATATAGTTCGGATTATATATTTTGATCTAAACNATTTAAAGAACTACACCGCTATCTTTCAGAGTAGTTATTTCATCTTCTGACAAATCTAGTATGGTTTTTAGAATTTTATCAGTGTGTTCCCCGTATTTAGGAGCCTTTTTGATGTTCGGTTCTGTTAGCTCAAATTTTATAGGCAAACCAATTGTTTTGTAATTTCCCCTAACATCATCTGATATTTCTGTGACCATGTTTTGTTTTATCAGATAGGGGTCTTGGATTACTTCCATTGGATTCATTATAGGAGCGCACCATATACCTGCTTTAGCTAATGTGTGAAATGCATCCATTTTGGATTTTGTTTTTGTCCATTTTTCAATTTCGGTTATTATATTTTCATTTGGTGATTTTCTGTAGAGGTCTTCTTCATTTAATGTTTCCAATAGATCTTCGCGGCCGATTAATATTAGTACACTTTCTAACATCTCCCCTGCTAAATGAATCACAATAAAATCGTCTGGACCTAGAGGATTGCATTTAAAAATAATGCTGTTGTTACCTATTGGATCAAATGACCTTTCTTCAGCATTATCTATATTTATATACCGCATCAACTCAATTCTCATTAAATTAACCATACTGTCATAAAGAGATACTTCAATTTTTTGTCCTATTCCTTCGCGTTCTCTTTGCATTAATGCGGACAATATACCTATTACCATGTGTAATCCTGCTCCGGAATCACTTACTCCTATTGGGGCAAATTTTGGAATTTGATTTGAATCGCGATTTGCAGACATTAAGCCTGATATCGCTTGAGCGGTTGTTTCAAATGATTTGTAATTATTGTAAATATCAGAATCGTTAAAACCTTTGATACTAGCGTAGATTATTTTAGGATTTATATTTTTTATATTTTCCCAACTAAAGCCCAATTTATTCATAATTCCATGAGAAAAATTTTCTAAGATTATGTCACTCTTCACGATCAATTTTTCTAAGATTTTTTTGCCCTCAGGAGTTTTCAGGTTTAAAGTTATGGATTCTTTACTATTATTGAATATAGTGAAATGAGAGTCATCAATTGAAGAATTATTGACGTTATCTATTCGTGTTACATCACCTCCATTAACGTCCTCTATTTTAATTACATATGCACCTAGATACCCTAATATTTGACTGCAAGATGGACCCGACTGTAACCGACTTAAGTCGAGTACTGTTATTCCTGCTAATGGATATGACATATTTATGTGTTTCCTAGAATGGATTTATTAAAATTGGGATTACCATTAGAAAAATCTGTTGCATTCATTATTGATTTACCTTCTGGTTGGACTTTAATAATATTAAGTATTCCTTCACCTGTACCTATTAAGACTTGTTTGTCCACCAACACTTTTCCAGGGGTAATACCTTCAAGGTGATCGTTAGATAAAATTTGCGATTCTATAATTTTTATTTTTTTGTTATTTAAATAAGTATATGCTCCAGGCCATGGGTGGTATGCTCTGATCATATTGAATATTTGAATAGCTGATAAATTCCAATCTATCAGTCCGTCTGATTTTGTCAGTTTTTCGGTATAAGTTGCGTCTTGCTCAGATTGTTTTTGGGAGATGATGGTTTTAGCTTCTAGATCTTTAATCACATTTATAATTAGATCGGAAGATATATTAAATAATCGAGTGGTTAAGTCACCGCAATTTTCATTTTCAATTATGGATACTTCTTTTTGGTTAAGTATTGGTCCGCTATCTATTCCTGAATTTAGTTTTATTATTGTAATCCCAGTTGTTTTATCGCCATTTAATATACTTGTTGCAATAGGAGAAGGCCCTCTATATTTTGGTAGTAGTGATGGGTGTATATTTAAGCATCCGAGTGGGAAACTTGTTAAGACAGAGTTAGGCAATATCAATCCATAGGCTACAACAATTCCAATTTCTGCATCTAATTGGATTAAGGAATTGATTAGTGGCTCATTATTTTTGAAAGTTCTGGGCTGAAATAAAGGTATATTATGATCTAAAGCTATTTGTTTAACAGGTGTCGACAGTATTTTTTTATTTCTTCCATGTGGCTTGTCAGGGTTTGTTAATACCCCTACAACATCATTATCTGAAGATATTAAATTTTCTAATATGGAAGCCGAATAATCAGGGGTTCCCATAAATACTATTTTCACAAATTTGCTCCTTTATTAAATCGGAATAGTTATGTGATAATTAAATAATAATCTACATTCAAAAGGATTACGTACTTGTTTAATTCAAATACTATCGTATCTTTTGTTGCCGAGCGATCAATTTTAGTTATTGGCATTGTAATCATACTAACATTGATTTTAGTATACCCTTTCATAAATATGGCTCCGACTGAGCAAGCTTCTCCTAATCCACCTGGTGAAGTTTATGATTTACAAAAAGACATAGATGACAAATTTCCAACACCTGTTCATTTTGCATCTTACGTATTAGAACCAAAGAATGGAGACGTTCTTACTCGTGCTGTACTTTTAGAATTAAAAAGAAATAAAGAAATGCTTTTTGATTTAGATAGTAAAGGTTTATTAGCTGGGGGAACCTTAGAAGAACAACCTTATTTGTTTAGTTTTTTTGATCCTAGCATTGAATCTACAATAACAGGTATTAGTTCTGTTTTGGATCCTGTTGAAATTGTTTTATTTCAGATGGGTACGACTCTGGAAGACGCAACAGATGAAGATATAAAGGTTGCATTTTTCCAACTCATTTCAGATCCTAAGTCTAATCAAGTGATTGATTTTTTGTCACGGAAAGCAACTTTTGAAAGTAAGACGATTAACGGAATTGAAGTTGATTTATGGTCTTCTCCAGCAATGTTTTTATATCTTGTTGCAGATAATGAAAAATTAGGTGGAGGTGGATTGGAAATTGGATTAGGTGGAGGGACAGACGTGGTAAATAAAGAGCATCTAAATCGCAATTTTGGGAAAGCGATTGAAGGGGACTCTGAAGTTTATGATCTTTGGGGTGTTGCTATAGATGCTAATTTGGAATCAGAAGAAGAAGGTTCTATTGCGGGTATTTTTATCACATTTACGGTTATTGGAGCGCTCCTTGTTGTAGGCCTTAGCTTGAAGTCTTATTGGGCTACTGCCATATCTGGTGTAGGGCTTGCAATTTTAATGGTTTGGTTGAAAGGCATTTCTGCTCTTATTGGATTGAAAAGTGGCCTAGTCATTGATCTGATTGTTCCGATTGGAATGATATCTCTAGGGGTCGATTTTGTTGTTCATGCTATTAGAAGATACAAAGAAGAACTGCATTCGAACAGATCACCTAATATGGCACTGAAAATCGGACTTTCTGGTGTTCTGGGAGCTTTGGTATTAGCAATGTTAAGTGACGGAATAGCATTTCTCTCTAATTTATCTTCTAATATTGAAGCAGTTATTCATTTTGGCAGTGCAGCAGCTATCGCAGTTTTTTCTTCTTTTGTTATTCTGGGAATTATCGCTCCTATTATTTCAATGAAAGTAGATGAACTCATATTGAATTCTAGGGGTACATTTTCAGGGAGGAAATTTGGGGTTATTAAAATATTAGGTGCCATAGGCGTCGCTAATGCTTGTGGAGGAGCTATCATTCTGATGGTGGCTTTAGATAGAACCTATGGATTGGTTATGTTACTTGCAACAATGCTTATTTTTGTTGTTCTGCCAGTGATATATTTAAAAATGAAATCTAAGACTCATGGTAATTTACCCATAGATCAAGAAATTTTAGCTATAGATCACGATAAGTCTTACTTGACGAATATTGTTGAAAAATTAGTTTTGTTATCTGCTAAAAATCCCATTTGGGTCATTGCGTTAACAGTATTTGTGACTTCAGTATCAATTTTTCTTGCCTTGAAGCTCGAACCTACATTTGATGTCAAAGATTTTTTTGATGCAAAATCAGAATTTGTCATAGGATTGGATAAGCTAGAGGAACATTTAGGAGATACTGGGGGAGAGCCGGGAGTAGCCTACATAAGAGGTGATCTTATGCAACCTGAAGCAATAGTTCGTATTGATCAATTTATTGAATCGTTAAGAGAAATAGATAATGTAGCTGAGACTCCTAGTGGCGAAATAACAATAGGCCCAAATGTGGTGAATGTTTCTAGGCAAATTATGGACAGTGAACCAACTCTAAGACAGATTGCAGAATTACATAATGTATTGATTCAAGATGTTGATTCTAATGGCATTCCGGATTCTAGAGAAGATGCAGAGTTAGCTTTTAGACATGTATTGTCTTATGGGATATCTGATGATTTAGGAAATGTCATTCTTAGACCAGATCAAATTAGAGGGGCTATTTATTTGCCATCAAAAGACTCATTTAATGGGTTAAGTCTTACTACAGTATCTTTTCAAATTCCAGGAACTAGAGACCAGAAAGTTGTTACTGAAGCAGGTAAAGTTTTAGAACCAATTATTTTAGATATGGAGAAAAATGAATATATAGAAAAGACTGGATTAACAGGCTCCCCTTTTACTAGAGAAGAACAACTGACGGCATCTTCAAGAACTCTTTATACGTCACTGCCTATTGCTATTGCTGCGGCAACACTGTTGCTATTCTTAGCGATGCGATCTCTTAAATATGCAATTATAACGGTTATACCAATTATTTTAGTTGTGTCATGGACATATGCTGTTATGTATATTGCAGGATTTGCATTGAATTTTGTTACAGCAATAATTGGAGCTATCTCAATTGGAGTGGGTATTGATTATTCAATACATATGACTCAAAGATTCAGGGAAGAATTAAGGAAACAAGATACTAAACTTAATTCTATTAGAGTAGCTGCTCGCGGTACAGGTATGGCACTTTTAGGTTCTGCAGCTTCTAGTGTAGTTGGGTTTGCTATTATGGGATTTGCCCCCATGCCGGTATTTTCATCTTATGGACAAATTACAGCTGTGATGATTGTATTTGCTCTTATTGCATCTTTGATTGTTTTGCCATGCTTATTGGTTTTAATCACACGAGAATGATTGTGGTGGCACCGTCACCTCCGGATGAATCTAATTTTGGTTCAAATTTCCCTACTAAAGTATGAGAGGACAGGTTTTGTCTGATTGATTTTCTTAATATACCTGTTCCTTTTCCGTGAATTATTGTAACTTTACTAAGTCCATTTGTAATAGCGGCGTTTAGAAAAAAATCAATTTTCGGAAGTGCTGTTTCTACATCGTCACCTCGGATATCTAATATGTCTTGACCAGGATCAATTGGTTTTCGGACAGTATATTTTTGAGAGATATTAGATGTGTTTGGTATACGCTTATCAGCATTAGATATTTTCGCTTTATCAACTTTTAACTTACTGTTTCCAACTTTAACTATTGCAGTAGCATTAGTTTTATCAATTGATAATAGGATCCCTGATGTATTTATGTCACTAATTGATACTGTATCTCCGATTTGGAAATCAGTTATCGAATTAAGGATAGGTATTTCTGGAGGTTTCAGATCATTTATTCGATCAGATATTTTTGATAATTCGTCTTTTTTTTCGTCAAAATTGTCACTGGAAACTCCCGTTGAACTCCAAGAAAGAACTGATTTTGCTCTAGATATAAGGTCTTTTAGGTATTGAAATTGTTCTTTTGCTTTTGAAGTGATTTCAGTTAGTATCTGGTCGCGATGAATCAGGATATATTGTAATTCTGATTCTAGCCTTTCTCTAGCTAATTTATAATCGTGGGAATGTTTTTTTGATTCCTCTAATGCCTTTGTAAGGTTTTTTCTATCTCGATTTATCCCTTCTAATTGACTATTCATTTCTCGTGCCTCAGGAGATAAATTTTGAATAGCCTTTTTAACAATTTTATCTGGCAAGCCAAGATTTGAAGCTATAGATAAGGCATAACTTCTACCCGATATCCCTTCTTGCAACTCATAAGTTGGGAATAAGGTATCGGGATCTAAATGAAAGCTTGCATTTTTCATTAGAGGATTGTTTTCAGCTGTTATGACAATAGAACTATGGTGAGTTGTGGCTAATGTTGTTATATTTTGGCTGGCGAAATATTCAAGTATTGCACTCCCTATCGCGGCACCTTCTTCTGGGTCTGTACTTGATCCTATTTCATCAAGTAGAACCAAGGATTTTGGAGTTGCAATCTCAATAATAGATTTTAAATTTTCAATATGAGAACTGAATGTCGATACCGACCCTTCAATACTTTGTTGATCTCCTATGTCTGCATATATCCCATCAAATATTGGGATATATGTTCCTAATTTGCCGGTAATATGTATTCCTGATTGTTGCATTGCTGCTAATAAACCAACAGTTTTTAATGCAACAGTTTTACCTCCTGTGTTTGGACCAGTTATTATCAAAATTTTTTGATTCTTGCTTAAAGTTAAATTTAATGGCTTGGGAGTTTGTCCAAGTAATGGATGGAATGCAGATATTAAATTTATATGATCAGCCCTATTTGAATCAGAAAATATTTCTATATTAGATTTTATTGAGTTACTCAGTTTACTTTTTGAGATTATAAGATCTAGTTTAAGGATGATTTCTATGTTGGATGTGAGTTGATCACTATATGTGCTAATAGAGTTTGAAATTTCAGTTAGAATTCTCATGACTTCAAGTTCTTCTTCTAAGGCAGATTTTCTCCATGCATTACAAAGATCAATAGTTTCTAGAGGCTCTATAAATTGAGTCATGCCAGTGTTAGATGCTCCATGTATAACACCGGGGATTTTATGTTGCATATTTGTTTTTACTTGTATTACTAGCCTATCGCCTCTGACAGAAATAACGTTGTCTTGGATCGTATCTTCAAGGTCGCTAGAGTTGATTATTCCTGATAGTTTTCTAACAACATTATTATAATTTTTACTAATTTGATTTCTAATTGATTTTAATTCAGGAGTTGCTGAATCTTTGATTGATCCATCAGGGTTTACCTTTGATTTTATTGAGTTTGAAATTTCAGTTAAATCTGCGATTCCAGCAGTATATTTTTTTAATTTCATTAATGGGTGCATACTGTTATCAATTGATTTCTTAAAGTCGGTTAGTATTTCTATTGATGACGCGATGTGTAATGATTCTAAGCCATTTAGGATACCTCCTAACTTTGTTCTCATGATTAATTCAGAAATGTCTTCTAATCCATATAAATTAGGTGTGTTGGTGTCATTTATTAAAAGTCGTCCTTCGTATGTTTCTTCTAGTAATTCTTTTACTATTAGGGGGTCTGTAGAAGGGGTGATTTCCAGTGCTGATTTTTTAGACATTGATGATGTTGCATGATTAGATAAAAGAGTTCGAATCCCATCGAAATCAATGTGACTCAAACTTCTTTCAAATAACTCTTTAGCGACCTGGGTATCTTTATTTTTTTTGTTCAACTTAATATCTTGATTGAAATATTCTTTTTAATAGTATCAGTATCTAATATATTTGGAGCACACAGGAATGCTATAATTCTATTTTTAGTGTTATGAAAAACGAAATTATAGTTAAAGTACCGGCTACATCAGCTAACATGGGATCAGGATTTGATTGCATTGGCATTGCGTTGGATATTTGGAACACAGTCAAAGTAAAAGAACTTTCATCATCTTCTTCAAAAGTTAGTATTTCTGGCTATGGGGAAGATACTCTTCCTACTAATCAAGACAATTTGGTACTTCAAAGTTTTAACCGATATTTTCATGAAATTGACCAAACACCTCCTATTGTGTCTATTGAATGTAATAATCAAATTGCTTTAGCAAGAGGGACAGGAAGTAGCTCTGCCGCTCTAGTTGGAGGTTTATATGCTGCTAATGTTTATGCCGGGAATCTTTTAAGCAAGCATGATTTAGTGGATATTGCTGGGCGAGTAGAAGGCCATATTGATAATGTTGCACCGGCGATTTTTGGGGGAATGCAGATTGGTATATTTCAGGATGATTTAATTGATGTTACTAATGTTCCTATCTATTCGGATGATTTAAAAGCGGTTTTATTCGTACCTGACGTTGCTATGGAAACTGAATCTGCCAGNAATGTATTAGGGGAAAAAGTTTTAAGAAAAGATGCTATTTTCAATATCTCAAGATCAGCATTGTTAATTCAATCATTTGTTACNGGTGAATGGNNAAATTTAACTTATGCAACTCAAGATAGGATGCATCANCCAGNNAGNCAGAAGATTTTTTTCCCTATGAAAAATATCATTCGGGCAGCACTAAATTCAGGTGCATTTGGNGCATATTTATCTGGNGCTGGATCCACTATATTAGCCTTTTGTNTAGATCGTGAATACACAATAGGGTACGAAATGGCAGATGCTGCNATGAAATCAGGNATTAGTGGTGAAATTNTTGTTACAAAGCCTTCATCAAAAGGTGTATACCATGAAGAGTAGAATAAATTTGAATAAAATATTCTTATTGAAGGTGTAGTATGGGATTAGTGGTTCAAAAATACGGCGGNTCATCTTTAGCGACACCAGAACTAGTTAAAAATGTGGCTGAAAAAATATCAAAATCTCATGATATTAATGGCTCAATTGTNGCAACTGTTTCTGCGATGGGCGATACNACAAACTATTTGTTGGATATAGCGTCAAAAGTCTCAAATAATCCTGATAGAAGAGAATTNGATGTTTTACTTTCAACNGGAGAGTTGCAAGCATGTTCGTTAGTAGCGATGGCTTTAAATGAGATAGGAAAAGATGTTGTAAGTCTTAGTGGTATACAAGCTGGAATTAAAACGGATTCAAGTTATGGTAAGGCTAAGATTTCTGATTTAGATACTAATAGAATTGAAGAAGAAATTGCTAAAGGGAATATTGTGATTGTTGCGGGCTTTCAAGGTGTCACTTCCGATATGGATATTACAACACTTGGTAGAGGAGCCTCTGATTTAACTGCGGTTGCGTTGGCTGCTGCCCTTGATGCTGAAAGGTGTGAAATATATACAGATGTTGATGGAATATATACAGCTGATCCTAGATTAGTACCTGAGGCGAGGAAACTTAATCATATTGGCTTTGAGGAAATGTTAGAGCTTGCTAATTATGGAGCTAAAATGAATCCACGGTCGATAGAATTAGGGATGGTATATGATGTTCCAATTCTTGTAGCATCGAGTTTTAAAGATTTAGAAGGTACTTTGATTTACTCTGGAGATAATATGGATAAAAATGTTGGTGAAATTCGGAATAGAGTTAATGGAATAGCTACTGATAAAGGCGTAGCTAGAGTGACGGTGTATTCAGTGAAAGATCGGCCTGGAATTGCTGCAAGTCTTTTTAAGCCATTAGCATTGGCAGATATTAGTGTTGATATTATTGTTCAGAATTCGAGTGTATCGGGGACTACGGATCTTACTTTTACAGTAGAATCATCTGATTTAAATAGAACTATTGATATCGTTTCTGATATTCTTAGTGACCTTAATGCAGAAAGCCTTTCAACTTCAGATAATTTAGCAAAAATAAGTATTGTTGGAACAGGCATGCANGATTCNCCNGGATATGCTTCGAAAATGTTTGAAGCATTATCAAGTNAAGGTGTTAACATAGAGATGATTACAACATCTGAAATACGAATCACTTGTATTGTTCATGAAGATCAATTGNCAAAAGCTGCTCAATCTTTACATAAGGCTTTNGAATTAGATGCAGATTAATAAAAAATATNTTTANTGAAAAATACTTTGCATTTATCAATCGTAATACCNACATATAATGAATCTTCNAGAATNATAAATACNTTAGATGTTCTTGCTAATTATCTTGTAGATAANAATAATGATTGCGAGATAATCATTTCTGATGATGGCAGTACTGACAANACACGTGATCAAGTATCCATATGGATTAANCNATCTNNTAGAAGTANNAATGTGNATGTATCCTTAATTTCTTCTNCTCATAAAGGTAAGGGAGCTGCTGTNAAAAGAGGAATGCTAAAAGCTACNGGTCACTATAGNATAATGTTTGATGCTGATCTAGCGATGCTNCCAAGTTATATTGATAAATTTATTGATAATATGGNNAAAGGATATGATGTNGTTATTGCCTCTCGAGAGATTTTNGGAGCTAGAAGATTCGATGAGCCNTATATGAGGCATTTGATGGGAAGAATATTTAATTATTATGTTAGGATATTTTTTGTGAATANTTACCAAGACACTCAATGTGGGTATAAATGTTTCACAGCTGATTCCGCAGAAAAATTATTTTCAAAACAGATAATTAACGGATGGGGATTTGATGTTGAAATCTTATTTTTAGCAAACAAGTACTCNTTNTCAGTGTTGGAGTTGCCGATTAATTGGTATCATAAAGATCAAAGTAAAATAAAACCNTTNAAAGCATCTTTTGAGATGCTCAGAGATACTTTCTGGGTAAAAATAAGATATATTTTTNGATGNTACTCANTCNATTNAATTTTTATAGAGTAAGTCNCATAGATATTTTTGATGAATACTCCTAAAATANTAGTANTTATTCCTACTTTTAATGAAGTTAATAACTTATCAATATTAACGAAAAAAATATTTTCTCAAGGAATNCCTAACCTNGATATTTTAATAGTGGATGATAATTCNCCAGANGGCACAGCCTGTTGTGCNAGAAAGTTATCCNCTATATACGATGAACGAATACACGTTTTAGATATACCACATAAATTAGGATTAGCTAACGCNTATAATCAAGGATTTAATTGGGCTATATCTAATTTATATGAAATTATAGTTCAGATGGATGCAGACCTTTCNCATAATCCNATATATATAAGAGAAATGATTGATAAATTAGATATTTANGATCTTGTTATTGCTTCANGGTATATTCAAAATGGANATGTTTCTAACAATTGGTCTTTTTTNCGAAAATNAATTAGTTCTTTNGGTAATTTTGGAATAAGAAAAGCATTATCTTTAAATGTNAGAGATGTTACCTCTGGGTTTAAAGCATTNAATTATAGAACAGCTAAATCAATCNATTGGGATAAAATACGCTGTTCTGGATTTGGCTTTCAGNCAGAAGTAACTTTTCAATGTGTGANATTTGGATATTCTGTTTTTGAGATGCNCATNTTGTTTGATGAAAGACTGCATGNNAAATCAAANATGACATTTACTATTTTGNTGGAAACNTTGGTTAAAATTATTGAATTCAGGCTNTTTCATGCATCGAAGTTCAAAAAAACCAATATTTCTAATCCATAAAATGATTGAACATTTGTGAAATTAAAGCATACAATGCCGGTGAATTGTTAAGTAATGNTCACTAATAGAGGATTAAAATGAACGAAAGNCACTTNAAAAATCTTCTGAATCAAATCAAGAAAAATACCAAAGATGCTTTAAAAGCCTCCCAAATGGGGTTATGGGAAGAAGCTGAACAAATTAATCGTATGATGATTCAAGAAGTAGAATGTGATTATAAGGCTTATGACCGATTGGCTGATGCTTTAATGAAGCTAGGGAAAACATCCGAAGCTGCTGATTATTACGATATCGTCACTGATTTAGATAAAGCTAAAAAAGATATGACCAAAAAATCTATTAAATTAGCTACAGAATCTAATTGGCATGCAGCAGCAGCTATCAATCAAGAGATAATTGAGGATTTTCCGTGGGATTTAGAGGCTTACAACAGGTTAGGTAAAGCCTATATGGAAATCGGAGATAAGAATAAAGCTACTAATGCATTTAAATGCGCACTTGTGATTTCCGAGAATAGTGTTATTGCTAAAAAAAATCTTTCTAGATTGAATAAAACAAATAATGATCCTAATAAACGTTCAGCTAACAGCAATACTTCTAATAAAAATTATATAGAGGAAAGTGCTAAAACAGCTATTACGAAATTATTAAATGTTCCGAGACAACTGGATACTTCAAATTTACTATCAGGAGATACTGTTCAATTGGTATTGTCATCTAAAGGAATTAAAGTAATGGATCAAAATAATCAAATTCTGGGTAGCTTAGAACCTAAAGTAGGATCTAGGTTACGTCGTCTAATAGAAGGTGGTAATAAATACGAAGTAAATATTACAAGTATTGTAGAAAATGAAGTATCTATTATTATTAATGAAGTATTTCGTTCTGTATCTCAAGCTAACACCCCATCATTTATAAAAAAATCTGAAAGTATCTCTTTAATTCCTAATGCAACCATCGGATATACTTTAAATGATGAAACTAAATTCGCTGATATGAAAGATTGGACAGATGATGACACAGAGACAGGAGACGAAACCATATTTACTGCAGATATCCCCTCTTTTATATCGGTACAAGGTGAAGGGTATTCCGAAGACGATTTTTAATGACGAATATAGATGACAAAAAATTACAATTTGATGATGTTTTAATATCTCCTAAGCTCTCTAATATAAATTCTAGAAAAGAAGTGATATTAGATACGGTAGTGGAATTCCCGAATTCAGGCATATCTTGGGAAGGCATTCCTATTATGGCTTCTAATATGGATTTTGTAGGAACTTTTGAGATGGGACTTTCTTTGCAAGATTTTAATGTTACTACTGCAATAAGTAAGTTTTACTCACCTAATGATTGGGTGAATGCTGTTAATGCTGGATTGGATTTAGATTTTAATTTTATGACTTTTGGATTAGATAATATCAAGAAGATCCATGGTTTTTTTTCTTTTATGGATAAGAAAATTTCTCAAATTCCTAAATTCATAGTATTTGATGTGCCTAATGGATATATAGACTCATTTCATTCATTAATATCTGATACTAGAAAAGAATTTCCTAGATTGGGAATTATGGCAGGTAATGTTGTAACACCAGATGGGGTTGCAAAGATTATGGATTCTGGTGCGGACGGAGTTAAAGTTGGTATTGGGTCAGGTAGTGTCTGTAGTACGACAAATGTTACAGGGGTTGGGTATCCTCAAATGTCTGCTATTATCGAATGTGTTGATGAAATCAATAAATTTTCTGGATTTATTATTTCTGATGGAGGAGTGAAGAGTTCTGCCGATGTTGTTAAAGCGTATGCTGGAGGGTCTGGATTTGTTATGGTAGGATCTTTGTTGTCAGGACATTCTCAAGGATTAGCCCCTGTTATATTAAAAGATAATAAGTCATTTAGACAGTTATACGGGATGAGTTCTGCAGAAGCCATGCAAAAACATTATGGAGGAGTTGCAGAATATAGGGCTTCGGAAGGTATTTCAGTTCTTGTAGAAGACCGAGGTAATGTTAAAAATACTATAACTGAAGTATTGGGTGGATTGAGATCTGCATGTACCTATATTAATGCTAATAATATAGGTGAGATTTCGTCAAATGCTAAGCTGATTAGAATATAGTTAATACTATATTTATAATAATTTTATCTGTTGATCTAAGTAACCAACGCTGTCCATGCCTCTAAACAAACCTTTATCATCCATTCCAAATCCAACCAGCCAATAATCTTCTTCAATATCGAAACAATAATATTCAGGATATATATTTGATGCTCTTTTGGCAGTTTTATCTACTAACACAGCAATTTCGACATTTCCATTTGTAATACCTTTTATCATATTTTTTATGATAGAAAGAGTGATTCCAGAATCAATTAAGTCATCTAATATTATTGTCGGAGAACCGTCTCGAAACTTTGATTCATAATCACTAATCTTAACTACTTCAGGTTTATTGGGATCATATGAGTACTGATATGAGCTTGCAATTAAAGGATTGATGACCCATTTAGCGGGAGCTATAGATTCTAATTCAGTCATTAATTTTGATGCAAACATCATTCCTCCGGTAATAACCGGGACTAAATTTATAACAGGTTCTCTTTCCCATCGATTCGCAATTGATTGGGCAATTTCTTTAATTTTGAGATCTATAGAATTAGAGTCCCACAATATTTTTATGTTATATTCGTTATCAGACATCTTTTTTATAAGTTATTCCTAGAGCCTGTGGCTGGTTTCCTAAAATTAATATTCTAATAATTCTCGGTACTCCTAAGCCAGAATTTTTATTTGCTGACTGTATCAATACTAAAGTTAATATCATTAAAGGGAAAGGAATTAAAGGTAATATTTGAGAAAATCCAATTGTTACTGATTGTAATTTTAAAGCTAAGACCTGCAATGCGCCAAACCCGTAAACTCCTAAGGATCCTCTTATGGGATTCCAACCTCCAAAAATTACAATTGCCAAAGCAATCCATCCATAATTGATAGTATGTCCTTCTGACCATCCATACTTAACATGTAAGCTGAAAGCTGCCCCACCGATTCCTATTAATATTCCTCCTAACATGGCATAAAGTAATCTGGTTTTCCGAACGTTAATGCCTCGAGCATCTGCTGATTCAGGATTCTCTCCTACAGATCTAAGATTAATTCCTAATTGTGTTTTAAAGAGAAAATACCAAGACATAGGGATTAGAAATATAGAAGATATTGTAATTATATTATTATCAAAAATGACGGGCCCAATGAAAGGGATTTCACTTAGATAAGGTATTGTTATTATATCTAGATAAGGTCCTGGAATTCTTACGTATGACTGCCCTAAATAACTACTTAGTTTCCACAATAATATAGTTAGTATGAATCCTATGGCAATTTGATTTAGGTAAAACTTAAAGTTAACTAGAACTATAAATGCTGCTATAGAGCCACCTAATAATCCTGATGCAAGAATCCCAATATATGGTGAGTTAGTAATTATTGTTGTTGCAAAACCAGCCAAAGCCGTTATCAATAATGTTCCTTCCATGGACAAATTTACTATCCCAACCCGTTCAGATATTGTTTCTCCTATAACAGCAAATATCAATGGTGACGACATCGTTATAATTGTTATGAATGTTGCTTCGTAGGTTTCCATTTTACTTATCTTTTTTAAGAATGTAGTTGGTGACTTTTAGGTCAATTTTACTAGCTCGTGTAATTAGCCAAGCAAGAACAAAAACAGATTCTACAATGTAAGGAAAACTAGAATCCATTCCTAGTCTCAATTGAAGTTGGACTCCGCCAACCATTATGCTTGCAAAAACAAAACTTATCAACAAAACGGAGTATAGATTCCTGCCGGCAATTAACGCAATTAAAATTCCTAAGAATCCGTATCCGCCGGATATATTTGGTACAAGCTTATGGTATATACCCGTAGCTTGAATAGATCCTGCTATACCTCCTATGGCTCCCGCTATAATGAAAGCATAAGCTATGTATTTGACTGAATTTATTTTAAATTTGTCAGTTGCATTTTTATTTGACCCTGTAGCTATTAACCTTAACCCTAAAGATGTTTTATTTAATAAGAAGGACAGTAATACAAATACAGCTAGCATGATTAGAATAGGAAATATTGGGAAATCTGAGTTCCCAATATGAGGCATCCAAGAAGATTCGGGGAATAGATCAGTCCCTCCGGTAGAGGCTATTCCTTCTCGCTTCCATGGTCCAATAACTAGGTAAACAATTAGCCCGGAAGCAACAAAATCAAGCCCCAACCCACCAAATATTTCATGAACATTAAATTTAGTTTTGAGTATTGCNGATAAAAACCCTAAAAAACTTCCAAAAANGGCCCCAAAAAGNANTGCCAAAAACGGTGAAATTAAATTGTCTCCTAGAAATGATCTAGCAATGAATGTGGCTCCAATTGCTCCAAATAGCACTTGGCCTTCAATNCCTATATTCCATAGGCCTGCTGAGAAAGTTATTACTAGTGCTAATCCAGTTANGGCCATAATAGATGTNATTAACATAGTNCTAGACAATTTATCAAGATTTCCAAAAGCACCATCAAATAGAGCTTTGTATATATCTANGGGAGAAGAATTTANTATGAATAAAACTATTGTTACAAAAAATATAGATATTGAGACTGTGACAATATTTTTAAATAGGTTCTTATACATATGTGTTAATTACCAGAAATTTTTTGCATCGCTATATCTTTAGTAATATCTTTAGGGTATCCGTGAGCTACGATGTGATCGTTGAAAAAACAAATTACATATTCAGAATAAGCATATATTTCATCTATATCCGTAGAAGAAAATAATGTAAGGGTTTTTGTTTTTTTAGTGGTTGATAAATTTTCCCACACATAATTAGCAGATTGTATNTCTAACCCTCTTGTAGGTTGTTCTAATAACAATAATTCCGTAGATTCTGTGATTAGTGACAACATAAGTCTTTGTTGGTTTCCCCCAGATAACGTTTTNGCAACTGAGTTTGGAGTTCCAACAATTCCNTATTTATTAATTAAGGACTGACTTAAATTTTCCATTTCGTTCCAGTCGACGGTGCTTTTGTGATTATAAGCTAGTGCTATATGTTCACATATCGTCATATCAGGGAAAAGCCCTCTCTCAAGCCTATCAGCAGGTACGTATGTAATGGTTGATTTATCTAGATAAGATTTGTTAGAAGTACTAATTTGATTAGGATTAGATTGGAAATGTTGAATAAATTTGTCTGCTCCGGATCCTTGAAGTCCTGCAATTCCTATAATTATTTTTTGAGGTATATCTATAGTGTGTGTGTCGTTTTCTGAATCAGAATTATATTTGATAGAAAAGTCGGATATATTTAAATTTATTTTGGATATTGAATCTAAATTTAATTCAGGGGCAGATTTTTTATTGGAAATATCTTGTGGACCAAACATTAAATCTATTAAAGTTTGAGGATCAGTTGGTAAATCGATGGTATTTACTAAACGGCCCTTTTGCATAATTGTTGCGTGTGAACATATTTCTAAAATTTCCTCAATTTTGTGAGATACTAATATTATTGTAAAACCATTTTTAGAAAGTATTTTTAATGTTTCAAATACTTTCTTTTTTTGCTCAAGTGAGAATCCGCTTGTTGGCTCATCTAAGATAATCACTTTAGCTCCTTTATCAAGAAGTCGGATTAATTCCAGTTGTTGTCTTTCTCCAACAGATAAATCTTTTACTAATGAATTTAGTTGTATGTTCCAGTTAAATTGAGTTAAGTATNCATTTATTTTTTTCGCTATATTTTTTTTAGAGAACACGAATGNGGAAGANGGGTGCCCAGCTATGAAACTTTCTAAGACTGTNAAATTACTAAAGTCTAATGGGTCTTGACCTAATATTCCGATACCTTTTTCATTGGCTTCGTTTGTTGACCCTAGTTCTATATTGGAGCNGTCCAACATAATGGACCCATGATCAGGAAAAATTTGNCCAGATAATATCTTTATTAAAGTCGATTTCCCTGCTCCATTCTCTCCTATCAAAGCGTGAATAGTACCTGAATCTATGGTAAAACTTATATNCTCATTAGCNTTCACATNNCCAAANGTTTTTGAGATATTTTTGAATTCTATTTTCATATTATTTTGATCAAACAAAAAAGGCGATTAAANAACCGCCTTTTTGTTTATTAGGGTAATAATTTAATTACTACCACTNTCTCCAACNATNCCNTCTAATAGCTGAGTGGTATACCAAATTTCAGATAAGGAAGCAGTTTTTCCGNTAGAGACATATTCAGAGCCATCTTGGTAATTTAAAGGTCCGGTAAATATGTTTCTNACATCTCCTGAAAGNTCTTTTGCTGTTGACTCAATTCTNTTTTTAGATTCGTTNGATAACGCTTCACCATATTTAAATCCAATCATAGAGTCTTCGTCAGTTTTTCCATTTTTAATTTCTGGTTCTACCCAATCGAAAGTTGCTTTAAAGGAATCATTTCCTACAGATTTAGCAACNTTAGTATANGATGGNCCCCAGTTAAAATATGGNACTCCAAGACAAACGGATGGAGCTTGATCACAAGAGTTTTCGTAATCATATCCTACCACCAAAACATCTTCACCTGATGAAGCTCTTTGGTCAGTTACTATTAGTGCTTCTGGAGTATCTATATGAGATATAACTACATCTACACCTGAGTCATAAAAATCATTTACAACAGTTGTAGGATCGAGGGTTACACCAGGGATATGGAACCAGAANCCAATCCAAGTAACTTCAAAATTTAGATTAGCAGGATCGTTGCCTTTGTCTGCCCAGCAATCCTTTGCNCCAACATANGCAGCATTTGCNAATCTTCTTGTTTCATCATTAATTAGGGGTCCTAGAAAACCTATATTTCCTGATTTTGATTCAGATGCTGCGGCACAACCGGCCATGTATTTACCAAATTCCATTTGGCCCATGATATTTCCAAGATTACCTAAATCAGATTTATGTGCTTTTCCTTCTGCCCATGCACTGTCTCCAGAAGACCATATCATTGGGACATCCGGATTGTCTTTTGCTGCTGCAAGTATTCCATCTTTCATATCGTCTGAAGTTGCAAATATTAGTTCTGCACCTTGAGCAATCATATCGGATGCTACCTGTTCAACGGTAGTATTTGGAGAATCAGCAGGATTTATCAAGTCTGCTACGATCATTTCAGCTCCAATAGAGTCAACTATATGTTGACCACCTTCAAAATGAGCTTGTGACCAACCTTTATCGTCTCTTGGGCCAACTAATATCATCCCAAATTTNCCAATANATTCGCCACTANTGGATGAANTAGAAGTGTCATCAGAATNACATGCAGGAAGAATCATTANGAAGAGCAGTAAACTCGATATAAACAAGAGTAGTTTTTTTGGAACATTAAAAGATTTNATATACATAGTAAATNCGACCTTATTTAGACTAATTTATTTAACACCGCTAATGTATAGCATTTTCTAACAATAAATCAACCTGTTTTTTTTNAATGNNGCAAAAAGTTAACAAAATTGTAAAANTTTTTTGGTNAATTAAGGTGTTACGGAGTCACTNCGATAATAAATTCCCCATTTTTGCATTAAATGNTCAANATTTTTATCTTCAAGCTTAACAAGATCTTTGAAGAATCCCGCTATAGAATGNGTATGTATTGAATCTTTTCCGCAAACCCAATTTGATTCTGAGGAAACAACATACATTGTTGAATTATGATGATCACAAGTTAGTTTTATCCTAGTNCCGTTTTCTCCGATGTGTGCACTAGTNCNCAAACTTAAATCTTCGTTTTCCATATTGTTTTCCTAATCGTATTGTTCTTGATATTCTAAAGNTATATTTATATTAACATTTAGTCTAAATTAATATGACTTTGGGAGATTTATTGATGAATGCCTATTTTGCTAATGATATTTTNAGATTATATAGATTTAAATGCGGACCATATGATAACAATGCATATTTAATTGTTTGTAATCAAACTAATGAAAGTTTGCTTATTGATACTCCAGATNAACCTGAAGAGTTAATTGATTTTGCATCTCAAACTAATGTTCAGATGATAGCAATCACGCACAATCATATAGATCATTTATTGGGATTTGAAAAAGTAATTGCTTCNATTAANGCTCCGGTNGCAATNGGTGCCTTAGACNCCCATGCATTATCTCAATACCCTGACATTCTACTTAATGGTAATGAAGAATTTAAAATAGGGAATGTTACTGTAAAATCTATTTTNACACCAGGNCATACTGAGGGNTCTACCTGTTTTATACTAGATGACCATNTGTTTACAGGTGACACTTTGTTTNTNGGAGGTCCTGGAAAGTCAAAATCGCCAGAGGCTTTTNATGAGTTACTTAACAGTATAAGTACAAAATTATTNAATCTTTCAGGNAANATTAGATTTTATCCAGGTCACGGATTGGANGGTTTGCTTGATGACGCTAAATCAGAATACCAAGTTTTTATTAATAGACAACATTCAGGTAGCTTATATGGAGATATTGAATGGCTTACTTCATAAAAATGAGTTACTGATTTGGATCCCCAAAGATTAAAATACAATCCAAGTTATAAATATATTTTTGTAGGTATTTTTGTTCTTTTATCAGTTTATTTGAATATTTTATTAGTTAAATACGTCCTTACGTTATATGCTAATGTTTCTGTTGTTGCATATTTGGTTCCATGGGCTATTGCNCTACCGCAATTTTTTCTAGGGTTATTTATTTTCGCTGGNATAAAAACTGGCCATATTACTTCAAAAACAATTAATTTTANNAAGCCTACATNTATTCAANTTGTCAGTTCTATTTTTTTGNTAGGAGTCAACTTTATATTCATATATTTATATGTGATTTTTATTGCTACTTTAGGAATANNNATCTTTATGCCTANTCTTGTNCCACCAGATATTCTAGGGGATGGATTTGTTNTATATATAAATTTGATTACNATTTGTTTTCTAGTTCCGATTCTGGAAGAACTTTTCTTTAGAGGATTCCTTTTTAATGCATTTTTAGGAAAATTCAGACTTATTTATGCGATATTTNTNTCTTCAGGTATTTTTGCTATTATGCATGGATCAATCGGATTTTTTGTGCCGTTGTTTTTCAGTTCGATAATGATATCGTTTTTATACTATAAAGCTAANACGATTTGGGCTCCTGTAATAACACATTCTTTACAGAATTTGTTTGTTGTCTTAGTTGCCTTAGCGGCTTAATTTTTAATGTTGATTTTATTTGTAATATGATAGTGTTGACATAATTTCTTTATTTTATGTACAAGGATAAAATTGTGGGCAATAGAATTGATAATAAATTAGNATCGTTAAAAGCTGACAGTAGTATAGCACTCGTCCCTTATTTAACGGTTGGATATCCAGATATNTCCTCTTTTTATGAGATAGCNAATTCTGTGTTGGATTCTGGAGCAGATATGCTTGAGTTAGGNATTCCTTTTAGTGACCCGCTTGCAGACGGNCCNACTATNCAGATGACAAGCTTTAAAGCTTTGNAAAANGGGGTTAATATGNATACTGCTTTTGATATTGCCCAGAAAATAAGAACAGAAAANCCAGAAACACCTCTTATATTTATGGGATATTTTAATCCATTCTTGACTTATGGTATNTCTGAATTTATGGATAAGGCAGATTCTGTTGGCATAGATGGGATNATAATTCCNGATTTGCCTTNTGANGAAGCTGAAGATATNGCTNGTTTATGTAAAGGAAAAGNTATTCATCTTATTCCTTTATTAGCTCCTACAAGTACAGAAGAACGCATTGCAGCAGCATGTTCTATCGCAGGTGGNTTCATATATTGCGTTAGCCTGACGGGTGTGACTGGTGCAAANAGTANAATGTCGCAAAATATTGAGGGTTTGGTAAATANTATAAGAAAACAAACAAANTTNCCTATTTTGGTNGGATTNGGCATTTCAAGTAAGAAAGACATAGAGCAAATTGCANGTTTTGCAGATGGTGCAATAGTTGGAAGCGCTTTATTAGATGTTATATCTAAAGCTAATAAGGGCAGGAAGGTTGTCGAGGCTAGCAAATTTATTGAGGAATTAAAATGAGTAAAGTTAGAGCAATAAGAGGTGCNACAACAGCCGAAGAAAATTCGGATGATTCGATNATCGATGCAACGCTTGAATTNCTANAAGAATTGATAGATGCGAACAATCTTAATGATGCAGATGTGATTAGTGCATTTTTCACTACNACATCTGATTTAAATGCTCAATTTCCTGCTGTAGCGGCTCGAAAAATTGGCTGGACAAATGTTGCTTTAATGTGTGCGCATGAGATGGATGTCCCCGATGCTCAACAAAAATGTATTCGGGTGATGGTTCATATTAATTCTGATAGGGAAGTTTCTCAGATAAAAAATATTTATTTGNGAGAAGCTACTAATTTAAGGCAACATGGGTTTGAAGAAACTATCTGATTTCAGGATGCTGTAATAGTTGAATGATATTTCTGTCAGGGTCTAGAAAAGAAGCCACAATTCCACCCCACTTTTCTTTTTCTGGTTCACGTATTATTTGCACATTATATTTTTTTAAGTGTTCNATCTCTTCATAAATGTTATCTACATTAAAATTAATCATAATTCTATATGAATCATTTGATTTGCCAGACACTTTTGGNTGANACCCTATACTGAANTTGAATGTTTCATTNCCATTNACCCATGAGAAAACCATATAATTNGATTTNACAGAATTAGGTTTTAGNTTTAAGACATTTGTGTAAAATTCTGACATTTTTTTTAGNTCTTCTGTCCACAAAATNACTCCAGATAATTTATCGATCATTTTATAACTCCNCTTTTGCTAGACGATACNACNTACAGTTTATAATATAAGTAGAGGCACATGGGGAGTGGANATATGAATTCAGATGGCCTTATTAAGGAGGTAGATCAGAAATTGGATATTTATAGTAGGAGGCTAACCAAGTAGGTGTTCTTTGGGACGCCTTCACAAACTAAGGTCTTTCTGGCATGTCTGGAAAGACCTTTTACTTTTTAATTGGATAAAAATTTATAAGGGTTAGTTACCATAAGATTTTGAATCTGAGTTTTAGTTACCCCTAACTCTTCTAATTTAGGTAGGATTTTATTTTTTATAAATAAATATCCATCAGGGTTACTTTTTTTTCTTTCAGCTTGTTTTTCTTCGGACTCAATGGCTAGTTTTACGGCCCAGTCGTGACCCAGCATGATTTTATCTCCATAGCCATCTTGTATTAAACTTGCAAGTATTTCTGTTCTTTTTTTCCAGTTAGGGGTTCCAGGTTGCCTACCGCCTGGATATCTATCCATTCCTAGCCATGCGCCTTTTTCTATAATTCCTTTTAAATATCCTGTATCGACGGAATCATTGCTATGA
The DNA here is from genome assembly GCA_002718095.1 of Chloroflexota bacterium. Taxonomy (GTDB): domain Bacteria; phylum Chloroflexota; class Dehalococcoidia; order Lucifugimonadales; family UBA826; genus UBA826. Next base: position 104,162 of record PBDP01000005.1, read on the forward strand.
CCTATATAAACACGATTCAGATCTACTCCTTCTTCCAGGAATATTCTAATTTGTTCATTACCGATTTTTTTAGGAGCCCATGTGTGGGTCGAAATTGGCGCACCCGTTTCCATTTGCGCTCTTGCGGCGGCTCGCAATATAATTTCACCTTCATGAGTAACACCATCAGAATCGTTTGCGACTTTTATAATACCTGCTTTTATATTTGTATTCTCAATGCCTTGGGTGATTTCTCGCACATATAGAGATTTTATCGAATTTATAGATGCAGACCAGAAAGATCTAGGTATGTCACGCCAAGTTCCAGTAGCACAAATTATATTGATCCCAGATTCTTTTGCGACTTGTTTTAATAAGTTTATATCTCTACCCAAATCCATTGTTGTCAAGTCAATGATTGTATCGACACCATTCGCCTTAACTTTCTTTAGCACATCAATACTTTCTTGTATACTTTTTGTACGTTGTATGAATTCTGGATATATGTGAGGTATGCCCGCTGAACTAGCGACAACGTGTTCGTGTGAAAGAGTAAACCCTAACTCGGAAGTTTGGATAGGACCTAAAACTGTTTCTATATTTTGCATCGTTAATTTATTAGCTATTTGATGCTAAATTTATTTTCTCTCTTAATATTGGCAATACACTGTCTGATACACGACTACATTCTTCTACATGTGGATATCCTGATAGGATAAATTCATCTATACCTAATTTCCAGTATCCTAATAATTCATCAGCTACTTGTTCAGGGTTTCCTACTATTGCTGTGCCGCAATTTACTCTTACGGTTGATATTCCATTCCACAAGTGGTTTCCTACACGGTGATCTTCGTATCGTTTAGATTGAGATTTTTGTCCAACCATAGGAGTTCCTTTAAATGTTGTTTGCCTTTGCTCTGCTACCGATTTATCAGTTAAAGATAATAGCTCTTTTGAAGCGTCCCAAGCATCCTCCTCTTTATCTCTGACAATAATGTGAGTTCTTAATCCAAATCTTGCAGGACGTCCAGATTTTTCATGAATCATTTTTGTTTTTTCAAGATGCGGTCCTAAAATTTCCTTGGGAAGAATCCATGCCAAATACGTGTCACCTTGCCTAGCCGATAGATTTAAAGCACTCTCAGAGGCTCCTCCTATATAAAATGAAGGATCCCCGTGTGGTCCTGGGGAACATACGGCACCATCTAAATTTATAGAATCGCCAGTAAAGCTAACAGGAGCTGGAGTTTCCCATAATTTACGACAAGCAGCAATAAATTCTTCTGCTCTTTCATATCTTTTGCTGTGATCCGTCTTTTCTCCGAATCTTTCAAAGTCTCCTTTTATACCCCCTGGCACAATATTGATATCCAATCTACCTTGAGATATTTGATCTAAAGTTGCGGCCATTTGTGCAAATAATCCTGTAGAAATAAATCCAGGTCGTACAGCTACTAGAAATCGAATTTTCGTGGTTACAGCAGCTAATGCTGTAACCATAGTCCAAGTTTCTGCTAATGGAGAATTTTGATCAAAAAGCCCGTTTGCAAATCTAGTTGGAATTAATAAAGAGTAAAAACCTTCTTTTTCTGCTGTTTGTACAACCTCTTTTAAATATTCAAATGTTGGAGGTCTTTCGGCCTCAGCTGTTCCAATATGGTGTCCGTCACCATCGATTGGGATAAACCAGTCAAATTTTGGGGTTTCACGTTTTGTTTCGGATGTAACCATTTTTTCCTCCGGTGACGTATTGTATTTAAATTATACTTTTGAATTTTATGAAAGCCAGTTGAGTGCTTTAGAGACAGTCGGAAATTGTTTACAGAAGACAGCTTTTATTTCTTCAACAAGGTCCATGTGTTCTTTTTGTGTTCCATGGGCAGAGCGTAAATTAATATAATGAATCCATGATCTTACTGAACCGGTCATGTAGAGCCTAGTAGGGGTGGCAAGAGGAAGTACAAATCTAGCGCACTCTTTTGCTATACCTGCGTCAAGCATTTCTTTATAAATATCAATTCCTTCATCAAAATGAGCTCTCATTAACTTATTAAATTTTTTTATTATTTCCAAATCTACGTCATCAATACTATTTTGTCTGTTTTTTTGATCTTGGCGACGTAATTCAGGTAACGGTATTTCTTCTATTAACATAGATGCATCAGCATACCTTTGAGAAAATTCTTGGAAAGTAAATGATCTATGTCGAAGTATTTGTGCAGCAAGACCCCTTGTAGTGTTAATTTCTACAGTCATATGTGCTTGTTCAAAGACACTCCAATGGCCGTGTTTAATACAATAAGATAAAAGACCTGCAACATTAGGATTATCTTGGTTTTTAGGGTTACTAACACGAGCTACATACCCCATAGTTTCTTCCGCGTTTGGGGTTACAGTTACTAATTTAACATTCATTTACAGGATACTCCTACCTTGTAATTATGATTTTAGTTTAACATTGTTTAGAGAGGGTCTGGGGTGCGACTTGTCCATTTATTACTAGCAGCTTGTCCTCTTGGACTAATAACATTTTGGATTTCTACATTAAGTAATGTTGGCTTATTAAGTTTAAATCCTCTTTCAATAGCTTCGGATAAGTCTGCTGGATATTCAATTAATTCACCGTGTCCACCTAATGCTTTTACTATTTGGTCATATCTTGATGGTAGTAAATCTGTTGCAACTGCTTTTCCAAATACATTGACTTGAATATGTTTATCTATACCCCAAGTAGAGTCATTTCCCATTATGCCCATAATAGGTAAATTATGCCTTACAGCTGTGTCATATTCCATTCCATTAAATCCAAAGGAACCGTCCCCAGTAAACATAATTACTCTGCGATCAGGAAATGCAATTTTCGCAGCCATTGCAGTAGGTAACGCTTGGCCTAGCATTCCAGAAGGTGGAAGATACCAATAGGATTTAGCAGCGTTAGCTTCATAATATGCTCTTCCATAATGGCAAAAATCGCCTCCATCAAATACTAAAATATCATCAGGGTTTAAATGTTGAGCCACTGTTTTGTGCACATATGAGGCATGCATTGGGGCAGACTCTTTAGCCAATTCTTTAATAGAGTCTTTTTGTTTAACCTGTTCGTTAGATAAAATGTCTAACCATTCTGAATTATCCCAAGAATGTTTGGTTGCTTCATTTGTTAATTGTTTAGCTATTTCAGATATATCTCCTATAATTCCTATATCTACTCCACGGTTCCTTCCTATTACTGATCCTTCGGGGTCTATTTGAATCAATTTTGAATTTTTAGATATAGTAGGTTCTAGGGCGTACCCTATAATCACATCTTGACGCCTTCCCATTAATATAACTAAGTCAGCTTCCTTAATTTTTCTGGCAGCCATATTTAATGCGCTATCGAAAAACCCTCTAGAGTAAGGATGATTATCAGCAATGAATCCTCTAGCGTCTCCCTCTGTCATAACTGGAAATTTGATTGTTTCTACAAGTTTTTCTATTTCTGTTCCAGAATCAGAATAAGTTGCGGCACTACCTAAGATTATTAAGGGCCGCTTTGAATTTTTCATTATATCGATAGTTTTTTTAATCTGTTGTTTTGATGCTAATGTCGTTTTAGGCGCACGATACTGTGCAGGAGTATAAAAATTAATGGCATCTTTTTGGATTGTCATTTGTTGGATGTCTACAGGAATTGTTAAATGAACAGGTCCTCTTCGACCATCAAATGCTACTCTAATCGCATGTGAAATCATGTCTGGAATTCTATGAGGATCTGTTACCATCCAGCTTCCTTTTGTTATGGGCTGAGCCATTTCTACTTGATTTATTTCCTGCATTGCTCCTCGGCCTAATTCGTCGAGTTCGGCAGAGCCACTTATAGATAGTAAAGGGCTTTCAGAATGTAGAGCATTTGCAATGCCCGGTATAGCATTTGCAAACCCAGGGGTTGTATAAATTGACACACCTAAATTGCCTGTTATCCTTCCCCAGGCATCGGCCATATGGGTAGCGGCTTGTTCGTGTCGTGTGTCGTATATGTTAAATCCTTGATCATGCATTATGTCTAAAGCGGGGAGAATATGGTCTCCTGCCAGTGTGAAAATATTTTCTACTCCCTCCATTTTTAAAGATTGAGATATTAGTTCAGCACCCGTTAGTGTGTTTGAATCTTTCATTTTTTTTCCTTCATAATGTAATAAAGATTATTTGATTCTGTTTATAAACGATATTCTTTGCGTGTTCTTCCAATATGTCAATACTTATTTCTAGATGTGTCTATTTGTTGTTTGAATATTGCTAGGCGTGATATACTGCAATGCGGTCAAATTTAAGTTGATAGGAGCTTATTAATTGTCTGAGAGAATAAGGAATTATGAATTAATCATGGCATTATCCCCTGTTGCCAATGATGATGAAGCATCTAATATTTTAGAAGGTATATCTGGATATATTAAAGAACAAGGCGGGGATATAGAAGAGCAAGAAATATGGGGAATTCGACGACTTTCATTTCCTGTTGATGATTTTCATGAAGGNAATTATGTTAGNACACTTCTTAAAATGAATTCNTTAAAAACTCANGAATTCAATAAAATATTAGAAGCNAATCAAGAAGTTTTGNTACATATGNTTACAAAAGTTTCATAGGNTAAAAGGTTATATTGTGACGTTAAACAAGCTANTTATAATAGGTAATTTAGGATCTGATCCTGAAATGAGATATACCCCAAACGGTAATCCGGTTACTTCTTTTACTGTTGCTACTAATAGAAGGTANAAAACTTCTGAAGGTGAAGATCGAGAAGAAACCGAATGGTTTAGAGTTAGNGCNTGGAATAGATTGGCAGAGAACTGTAATCAATTTTTACAACGTGGAAGTAAAGTTTATGTTGAAGGAAGGTTGAGCAGTAGAACCTATGTNTCTAATGATGGTGAGACAAGAGTGTCTTTGGATGTTAATGCCTCTGAAGTAAGGTTTTTGGATAGTCGTAATTCTGCTCCTCCTACAGGCTCNAATNNANAACCTNCGGCGTCTGAAGATTCGGAAAACTTTGATGAATTGCCTTGGTGATTTATAATTATAGACTGACAANTGACAATGGAGATATAAATTGACGACAAATAAAGTAATTGTTAAAGATGAAAAATCTACTTATCAAAAGAAATCTCGTTCACGTTATTTNACAAGAAGAAAAGCTTGTCAATTNTGCATTGACAAGACTAATTACGAGGGNGCAGGTGGAATTGATTACAAAGATATCGATAAATTAAAGAAATATCTTTCTGATAGATTTATGATTGAATCAAGACGCAAAACTGGTGTTTGTGCGAAATGTCAGAGAATGTTAGCAAGGGCAGTAAAAAGAGCTAGGCAACTTTCTTTGATTCCATATACTTCCTCTCATAAAGGTTCGTTTGCTATTAACTACAAACCAAGGAGTTAAGAATAGTAATAAGTCTTTTTAGATGAATNTTGTTGATTGGAAAAGATTTTAATTTATTCTTTGATTTTNAGCGTGCCAGATAATAAAACTTTTGATAAAAATGCTGATATTAAAGATAAGCGTTATGCAGAATTGCATAGATCTGGAATAAAGAAACGCCAAAAAATAGTTATATCAGCTATNCTCTTTGTAATAGGGACTGTTATTTCCGTCTTTATTGTTGGATATATTATCGCNTTTGTTATGCCTCCTCGAGAATTAATAGTTAGAGTGAATGATGTTGAATATACNCGAGGTGATTTATTAGAGCTCGTTCGNATAGAACAAAAAACTATAGAATTTATGGGNGGGAAATTTAATGCGTCATCNGGNGTTTTTGAGTCTTTACAGCAAACAGTAGANAATGAAATTATAAGCCAAATTGCTCCTTCTTATGGGATCACNNTATCAGAAGAAGAAGTTGATTCTATAATAGANGANATGATGCGNCCTTCTGATAGTGCTTCTTTAGGTAAATCTGAANAACAAATAGTAAGAGANACANANGAAAGATATTTATCATACTTAAATACATTACAAATAAGTGAAGAAAAACACCGTAATATTGTCAGGAACGAAGCGATTAGAGAACGATTTAGGCAATATATAGGCGATTCAGTTCCATATGTTGCAGAACAGGTCCATGTCTATAGGGTTATTACTCCAATAACTAGTGAGATGGAAATTATGGTAATTAAATTTGAAGATTTAACAAGGGGAGTTACAGATCCTGTACAGTTAAAAGATGCATATAAATCGATAGTGCGAGAGTTCTCTAGAGATAATTCGGAAATTATCAGATTAGGCGGAGAGATTGGTTGGGTTCCTAGAAATGTTTTGTTAGATTATGAAGATTTATTTTTTGATTTAATACCAGGTCAACTTAGTGAGCCAGTTCCAAATCCTAACAATGATACTCAATTAATATTTTTTATGATATCAGACCGTGAAGAAGCTAAAGAATTATCTNCNGATACAAGAGATGAGTTAAAGACTAAGGCATTACAAGATTGGATAAATATAGAAAGAAAATCTCATGATATATACGCTGTATTCAATTCAGAAATATATAATTGGATATTTCAACAGCTTAGATTAACTACTATAGAGGCTACTCCNACTCCTGATCCTTATGGTGGGTTATTGCAAGATGCAGGATTTTAATTAAATGAATAAACAAATTAAGGTAGCTTTATTAGGCCTTGGGGTTGTAGGTTCCGGTGTTGCTAATGCCATTATTACTAAATCTGAGTATATTAAAAAACATTTAGGGGTTTCGATATTTATAGAATCTGTATTAGTTAGAGATAGANGCAAATCTAGAAATGTGNTTCTTNCAAATANCGTATACGTCGATTCTATTGATGACATTTTAGATAATCCAGAAATAGATGTTGTAATTGAAGTTATGGGAGGAGAGAACCCNGCATTAGATTATATTTTGCAATCTATTAAAAAAGGTAAGAATGTTGTAACCGCCAATAAAGAAGTGATTGCTAAACATGGNCCTGAGATTTTTGCTACTGCTAATAGTAATGGAGTAAGAGTTCTTTTTGAAGCCAGTGTTGCTGGCGGAACCCCAATNGTCTCCCCATTGATGAGAGATTTAGTAGCCAATGACATCAGATCTATAAGAGCGATTATTAATGGGACTACTAATTATATCCTTACTAAGATGGCCAAAGAAGGATTAAATTACAAACAAGTTTTAAGTGAAGCTCAATCNCTTGGATATGCTGAATCGGACCCTACAAATGATGTAGANGGTATCGATGCAGCATANAAGCTAGCTATTTTATCTATGATAGGGTTNCGATCTACAATAAATGTTGATGATATTTATACTGAAGGTATTACAGNATTAGAATCTAATGATTTTAAATATGCATCAGAGCTTGGATATGATATTAAGCTATTAGCTATGTCCGAATTGAATAATGNAGGCATAACAGCTAGAGTTCATCCTGTTTTCATAGAACAAAATGAAATGNTAGCTAATGTAGACGGGGTCTTAAATGCGGTAGAAATTGAAACAGATTTGACTGATAAAGTGTTATTTCATGGACCNGGGGCAGGTTCTAATCCGACNACTAGTGCTATTATGGCGGATATNTTTACCATTTCTAGGAATTTAATTGACAACATCCCAATGATTGATCCTTTGAGATTTANAGAAACNAGAAAGCTTGTTTCNATAAATGAATTAATTAGCAAGTATTATCTACGAATTGAAGCTAAAAATCAGCCAGGAGTACTTGGAATTATTGCATCAATATTGGGTAAATACGAGATCAGTATTTCATCTTTTATTCAAAAAGAAGCTATAGATGGCGACAAATATGCAGAACTTGTAATTATGACGCACGAAGCAAAAGAAGAATTCATTAATAAAGCAACGTTAGATATTAAAGATTTAGATACGGTTAAAGATGTCAACAATATAATTCGAGTTATCGGCTAATAGGTAAATTATTATTAAAGAAGTCACATTTTATTATTGGAAAAAATGAACTACTTGTAGTAAAGTACGAGATGTTCTTGTGCCAGTAGTTGATTCATTAGTTGAGCGGGATTTTTTTAACGATCCTTTCTCATTAGAAGAGATTACTGAGCTATTTAAAAATGTTGTTATTAAAGATTATATTTCTGTTAGAAGCCCTGCATTTAAAAAGTTAAATGTTGATTTGCACTTATTGCATGATAAAGAAATACTGAATATGATGTTGGAAGAGCCTAGATTGATNCGTAGACCTCTTATTCTGATTGATAATAAATTAATTATTGGCACGGACAAATCGGCAATGTCAAATATTATCTAATTGTTAAGGAAATGGATTATGATAGACCTTAAAGGTAAAATTGCAATTGTAACTGGAGGAGCAAGAGGTATTGGGAAAGGTATATGTGAATCTTTATCAATAGCTNGTGCCAACGTTATAGTTNCTGATGTGAATTTGGATGATGCTTCAAAAACTGCAGGATCTCTTGAATCTGTGGGTTCAGGTGATAAATTTGCTATGTTTTTGGATGTAATGGATGACGCTTCCATTGCGGATATGGTTGAAAAATGTATCAATGAATTTGGCCGGATAGATATTTTAGTTAATAATGCCGGAATCATCGGATCAGGAAAATGGTGGGAGAGAGATATTCCTAATGACGACGACTGGGTTCGTGTTCATGCTGTAAATGTAATGGGAATATCGAAAGTTACAGGAGCTGTTTCCCCTTACATGAAAGATAGAAAATATGGAAAGATTATTAATATAGCATCTGTAGCTGGAAGGCAAGGTAGTCCTGATATGCCCCACTACAGTACTTCTAAAGCTGCTGCTATTAGTTTGACTCAATCAATAGCGTTGTCACTAGGACCTGATGATATTAATGTGAATGCTATCTGCCCAGGCTTATTATGGACACCTATGTGGGAAGCTATATCAAAGAAAAGATTATTTTGGGATAAAGTGCAATATGGAGTGTCTGATAGAACTTTTTCTGATATAGAAGATCTTAGTACTCGTGAATTTTTTGAACAGACTGTTGAAAAATGGATACCAATGAAGAAAGAACAAACACCTGAAGATATAGGGAATTTGGCAGCATTTTTGGCGTCTGATTTGGCTAGTAATATAAATGGACAAGCTATTAATGTGGATGGAGGATTCAGAACTAATTAGATTTCGAATCCTTTATGAACAAACATGGTATGATTGCGATTAAGCATATTATGCTACTTGCGATGTAAAAGTTGCTAAACAGAGAAAGGCCTACTTCTACTAACAAATTTTCATATTCATTCATTTGGACTATAGTCATTCCTTGAATCAGGTTGGATTCAGGGATACTTATTCCGGAAATTAAGTTTTGGAATTTGCCTGCTCCCCATACTGATAAAGCAGCTATCCCAAGTGCCATTCCTAAGAACCTACTTGCAATAATTAAACCAGATACGGTTCCTTCCAATGTTTTTGGAGCATTGTTAATAGCACCCAGAGTTATTGGTGCTATTAGTAGTCCGAAACCTAATCCAGCTAATCCTAAATGTATACTCATAAACGGATCTGAAATATCTTGAGTCCATGTACTCATTAGCCAGGCAGAAATAGAGCACAGAAGCAAAGACGGAACCATTATGTAAGATAATTTGTATCGTCGAGATAAGATTCCGCCTAAAACTGCTCCAATGGCTATCATGAGGGTCATCCGAGATAACATTAAACCTCCGTCTAAATATGTTCCCATTAGTACAGTATTCGTCATTAGAGGTACTGTAACCATTATTATTATTAAACTAGATCCATAAAATACATTTACTATCGAGGCTGCAGATAAAGATGTGTTCTTAAATATATTTATTGGTATTACAGGATGAGAACTATTTTTAGAGATTAAATAATACATAGTAATAGCTAATCCACTTATGATCATAAATGTCGCCATAAATAAATTCAGGTTACTGATTTCAGAGAAACCTATAATTAATGATGAAATAAATATTATTATTAATAAAGATCCTTTGTAGTCGATCTTTGATTTTATGGTTGAAGTTGAACGAGTTGATATTAGAACAAGTGCCAATACTATCAAACTTATTGGAACATTAAGCCAAAATACCCATTGCCATGATAAGAATTCAGTTATTAATCCACCATACAGAGGCCCTATAACGGCTCCAGATTCTGCTGCCCCTCCTGCTAATCCAATTGGTATACCTCTTTTTGATGCGCTGAATATGTCACTAATTATGGCAATAGATACAGGTAGCAAGGCTCCAGCTCCTATTGCTTGTAGTATTCTTGTGGCTATAACCCACTCGATAGTATTTATTCTTTCAATTAGTAGATTGTCATTGTAATTATCAAATGACCCCGTTAAAGCAGTTCCAACTGATCCAACAATAAATATTGTCATTGCTAATGCATAAATTTTTTTACGACCAAATATATCTGAAAAACGACCCATTATTGGCATTACAGCTACATACCCTATGAGATATCCAGTTATGGTCCATGCGGCTTTTTCTAATTCTCCTATTCCTATTCTCAAATCTAACATGATCTTAGGCAGTATAGTTACTACTACAGTTTGATCATCTGATGCAAAAAATAAACCTATGAGTATAGGTATTAGTTGTACGTAAGGTTTATTAGTGAAGTTAAGCATTTTATTTTAATGAAGGTACTGAAATATCAAAAGGTTTATCAAAGTTGGATATTGTTAGTTTACGGATTATCTTAGGGTCATCATATTTAGATGCTTGTCCTGAAATTTCTATTTTATTGATTTGATACAAATTTTTGTCTATGGTTATTTTTGTTTCTAAAGATTTTTCTAACGTTTCTCCTAATAAAGTATTGAATATACTTGGGGAAATTTCTCCTCGTATTATGTAACTGTTTGTATTGGAACTATCGATTGTAGGAGATTCTATTTGATCAATTGTTGAAAATAGAATCTCATTTAATCCATTTACAGCTAATGAAAGTGGATTTGAATTATCTTCGATGGATTCCCATTTCTGCGTAATAGGGTTTATATAATATGAATCTGATTTTTTCTTGATATATTTAGTTTTCAAGACAATATTTCCAAATAATAAATTGCCTTCAATATATATATCGTCAGGTAAATTGATTGTTGCCGATGCTTCCGACAGTGTTAATCCTGTATTACCTACAGGAGTTCCTGTTCCTGACGAATGTTTTAAATCTAACTGATAAGAATTTAGATTTCTCATAGCGATTTTTGTTTTTTTAAGTATTTGGTCGATAGACATGTTTTTTAATGTCATATCTGATTCAGTATTTTTTGAACAGGATATAGAAAATAATACTATTACAATCAGTAACCCAGCACAGACGAAACTTATTTTTTTGAATAACATTTTATTATTATATCGTTATAACTGGATATAAGAAAAAGGGACATGTTATTAATTTAATAACATGTCCCTTTTAATAGTTAAGGTTTTGAATATAACCTAACTTTTATTTCTTGCGTACACAAATCCACCTAAACCTATCATCAAGAGTGATAATACGAATCCTACCTGAATCATCAGAGTGAATGCTGTGTCCCCAACTTTAGGGAGACCCAGATTTAAGATGTGATTTGATATTTCTAGAGCAGGTGCATCTGCCCCTGAGGTTATATACATCGTTGCCATTGACTGTCCTGCAGAATAAGCTTGAGCAGAACCACCTTCGTTTGCTGAAGCTGATATTACACCACTATTATCTGCATCCCAACCATTTCTAGCTGCGGAGAGTTCACTCACAATCTGGTTTACGTGAATCTTTGCTATCGCGACTTCTGAAGTAATAACATTGTCACTTGCGTTTGATGTAGCAGAATTGACCCATTTATTTATGTTTGCAGTTACTGCTATAACAGCCGTTGAAGAAGCCGTTACTCCCAGGTCGTCAGCTGCAACGGAAGCAGCTGTAGCATGAGCGTTAATTTTAGCTGTGTCATCTGCTATAGATGAAAGAGCTCCAATCATAGAATTCATATTAGTGTTTATGGTTGAAGAATCAGAAGCAGATTGAGCAGACTTAGCTGATGCTAGAGCGGAATCTAATGAAGCACTTACTGAGTTGATATCATCTAACATTCCATTTATTTCAACAATAGCTGTTGAATTTACGTGTCCTGCGAATGCAACTTCACTGCCTTGAGTTATTGTCACTCGGCTATAAGTCGATATTAAATTTGCCCCACTGTAACCAGACGAAGAACTGTCGAATATCAACGACCCCGATCCGGTTGCTTGCGTAACTCCGTGAATGATATCAGCTGTAACATCAATGGAACCGATGCTTAAAACTTGTCGCCCATCATTTGACTTTAAAGTAACTTGATAAGTCGATCCTTCCGGAGCAGGAGCAACACCCGACAAATTAATGACGGCAGAATCACTCTTCGATATATCTGTTTCTATAAGTACTTTTCCTACGACAGGTGATGCAGCTTCAACCTGCATAGCCATACTAGGTGCCGCAAGAGTTAGCAGCACAATGGCCATAATTGCTATTATTTTGGTCCTGAACATGGCTTGTTCACCGCCTCCTTAAGACCAGTAACTGTGACTGGCATTAAATTTTAAATAAACATATGCAAACTAAAGACTACCACATTCATGTACTATATAACACCATATATGGCACAATTTCAGTAGCAAAAATAGTTTTCAGTGAAATTAACTATACGTTTAGTATTAAAAATACTTAACTATTAGCAAAATTTCATAGGTATTATACAATTTTTAGTCAAATTAATAAATAATGATATATATATAATGAAAATTACAGATCCTTCGATGCTTCATTTTAATGAATCTCTTAAGCTTATGGGGTTTGGTGATATTTCAAACATTAGTAAGAGTTTTTTGGATTATCACAATTTGATCTTAGAATGGAATTCGAAAATTAATCTTATATCCTCTAACACCGTTGACAGCATTTTAGAAAGGCATTTTCTTGATTCAATGTCAGTCCACTTAGTTGATTCTTTGTTAAATTTTGATTTAATGGAAGATGCTATAGACGTTCTTGATCTAGGGGCAGGAGCAGGATTGCCAGGAATACCCTTGAAAATAAGTCATCCTAATTGGAAATTGACATTATTGGATTCAACCTCAAAAAAGATTGATTTTTTACAAGAACTTTGTTCTAAATTAACTTTAAAACATGTGAATTTTATATCTGACAGGGCTGAAAATGCAGCCCACCTCCAAGCCTATAGAGAAAAATTTGATTTAGTTATTTCGAGAGCAGTTGCTGATTTGAAAGTTCTAGTCGAATTAATGCTTCCATTTTGTAAGATAGGAGGGGCTATCGTGGCTATGAAAGGTGACAAGGCCGAGCAAGAGATAAAAATGGCTTTAAATGCTATCAATGTATTAGGAGGTGGAGATGTGGAATTAGTACAAACNTCGGATTATCAAACTTTTNTTAGNGGATCNTTGGTTGTTATTCNTAAAATTGCAGATACGCCCGAAAATTANCCTAGAAGAGTCGGAATTCCACATAAAAGACCTATAACTGACTTGAGTTGATAATGTGCTAAAAGGTATCTTTGTGGACTCAAAGTTAGAATTAAAGATGATGAACTATAGGATTATCTATGATTGAGATTAAAAATAGAGTTTTTTCTTTTCCTACATTTTTATCTTTTGTAGGAGCAGTAGCGATAATTTATTTTTTAGCTGAAGGGTTTGAATTAGACTGGAAATTAACCTTAGAAAATGTCTCTAACATGAATATATTCTTTTATATTCTAGCTTTAATTGTATATTACATCAGTTTCATTTTTAGAGGGTACAGATGGAAAATTCTCGCAACAAATGCTCTTTTAGGTGATAATGAAAAATCGTCAGATCAAGATGAAAATATTATCCCTAGCGCTCTGTCATGTAGCTTATTGATATTGAGTGGATGGTTTTTGAATGCAATAGCTTGGCTGAGGATGGGCGACGCTTATAGGGCTTGGGCATTTGGAAATGACACCGGGAAAGGATTTTCTTGGGGTATTGGCACTTTACTAGCCGAACGAACTTTGGACATGATGGTTGTTGCTGTGTGTCTGGTTTTTGCAATTGTTGGAATATCGCTAAATCATTATAACGAAACATTTATGTATATATTATTTGCAGCTATTTTGATGGGGGTTTTCTTGGTGGCAGCAATGCTTCTAGTGTTTTTTTATGGCGGGCAGCTTGCTAATAAATTGCCTTCTAGGCTTAAAGAAGGATTTATTAATTTCAAAAGAGGGACAAGCGGAGGNTATCACCGTNTTGTCACGCTAACTGNTTTNGGNTTATTGGGATGGATNATGGAAATGATAAGATTTTGGCTAATTGTACAAGCACTTAATCTTGAGCTAAGTATTCCAATGGTTGTTGCTGTTTCTTTGGGTAATGCAATTTTATCTACAGTGCCAACTCCTGGAGGCTTAGGGATTGTAGAGCCAGGGATAACAGGTATGCTAATGTTTGAGATGTCTTCAACAGATGCTGCATCCGTTGCATTATCAGATAGATCTATAACTTATTTAAGTGTTATTTTTCTTGGAGGCATAACTTTTGCCTTGAGACGGTTTGTTCGGTAATAATAGATGGTGAGATTGGTGAATTATTCAGTGTTGATTTAAATTAAGAGGATAAATATGACAATAAATTCTAAAGATATTTCCTTATTAAAACATAAGTCTGCTGCTATCAGTTTAGGTCCTGATAGGGCTCCGGCTAGATCTATGTTGAGAGCTGTTGGCTTAGGGGATGATGATATGGAAAAACCATTTGTTGCAATTGCTAATTTGGCTAGTGACGTGACTCCCTGTAATGTACATTTAACTCGAATAGCTGATAAAGCTAAACAGGGTTTATGGGATGCCAATGCTGTGCCATTTATGTTTGGAACTATTACTATAAGTGACGGTATCTCTATGGGGACAGAGGGTATGAAAGGATCGTTAGTCAGCAGAGAAGTTATTGCTGATTCGATTGAAACGGTATGTTTTACTGAGGGAATGGATGGATTATTAATTGTAGCAGCCTGTGATAAAAATATGCCTGGTGCAATGATGTCGATGGCTCGTTTAAATATCCCTTCAGTTTTTGTTTATGGAGGAGCTATATTACCCGGATCGTACAAAGGTGAGGATATAAACATACAAGATATGTTTGAAGCAGTAGGAGCCTATTCTAAATGCCAGATGTCTTTAGAAGAATTGATTGATATGGAACGTGTGGCATGCCCTGGAGAAGGAGCTTGTTCAGGCATGTTTACTGCTAATACTATGGCTTCAGCGATAGAAGCGATGGGTATGTCTGTACCGGGAGCAGCTTCTATACCAGCTGTAGATGATAGAAATTTAAGTGTTGCTGAACAGGCAGGTAAACATATTTACACAATGCTTGAAAAGGGTGTTAAGCCTAGAGATATTATGACTCGAAATGCCTTTGAAAATGCTATACGTTTAGTGTTGTCTATGGGTGGATCGACTAATTCAGTATTACATTTATTGGCAATAGCTCATGAAGCAGAAGTTAATTTAACTATCGATGATTTTGATATGTTAAGTCGCGACACACCTTATCTTACTGATTTAAAACCAGGTGGCAAATATGTTATGTCAGATATGGATAGGTCAGGTGGAGTTCAAGTTGTTTTAAAAGAATTGCTTGAAGCAGGGTTGATTCATGGTAACGAAATGACTATAAACGGTAAAACTATAGGGGAGAATCTTGAAAATGTTAAGACTAGGCCCGACAATAAAGTCATATTTTCAGTGCCAAATGCGAAAAGCTCAACAGGTGGGCTAGCTATATTGAAAGGAAACCTAGCTCCTGAAGGCGCCGTTATGAAAGTTTCAGGAACTTCTCATCATAAACATGAAGGACCTGCTAAAGTTTATGATGGAGAAAGAGCTGCTTTTGAAGCTGTAACAAATGGAGATGTAGTTGATGGAGATGTAGTTATTATCCGTTATGAAGGTCCTAAGGGTGGGCCGGGTATGCAAGAAATGTTGGCTGTTACTGGGGCAGTTATGGGTGCTGGGTTGGGTGAATCTACTTTATTGATTACTGATGGAAGGTTTTCGGGCGCTACCAGAGGACCTATGATTGGACATGTTGCTCCAGAAGCGGCTGTTGGGGGTCCGATTGCTTTAGTACAGGAAGGCGACATCATATCTATGGATGTTAATTCTAGGCAGCTAGATGTTAAAATATCTAAAGAAGAACTTGAGTCTAGGGGAAAAGCTTGGAAACCTAGAGAACCAAATTATAAAAAAGGTGTTTTGGCAAAATATTCTAAACTTGTTTCTTCTGCATCAATTGGTGCTGTGACTAATTAAACTGAATTCTACGGAGAGTGGATTGTTTAAACAGATATTTTTATTAATGTCTTTGATCTTGTTGTTGGTTACAACATATATGATTTTCATGTGGGTTCCTACAGAATTAAATTTAGGAATATCCCAAAGGATTTTTTACTATCATGTTCCATTAGCTTGGATCGGAATGATATCTATATTTATAGTCGGCATAGCGAGTGTTATTCATCTTATTACCAAAGATGATAAATGGGATGCCATTGCGCATTCTTCAGCTGAGATTGGAGTTGTTTTTGCAACGTTGATTCTAGTTACTGGAGCTCTTTGGGCCAAGCCTGCATGGGGTGTTTGGTGGTCTTGGGATCCCAAACTAACTACGACATTAATACTTTGGTTTATCTATGTTGCATACCTTATGATCAGATCGTATTCTACGAATCAGATTCTTGCACGTAGATATGCTTCTGTTGTGGCTCTACTAGGTGCAATAGATGCACCGTTAATATATTTGGCGTCTATATGGTGGCGAAATCTTCATCCGCGTTTAAATATAGGGCCTCTGGCAGAATCGGATTCTAGTTTAGATTCAAGAATGTTACTTACATTATTAGTTTCGACTATATCCTTTACAGTTTTTTACATTTATATGTTGATTGAGAGAATAAAAATTAGAAGAATAGAAGATGATCTTGACGAGGTACATAAATATGCATCAAATGAAATTTAAAATTTATATCTTGCCAGTATTAATAGGTATGCTAGGATTTTTATTATTTTCANTATATTTTGGAGATTCAGTTTATGCAGAGACACCTGCNAATACTACNGANATAGATTTGGNCCCTGAGGCTAATTTAGATTATTTATTTGNGGTATTTTTTCTTACTTGGGTAGCTTTCTTTNCCTATNTATTCTTTTTATCAAGAAGATTGAAATCAATAAACAAAGAAGTTTTATTATTAAAAGAATTTATTAAGAATAAGAAATCTTGATATTTACTTGAAATAATTAATTAAGAGGTTTTATTTGTTAGCTAATAAAGGTAAATTNATAATTGGTGCTGTAGTTATTGGTGCTGCGTTTGGGTATTTTATTTTTATGGCATTTCAAAGCGCAACCATTTATTATTTTACTGTTTCTGAGATTAGTGAAGAACCCCAGACGCCACAAGGTAAAACCGTAAGNGTGAGCGGCAANCTAGTTCCCGAGTCTTTCTATAGGCCCGAAAATTCCACNGAAGCNTATTTTTCTATTACAGATGGGACTAATTCNATGTCTGCAATACATGANGGTATTTTACCTGACCTTTTTTTTAACAAAAACTCNGAAATTATATTAGAAGGAGTTCATTCTCCTGGGGATTCTTTTGAGAGCTATAATGTTATTGTTAAATGTCCTTCAAAATATGTTGCTATGGAAGAGGANCAAAANCTAGAAGAATCTTATTNACAAGGGAAGAGATTGCTATGCCTAAATTATCNGAAGATGAAATCCAACACTTTTTAACGAATTNTGATTATGTTATGAAATTGGCAACGATTTCATCTGATGGNTANCCGAATGTTGTTCCAATATGGTACTCATATNAAGANGGGGNGTTTTCTGTATTGGGTCGACCTAACAATAAATGGNTATCAAACATATATGAAAATCCCAAAATTTCNGCCTGTATAGATTCNCCTTCCCCTCCATATGTTAGNGTTACTTTTAAAGCTGATGCTATGGTNATTGATAANGAATGGTTTGGAGATTGGAAGCATTTAGCTTTACGGTATTTGGGTGAAGAAGCAGGNANNTCATATTATGAAGAAACCAAAAATGTGCCNAGGGTGTTNATTCAATTTAAACCNGAGAAATTAATTACTTGGGGTGGTGGTGGTTGGCATNCGAGATATANATAATNCNTTTANTNCAGTACTANTTGAGGAGATAACATGATAATAGGATTGAATCATACTGGTTTNGTNGTTTCTAATCTCGAAGANTCAGCTAAATTTTANCAAGATGTGATTGGCTTAGNTTTAGCNGANTCTTTTGAAAGGCAAGGCCCNAAAATGTCTCAAGTAATAGGNTATCCAAATGCNCATTTGAAGATAAACATGTTTGATTTAGGTTCTAACCATATGCTTGAACTTATNGAATATGTTTATCCGGAACCATATCAAAGACCTACTGANCATAGNTCAGTTATTGGAGGTTCACATATTGCGTTTACCGTTGAAGATATATATGAAACTTGGTCAGATTTAAAACTTAAGGGAGTTANACCTTTAAATCCCCCTGTTGAGGTTGTTGATGGTAAATTTGCNTGTTATGTTCAGGATCCAGATGGAAACTGGNTAGAACTTATTGAATACAAATAGATTTATTTTAATAAATCTGATGGGTTTAATTTTACAAGTTTTGNAATTTGAGCTGCANGGACTNCTTCTTCCAGAAGAGCTGATATNGCCATTCTGATCCCTTCAGCAGGTGATGGATTGAACCATTGTCCAAAATTGCTTGTCANGATACATCTTTCATATCCAATTAATTTTATTTNTTCTATTATTGCTTCAATAGGTATNGAGTGGNCNGAGGGCATGCATGAAGAGAACCTAAACTCAATGAATGCTCCAAGGTCACTTAAAGTTTTATAAATATTGTCATCAGAGATTATATGGTCAAAGGCAATAATGATTTTCAATATCCCATACTTTTTANCTTCTTCTAAAATTGCAATAGAATTTGAGGGAGANAGTTGATCTANAGCAAGGGTCAAATTTTTGNCATAAACTATTTTTANTATTTCTTGCATTTGTGAACTTAAAGAGTCATTTTTTAATATTTCATGTTCTTCTGATTTTGGTATCCATATTACTTTTGTATTTAGTCCAGCTGCTGATTCTACTGCCTCTGGATTTAAGCCTCCAACTGATCGNGTGAGAGTAACGGACCCTACAGTTGATAGCCCTGGATACATTTGATTCAGAATATATGTAATGGGTGTTGTGAGGTACAAAGAAGATTTTAAAACAAAACCTGACATTTGAGATTCGTATGCATATCTTCCTGTTTCCATGGGGTCCATTCTGAGGTCTTCTATATCAGGATATGCTTGGACATTAAAGTCTATAGAACCTTTTAATATTTCTTGAACTTGATTATTTTTAGATTCCATTATTGCCTCATTTACAGTTCAATATTTTTTTTAAAGTTGCCATTTCAGATATTTGGGTAATGTTTTTATGCTGAATAGTATTTTTATAAAAACTGTTCGTTGGAATATAGTGTATCGCTTTCATATTTGCTGCAATAGCAGCTTTAATGCCATTTAAAGAGTCTTCTATAACAAGGCATTTTTCAGGACGAACTTTTAGCGTATGTGCTGCTAAAAGAAAGATGTCGGGCGCGGGTTTACCTTTTTTAACATCTGCTGCACTAAATATACGTCCTTCAAATTTTTGCAAAAGACCTGTTATCCCTAATGTTTTTCTGATTTTTTCATGAGGACCACTGGAAGCAACGCAAACGTCATAATTTATATTTTCTAAAACATCTCTAATTCCAGGTACTGGAGAGAGGGATTTTTCAAATTCTGCAAACATCCTAGTCATATACGTATTTGTTAAATCTATATCAATGTCATGCGGTAATTTTTCTTTTATTATTCTTAAGCAATCATCCCAAGATTTCCCTAAGAACAAATTTAAAGATTCCTCAAATGTTATAGATAACCCAATTTCACCTAAAACCTCTATGAGTATTTTATTTGCAATAGGTTCACTATCAACTAGTACTCCATCGCAATCAAAAATAATTAGTTTAGTCATGATTTTTAATTCCAATAAATTTACATAGAATGATACCAATTTTACCGCTTTTTATCTGGATTATAATCTAGACAGTATAAAAGTTGACACGTAACGAATCAACTTTTATACTGTGCTTAATATATTTTCAATTAAATTGATAAAGGTGTTATGTAAATTGTTAGGTGATGGCTTATATGTAATAAGTGTTGCAGCTAGGTTATTAGAAATGCATCCTCAAACTCTTAGAAAATATGAAAGAGTTGGCTTGGTTATGCCTTCTAGAACTGTTGGAATGCTTCGTTTATATTCGGAAGAGGATATAGTGCGTTTAAGGCTGATAAAACATCTAATAGGGGACCTTGGCTTGAATTTATCAGGAGTAGAATTAGCTTTGGGTATGTTTAATCAGATGTTAAAGATGCAGTCAACGCTTAATCAGCTTGAAACTAACGATGCGAAAATTTATTTAGAAAATTGTCTTGACAAAATGTTTGAAATGTTAATGATTGATTAACATATTTTTGGGGAGAACGATTAGTGACTGAAGAAAATAAAGATAATCTAGAAGACGAATCAACTGAGTTGTTGGAANCGCTTGGAAATTTAGATGATGCTGAAGAAGAAGATGCAGATGTTGATAAATTATTAAAAGAAGCGTTGAAAGAGAAAGAGAGATTTCAATCTATTGCTCAGAGGGCCCAAGCAGATTTAGTGAATTATAGAAGTAGGGTGATTCAAGAGCAGGAAGAGCTCAGGCGAACAGTCAAATCAGGTGTGCTGACTAGGTTTATTGGAATAATAGATGATTTAGAGAGAGCTATTAACGAAATCCCTGATACTGTTGAAAAAGGCTGGCATGAAGGAATTCAATTAGTTTTGCGTAATCTGGAGAATTCTCTGGATATTGAAGGAGTAAAAAAAATTGAAGCGTTGGGAGCAATTTTTGACCCTTACAAACATGAAGCATTGTTATATGAGAAAACGTCAGAATCACAGGAAGGAACAATTTTAAATGTAATACAAAATGGTTATACATTGAATGACAAAATTCTTAGGCCTGCTCGAGTTGTAGTAGCTCAAGAAGATGAAATTGAACAAAAACAAGAAGATATTAATGAAGAATCTGAAAAATCTTCAGATTAATTAAAATAGGAGGAAGAAAATGCCGAAAATTCTCGGTATTGATTTAGGGACAACAAATTCATGCATGGCAATTATTGAAGGTGGTGAACCTCGAGTAATTGAGAATTCTGAAGGTACGAGAACAACCCCATCTGTAGTAGGAATTAATCCTAGATCTGATGAAAGATATGTTGGGACAACAGCTAAAAGGCAAGCAGTGACAAATCCCGACAACACGATATTTTCAGCGAAAAGATTTATGGGCATGAAGCTAGAAGATGACTCTGTCAAAAGAAATATTTCTTTAGTGCCTTATAAAGTTGTTAAACATGATAATGGAGACGCTCATCTTGAAATGGGCGGAAAGTCATACGCACCCCCTGAGATATCAGCTATGATCCTTCAAAAAATGAAACAGGATGCNGAATCTAAGTTGGGNGAATCTATTGACCAGGCTGTTATAACTGTTCCTGCATATTTTAATGATAGTCAAAGAAATGCGACTAGAGATGCAGGGAAAATCGCAGGTTTAGAAGTTCTTAGGATTATCAATGAGCCTACAGCTGCCGCTTTAGCTTATGGACTAGATAATGATAAAGATCAGACTATAGTAGTTTTTGATTTAGGGGGAGGAACTTTTGATGTGACGATTTTACAAATGGGAGATGGTGTAGTTGAGGTTAAAGCAACTAATGGAGATACTCATCTGGGTGGAGATGATTTTGATCAAGTGATTATAGATTGGATTTGCGATAAATTTAAACAAGATCAAGGAATTGATTTAAAAACTGATCGTATGGCACTTCAAAGATTGAGGGAGTCTGCTGAGAGAGCAAAAATTGAACTTTCAACTTTAATGCAAACTGAAATCAATTTACCATTTATTACCGCTGATGCCTCAGGCCCTAAACATTTAGTAGAAACTCTACAAAGATCTACGCTCGAACAATTAGTATCAGATCTTGTTAAGAAAACTATTGAACCTTGTAAATTAGCCATGGGTGATGCTGGTACAGCTGTTAGTGATATTGATGAAGTGATTTTAGTCGGAGGCATGACTAGAATGCCTTCAGTTCAAAAAGCTGTTGAAGATTATTTTGGNAGAGAATCTCATCAGGGAGTTAATCCTGATGAAGTAGTNGCNATCGGAGCNTCGATACAGGCAGGGGTATTACAAGGAGATGTAGANGATNTGCTTTTNCTTGATGTTACTCCACTGACATTAGGTATAGAAACTTTAGGTGGAGTAACGACACCTCTAATTCAGAGGAATACAACTATCCCTACTTCTAAAAGTGAGACATTTACAACCGCTGCTGACAATCAACCTTCTGTAGAAGTCCATGTTTTACAAGGTGAGAGACCGATGTCTTCAGAAAATAAGACAATAGGCAGATTTAATTTAGACGGGATATTACCAGCTCCCCGTGGAGTACCTCAAGTTGAAGTTACCTTTGACATTGATGCTAATGGAATATTGAATGTATCTGCTAAAGATAAAGGTACAGGTAAAGAGCAAAGTATAACTATAACTGCTAGTTCNGGATTGTCTCAAGATGAAATTGATCGAATGGTTGATGAAGCTGAACAATACGCTGATGAAGATGCTCAAAAAAGGCAACAAATTGAAGTGCGTAATTCGGCTGAAAGTGCTGTGTATACCTCAGAAAAGATGATTAAAGATAATGAAGAGCAAATTTCTCCNGAAATCAGATCTGAAATTGAATCTAAAATAGATTTAGTAAANAATTCTCTTGAAGGAGAAGACATTTCAGTTATTGAGAATTCTCTTAANGANTTACAAGAGACAATACAAAAAGTTGGAGCTGAAGTTTATGCAAATNCTGAGCAAGCNTCAACATCTGAATCAGACCCTGNGNCAGAGACNGAGNCTGAACCNGAGAATACAGTTGAAGGNAACTTTAGGGATATAGAAGAAGATGAGGATAAAAAGGCCGAATAAGTNATCATAACTAGCGACATAGAATAANAAATTACTTATTTCATGTCGNTAGTTATATAACATGATAGGCTANTAAATGTTCTCTTAATATGTCATAACCGAAATCATTCTCTACATCTCTCCATACTGAATGAATGTGGTTTGCTTGATTTTGGTTATTATCGAATTCAACTAGGAAATTACCGCCATGAATTCGGTAATAATGTTTTGACTCTAAGGATTGCCCACCACCCCATGCAAAGAAAAGATTATCTATTCCATAATTAGATATTTTTTCTAATTTCACCTTCGATAATTCATCTGGAACTTGATTAACGTATTCTCCTAATAATTTATTCAAAATTGTTTTTTGCGATTTAGACATTTTTGAAACTTTTAGCCCTTCTTCTTTTGGTAGGCTTACTCTACTGCTATTGTAGGTCAGTATGTCATAAGGAGCTTCTGGGTAAATAATTGCATTTCTTTTTTGAGATTCATCTAGAGAATTTATTAATTCAAATGCGATATCCTCTCTTTCTTTTAGTATTCTTAATCCTGATTCAGGACCACTTCTGACCTCAGCAGGATTTGATCCAAAGAAAAAAGGAGTCATTGAGATGATTTCATTTCCCCAAATACTAAAATGTATAGAAATATGATGTCCTTCCATTCTCCATCCCCAAGGATCTTTTTGACCTGGAATACCAAAGATCGTGAAATAGTACAGTTCAGGATCTCGTTTAAACGTAATTTTGCCAGCTGCTTTTTCTATGGGGCCTAAAATACTTTCTAGATTTATTATTTGTTTAGCTTTCTGGTAGGATTTTTTAGTTAATCCAGTTGATAGAAGTTCAAATGCCAATGATATTTGATCTTCTTCCATATCTCTTATTGGAAGTCCATGCCTATTTAAAGGAGGGTAATACCAAAATAATCTTTCACCATCTAAATAATCAAAAAAAGTTATATTTTTCTGATTATCAGATAGACTGTTGTAGAAGTTGACTCCAGCGACAGTCATTTGATGAGCTAAATTTGATTGTGATATTGTCATATGTTTCTCTCTGTCATGTTATTTTTTGAAGTTTCTGGAAGCTTCGGACTTCTTCTTCTGGGTCGTTATTAAGTTTCATATTTGTACGTGCTACTTCTGATACGAATATGTTTTTTTTCGAATCTAGGCAGATTCCGTGTGGAGCAATAAATTGTCCTAACTGAGTTCCATATCCCCTATCCCCTAATCTAGATAATATTTGACCTTTTTTATTTAATATACTTACTCTTGGACCTATATTAGGGACATCTCTACTAATGGGTGTTCCAAATCCAAGTTCTCCTACGTATATAACATCGTCATCATCTATAAATATGGCACAGGGTCTATGTAAGTTTGACCAAGACGTTTCAAATACACCGTTTTGATTAAATATTTGGATTCTATGATTTTCACGATCGCAAACATATAAATATCCATCTTTGTCGATTGCGATATTGTGTACTATATTAAATTCCCCCTCATCTGTTCCGGATGTCCCCCAGGAAGTTATTAGATTCCCATTGGGGGAATATTTATGAATTCGCGAGTTTTTATATCCATCTGTAACAAATATATTTCCATTATTGGGATCTGTGGCAGTATGGGTGCATCTGTTAAACGGATTTCCACTAAATTGATTAGACGGTTTGTGTGGAGTTCCAATTGTTAATAATATTTTTCCATCTAATGTACACTGCCGAACTGTATGGTCTCCGTCGTCAGTACAATAAATAGTATTATCTGGCCCCAAGCTGATTCCATGAGGCCTTGAGAATATATCCTCTCCCCAAGATGAAATGAAATCTCCGTCATTATTAAACACCATTATGGGATAAGGTCCTCGATTAAAGACATATATATTGTCTTTTTTATCTGCTATTGCCCCAACAGTTTCATCCCATGAATAACCAGTAGGCATTTTCTCCCATGAGTTAATAAATTTATAAGAAAAATTTTCTGAGCCTGTTAATACTGTATCTTCCATGACTTACCCTTCGGATTAGCTTGTGTGTGAGATTATACTACGATAGGAATATTATGTAGCTATTTATGCTATTATGCATTCATATACACTCAATGGAGGGGTTAAATGACTTTAGAAGGCACAGTTAAATCACTCGGTATTGCTGTATCTAAACTTAGTCCTATGGACCAGGTCGATAAAATAGAATTGATAACAGGTCAAGGCATTGTGGGTGATCGTCATTTACGAACAGATGGAACTCGCTCTAAACGTCAAATACTTTTAATGGACATAGAAACTCTAATAGAATTTGGACTTTCAGAAAGAGATATTAAAGAAAACATAACAGTACAAGGAATTGATTTTTCTTTAATAAAGTCAGGTAATATCGTTAGAATAGGAATGGATGTGGTTTTAGAGATAACCGGTGACTGTGAACCATGTTCGAGAATGGATGAACTTCGTTCAGGACTAAAAAATGCTATAGATGGTCGCAGAGGAATGCTTGCTTATGTTAAGTCCGGTGGGACAATTTCATCAGGAGATTCAGTTACTGTTGAAAGCTAGTTAATATGTTGCTCTTCCTCCACTAATATCAAATACAGCCCCAGTACTAAATGAACATTCTGAAGATGATAGCCAAGCCACTAACGCTGCTATTTCTGACACTTCAGCTGTTCTCCCAATCGGTATTTTACCAACCATATATTCAATTACTTCAGGAGTAAACTCTTCAAGAATTCTTGTTTGAACTACAGCAGGTGTTATACAGTTGGCAACTATACCAGTTCCGGCCAATTCTTTACCGACTGATTTTGTTAATCCTATAACAGCTGCTTTTGTCGAAGAGTAAGGTACCATTTTTGGGTTTCCTTCTTTTCCTGCTATTGATGCGATATTTACAATTCTTCCATAATCGGCCTTCAACATTTCAGGAATAGATTCATGACAAAATGAAAAAACACCTCTTAGGTTTGTGTTATAAACCCTGTCTAATTCTTCTACATCTAATTCCCATATATTTCCATTTGCCCCCCCTATTCCTGCATTGTTAACTAAAATATCTATTCTATTCCATTTATTTAATGCAATATTTACTGCGTCTTGAGCAGTCTTGGGTTCGGCTACATCTCCTACAATTGGTTCCGCTTCAAAACCTTTTTCTGAAAGACTACTTGCAGCTGCAGCAACTGCATTTTTATCAAAATCGACGAGTACAATTTTTGCTCCATCATAGGCAAGCCTTTCAGATATGCCATATCCTATCCCTGTCGCTGCCCCTGTAACTATTGCGACTTGGTTATCTAGATTAGCCATTAATAATTCTCCTTGTATTAATCTTCAGATGTTCTATTGTATTGGTCTTCATATCTTATGATGTCATCTTCCTCAATATAATCTCCAACTTGAACTTCAATTATTACTACGATTCCTTCATTTGGATTTTCTATTCTGTGTTTTGCATTTTTAGGTATATAGATTGATTCATTTTCTGTTAATATGATTTTGCTACTTTCATTAGTAATCAGAGGGTTTCCTTTCACTACAGTCCAATGTTCTGATCTTTTATTATGTGACTGTAATGATATAGAACTTTTAGCGTTAATTATTAACTTTTTGACCTGGAACCCTGAACCTTCTTCAAGTATCGTATATTCTCCCCAAGGTCTTTTAACTGTATTGTGGTCCTTTTTAATCTCGGGATTTTGAGTTTCTAGGGACGCAACTAATTTTTTAAGTTTGTCATCTTGATTAAAAGGAGTTACTAATGTGACATCGGGTGTTTGAATAATTGCTATGTCTGACAGGCCTATGACTGCCAAATTGTTCGATTGACTAATTAAAATTGAATTAGTTACATCTTCAGTATAGATGTCCCCCAATGTATGGTTACCGTCTTTGTTATGATTCGAATGATTCCAGATTTCTTTCCATGTTCCAACATCTGACCATCCAGAATTTATTGGTATAACCCATGAATTAAATTTCATATTAATGTCAGAATTAATCTTTTCCATTACGGCGTAATCGATAGAAATATTTGGACATAATTCCATATATGCTTTATCAGGAGAAATGACTTCCTCTTCCGAAATTGAATTTTCCATTGCCAGCTCGCAATTTTCTAGTATTGAAGGGGAATATTGAGATATTAAAGAAATCCATGTTTCTGCACGCATCATAAATATCCCACTATTCCATAGGTAATTTCCAGAATTGACCATATTCAAAGCTAGTTTTTTCTTAGGTTTCTCAATAAATCGAATTAATTCTGAAGCATCGGCTTCAATGTTGGAACATTCTATATACCCATATCCTGTTTTGGGTTCGGTAGGAGATATCCCAAAAGTTACTATACTGCCATCTTTTGCTTTAGATATTCCTTTATTTAAAGAAGCTATGAAATCAGAAGTGTTTTCTATTAAATGATCTGCAGGTAGACAGATCAACAAACTATCCTTCGAGATTGATAATGAATGGATAGCAGCAAGCGTCAATGCGGGAGCAGTATTTTTTTGTATTGGCTCAAGAATTATTGAAGAATGAGATTTATTTATACTATTTAATTGTTCTTGAATTAAAAATTTATGTCTTTGATTAGAAATAACTATTGGATGGTTGCTAGCTAATGTTTCAAGCCTGATTATAGTTTCTTGAAATAATGAATTAGAACCTACTATATTTAGGAATGGCTTAGGGAAATTATCTCTTGACAATGGCCATAGGCGAGTTCCGGATCCCCCAGCGAGGATTACAGGTTGAATTATCATAAAGTCACGTGTTTTTTATGTATGTTAATAGACATTTAAATGTGTTTGGATTATAAATACAACCCAGATATCGGTCAATTAAATTATTGATTTAACTAGGAGTATTTTATATGGGTAACCTGAATGGTAAGAATGTAATAGTTACAGGAGCTAGTCGAGGAATTGGTCGTGAGATAGCTAAGTTATTTGCCTCAGAAGGAGGTAATATCATTTGTGCTGCAAGGACACTGAATGAAGGAGATCATCAGTTTGAAGGATCTTTGGATAGCACGGTTTCAGAGATAAAATCATCTGGAGGTAGTGCTATTGCTTCAGCTGTAAATATATCCCAAGAAGAAGAATGCATTAGGCTTTTTGAAGAAGCTCACAGTGCTTTTGGTAAGGTTGATATTTTAATAAATAATGCTGCTCTTACGTATTTTGTTCCAATAAAAGATTATGTTGTTAGGCGCTGGAAGAGATCTTGGGAAGTTAATGTTCATGCCCCGTTTATACTTAGTAAGCTTGCTTTAGAGGATATGATTCCAAGGAAATCCGGATCAATAATTAACATATCATCTGGAGCAGCTATTGGACCTGGTAGTGGGCCATACGATGAATTATCTGGTATGAAAGGGAATACTTGTTATGGAGCAGAAAAAGCAGCTATAGAAAGATTCACCCAAGGTCTTGCGGAAGAAGTTTATTCTGAAGGGATATCAGTTTCATGTGTTTCTCCATCTTTGGTTGTTGCTACTCCGGGCACTGTTTTTCACAATTTAGTATCTGACGCAAATGACACTAGGGGTGAACCGATATCGTATATGGCTAAATCTGTCTATATTCTTGCAACAGAGCCTCAAGAAAAAGTTACTGGTAAAGTTACGTATAGTCAGGAATTATTAAATGAATTCGGGTTACTGGATAGCCCAGTGGGCATTGGGAATAAAGGATCGCGGAAAGGTACTGGCTACAGTATGATCTAAAAAAAGACCTTAAAACCTATTGCACTTGTGCTGTTGCTTAGATAGCTTCCTTGTATAGGTTTATTTTGGGAGTGTTTATTATTTACTCTCTTATGTGAACCTATTTAAATTAGTTTTACTTATATATACCTCAACATGTGAAGTTGAATGTATATTAAAGGGGGTACAATGAAGATTATTCGAGCAAGAGTGAATAATTATAAAAGTATCGATGATTCTTCTTGGGTTGATATGGAAGACGTGACTGCTTTGGTGGGTAAAAACGAATCAGGTAAAACAGCTTTCTTGCAAGCAATTCGTAAGATTAATTCTATCGCAGGAGCGGAAGATCAGTTTAGTATTATGGATTATCCAAGAAAAGGGTATATTCGATATAAAAAGATTCATGAAACAAATCCCTCTGTAGTGGCTATGGCAGAATTTCGACTTACTACTGATGAAATACAAGAACTTGAGTCTAATTTCGGAGAAGGTGTTTTAAATTCCGACATAGTTCAAATAAGTGTAAATTATAATAATGAACGTATTTGGAATATCCCTACAACAGAAACTTCTTCTACCCCTCCGTCTTCTTTCAATATTCCTTCAGATATTTCAGAAATTGAACCCCCTACATCAATTAAAGGTGCTATTGATGCTCAAGTTGCCAATTCGCATAAATCATCTGTTTTAAACAAGAAAATTGAACAAGATTTTTTAGAAAAATGGCTTCCAAAATTTGTTTATTTCGATAACTACAGTACCATGCGAGGGAAAATATCTATTAATGATTTGAAAGAGAAAACTTTGAGTAATGGCATTTTAGATGATGCCGATAGGACCTTTATGTCATTATTAACCCTGACAGGGTTAAGTTTAGAAGATTTGGATCAAGATTTAGGATACGAAGATATAAAAGTTGAATTAGAATCGGCGGCTATCACTATAACCGATGAAATATTTGAATATTGGCAACAAAACCGTGAGCTTAAAGTAGAATTTGATTTGTCTCAAGCTGACCCAACAGATGTACCTCCACTTAACGAAGGTAAGATATTGCATGTTAGGATTGAAAATGCTAGACACAGGGTAACAGTTTCTTTTGATGAACGTTCTAAAGGATTCGTTTGGTTTTTTTCATTTCTATCCTATTTTTCACATTTGGAAGAAACAGAAGATGGGGATCTTATTATTTTGTTAGATGAACCTGGTACAGCATTACATGCTATGGCTCAACAAGACTTTTTACGTTTTATGGATGAAAGATTAGCCCCTAAATGCCAAGTTATATACTCGACGCATTCTCCTTTTATGGTGGACTTAAAGAAATTAAATAGAGTTAGAACTGTTCAAGATATGGATGGTCGAGGTACTGTTGTCAGTAATGATGCTGTAGAAAATGATGCTGAAACTTTGTTCCCGCTTCAAATGGCTTTAGGTTATCAGATGGCACAGACCCTTTTTACTTCACCTCATTGTTTGATGGTAAACGAAGCTTCGGACTTAATTTATCTTAAAAAACTTGGAGAACTAGTTGCTTTAGATCACGGGTCATTGATGGATCCTAGATGGGTAGTAATTCCAGTTGGAAGTTCTGAAAATTTACCTACTTTTGTTTCATTGTTAGGTGAAAATTATCTTAGCGTAGCGGTTATGATGGATTTAACTCCCACTAATAAAAAACGAATTGAAAGAATTAATGTTTCCAATTCTGATGGTTTAACAAATCCATTAAAATGGGTTCAAGTTACTAGAGTTAGAGATGCAGATATTGAAGATTTATTTGAGCCATCATTTTATCTGAAACTAGTCAATCTAACATATGTACAGCAGTTGGAGGATCCTCTGACTATGAAATTGATCTCTGAGAGTAATCCTAGAATAGTAGAAAGAATCAAGATGTATTTCAAATCTCATGATATAAGTAATGGAGAATTTGATAGATATAAAGTAGCAACATATTTGTTAGAAAATTTTGACACTCTTAAGCATGAGATTTCTGAAGATACTGTTAAAAAGATTGCTTCGTTAGTTCAGCGTATAAATGATCTTTTGCCAAATATTTCTGATAGGAATGGGCATTTGCCAGAGGATGACAATTTAGCATTAGCTGACAAACTAATGGATAACAGGCCAAGAATAACAATGTAAATTATTTGATAATTTACATTAGGAGTATAGCTTAGCTTTTATGTCTTACCCTACGCCTGAGTTACCGGCAAAACTGTCTTACGATGAGGCGGTTGACTTGTCTATGGAACTTGTTGATTTTGAAAGAGGATTACGTAATCCTGGACATTCGTCATTTCATTTAAATAGGATGGCTCATTTAACAGAATTAATAGGGAACCCCCATTGTAATACTAGAACCATTCATATTGCCGGGACTAAAGGGAAAGGTAGCGTTGCGTCAATGGTTTCTTCGATTTTGGCTACAGCAAATTTTCGTGTTGGATTGACTACATCTCCCCATATTCATTCTTTGAGAGAAAGAATAAATATTAACGGCGACAATATTAGTAGATCCGAATTTATTCGGATTCTTGAATATTTATGGCCATTTGTAATTCAAGTAGAGAAAGAATTTAATTACGGTCAAGTTACATGGTTTGAATTTATGATCACCGTAGCATTTATATATTTTTATGAAAATGAAGTAGACTATCAAGTTGTAGAAACAGGATTAGGTGGACGCTTGGATGCAACTAATATTTTAATCCCGGACATTTCAATCATAACCTCAATTAGCCGTGATCACACTAAAATATTAGGAGATTCTATTTTAGATATATCTAAAGAAAAAGCTGGAATAATTAAACGTGGAGTGCCTGTTGTATTGGCCCCTCAGTATTATGCTCACGAAGTTATTCCAGTTGTTAAAGATATTGCTCGAGGATTAGATGCTCAATTTATTAATGTATGTGAAATGTATAGATATGATATTGAATCCGTTTCACTGGAAGGTCAAAAAATAAGTGTTTATGGGAGATATTATGATTATAAATTTTCATTACCACTTTTGGGATTACATCAAATTGAGAACGCTATGACAGTAATAGCATCTGTTGAATCTTTAATGGATATGGACGTAAACATTAACAAGTCGGATATAGAAAAAGGACTAGAGAATGTTTTTTGGCCTGCTCGAATGGAAATCTTAAAAAGTGGGAATAAAGTTATTATTGTTGATGGAGCACATAATGAATTTTCTGCAAAAAGACTAGCCGAATCAATAATAGAGTATAGAAAAAAAATATTAAAAGAATATTCTTCTCAGGTTATAATAGTATTTGGAGTATTGAATAATCATGAATGTGAGAATATTCTTAAGGAATTGTCATTGTTAAAGCCAATTGTATTTCCAGTTCAATCTGAACACCCTAAAGCTACTCAGATAGAAGATATCTTTGAACTTGCTAATACTTTAGGCATAGACACGATTGATTATGATAAACGATTAAAAGATATATCTGATGTTATGAATTATATTACAATGAATTTTGATCATAAAAATATAATTTTAGTTACGGGATCAATTTCAGTAGCTGCTGACGCATTAGAATGGCATAAAAATGATTTTAAGGTGAATAATGTCACATAAAAATAGAGTAGTCGTAACTGGTTTAGGAGTAATGTCTCCTTTAGGGGAATCGGTAAATGAGTTTTGGGACTCTTTAATTTCTGGTAAATCAGGAATAGGAAAAATTACACTCTGTGATACTGATGAATTTCCCAATGACATAGCCGGAGAGGTTACTGGATTTGACCCAGGCCAATATATTGATCCAAAAGAAGCTAAAAGGATGGCTAGATTCTCTCAAATGGCAGTAGCTGCAGCAGCTGTCGCTATTGAAGACTCGAAAATTAATATTTCTGATGAAGATCCTTGGAGACTTGGAGTGTTAATTGGAAATGGTAATGGCGGATTCCCTACTACACAAGATAATGCGGATGTTTTATTTAAAAGAGGAGCTATGAAAATGAGCCCTTTTTTTGTCCCAATGATTTTACCTAATATGGCAGCAGCTAATGTTAGTAGAGTATTTGGTTTGAAAGGATATACAAATACAGTCATTACAGCTTGTGCAGCGGGGAATCAAGCAATTGGGGAAGCTGCTGAGGTGATACGAAGAGGTACAGCAGATGTTATTGTTGCAGGAGGATGCGAAGCTGGTATTAGCCGATTAGGGTTAGGGGGATTTCACGTAATTAGAGCTCTTAGTCGATATAAAGGAGATCCGTCTAAAGCAAGTCGTCCGTTTGACTTAGAAAGAGATGGATTTGTGCCTGGAGAAGGTGCAGGTATATTAATTCTTGAGAGTTTAGATCATGCATTGAAAAGAGGAGCAAATATTTTTGCAGAAATTGTAGGTTACGGAATATCCTCTGATGCTTATCACGCAGTTCAACCAGATGAGACTGGTGAAGGAGCATCTAAAGCAATAGAACTTGCACTTAAAGATGCCGGTATTGGAGTTGATGAAGTAGATTATATAAATGCACATGGTACGTCTACTCCGTTAAATGATGCCTCGGAAACTAAGGCTATTAAAAAAGTTTTCAATGAACATTCATACAAAGTACCGATTAGCTCAACAAAATCGATGACTGGTCATATATTAGGAGGAGCAGGCGCTATTGAAGGTGTTGCGTCGGTAAAAACTATAGAGTCGAATATTATTCATCCAACCATTAACTTGAGGAACCGAGATGAAAATTGTGATTTAGATTATGTACCTAATACTTCAAGAGCAACTACAGTAAATAAAGTACTTTCAAACAATTTTGGATTTGGAGGACAAAATGCATGTGTGATTTATTCTAGCTTTGAAGAATAAATTTTTATATCACGATACTTTTTACCAGATTTAAAGAACTTTCAATAGTTATTTCTTCTAATCTGTCACGTAATGCTTTTTCTCGATCCCATAATTCCTCAGATTCATTATTAGTATCAAATATCTGTAGCCTGCATTCTTCCCAATGATTTATATTGTCGTACCCAGTCATTTGGATTATTTCTAATGGATTGCTTGAAGAAGCTAAAGTCCAAATTCCCAAAAAAGAAATTCCTAATGATTCGAAATTTTTATATATAGATTCCTTGAAACAGGTTGTGAATTCATTAAGATACACAGGGTCTATGATAAATTTTTGGTATTCGTAAATATTTTTCCTTTCTTCAGGAGAAATACTTGATTTAGAGTCCGAGTCTATTGGTCGTAATATCCGTACGGTTTCTTTTTTAATTAAACTATTTTCAACGCTACTCCATGCTCCTTGTGAAGTTTGCCAAGATTCTATATCGGGGTAAGCTATGATTTGCAGGATGTTTGTTTTAGGATTTCCGATAAATCCGCTACCTGAACATATTATGGATCCATTTGACGATCTTATAGATTGCCAAATGCTATCTCGACATATTTTCATGTAAGAATTAGTTTTATTTGCAAATAAAGAAGTGTTTCGTTCTTCAAGTATCATTTAAAATTGTCCAAATATTATTCAAATCTTGATAAGTATTTTATAGATAAATAAAATACTTATCTAAGTAAATATGTATCAATATTTTGGATTTTCGTAAATATAGATTAATATTATGATATTTTTACATGCGAACTCTTTCGGAGGTGTTGTATGTCGGTTATAACTTTAGGTGGTATGTCTGGTGGTGGAGCAAGAGATTTAGGGCCTATGTTAGCTGATAAGCTTAATGCTGATTATGTGGATAGGATTTTTCTTGCTAATGTAGCAAAGAAATTAGGTTCAACAGTTGAAGCCTTGCAAATTAAAGAAGAAAGACGTCTTACTCGATCTGAAAGATGGTTGAGTTTTGTGCAAAAGGTTCTTGAGCGATCCGCTGTTACAGGAGCTGCAGGTGACCCTTATTTTGGCCCTGGATCATCAGCGTTTTTGACAGATGAATTTGAAGATATAGAATCTCCCGTTATTACTGAGCCCCATACTATTGAAGACGAACATTATATAGAAGCAATTCATGAAATAATGCGTGATATGGCTGAGACAGGCGATGTGGTTTTTGTAGGAAGAGGTGGGCATTTAATTCTAAATGATATGGATAACGTACTTAGAATTGGTGTTGTAGCTCATATACATGACAGAATAAAAACTTTAATTAGACGAGAAAACATAACAGAAGAAAAAGCTGCTGAATTAATTAAGTCTCGTGATGAAGCTAGGAATGAATACTTTTCTAAATTTTTTGATGTTTCTGACCCTGACAGAGCAGATTTATTTCACATAACTATCAATACTAGTGAAGTGAGCTTAGAATATGCTGCTGATCTAATTGTTGAGTCTTTGCAGGCACTTAAATTAGGAAAAATAGAAGGCCCGATCTCTTAAATAATTCGCTATTTGATTTTCAGAGGATTATATGTCAAATAATTTAAGAAAAATTTTATTGACTGGAGCAACAGGATTTGTTGCATCTCTTATATTGCCGAGATTTCTTGAAAAATATGATATGACACTTTTAGATTCACGTGATAAGGATCCCAATAATGATTTTTTACCGGGCATTGAAGTAGTTGATTTATCTGATGGAAACCAATCATCTTATTCTCATTTTTTTCAAGATATAGATACAGTTGTCCATCTTGCATATATTCGTAGATCTGGGCCTGCTTTAGAACATTTTAAAACAGAAAAGAGAAACGTAGAGATGGCTTTTAATGTGTTGAGGACAGCATATGAGTCAAACGTTAAAAGAGTTGTTATTGCTAGTTCGAACCATGCTGCTGATTGGTATGAACATAATCTGATACACAGTCATAAAAAAGATATGGTTGATCCATACGAATTACCATTATCAGATAATTTTTATGGTTGGGCTAAAGCTAGCTATGAACATTTGGCATTTTTGTTTGCAACAGGTGCATTGGGGGATGGGGGAGATGGAGGATTTATTACTACAGATAATTTTCTTAAAGGTAACTCGGATACCAGTAGGAAAATGGAAATAGTAATGGTTAGAATAGGAGCACCTCGAGATATGGAATTTGATGAATATTTAGGGAAACCGGCGATCTTTAAACGATCACTAGGAGCGTACATTAGCTCTAGAGATTTAACTCAACTATTTGAAAAGTCTGTTGAAGTTGAGGATATTCAAAATGAGCACGGAATCCCTTGGCAAGTTATCTATGGTATTAGTAATAATACTCGTGCTTTTTGGTCAATAGCTAATGCACGGAAAGTTTTTGGGTATGAGCCTAAAGATGATTCGGAAATTTTATTTTCCGATTGGATAAAAAAGATACTCATCGATGAAGGTAAATTAGGATAAATAATGGATATAGAGGAAGCTAATTTAACTCTTTCCAAAATAGCTTTAAAAACTAATTTATCTGAAGGTCCGGAAGGAATTGAAAAGATTCTAAGAAATATTAATAGTATTAAAGGAATCCCGATTCATGATTTGTCTAAAGTTGTTTCAATTCCAGTACCTGTAATAGCTGCTATTAGAAAAGAGATGGAAAAGGACGGATTATTAACTCGTGATTCGGGAATGATATTAACTCATTTAGGAGAATCCTTATTAAAATCTATTGGTGTTTCAGGAAAGAAGAAACTTTTCCTTGACCACGGTTATATATTTCCGGATTTTCTTAAAGATATTAAGTTAGATTTGGAACAAATATTTAAAAATAGACCAGAACCAAATTTTTCGTTAGATCAATCTCATGTTGACTCAGTAACAGCAATTATGAGGGCAGCTTATTTATATCACCATGACGCTATAGAAGGAAGAAAAATTCTTTTATTAGGTGATGATGATTTAACTTC
The DNA here is from genome assembly GCA_002718095.1 of Chloroflexota bacterium. Lineage (GTDB taxonomy): Bacteria > Chloroflexota > Dehalococcoidia > Lucifugimonadales > UBA826 > UBA826. The sequence continues at coordinate 140,827 of PBDP01000005.1, forward strand.
AATAGCGATAGTCTTATTATCTCAGGAATTAAAAATGTATCCGAAAGAGATTCATGTTATTGATATAGATAGTCGTATTTTAGATTTTATAGAAACAGTGGTAGGNAAAACTGAGATTAACTGTAAGTTGACTAATGCGGATTTGAGAGANCCTATGGATNAAGACTTACTTTCACAGTTTGATGTATTTTTTACTGATCCACCCTATTCNATTAATGGATTTAAGCTTTTTGTATCTAANGGCGTGGAGTCTTTAAAGAATGAATCAGGAAAATATGGGTTNATNAATTTTCCATTTCGNCCTCCAGANGAAACNGTTGAAATTTTCAANCTTATGAATCATATGGGTCTGGCACTTCAAGAAATTATTAATGGATTTAATTCGTATNTAGGAGCCCAAATTTATTCAGGAAAGAGTAATATGATACGTTGTGTTACAACGTNTNATTCGAAACCANTGCATATAGATAAATNATTACCAATTTATACNGCATCACGAAAATGAATAAAGAAATTTCTAGTATCTCAGAATTGTTTAATGTAGCTTATCTGATAAGACCTGAATTGATTCCAAAAATTAAAAGTGAAATAGAAAAAGTAAATAAGAAGTCTTGGGCTTATTTTGCTCCTTTTTTATTGTCGTACAATTTGTACCCTAAGAGATCATTGTATTGTTTAGAAATTTTTGAAACTTTTATCATATTCCAACATTTAAAAAACAGTGATCGGGAAAGAATAGATTTTGTAATTCCACCAATTTCGTTAAATTCCAAATCTTTACACTTTTTAGACACTCTTTGTAATTTGATTTCAAATCAATTTAATCAAAAAAACATAAGAATTATTTGGGCTGATGATTTAGATAAGGGCTTCCTGGAAGAATATTTTGGGAATCGTATTTCTGTTGAAAAAACAGATCAAGAATATATTTATGATATCAATGCTGTTATCGAGATGAAGGGCTCAGATTTTAGAGATTTAAGAAAATCAGTTAACAAGATAAAGAAATTGAACCCTATATTTAAAGAGATGGGGGTCGAAGATTTAAATGAATCAATGGATTTGTTAAAGAATTGGAGAAAAGTACAAGGTAGAAAAAATAATTTTTTATTAGATTGGGGCTATACTCGTAAGGCACTAATGATTTTCTCAGAATTGCCAAAAGAAGATCTATATTCTTGGTGCATTAGAATTGATAATAAAATGGTAGGGTTTGCTATGGCAGGTCCTATAACTAAAAATATTGCCAATTTTTTTGTTATCAAAACAGATATTGATGTTTCAGGATTATCCTTATATTTACGCTGGAGAGTGTTAAAAGAATTAAGAAGTTTTTTGGTAGTGAATGATGCTAGTGATCTAGGGATAGAAGGTTTAAAGCAACATAAAATGAAATTGAGACCATGCGAATTTAACACTACTTACACATTGTCCATTACAGATTGAATATTAATGTTTTGAGCTTATAATCTGATAAATCAATTATACAGGCGCTATATATTATTGACCTTTTCTTTATGTGGGCTTTATAATTTTTTCTCGTGATAAAAAAATATCATGTTTATTAATAAGGTTCATTGACTATTAAATAAGAGGTGCTATATGCCACCACTACCCAAGAAAAAACATTCAAGTAAAAGAAAAGGCGGTCGGAATGCCCACAGAGGCATAAAACCTGTCACTCTATCTTTGTGCCCTGAACCTCAATGCTCTGCTTATCGACTTCCCCATAGAGCTTGTCCTGAATGTGGGGTATACAATGGACGAAATGTTATTTCACCTAAAGAAGAAACTTTTCAGCCAACTGAGTAGATTAGGTTTTTAAATGACTCTTACATTTTCTAAAAAAACAAACATAGCCTTTTTATTTCCTGGTCAGGGTGCACAAACTGTCGGGATGGGTCTTGATTTATTTAAAAATTCCAATGCCGCAAAAGATGTTTTTGAAGAAGTTGATGATGCTTTAGACAAATCTTTATCTAAAATTATATTTGATGGCCCTGAAGATATATTAAAAGAAACAGTTAATGCNCAACCTGCTATTATGGCAGTCAGCCTCGCATGTTTTGCTGCTTTAAAAGAAAACTCTGATTTCAGTGGGATAGTTCCAAATTTTCTTGCAGGTCATAGTTTGGGTGAATATACTGCATTAGCAGTATCAAATGTTTTAAGTATTAAAGATACTGCAAGACTTGTTCAAAAACGAGGAGAATTAATGCAGGCTGCATGCGATACTAATCCTGGTACAATGGCAGCTGTTTTGGGGCTTGATGAGATTGTATTGAATGAAATTACAAGAGAAACTGGAACTTATGTGTCTAATGTGAACACTTCAGAACAAATTGTAATAAGTGGTTCTAACATTGCCGTTGCTAGAGCTTTAGATATGTGTTCAACTCGTGGAGCAAAAAAAGTAATTCCATTACGAGTTGGAGGAGCTTTCCATTCTGGGTTGATGGAGCCAGCTATTAATGGGTTGATCGATACCATTAATAGCTTAGATTTTAATGATCCTACTGTACCAATTATTGCTAATTGTACGGCAGAATCTTTATCAGATTCTGATAAAATAAAATCTGAGCTTATTACTCAGATTACAGGATGTGTTAATTGGAAAAAATCAGTTGATTTTATGATTAAATCGGGAACTAATAGCTTTTTAGAGATTGGGCCTGGAAGAGCTTTGAGTGGCATGGTAAAAAGAATCGACAAATCTGCCGAAATCAAAAATATTTCAGATGTGGAATCTATTTTAAATTTAAGTAGAAATTAAAAAGNGTTTAGATTGTCAAAAACTAGGCGAGAAATACGAATAATCGTCCTACAGGTTTTATGTGAATCAGATACCGTAGACCATGACCCCAAAGATGTTTTGTCCAGAATACTAAAAGAAGAATCTNTCGTTACGGATTCTTCCAACTTTGCTCATCAGTTAGTACATAATGTACTTGAAAATATCCATGAANTAGATAATATAATCGANGCTTATGCTACAACTTGGCCTGTATCTCAGATGCCTATAGTGGATAAGAATTTATTGCGTATGGCTATTGCTGAGATGCAATTTGGTCTTGACTCTCCTCAAGGAGCAGTTGTGAATGAAGTTGTTGAGATTGCAAAAATTTTTGGTTCTGAATCCTCTCCAGGATTTATTAATGGAGTGCTTGGTTCATTACTAGATAGATAATAGAGTTGTATATAAATAAGGAGAATATATGAGTCTTTTAGATAGGGTACGGAAAATTGTTGCTGAAAAATTAAGTGTAGACGAAGAAGAGGTTGTCCCTACAGCTTCTTTTACCGAAGATTTAAATGCCGATTCACTTGATTTGGTCGAACTTATTATGGCTTTTGAGGAAGAGTTTTCGTCNGATGACGTGGAGATAGAAATTTCCGATGAAGATGCAGAGGGAATTACTACTGTGCAAGCGGCTATAGATTATCTTGCTGATCAAGGTGTTGATGCTTAGATCGTATTAAATAAACATCTCCAAATATGATATATTCAGAATATATTGNNGGAGGNGTNTATGAANGCAGCTGTATATAAAGGTAAGCAGAAGTTTTCAGTGGAAGACTTGCCTTTNAGAGAACTTGANAANGATGAAGTTCTAATAAAAATTAGNTACAGTGCTATCTGCGGAACTGACATACATGCATTTCAATATGACTTGATTTCTGTTGGNCATGTTCCGGGACATGAGTATAGTGGGACTGTNGAANAAGTNGGNTCTTCTGTAAAACTTTTAAAAGTTGGGGATCGNGTNACAGGTGGTGGNGGAACCCCTCCNCCTGGNTTNGGNTCACCTGCAAGAAATCTTAATCAGTTTAATTTTAAAGAAGATGGCGTTTATACAGATATAAAGAAAACACGTGGGTTNGCAGAGTATACAATTTCGANAGAATGGGAACCCTTAAAAATTTCTGATAAAATATCTCATCTACAATCGGCTATGCTTGAACCGTGTTCTACTGCTGTAAGGGCAGTTCGGTTATCTAATATTAAGATTGGAGATAATGTTTTAGTTATAGGTGCTGGACACATAGGTATGCTATGTATACAAGCTGCCAAAGCAGCTGGAGCATCTAAAATTGTTGTTTCTGAACCATCATTAAAACGTAGAGAGGTTGCAAAATCATTGGGAGCNGATGTGGTTATTGATTCTTCAGATCCTGACATTNCTCAAACCATTATTTCTTCAACCGACANCATAGGTCCGGATGTCGTATTTGAATGTGCAGCAGCTCTTCCAACATTAGATCTTGCATTTGATGTTGTCAGAAAAAAAGGGAACATTATGCTTGTTGCTTTATCTTGGGAGGCGGTTCCTTTAGTTCCAATTAAATGGGTTACAAAAGAACCTGTTATGGCGTTAACATATGCAGGCGAACCTAGAGATTGGCAAATATCAGCTTCACTTATGGCTGAAGGTAAGATAGATTGCTCTACAATCTTAGGGGATACAGAATTTATTAAGCTTGAGAATATACAAGAAGCTTTTGACAATGCTCTTAAACCAGAAGGATTCCAAGCTATTGTTGAATTTGAATAATATTTAGTTGGTGGTTATTTAAGAAAAATTTGTATATATGAGGTGATTATGAAAGCTGCTGTATATAAAGGTAATCAGACTTTGGTGATAGAAGATATTCCCGTAGCAGATTTAAAACATGATGAAATATTAGTAAAAATTAAATATAGTGCAATATGCGGCAGTGATGTCCATGCATTTTTATATGATTTGATTGATGTTGGACATGTTCCAGGACATGAATATAGCGGTGTTGTGGAATTAGTAGGCTCTTCGGTAAAACGTTTTAAAAAAGGGGATAGGGTCGCAGGTGGAGGAGGAACCCCTCCACCCGGTTATGAGAATCCTATGAGAATTAGAGATCAATTTAATTTCATTCATGATGGAATATATAGAGATGTGACACGTACTAGAGGATTTGCTGAATATTCGATTCTTAAAGAATGGGAACCTATTAAACTTACTGATCAAATATCTGATCTTCAAGGTGCCTTAATTGAACCGTGTGCTGTTGCGGTAAGAGCAGTTCGGGTTTCTAATCAAAAATTGGGTGATAATGTGTTAGTTTTGGGTGCAGGCCCTATAGGATTATTATGTCTGCAGGTTGCCAAGGCAGCTGGGGCATCTAAGATTGTTGTTTCGGAGCCTTCTTCTGTTCGAAGAGAAGCGGCTTTATCTTTAGGTGCTGATGTAGTTATTGATTCTTCAGATCCTGATATTTCCCAAACTATTATTTCTGCAACAGACAATGCAGGTCCAGATGTTGTTTTTGAATGTGCTGCAGCTCCTTCTACACTTGATTTAGCATTAGATGTTGTTCGGCGCGATGGAAATGTAACTTTAGTTGCACTAGCTTGGAGAGACGTTCCGCTAGTACCTGTTAAATGGGCAGCNAAAGAAATCTCTATGCTTACTACATTTGGGACNGAAGCAAAAGATTGGAAAATAGCCTCAGAACTNATNTCNAAAGGAGATATTAATCTAGATCCTATGCTTTCCAAAACAGATTTAATTAATCTTGATGATATACAAGAAGCATTCGAAAGTTTAATTAAACCNAATGAACTAAATACTATAATAAAAATTTNCTANNACTTAATGTGGTCTAGATAATTTTGCAGTATTANGGTGGCNGCGTATGAATCTAAAGCCCCTTTATCACGTCTAATTTTTTTTGATANATGAGGTANTTCTTCAGATTTTTTAATAGCTTCTTTGGTAGACATTCTTTCATCTACAGTTTTGATTTGTATATTAATATTTTCTGATAGTTCCTGCGTAAATTGTTCTATATCTTTAGCTTGTGTCCCTATTTCACCAGAGGGTAAATAGGGCATGCCAATGAGTATCATCCCTACATCTTCTGTATTGGCAAGAGTGATTATACTGTTAATACAATTTTTTCTTTCTATAGAGCCTCTAGGGAAAGCGAAATTTTGAGAGGTATCACTTATGGCAATGCCAATACGTTTTGTCCCAACATCTAATGCTATTATGGATTTTGACATTTGATTCAAGAGTTACTCTGATATCCTTTTATTAATGTCGGCACCATAGATAATGCGGTATTTAATTTAGAAGGAGATTTTCCACCTGCTTGGGCCATTTCTGCTTTTCCNCCNCCACCACCATCCATCTCTTTNGCAACTTTTTTTGCTATTTCTGATGCATTTATTCCNGTNNCTAAAAGNTCTTTTGTTACCATTATTATTATCATGGGATTGTCGTTTATTATTGCACCAATAGCAATAACCCCACTGGTAATTTGATTCTTGATCCAGTCACCAGTTTTTCGTAACAGATTAGCCGAAGAGGCATTTAAAGTAGCNGATATAACATTTATTCCATTAATATTATCAGCANTTTTNAATANAGATTTAGCTTCTTGNACTATNAGTTTTTCTTCAAGAATATCGATTTGTTTTGAATTTTCTTCAAATTGATTTAAAAGTGAGTCTATTTTTTCTTCAATTTGATCAAGTGGNACATTTAAAGAATTTGATATTTTTGATAATAGTTTGAAATTTCCTTGTACTAAATTCTCAGCNTCNCTNCCGCTAACAGCTTCNATACGTCTCATTCCTGCACCTATACTAGNTTCTCCTATGATATAGATAGCTCCTAATTCTCCTGTTGAATTAGCATGNGTNCCTCCACATACTTCAAAGCTAAAACGNCTTCCATTTGATATTTCNATTAATCTTACTTTTTCTCCGTATTTATCTCCAAAAAAGGCCAATGCTCCTTCGTCTAAGGCTCCTGTATATGTATTCTCGCTCCGAGTAATAGACATGTTTTCTCTGATTATTTTATTTACAACTGATTGGATTTTTGTCATTTCATCGTTAGATATAGGTTTCATATGACTAAAATCNAATCTTAATCTATCTGCAGTAACTANTGATCCNGCTTGACGTACGTGGGGCCCTAAAACTTCCCTAAGTGCGGCATGTAGCATATGAGTTGCAGTATGATTTCTTGCGGTATCCTGTCTGTTAAAGGGGTCTACTTCAGCAGATACCATATCATTTAGTTTAATTGACCCTTTTATTACTTTGCCATAATGGACAATAATTTCTGGGATAATTTCTTTTGTNTCATGAATTTCTACTATNCTGGTTTCNCCNAAAATTTTTCCTTTGTCTCCAANCTGTCCACCNCCTTCAGAATAAAATGGAGTTAGGTCNAGTATTATTTCGACTTCATCATCTTTCTGAGCTGTATTTTGTATAGTTGAGTTTCTGACTATTCCAACTATTTCGGAAGTGGCATTTAATGAATCGTACCCTACAAATGTGGTTGGGTTTGCATTTAAGTCTTCATATATCTTTACTTTTCCAAAATCGCCACTGAAATTAGAATTTTCTCTTGCCCTATTTCGTTGTTTTTCCATTTCNTCTTTGAATCCATCAATATCAATTGATATGTTTTTTTCTGATGCTATTTCTTCAGTTACTTCTACGGGAAATCCATAGGTATCCCAAAGTTGAAATAAAATCTGACCGGACAGTGTTTTATTTGTAGTTAATGATTGTTCTAAAACCATATAACCGTTTTCGTATGTTTGTTTAAATCTCTCCTCTTCCAATTCAAGAACGGACAGTATGAAATCTTTGTTATTGATTAGTTCTGGATAGGCATCTTTCATTTGAGATATGACTACGTTAGCCGTATTTTGCATAAAAGATTCTTTAATTCCTAATTTCATTGCTAGCCTTATTGCTCGACGTATAACTCTTCGGAGTACGTATCCTCTACCTTCATTACTAGGAACAACCCCATCAGCTGTAAGGAATGTTGCACTTCTTGAATGCTCTGCTACAGCTCGTATTGCATAGTCTATTTCAAGATTATCGCCATATTTAAAGTGCGTTTTTTGTAGAACCTCTTTTATCAATGGTTGAAAAATGTCAGTTTCATACATTGTTGGAGAATCTTGCATTACTATGGTGGCTCTTTCTAGACCCATACCAGTATCGATACTAGGAGCAGGCAGAGGCACTCTTGACCCGTCCGGAGAATGATAATATTGCATAAATACAAGATTCCAAAGTTCGACATATCTAGTGCAAGTTTCTCCTGAAGTCATGATGTTTTCACAATTGGGTCCACAAGAGGATTTTAAACATCCTCTTGATTCTCCAAAGTCATAATGGAGCTCGCTACAGGGGCCGCAAGGCCCTTCTTCTCCATGAATCGGTGGACCCCACCAATTATCACTGTCTCCGAATCTATGTATTTTTTCTTCTGGGATACCTACATTTTTCCATAATTCAAATGCTTCATCGTCAGTGTCGTGAATTGTGATATCAAATTTCTCAACAGGTATTTTTAGGGATTGTGTTAAGAATTCTAAAGCGAATCCAATTGCATCTTTTTTGAAATAATCCCCTATACTAAAATTTCCTAGCATTTCAAATAAAGTGTTGTGTGTTGCGTCTCCTACAACATCTATGTCAGGAGTTCTAAAACATTTTTGTGCTGAAGTTAACCGTTTGTTAGGAGGGGTTTGTTGACCGGAAAAAAAGGGTTTAAATTGATTCATTCCTGCTATTGTTAAAAGGAGGGTTGGGTCGCCAACAGGTATCAGCGAAGAGCTTTGCATTCTTAGATGGCCCTTACTTTCAAAAAATGAAAGAAAAGATTCTCGTATTTCTGAGCTAGTCATCATAGTATCACTTAATAATAAATCTACCTTTAAATAATTTTATTTTTATGCACTTACAACGCACCTAAATCCTAAGTTTCCTGTTGAACTGTCAGGAGTATTGGATGTTCTTGCAGCTACCCTATACCTGTTGCAGTAAGAATCATGGCATAGATATGATCCACCTTTTATAGTCTTAGAATTTCCTGTTTCTGGTCCTCTTGGATTATTAGATGATGAATTAATATGAAATGATGTGCTAAACCAGTCAGATTGCCACTCCCAAATATTTCCAGACATATTATATAGTCCGTAACCGTTTTCTGTGTAATATTTTGCTGGAGCAGTCCCCAAGAAACCATCTTCTTTTGTATTTTGATCTGGGAATTCTCCTTGCCATATATTACATTGATGCTCTTGGTTTTCTGTTATTAAATCATCACCCCAAGGGAATATTTTTTGTTCTAATCCTCCACGTGCAGCAAATTCCCATTCTGCTTCAGTTGGCAACCTTTTGCCTGACCACCTACAGTATTCGATAGCATCATTCCATGATACATGCGTCACCGGATGATTCATACGAGATTTGATATGTGTGTTGGGCCCCTCTGGATGCCGCCAAGAAGCTCCATCGACCTTTCTCCACCAAGGAGTGTTTTGAGGGTGTTCAGGTGATATATCTAAAATGTTGTTTGGTATTAAAAGATGAAATACAAAAGACCATCCAAATTTTTCTGCCTCAGTGCGGTATTTTGTCTCATTTATAAATTTTGCAAATTGAGAATTTGTTACAGCCGTTTTATCCATATAGAATGGGTCTATAGTTATTCTTCTAATAGGTCCTTCGCCATCTTGTTTGAAAGCGAATTCGTAATCAGTTCCCATTAAGAAATGCCCACCAGGGATAAAAGCCATTTTTTTGATATCTACATTTTTAGTGTCAAATGAATTATTGTCGGCGGCATTTAATATTTGAGATTCCGATGATTCTCTTGAGGCGGTACAACAATTTTCTATATTAGATTCTTTCATGATAAAAAATGTAACAGGCGACATCCTATATGTCAGTACTTTATTCTTAGTAATTTATTTAAATATTTGCTTTTTAGCTATTTTACACAAACTGTTGACACTTATTTTTAAAAACCGTACCATTTGTTAGCTGTGTGTTATAACTATTTTACATATTATTACTTTGGTAGCAATTTTACGTTGCCGAAGCGTTACTTACTTCTATAGATGTTTGGAAGTTAAGAAAAGGTCTCGGCACTTGTTGCTCGAGACCTTTTTTTTTGGATTATTGAAAATATAAGATGTGTCGAAGTGAAAGGAGTTGATTGATGGATATCTCGAATAAGAGCCATGTCGATGGATTAGGATTCTCTGCTCAGAGGCTTTTTAGCCCTCTAGAGTTAGTTGGTAGAATTCCTAGGTCCGCTAACGCAGAGAAAACTGTCGAAAATGCTAGGCGGATAATACATGAAATATTAGAGGGACAAGATGATAGATTGATGATTATTGTTGGTCCTTGCTCAATTCATGATGATAAGGCTGCTTTACAGTATGCTGAAATGCTCAAAGGCATTAAAGATACTATTAGTGAGAAGATTTTTTTGGTTATGAGAGCATATTTTGAGAAACCCCGCACGACCGTTGGATGGAAAGGCTTTATTAATGATCCTGATCTAGATGAAACATTTGATATCCCATCTGGATTGGAAAGAAGTAGAGAACTTTTACTCAAAATTAATGAACTTGGTATTCCAGTTGCGAGTGAATTCTTGGATCCTGTGGTACCTCATTATATTGAAGATCTAGTTTCGTGGGTCGCTATCGGGGCGAGAACAACAGAAAGTCAGACGCATAGGCAAATGGCTAGTGCTATTGGTATTCCAGTTGGATTTAAAAATGGAACTGATGGTACTTTTCAGACAGCTGTGGATGCAATAGGGGCTTCGAAACAAGAACATTCATATGTTGGAACAGGTCCAGATGGACATGTTTGTGTTTTAAGAACGGATGGAAATCCTGATGGGCATATGGTTTTAAGGGGAGGAAAAAATGGACCTAATTATGACTCTTCTTCTGTTAATGAAGCATTAGAGTTACTTGGGAAAGCTAATCTTAACAAAAGACTAGTGATTGATTGCAGTCATGCAAATTCAAATAAAGATCACAATAGACAGCCAATAGTTTTTGAAGATGTTATTACTCAAATAATTAATGGGAATGAAGGAATTGCGGGGGTCATGCTTGAGTCTCATATTAATCCTGGAAATCAATCTCTTACTAGCGATATCTCTAAATTAGAATTTGGAGTTTCCATAACAGATGCTTGTGTAGGNTGGGATAAAACAAAAGAAATTTTAGAATGGGCATCAGATCAACTTAAATCGTAATTGCGAAGTTATTATAGGATAGAGTTATTATAGGGTTGTTGTTTTTTAGGTGGACTTCCGTTCATATATAAACCTAAATTAACACCCCCAATGAGATGGACATGAGCATGGGGTTGAGTTTGCATTCCGTCATATCCAAAATTAGATAATATTCGATATCCACCTGGGCACTTTTCTTCACCTGTTTTATTTGCATATTGAGATATTTTAGCTATCAGATTCTTATTGTTCCATAATTCTTTTTGAGTCATATGTGTAGTTGGAACCAGCAATAATTGTGTGGGAAACCAATATAGATTATTCTCAAATACTATAAAATCATTTTCTTTATGAATGTATATTGCTGGTTCCTCTTCTGCGACTATCTTACAGAAGGTGCATAGTGTGTTTTTCATCGGCCAGGTCTGTAGTCNGAAGAGTCAATCTNGATTATTTGTCCCATATTTGGATCTAGTAATCTTGATGCTATTGATGAGCCTTTCTTTGCCATATCCATGATATCCATTCTTGTTGTAATNATTGTTGGGAGATGATGATTTTGTCTATGTACAATTAGNTGTGCTAGTTTGTCTTGTGACCATGCTGTTTGCCGTTCTTCACCTAATTCGTCTAACACCATAAAAGGGGATTGTTTTAATTGTAAAAATATGGACTCAGTGTCTAGTGAACTGTTAGGTGAAATTGATGCTCCTAAATAACTCATTAATTCTGGTACCACAGCAAAAAACACTTCTTGCCCATTATCTAACATTTGATTTGATATAGCTGCAGCAAGGTGTGTCTTTCCGCAGCCTGTGTTAGGGCTATAGAATGTTAGCCAGCCCTCTGGATGTTCAGCGTATATCTTTGCTGTTTTTAATGCTGTTTCTAAACTTGATTTATTGGCATTGGTTGAATTTGGTAATCCCTTTGTATTGAATGAGTTAAATGTCATTCGTTTTATATCAGGCGGCAATTCGCCAATTGTTAGATTTGAACCTTCACTAGAATTGGAATTTGTGTATATTATTTTTCCTAAATTGTTATCGCTTACTCTACTTTTTATGAAAGGGTGTAGGGATTCGATTTTTTCTGCTGTTGTTATTACAGTTGGTAATTTTAAATTTGCTCGATGATTTAATATTGCTAACAGTTTGTCCATAGACCAATTTGATTGAATTGATGACGAAAAGTCATCTAATACTAAGACAGGGGCTAACTTTACATGGCTTGTCATATCGAATGTTTCAGAGGGATTGNATTCATTAAAATTTGCTCGCCTTAATTCTTCTACTAAGTCTGTGCTATGTATAAAAAATACAGGTACTCCAGATTTCATACATTGGTTTGCAATTGCAGCTGCAAGGTGAGTTTTACCACTAGCATGTGGACCACTGATTAAGAGCCAATTTGATGGATGGATTGAATATTCAAAAGATTCTTTAAATGCATTTTTAAATACTTCAGAGTTAATTTTAGGATGTTTTCCTTTAGGGTCAAGAGTGTCAAAAGTGTAATCTGATAAATCTGATAGATTGCTGTATTCTTTTAATCTTTTTTCATTAGTTGAGGCAGAATTTTGGGTACGACAAACACAAGGGTAATGTGATCCGAAATCAGGATGGTCTATTGATACGTCTGGAGTTATCCATCCTAGATCACCACAGATTTTACATTTTATGGATCCAGATTCAGAATTTGAATTTGGAGGAATTGATGCGTTTGATAGTGTTGTTTTTTCAACGGTATCTAGTTTGTCGATTATGTCTCGAATATTCTCCATTGTCCCTACCTTCTATTTTCCATCGGTTTAATATACTTTCAATATATGCCCAACTTCTTTTATTTTGTTTAGAAGCATGTTTTATTGCATCTTCAACCCATTCTACAGGGTATAAATTTTCTGATTCTTTTATTAGTTCTGCTATATGTGGTGTTATCATACCGATATTTTGTTCGTAAATTGAGTATATATTTGGGATTTCATTATCTTTTTCCCAAGGGTCTGTTTGGTTAGTTTCAATAAGTAGATCGGCTTTTTCTATTCTATCTTTTATTGTTTCAGAGTTTAAGAATATTATCTTGCTATCGTCAGATTTCTGTTTTGAAGATTTTATTATTCCATAATTTTCTAGAGCGCATATTGATTCAATTACCTTATCAGAGGCTCCTATTAGTTTAGAAGTTAATTTGTCGGTAATAATCTCATTTTCGGTTATGAATTGAGGTTTCCGATTATATATTTGCAAAAGCCACATTATTCTAAGCATTAATTTTAATTCAGATATGTTAGACATTGACTCGAGTAAAGTATCAAATATAGGTGCAGGAATGGGTATATATTTTACGTTCTTTTTGAATCCTTTGAAATTCATCAAACTATTGGGTCGTAATTTGAGCTTGACTGAGATTTTCAAACTTAACGAAATTTTCTTTAAAAAATAGTTTTACACTACCTACTTGCCCATTTCTGTGCTTTGCTATTATGATTTCAGCAACATTTTCTGGATAATCTCTTGTTGGATTTTTTTGATTCCATTGTTCCTCTGTAATATATCTATCTTCTCTGTGAATGAATGCTACGATATCGGCATCTTGCTCTATACTTCCGCTTTCACGTAAATCAGACAATAGAGGTCTATGGTCAGGACGTTGTTCTATAGCTCTGCTTAATTGTGAACAAGCTAGTACTGGGACATTTAAATCTCTTGCTATACCTTTTAGGGCTCGTGATATTTCACCCATTTCTTGTACTCTATTTGCATTTCTCCTGTCTCCGATTCCGCCTATGAGTTGGAGGTAGTCAACGATTATTAAATCTAACCCACGTTCGGCTTGTAGCCTACGAGCTTTACTACGCATTTCTACGATTGTTTGTATCGGTGTATCGTCAATATATATCGGATGGTCTGAAACATTTCCTATAGCATCTATGAGTCGGCCTTCTTCTGCTGGAGTTGTTAGCCCTAGTCTCAGTCGAGTGCTTGGTATTTCTGCTACACTGGATAATAGTCTCATTCCAATTTGCTCAGAACTCATTTCTAGACTAAAAATTCCAACATTATGACCTGATTTTGCTGCATGCTGAGCCATGTTGAACACCAAAGTTGATTTTCCTAAACTAGGTCTGGCAGCTACAATTATCAAATCTGATCTTTGTAACCCTCCTCCTAATAAAGTATCAAATACGGTAAAACCAGATGGGACTGGAGCTAGCCTAGCCATGTCTGGGCCCTGATTAGATTCCTCCATGTAGAGGTCGTATACTTCTCTTATATGAGTGAAATCTCTTACTTCTCGGTCTGACCTTATTGAAAACAATAAGTCTTCTGCCCTTGTAAGAGCAATTTCTGTATCAGGTTCATTGTCATACCCTATTTGAGCAATTTCGTTAGAAGCTCCAATAAGTTGCCGCATTATGGAAGTTTTCCGTACTAATTGACCAAAATGATATATATGTGTTGGGCTAGGTATCAAATTGACCAAGTCACTCAAGTATTCATTCCCACCAATAGCCGATAGCTGTTCGTGTATTGCCAATTCATGAGAAACAGTAATCTGATTAATAGGTTCATTTCTTGAAGCTAAATTGAGGCATGCTTGATAACAAAATTTATTTTTCTCTGAGTAGAAATCTTCAGGTTTAAGAAATCCTGAAATTCTTGTTAGGGAATCACCGTCTAATAATAGCGATCCTATTACAGAATTTTCTGCATCGCTATCATGTGGGGTAACCCTTTCAGAGTACACTGAATCCTCCTAGCAGTAAAACAATTTCAGGTCAGTTGTTAGACTGATATTAATTTAGAATTTAGAAACTGTAAATTATTCAGTTTCAGAGATATTATCGACTTTGTCAGAAACTATATCTTCATCTGATGTAGATTCTTCATTAATATTAATGTCGGTGTCAATATCCTCGCTACTAGAAGCGCTTTCTACGTCAGATTCTTCGTCTAAGTCTAATATATCACTTCCTGTAGCACTGATAATTACGGTTACTGTTGCTGATATATCNTCATGTAACCTCACCGTAATTGGATATGACCCCACTTCTCGTATTGGATTGTCAAGTTGAACTAATTGTCTTTCAATAGAACCTTCTATCTGTTCATTTATTGCATCCGCAATCATTGTTCCAGTTACAGATCCGTAGAGACGATCATTGCTAGCCGCACGCATTTCTATCTTAATTTCAATGCCATTGAGACTTTCTGACAAATCGGATAAGAGTTTTATTTTTTTGACACGATCTTCATCGGCTTGCTTGGATAGTTTTGAAATTCTTTGAAGTTGATTATGTGTTGCAGGAGCGGCTAGATTTTTAGGTATGAGGTAATTTCTGGCAAATCCATTTTTCACTTCTTTTATTTCTCCACCTTTAGCAACCCCATCTACATCTTCTAAAAAAACTACTTTCATATCAGCTCTCTTAATTTAAATTTTTATAAGTCGAGAGGGAATTGTACCATTTTGTTTTGTTGCAACGCTATAGATTAGCTATAGCGTTGCAACAAATAGATAATTCTATTCTTCTTGTTTTTCAGATTCGTCGTCTACAATTCTGAAATCTCCGTCGATTGTGTTATCTTTATCGTAACCTGCATCGTCCTGATTATCTTTTTGTCCAGAGATGTTCCTTAGTATTGCGGCAGGACTTAATCCTAAGAATAATAGTAGACTACCAATCAATATAAATATATCGTCTATCCATCCTAAGAGTGGAATTAGGTCAGGTAAAAAATCCCATGGAGATAATACATAAACAATACCAGCTATAGGTATTATTTTTAATCTCCAGGGCACTCGCTTGTCCACCATCAATTTGATGATTAATGCTAATATTCTTCCTATCAAGATTTACCCTCTCTGATAAGTAAATTAATGTTTGTAGTTGTATTATATAAGTTTACATAATTAAGGAGATTTTAGTGATAAGTGTCTTTTATGGTAAAAATGATTTTGGCATAGATGTGGAGATAAATAAAATTCGATTATCAGTNGCTCCTGAAGAAGTCAGAGATGTTAATTCAGTTCACTTAAATGGAGATTCGATGACAAAATCAGATTTTTTATCATCGGTATTCACCGTCCCTTTTATGTCTAATAAAAGGGTTGTAATAATTTCTAATTTTATAACCAAATTAAATTCTAAAAAAANCTTANACGCTTCTGAATGGGTTGATTTGTTAGAAAAGTTAGACGAGGTACCNCCAACTACAGATTTGTTGTTTAGGGAAGCTGACTTGGATAAAAATAATTATTTATTTAAAAAGATATCTGAATCACATGATAGTCGAAATTTTCCACTCTTACGCCCATACGAATTAAAAGAATGGATAAAAGATAGAGTAGCAGGCATGGGTATGACCATTGAGTCAGGGGCTGTTAATCTAATGGTTGACTTTATAGGATCAGATTTAAGAACTATTGACTCGGAATTAAAAAAATTGTCTTTATACTCTGAACAAGGTGTGATTACAGTTGATGATATCCAAATCATGGTTGCGTACGTTAAAGATCAAAGTATTTTTAAGTTGGTAGATTTTGCTATTGAAGGTAAAAATGANGAAGCGTTAAAAATCAGTCAAATATTATTAGATTACGGCTCCTCTCCTAATATGATTGTCAGAATGATACANCGTCAATTGAGATTACTATTGNTTGCCTCTGATTTAAGGAANAGNCATGTCAAAGTAAGTGAATTTTCTCAGAGATTANCTATATCGGGATATCCTTTGCAAAAAACCTTAGAGATGGAGAANNGATTTGANTTTTCTAGGCTATTAAAAATTTATGGCTTAATACTAAAATCNGATATTAGAGTGAGGTCTGGGCTTATGTCAGACTCCAGTNCTTTGGACTTGCTTATTGCAGAGATGTCTTCTTGACTTTTGTAGAGTAAAATCGTCCTGTTTTTAAAGCGTTTATTAGGTCTGCTTCATTTGTGATAGTGTCATAAAAATTTGTTGCATAAGTTCCTATGTCNGATATTTTGTGAGCGTCACTAGCTCCTGTTCCGGGCANTTTTANTCTCTCTGCTAAGTCTGCAGAGAACCTNTTTTCATTTAAAGTGCCTCTNCCATTATTAATTTCAATGGCATTAGATAGTTTTAACGCTTTNTTTCTAAGNCCNTTTTCAATCATTTTCGCATAAGNTAGGTAGTTNTCTGGTGTTGGCTCTGNATAAACTCTTCGATATGGATGAGCTACAACAATAGCACCACCTTGTTCGGNCACTAAATCTTTCACGAAAGCNGATTTATGCATTCCAAATATATATTCCCTTAGTCCGTAAACCAGTAAATGGCCTTCTTCTGTTGTGACTTCGCATCCAGGNATAACAAGGAAATCTGTTTTTTTGCTTAATGCTNTTATGTCTTTTGGGTCCCAAAATCCGTCATGGTCTGTTATGCAAACTCCNTCAAGNCCAACTTTTTTTGCTTGCATAATTAATTCTTCAGGACTTANAAGACTGTCGTCAGATACTGGATAAGTATGAGTATGTATATCGATTAGCATATTAATAAATGTACATGTAGGTATCAAAATCATCAACTTGAGTTGACTCNTATCAAGGTTATTGATAGNCTTATATAAAGAANATTTATTTATAACTTATAATAATCAGGAGATTTATTATGGTTTTNGGTCCTGANAAATTCACNGAACAAGCTCAAGAAGCTTTAAATAATTCNCAACTCATNTTNAATAGATANAGGCATAATCAATGGGATTGCGAACATATTCTTATGGCTTTGATTGAACAGGAAAAAGGTGTTCCTGCTGAGATACTAAACGAGTTGGAGGTGAANATTAATTTACTGCATGCNCGACTTCATGNAGAGCTTGAAAAATCTCAAAAAACAGGAGGTTTTTCAAATCAAATTTATCAGACTCCAAGATTGGATGATCTACTTGTTAGAGCTGACTCTGAAGCAAATAGATTAAATGATGATTTTATAGGTGCGGAGCATTTGTTAGTTGCCTTAACTCAAGAAGAACATGGGGAAGTCGCTGAAGTCTTATCTGAATTTGATATTACAACAGAATCCCTATATCAAGCTTTACAAAAAATTCGGGGAGCCCATAGGATAACAGATCCTAGAGCTGAAAGCAGGTATAGGTCATTAGAACGTTACGCTACAGATTTAACCATGTTGGCATCTTCGGGCAAACTGGATCCGATTGTAGGTAGNGACTCTGAGGTAGCTAGNGTAATGCAAACATTGATCAGNCGTACTAAGAACAATCCTGTTTTGATTGGAGGNGCAGGAGTAGGTAAGACTGCAATGGCAGAAGGTCTAGCTCAACGAATTGTTTCTAAAGATGTTCCTATNGAANTGCTNAACAAAAAAGTTTTAGCTCTTGACATGGGATCTCTTCTTGCAGGNTCTAAATTTAGAGGAGANTTTGAGGAACGNCTTAANTCTGTTATGGATGAAGTNAAACAGTCTGAAGGTCAAATAATNTTATTTATAGANGAAATNCATACTGTTGTTGGTGCAGGAGCGTCTGAAGGAAGTATTGATGCAAGCAATATGATGAAACCNGCATTNGCACGAGGAGATCTTCAATGCTTAGGNGCAACAACTGAGGATGAATATAGGAAATATATCGAATCTGATGCAGCGTTAGAAAGACGATTTCAACCTGTGTTGGTTGAGGAACCTGATATAGACACTAGNATTAAAATGTTGAAAGCTTTACGCCCAAAATATGAAGCTCATCATAAATTAAAGATTAGTGATGNTGCGATAGAGGCATCAGCATCATTGAGNCAAAGGTATGTCTCNGGNAGGCTTTTGCCAGATAAAGCAGTTGACCTCATTGATGAAGCTGCCAGTAANATGAGGATTGATAATCANTTGCCNCCTATNACATTACGAGAAAANGAAACCATTATTAGGCAATTGGANATTGAAGAGGTTGCTGCTGNCGAAAGAGGTGATTTTGAAAAATCAGCTGAACTTAAAGCGGAAAAATTGCAATACAATGAAGATCTNAANATAGAAAANGATTCTTTTATTAAAAATGAAGATTCAGAATTATTAGTAGATTCTGAACATATAGCATCTCTAATAAAAGAATGGACNGGTATTCCTGTTAGCAGATTGCTTGAAAAAGAGACTGATCGCCTTGTGAATATGGANGAAAGTATTCATACTAGGATCATAGGNCAAGATGATGCTGTTAAAGCTGTGGCTGACGCTGTTAGAAGGTCTAGGTCNGGGTTGGGAGACCCGAATAGACCCATTGGAAACTTTATGTTTTTAGGNCCAACTGGTGTAGGGAAAACTGAACTTGCTAAATCTTTAGCTTGGTTTCTNTTTGATGATGAAGAAAATATTGTTCGTATCGATATGTCTGAGTANATGGAACCGCATTCTGTTTCAAGACTAATTGGNGCCCCTCCTGGGTATGTTGGATTNCAAGATGGAGGGCAACTTACAGAATCGGTTAGACGAAGGCCTTTTAAGGTTGTTTTATTTGACGAGATTGAAAAAGCTCATCCTGACGTTTTTAACATTTTGNTGCAACTTTTAGAAGATGGNCGCCTGACAGATGGTCAAGGAAGNACTGTAGACTTTAGGAATACTATTATAATTATGACTAGTAATTTAGGAACTAGTCANTTTGAACCTGAAACATTAGGNTTTTTACGTGAAGTTACTGAAAAAAGTAATGTAGATAATCTTAGAGCTTCAATAGAGGATGCACTTAAGAAATCTTTCAAACCAGAATTACTTAATCGATTAGATGAAGTAGTTATTTTTGATCAAATTAAAAAGGATCAGATGATAGAAATAGTTGATATTATGTTATTGAAAGTTCAAGAAAGAATGCTAAANAATANTATTAGTATNNAATTTACTAAGTCTGCNAAACAATGGTTAGCAGATGAAGGNTTTGATAGTGTTTATGGGGCTAGNCCATTAAGAAGAACTATACAAAGAACTATTGAGAATCCTTTATCAACAGCTATTCTNAGAGGAGATTTTGATAANGANTCTATTGTTTCNGTAGGTGTAAAAGATGGAAAATTGAATTTNACATCTNCTTCNGGGNGCTAAATTTCTAACTTCTNATAAATTATGATTTTTTAAATATTAAAAATATGTTATTTTAGATATTGTAAATTGNGAGANGGAGGAAAACTTGGATAATAAAAATAATTCTAGTAAAAATTTATCACGAAGATCATTTTTAAAAGGCTTACCTTTAGGTATTCTGGCTGTTGCAAGTATAGGTGTTATAGGTTCTAANTTNATGAAATCNNTTAGACNTCGTCGNCCCCCTGTTTTTAAAAANGACTCTATATTTACCCCTAAGTCTCGTCAATAATTTCTCANAGTACGNTTTTTATTTTNAATACAATTTAGAATTTAAGACTGGTATACTTTTATCCCAATTGCTAATGGAGAGATGGCCGAGTGGATTAAGGCGCTGGTCTCGAAAATCAGTATGAGAATTTATTTTCATCGTGGGTTCGAATCCCACTCTCTCCGCAGATAATGGAGAGATGCTAGAGTGGCCGAATAGGCGCGACTGGAAATCGCGTGTTCCCTNACAAGGGGAACCGTGGGTTCGAATCCCACTCTCTCCGCCACTACAAATATAAGAATTTATAAAAAGGATCAAAATATATATGACTGAAAATCTTGTAATAGTAGAATCTCCGGCAAAAGCTAGGACTATAGGAAGATTTCTTGGTAAAGATTATGATGTTCAAGCTTCTGTAGGACATGTTAGAGATTTAGCTAAAGCTGCGGGGAAAGTGGTAAATGGAGTGGATTTAAATGAGGCAGGGACAGAGTTTATTCCTAATTATGAGATTACAAGAGGTAAAAATAAGGTAGTTACTGCATTAAAGAAAGCTGCTAAAAATGCTGAGAATGTTTACTTAGCTACAGACCCTGACAGAGAAGGCGAAGCAATTTCTTGGCACTTATTGGAGGCGGCATCCATTGATCCGAATAAAGTTAAAAGAGTTGTATTCCATGAAATTACAAAGACTGCAATTGAAGAGGCATTTGCTAACCCTAGATCATTAGACCTTGATTTAGTAGATGCATATCAGGCACGTCGAGTTCTTGATAGGGTAGTAGGATTTAAATTAAGCCCTGTATTGTGGAGAAAAGTTAAGCGAGACCTGTCTGCAGGAAGAGTTCAGTCTGTTGCAGTGAGAATAATTGTTGATAAAGAAGATGAAATAAACTCTTTTGAGAAAGATGAATATTGGACCTTAGATGCTATTTTGGAGACCGAAAATTCCTCTTCATTTAAAGCATCTCTAGTTAGTATTAACGGAGATGATAAAAAACCTCTAATTAAAAATGAAAAAGAATCTAAGAGTATATTGAAAGAATTATTAAATTCAGAATTTCAGGTTTCAAATTTTGAAACTAAAGAAACTAAAAGGAGACCATCGGCTCCATTTATAACAAGCACCCTACAACAGGAAGCATCTAGAAGACTAAGATTGTCTGCTACAAGGACTATGAATATCGCTCAGGGTTTATATGAGGGAAAAGCTATTGGCGGGACAGATGATGTAGTAGGTCTTATTACGTATATGAGGACAGATTCTACGGAAGTTTCTTCTGCTGCGCTTACTGAAATCGCCTCTTTTATAAAAGATAAATATGGGTCTAACTACTTACCAGAAAAACCAAGAATATATTCGAAAAAGGTTCAGGGGGCTCAAGAAGCTCACGAGGCTATACGTCCAACTTCTATTCTCAGAACCCCAGATTCCTTGAGGGATTTTTTGGATAATGATGAATTAAGATTGTATACACTTATTTGGAAACGTATGCTTTCGAGCCAGATGGTTGATTCGATCTACGACAGAACTATAATTGATATAGATACTACTTCAAGCGATTCTAATAATATTTATGGGTTTAGAGCTACTGGAAACGTTCTGAAATTTGATGGTTTCAGAATTGTGTATTCAAATAATAATTCAGATGAAGAAAATTCAGATGAAGAAAAAGAAAAAGATCTTCCTGTACTGTCGTCTGGACAAAATATATCCTGTAAAAATCTTCAAGATGAACAAAAATTTACACAACCTCCTCCAAGATTTACAGAAGCTTCTTTAATAAATCATTTGGAAAAAGAAGGAATTGGACGCCCAAGCACATATGCCTCTATTTTAAGTACTATTCAAGCTAGAGATTACGTTTGGGCAGTTAGGGGAAAACTGCACCCAACTAAGTTAGGTAAAGCAACTACTTTATTTTTGGCAGAACATTTTGATGATGTGTTAGATCCGGGATTTACGGCAGGTATGGAAAAAAAGTTAGATGATATCGCTGAGGGGAGAGTTAAGTGGAACCCTATGCTTTTAGAATTTTATGGCCCATTTGACAAAAAAATAGAAAATGTAATTAAAGAATCTGAGAGAGTTAAGAATAAGTTATTAGTAGAGGACACGGGTAGAATTTGCACGACATGCGAAGATAAGCCCATGGTAATAAGAATGGGTAGAAACGGTAGGTTTGTATCGTGCTCGGGATTTCCTGATTGTAAACATTCAGAAAACTTGACTTTGTCTACTTTGGGAGTGCAAGGAGTTGTTTGTCCATTATGTAAAGGAGAGTTACAGGAAAAATTAAGGAAAGCAACTAAAACTAGACCAGCTAGAAGATTTTACGGATGTGTCAATTTCCCTGAATGTGACTTTGCTATAAATACTATTCCAATCTCTAACAAACTTTGTCCTGATTGTGAATCAGGTCCTTTATTGCCCGTAGGAGATACTAACGCAAGGTGCTATGATTCAAAAGAGTGTGGGTTTAGGTCTTCCTTGAAAGACTTGGGTGTGTCTCAAGATCAGTTAGTTAATCCAATTAAACTTTGATACATAAGATAATTTAATACTTACTTCTAATAAGACCTACTCAATACTAGAAATTAATACTTAACATTAATATTCTTACTTAATGGATAAATATTATTTTACCTCTATTTCATCGGAATACTTAAATGAAATGACTCATGTTAGGGGTCTTTCTGAGGTGACTATTCGGGGTTATTCACAGGATCTCAATACTTTATTTAAGTTTTTAATTCAGGATTCTATAGATGAATTTTCTGATTTTAATAGGATGTCAGTAAGGAGATATCTTTCTTGGCTTGATAATTCTGATTATTCGCGTTCCAGTATTGTTAGGAAATTGTCTGTATTAAGAAATTTTTTTCGATGGCTGCACTCCAAAGATTATATAAAGATTGATCCTGTTCCCTTAAGAGTACCGATGAAAAAACCTAAGTTGTTACCCAAAGTTCTGTCCGAGAATGAGATTGACAGACTTGTTTCTGCCGTGATTTCTTATAATACAGATTTGAAAAATAATAATATATTCACAGCACGTGATATAGCTATTCTAGAACTTATATATGGATCTGGTTTGAGGGTCAGTGAATTGGCTGCATTAAATGTAGATGATATAGATTTTGAAGACCTGAAAACCAGAGTTATAGGCAAAGGGAATAAAGAAAGAATTGTTTTATTTGGAGAAATTGCGAAAAATTGTCTTCTAGATTATATGTCGATATATCGACCCAAAATGCTTAAAGATTTTGATTCATCTCAGAATGCTCTGTTTCTTTCTACAAGAGGAACCAGGCTCAGTGTTAGGTCAATTCAACATAGAATTAAAAATTATGCTAAATATGCCGGTTTAAGCAGTTGGGTACATCCTCATACTTTGAGACATTCTTTTGCAACGCATATGATGGATGGAGGAGCTGATATCAGGGTGGTTCAGGAATTGTTAGGTCATTCTAGTCCAGCTACTACACAAATTTATACGCATGTTACAGGGGCTCAAGCTGTAAAAACGTATATGGCTGCCCATCCGGCTGCAGGTATTGACGAAGAAGAAAAATAAAAGCATCCTATAAAAGCAATATTTTGGAATTAAATCATGCGGATATTATTAATTAACGGTCCAAATTTAAATATGCTAGGCCGAAGAGAACAGGCTATCTATGGTTCTGACACACTTGACAGTGTTGTAAAAAACTTAAAAAATATAGCCGTTTCAAAAGACATTGAACTCATCTCATTCCAATCTAATGATGAGTCCGAAATAGTTTCGTTTATTCAACAAAATGCTGATTCTAGCCAAGGTATAATTATCAATGCTGGCGCTTTGACACATTATGCTTTTTCCCTTAAAGACGCTTTACTAGACGCATCAATTCCAATTGTTGAAGTTCATATTTCAAATATTCATTCTAGGGAAGAATATAGAAGAGATTCTGTAATTGCTCCGATTGCACTAGGGCAAATTATAGGTATGGGAACTAAAGGGTATGGTTATTCACTAGAATTTTTATCTCAATATTTAGATAAAAATTAATTTTCAATGAACACAAAAAATAGGCTAAATAATCTTAGAAGAGAAATGGTTAATTTTTCTATAAAAGGATTTTTGATAACATCCAATAAAAATTGTCAGTATATATCTGGGTTTTCTGGAAGTAATGGATATATATTTGTAACTCAATATGAATCATACTTGTTCACAGATTCGAGATATATTTCTACTGCTCGAATTCAAATGGACGACTGGATTGTTCTTCCGATTACTAGAAATTATTCTTGTTTATCGGAAACATTATCTAAGGTTAATGATATCAGCCAAAGTGACAATGATTTTACCCTTGGGTTTGAATCTGCCCATATTTCATTTGATGAATATACTAAATTAAAAAATGAGATTGGAGATATTGTTTCTTTAGAACCAATAACTTCTTTAGTAGAATCAATGAGATCTATTAAAGATCTAGAAGAACTCACTCTTCTTAACGATTCTGTAAAACTTGCAGATAGCATCATTCAAGAAGTATTAAGTAATATTAAGCCTGGTATTTCAGAAGTAGAAATTTCACATATGATCGATTCTCTTATTGTGAATTCAAGTGCAGATGGTACGGCTTTCCCCTCAATTGTTGCTACCGGTTTAAACAGCGCATCCCCTCATCATGTACCTACTGATGAAAAAGTTAAAACAGGAGATTCTGTATTAGTTGATATGGGAGTTCTGTATAAAGGTTATAGAAGTGATATTTCAAGAACTATTTTTGTTGGAGAAATGGAACAAAAATTTTCAGAAATATATTCTATTGTTTTAGAAGCTCAGATGATTACTTGTTGTGCGGCTATTCCTGGAATTACCGGACAAAATTTAGATAAGACAGCTAGAGAATTTATAATTTCAAAAGGTTATGGAGATTATTTTATACATGGTTTAGGGCATGGAATTGGACTAGATATTCATGAAAAACCTATGATTGTCTCTTCTTCACAAGATATATTAGATGTGGGCTCAGTGTTTACTCTTGAACCTGGAATTTATATTCCGGATTGGGGAGGGGTTAGAATTGAAGATATTTTTATTATGGAAGAAAATGGACCTAAGAGATTGTCTAGGGCTCCTAAATAATTTTATATAACTAAAAATAAGGATATATACATGACACTTAATTATGGAGAATTAAAAAGAGGTACATCTATAGAACTAGATGGAGAACCTTATTCGGTTGTCGAATATGAACATAGCAAAATGCAAGGAAGAGCTCCCGTTATGAAAATTCGATTCCGTAGTTTGCGAACAGGGAAAATATTAGATAGAACCTTCCAAGGAGATGTGAAATTTTCACTAGCTCACGTTGATCGTAGAAAAGCTCAATATATATATAAGGATGGAGATCTTTTTTATTTTATGGATACTGAATCATTTGAACAATTTCCTATGAATGAGGATCAAATTAAGGAATCTCTAAAATTTTTAAAAGATCAAATTGAGTTAGATCTTATCTTCTTTGAAGATAATCCTATCTCACTAGAATTACCTTTGAATGTCGATTTAAAAGTTACAGATTCTCCACCAGGTGTTAAAGGTGATACTGCTCAAGGAGCATCAAAGCTTGCTACACTTGAAACTGGTTTACAAATATCAGTACCTCTATTTGTCAATGAAGGAGACATTGTAAAAGTTGACACTAGGTCAGGAGAATATTTATCTAGGGCTTAAGTATGATTGATTTAACGGTTTCACAACTTCTTGAGCATATTGAAAATCTTTTCAATATTGACTCTACGTTATCAGATGTGTCAGTTGTGGGAGAAGTTTCTAGGGTTACTAAGGCTGCTTCAGGACATTCTTATTTCGCTCTCAAAGATGAAGAATCAATCATTGAAGGAGTGATTTTTAGTAGAGGAATAGGGTCGCACCATCTTGAATTAGGAGAAATGGTTAGAATATTTGGGCGTGTATCTGTCTATAAACGACAAGGACGGATGCAAATTATGGCTGAGATTATTCAACCAGTAGGAACTGGTCTTATTCAAGCCCAGATTGATGAATTGAGAAAAAAACTGAACGCTGAAGGTCTCTTTGACATGTCTCGAAAGCGACCTATACCTAAATATCCAATTAACATTGGTGTTGTAACATCAGAAGATGCTGCTGCTTGGGAAGATATTAAGCGTACTGTATCCAATAGGTTTCCGATGAGCAAGTTAATACTTTCACATACTTTAGTTCAAGGCGATAAGGCTGCATCTTTAATATCTGAGGCATTATATTCATTTAATGATTTAATTGATATTGATTTAATAATTTTAGCTAGAGGCGGAGGTTCTCCTGAAGATCTATTGCCATTTAATGATGAATTTGTTGCACGAGCAATTTTTGCATCTGCAGTTCCTGTTGTGACCGGAATAGGCCATGAAAATGATTGGAGCATAGCAGATGATGTGGCTGATTATAGAGCGGCAACACCAACAGCAGCAGCGGTAGCCGCAGTACCAGATTGGGTGAAAGTAATGGAATCTATTAGCTTAATGAAAAATACTTTGGATGACCGCTTGGGGAATATCCTTGACCAGACAAAAACAATGCTAGAAATGACTGTTTCTAATCTAAATTCGAGTATCCCAGATTTTGATTATTCAAAACTACAATTGGATGATCTGATTTATAGATCTTCTAATTCGATAGATAATGTATTTAATGCCCAAAGTGATGGATATGCGAAGCTTTACGATAATTTGAAAATAATGTCACCGCAAGCAACATTAGATAGAGGCTATTCAATTCTGCACAAACAACCAACTAATGAATTAATTTTAAAAAAATCAGACGTTACTCCCGGAGATTTACTTAAAATAACCATTTCAGACGGGATTATTGATGCTATTGCAGAAGACTGATAAATTTTTAAGTATGAGTGGAGTATAAAATGGACGATTCTGATAACCTTACCTTTGAACAATTAATGGCTCGTCTTGAGAAATATGTCCTTCAGTTAGAAGAAGGAGGCATTTCTCTTGATAGGGCTGCTGAGTTATATGAAGAAGCAATGGAAATGGCAACTTTAGCAAGTTCTAAATTGTCTGATGCTGAACTCAGAATAACTAATATTAAGGAAAAATACACAGAATCTCTTGATTCTGATGTAGAGGCATAGCCTCATACATTACACAGTTATAATTGTGTTTTCTAATATCCCAATAGATGAAATTTCAATTTTAACTATATCTCCTTCTGATAATGTGAAATCAGGTGGCGGGACTATTGAAGTGCCTGTTAGTACGGTTGTGAAGTCGGGTACAGTATTACTTCTTTGAAGCCAATCTGCTATTTCTTCACAGCTTCTTGCCATTTCGCTAGTTGATGTATTGCCTGAAAAAACCTCTTTTCCATTTCTTATGATCTGGCATTTAACATCTAACTCATGAGGATTCTTTATGGTGTCTGTACTGACAAAACAAGGGCCTATCGAACAGCTTAAGTCATATAGTTTAGCTTGGGGCAGGTATAGAGGATTATCTCCTTCTATAGATCTACTACTCATATCGTTACCAATAGTGTATCCCACTATTGAGCCTCGGAAAATCACAAAAGCTAATTCTGGTTCAGGTACATCCCAATTAGAATCTGATCGGATTCCTAAATCTTCAAACGGCCCCATGCATCTGCCTTCTGTTGATTTAAAAAATATTTCAGGGCGCTCTGCATTATATATATATGAATATATATCTGGAGTGTCACTTTCACGACGTCTTTCTAATTCACTACTCTTGTATGTCACTCCTGCGGCCCAAACTTCTGGAGGATCTAAAGGACGATCTATTTGGTAATCACCATTTTGAGATTTTGAGTCTTCGTAAATTTTATTTAAAGATAATATTTCTGGGTTGCCAGAGTCTAGGATTTTTTTTGTTAAATCATCTAAATCTATGCCTGAGATATGTGAAAGCTTTATTAAATTTCCTAAATCGTCTAATTCTTCTTCGATAGAAGTAATACTTTCTAAAATCCCTTTTTCTTTTTCCACTCCAATTATTGGTAATCCATATTTGTTTTCTATTCGATAGTATCTCAATGCTAACTCCTAACATAATTGGTATATTCGTATGAATTGTATCGTTATTTTTATTAAATTAGTACTGCCTATAATGTAGAATGAATTCGTTTTAAAACTTTTTAGAGATTATAGGTTTGTTTGACACCCTTTTTGACTCTTCATATACTGAGGCTGCATGATAAGTTGTGTCATGATAAATTGTTTTGGAGTAGTATGACTAAATTTATATTCATCACCGGTGGCGTTGTTAGTTCAGTTGGTAAAGGTGTTTGTGTGGGCTCTATTGGAAGGATACTGAAAGATCGAGGACTTTCTGTTTCTCTGATGAAACTTGACCCTTATTTAAACGTCGATCCGGGAACTATGTCACCATATCAACATGGGGAAGTTTTTGTTACCAATGATGGGAGTGAAACTGATTTAGACTTAGGCCACTATGAACGATTTGTTAATGTTAATTTAGGTAAAGCATCCAATATTACAGCTGGTCAAGTTTATAGTGATGTTATAGCTAGGGAACGCCGAGGAGAATTCTTGGGTGGAACCATACAAGTTGTTCCTCATGTGACCGATTCTATAAAATCTAAAATTTTAGATTTAGCAGATCAAACTGAAGCAGATGTTATCGTAGTTGAAGTTGGGGGAACAGTAGGAGATATTGAAGGCTTACCTTTTCTAGAAGCTATTAGGCAGATGAGAAATGAAGTTGGCCGGGACAATGTTTTTTATATACACCTAACCTTTTTGCCTTTTATAACTTCGACAGGTGAATTAAAAACCAAACCTACCCAACACAGCGTTAGGGAATTGAGAGGTATAGGAATACAGCCAGATGCAATCATATGTAGAAGTGACCACACGGTTCCAGCAGACCTTAGACGTAAAATAATGATTCATTGTGATGTGCCAATTGAAGGGGTTCTTATGTTGCCTACTGTGTCAACAATATATGAGGTACCGCTGATATTAGAGAAACAGGGTATGGGAAACCTTATTAGGGATACCTTGTCGCTAGAAACTCAAAATGATGAGTCAACTCCCTCAGATGATTGGAAAAAACTCGTTTCAATGATTAAAGCAGAAAAAGACTGTTTAAAAATATCTGTTGTTGGCAAGTATGTAGATTTGCACGATGCGTATATTTCAGTTAAAGAAGCTCTTATACATGCAGGGATAGAATACTCTAGGAATATTGAAATAAAATGGGTTGATTCCGAAGACATTGAAGAAAATGGTCCCGAAAAATATTTAAATGATTCTGCAGGAGTTGTTGTTCCAGGTGGATTTGGGTATAGAGGGGTAGAAGGCATGATATCGGCTGTAGAATACTGCCGAGTAAACGATATACCTTACTTGGGTCTTTGTTTAGGTATGCAAGTTATGGTTATTGAGGCAGCTAGGAGTTTACTGGATAAAAAATCTGCTAATTCTACAGAATTTGTCAAAGATACTCCTGATCCTGTAATACATATTATGGAAGATCAAAAAGGGATTAAAGATAAAGGCGGGACAATGAGATTGGGGGGATATCCGTGTGACCTTATCGCAGGTACTATTGCTTCCAAAGCATACGGAAATATTAAAGATACAATTATGGAGCGTCACAGGCACAGATTTGAATTCAATAATTTATATAGAGAAGATTTGATTTCTGTTGGTCTTAAACCATCTGGTATGTCTCCTGACGGCAATTTAGTGGAAATTGTTGAGTATTCAGACAATGAATTTATGCTAGGAACTCAATTTCATCCTGAATTCCTTTCTAGGCCTACAATTCCTCATCCTATTTTCAGTGAATTTGTCAGCGCATCTGTTAATAAAGTTAATAAAAATAAATAACAGTTACATTTGTTATTTTGTATGATATAATTACGTCAGTTCATTTGGAACTTTTATCGCTTTACGGCAATCCCATGTAAGTTTGTCTCTAAGTTAATTTTGATTTTGAGATTATACGGGATTATTAAACCCCTAATATTATATATAGGGCACATTTTGTGTGTGAATTAAAAATTGGTTGGTGAATTAATAAAATGAAATTAGCTGAACTTCAGGAAAAGACAGATGAAGAATTGCTTGAGATTGCAATTAAAGCAAGCGTAGTTGAAAAAGGGGCTACTCCCAGGCGTTTGGATCTTATGCGTAAGATTTTTAAAATCTGCTCTGATAACGAAGAGAATATTACTGCTGTTGGGATACTTTCGATACTTAGTGAAGGTTATGGCTTTTTAAGGCAAAATGGGGAACAGAGAGGGGCGGGAGATGTATACGTTTCACAATCGCAAATACGAAGATTTAATCTTAGGGCAGGTGATTATGTGGAGGGGGATGTCCGTCCTCCTAAAGATGGGGAACGCTATTTTGGACTTGTTAAGGTTCAGAGCGTTAACGGAATAGACCCTAATGCTTCAAAATCTAGACCTAAATTCGAATCGTTAACCCCTATTTTCCCTGAAGTAAGGATTGCTTTAGAAACAGGGCAAAAACAACTCTCAACAAGGTTAATGGATATTATTTCACCAGTTGGACGGGGCCAAAGAGGGTTGATTGTCGCTCCTCCGAAAGCAGGGAAGACTACAATTTTGAAAGATATTGCTAATGGTATTACTGAAAATCATCCTGATATTCATATTATGGTGGCATTAATTGGAGAAAGACCCGAAGAGGTTACNGAGATGAAAAGNTCCATTAAAGGNGAAGTTTANAGTTCTACTTTTGATGAGCCTGTTGAAGATCACTGCCGTGTTGCGGAATTAGTATTGGAAAGNTCTAANAGNTTAGTNGANGCAGGAGAGCACGTAGTTATACTTCTTGATAGTATCACTCGACTAACTAGAGCTTACAACTTNTCAGTCCCGAGTAGCGGNAGGACATTGTCAGGNGGTATGGANCCTATTGCACTTTATCCGCCTAAGCGTTTTTTTGGNGCAGCACGNAATACTGAAGAAAAAGGNAGTCTCACTATATTGGCTGCNTGTCTCGTNGATACAGGTAGNAGGCTTGATGATGTNGTTTATGAAGAATTTAAAGGGACCGGGAATATGGAAGTACATNTAGACAGAAGNATGGCNGAAAGAAGAATGTTNCCTGCATTAGATATTTATAAAAGNGGNACCAGAAGAGAAGAGTTGCTTTTGTCGGANGAAACCTTGAAGCAAGTCTGGCTTCTNAGAAGGATGCTAACAATGATTGAATCAGATTCCTCTAATAACAATGAAGCAATGGAAAAACTTTTAGAAAGAATGAGAAAGTCNAAAAACAATCAGCAATTTTTGGANGGNCTTGGAAGAGACTAATATGTTCAGACTCCGAACGTTAAATTTTGAAATTAATCCTTCAAAATATGTTCATTTTGTGAACAACTGGGGCTATTGTGCTTTTGCCCAAAATCGGTTTAAAATTTAGGTGCATTTACGTATTGACAACATAAAAATACGTGAATTATATTTTTTAGTACCTAGTTTTAAAAGGTAAAAAAATTAAATATTATTTAAGGTAAGTTAAAAATTTGTAAACAAACGTGTAATGGGCTATTTTGCCCTGCTTAGTGTCTTGACAACAGGCGTCACGTAGTGTACAAATCATAGAGCCCAAAATATATTGGGGCAGTATCACTTGCTATTTTGCTTGTGATTTTAAAAATAAATAGGAAATANGATTAGCACCTAGGNTNTATGCNAGGGCTTTTCGGATTTTATAAATTTGGGAATTAAAAAATTTAGACCCGCACCATTTCAAGGGGGTAACGAAGTGAAGAATGCATTAAAATTCATTAGCATCGGCTTAGTGATGGTTATACTGCTTATGTCGCAGTGGACTGTTAACGAGTCGGTAGAAGCAGCTACGATAGCTGAAGATAAGATATCGTGGATGAATACTAGTGCGACAGTGCAAAAGCACTACTCGCCTGGTCCTACATCTTCTGTATCAGGAGCAACATCATCAGCCAGTTTCTGGTTACGTGATAGCGCTTTGGATACTACAAAGACAGCTTCCACAACTTGGTATTTCAATAACAATATGGGAAGCGACATTGGTATAGATAGCCAGTTTACTTTGTATTCGGCTTCGACAACCGGTAATATCAACTCCAGTACGACATGTTATGCGATTGGAAGTGGTATTTCCTGCGGTGGTATGCAAGAAGGTGGTACAGCAGCTAGCTCCACAGGGGCTACTTTTAGTACTTCCAATACAGCTAGTACGTCATTATCGGCAATATCAGTTGTATCTTCTGCAACCGGAACAACTAACACTTTCTCAGAACTTGTTGGTTGGAACAAAGACAATCCAGTNTTTAAGAATAAGTCTGCAATTAACGCTTCGTCGACTGTTGTAGCTACTTATACTTATAACGTTGTTGACAGTTATGCTAGCTCTTCAGCTGGTAGTTGGACTGGAAACAAGATTGTTAAGGTAACGAGTAGCTCAGACACCGAAGGTGAATGGGTAGACATAACTCAGGTTACCGCTCCAGGTTCATTGTCAACTGATGATGAAGCTGATTACTATAATGGTTCCGTCATACTTAGTAAGGACGCTGGTTCTACTACAGCTGGTGACGATGCTGTTTGGGTTCAAGATGGTGACACTCTAACAGTTAGTTACTACGGTTGTGGTTCTAGTTGTACTGACGCTGTGGACTCTTCTACTATAATTTCTTCTACTACTGCAACAATTGACTTTGCAGCTCCTACAATTACAGTAGCTAGTCCTTTAGACGGAACAATCACTAAAGATACAACCCCTGAATTTACATTTACAGTTGCTGATTCTGCTTCTGGTTTCACGGCTACAGCTCCTTTGACCTACGTATCTGCGTTTGTCAATATGTGTAAAGCTACTACTACTGAGTTCTCGTATGCGAATCTCGGATCAAAGTCTATGACTATTACAGTAGCGTTAACGCCTGGAACTAATTGGACGACAGCTAATACTGGAACTTGTAATGACGGCGGATCTGATAGAACAGGTGGTGGATTTAATGTTGACGGTACAACCGTTACTACAACCACTACAGGTACTTGGCATGGTTCTTCAACGAACTACAAGATTATTGTTAGTGACATAGCAGGTAACCAGAAGAAGATTGATGGTGCTGCTGCAAACTTCACAATTGATGCCCAGGCACCTAATATGACCTCTGCTATAACAGGTAAGAAGTATGATGCTGACAAAGATACTCAGGCACCTTATACCTTGACAGGTAACGATGCTAACGATAACTTCTCGATTAAAGTTGTCTTCGATGAGTCTTTGGATGCTNCNTCTGTTGAGACNACAGACTTTACNGTTGACGGNGTNACNCCAGATACAGTTACAGTTGCAGGTAANGATGAATTTACAGACCGATTAGTTTACTTAGGTATGGCAAATGAGNTAGCTCATAACTCTAAGCCTGTTNTTAAACTAACTGGAGCTGTTACTGACAGAGTAGGNAACTCTTTGAACGATAAGCCTTCNGGNGTAACATCCGGTACTGACAACAGTGGATCTGCTACAGACGGAATCGCTGANAANGTTACGGCTACAGANGGAGTTAAACCTACTATTTCAGGTGCTTCTCTAACAACAGATTTGATTAAGAAGAGTGGATCAGCTGTTCTTACATTCAACTCTGATGAGAACATGAAAGACAACTCAAATACTATTGCTGAGGTCTGCACTTGTGGTGTAGTTCTTGGTGGTGGCTCAGCAGGAACTGCTTCCTCAACTAAGTTGGCAGTATCCTTGACTAGCCCAACAGCTGGTAAAGCTACATTTAAGCAGACTTCATTCTCTGCTACTGGTATCTATGGAATAGTCATCAATGGTAAAGACGTTAACAATAACGTCGGTAACAGTGGTGGCACTAAGATCACTAGTGAAGATGTAAGTAGTCAATTTACTACTACAACAGCTGCAGGCTCTAATGCCATCAAATTAAAGAAATGGCCACTTGCTGACCATGATGGAGACGGTACACTACACGATGGTGTAAGCGTAACTATTAATGGTGTGGCTGAGACCGTAACAATGAGTGGCAATGCTATTGACTGGAGTGAGAGCGAAACTCTAACAATGACTTTCGCTAGCCAGGTATTAGCTACTGATACAGTTAAAGTTACTTACTACTATGTTGCTGATGCACAAGTTGTTGAAGTTGACATTAGTAAGCCTACTGTAAGTTCCTTCAGCCCTGCTGATGGTTCTAGCAGCCAAAATAGAAGGCCTATGATCGGTGTAACATGGGATGAAGACGAGTATGCTGGTGACACATATACAACTGTGACACTAACTAAAGCAGAGCTTAAAGATCCTGCTGGTACAAAGACCGATGTTCTTGCTAACATGAGTACTTCAGATAACAAGAACTTCTTCTACAGGCCTACTGCAGACCTTGCTTATGGTGACTTCACCTTAACAGTTAGTGCTAAAGACGCTGCTGGTAACGAGCAAGTTAATAAGGTTGGTAGATTTACAGTTAAGCAGAGAGCTTTGACAAAGGTTTCTTTGTTACCAGGTTGGAACTTAATTTCCTTACCAGGTACACCAACTAATACAGCTATTAATACAGTGATGGCAAGTACACCGAAGGCCGAGACTATCTTGACCTACGATCCTACTGTTGCTGGTGGATGGTTGTCAGCTGTGAGAGATTCTTCTGGAACTCTATCCGGTACATTAGGAGCTGTTGATGCTGCTAGAGCATACTGGGTCTACACAACTAACAATGATCCTATAAAGGTTGACATCCCGGGTTATGAAGGTGGAGCTCAACAGCTACCTCCAGCTATATCCTTGGTGAAAGGTTGGAACATGGTTCCTGCTGTATCTATAACAGGTTCAGCAATAGGNGCTACATTAGACAGTGATACTTACTTCACAGGTTTGTCATGGACAAGAGCTTATGGCTTCAATACCACGACAGATGTTTATAGTAGCTTCATACCTACTACTGCAGCCGATACTAGTGTTGTAATTGGTAAAGGTTACTGGCTCTTCTTGAGCAAGGCTGGTACCTTAGTACCTTAGAGGATATATTCCTCTATAGGTTTTAGATGGCCTCTTCTCGCTCTTTGGAGTGGGGAGGGGCCTATCTTTATAAGGGAGTATTTTTTNTTATGTTTGAATTTAAAAAAATTGCTTTTTTGATAACGTTCCTATTTATTGCTTACTCCCTAAATGGTATTCCCTTAGAAGCCACCGGAGGAGCCCCTCCTCCTAACCCTACTATTTATACAGGATCAATTACTGTTGGTGGCCAGGTGCCAAGTGATAGTACAGTTGTTTTAGAAGGCGTTAGAAGAAGATGTATTGAAAGATGTGTAACTGCAAAATTGGGAACGTTTACTAGTGATGCTGGAATTGTAGAGAATGGAATATATGTTGTTACATTTGGTCCACCAGATGCAACTATGGTTAATTCTCAAATTACTTTTCATTATGAAGGATTAGTTAAAGCAGACCTGGAAGATACATTTATACTTAGGCCTACAATTAGAACAGAAAGCAATTGGAACCTTAACTTTCCAGCTATGCCAGCTGTTACTCCTACTCCTGTGACTCAGGTTTCAGAAGAGTCAGCGGGTACACCTGCAACTAATGAAAATCCGCTTATAGTTCCTTTGGCTCCTGTTATTGTAGATAATAATACTGAAGGATCAGGTATTCCTGTTGTGTCAGAGAATAATCTCTATTTGTCTATTAGTGGTGAGATCGCTTATGATTCTGAAAGTTATTCAGATGTTTCGTTAGCGTTAGTGGCAAAAGTTGGCTCATATTTTACTGATCCTGTGCCTATTATGGAATATACCAAAGAAGCAGGGACATCTTTCGCTGTATTTGATTCTTTAATTATCGAGCCTAGTAGTTCTAAGTTTATAGGTAAATCGATAGATTTTTATATTAGAACATCTGACGGTTCTTCGGCTGAAGTAAAAGTTGTCGGTCAACCATTAGTATTTGGTGAAACTGTATCAGATATTGATATTGAATTAGAAGCAACTGATTTGAAAACAGATCCTTCTAATCCTCCTTCCACTTCTCTTCTTCCAGAAGATAAAATGGATTCTGCAGAATCCACAGATTCGAATATTTCCTCTGATAATTCTGAAGCAGGTACTTGCAGTCGAGTCGAATCTGTAACATTACTTCAAGGTTCTGGAGACATGGCTATGATGTTAGCACCTATTTTATTATTGGTTGGCTATGCTGGATGGAAAAGGCGCAAATAAAGTATATAATCTATTCCTAAAATGCTCTACAAGAGCCGTATAGGCATTTATATCTAATCAATGGGTGAATTTACAGAATAGTTAATTTAAATTAACTATTCTGAGGGTTAAGTATTTGAATTTTTAATTCTGCTGGAAGTTTTGTTTCATCTATATTTAGTCTATTGATTCCAATTGCATCTGTAGTTCCAGTATTTGTAAGAAATGTATCCAGTCCAGTAGGAGTACCGTCATCATTCTCTTCGATATATTCTAAAGGTATTAATATTCTTGGCTGAATAGCTGAGATTATTTCTTGGAGATTTTCATGTGCCAATGAACTGCTTTTGGCAATTGGTGCTAACAAAATATTTGCTTGACGTAATTGGTCTAGTTGGCCTGATGTTAATTTTTGATTTAGGCCGCCCAATTGGCATATAACTAGTCCTTCAGCTCTTATTGTATATACTACATTGATTTCTTCTCTCGATGCGTCTAGCTGTGTAGCTATTCCGGTTATATAATATTGGCCAATTTCATATTCCCCTGGGCCGTTTACAATATAAGGATTTCCGCTAATCGCCTTGGTGGTAGAATATTTTGGATCTGAATTACTAACAGTAACTATGTCAGATTTTCTAGATGGCATCATCCCGTTATGTGAGGTGTCAAAAGGATCTGTGATTAGTATCTCATCTCTACTATTGATACAAACTGATGAATGCCCCAACCATGTTATTTCCATTGATAGTCCCCTTTTAAATGATTTAAACTAGTTACTTGAGTATAGCAATCCTTAATGTCACGATTCAAGGAGAATACGAATTCCATTTTACTTTAGATGCTAATATTAAAAGTAGGTAATCTTAAATTATGTTTGAAACACTTACAGAGAAATTTTCTTCAGTCATATATAAACTTAATAATAAAGGTCGTTTGACTCAAGACGATATTGATGAAGTTTTAAAAGATATACGTCTTGCTTTGTTAGACGCAGATGTTAATTTTAAAGTTGTCAAATCTTTTATCAAATCGGTTAAAGAAAAGATATTGCCGGGGGAGATATTGGAAGCTCTTTCTCCGTCTCAATATGTAGTTAAGATTGTTGATCAAGAATTAACCAGTATTTTAGGTGGCACTTCTTCTGAGCTTCTTATTAAAACTGATAATTCTCAAAATAAAATTTTAATGATCGGATTAAATGGTTCTGGGAAAACAACTTCATCTGCAAAATTAGCGCTTCATTTATCAAATAATCATTATAATCCACTTTTAATACCGGCAGATATTCATAGACCTGCTGCGATAGATCAGTTAAAAATATTAGGCGATTCTATAGATATTCCAGTGTTTGACTCTGATCCTTCTCAAGCCCCTGAAATTATTGTGAAAGAAGGTTTAAAATTGGCTGAAAGTATTAATTCTGATTTCATCATTGTTGATACAGCAGGTAGATTTACTGTAGATGATGATTTAATGTCTGAATTAGAATTAATTAAAAATACTGTAGAACCTGATGAGATACTATTAGTGGTCGATGCTATGACTGGTCAAGAGGCTGTTAATATAGCCCAAGATTTTAATGAAAAGATTGGTATTACAGGGTTAATTTTAACAAAGATGGATGGTGATTCTAGAGGCGGTGCTGCTTTGTCTATATCATCTGTTGCCGGAGTTCCCGTTAAATTTATTGGCATAGGTGAAGATGTTACCTCTTTTGAAATATTTCACCCAGACAGACTGTCTTCACGTATTCTGGGGATGGGAGATATCCTCACGCTTGCAGAAAAAGCTCAACAATCTTTTGATGAAGATAACATGGCAAAAATGGAACAAAAGATCCGTAAGGCAACATTTGACTTGGAAGATTTTTTGGATCAAATGCAAGCAATAAAAAAGATGGGTTCTTTTGGGCAGATATTAGATATGATTCCGGGTATTTCTAATATTAAAAATAATATCGCAGAAGATTCTGTGAATGAGAATCACCTAAGTAAAGTTGAAGCTATTATTTATTCAATGACTCCACATGAACGTCAAAAACCTGAAATAATAGGTGGCAGCAGGAGAAAGAGAATTGCAGCTGGTAGTGGCACCACTCCTAAAGATGTAAATCAATTATTAAATCAATTTAAACAAATGCGCAAGATGATGAAAGAGATGTCTTCTCCTAAGGGGCAAAAAAAGATGATGAGGATGATGTCTCAATCTAAGGGGATTGGTAAATTACCATTTTAAATGATAGAAAATGGTAGAATATATAGATTAACATAAGTTAATAACAATTTAATAAGGAAGGTGGATCGCGTGGATAACTTTTTTATATTAGCGATTACTCTCCTTAGCTGTATTATATTAGGATTAATAATAGGTTTATTCTATCGTCGGATACAAGATTTGTTTGCTGCTAAATCGGCTTTATCTAAAGCTGAACAAATTATAGAAGATGCAGACGAAAGAGTTAAAACGATGATATTACAGGCCAAAGAAGAAGCTTTACAAACACGTCGAGAAGGTGAAAGTGAGATTAGGGAGCGGAGAGCAGAAATCAGATCTGTAGAAAGGAGACTTTCTAACAGAGAAGAGAATGTAGACGGAAGGTCCCGCAATCTCGAGAAACGTGAAAAGAAAGTAACAGATCGAGAAAAAGAAATTGAGCAAATTTACACAGAGGTTCAAGAACTAAAAGACAGTGAAGTAAATGCTCTCGAGAAAGTAGCCGATATGTCTATGGATGAGGCTAAAGATCTTATTATAAAACAAGCTGAGGATGATATTAGCCATGAGTTGGCTGTTAAATATAGAGATATGGAACAGGATGCTCAAAATACGGCTACTGAAAAAGCTAGGATGGTCTTAGGTCAAGCAATACAGCGTTTGGCTTCGGATGTAGTGTCAGAAGCTACAGTTTCTAGTGTACCTTTACCCAGCGATGACATGAAAGGTCGTCTAATTGGTAGAGAAGGAAGAAATATTAGAGCTATAGAAGCAGCTACCGGTGTTGATCTTATTATTGATGATACTCCGGAAGCTGTTACTCTTTCTTGCTTTGACCCTGTAAGAAGAGAAATAGCGAGATTAACAGTGGATAAACTCGTTGCTGATGGGAGAATCCATCCTGCTAGAATCGAAGAAATGGCAGAAAAATCTAAAAAAGAGGTTGAAGAATCTATTTGGAAGAGTGGGGAGTCAGCTGTTATTGATGCTAACGTGAGAGGGTTGCACACAGAACTCATNCGACTTCTGGGTCGTTTAAAATATCGATATAGCTATGGTGAGAATGTTTTAACTCATTCCTTAGAAGTTGGACATTTAGCTGGTTTAATGGCTGCTGAAGTTGGAGCCAATGTTAAAGTTGCTAAATTAGGAGGACTTCTCCATGATATTGGTAAAGCTCTCACACATGAAATAGAAGGACCTCATGCTGAAATTGGAGCTGATATAGCTAAGAAATACAAAATATCTAGAAGAGTTACAACTTGTATCGCTGAACATCATGACGATGAAATGAGTTCTGTGGAATCATTCTTAGTTGCAGCGGCAGATGCTTTAAGTGCAGCACGTCCTGGTTCAAGAAGAGATACGCTAGATAATTATGTTAAACGAATGGAAGAACTGGAAGAGGTTGCAGGTAATTTTGAAGGTATAAATAGATGTTTTGCTATACAAGCTGGCCGAGAAGTCAGAATTATGGTCGAACCGGATGTTGTTGATGATATTTCTGCAAGTAAATTAGCTAGGAATATTGTCAAAAGTATTGAAGAAAAACTTGCTTATCCAGGTCAAATTAAAGTTGTAGTTATTCGGGAGAAGAGATCTGTTGAATATGCAAAATAATTATTTTATTACCTGACAATCATAGTATTTCATATACGGATACTAAAATGACATCTTATAAAGTTGAAGTTGACTTGCATTTGCATACTGCTCATTCTGATGGAACTTTGACTCCCAAAGAA
Organism: Chloroflexota bacterium; assembly: GCA_002718095.1. Lineage (GTDB taxonomy): Bacteria > Chloroflexota > Dehalococcoidia > Lucifugimonadales > UBA826 > UBA826. The sequence goes on from PBDP01000005.1 coordinate 181,429, forward strand.
TTAATAACATTTTGCAAAGAAAAAGATTTGAAAATTGTTTCTGTCACCGATCATGATATAACTTCAGGGTTATCAGAAGCAGAAGAAATTTCTTCAAAAATGGGGATTGAATTGATTCCTGGTATTGAATTAGGTGCAACTTGGGAATCCTCTGAGATTCATATACTTGGGTATTACATCGATCAAAATGATAGGCATTTCCAAAAAGTGTTGACAGACCTTAGGGAAGATAGGATCTTTCGTGGTCAGGCCATGGTTACCAAATTACAAGAAATGGGTTTGAATATTTCCTTTGAGAGAGTTCAAAAAATAGCAGGCGAAGGTGCTGTTGGTAGACCTCATATAGCTAGAGTCTTAAAAGAATTGGGATATGTTAAAACTCCTAAAGAAGCATTTGACCGATTTATTGGGGATAGAAATCAAGGATTCGTACCTAGAAAAATGCTAACTTTGGAAGAAGCAATTAAATTATTGGTCGATAATGGTGCACTACCTGTACTGGCCCATCCACTTATGTCTTCAGCAAAACCCGGAAGAAGAAGTATTGCAGGTTTATCTGATCTATTACCTATTATGAAGAAATGGGGATTAGTAGGTATGGAAGTGTATTATGGAAGTTATAAAACAAAACAAGTTAATGAACTTTTAAGTTTAGCAAATCATCATTCTTTAATTCCTTGTGGAGGAAGTGATTACCATGCTTTGGGAAATCCTATAGAACCTAAACCGGGAGATGCAGGACCTCCGAAAGAATCCGTTGAAAGGCTAAAATTATTACTCGATTAATAGATTATGGAAAACATTAAGATATTTTTTTTCACAGCTATGTTGATATATCTTTTATCTTCTATGCCGATTGCATTTATATGGATAAAAATTTCCCAAAAAGGATTAGATTTAACGGAAGTGGGTACCGGTAATATTGGTGCTGCAAATGCGAAAAATATTTCAGGTATTATTTCAGCTATTTGTATAGCTACTATTGATATATTCCTTAAAGGATTTATTCCTATTTATATGTTAGATAATTTTTTAGGATATTCATGGGAAATATTGGTTTGTGGGCTAATAATAGTACTTGGTCATAATTGGTCTATATTTATGAATTTTAAGGGAGGTAGAGGGATAGCTGTTTCGATAGGGATTTTATTAGCATTAGATTCTATGAGTATGATTTTTTTAGTTATTGCCATTCCAATTCTTATAGGTCGTTTGATTATTTATAAAGATAGCGGATTCTGGACATTTATTACCATCGTGTTACTAAATTTGGTAACATATTTTGTTTCTCCGGATATTGCAGAAAAAATATTTACGACTGGTCTTGCATTTTTACTTATTGTAAAAAGGACGTTAACTAACAAGTATTATTTTCCTGAACATATAAGTAAACTGGAAATTTTGTTTTATAGGATTATTTTTGATAGAGACATAAAATCAAAACATTTATGGACTAATAAACTGACTTACTAGTGTGTGGAACGCATTTCGTAAGTATAATGGTATGAATTTATAAAAATAGAGTGGTTGGAGAAAGTATATTGCTTAAAGAAATAAGTTGTGGTTCTCTAAATATTAATAATGTTGATGATAATGTTGTACTAGCAGGATGGGTTAACAGAAGAAGAGACCACGGCAATTTAATTTTTATTGACCTTCGTGATAGGGGTGGGTTAGTTCAAATTGTTTTCAATTCTGAAACTGATTCATTGTCTCATGCAAATGCTGAAATTTTACGGAACGAGTGGGTAATACAAATTAAAGGTAAAGTTATTAGACGTTCTGATGATACAGTTAATAAAGATATTCCAACCGGTGAAATTGAGGTTCATGTTACAGAACTGAACATTTTAAATGAATCCTTAACTCCCCCATTTTATGTAAATGAAGAGACTGATGTGGATGAATCTGTACGATTGCAGTATAGGTATATTGACCTAAGACGTGAGAACATGAAGACTGCCTTAATCACTCGCCATAAAGTTGTCAAATATATTCGGGATTATTTGGATTCTAAAGACTTCTTGGAAATAGAGACTCCTATTTTAATAAAAAGTACTCCTGAAGGTGCTCGTGATCACATTGTTCCTAGTAGATTGTTTCCTGGGAATTTTTATGCTTTACCCCAATCTCCGCAACAATTAAAGCAATTACTTATGGTTGCTGGTGTTGAGAGATATTTCCAGATAGCTAAGTGTTTTAGAGATGAAGATTCTCGTGCTGATAGACAACCAGAATTTACTCAATTAGATCTTGAAATGAGTTTTGTCAGTCAAGAAGATATTTTAACTCTTACAGAGGAACTTTTTACAGGTATGATGAGAGAGCTATTTCCAAATAAAGAAATAGTGACTCCGTTTCCTAGATTTACATATGAAGAATCTATTTCAATGTATGGAATTGATAGACCAGATTTAAGATATGATTTGAAATTATTTGATTTAGAAGAAGTAGTTAAAGATAGTGAATTTAAAGTTTTTCAAAATGTTTTAAATTCACATGGTGTCATTAGAGGTTTTTCTGTTCCNGGTTGTGCNANTTACACNAGACGTCAAATTGATGANTTGACAGAATTTGTTAAATCTAGAGGAGCTACNGGNCTAATATCTATAGGTATTGATGGAGACATAGATGATTTAACAATGGATGATGTTAANTCAAATATATCAAGATTTTTGACGATAACAGAAGTGAAAGAATTCATTAAGATAACCAATGCGAATTCAGGAGATCTTATATTTATTATTGCGGGTGAAGAAAAACATACCAATCAGTCCCTCGGGGCTTTGAGGCACAAAATGGGAGACTTATTAGGATTGGCTGATCCCGATAAATTGTTTTTTGCTTTTGTTACGGATTTCCCCTTATTTGAATGGAATGAAGATGACAAAAAATGGCATGCTACCCATCATGCATTTTGTATGCCTAAAGAAGANCATATAAACATTTTNCAATCGGACCCNGGGAAAGTTATTGCTGAGTCATATGATTTGATTTGTAATGGTCTAGAGATGGCAAGTGGAAGTATTAGGGTTCACCAAAGAGATCTTCAAGAGAGAATTTTTGAGGTTTTAGGATATTCGAAAAAAGATGTTGCAGACCGATTTGCACAACTATTAGACGCTTTTGAATACGGGGCTCCCCCTCATGGCGGTATAGCACCAGGGATTGATAGATTAATTATGGTTCTCCTTGGGAAAAACTCTATTAGAGATGTGATTGCCTTTCCAAAGACACAGAGCCAGATGGACCCTTTGTTTCAAGCGCCCTCACCTGTAGAGGATGACCAGTTGAAGGAATTGAAGATTAAGATAATTGATGAAGATTAATGATTATGCTGATTTTAAATCTGAATCAGGTTTATTTTGATCAATATCATCGATATGTGCATTTTCAGTAATCATTTTTACTGGAGAGTCACCTTTAATTGCAGATTCATCTACTGAACAAGACTGAACATCTTTGAGATTAGGTAATTCATACATGACATCTAAAAGTGTGTTTTCTAAAATGGATCTCAGACCTCTAGCTCCTGTATTTTGTTCTACGGCTTTCTCTGCTGTAGCGGAGATAGCTTCGTCAGTAAAACTAAGACCTACCCCATCCATCTCAAATAGAGCTTTATATTGCTTTATAAATGCATTTTTAGGTTCNGTTAGTACTCGAATCANTTCTGGTTTTCCTAANCCTTTAAGAGTTACTATNACTGGNAGTCTNCCTATGAATTCAGGNATAAATCCATATTCCATTAAATCTTCAACAGTTACNTACTCTCTGATTAATTCCTTGTCGTTTATNATANTATTNTCATCTGAATNTTTTCTGAATCCTANAGAATAATTTTTACTNAATTCTCNCCTTTTTATAATTTCAGAGATNCCTTCAAATGCTCCACCAACCATGAATAATATATCATCAGTTTTAATTTGCATGAACTCTTGTTGTGGGTGTTTTCTTCCACCTTGTGGGGGAACATTAGCTATACANCCCTCTATTATTTTNAATAAAGCTTGTTGGACACCTTCTCCTGATACGTCACGAGTTATAGATGGATTAGGACTTTTACGTGAGATTTTATCAATTTCATCAATGTATATTATTCCTTGTTCTGCTCGTGCTATATCGTAATCGGCAGATTGTATAAGTCTAAGNAGTATGTTTTCTACGTCTTCCCCTACATAACCTGCTTCAGTGAGAGAAGTTGCGTCTGCAATTGCGAAAGGGACATCTAATATTTTGGCTAACGTTTGCGCTAGATGAGTTTTTCCAGATCCTGATGGCCCAAGCATTAAAATGTTGGCTTTTTGTAATTCAACACTAGAATCAGTGTTTTCTCGATTCGACCATATTCTTTTATAATGGTTGTAAACAGCGACACTTAATATTTTTTTAGCATCTTCTTGACCAATAACATATTCCTCTAATTTTTCAAAAATATTTTTGGGTGTTAGTCCTAAATCAAGAGGATTCTGAACTGATGAAGTATTATCTTTTGATTCTTCTGCGATAATTTGTTCACATAATATTACACATTCATCACATATAAAAACTCTATCAGGGCCCGCTATTAAACGATTAACTTCGGGTTGAGTCTTGTTGCAAAATGAACAAGTGTAGTTTGTTTCTGAATTAGACATTTTACTTTTCAGATTCCTGATTAGATGACATAACTATGTCTACTAGGCCATATTCTTTAGCATCTTCGGCGCTCATATAAAAGTCGCGATCGCTATCTTGGGCTATTTTCTCATAAGATTGCCCTGTATGCCTTGACATTATATTTCTTATTTTATCTTGCATTCTTATGATTTCTCTAGCTGCGATCTCAATGTCTGAAGCTTGACCTTGAGCTCCACCTAAAGCTTGGTGCATATGAATAGTTGAATTAGGAAGTGCAAATCTCTTTCCGTCTGCTCCACCTGATAACAAAACTGTTCCCATACTAGCTGCCATACCTACACAAATTGTGGATACATCAGGTCTTATTAGTTGCATAGTGTCATATATAGCTAATCCTGAAGTTATAACCCCACCTGGAGAATTTATGTATAAATTAATATCCCTGTCGGGGTCTTCACGATCTAAAAATAGTAGTTGTGCAATTATTGCATTAGCGACTTGATCATTTATGCCGGTTCCTAAAAAAACGATTCTTTCTTTAAGCAGTAATGAATATATGTCATAAGTACGTTCGCCTCTAGGGTCTCTCTCGACAACATAGGGTATAATATTTTCAGGAACTTGTTTCATCTTTATCTTCTCCGTCTTTGACTGGTATATTTTTTCCTTCAGCTATTTGTTCTAGCCTTTCGATAGTTTTTTCCATTTTCATGGATCGTTCCAAATAATCTTTCATTTCGATAGTTTGGCTTGCATTTGGTAAATTTTCTTCTGAATCTGCAAAAAGTTCTTCTATTCGGGTTTCAATTTCTTCATTTGAAATTTCTACCTCTTCTACATCTGCTAATTTTGACAATATGAATGATCTATTAAGACGGTTTACTGCCTCTGTTCTTGATTCTTCTATTAATTGTTCTCGCGTTGTGCCAATGGATTGTAGATAGTCGTCTAATACCATATTGGCTTGTTGAACCATTCGTTCTTGTTCATTAACCATATGTTCAGATTCAAGTTGAACTAATAATGGAGGGAGTTCAATCGTTGCATTATCAATCAATTCGCTAATAATATTCTCTCTAAAATCCCTAATTGCTTCTGCTTCTGCTTCAGACTTAAGACTTTTACGTATTTCTGATTTTAAGCTATCTAGATCTTCATACTCGGCTCCAAGACTCTGTGCGAATTCATCAGTAACTTCAGGTAGAATCCTCTCTTTAATGTCCTTAACAGTAACATTAAATGAAATTGTATTACCTGCTAATTTTTCATCATTGAAATCTTTAGGTATATCTAATTCAAATGTACTAGGTTTATCGGATTCCAAGCCAATTAGCTTATTTGCAAATCCTGGGAAAGGGCGTTCAATTTCTTCGCTTACTAAGTAGACCCCATCTGGTTCATTTATTACTTCATCATCGTTATGAACCCCAACTATATTTGCTGATACCATGTCACCTGTTTGTATTTTTCTATCTGCAGGTTCCCATGCAGCTACACTGGTTCTGAGTTGTTCGATTCGTTCATCAATAACTTTTTTTGTTATTCGAGTACTTTTTCTTTTAACTCTTATAGACGAATAATCTCCAAGATCTATTGNAGGAGTTAGGGGGACTGTTGCAGAAAATGATATTGGGTCCATTTTTTCTAGACTAATGCTAGGCATTCCTACNATATCTAATTCTTGTTGTGAGATTGCTTTGCTAGTAAGTTCTGGTAACATNGAGTCTAATTCTTCATTGATTAAGCTTTCTTTACCAAAATATTGCTCTATTATGCTTCTAGGNGCTTTACCTTTTCTAAATCCAGGTATGTTTACTCGNCTTACAACNTTTTTGTAAGCTTTGTTTAAATAAGGATCAATATCTTCTTCATCAAGTTCGATGTGTAGTACAGTTTGGCACTGNTCTATATCATCNTGNGTGATTTTCACTTGATTCTCCTGTAGTCGTCATTGGATTTAGTTAGACATCCAATAATTATATCATTATATGAGGTTGTATAAGTAAATCCTTTTATAGGTATAATTTAGTAGTANCTATCAAAATGATTAGGAATTATATTCTATGGACATCCCGTTTTATTTTGCATTTTCAGCAGGTGCTATAGCAGCATTTAACCCTTGTGGTATTGCTATGTTTCCTGCTTATGTAGGTTATAGNTTTGGTAATTANCGTTCATCAGGTACCCCTTTACTNGCCGTGTTCAGAGGATTNTATTTAGGAATATCTCTTTCNCTTGGATTTCTTGTAGTTTTTGGTATAGCCGGTATTTTATTGGCTTTTGGNGGNAGGTTTATTGGGCGTATATTACCCTTAATGGGATTTTCNATAGGGNTACTTATAGCNCTTGTAGGNATATATCTTTTTCTTTCTAAACGGAATATTTCTTTAAGATTATTTAATGAGCTTAATTTGGGTAATTTTGATGGTGTTTTTCAGACTTTTTTGTTTGGAGTTGCNTACGCAATAGCTTCACTTAGTTGTGCTCTTCCTGTATTTTTGGCTGCAGTAGGAATAGTTGTAGGNTCAGGNATTTCTNTGAATGGGTCCATAAATGTCATTGGAGGATCTGTTATTTACTCTTTAGGTATGGGAGCAATAATGACATTAGTAACTATATCATCGCTTTTATTTGAAGAAGCAACGACCAAGTTAATTAATAAACTTATGCCTATAATTGATCAATTGGGTAAAATTGCAATGNTANTTGCGGGCTCTTACATTATGTATTATTGGATCTTNGGTAANGGAAAAGANNTCTTTTATTTAAGACTTGANCAGATATTTTCTTGATATTNTTATTCCNCAATTACAGGGTTTCTTAAAACTCCAACTCCTTCAACTTCAATCTCTACTATATCTCCTGGGTGTATATCCCCTGGAGTTCCAGGAGTACCAGTCATAATTACATCCCCTGGATGCAAAGTCATTACAGCACTTACATACTCAATTATTTCTGCTACAGANTATAAAAGNTCTGAGGTATTTTGATTTTGTTTTTCTATGCCATTGACCCTGCATTTTACTTGAATATTNGTAGGATCTAAATCTGTAACCATCCATGGTCCTATAGGAGCAAAAGTATCTGATGATTTACCTCTAGTCCATTGTAGGTCTCCCCATTGCCAGTCTCGAGCAGAGACATCATTTCCACATGTGTACCCAAAAATATATTCGAGGGCGCTGTCTGATTTTACTCCTTTGCAGNTTTTTCCAATTACTATAGCAAGCTCAGCCTCNGGCTGTACTTTTACATTTTCGCTCATNGCNAGCTTTGGAATGACAATGTTGTCATTAATACCAATTACAGTATTGGGNGCTTTTAGAAANGGTTCAGGAGCTTTAGGAGCTTCTCTNCCATCGAGATGGCTTTTGTAATTTAATCCAATGGCTACTATCTTACTAGGAGTAACAGGTGAGAGTAACTTCACATCTTCCAAATTTCTAGTTACGCCAGTTTCGTGATAATCAATTAAAGGGCATTGTGAAATTTCTTTAATTTTCGTATCTTCCACAATTCCGAATGCAATTTCTCCATTAAGTTCATATCGAGCAAAAATAGTCACGAGGACCTCCTGTTAATTTTAACTAAATATTGTGTGAATCATACTCTACAGTTATAGATGTATGAAGGCCTCCACGTATTTTATAATCTAGGNTTATTTTCATTGTTTTNGGATTGCATGCAGCTACTAAATCATCCAATATTTTATTGGCTGCGTGTTCTTGGACTATNCCTACTCCTGTATAAGATAGTAAATAGTANTTTAAAGATTTTAATTCTAGGCAATATTTTTCTGGTACATAGTTAATGGTTANTGTTCCAAAATCAGGTAACTCNGTCCATGGNCATACGGCTGTAAATTCGTCAGTTTCTATTACNACNTCGGCTCCAGATTNAGAATAGTCATAATCAAATACAATGATAAGAGAGCTATCTATGNTGCCTTTCGGAATATCGTTAAATTTATCATCNAGTGATTTGTATTTATCTTGTAANTTTTCAATCGATGTCATAGTGTTCCTTAATGGTGTTCCTTAANTTTAGAGAATTTTTCATGCATATTATAGATTATTATTACTTTATTGACACATCTAGNTGAAATTTTAATNTANAGATTCGGATTTGATAATAATCNCTGTATCTGATATCAATGATGTATGGNAACTAATGATTTGAAATATATGATTTCTGTANACGNCCTNTCAAAGTCTTANGGNACGAATAATGTCCTTAACGAATTGGACTTAAAAGTAGTTGAAGGGGAACTTGTTATTATAAGTGGTTCTAATGGTAGTGGTAAGACTACTCTTCATTTGATTATGTCATCTTTAATTAGNGCAGATANTGGAGATATTGAAATTTCAGGTGTAAGCGCTAGNGATAATCCNGAACAAGTTAGGAGTCATGTTGGATATGTTGCCCATGATCCATTTTTATATCCTTCTTTGACTGTTAGAGAGAATCTTANTTTTTTTTCTAAGCTTCATAANCTTTCTTTTGGTCATATTTTAAATCTAACTTATGGAGATGGAGATAATAATTTATTAGAATTGTTGNGTATATCAGATAAATTAGATACTACNGTCAATATTCTTTCTCACGGTTATAAGAAAAGAGTTGGNATNGTTTGTTCTTTAATGCATAATCCGTCAGTTTTATTGTTTGATGANCCTGAAACAGGNTTAGATTTAGAAGGATTNAAATCTTTTGTTGAAATATTGAATTTGTCAATTCAAATGGGTAAATCTGTGCTTATAACTACTCACGCTGATCTTACAAANTTTAAGATGGAATACACTCATTATCATCTTGAACGCGGGCAGTTAATTCCATGAAAAATTACTTCAATCAGATTTTTGTTATTTTTTGGAAAGACGCTCTCCTAGAATTTAGAACTAAAGAAATTTTCACATCTGTCTTAGTTTTTTCGTTATTAATANTTTTAACTTTTAGCTTAGGTTTAGANAATATCCCAATCACCATACCTACTGTGGCATCTGGAATATTGTGGATAGCGATTATTTTTGGTGGGGTTATTGCTATGAATCGNACATATGCGACAGAAGTTGAAACGGGAGTTATTAATAGGATTTTACTATCATCAATTAGTAGAGATGCCTTCTTTTTTGGAAAAGCTTTGTCNAATATTGCATTAATGATTTTTTTGGAAATCGTTTTGGTACCNACTATTATAGTTTTATANGATTTAGATATTNCATTAATTGATCTTATTCTATTNTCTATGTTAGTCATACNAGCTATTTCTTTAATCGGCACATTATTTTCGGCAATCGCTATAAAAACGAAAACGAAAGAAGTTATGNTACCTNTANTGATGTTACCTATATTGACNCCCGTNTTGATTGCTGCAGTAGAAANTACTTCAGCTTTAATCGTAGGNCAGACTATTAGTGATACTCAAAANTGGGTATCACTAATAGTTGTATTNGATGCTATATTTTTAGTTCTTTCCCCATTTTTATTCACGTTGATAGTTTCTGAATAATTCAAAATNNATTTTTATGNTCNACTAATTGATTGACACCTAAAAATAGCNTTGATATATTCGAGGGTGGTATGTAACGTAAAATTGTCGTAAAATNTNTACGTTTAATTGTTATTATGTAATCTTGTAATAGCGATACTAGATTTATCGACTGTAGTTGATATATTTTCCTATTCTAGATTTGGAGGGANTGNACTTGAAAAAACANGACTTTGTTGTNCGCTTTGCNGGAGAAGGNGGNCAAGGTGTNGTCACTTCTGCTGAAGGNTTGGCTCAAGCNATGNCNCANTCNGGNTATNATGTNCAAACNTTTTCNACNTTNCCTTCNCANATNNGNGGTGGNCCNACATGGACTCAAACANGNNTNGCNACNAGTAAAGTNCANAGTTCTGGNGATTCTTTGGANGTNTTGGTTGCATTTAANGAATATGCNTATNNAAANCATAAAGATGAAGTTNGTNCTGATGGAGTTATNGTTTANAANNCNGGNGANTTTNNNNTAGAAGNTNNNGANNACGNNTTNGGTATGGANTTTGATGATNTNGCNAANCAAACAGGNAANAATAGNGCTGCTAACTTTGTTGTNATGGGNGCANTAGCNCANCTNGTNGGNNTACCNATTAATATNTTGGAAGAATTTAACAANCAANGATATACNCGNGGTAGAGATTCNGANCAACAAATTATTGATTCAAANAATATGGCTTTATCTTTAGGNTCTAANGAAGCTTCNCANAGNGGATTTGTTTTAGGNGAATTAGAAGATCCTNNNNANGANTCNACNGANCAAATTTTNGTAAANGGNAATATTGCTGTATGNNTAGGGGCNACNGCNGCNGGATTNGATACATTTATTGGTTATCCTATTTCACCTGCTACACCNATANTNGTNTGGATGGAACANAATTTANTNGGNCCTGGNAAGTTNGTTTATCAATCTAGTTCTGAAATNGAATCTATAACTAGTATCCTNGGNGCNGGNTATGCNGGNAANAANGCNATGACTAGTACGGCAGGCCCAGGATTNTCANTAATGGGTGAAGGNTTAGGTTTAGCNTGGATGGCAGAAATNCCTTTNGTCGTTGTNANTGTNCAACGNGGAGGNCCNGCTACNGGATTACCAACTAAAACNGAACAATCNGATCTTTTGANATCTTTGTATCCTGCTCATGGAGANCTNAAATTACCAGTTATAGCACCNGGNACNGTNGAAGAATGNTTNTANGCAGGNGTTATGGCNGTNAANTGGGCAGAAAGATACCANGGACCNGTNNTNTTGTTGAGNGAGATGGCTATGGCTGAAAGNCGTCAAAATATTCCAAAACCATCNNTANAAGANNTGANNATTGATGAANGAAANNTATATNANGGNGATNANGNNTA
>PBDP01000005.1:192945-453604 GCA_002718095.1 Chloroflexota bacterium
GNTATNNTGGNTANGANNTATCTCCTATGCCNATNCCNGGNGGNCCNGGTAGTTATGTNGCTAATGGTAGTGAACATGATGCTATGGGAGATACTACTCATTTACCCGATAGGCATATCCAAATGACAGAAAGGCGATTTAGCAAATTATCCTTATTAAATGATGGAACGTATGAATCAGATAATGATGATTCAGATGTTGTTTTAGTTCCTTGGGGAGGAACGAAAGGACCAGCTTATGAGGCTTATACTTTTTTAAAAGTAGATAAATGTAATATAGGTTGGATGTATACGATGTACATTCACCCAATGCCTGAAGAAATGTTGGAAAAATTGCGATCTAAAAAATTGGTTATTGTTCCTGAATTAAATTATATGGGCCAGTATTCTTCAGTGTTGAGGTCTGAAGGTATTAATGCTGTTTCTATAACTCAATATACAGGTTTACCATTCAAAGTAAATTATTTAGTAGAAAAGATTAAGTCATTGATATAAAATGATTATGAGGTAAACAGATATGACTCTTAAAAATCCGGAATATGACTTTAAATGGTGTCCAGGATGTGGAGATTTTGGTGTTAGAAGAGGATTAGAAGGCGCGTTTGAGAAATATATTGTTGAGAATGAAAAACCCGCCGAAGAATCAGTCGTTGTTGCGGGAATTGGTTGTTCTGGGAATATGGTTCATATGTTAGAGAAACAGCAACCTTTTGGTATACACGGTATACATGGGAGGTCACTTCCTATTGCAATGGGTATTAAGATGGGCAATCCTGATTTAAATGTTGTTGTTGTTGCAGGTGACGGGGATTTTTTGGGTATTGGTGCAGAACATATACCACCTCAGGCGATGAGAAATCTAAATATTACGGCTATCGTAATGGATAATGGGGTTTATGGTTTAACTAAAGGCCAGAGTTCCCCAACTACAGATCTTGGTGTTATAACTAGTTCGACACCTTACGGAAAAATTGAAGAACGAGTGCATCCGCTGCGTTCCTATATGACAATGGGGGTTTCTTTTATAGCATCTGTTATATCTAGTAAAGTTAAGGATATGTCTCAGATGATGTTTGAAGCTATGAATCATCCAGGATTTTCTATTGTACATGTACAGTCGCCATGTACAGAATATAATAACTTTTATGAAGCTTTAAAAGGCAGTAAATCTAAAGGGATTGATCCTATTGCCTATACGATCCCAGAAGGACATGACCCTGAAGATTTAGAATCTGCTCAAGATCTTGTTAACGCCGACGGCGTGCCTATAGGAATAATTTATAGAGATTTAAGCCGAGTTACTTTTGATCAGAAAGCATCACAAACAACAGGTTCTAAGTCTATGAAATCTATAGAAGACTTTTTGGATATGTACTCAATATAGATTAATTTTTTGAAGGTAATGATATTTTTGCTGTTCCTGGTGTCGTGACTTTGCCTTCATGTGTTTCCAGTCTTATATCGCATTCTAGTATGTTTTCTCCATTTTCGACATATTTCTTAGTAATATTTCCTTTTGCGAATACAGGAGTTCCCGGGATATCCATGGCTCGATATTGAACAGTTAATTTTTTAAGTTTGCCTTCTACACCGATGAAATCAGTCATCAATTGACCTAAGAAAGCATTTTTTAAAGCTCCGTGCAATATGACATCGGGTAAATTGTTTGATTGTGCAAATGTTTTATCATAGTGGATTTGATAATAATCGCCAGATGCACCAGCGTATTTAACTAATTGTTGAGTTGTTGGATCTTTTTGCAATGCAGGAATTTCATCTCCTACACTTACATCTTCATAGTAATTTTGGGTTGTCATTTTAGCTCCTGTTAAGGGTTATGTTTATTGTGGATCATAAGATATCGATGTTGTACGTTGCAGCGCCACTACCTTCTTAAACTGATTCACATATTTTTTTTCATTGACCATGATTAGCATATTCCCTAATTTACCTTCTTTTTCTTTGACATCAGACAAATATTTTGTCACGGTTATTAGATCCCCTGGGCGTACTTCTTCGAAATATTCCCACTCACTTCCTCCGTCCACTACAGCGGAATATGGACTTTCTACCTTTGCTTTACCAGTGCTAGGGCCTAAAAATCCATCTATAGATCGTAAGAACGTTGGAGGGGCAATTATCCCTCCATATTTAGTATTTCTAGCGATTTCCTCATCATTATAAATCGGATTTGTATCACCAATTGCCTCCGCAAATTTAATGATAGCTCCTTTTTCTATTTCTTTTGTAACAGGTTCTGATTCGACTCCTATCGCATCTTTTAATTCTTTTGTTATAACTGTTTTTTTGTTGGACACGATTCCTCCTAGAATTTTGATTATGTCACAATAAGAAGATTATATAACATCATGATTTATATTTTTGTAAGATTAGACATTCCAGCCATTAGTTTCTTTATTCCTACCCCATCTTTGAATGTAATAGTTAATTTGTAATCATTTCCAGATATTTCTGAACTTATTATTATGCCATTTCCAAATTTAGGATGGTTTATTTTATCCCCGTCCTTAAATTCTATTTGAGGTTCCTTATTTGGGTTAATTTTATTTATCGTTCTGCGAGTTAGATATTTTTTAGAGGTGAGATTATTTGATGTGATTTTTATATCATTTATTGGTTTTATTAAGTCGGTGGGGATTTCATGTAAGAATCGTGAAGGAAGACTTGGTTCTGTTGCTCCACGAAATCCTCGTCTACTGGTTTTACTGATATATAGTTGAGTTTTTGCTCTAGTAATCCCTACATAGCAAAGCCTTCGCTCTTCTTCTAGTTCAGCTGGATCTCCTGTTTCTATAGACCGAATGTGTGGAAGTAACCCTTCTTCTAATCCTGCAATGAAAACTGTTGAGAATTCTAATCCTTTCGCCTGATGAAGTGTTATTAGTGTTATTAGATTTGAATTTGTTTCGTAAGTATCGACATCACTTACTAATGAAATACTTTCCAAGAAATTAGCTAAAGCTTCATGTATTTGCATATCTTCATATGGTTTTGAAGAACTCTTATATTCTTCTATATTTTCAAATCGCTCTTCAGCTTTTTCTTCAGAATCTATCAGATTAGTTAAATTTGTATTAGTCATGACCATATCGATTAGTTTAGAAAGAGAAATATCTTCTGCCATTAATTCATGTTGTAGCCCTATAATGATTTTATGAAAATCAGATATAGATGCTAAGGCTCTTTTCCCTAATTGTATTTTAATGTTTGAATTGTTAATGTTTGGTTCTGAAAGATACTTTATTACAGAAAATATAGAGATATCATTTGAGTTAGCCACCTTGGTGAGCTCGTTAAGTGTTCTTTGCCCTATTCCTCTGGTAGGAGTATTTATAATTCGTTCTAAGCTTACATTGTCATCGGAATTTAATATTACTCGTAAGTATGCGGTTAGATCTTTAATTTCCTTTCTTTGGTAGAATTTTATTCCACCTACTATTTGATAAGGAATACCGTATTTTTGGCATGCCATTTCAAATGAACGTGATTGAGCATTAACTCTATACATAATTGCAATTTCATTAAGTACAGATTTACTGGAGTCTTTTATTTTCACTATTTCACGAATTATTTTTCTTGCTTCTTCCTCTTCGTTATAAGCGTCAATAAGTAAGATAGGGTTACCTATTTTGTTATTCGTCCACAGGTCTTTGTCTACTCTCTTGGCGTTATTTTTTATTAAGTTTTTAGCGGCATCTAAGATTGTTTTACTGGAGCGGTAATTCTCTTCTAATGTGATTATTTTAGCGTTAGGGAAATCGTCTTTAAAACTTAATATATTACGAATATCTGCATTTCTCCATGAATAGATAGATTGATCTGGGTCTCCTACTACGCATAAATTTTGATTGAGCTCTGATATTTGTTTTGCGATGGCGTATTGTGCAATATTTGTATCTTGAAACTCATCGATCATTAAATATTCAAATCTATTCTGATATTGACTTAGTATTTTTGAATTCTCTTTAAAAAGTAAATTTGTTTTTAGTAGTAAATCGTCAAAATCTAGACCACCACTATTTTGTATAATTTCGTTATATCTTTCAAATACTCGAGATACAATTTCATCATAATAATTTGATTTTTTGTTTAAGAATCCAGAGTAATCAATTAGCTGACTTTTTGAGTTTGAAATTGTGGATAGGATAGCCCTAGGGGAGAATTTTTTATTGTCTACATTATTTTCTTCCATACTTTTTTTAATGACAGCAATTTGGTCTGAATCATCAAATACAATAAATTCCTTAGATATTCCTATGGCTTCTCCGTATTGACGTAAAGCCATAGCGCAGAATGCATGAAATGTTTTAATTGTTAATCCTAGATCATCATTTTTTAAGATATATTTAATACGGTTTTGCATTTCACTAGCAGCTTTATTAGTAAAAGTTACTGCTGCAATTTTATAAGGACTAATATGTTGTGTTTCTATTAAATATGCAATCCGATTAGTNATAACTCNTGTTTTNCCNCTACCCGGNCCTGCAANNATNANTATTGGNCCCTCTGTTGTAGAAACAGCTTCTAGTTGNGATTCGTTTAANTTTTTTGTGTATTCATTCATTATTTAATNGTGATTTTCTAATCCTCTATCTAGTCGTATTANCCGGGAATTTTCAGGTTTTAATCCATNAATTATGATGTCTTTAGATTTTTCTATATTAAAAGTTTCTCCACATGAAAATATGTCTACTGCGGCATATAAATATTCTGGCCAAGTGTGTATAGATATGTGTGATTCGGCTATTGAGACTATTCCTGTAACCCCTACAGGGTTAAATTTGTGGAATGATTCGCCTACTATTGTGGCTCCCGATTCTATAGCTGATTTAATTAGCAAGTCTTTTATCAAATCTATATCATCAAGGATATCAGCATTACATTTTTCTAAATCTAATAATATTTGGAGCCCCAAAAGTTTCAATATGTTTTTACCTTAAAATTGCTTATGTATTTAATTTGATTATAACTTAGCTTTTAGGCCTTTTTTCATCTAACATTTGTAGAAATTGATCGTAGTTTTTAATTTTTGATATTGATTGTATGAATTCTCCGACACTACCAAAATAATTTCTATATTCTTTTAATTCGTCTCCAACGGGATTAGTAGCACTTGCTGAATCAGCATAATTACCATGGAAAGCAAAATATGCTTGGTTGATTTTTCTGATTTTATAACCTTTGCTTTGCAGTTTTNNAGTTGNTTCATTCATTAANTTTTCAGCTTTTTCAANNTNACCTTTATCAAGTAAATACTCTACTTCCAGTCTTGTTTCTTTNAGAGTTTTATNGAAATATGATGCATCCNCTTTCATTTCTGTGATTTNGNTTGNNTTCTCNATTNCTCCTCCTATTGATTCAAATGCCATATCACCTAATTCGTNTCCTGCGATGTTTGCTGCNGTTTCATTAAACATTATCATTTGATTTGAATCCCACATATTTTGCCCTAAGGGATGTAANATCCAATAGTTATGTAACCATTCATGTGATGCTGTTTGTAATAAATTCCTTAAAGAGCCTTTATCTGATACGAATGCTGGATATGTTCCTAATCCTCCTAATCTATCAACAAGAGCAGAAGTTTTGCCATCAGATTCTACTATAGACTCTATTTCTTTTTTTTCTGATTCAGTTACTTGATTGGATATTAATTTGCTTGTAGAAAAAGAAATCTTATNTCTNGGAGATGTTACTACTATGTTAGGTGGAGCNNCTANTTTAAANTCGGTGGGNGGTATTAAAATGTGAGATGTAATNCCCAAGCCTTCATTAATTAATACATTACTTATAATAGATTCTATTGATTCTTCTGTTCGCGCACGTGTTTNATCGAGATATTTATNTAACGTATTTTTTTCTTCATTAGTTAGATTTTCAGCAGAATTTCTTAACAAGTTACTTGTNTTCAAATATTCTGTTATTAAATGTAGCCTATCATCATCATTTGGTTTGTTNCCGGGGAAAAGTTCCCAAGCTAGNTGTAACCACTTGTCGGGCAGATTTTGGATTTCCCAAAATANGATTGAAAAATTGTGTTTTTCAGTTGCTTTTTCTAAATATGATTTTCGTGAGTAGTCTGAATTAGAAGTGATTATAAAAGTTGCTATTAATAATAGAATTATCCATTTCATATTATTANTTAANAATCTTNAGTGAATTTCAATTTTTAATATGAATATGTNGGTTTAAATGCCAGCATTCGAGTTGAAAATTTAAATTCTCCTATCCATAAATGAGAACCNTCCCAGCCAATTGAGTTTGCCATTTTAATAGAATTGGCTGCTTTTGTNCCTAATCCTGTTCCNAATATGTTNTTTGGTGAATTTCCAGCTAATGCAGATTCTATGGAATCCCACCCTAATACTTGGTTTTTACCTTGTTGACTAATGAAGAATCCAATATCTGTAAATACAGCGCTTTGCGGGAATGAATTATGAGTAGGAATACTTTTCAATGACCCATTGGGTAAATCATCAAATTTTATGGCTTTAACGTTAAAACGGTCTGCAGGATATCCGGCGATTACTAACCATTCATCATTAGAATCCAATCTACCAGGTCCTTCAGGCACACTTATTGTATAGATTGGTTCAGTATCTTTATCTGGAATTCCTTCCCATATCCAAACTTTTTTTGATTCCTTGCAAGAGATAGCAAAATATTTTCCGTTGTAAGTTATTCCTCTCAATTCTTTTAGAGANGCAGATCCTATTGAATCTGAAATNATTATTTCAGGCAATTCACCTGTCCCATCAAATTTTTTCCAACCATATATACCTTTGTGCCCTGCTGTAAATAAAGTGTCGCCATAAACAGATAAGTCCCAAGGGGCGTTGTCAAATCTTTTNTAAAAGAGATCCGGTGGTACACCTGATTCTCCTGGGATTTGATTCCATACAGACAATGANCTGTCAAAGTCAGAAGTTATAAATAATCTTTCGCCATTTGAATCAGGNACACCNTTTTGAATAATCCANTTTTTGTAATANGGGTTAGTTTCCCAACCCATTTCNTCTGATTCTGCTCCCAAAGCCCAATCAGGTTTGGCGTCAGGACCTGATGGCAAACTGTTGAACACAGATACTCTTCCTCCATTGTACTCAACAACAAATAATTTTCCGTCAGCATATGCAACATCATTTCCATCTCCGCCACGCCAGCGATGGCCAATTCCTGGTAAAACAGGTACTGAGGCTTTGCCTTCTTCGGTTGTTTTTGGTAATTCATCCCACCATTGAAGCGTTTCTGAAGTACCAGATATAGCGATAAGCTTTGTTCCTATAATTGTTCCTCCAACCCATGACCCTAAACATGCGTCAGGGGCTTGGTTGGATTTAGTTGGCCAATTTGCCCATATATGACTACTGGACCCATTGCTACATTCGGTTTTTCCGTTTTCATCTCCTACTAGTAGAAAATCTCCATTTGATACAATTCCTCTAGGAGTTCCTATGCTTGAGTGTTTTATGCTTAAATTGGGCTGAACTGATCCTGAATTAGGGAANCTATTCCATAGNATGATTTTATTACCGTTATCACCACCACTTGTTACTGATACCGCAAGTTTTTCGTCATCTGTCCAAACTCCCCAAGGCCATGATTCTTTAGTTCCTATCAGTTGATCTATATTAATTGCATAGTCGGCTGATTGGCCTGATTTAGTAGGAAAAGTTTTCCATATTAAAATCCGATTATTGTTAGAATCTGCTACTAACATTTTCCCGTTAGGAGATATGAATACTTGTCCTGGAAAATCAAGTTCAGATAAGCTACTGCCTTCCATTTGTGTTTCAAAATTAGTTTGTCCTATAACTATATCTGGATCAACATTACTATTTGGAATAGATTCCCATATTAATATTCTGTTATTGTTTCTATCGGAAACTGCTAGCTTTGTTCCGTCAGAAGAAGCTGACACTGGATGGTTTAATAGATTTGGCCCTCCAGACTTATTAAACCCATAACCAGAAATCCATAAATCAGCATTTTGATTAGCTCTAAATGATGTATTAGATGTAGGTTCTGCAACCTTGTAATTTGTGGATTGTTTAGTGACTGTCATTTCACGCAAAACAGGTTGCTCTTGAGGTGGTTGTCCTGGTTGTCCACTTGGTGATTGATTTCCCTGAGGAGGTTGTCCAGGTTGTCCTCCTGGAGATTGATGGCCTTCAGGAGGCTGTCCGGGTTGCATAGGTTGTTGCCCAGGCTGCATAGGAGGTTGTCCTGGTTGGCCAGGTTGCATAGGAGGTTGTCCTGGTTGGCCAGGTTGNATAGGAGGTTGTCCTCCTGGTTGCCCAGGCTGCATAGGAGGTTGTCCTGGTTGCCCAGGCTGCATAGGAGGTTGTCCTGGTTGCCCAGGCTGCATAGGAGGTTGTCCTGGTTGGCCAGGCTGCATAGGANGTTGTCCTGGTTGGCCAGGTTGCATAGGAGGTTGTCCTGGTTGGCTAGGGGGCATAGGTTGTCCAGGAAGAGGAGGTAATTTTTGCTGTCCTGGTTCTAAGGATTCTCCTGGTTGCATTGGAGGTTGTCCGGGTAAAGGAGGTAATTCTTGTTGGCCAGGCTGCATAGGTTGCCCTGATTGAACAGAAGGAGCACCAGTTTGAGAGCTATCTGAACAAGATATAAATAATAATAGTATTAGTACTATACTGAATATCTTGATTTTCGATTTATTTATAATAAGCATTTATTTATAAGTTATTACTATCGATGTTTTTTATTTTTTTAGTTAGATCTATTTTAAAATTTGAGCACATTATTTTATAGCTATGTTTTAATACTCCACTATTAATTACGTTTTACATAAAATGTGGAGCGGGAGACCGGATTCGAACCGGCGACAGCCTGCTTGGAAGGCAGGAACTCTACCGCTGAGTTACTCCCGCATATAATGCTAAAATTATACTATGAAATTAAATCTTTTATCTTCATTAAATAATATTTTAATAAATCTGTTATGACAGTGCCTATAAATTTATTGCCTTATGATATTGAATCTGCAAAAAATAAGCTTGTAGTTGTCACAGGTTCTAATAGTGGTATTGGTAAAGAAATAGCCAAATCTTTTGTTGATTATGGAGCTAAAGTTATTATTGCTTGTAGGAATGAGCAATCTGCTTCGGAAGCTAAAGAATATATAGGATTAAATTCAGAATTTATTTATTTAGATCTAACTGACGTTGATGCGATATATAAATTTGTTGATGAAGTACATACTAGATATGGAAATATTGATATATTGATTAACAATGCAGGGGTATTGAGACCGCCTTTTACGCGAACAAAATCAGGTTTAGAATTAACTTTTGCTGTTAACTATATTGGTTATTACTCATTGTCGTTATTAATGATTCCGTTAATGAAGAATGTTTTAGGGTCCCGAGTAATTAATATGTCTAGTATTTCTCAATATAGCGTAAAGTATATTAACTGGGATAATATAAATTCAGATAAAACCTATAACAAAAATAAAATATATGCCTTGACTAACTTATTTAGAATAATGTTTACGATTGAATTAAACAAACGATTGAGTAACTCTAATTCTAGTATTGTTTCTTTAGCATGCCATCCTGGGGTTTCTATAACTAATATCGTAAGGAATCTTCCTAAATTTATTAGTAATCCTATAATGGTAAAGTTGCTAAATAGGTTCTTGTTTCAACCCCCAGATAAAGCTTCAAAACCTGCTCTTGTAGCTTCTTTAAATTCTAATATTCACGGTGGTGACTTTGTTGGATTAGACACTCGAAAACAATATAAAGGAAACCCAGCTATTGTTACCCCGAATGAATTGGTATTTGATAAAGAATTGAGACAAAAGTTATGGGATATATCGGTAGAAATAACGGGTATTGATTTGAATTAGTTACACCTTACCGCTTATAGACTTCAATGAAGGGTGTACGAATCTGTGGGCTTTCATGTTAGCTAGTTGTTCGTATGATCCGAATATTTCTTCAACGTTACCTTCTATAAGGTCTAATGGTTCTTTAGGAGAATCATCGTTGTCATATATTCTTCTAATCTTATAGTCAGTATATCTTTCAGCTGGAATCCTTCCTATACTCCTGATCATGTCCCTGAAGGTTGAAGGCTTCATTAATTGGCCATGCATTGCTCCAGCAGATGTGGATATACTTTCGTTAATCAATGTTCCACCTAAGTCATTAACCCCAGCATTTAATAGTAATTGAGACATTTTGTCGCCTTCTTTAACCCAAGACGCTTGTATATTGGGGATATGGTTATTTAACATTATTCTTGATACAGCATGAACTTTCATAACTTCTGTTCCAGTCGCCCCCATTCTGATATCTGGGATAGATTTTTGTACAGACATAGGGGCTTCAGAACTTACAAAACTTAAAGGTACAAATTCAGTAAACCCATGAGTTTCACGTTGTATATTTCTTATAATGTCAATATGGTTAGCAATGTGCATACTGTTTTCTACATGTCCAAACATAATCGTTGAAGTCGTTGGGATTCCTAGTTTATGGGCTGTTTTAATTACTTCGATCCATTGATCTTTTGTAATTCTTCCAAGAGATATTTTGTCCCTTATTTCTTGATTTAATATTTCCGCTGAAGTTCCGGGCAAACTTCCTACCCCAGCGTTTTTTAGATCATTTAAATAAGACTCTATACTTGATTTTGATCTAATGGAACCATAAAGAACTTCCTCAGGGGAAAATCCATGTACATGCATGTCAGGCAACTCTTTCTTAATGGCTTCACATATTTTGACATATAAATTCCCTTCCATTTTAGGAGGTAAGCCAGCTTGCACACATACTTCGGTTGCTCCGTATTTATGTGCTTGCTTAGCTTTTTCTACTATCATTTCAGTAGGTAAAAAATAACCCTGTTCTTCTCTGTGATCACGACTAAAGGCACAGAAACCACAACGTTTTACGCAGACATTTGTAAAATTTATATTTCTATTTACAACATATGTAACAATATCGCCGACAGTTCTTTTCCTTAGTTCATCGGCAACCATCAATGTAGCTTGGTATTCGAGGCCTTTTGATTCTAATAATTCAAAAGCTTGATTAGGGGTTATATCTTTTCCTGACAATGCAATATCTAATATTTGGGCAATCGATTTATCTATATTGGAAATAAGCTTATTTAATTCTAAATTTTCAATTCGATACATACTTGTTGATTCCTTCTTTTACGTATCCAGAATTATCAGATATTTTTGTTATATTTTCTATTATATCCTCAGGGAGATATTTTTTGGTATCTATAAAATATTCAGGATATATTGGTAAACGTGGGATTAATTTGAATCCTTTTGATTCTGTTTTGCCTTTTAATGAGGTTAAAGTTGGCCATGGTGACTCAGGGTTAACGTAATCTATTGTTATGGGAGAAACTCCACCCCAGTCATTAATACCGGCATCTAAATAGATTTCAAAATTATGGGAAGATAAATTTGGAGGAGCTTGGATATTCATATCTGGTCCTAAGATTAGTCTCGCCATAGATATTGTCCATAACATATCAATCGTTTCGGCATCATTTTTATTAGACATTGGTGTATTTGGTTTAGATCTGAAGTTTTGAATTATGACTTCTTGTATATTGCCATACAGGTTATGTAAATTCTGTATTTCAAATAGTGATTCTATTCTGTCTTCAAGTGTTTCTCCAATTCCAATTAATAAACCTGTTGTAAACGGTATGTTTAATTTTCCGGCATTTTGTATGGTTTTTATTCTAGCAATAGGTCTTTTGCTAGGAGCAAATTCATGAGGCCCTCCGGGCTGATAGAGTAACTCACTAGTACTTTCAAGCATTAGNCCTACAGAAGCATTGTATTTTTTAAGNTCACTTAATTCGTTTTTACTCATTGTGCCTGGATTGGCGTGAGGTAANAAAGTNGAGTTTTCAATGACTAATTTACACATATCTGTTACGTATTCAAGAGTTGTTTTGTATCCTCTTTCCTGTAACCATATTTTTGCTTCTTCAAACCTTAATTCTGGNCTTTCTCCTAAAGTGAATAAAGCTTCNGTACAACCTGCTTTTTCACCTTTTTTCACCACTTCTAATATTTCTTCAGGACTCATGTAAAGATTTTTTACATCGTCAGGATCTTTTCTAAAT
Source organism: Chloroflexota bacterium (assembly GCA_002718095.1). Taxonomy (GTDB): domain Bacteria; phylum Chloroflexota; class Dehalococcoidia; order Lucifugimonadales; family UBA826; genus UBA826. Next base: position 205,089 of record PBDP01000005.1, read on the forward strand.
GTACAATAGCCACAATAATCTCTACATAATTGGGTCAATGGGATGAATACTTTTGGAGAAAAAGTTATTTTATTNCCTTTACCTTTATCTCTGATANTTGACGCTGACGAACACAGAGCATCGATGTTTTCAGCTATATCCTTTGATANGGATATAGCNTCATCNTTTGTGATAGNTGAGTTATCTAAACTTCTATATAAAGTTTNTTCAATTTTTTGATGATTAGAATTCATACGTAATGTTACTTTAATTCTCCCCAATTNNCGCCTATATTCATTTCTACAGTTAGTGGTACTGATAAAGAGACAGCATNTGGCATTAATTCTGTAATTATTGATTNCATCTGTTCTATTTCATTATTTGGAACATCGAATATCAATTCATCATGAACTTGTAATGTCATCAAAGATTTTAGATTCAATGTATCTATTCTTTGTTGTATGTTAATCATNGCTATTTTTATAATGTCTGCTGCAGTNCCTTGAATAGGCATATTAATAGCTGCTCTTTCTGCTTGGCTACGTATTCTATGGTTAGATGAATTAATGTCATTTAAATATCGACGTCTTCCTAACAGTGTTTCNACNTAGCCATTANTCCTGCATTTTTCTTTTACNTCGTCTAGATATTTTTTTATNCCAGGATATTTTTCAAAATATATTTCAATGAATTTTTTNCCTTGTTTTTGCGTCAGATCTGTTTGACGGGTAATTCCATGGGCACTTAATCCATATATNACTCCGAAATTCANAATTTTAGCTATTCTNCGCATATCAGAAGTTACTTCACTTATAGGAATGTTATATACCAATGCACTAGTNGCACTGTGTATNTCTTCACCATTTTGAAATGCGTTAATAAGNCCTGAATCTTTAGAGAAATGTGCNAGTACNCGTAGTTCTATTTGAGAATAGTCAGCAGATATTAATGACCATGTAGTCGTGTCCTTTGATATAAAGGANTCACGAACTCTTCGNCCTAATTCTGATCTTACGGGTATGTTTTGTACATTTGGATCATTACTTGATATTCTTCCTGTCGTTGTTCCAGTTTGTCTATATGAAGTGTGAACTCTGTTTGTTTCTGTATTTAATAGTTCTGGTAAAGAGTCTACATAAGTAGATTTAATTTTAGACATTTCTCTGTATTCAAGTATGCTATTCAATACATCATATGATCTTGGGTCTGCGGTTTCGGCTTCTCCACGGTCTAATTTTGACTTTAATTCATCTAGTGATTGAGCATCTGTAGAGTGNCCACTTTGTATTTTTCGTGTTGGAGGTAAATTTAATTCAGAAAATAATATGTCGCTTAATTGCTTTGGNGAATTCAAATTAAATTCATGGCCTATTAGAGTAAACATCTCNGATTCAATATTTTTCAATTGATCCCCTAAAGTTTTGGACATTTCATGCAGTAGTGGAANATTTAAAGAAACTCCATTTTGTTGCATTTTTATTAGTATCTGAATTAGGGGGANTTCTACTTCATCGTATAGTTTTGTNATATTTTTTTCGNTAAGTTCAGTTTTTAATAAAGGATATAATTTTTCTGTATAGTACGCATCAGCTGCTGCATATGGTGCNGCATCCTTTATAGGGACTTCGTCCATTGTTATTTGACTTCGTCCTTTACCGATTAAATTAGTNATAGGAGTCATTTCTTCGCCAAAACATTCTAAAGTTAGTTGTTTTAATCCATAATTTCTCCTGCCACTAAGATGGGCTGCAATCATAGTGTCAAATTGAAGATTTGATACCGTGATACCATTTTGCTTCAGGACACTTATATCATAATTGGCATTATGNGCTCGGATTGGGATTTTAGGATTTTCAAATATTGGTTTAATATTTTCAATAATAATATTTTTACTTAATTGNCCGGGTTCATTATGTCCTACAGGAATGTACCAAGTATTCCCATTTGGTATTGAAATTGATATACCTACTAAATCACAAGTCATGGGATTTAATCCTGTTGTTTCAGTATCAAAAGAAAACCCATCTTTTGTAGATATTTCGTTCGTTAGGTTTGTTAACTNATTCTGTGATGTCACCAAAGTATATTTGATGGATGTAGATTTAGGAATCAAACTGGTTTGAATTTCTTNAAGAGAATCTTGTGNGGGATCTATATTTGATAGTTTAGGGATAATTGAATTAAATTCTAATTCTTTTAAGAATTTNATTACGTCATCNGAATTGAAGTCTCCGAATTTAGTCGTTTCTAAATCTAATTGAATTGGAACGTCTGTAACAATTTTGGTTAAATTAATACTTCTTGATAAAAGATCTTTATTTTCTATNAGGGACTTNTGGGCTTTTGGAGGAGTTATTGAGTCAATATTCGAATATATATTTTCTATTGATCCAAATTGTNTAAGAAGTTTTATTGCAGTTTTTATGCCTATTCCTGGCACTCCGGGGATATTATCTGAAGAATCACCTTGTAAAGCCTTTATTTCGGGCACATATTCTGGCCCTAATCCATCGAATCTTTCTCGTACTGCATCTATGTCATATAAAGATTTTTTTTGATTNGATCCACTCATATATACATGAATTGTTTCTGNAACTAACTGAAGAGTATCGGAATCTCCTGTCAAAATTAGTGTATCCAAATTTTNTGATTCAGCTTGTTTGGATAATGTGCCTAATAAATCGTCTGCTTCAAATCCTTCTAATTCATAAATAGGCACATTAAATGCCNTCATCAAATCACGTACTNTATCAAATTGNCCTCTTAATTCNGGTGGAGTTGGGGGCCTATGGGCTTTNTACTCATCAAACATTTTATGTCGAAAAGTTGGTTTTGGTAGATCAAATGTGATGGCAACATGACTTGGNTTCCAATCATNTATTGATTTGATGAANGCATTTGTAAANCCATAGANNCCTCTNACNTCNTCACCTGTATTTGAGACTGTCAAAGGNCGTTGAATTGCATGGAAAGATCTATGAACAATTGCATGTCCATCTATAAGAATCAAAAGATTTTTAGGAGTATCAGTTTTTGCCATCTTGTTACAGATTATACATCTATAACCTTATATTCTGGTATATGNTTGGCATTCAGAAAGTATTNCGGTNACCATTTTTGNATCTTTNCCTTCAGCGTATATTCGCATTAAAGGNTCTGTTCCGGAGAATCTTATTAATCCCCAGTANTTATCTTGTAAGATGAATTTATAACCATCTTGNTCATCTATTTTGACTACAGGTATTCCNGCTATTGATTTCGGATNTGTTGAGGAAACTTTTTTTATTATTTGTACCTTGTTTTTAGGATCAAATTCAGTATCTATTCTTGAGTAATAATGTGGTCCGACTATTTCTTCTAAATCAATGATTAATTCTGACGGGTTCTTTTCTGTTAATGCCATCATATTTAAAATCATCAATCCTGATAATATTCCGTCTCTTTCTGGTATATGACCTTNAAAGCCGTAGCCNCCACTTTCTTCACCTGCAGCAATAGCATTTTCCTCCATCATTACAGGTCCTAAATATNTAAATCCAACAGGGGTATTTATAACTGGAATTTTGTTTATGTCNCCTAATTTTTCTATCATTGAAGTCATCGTTATAGACTTGACGATTGGACCNGACATTTTNAANTCTCTANTCAAATGATTACATATTAGGGCAAATGTATGTAGTGTTGATATGTAAGNTCCTTCTTCNTCCATAANCCCNAGACGGTCAGCATCTCCGTCTGTTGCTAATCCNACATCTCCATTCAACTCAATTATTTTATCTTTTAATGGGGTTAAATTTGATTCTATNGGTTCTGGTTGNNNCATGCCCGGGAAGTCAGTATTGATTTCAGATCTGATTTCAAATGTTTTTGTAGAACCACCTTCGAGCAACTTTGAAATATAATTAGCTCCGGCTCCATGCATTGAATCTATTACAACATTTAATCCAGAGTCTCTAATTAATTTTAAGTTNACCATTCCTGCTATATGATTCATATANGAAGGTTCGGGATTTATTTTTTCGATTAACCCNATATCTAANCCTTTTTTAATTGATATAGATGAAATTTCTTGTGAAATTTCTACATCAGATATAAAGTCTTCTAACTTGGATACGATATCAGGAGAAGCACTTCCCCCATACCCAGGCTTGAATTTGAATCCATTCCAGTTTGGAGGGTTATGGCTTGCTGTGATTACGATTCCTGCCGCACATTCACGTTGTACAAGGTTATAACTTACAACAGGCGTAGGGGCTGGTCTATCACATAATATTACAGGAATATTATTTCCGGCTATCACTTCGGCGACAGATTGAGCAAATTCTTCAGAGTTTAACCTGGTGTCATATCCTATTATTAACCCTGAATAATCATAGTTATTAGATTTTAAATAATTTGCAACACCTTGAGCACATATTCTTACATTCTCAAATGTATAATCTTCACCAATTATTGCTCGCCATCCATCAGTGCCGAATTTTATTGCCACTTAATTTCCTTTAATTATGGATTTTATAAGTTTGCATCTTTTCTTATTGCTTCAGATTTATTAAGTCTTTCCCATGGTAAATCTATGTCATTTCTACCAAAATGCCCGTATGCAGCAGTTTGCTGATATATAGGGTTTCTTAGTTCCAAGTCCCTTATAATAGCTCCTGGTCTTAAGTCAAAATGAGTATTTATAAGCTCTTCAATTTTTTCATTTGGTATTTTGTTGGTACCAAAAGTCTCGACTGCTATTGAAGTAGGAGCAGCTATGCCTATTGCATAAGATACTAATACTTCTACTCTATCAGCCACTCCAGAAGCAACTAAATTTTTTGCTACCCAACGAGATGCATATGCTGCTGATCTGTCTACTTTTGTAGGATCTTTTCCTGATAAAGCACCTCCACCATGTCTTGACATACCTCCGTAAGTGTCAACAATTATTTTTCTTCCTGTTAAACCTGTGTCACCAACTGGGCCGCCTATGACGAACCTTCCGGATGGGTTAACAATAAATTTAGTGTCTTTTAACAATTCCGCAGGTATGGTTGGTTTTGCAACTTTTTCAATTAAATCATTGAAAATCGTCTCATTGTCTATATCTGCAGAATGTTGGTTACTTAGTAAAACAGTATGAACCCTTACCGGAGATCCTTTTGAATATTCAACGGTGACTTGTGACTTTCCATCAGGTCTTAAATAAGGCACTTCACCTGATTTACGTACTGACGCTAACTTTTGAGTCAATTTATGAGCTAAATGAATGGGTAAAGGCATGTATTCAGGAGTCTCATTACATGCAAATCCCATCATCATACCTTGATCTCCGGCACCTAGATTCTCGATTTCGTGGTCTATGTGGTCATTTCGTGCTTCCAAAGATGTGCTGACACCTTTAGAAATATCCTGAGATTGCTCGTCTACTGCAACCATGACCCCGCAAGATTTGTAATCAAATCCATATGCAGGATCAGTGTATCCGATAGATTTTATAGTTTCTCTTACAAGAGCAGGGATATCAACAGATCCACTCTTTATCGATATTTCTCCCATTACCACTACTAGCCCAGTAGTGCATGATACTTCACATGCTACTCGAGCATTTGGGTCGAGGCGTAGCATTGCATCTAGAACTCCATCAGATATTTGATCACTTATCTTGTCAGGATGACCTTCTGTCACTGATTCTGAAGTGAATAGATATGAAGATGATTCCATAAAAGTAGAACTCATTCTGTATTTCTCCCTAGTTATTTAAATTTGATTCAAAGTTATGTGCCTACATCCCAACTTTGTAGGTATTTTTCTTGTTCTTCAGTTAACTCGTCAATTTGAATACCCATTGACAATAATTTTAGTCTACCTATTTCAGCATCAATGTCTTGAGGGACAGTATATACTTGATTTTTAAGGTTTCTGTACTCAGATGCCATATATTCTGCTGAAAGTGCCTGATTAGCAAAACTCATATCCATAACAGCCGAAGGATGGCCTTCTGCTGCAGCTAAGTTAATGAGTCTTCCCTCACCGAGTATGTTTATTTTTCTACCATCGTGCATTGTGTATTGTTCTACGTATTGACGGACCTCTGTTTTGCTGTCGGCATCTTCTTCTATTCCGTTGATATCAATTTCTACATTAAAGTGTCCGCTATTTGCTAATAGAACACCATCTTTCATTAAGGCTACATGTTTTCTGTCTATAGCTTTCATACCTCCAGTTATAGAAATGAATACATCTCCGATTTCTGCAGCTTCCTCAGCCTTCATTACTCGATGACCATCCATAGCTGCTTCTAAACCTCGGATAGGATCGACTTCACATACGATAGTTTTCGCTCCCATACCACTGGCCCGCAACGCTACACCTTTTCCACACCATCCGTAACCTATAACTACAACCGTCTTTCCAGCCCAAAGCATATTAGTTGCCCGGGTGATACCGTCAAGAGTACTTTGCCCTGTTCCATATCTATTGTCAAAGAAATGTTTTGTATCGGCGTCGTTCACAGCTACAACAGGATATTGTAATTTTCCATCTTTTGCTAAGCTTTTTAGCCTAATAACCCCAGTTGTTGTTTCTTCGGTGCCCCCAATAATATTTTCAGCTAAATCAGGCCTTTCACCATGTAACATTGCAACTAAGTCTGCCCCATCATCCATTGTCATATGAGGCTTAGGTTTTAAAACTGACATAATATGTTCATAATAAGTATCTCTATCTTCACCTTTGATTGCAAAAGTAGGTATCCCGTATTGAGTAACAAGAGCAGCGGCTACATCATCTTGGGTACTTAAGGGATTACTAGCGCATAAGTAAACGTCAGCACCACCTTCTTTTAGCGTTATCGCTAGGTTTGCTGTCTCGGTTGTGACATGTAAACATGCTGCGACTTTTAAGCCTCGTAGAGGTTTATCTTTAGAAAACCTTTCTTTTATTTGCCTTAAGACAGGCATCTCTCTTTCCGCCCAAGTTATCCTTTTAACTCCCTCAGCAGATAGCCTTGGGTCTTTTATATCTCCAGGATCTGTTTTTTTTGTCAATGGTATCTCCTATTTAGTATATTCTTTAAAAATTTATGTTATACCTGTGGTTTTAAAAGATGTTATATCAATAAATCTTGAAAATCGATCTTCTATCTCGTTTTTTGTCAGTTTATTAAATCTTTCTATGCTGAAACCTTCAATTGCTAAAGACCCCATAACGGAGCCGGCAATTATGGCTCTCCTTAAATTTTCATTTGAAGTGTCGTTTGTTTTGGCAATGTATCCCATGAATCCACCGGCAAAACTGTCACCTGCTCCAGTTGGGTCAATCACATTTGCTATTGGAAGAGCTGGCGCGGTAAAAACATCTCCTTTATTGAACATGATAACCCCATGTTCGCCTTTCTTTATGACAATTGTGCTAGGTCCAATTTCTTCAATTCTTCTTGCTGCTGCTATTAAATTAGTTTCTCCTGTAAATGAGGATATTTCCTTATTATCCATAAATAATATATCAACTTTTTCAATTATGCTTGTAAGATCTTTTTTATGATCATCTATCCAGAAATTCATAGTATCTAAAGCCACAATTTTAGGTCTTTTTGACATCTGAGTTAAAGTTTTCATTTGTAAATCAGGTGCAATGTTTGCTAAAAACAAATAATCACTTTGTTTATTACTATTACTTAAAATAGGGTTGAAGTTTTCAAACACATTAAGCTGAGTATCTAAAGTTTCTCTTATATTCACGTCTGAAGTATCATAAACTCCTTTCCATCTAAATGTATTTCCAGATTCTGTAGATAAATTTGATATATCAATTTTATAATCAAGGAGTTTCTTTTTATCAGATTCTAAGAAGTCATCTCCTATCACTGCAACCACATTAACTTTGGTGAAAAAACTAGATGAAACTGAGAAATACGTTGCAGACCCACCTAGCGCATCGTCTCGTGTTCCTGCAGCAGTGGATACAGAATCATATGCAACAGACCCTACAACTAGTAATGTCATTATGTATCCATTCCTGTGCTTGTTGGATATCCTTTGGCGATCCAAGAAGGGGTTCCTTCTTCTATGTTGTATATCCTTTCTTGATTTATTCCCATTGATGCTGACATTTCACAAGCTAAAGCGCTGCGTACTCCTGCTGCGCATATGAAAAGTAAATTCTTAGCATCAGGTAATTCATCAATTCTGCTGATTAATTGGTCTACCGTGATAAAAAGCGCACCCTTTACATGGCCTTCTATGTATTCGTCAGGCCTGCGAACATCAACAAAAACGTAGTTTTCATTATCATGTAATTCAGAAGCTTCATCTACGGTTATTCTAGTATAAGGTTCTCCTTCTATGTTGTACGGCATCTATACTCCTAAATAATGTCTAAGGTACTATTGAACCATAATTAATCATTATAATAAACGATTTATTCTATCTATTGGCGTGCCAATTAGAGGGTTCAAATATTCGATAAATTTGGTACTTGGAAGAAAATCGTCAGAAGGATAAAAATCTCTAGGAAGTTTACGGACCTTTCCTGCTACTGTATCCAAACTAGTTGTACTTGTAGTTACACTGTATGGATCGTTTGATTCACGAATAAGAGTTATCATTATGTTACTGTTACCCTTTAGAGATTCCGTGACTGCAGATTTTCCGACTAATTCAGCTTCATCTCCATCAATTGTAGAAACAGAATCTATTAAAGATCTTTGAATAGTTCCTGGACTTTCGTGTCTGCATCTTAGATTTAATCTTTTGCTAACCTGTTTTGAAAGATATTTTGAAGGGCTATTGTAGTATTCGTGTCCAAAATCATCTGTAAACCAAGGTTTTGCCGTATCCCCTATGGGCATATTATTTGTTTTTATATTTTCTGCAATTACTGCTACGGCATATCCAAATTTACGATATGATTCTTCAATTTTAAATAAGAAAAAATCTTCATCAAATGATTGTTCAGGGATTCCAATAAAATGAGGGGGGTCAAAATCATCTTTCTTGTATAAAGTAGATGCTAACGCTAACCAACCTGTATCGCGGCCCATAACTTCTATAATAGTTATTGGTGATGAGTCTCCCATACTCCAAGCATCTTTCCCTGATCCTAGTGAAGCTTGGGCTATAAATCTTGCTGTAGAGCCATATCCAGGGCAGTGATCTGTTTCTTCGAGATCGTTATCTATTGTTTTTGGTATATGGATAATTTGTATATCTAAATGATCATTTAGTAATAATCCTGTTTCGGCGGAATCATTGCCTCCGATCATGTATATGGTTTTGATTTTATGACGATTTAAATTATCAGAAATCTGTTGTATCTCTGATAATTTAATCTTATGCCTAGAGGATCCTAGAGCTGCTCCGGGGGATATCTTTAAAGAGTGCAATTGATCTTCAGATATGTCGGTGATATCAGGTGTTTTCCCTTTAATCAATCCTTCAATGCCATGATCTGAAGCATATATGCGACTATTAGACAATTCCTTTTTGGTTTCTTTTATTATTCCTAATAGACTCCTGTTTATTACAGAAGTTACTCCACCAGATTGAAGAATTAATACATTTTTTTGACTCATATACTTAACTCTTATTAATATCCATTAGATTGTTAATTTGTTATGAAGATCTAAAAAATCAATTGCAATTAGATCTATATAATCTTCAGGTGCTGTGTCAATTTGTGTGTCGGGCCCATTCTCTAATGGCCTAGGTATATAAGCGGTTTTCATACCTAAAGATTTGGCGTTAAATAGATCTTTTTTATGAGCTGCCACCATCATAACTTGGTTCATGGGTATATCAAGAAGTCTTGATGCGGACAAATAAGTTTCAGGATCTGGTTTATACTTATGCACTAACTCTGCTGACAGGACCATATCCCATGGTAAATTGGCGTATTTTGCCATATTTAGAAGTAAGGAAACATTTCCATTGGATAAGGTTGTAATGATAAATTGCCCCTTTAATTTTTTTAATCCTGCTACTGAATCTTGCCATGGATCTAATCTATGCCAAGCTTTATTTAAATGTTCCTTATCCTCATCACTAATGAATGATATCTCATGTTTAATCAGTAATTCATCCAATACCATTCGATGCAGGTGATCTAAATTTGTCCATTCAATTTCCCCATTTTTTACGCGATTCATAGATGGCACATATCCGGATCTCCAATCATCTGCAAATTTGGCCCAATCTAAAGTAAAATCATTTTTAGTACCTATCATAGATATTTCTCTAGCAACACTAGATCTCCAATCAACTACAGTTCCAAAAACATCGAATGTTAACGCTTTTATATTTTTAAATTTGGACATACTTATCTCAACTATTATTAAATTGTTTAGCTATATTTCTACGCTGTATTTTCCCAGTAGCTGTTCTTGGTAGCTGATCTACAATATAGATTTTGCTTGGTATCTTAAAATCAGCAATGTGGTCGCTACAAAAACTTTGTATTTCTGATGCGGATATTGATTCTGAAGTTACAATTGCTGCGTGAACGACCTCGCCATATTTAATATCAGAAGCTCCAAAGCAAACCGCTTCTACTATATTTGGATGTTTAATTAATGTTGCATCTACTTCGAGTGGAGATATTTTTTCACCACCTCTATTTATAAGTTCTTTAAGCCTGCCTGTTAAAGTTAATATTCCTGAGTTAGAGATTTCTCCTTGATCACCTGTTCTGAACCACCCATTTGTGAATGCTTCAGCGTTTGCTGATGGATTATTGTGGTACCCCAATGTTACGTTTTCTCCTTTTATAACAACCTCTCCTGGATTATTAGGATTCAGTAGAGTTCCAAACTCATTCATAATTGATATCTCAACTCCTGTGCCTTGCCCTACAGTTCCGGGAGATCTGTCAAATGGTGGCAGTAAATTAGATGACATTTGGTGTGACGCTTCGGTCATTCCGTATGCTTCTAGTACAGGGGCTCCGAATCGAGTCTCTAAATCTTCAAATACAGATGGAGCTAAAGCTGCGGAGCAAGATCTTATAAATCTGAAAGATTTTTTAGGAGCATTATCTTTTTCTGCCCGCATCAATAATATTTGATGAATAGTTGGAACTGCTGAATACCAAGTTGCTTTATGGTCATTTTGATGTTTCCAGAATGTGCTAGCACTAAATTTAGGGGGTATAACTAATGTACCTCCTGAAAATAATGTAGATAAAGATACCCCTATTAATCCATGGACATGGAATAAAGGCATTACTAAAAGGGCAACGTCTTCGTTCATTAAATGATAGCTAGAAGAAATATTGGATAAGGAGGCCATTAAGTTGCTATGGGTTAAGGGAACTCCTTTAGGTTGGCTCGTTGTTCCTGACGTGTGAAGGAATAGTGCTATATCCGTAGGTTTAGGGTAATTAATATCTGCTTTGTTAGTTAATTCTGAATTGTTTTTATATAGTGATAATTGGCCTGAGTCATTCATGGATACTTCAATTATGCTTACCCCTAATTGATTTGCGGCGTTTATTGAATAATTTGTTTTTGAAGATAAGATCAAAAATTGTGAATCAGTATCATTCATATAAAATTTAAACTCGTCTATTGTATATTCTGGGTTTAGGGGAGCAACAGTGGCACCAGTTTTTGCAACAGCTAAGAACATATTAATGAATTCTAGCCCGTTTTCAAATACGATTGAAGCTGTTACTCCTTTACTTAACCCAATACTAGATAGGATTGAAGCAATTCTGTCTAGTTCATCGTTCAGTTCAGCATACGATAATTGTGGGCCATCAGGGATAATAATTGCTTTATCAGAAGATGTAGCATTTTCAAGTATGTTAGCTAAAGTTACCAATTTTTCTCCTTAAGAAGACTGCACGTTGTTTTTATTGAACCATTTTAAAGCATCTGCTAAACCTTGTTCTATGGACATTCGTGGTGTCCACTTCAAAAGGTTCAACGCTTTATCTCTATTTGTATATCCGCCGGCGACATCACCCTGTCGGGGAGGAGAGGATACTTTTATAATTTTGGTTCCGTTTATTTCTTCAAAAGCGGTTACTAATTCTAATACTGTAGTCCCTTCTCCTGTGCCTAAGTTTATAACATTGTAAGGAGTGTCTTGCGTGACGATATTATCAAAATATTCGATTGCTGATACGTGAGCTTGTGCCAAATCCCATACATGAACATAGTCTCTAATCCCCGTCCCGTCACGAGTGTTCCAATTTGTTCCTGTTATTGTAAAGATATTACTTTCAGAATTTATGGATTCGATTAATTTGCCTACTACATGTGAAGGGTTTTGAGTATGAGGTCCAGTTCTCATTTTAGGGTCTGCTCCAATAGGATTAAAATATCTAAGTGATATAGCCTTGAAATTGTAGGAATTTGAAAAATCTTTTAACACCATTTCTATAGACATTTTTGTTCTTGCGTAAGGACTTTGCGGCAAAAGTTCTGATTTTTCAGTGACCATTGTTCCATCGGAAGATTTGTATAATGAGGCAGTCGAGCTAAATATTAGTCTTGTTTGCCCTAAAGTTAATAAGTTATTAAATAATTGAATCGATTTTATTAGGTTCTCGTTATAATATTTGTATGGATCTTTACTAGATTCTGGAACTATAATTAATCCAGCACAGTGGATAGTTGTGTGTATTTCAGGATGATCTCTGAATATTTCAGTAAGTATTTCTTTCTCAGAAATATCCCCTTTATAGAATATCCTGTTAGAAATATAATTTTTTTTCCCAGTAATTAAAGAGTCAATTATTATAGGTGTGTGGCCTTTGTCTTCTAAGGCAGAACAAACTGTACTACCAATATAACCGGCTCCACCAGTAACTAATATTTTCAATTTCTGTTCCTCTTTAATCTGAATAAGATATTTATGTAATTTAACATAAATATCTTATTCAGATTAAATTACTTTTGGAATCTACCAATGCTAAATTCATTTATATTAATACTTGTTTTTTGATCTGTTACTAATTCAGAGGTTAGCTTACCCATTGCCGGGCCTAGCAATATCCCTTTCCTGCCCGCACCTGAAGCTAAAGTCACATTAGAGTATTGTTCGAGTTTGTCAATTATAGCTATACCATCCTTGGCAAGTGGTCGCAGACATGCTGTTTGATGTACGAGCTCTGCATTATCTAAGTTAGGAAACATTTTTAATAGGTTGGAAATCAAATGATCTCGACCATCACTGGTGATGTTGCTGTCAAATCCAACATCTTCTTCAGTAGTTCCGAGCCATAGCAGATCGTCTAATTTGGTACAGGCGTAATTACCATTCCATCCTACGGAACAGTCTATAGATGTATTAGGGACATTTAATTTGATTATTTGACCTTTTAATGGTTTGATTGGAATTTCTATATTTATCCAACTAGAGATGTTTTTCATCCATGGACCCATTGCTAAGACCAGATCGGAACAAGGTATTTCTTTCGTTTTCGTATTTAGTGAAGTTACTGTATCGCCTTTAGTATTTATCCCAGTTACTTCTCCGTGTTGTATAACTACTCCCATTTTTTCACACGCTTGGACTAAAGCCAATATTAATCTATAGGGATCTAGGTCTGCGACACCTTCTGTGTATGCTGCGCCAATAATTTCTGAGGAAATTTCAGGGACAATTTTTTTTACTTGAGCTAGATCAAGCCATTCTGACTTATATCCTTTGTATTGTTTACGCCATTCTACCTGAGATTTACATTCAATAACTTCTTGGTCAGAGAAAGCTATATCTAATGCAGGTCTGAATCTATGTTGAATATCAATACCAGTCATTTCAGGTAGTTTGTGGGAAAATTGTTTGTGTAAATCCATTCCGAATAGAGCTAATTCTATTTCCGATGAAATATCTTTATAAATGCCAGCTTCGCCTAGTGGGCTTAATGAGCCATAAGCAAATCCAGAAGCATGACTACCGAAAGAATCTCTTTCTATTAATAAAACTTGTATTTTTTCTTTGGCTAAGAAATATGCCGTAGACAACCCAACAATGCCACCGCCTACTACACAAACAGTAGAATTATTCATATCATAATTAAATTGTAGACTCTACTTCAGTAAGGATTGAATCCATTTGAGATATGAAATAATCGATTTCATCTTTATTTATACATAATGGAGGTGAGATAGGTATAAAATCTGTCACCCTGCCTAATATGTTGTGTTTTATAGCTATTTCATTTGCTCGTCGGATAGTATTTTTATCAAGCCTTTCTTTAGTTTCTTTATTTTTCACTAACTCTATAGATGCTAATAATCCTAGTCCGCCTCTCACATCACCTACTATTTGATGGGTAGTTAAAGTTTTTAGTTGGTCATATAAGTATGTCCCCATGGTAGTAGAATTTTCTAGCATATTTTCATTTTCCATAATATCTAAGTTAGCCATTGCTGCTGCACAAGCTGCAGGGTTGCCTCCAAATGTTATAAGGTGACTGAAAGTAGAAGATTCATCTTTATCGAAAGCAGAAGTGATTTTCGGACTTGCGATAGCTACTCCTATAGGTAAATATCCACTTGTTAACCCTTTTGCAGAAGTTGTTATATCAGGTTTAATTCCCCAGTGTTCAGTAGCGAACATTGTTCCTGTCCGACCCCAAGCGTTAATTACTTCGTCACATATTAGTACGATACCGTATTTGTCACATATCTCTCGTATAGTTGGCCAATATTCAGGATGAGGGATATGAATACCCGCTGATTGAGATATAGGTTCTGCAATGAAAGCAGCTATAGTAGAAGGGTCTTCATGCAAAATTGCTCTTTCAAGATCTCTAGCACAATCAAGTGTACATCCCCCCGGCTTTGAACAACATACCCCCCTGTATGAATCAGTTTGTTCGATGTGTATGTTACCAGGCATTAGTGGCCCATAATTTTGGAGAGCATTTATTCCTCCTCCTCCTAGACTCATGGCTGCATGAGTTGTTCCGTGATAGGACCTTCTTCGACTTATTACCTTCCATCTTCTAGGCTCACCGACATTTAATTGATAGTTTTTTGCCATTTTGAGTGCACTTTCAACTGCCTCCGAGCCTCCACTGACAAGATAAACACGTGATTTTTTGTCAGGAGATAGTTGAGCTACTCTATGAGTTAATTCTGCAGTCACTGGTGTTACAGTTCCTCCAGGAGAGTAAGATATTTGTGACATTTGAGAGTAAACTGCTTCTGCAATTTCTTTTCTACCATGCCCTATGTTAACCAAAAACATACCTGCTAAAGTGTCGAACCATCTATTGCCAGATACGTCATCTACCCATACCCCTTTTGCGGAAGAAACAAATTGTAAACCGACCTCATTAAACATATCTTTCGTATGTCGTGCATGAGGCCAAAAATTTTCTGAAGCTTTTTGTTTCAATTCTTCGATTTGATCACCTGACAAGTTCTTTTGCGGAATTAGCTGTGTCATATTGTTCCTCCATTTAACATGAATATATCCTCAAGATGCTTTTCCTATGCGAAATACCTTTTCTCCGCACGAGACACAAAGTCCTTGTGTTGCAGCACGTCCATTTTTCAGAATTTTCTCCACAGGATCTACTATTTCTCTAGGGCCTTTACACTTTAGACAATATGCTTCCATTATATACTCCATTTGGGGATCGTAAAAGGATCTATTAAATATCGAGTGCAGGCATTATATATACACATTACCTTGCTAAACAACCTTAATGTTAAAAAAAAGTTAAAAATTGATAATATTAAATTAACTATCAAATATGAATACTGGGAAATTATATGTATAAGAAAATTTTGATAACAGGAATTTCAGGTCTTGTGGGGAACGTATTATATAAAGGGCTTAGTAAAGAATTCTATATAACTGGCGTTGATGTGAACTCTTTTTTAGATGCTCCTACTTTAGTTGCTGACTCTACCAATATTATTTCAATAGAAAAAGCATATAAAGATGTTGATCTTGTTATTGATTTAGCAAGTGTTCCAAGCCAATTTAGTCCTTGGAATGTGATATACGACAACAATATACTGTGTACTTATAATTCTTTGGAATTGGCACGTTTGCACGGTGTTAAAAGATATATATACGCAAGTTCGAATCATGTTACTGGAATGTATGAATTAGACACCCCATATTCAGATATTATTTCTGGTAATTACTCTAATATAAAATCCTATTCTCGAATAACAACAGATATGCCCATACGGCCTGATGGGTATTATGGTGTTGGTAAGTCTTTTGGGGAATCTTTAGGAAGGTTTTATTCTGAAGAGTACAATATGTCAATTATGTGTCTTAGGATTGGGACTGTAAATGCTGAGGACAAACCTTTGAATATACGTCAATTTGCAACACTTTTAACCCATTCTGATTTAGTTAAATTAGTTAAATCTTCTATAAATGCTTCTGAAGATATTAGGTTTGGTATATATTATGGGGTTTCTAATAACAAGTGGAGAATTTGGGATATTAGTAATTCGCAGGAAGAAATCGGTTATGCTCCGTCGGACAATGCTGAATTATATAGAAGCAAGTAATTGTGAATTAGAATTCGTCTTCCATATCTAGAACCTTTTCTAGTCGCCTTTGATGTCTTTCTTCATGAGTGTATTCTGCATTAACAAATGTTAATACTAATTCTCTGGCGACTTCACTTCCTATTATTCTGGAACCTAAGCACAGTACATTTAGATCATCATGTTCTACGCCCTGATGAGCAGAATATAAGTCATGGCACATAGCAGCTCGAACACCTTTGACTTTATTTGCTGCGACAGATGCTCCTACCCCACTTCCACATATCATTATTCCTCTATCACTTACTTTTTCTGACACACTTTTTGCTAATATTTTTGCATAATCTGGATAATCATCTAGAGGATCGAAGCTGTGAGGGCCAACATCTAATACAGTATGGCCAGCTTTTTTCAAAACCTCCGATATGATAGCTTTTAGTTCAAAGCCATTGTGGTCAGCAGCAAGAGCTATTTTCATTATATGGTTACCTGAGTTTAACTTAGTAAATAGAAAATCTATAATATATCAATCATAGCATTTGAGGAAAATTGTGGATGAATATTATCAAACTGGATGAAAGAAATATTTATAGAAACTCTATTTATAAATATTTGGATGCTGATTTTTCTCAATACATACTCTCACAATATATCGCTTCTGATAATCTGAATTCCGACACTCTTATAAAATTTATGGGTGAAAATGATATTGATTTAACTCCAGTTATGCCAGACATAAAAAATTCTTCAACGGGGGTTATATTTTTTTTGAAAGAAAAAATATTGGATATTGTGATTCCTTCATTTGAGGTTACAGAGAATTCAATTCACACTTCATATGATTTAGGACCTTTAAAAAACATTTTTAGCAAACCACGTATGGTAGGCGTCATTTTATTGCGATTAGGAAGATTTGCTTTGGCTATACTGGATGATGAAAAAATAATTGCATCAAAAACTGAAGGGAGGTACGTTAAAAATAGGCATAAAGCAGGGGGGTCTTCACAACGGAGATTTGAACGGAGCAGAGAACGACTTATCAGGGAATTTTACGATAAATCTTGCGAACAAGTTGAGAAAGTATTTGAGCGACATATTAAAAATATTGACCATATTTTTTTAGGTGGAGAAGCCCACACATTAAATGGGTTCAAGAAACGGTGCTCATTTATTAATAAGTATGATCAAAAAATGATGACCAGAGTATTAGATGTGAATATACCAAATCAAAAAACTATAAATTCTATAGCTAGACAAGTTTATTCTAGTAAATTAATAACATATGAACTGATTTAAAGTTAATTATTGAGCAGTGTATCCTCCGTCTATTACTAATGAAGATCCTGTCATAAAAGAAGATTCGTCAGATGCTAAAAATAATGCTCCGTTGGCTATCTCCGATGCTTTTCCTATTCTTCCCATTGGGTGCAATTTTTTTAGCCATTCGTTTCTTTCTGTGTCACTTGTCAGAGCTTTTATTAAATTGGTTTCAATATATCCAGGGCATATACAATTTACCCGGATCCCATTTTGAGCTTGAGCAATGCCTAAATTTTTAGTAAATTGGATTACTGCACCTTTTGATGGGGGATATGCATTATAGCCACTTTGGACTTGATCTTTTAGGGCTCCCCCTTCCCAACCTTCTGGATAACCAATCATTCCCATAATTGATGCTATGTTTATAATTGATCCTCCTCCTGAGGAGTGCATTAGTGGAATGGCATGATAGGAAACCAGGTATGTCCCTTTTAAATTTACTTCTATTACACGATCCCATATTTCTTCTGGGTCAGATGTATGGACTG
The DNA here is from genome assembly GCA_002718095.1 of Chloroflexota bacterium. Classification (GTDB taxonomy): domain Bacteria; phylum Chloroflexota; class Dehalococcoidia; order Lucifugimonadales; family UBA826; genus UBA826. Next base: position 223,326 of record PBDP01000005.1, read on the forward strand.
CTGCATGCCTTGGAGCAATTCCAGCACTGTTAACAATAATGTGAAGTTCACCGTATTCCTCTTCAATATATTTGATAACATTTGTCACAGAAACTGTTTCTGTGACATCACATATTTGATAAGAAATATCAGGTACTTTAATTTCGGGCGAAGTAATATCGGAAGCTATTACTTTTGCCCCCTCTTTTATAAACCGATCAACGCATGCCTTTCCGATTCCAGAATTTGCTCCTGTTATGAGTGCCGTTTTTCCTGAAAGTTTGCCCGAAGCCATAAATAACCCCCTATTTCACATGTGAAATGAATCATAGCAGTAATTTTATTTTTAATAAATAAGTTGATATATACTATGGTAAATAGTGTGTGTTAGGAGATATTATGTCAGGATTTAATGCTCATGTGTTAGTTTGTGATGTTGTCAGAGATGATGGTATTCATTGTGGTAATAAAGGTGGAATAGAAGTTAAGAAACAACTTATTAAAACTTTGGCCGATAGAGGATTAAACTCAGATGTCAAAGTTACTAGTGTTGGCTGTACCAGTCAACATAAGCCTTGCGCTACCGATCAATGTTCAATGATTGTTTATAGCTCAAATAATGAAGGTACATGGTATAGACTCAACTCTGATGACATTGACTTGTTCGTTGAAGAACATTTGGTTAATGGAAACAAGGTAGAACATTTAGTTAATGAAGAGATTAAAGTTAATTTAAAGTCTTAATCTTTAATTTCTGCAATCAGCTCTATTTCTACTGGAATACCCCCTGGTAAAGCGGTAAGCCCAACTGCTGACCTAGCGTGTCTTCCAACATCCCCAAATATTTCGACCATCAAATCAGAACATCCATTTGCCACTGCAGGGTGATCAGAAAAATCTGGTGTTGAATTAACCATAGATAATAGTTTTACTATTTGAACAACCCTGTCTAAATCTCCGAGATAAGCTTTTAGACGTGCAACAATATTTATGCCAGTAGCTCGAGCTGCTTCATATCCTTCTTCAATTGACATATTTTCACCAAGTCTTCCGATATAACTCGAGCCATCAGCTTTGGGTGTAGGGGCAAGCCCTGAAAGATATATAAGATTACCTGTTCTTACCACTGGGACATAATTGGCAAGGGGTGTTGCGGGTTCGGGTAACATTATCCCTAATTCTTCAATACGTTTTTCAAAATTACTCATAATGTTCTCCTAAATATTGATTGAGTTGAGATTCGTAATATTATCAGATTCCTTATTTTTTCACATTAAACTTTTATTGAATAGGCAAAATAGCCGATGCATTATTTTCGATTATATTCTTGATTTCCATTGCAGAAAAATCTTTTTTGTACATTCTTGGGACAATTTCATTTAATATGTATCCATATCCATGTCCGCCATATTTTAATAAACGGTGTTTTGTACATATATCATGTGAAATTACGATTTTTTCTCCAAACCCTTCATCAATCATCGACTTTATGATGTCCATTCGCATGGTGTCATTGGGCATTTCAAAATCAGATAATTGATAAAAAGAAACTTCTGTACCAAACAGATCCCATTCTAAAAAACATCCTGATGATGCTATTTCTTTTAATTTTCTGATATCAAAAGTTACTCTGTCTAAATGTCCAATAATAACTCTAGTAAGATCTGCTCCGGCATTTTTGAGGATATTTAATATTTCTATTGGTGCATTTTCATTACGGCCAGGATGAATTAATATTGCTGCTCCTGTTTCTATCTGGGCTTTCCCTGCACCGTTAAGGATTTTCTTCTCATTTTTTGTTAATGGCCATGTACACCCTATTTCGCCAATTATTCCTGCTTTTATAGAAGTGTCATCTACCCCTACTTGGATATCTTTTATTATTTGATTTGATATTTCATTTTCTGAAAGATTAGAAGTCTCTTTAGAATGGGAAGCTTCTACGTAATACCCTGCCCCCATTACTATGTTAACTCCGGATTTTTCAGATATATATTCTAAACCTTTGGGGTCGCGTCCTATCCCAATGGTTGTCGCATCGACTATAGTCCCTCCACCTGAAGATTTATATTGCTCTGCTTCTTTTACGGCAACTTCTTTATCTGCCAACGTTAAGTTATCCAAATTACTGTAAACATATTGCCTAATTAACCCTAAATTTTCTATAGATACTGGTTTGGTGGATAAATCTTTGATCCTAGAGTCTTTTTTTATTCTAGAATCAAAATCAAACATTAATTCAAAATCTATTAATAGATGTTCATGAGTCATAACAGACCCTAATTCAGAAGGGTCGATCGCTCCTAGTACTGTTTGGACTTTTCCTCTTTGTGCTACATTACTCACACATCACCTCAAAATATTATGGTACAAATACGATAAAACTCTAATATAACAGAATCATTTTATTCTTGAACCTATATATGCTTTGGAAGTAGTAATGTAATTTAATATATATGGTAAAGTTGAGTTTATATTTAATAGCCTAAAATGATTAAAGGAGATTATTATGGCAGATTGGAAAATGGAAGCAGAAATTGAATATTGTGTTCCTTGTGGATATGCCAACTTAGCTGCATGGATGACTAGTGAATTATTTCAAGCAGCGGGCACTGCATTAGCAATATCTTTGAAGCCTGGGGCGGCTGGTGCATTTAAAATCACAGTTGATGACGAAGTTTTGTGGGATAAAAAAATACAAGGGAAATCCCCTGATATTATGGAAGCAAAAGATATTAAAGCTAAAGTTGCAAAGAAATTAGGATCTTTGGCTAAAGTATAAAAATCCATTTTTCTATTGCAGTGAGGACATAATACTGCTAGGTATTTTACTTTTACCATTACCACAGATGACCTATTAAGCTACTATAATTCATAGTAGCACTATATTCAAAATCTACAGGTTTTGATGTGCTTTTTCGGGCGTTAAATTTTTTAATTAATATAATATTTACCATTTAGGAGATTTATGAATGAGTGTTGAGCAAATAAAAATTGGTTTAATTGGAGCTGGGGGAAACACGAAATTAAGACATATTCCTGGATTTCAGGCTATTGATGGCGTAGAAATTCTTGGTGTTACAAATAGGACATTTGATTCTAGTAAAAAAGTTGCAGATGAGTTTAATATTCCAAATGTGTACGAAAATTGGGTGGATATGCTAGAGGATCCTAATATTGATGCTATATGTATAGGTACTTGGCCTTACATGCATTGTACTTTGGTGATTGCCAGTCTTGAATACGGGAAACATGTTATCACAGAAGCTCGCATGGCGATGGATGGGGCCGAAGCCCATGCTATGCTTGAAGCTTCAAAACAATACCCTAATCAAATTGCTCAGATTGTCCCGGCACCTCACACTCTTAATCTTGATAAAACTATCATAGATTTAATTAAGAATGATTACTTGGGCGATATCATTTCTGTAGACGTGGCTATTTCACAGGGAGGATTCGTTGACCATGAGAAGCCCTTCCACTGGCGTCAAAGTAGAGATTTTAGCGGAAGCAATATTATGGGCTTAGGTATTTGGTATGAAGCAATTATGAGATGGATTGGGCCGGCATCTTCGGTTCAGGCTATTACAAAAATATTAGTTCCAAGAAGAAATGACGATGAGGGTCATTCTCATGTTATATCCATACCAGACCATGTAGAGATTTTATGTGATACATACTCAGGTCCTACGATGCATATAAGATTTAGTGATGTATTAGGTCATACTCCTGAAGATACTATTTGGCTTTATGGGACTAAGGGTACCTTGAAGATTGATGGAACAGAAAAAAGGATATATGGGGCTCAAAAATCTGATGCTAAATTAGTTGAAATTCCTATCAAAAAAGAATTTGAAGGAGACTGGAGGGTGGAAGACGAATTCATAAATGCGATAAGAGGTAAAGAAAAAGTCACCCATACTTCATTTGAAGATGGGGTTCGCTACATGGAGTTTATAGAGGCAGTGTCAACGAGCGCTAATTTGGGAGAGAAAGTATATTTGCCTTTCTAAGTGAGTTAAGGAGTAATTTATGTTTGATTTCACAGATATAGAGGCAAAAAGTATACCTTCTGCTATAGATATGCCGCCTGGCCTTATGGAAGATTGTGAATATGTGTTTTCAGTCACGTTTACTGATCCAGATGCTATGGATATAAAGGCATTAGCAAATGCTACTTCTAGAATTATAACTAGAGAAGGGGAATCATTATCAACCTATCCACCACCATTTGGACATGAAGGCCTTAGGGAATTTATTGCGAGTGAGTTATTTGAAAATAGAGATATAAAAGTTTCACCAGACAATATATTTTTATCTAGTGGGGCAGGTGGTGCTGTTCAGATTATGATTGATGCTTTTATAGACTCAGATGATGTTGTCTTGATGGACGAATACTGTTACCACGGTAGTTTAAATATGTTTCTTCGTAAGGGAGCTAATCCTATTCATGTAAAAATGGATGATCAAGGAATGATACCTAGTGAATTAGAATCTTCAATAAAATCTTTTATTAAAGATGGGCATACTCCTAAAATGATTTATACTATTCCTGTTTATCATAATCCGACGGGTGTAACCACTACTCTAGAAAGAAGAAAGGCTATAGTTGAATTATCTAACAAATATTCAATTCCTATTGTTGAAAACGAGTCGTATGCAGATTTTAGAATTGATGGCCCTGATTTGCCTCCATCTATGATGTCAATTGATAAAGCCGAAGGAGTGATGTATATATCTGCATTTACAAAATTATTAGGATGTGGACTTAGATTAGGATTTGGGGTTTTCCCAGATAGTGCTAAAGAATCTATACAGAAAGTATCATTAGGTCGTTCTCCTAGCCATTTAGCTTCAATGTCTGTTTATGAATATCTTAAAGGCCATAAGACTTCATATGTTGAAGGAGTTGCCCGATCATTAGGTTCTAAGAGAGATTCTATGGTGCGTGCTTTGGGAGAATTTTTTCCTCCGACATGCACATGGACAGAACCTAAGGGAGGTATGTTAATTTGGGTTGAATTACCGGGACATGCAGATACTTGGAAAGCTCTTGATAAAGCAGTGTCTAAAGGTGTTAAATATAATCCAGGATCTATTTTTAGAGCTGATCGAAAAGGTGGTAATAAATTGAGATTAACATATAGTCATAATTCTCCTGAAGATATAGAAAAAGGGATTGAAATATTAGCTAATGTTTTTGAGGAAGAAGGGTTATTTTAGAGAATATGAGTGAAAGTCATAAAATAACTGTTGAAGAAATTAAACATTTATCTGTTCTTACAAGAATTCATATGTCGGATGAAGAAATTGAATTAATGAGGGATCAAATGTCAGACATCCTTCGTAATATAGATATTTTGAATCAGATTGATACTGAAGAAGTAGAAATCACAGCACATTCATCCAATGTTGAATCTGTTATGAGAGAAGATGTAAGTAGAGATTCAATTACTACTGAAGATGCATTGTTGAATGCACCTAATACAGAAAAAGATTTTATTCGTATCCGAGCTGTACTTGAATAATTTGTGAATAAATATGATAAATTTAACTGATTTGACGATTGATAAAGCAAGACTACTGCTTGATTCAAGAGAGTTATCCGCTTTAGAACTGACTAAACTTTACCTAGATAGAATTGATGATTTAGATGCAAATATCGCATCTTTTTTGAGTGTCAACTATGAGAATGCGATAAAGCAAGCTGATAACGCTGATTCACTGATTGCTAAGGGGGATTCAGATATTCTTACAGGAATTCCTATGCAGATCAAAGATAATATTTGCACAAAAGGAATTCGGACAACATGTGCCTCTAATATGCTAGAAGATTTTGTTCCACCTTATAACGCACATATTGTTGAAAAACTCAACGAAGCTGGTGCAATTTTATTAGGTAAAGGTAATCTAGATGAATTTGCTATGGGTTCTTCTACTGAAAATTCTTCTTTTAAAATAACTAAGAATCCTTGGGATATAACACGTGTCCCTGGTGGCAGTAGTGGTGGGCCAGCCGCTTCTGTAGCTGCGAGTGAAGTGTTGTTTTCTATTGGTTCAGACACAGGTGGAAGTATTAGACAGCCCGCTTCATTTTGTGGCGTTGTTGGGATGAAACCAACCTATGGATTAGTTAGTAGATTTGGGTTGATTGCATTTGCTAGTTCATTGGATCAAATAGGTCCTATTACGAATAATGTTAAAGATTCTGCGATAGTCTTATCAGCTATGGCCGGATATGACTCGAGAGATTCTACTTCGTTAAAGGTAGATATACCGGATTATTCAAAAGGATTAAAAGCTGATTTGAAAGGGTTTAATATAGGAGTTCCTAAAGAATATTTCACATTAGGTATAGATCCTAAAATAGAAAATAATATTAGAGAAGCTATTAAAACTCTTGAAGAATTAGGAGCCAATATTGAGGAGATAACCTTACCCCATACAGAATATGCACTGTCTGTTTATTATATTATTGCTCCTTCAGAAGCCTCTGCAAATTTATCACGATACGACGGTGTTAAATATGGATATTCTGACTCAAAGTCTGAATCTATGTGGGATGCTCTTGAAGCAACTCGAGAATCAGGATTTGGACCTGAAGTTAAAAGACGAATATTTTTGGGGACTTATGCATTATCCTCTGGATATTATGACGCATATTACGTAAAAGCCCAAAAAGTAAGAACATTAATACGACAAGATTTTGAAAACGCGTTTAAAAAATTTGATGTTTTAGTTATGCCAACGTGCCCGACAACTGCATTTAACGTTGGGGATAAAATTGACGATCCTATACAGATGTATCTTAATGATATATTTACTATTCCAGCTAATATTGCTGGTATTCCTGGGATTTCTGTGCCTTCAGGGTTAATAGATGGTTTGCCGGTAGGCTTGCAATTTATGTCTGGCTCTCTTCAAGAGAAAAAGTTATTTCAAGCTGCATACGCTTATGAAAAAGCAACTGATTGGAATAATTTAAAACCAAATATCTAAAAAGATGGACCAATCATCCGATGAACAATTGTCAATTACTATTACAGGATTATCTGAATGGAAGATTGATAATTTAGAACAGAGTGGTCGTGGATTATTACTTAATACTACTAGAGGTGATTTAAAAACGATAATTCATCATGACCCTGAATTTCCAACTGATAAGGGTGTGATTTGGCTTTCAGGTGCTTCGGGAGGGTTTGATGGTCCTGCTAATGGATTGTATAGGAAATTAAGTGAAAAGATTAGCCCTGAAATCACATCATTAAGAGTTGATTATCGTATGCCAAATAATTTGATTGAGTGTGTATTAGATGTACTTGCTTCAGTTTCATTCTTAACAGGAACAATGCATAAAGAATTGGTCTTAGTAGGACATTCTTTTGGAGGAGCTGTAGTCATTAAATCTTCCTCTTTTTCTCCCGAAGTTAAAAGTGTTATTGCATTGGCTAGCCAAACTCATGGTGCAACAGAAGCAAGCCTAGTTTCTCCAAGGTCATTACTGCTTATCCACGGTGACGAAGATACCGTTTTAGATCCTGAATGTTCTCAAACTATTTTTAATTGGGCAAAAGAACCTAAGGAATTTTTTTTAATTAATGGAACAGGACATTCATTTAGAGAAAAAGAAGAAGATTTAACATTTAAAATTGAATCTTGGATCAAAGATGTTTTTAATTAAACAAATAGCCACGATATTAACCTTCAGTTATACTCGACCCACAAAATACTGATTTGGAGGTAAGAATAATGGGAGAATTAGATGGAAAAGTTGCTATTGTTACTGGTGCTGGCAGATTGCGAGGTATTGGTAGGGCTGCTTCAGTTGCTTTAGCTAAACTTGGAGCCAATGTTGTAGTTACAGGAACCGGTAGATCTCCTGATACATTTCCCGAGGATGAAAAATCTATTAACTGGCGTGATGTTGATAGTGTAGTTTCTCAAATTGAAGATGAGGGTAGCAAAGGCTTAGCTTTAAAAGTTGATGTTAGGAATCAATCTGATGTTGAGAATATGGTTTCTGAAACTCTTAAAAAGTTTGGTCGTATAGATATATTGATTAATAATGCTGCTTTTGCAAGAGGGGCAGACAGGGTTCCTATAGTTGATTTAGAAGAAGATATTTTTAATAAGGTATTAGATATAAAGGTTAATGGTACCTTTTTATCTACTCAAGCTGTAATCCCTCATATGATTAATCAAGGGGGCGGCAAAATTGTCAACATATCGTCTACGGCTGGGAAACAAGGAGTTTCTAACACATTAGCTTATAATGCGGCTAACTTCGCTATTGTTGGTATGACCCAATCTATGGCGAGAGAATTAGGTAAGCACAACATTAATGTTAACGCGGTTTGCCCGGGGGTAGTGGACACTCATCGTATGGATATTTTAGGTAGAGATGATGTTTGGGATGATTTAATAGCTAAAACATCAATAGGTAGAACTGGTACTGACCAGGAAGTTGGAGATTTCTGTGCCTACCTCTGTACAGAAGCGGCATCATGGATTCATGGCCAATCTATTAACCAAAACGGTGGGAGCGTTATGGAACATTGATTAGATTGTTATATACATATTTGTTAGAATTTTTTAAAAGGGCGGTTAGCTCAGTGGTTTAGAGCGCTGCGTTGACATCGCAGAGGTCACAAGTTCGACTCTTGTACCGCCCACCATTGAATATTTTGACAGTTAGACATATTAATTAAGCTGATCTAGATTGAAATTCTAATAACGATATTGTCACATAGATTCAGTTATTCATTAAGATCTTTCTAAAATAAAGGAGAGCACGGACATGTCAATAATGCATTTTCTTTCAGACATTCGTAATGCAGCAATTGCTAATTCAGTCATTGTTATCTTTCACATATGGGTCGCCTTTGCGATTGAGGGAATAGAATTCCTTGTTATCGTCATTCCAGTTGGTGTTCTGATTGCTGGGGCATATTATTTTAAGGGTAAGATTGGAGCTGCGTTACTTGCTATTCCGACACTTGGGTATCTACTTGTTGTACCAGACCTAATTGAAGGACTAACCACTGGCCCAGATGCTGATATAGGATACTTCATATATGTATTCGCTCCATTCTGGTTATTGACTATCCTAGTAAATATTTTGACTGTCGTTGTTGAGGCACGAGGAACTAGTAAATATTCAAATAGTTAGATTTATTTATAGCTGTTATTGAGTATCTGTGTCGGTGAATATTGAGGTATTTTGTTGCCTCAGGTATTCATATTTTTCTTGTGGCGAGGACACCCCACCAATCAAATCAATTTACAGATGACTGTGATTTTATTTCCTGATTATTAGTGATTTGATTAATCAAAATAAATACTATTACAGCAGGTATTACTGTCAAGCTTGTAACTAGCATATTAAAATAAGTTAATTCTATTAACTCTTTTATTTGTAAGTCTTCTGCCCTAAACCACATTCGCATGATGATGTTTTCAAGAACATTACTGACTATCCATAAAGCCCACCACCATCCTATTAAATTACTACCAATGTCGATTTTGTATGTCCCAGCGGACGGTACCCCTGGCGTGTATTTGTTGTTTGGATGGCTGCTCTTCCAAATCTCATTCATAACCTGATAAGGGCGGAACAAATGCATAAATGGTATAAACCACCATCCTACAGCCCAAGCTGGTGAAAATCTTTGGCTCACATATCCAAGTGCATTTAAGTTCGATGATGCTTGGTAAATCCACCTAAGAAAAGTAATTATTGTTACTAGATAAACTAATGTATATCCAACACCCCAAATTCCCCATATGAGGGCATTATTGTTTATTTCTGCCTCAGTAGCAGTGAAATTGTGAATGTTTTTTAATAAATTGATGTCCATCATGTCTAATATAATAGAGAGAATGGATAGTCCCACAAAAACGATAAGTAATCTTTGGGTCCATTTGGCCCTTGGGAAAAGGGATATAAATTTGGGACGGGGTGGTTGGTTCCCACGAAAGTCCGTTCCTATTCCTTCAGTACGAAGCACAGAGTCTACTATTTGGCCGCATTTTTGGCAGAATTTGGCATCTGGGGATAAGGATACCCCACAAGCCTGACAAATCCGTTCCTGTTTTCTCATTACGATGTTTCCTTAAAGTACATTCGAGGTATTTTACGACATTGTACATTCAAAATAGTATTAATTTCATAAGCTATACTCCCATCAAATATATATATTATATTTTAGTAATATTGTGAGTATATTTAATAGCCACAAATAATATGCTAAGTCAATTAGTTAATAACTCTAATCATTCTGATTTTACCACTGATATAATAGTAGTTAAATTTAAGGATTTAATATGACACTCAAAATCAGAATTGTTTTTATTGCAATTATTTCGCTATTGATAATTGGATGCTCATCGGAAAGTGCTGAAATCGAGATTACCGATTTTCAATTAGAAGATAATAATGGTAAAACAGTATCCTTATANCAGACTCTTTCTGAAAATGATTCTGTCATATTAGTGTTTTTCAGAGGACATTTTTGAGGTATATGTAGGGCACAACTCGTTGAGTTGCAAGAAGTGTATCCAGAAATACAATCGTTAAATGCAGAACTTTTTGCACTCAGCATGGATGATATATACGACACTACAACTTTATCTCTTGCACTTGATTTAGATTATAGTGTTTTATCTGATCCAGATGCATATGTGACGAAAAAATANGGNGTTTTCAATCTTCTAGGTGATGGAGTTGCAACACCTTCNGTTTTTATAATTGATGATAACAAAACAGTTGTTTGGAGCTATATNGGNGACAATATTAGTNACAGNGCAGAACTGAANGATATTTTGTCCAATATACCTGCGAACTAANTAGTTANGGNATTANTATAGATTGGGGAATNTTATNAAAAATTTTAAATCTCATTGGACTATACCGTATGCTTATTCAAAATTNAGAAGATTAATTTTTGAGTTTTTGAATANAACTTCGCCTTGGCTTACTAAAGATGCGATATCTTTTTTAGATGAACAACTTTCATTAGATTTTACAGGCCTTGAATGGGGTTCAGGGAGATCTACTCTTTGGTTTTCAAAAAGAGTTAGGTTTTTACATAGTGTTGAGCACAACATGGAATGGCACTCAATAGTGANTCGAGATTTGCTCAATCAAAATATTNGTAATGTTTCCTTACAGTTAGTNGATCANCGAAAAGATTCTGGTATTTCCTATNTTAATGCATTTGATTTAGNNGAAGAAACATTAGATTTTATTCTTGTTGATGGGAAACTTAGAGATCAATGTTCGNTAAGAGCACTGGGATTATTGAAACCTAGTGGATTCTTGATAATTGATAACATCAATCGTTATATTCCTAACACTTCAAAAGCACCAGATTCTTTAAANTCTTCTACTCAATGCGCTACTTCGTNCTGGGGAGAATTTTATGATATAACTGCAAATTGGGATAAAANATGGACATCTGATGGGATAACTGACACCGCAATATATATAAAGCCTTAGTCAGATAATTATCAATTAGATTTTCTTTTGCTAATAAATTTATATCCTAAGAATCCAATTAATCCTAATATAATTAAAATTGGAGTGAAGACAAGAATACNTATCAAAAAGTCAGCAATATTTTTCAGAAAAGATATAAATGTCCGTAGTGAATCATCAAATGAATTTCCAATATTCCAATCGTCACTTCCNGAAATTGGCATTTCTTCGATCATATANAGGTTTAATTGAGAATTTTCAGTAGTTGTAGTTAGGTATTTGATTCTACCTGTTAAACTATCTATTTCTCCTCTTATTCGCATGATTTCTTTTTCAACTTCAACTATTTCTTCTATTTTATTTGCGGTTTCAAGCAAAGATAAAAATCTTTTTTCCGTTTCCAACATGACGTTCAAACGAGATTCTATGTCTATGTATTCCTCAGTCACATCATTNGTGTATATGTTTTCATTATNAACGATNGANGATATTTGTTTTATATNTTCTAAAACNCNGTCAAATTCTGAACNAGGGATTAGGATATTTATGTTTANATATGGTTGATCTGAATATCCNGAATTAGAGCTAGTTATCATTCCTGAATTGGCAGCTATGATATTTTTAACATTCAATATTGCCGAATCTAAATTAGTTACTTCTAAGGACAATGATCCATTTACTTGTATTTTCGATTGGGTATTNGAGTTGGAATANCCGCTGCCTGATGAGATATCTTTGTNATTNATAGAAATTTCAGACATTGNTTCTGATCTGAACATGTCTGGAGAAGATACTGTCANGANGGAATCTATNTCTNGAATCATTTGACGAACTAGAACATCCAACCATTATTAGAGATATTAACACTATTATGAAATAAGCTTTTCGAATTAGAATTTTATTAATTATGCTCATGATTTGTAATAATAATAGAGATAATTTATTAAATCTAGTTTAATTCACTAAGGTCTGCTTGCCATTGTTCTGGATTGCCTTTTCCGTACCCGTACTCTTTTACGAAATTATTATTGCCATCTAAAATAATCTTTGTTGAGTGTCTCTTTATTTGATATAGATCTAATAGNTCNGGNTCGGCAATATTTAGTTCCCAGTTTTCTATATTATTGGGGATCATTTCTTGAAGATCTTCTATNGTATCTAATTTACTAAAACTCATTACTCTTATATTGCCATATAAGTCTATGTTTGGTGTTTNTTTTGCTATTTTCCGTAACTCGGAACGACAAGTTGGTCAACCTGATGATACAAATATTAATAAAGATGGTTTACTAGATTCATTAATATTTGTTANTGTCACTTCATTGGATTCTGNATTTGATACAAGTGTAGTAACCTCTGCATCAGTCGAAGTAGTTTTAGAGCTTGTGGTTTCCACAGTGTTAGAACAAGCTATATACGAAATAGTTAAAACTGTAATGAACGATATAATTGAGTACTTTATTAGTCTTTCCATAATTATATTNTAGCAAAATAATTGTAATTATTGTTATTTGTATGGAGTAGCTAATATATTTCAGTTAATATGATAATAATTATATTGAGGATTGTATTTTGGAAAAAAGACGATTAGGTAAAACAAATCATTACAGTACAGTCATATCANTTGGNGCTTATGTTTTAAAGTATTTGTCTCAAAATGATGCAGATGANGCCATACAATTGTGTTTAGATTACGGCATTAATCATATTGATGTTGCTCCCAAGTATGGGGAAGCGATGGAAAGGTTGGCGCCTTGGATGCCTAAAATTAAAGAAAATATTTTTTTAGGCACCAAAACTCGCATGAGATCACGAGATGAAGCCTTAAAAGATATTGAGCTCATNATGAATAGACTAGAAGTAGACTCCTTTGATCTATTGCAATTNCACTCAGTAATAGATTTGCCATCTTTAGATGAAGTTTCAGCTAAAGATGGAGCCCTTAAGGCTTTAATTGAAATGAAAGATCAAGGAGTTGTTAAATANATAGGTATAACGGGCCATGGTCCTAAAGTTGCAAACACTCATATTGAAGCTTTAAATAGATTTGATTTTGATACGATAATGATTCCTGTAAATTTGAGAATGTACTCNTATGAAGAATATAAATTTAATATGGAGAAATTATTGTCTTTATGTAAAGAAAAAGACGTAGGAGTTCAAGCTATAAAAATGTTAGCTAGGGGAGGTTGGGGTGAAAACATTCCTGATTGTANTACTTGGTATGACCCTTACAGAGAACAAAATGAAATTGACCAAGCGATATGGTGGCAATTGTCACAAAAAATAGATACTTCTATGACTTGCGGGGAACCTTTATTGTTGGATAAAGTACTTTCTGCTGGATTTAGATTTAAAAGTATCTCCGAAGAAGAACAAGAAGTTATAATTAATTCTGCTGCTATCAGTAAACCTGAACCCTTATTGGGGATAATATAAATAATTTTGGATAAAATNACATGTTAACTACTGAAATGCAGGAATTAATAAATATTTATAATATCGGATTAGTTTCGACAATAAATGAAGATCTCTCTCCGGCTGTTTCCCCTAAAGGTACCTTCGTGGTTGTAGATGATACAAGNATCGCATTTGGCAATATCAGGTCTCCTCAAACTTTAGCTAATATTTCTGTGCGACCTATAGTTGAAGTCTGTTTTGTAGATGTCTTGTCAAGAAAAGTTCTTAGAGTATCGGGATCTGCAGTTGTTTCAAAGAAGTTAGAAACAGATCCAATTGTGATAGATATTTTTACAAAGATATATTCCGATTATATTGATTTAATAACTGATATTGTCTTAGTANCAATTAGTACTGCAGAAATAATATATTCNCCAGCTTATGACATAGGTTTTTCTGAAAAGGATTTGCATAGCGTGAACCTTGAGAAACTTAATAGATTGCCTCTGTGATCGCAATAGTTAAAATATTGTTTTTNCTAAGAGGTTAATGTGAATTGGTTTTTAGTCACATTAATTAGCGCTTCTATACTTGGGTCGATAAGCATTATAGATAAGAAGTGCCACCAATATTGTAAGAATGCTGGAACTTACATATTGTTCTGTGGATCGCAGCAAGNATTATTTGGTATTTTGTCTATGGCCATTGCAGGATTTTCAAATAAAAGACCAGAAATGTATTATTTATCAGTATTTGATCATGTTTTGTTGTCTTTTAATATACCCGTAACTCCTTTAATATTTGCGATACTCTCTGGAATTGTTATGGGCAGTGCTGTATTGCTACTTCAAAATATTCTTTTTACTCATGAAGTTACTAGGACATTACCTATAGCTCAGTCTTATCCTATTTTCTCATCAATATTGGCTGTCGTATTTTTAAATGAAATAATGACTTCTACACAATGGCTATGTGTATTACTTACTGTGACAGGCTGCATGGCAGTTAATATTAAGTTTGATAAAATTAGCGAATTTTCCCCTACGATTCTTTTTAAAGATAAAGTCTTTTATATTTTAATGATTTCTTCATTTTTGTTTGGTTTGGCATTTCTTTTCGGGAAATTATCTTTTTCTTATGTAGGATTATCGGTATTGTTTGTACATGGAGTAAGNGCTTTTTTTGGAGGAGGGNTGTTAGTACTTGGGACCATGGGTAATTCTAACGCTAAGTCTGAGTTATTTACTCTTATTAAGCACCCAATGACTAATAATCTTATATTCTTAAGTTCATTAAATAATTTTGTTATTGCCCAGATTGGATTTTTCTTGATGACATTAGGGATTTCTTTAGGTCCTGTATCATTAGTAGGAGCTTTATCATCAACTCGAATACTTTTTACAGTAATTTTTACTATTCTCTTGTCGTTCGTAGTAAAAGGATTTATTGATGAAAGAAACACTAAATCAGATATATTTGTGAAGATTGTGTCAGCTTTAATGATAATGGGTGGAGTATCAGGGATTTCTATTTTTTAAGTGACATTTTTTTGGAGAAAACTTGAGTAGTTGGATTTTTTTAATTTTATGTGGTTCAGCTGTACTAGCGATGCTGAGTGTAATTGACAAGAAAGCTCACGGATATGGACGCTCTTACTTGTCATATCTATTGTTAATAGGGATTTCTGCAACTTTAGCAGGATGCGTTATTTTAATTATTGTAGGTATACCTAATGAAATAAGATCAGATTTATTAACTACTACAATATCTTTATCTTCATACACAATATCTATTGGGATACCCTCCTCTCTTTTGTTTGCTATATTGTCGGGTGCCTTTATGACATATGCTGCATTTTTAGTTCAGAAAATTCTTTTTAGTGAAGATGTTTCTACAACTGTGCCAATAACACAATCAGCTCCTATTTTTGCAGCTATTTTAGCTATTCTGATTCTCGGTGAAGAACTATCTTTTTTACAATGGATTAGTATTGTGATAACTGTTTTGGGGTGTGCTTTACTGTCTGTTAATAATGATCTTCTTCGAGAATTTTCTTTAGGTAAAGTTATACGAGAAAAGAACTTTTATGTTTTGATGTTTGCATCGTTTTTATTTGGCGCATCATTTGTTGTAGGTAAGATGGCTCTCGATAATTTGCCAGTGATATTTGTTCATGGGGTACGATCTTTAGTTGCAGGTCTTATTTTTCTATCACATACTATTTATAAATCTTCTCCNAGGTCAGATTTTGTTACTTATATAAGAACTCGCAAATCTCTTTTACTATTAGTTTCTTTCAATGAAATACTTGCTAATATTGGATTCTTATTGACGTTATGGGCACTTTACTTAGGTCCAGCNTCACTTGTGACGGCATTGTCTTCAACCAGGGCATTATTCATAGTTTTATACAGCGTTGCAGTATCTTATATTTGGAAAGGAGCCCTAGGAGAAACTAATACATCTCAAGCAGTTGTTCTTAAGGTTTCGTCAGTATTAGTAATAGTAATAGGTGTTGCCGGAATCTCTCTTTTTTAATTTAGCGATATAGAGTCTATTCGTATATAAATTCTTCACCGTTAAGATCAATTGCAGGAATCACATCTTTTTCATACCAATAATTTTGATTATGTACCCACTCTGGCTTGTCTCCACTTTTTGGCATTAAGTCTATTGCTCGGGCAATATATCCTGGATTGAAACTATCTTCAGAAATCCATGGTAAAAGTTTCATGTCTTGATCTTCTTTTCTTAAAGCGACAGACACTTTTTGCGCGCCTATATCATCCATATGAGTTTTGAGTCTAGAGACAAATTGAGCAAGTAATTCCGCTCTTAAGGTCCAGGCNCCTCNGAAATAGCCAAAAACCCATAACAGATTTGGGACATCAGTGAACATCATGCCCCTGTAAGTTATTGAGTTTGCGAGATTTAGGGTTTTTCCGTCTATTGTAAATTCAATATCCCCTAATATGCTCATATTGAATCCAGTTGCTGTTAGTATTAAATCTGCTTCAAGTTCTGTGCCTGATTTTAATAAAATTCCATTCTCTGTAAACTGATCAATCTCATCTGTGACTACTGAGGCACTTCCTTNTGCAATACATCTAAATAAATCCCCATCAGGAATTAAAGCAAGCCTTTGTTGCCAAGGTCTATAACTAGGAGTGAAATGTTTTTCTATATCATAATCAGGGCCTAATATTTCTCTAGCTGCACTCAGTAATTCTTTTTTNACTTCATCTGGTTCGTCGATGCAACGTCTTATGAAAACTTCTTGATCTATTAATATTTGTTGCCGAACNAATCCGTATATCCACTCTTCATCATCACTAAATTCTCGTAATCTGTCTGCTAAAGCTANTCTATTCATCTGAGTTCTAAAATATGTAGGAGATCTTTGAAGCATTGTTACATGAGANGCCTTAGNTGCCATGGCTGGTACAACTGTTGCTGTTGTTGCTCCGGAACCTATAACGATAACTTTTTTATTGGTGTAGTCTAAATCTTCAGGCCATTCTTCAGTATGAATTATTTTACCCTTATATTTATCCATTCCCTTCCATTGAGGAGTATAGCCTTGATTGTGGCGGTAATACCCTTGGCACATCATTAAAAAGTTGCAAGTGAAATATTTGATTTCCCCATTATCTGCTCTTTCAACTTTTACTAACCATTCATTTCTTTCACTATTCCACTCAGCCTCTGTTATTTTATGGTGATAACGAATATGTTGATCAATCCCGTTTTCTTCAATAGTCTCCCCGACATATTTTAATATTTCTTCAGCTGTAGCAATTGGTGCGCTTGTCCAAGGTTTGAATTTAAATCCAAAGGTGTATAGGTCGCTATCTGACCTTATTCCAGGATATTTGTGAGACCACCATGTTCCTCCAAAATTATCTAATGCTTCTAATATTACATAATTCGAATCTGGTCTTTCTTGATTTAGGTAATAAGCCGTTGTTATCCCAGCTATTCCGGCTCCAACAATCACCGTATCGAACGTTTCGGTTTGATTTTTTGTGTTTGTGGTCATTTAGCAACTCAACTTTTAAGTAATTGGATTTTTAAAATCAATTCACGGCTTTTGAATAATACCTTTCNCTACTCTTAAATTCAAGATTCTTTGATCATTTTTAATCCAGTTAAAAAGCACCATAATATGAATGATAAGNGTGATATTGTAAGCAGGCTAGAGAATAAAAATTGATGTAAGGGAAAGAAAATTTGAATATAATGAATTATGGATGCAAAAATCGAATATATTCCTGATAANATAAAGAACCAATATTCATAGANTTTCATATCTAAAANTATTGCTGAAGTAATACTTGTTATTGAAAACCCTATCCATACTATNGCCCCTGAAAATAGAGATATTGGAGTTGAGATTTCGGAAACTAATTCTCTATACCCAATGCNACTGACATGAATGATGTTTTCTGCTCCTGTTATTATTGANGCNTCTAAGCACCAATGTATGAATATTCCTGTAAATCCCCATGACATCAGGAATATTCCAGAATTTATTAATGNGTTTTCTNCANAAAATTTTGAAAANTAATATTGATAAAAACGTAACCCTAATATTATAAAAGGAGCNCCTANAAGAATACCAAGCATTGGGATTATCTTAATTTTACTCTCAAATGTAGNAGTTATTGGCATAAATGTTATACCAGTCCCGAATATTAACAATGAAATAATGAGGATATATCCGCCCAGTTTTGANGGAGNNATATTTTTGATTTTCTCATCCATTATTTNCTGGACTTGCCAATCTGAGGACTAAATATCCTGCTACCCCTGATAGTATTGAGCCACTTATNACGCCAAGNNTTACAACTGGCTGTAAACTATCATCNGNAAANGANAATCCNCCTATGAAAAGGCTCATTGTAAATCCAATCCCNGTCATTAAAGCCAANCCGTAATATTGNTTCCAATTNATACTATCGGGTAATGAGCATAANTTAGTAACACTTCCAATATAAGTAAATGCCATNACACCTATTTGTTTTCCAAAGAACAAGCCGAAAGCAATACCTAGAGTTAATGGATTGGTAATTAAATCTAAAGATAACCCTTCAAATGATATTCCAGCGTTGGCNAGTGCAAATATNGGTAATATTAAAAATGCTACCCATGAATGTAGGCTGTGNTCCAGATTCTTTAGAGGAGTATGTTCAATTAGTTCATTAGTATTACTTTNAGCTGTTACTTTGTATGGTATGAATAATGCTAAGACTACCCCGGCTAGGGTTGCATGAATGCCGGATTTTAATACAAATACCCACAAAATAAATCCGATGATTATATAAGGAGATAATTTGTGGACATGTTTTTTGTTTAGAATAAATAGTACTATCATTGAAATTAAGGCTATTACTATGGGCAATATGGTTAATTCGTCAGTATAAAAGAAAGCTATTATTACTATTGCAGCCAANTCATCTATTATAGCTATAGCAACAAGAGTTAACTTTAGTATTTCNGGTATCCTATTTCCAAGTAATATTATTACTCCTAGTGCAAAAGCAATGTCAGTTGCNGTNGGGATAGCCCACCCTTTCATATTTATATCATCACCCCAATTNAATAATGAATATATTAATGCNGGAACAACNATGCCTCCTAGGGCAGCTATTACNGGGAGACTTATTTTAGATNTAGAAGATAATTGNCCTACNAGCATCTCTCTTTTAATTTCAAGAGTTACAANTAAGAAGAATATTGCCATTAACCCATCATTGATCCAATGATGNAGGTCCTTATCTATATAGAANTCATCTAATTTGATGAGTATTTGGGTAGATANTAAGNCATGGTAATGATTGTTTAAGGCNGAGTTAGCAATAACNGTTGCNGCTATTGCCGCAGCAACCAGAAGTATGCCNCCTGCCGATTCCATTAGAAAAAATTTNCTAAACATTTTTAGANNCATTCTGACTANGCCTGTTTTGTTGATTTTCTAATATAAAAACGAGCGATAGCTAATACTAGTATTGCTGCTAGTGTCATATANGCTTTTCCGACAATTTGTCCTTCTATATATTCTAAAGAACCAAATGCTACAGATAAGAATATNACAGAATCGAGTACCAATCCTACTGTATTNCTTCCTAATACAGCAATTAACCAGTTTTTCTTGCTAATTGGAGAATAGACTAACCAGTCTGCAGTTTCGGATAGTAAGAATGCCAATCCTGACCCTANAGCTATTCTTTGAGCATCTGATTCTAATATACCTGATAGTAGGGCTCCTACTATAATCGCGGAGATTATCCAAAATCTATTACCCTTAACATGTAAAAGATCTCTGAGTGTAAAGGCTATACCTGCAAAATAGACACCAGCAGGAGCNGTGAGCCCAAATCCGATNGAAGGNTATCCAAATTCTGTAATTGCCCAATTNGCAGCATATACTGTTGCAACAAAAGATATCCATAACGCTATTGCTAGCTGGTTATTTAATATAAAGTTTTTCATTCGAGTATTATAACTGTATATTACCCAATCGACCACATTTTATTTTTGGCATTAATTTATGAAAAGGAGTAATATTTTGGAGATGATTAAAGTTAATGTTTTAACTGAATATAAAAGCCCCAATTCAGCAGCATTTAATTTACCATTGATTTCCTATAAACATGATTTAAAAGATGTTGGCATTGATATAAAAATCATTTACAAAATCTCAAGCGATATCTTCAATTGTGATGTTTTATTTGTTAATAGTAAATTCTTTAGAAAAGATTGGGATGAAGACGGGGCAAAAGTTTTTTCTTTTTTAAATCAAGCAAAATCCAAAACAAACTATGTGGCTTGGTTTGACATAACAGACAGTACAGGAACGTGCCAATTTCAGGTTTTGCCATATGTTGACAAGTANTACAAAAGTCAANTGTTGAAAGATANGAATCTATANACTCAAAAAATGTATGGAAGTCGAATATACACTGANTATTATNACAAATCTAATTCTGTTACAGATGAAGNNCCGNTATATTCGGACATTGATTTTAATATTGAGTATCTAGACAAGTTGAGAGTTTCTTGGAATTCAGGTCTTGGGCATTATTCTCAATCATTAATAGGAGATATGCGTAAAAATGTGTATAGGAATTNTGGCCGTATGTTNTCTGNNAAAATCCCTCATTCATGGGTGTCACCTAATTTGGNTAGAGAAATAGATTTTTCTGCTCGTTTTGGGATAAGTTATAAGAGGCAAACTGTTCGGTATCANCGTGAGCAAATTAAAAAATTGATTCCAGNAATTTCAGGGTTGTCCAAATTAACACGAAAAAAATATTTTTCAGAATTNTCAAAAAGCAAGTTAATGATTGCNCCATTCGGATTTGGGGAGATAACNCTTAGAGAATTTGAAGGTTTTATATCGGGTTGTTTAATATTGAAACCTAATATGCAGCATATAGAAACTTGGCCAAACTTTTATCTTTCNAATAANACTATTATTGAGCATGAGTGGGATCTATCTGATTTTATAGAGAAACTTGANGATTGTTACACTNAATATAGTGATTACTTAGATGTTGCTCGTAATGGNCAAAACNTGTATAAAAAATATNTTAANCCGCTGACTGGAGNAGAATTATTTGTTGAACGTATTGTTGCTATACTGTCAGANATTAAAGATGGAANTTCTGNGGAGGATTAGGGATGGNTCAAAGTAAACAAAAGTTAGACGTACTAATNGTAGGGGCTGGATTTTCTGGAATGTATNTNATANATAGAATGAAACANATNGGNCTTAAAGCTTTAGTTGTTGANGCAGCTCCAGAGGTTGGNGGGACATGGTATTACAATCGTTANCCAGGCGCCCGTTGNGATGTAGAGAGNATGGAGTACTCTTATTCTTTTTCAGAANAATTAGAGCAAGAATGGGATTGGCCTCAAAAATATTCTGAACAAAAAGANATTCTNGAATATGCTAATCATGTTGCTGACAGATTTGATTTAAGGACATATATNAAATTTAGTACNAAGGTTATATCTGCTAAATATGATGAAAATATAAATATGTGGAATATAAAAACTGATATAGGTGTTGAATATGAGGCACGCTTCTTCATTATGGCTACAGGCACCTTGTCCGTCCCCAATGAACCTAAATTTGAGGGGCTTAATTCTTTTAAAGGTGAATGGTATATGACAGGGAATTGGCCTCATCAAGAACCTGATTTGGAAGGCAAAAAAGTTGGAATTATTGGTACTGGATCCTCAGCTATACAAGCTATCCCGGTAATTGCCAAAAAAGCAAAGCATCTGACTGTTTTTCAAAGAACTCCACAATATTCAATTCCTGGTCTTAATTATGATCTAACAGATGATGAAAGAAAATATTTCAGAGATAACTATTCAGAAATTAGAGAAAGAGCTCGCACACAATTTGGAGGTATTGGGCTATTTAAAACACCTGAACGTAATGCCTTAGATGTNACTCATGAAGAAAGANTCAAAGANTATACNAAACGATGGGAAAATACCGGTAGCCCNCAGGATTTTGGNTCTTCATTTAAAGACATACGTANAAATATGGAAGCTAATGCTACAGCNTCAGATTTTGTTAGGGATAAGATTAGAGAANTTGTTGATGATCCTATTGTTGCTGAAATGTTAGTTCCGGAAGATCCGATTTGGTGCAAGCGTCTTTGTGTAGATACTAATTATTTTCAGACTTATAACAGAGANAATGTTACNTTAGTAGACATTAAAAAAACTCCTATTAAATCNTTGNTTGAGAANGGNCTAGAAACTTCAGANGATATTTANGATTTAGATGTAATTGTTTTTGCNATTGGATTTGATGCTCTTACNGGNGCAATTAATGNTGTAGATATTGAAGGNAAAAAAGGGNTTAAGTTGAAAGAAAAATGGGCTGATGGGCCGATTACTTATTTAGGATTGGCTGTAAATGGATTTCCTAATTTGTTTACAATTACGGGCCCGGGTAGCCCTTCNGTTCTATCTAATATGATGACATCAATTGAACAACATGTTGATTGGGTAACAGATTGTATAGAACATATGATAAATTTTGGTAATGTAGAGATTGAAGCTGCTAGAGATGCTGAAATAAATTGGACAGATCATGTCGATGAAACAGCTTCAAAAACAGTTGGGTATGGATGTAATTCATGGTACGTGGGGGCAAATGTGCCAGGAAAAAAGGTTGTTTATATGCCTTATATTGGCGGAGTTGGTACCTATAGAGAAAAATGTGATGAGATCGCGTTATCAGGATATAAAGGGTTTCATTTGTCTTAATGCAGAGGTAAATTATGAAGTCTAATGACTTAGATATTTTAATTATTGGGGCTGGATTTGCCGGTATGTATATGTTGTACCGTATGAAGAAATTAAATTTAAAAGTCTTGGCAATTGAGTCAGCTTCAGATGTTGGAGGCACATGGTATTGGAATAGATACCCAGGTGCTCGTTGTGACGTTGAAAGTGTTGAATATTCATATTCTTTTTCAGAAGAATTGCAACAAGACTGGCAATGGACTCATAGATTTTCTGATCAACCAGAAATATTGAAATATGCAAACCATGTAGCTGACAGATTTGATTTGAGGCCTGATATTAAATTTGATACGAAAGTTATTTCTGCGAATTACAATTCAGAATCTAAATTGTGGGGGGTTGTTACTGATAAAGGGGATTTGTATTTTTCTCGCTTTTGCATAATGGCTACAGGCACCTTGTCCGCTCCCAATGATCCTGACTTTGAAGGATTAGACAATTTTGAAGGCGAGTGGTACATGACTTCAAAATGGCCTCATCAACCTCCTGATTTTACAGGTAAAAGAGTAGGAATTATAGGAACCGGTTCCACAGGCATACAGACTATTCCTGTAGTAGCTGAAGAAGCTAAACATTTAACTGTGTTTCAACGGACTGCACAGTTTACTATTCCTGCAAATAATAGAAAATTAAATTTTGATGAAGTTGAGGAAGTAAAAAGAAATTATTCTGAAATTAGGAAAAAAGCTAGGGAAAGTAGGGGTGGGATTGCATTTATGAATATAGGTGACAAAAGTGCCTTAGAAGTTTCTGATCAAGAAAGATATGAAAAATTTTCTANTATTTGGAATGGTCCTGGGCTTAACGATTTTGTTGCTTCTTACAATGATATTGTTACAAATATTGAAGCTAATGAACTTGCAGGAGATTTTCTCAAATCTAAAATACGTGAGATTGTCGAAGATGATCAAATAGCTGAAAAATTGATTCCTGAAATTTTATTTTGGTGTAAAAGAGTTTGTGCAGATACTGATTATTATGAAACATACAACAAAGAAAATGTTGAATTAGTTGATGTTTCTTCCACTCCTATTGATAAAATATTGCCTGAAGGTATTGAAGTTTCTAATAAAGTTTACGATTTAGATGTAATAATTTTCGCAATTGGGTTTGATGCTCTTACAGGAGCTTTGAATGCTATAGATATTGTGGGTAAAGATGGAATTAAGTTGAAAGAAAAATGGGCTGATGGACCGATCACTTATTTAGGATTGGCTGTAAATGGATTCCCTAATTTGTTTACAATTACGGGCCCGGGTAGCCCTTCAGTTTTATCTAATATGATGACATCAATTGAACAACATGTTGATTGGATATCTAATTTTATAGAATATTCATTCGATAAAGGGCTTGCAGAAATCGAAGCATCTAACACGGCAGAAACAGAATGGACTAGTCACGTGGAGGAATTAGCTGAGAATTCATTGAAATCTAATTCTGGATGTAATTCTTGGTATCTTGGATCAAATGTACCAGGTAAAAAAAGAGTTTTTATGCCATATATTGGAGGNGTAGGCAAATATAGAGAAGAATGTGATNCTATAGNCTCTACAGGGTACANAGGATTTNTTCTCAATTGAAAAAAGAAGATATACAAAANCTTATAANTGATCNTTTGANTGATACNGAGTCTGTTATGAGACCTCTTTCAGGATTTAAAATAAATTTTTCTTCCAANNAAGGGTTTCATAANNTTTTTTTTGCTGNCTCTTGCACTTGTGGGACTTCGGCATTGTTGTCAGTTGAAGTTTCAGAAAACAAATCAGATAATGANATAGAAACTGCTATGACNTCTATAGTAGAAAGATTAATAATGCAGGAGAAATCATTTCGTAGGATGGATTGTAAAACTCACGAATATATGAATAAAGGATTTTTACCAGAAAATCATGATAAATAGGAATAATTTATATGCCTAAAAAAGAGATGTCAGAATCTGAAGCTTTTGATAGNGCAGTGAAATTTTCAAATAGATATGTGGATCGTGGTCCATATGAGTTTTTCCCTGAAAAAACTGTAGTTGAAGAAGTTCAAAAAGGATTAGCTGGTAATCATAGAATAAAAGGATATCGGTATTGCCCCTGAATGCCTTTAAGTGGCGATCCAGTTGAGGATCGTAAAAAAATATGTCCTTGTGAAAGACATCATGAAGATATAGAAAGAGATGGGTTTTGTATATGAATGTTTTTTGTTAGTGAAGAGTTTCTTCGCAAGTATGAGTCTGGAGAAGACTTTAATCAAACCATAGATGAAGCTGTCCCTTTGGGTACAGAACTTTTTGAAAATACAGGCGGCAAAAAAGANTTTAATACTAAAAAACGTAAAAAGANCACAGATGATCTATCCAAAAAATGAANCTAGGGTGTACAATATTTCGTATTGNANGTTTTTATAAATTNCTAGGAGTTTTATATGAGTGAAGCAATTAAAGTTTTCACATCCAACGGTTGAGGCCCTTGCCATATGGTGAAATTGTATATTTCACGAAAAGGGTTGGATTACACAGAACACAATGTGTCTTTAGATAGAACTTCTTTAAAAGAACTTGTNGGGATGGGATATAGNTCTACTCCTGTNACGNTGATAGGAGATGAAAAAATTGTGGGATACAATACTGACAAGATAGATGAAGCATTAGAAGCAGCTGGATTTGTGTAGATACCCATTTTGTTGGGGTTTTATTTAGTAAGTATTATTGACTATGCTTAATTTTGACCCTAAAATTACTTTTTGAATTTTATTATGTGTGGCCCCGTGGTGTAGCGGTTTAACATACGGCCCTGTCAAGGCTGAGATCGCCAGTTCGAATCTGGTCGGGGTCGCCATATTTAATTCAGTTATGGATCTCTATGATGTCACCATCTATTAATCCGTGTCCTCTTCCCACTCTCTGACCCTTAAATTTTCCTGACTCTCCCCATAGAACTGCATATTTTAATTTTTTGCTGAGGTCTTTGTGTACTTGAGTTGCGGCATCTATCACTGTACTACCTATAGGTAGTACAATAGGATCTTTCTTTTTGAAATCTGATAATTTTTCTCTAGGTGATTTTGTGTATATTCTCATAATATCAAGAGTTTTAAATATTNTGGGACCTAAATCATTTAAACCTACTTTATCTTTGGCACTAACCATAATTACAGGAAATGTGGAACTATATTTTTGTTCTACATTTTGATATTCATCAAGAGCCCCAGGAATATCAGCCTTGTTACATAATATTATTGTAGGCTTTGTTACCATCAAATCAGTTTTTTCAGTCTTTTCTGAATGGTTGATCAAGTTGAAACCCCATTCAGAGAGTTCAGAAAAATAATTTTCTATTTGGGGAATAGGGTTATTTGTTAAGTCAGCAACAAATACAAATATATCGCTTGTTCTTAGAAGCCCATATAATCTACTTTGTGTAGATTTGTTGGTTATAGGAGGGGTATCTACCATTTGAATGTAAATATCTAAGTATGGATACATTCCTGGCACAGGTTCTTGGGTACTTAACTCGTAAGCCCCTACCTTTGTTCTTGCGCCTGTAGCGCTTGATGTGATTAATGACTTTCCGACGTTAGTGTCACCAATTAAAGTTACTCTCCCTGCACCTTCTTTTGGCAACGAAAATGGTTCTGTCCTACCTCCTTTTCCTCCTGAAGATGTTTCAAGGTCTCCCATCAGCTTTGACAACCTAGATCTCAATTGAGCTTTTAGGTGATCAGTACCTTTATGTTTAGGCATGATTTGTAGCATTTCTTGTAATGCTGCAATTTTTCCTTGAATTGAAGAGGCGTCTCTAAAACGTTGTTCTGCTTCTCTATATTGTGGCGGTACGTTTGTTGGCATTGTTCTGCCTTAGATAATAACGTACTCCCATTTATTGGTACAGAGCTTGTAAGATAAAACTAATNAAATGCATNATTANTAATTAAAATAATCATTCTTTTTATTGTATTAAACTTTCATTAGTTTTATCTTNTNCTTAAATTAAATCGCAGAGTCTCCTGATTCGCCAGTTCTTACTCTGACCACNTCAGATATTTGGCTGATAAATATTTTTCCGTCTCCAATTTCTCCACTTCTTGTTGCGGANACTATTGTTTCTATAACNGCATCTTTCTGAGAATCNTCGATAACTGTNACTAGTAATGTTTTTGATACGGATGCTCTAGTTGAACTAGTGCCACCTCGTCCTGTAACAACTTCTACTCCAGCTTGCTGNCCTTGGCCTGTTACGTTTTGATAGTGAAAGCCTGTTACCCCAATAGCTTGTAACGCTTCNGTAACNGAACCTACTCGCTCTGGTCTAAATATCGCTTCAATTTTAATCATTTTTTCACCTCTTGAGAATCAAAATCCATTTCATTGTACTCTTTTTTAATCTGCTCCATCGCTAACAAATGCTTGCTCTCCATGAGCACTTAAATCTAACCCTGAATTTTCTTCAGATTCATTTGAACGTAATTCAAGCCCTGGTACCTTATTCAATATGAATAAGATAGCGAATGAAACAATGAACGAATAAGCTAATGTTCCAGCTGCTGTGTATATTTGAATCCAAACTTGAGCTGCGTCACCTTGTATGAGACCTTTTACTCCGGCTATGCTCTCTATTGCAAAAATACCAGTTGCTATACATCCCCATATGCCTCCTANACCATGTACTGCAAAAACATCCAAAGCNTCATCTAGATTTGACCTATGGATCATCTCAACNGCAAAATAACANAACACTCCNGCTCCAGCTCCAATTGCTAAAGCGCCTAATGCATTTACTGCTCCTGCTGCGGGNGTTATGGCAACCAGTCCGGCAACTGCACCTGTGGCTACTCCCACTGCACTGATTTTATTTGTGGAGGCATAACCTATTAAACCCCAAACTGTTGCAGCTGTTCCTGCGGCAATTTGAGTTACTAGCATTGCATTTACAGCATAATCATCTGCTGCGAGCGCGGATCCTCCATTGAATCCAAACCATCCAAACCATAGTATTGAAGCTCCCAATACAACATATGGAACATTGTTTGATTGTAATCCTGGATTTTTTCTTCTCCCTACCAATATTGCAGCGGCAACTGCAGCAGCTCCAGCATTGATATGTATGACAGTTCCTCCTGCAAAATCTAATGCTCCAGCTCCATCAGCCCCTATCCAACCGCCTCCCCAAACCCAATGAGCTACAGGGGCATAAACGACGGTAATCCAAATTACAGTGAACAATAGGTAGGTGGAAAACTTAAATCTTTCTACAAAAGCTCCTGTTATTAATGCAGGTGTAATAATNGCAAACATCATCTGGAACAATACATCATACAGNGGGCTTATATCTGAACCAGATGNTTCAGANAACATCTCTATTCCTGATAACCCNANAAGAGAGAAATCTCCTATAAATGAAGGGATAAGTTCNCCTTCTCCATAGGCTAANCTGTATCCCCAAAGTGTCCATACTATACTGACGACCCCTATAGTCATAAAACTTAACATTAATGTATTAACTAAGTTTTTGGCTCTTACTAATCCCCCATAAAAGAATGCGAGCCCAGGGGTCATAAAGAAAACAAGTGCAGATGCTGTTAGCATCCAAGCTGTATGTCCTGAATCCATGTTGTTATCTCCTTTGTAAATTTGATACTCACATGATCTAATGAAGTTATTTCATAAGTATTTCTGAAGTGTTACATGTGTGTTACAGAGGTGTTAAAAGTCTATTAATTAGATTATGTGTATNCAATATGTTCTCTNTCCTACGTAGGGACAAAGCACAATATGTAGGNGAAAACNCTTGCTTACTTGTTATAAATGTGGTAATTATATTTCTGTGATATACATTTTATCCTTTAGGAGATAGGAATTATGGAAGCTTACTGCGTTAAATGTAGAAAAAAAGTGACTATTGATAATGCTCAACAAGTTACTCTAAAAAATGGTCGTCCTGCAACGAAGGGTACCTGCTCAACAGGTTGTGGTACTAATGTTTTCAGGATTGGAAAAAGNAGTTAANTATAACTAACTGAATATATTAAGCACTGTATANGGATTANATCTGTAAAGGTGCANAGCTAANANAGAGATTTAAAATTCTCAACCTTGCAATTCTTAATNATGGNTTTTCAGAANTTAANGNNATTTNTNTTTTGAATTTNGNTGNNTTTAGAANAAGTAAGAGTTNNTTTAATTAGCTTTAAATAGGGCGNCTAAAAGTCGCCCTATTTTAGTAANAANGATATTTGATAGNAANGGGATNCGGTTTTNGTNTTGAAGTTTTCTTGTTGAGGTTTTTTGATGTCGATACTTACCTTTTTTGTTGGTACATACACTACAGCCTTTGTTAGAAGAGGTAAAAAATTAGATCCNCCGCATGAAACTGGGAGTAAAGGAATATACTCCCTTGNATTTGACACCGTATCAAAAGATATATCAATAGTTTCAATTACTGAGAATATCAATCCTACATTTATAGATGTTACTAGCGATGGTACTCGCCTTTACTCTATTAGTGAAACCGACAGATTTGATGGNATAGACCAAGGGNTTATAACGTTTTATAAGATAACTTCTGAAAATAANNTAATAGAANTTAATAAAAAGGGTACTGCGGGCTCAGAGCCTTGTCACATTATTATCCACCCATCTCAAAAATCTCTTACTGTATCTAATTATGGCTCAGGTAGTGTCCTTTCATACGGTATAGAAGATGATGGTAATTTGTCAGATATAGCTAATTTTTTCCAACATAGCGGGTCAAGTATTAACGAATTGAGACAAAAATCTGCTCATGCGCACTCATCTACATTTAATTTGCTAACAAATCAATTATATGTAGCCGATTTAGGTATGGATAAAATAGTTGTTTATGATTATGATTCCTCAACAGGAATACTGAAAGCTAGACCTGAATTAGATGTAAATTTAATACCTGGAGCAGGACCAAGACATTTTGAATGGCACCCTAACGGCTCTATTTTGTATGTCATTAACGAGTTGGATTGTACGGTATCTGTTTATGAATGCCATAATGATCAAAAACTAGAATTACTTCAAAATATTTCAACACTTCCGGAAGGATTTGATGGAATTATATCTTGTGCAGATATACATATCAGTGCTGACGGGAAATTCTTGTATGCTTCCAATAGAGGTCATAGTTCTATAGTACGTTTTACGACTAGTTTGTCAGGTATTCCTCTGTCTGATGCTACACATTTTGATACGGCAGGCAAATGGACCCGTAATTTCGCTATAAGCCCTAGTCAAGATTACATGTTTGTAGCTAATCAAGATACGAATAATATTGTTATATTTGATAGGAATATCCAAGATGGTTCAATTGTTAATTCTGGAATTGAGATCGACATTCCTAGCCCNGTTTGTATTAAATTTATTAAATAGCAAGTTTCCGTAAGGCTTTTTCATCTATATTCACGCCTAACCCAGGACCAGATGGAACTGTTAAGTACCCGTCTATCATTTCAAATTCTGTATCAGATATTCCTTCACGTAAAGGACTTGGGGACCTATCATATTCCATCACAGGTTGTTGAGTAAATGGCTGTGGGTCTCCACTCGGAGGGCAGTTTGGGAATGTAGAAGTTAAATGTAAACTCGCTGCTATCATTATTGGCGATCCCCAGACATGAGGATTTACTTGTATTCCCATTGAGTTAGCCGTCATTGCTATATTGCGCATCTCAGTTATGCCTCCAACATTNACAACATCAGGTTGAGCAATGTCATAAGCTCTATTNGATAAGAACTTTTCAAATTCATATCGAGATCTTANGTTTTCTCCTCCCGATACAGCCATTGGAACTTTAGATTTGACTTGTAAGTATCCTGCCATATCTTGTGCNTTTACNGGTTCTTCAAACCACATAATATCTAGATNTTCCATNTTGTTGGCAATTCNAATAGCTGAAGTAGCATTATATGATTCATTAGCATCTACCATTAACTTCAAGTCATATCCGATTTCNTCNCTTAAAGCTTTAACTCTNGCGACATCTTTTTCTATTGNNAGTCTTCCTATTTTTGTTTTCATCCCTAAAAATCCNGCTTCANCATAGGACCTTGCTTCTGAGAGTAAAAATTCTATATTTGAGAATTCTTCTTCTGTATAATATAAACCTGTTGCATAAACAGCTATTTTATCTCGTACTTTNCCNCCTAAAAGAGTATGTATGGGAACATTTAAATGTTTGCCTGCAATATCCCATAGAGCAATNTCGATAGCGCTTATTGCAGATCCTCCAAACCCGACTACTTCGTTACGGTTGTATAAAGAATGAAACATCTTTTCCCATAAACCTATTCTATTTAGTGGATCTTGGCCCATTAATATAGGTTTTAGAACATCATTTACAACATGTTCTGAAGAACCTTCACATCCTTCCCCCCATCCTATGATGCCTTCATCTGTAGTTATTTTAACAATTCCAACAGTTCGTATATTAGTCCAATATTGCGACCATGCAAAAGGTTTTTCAAGAGGGGTTACAAGTCTAAATGTTTCAATATCAGTTATTTTCATGNGAATATTCTCCTAAATAGTCTGTTNGCAATAAAGTCTACCAATCTTATATCTAGCTTTCAACGCTGTTCATTGTGTAGAATTAAGCTTTTATTCATATATATGACTACAGATACAGCAATAAACAATTCAAATAACCGATTCGCAATGGTTAACGCATTTTTAGAAAAAGACTTTGCTTTTTTATGGATATCTAATGTGTCTATGTATATTGCACGATGGATGCAAATAACTACATTGTCATGGTTCGTTCTAGAGATTACTGATTCTCCGTTTAGTGTAGGGTTGGTTGGCTTTTTTGGTATGGCTCCATTTTTTATGTTTGGGATTTTTGGAGGGCTTTTAGCTGATTCGGTTGATCGGAAAAAANTAATTGCATTTACTCAATTCATGAGTTTCNCTGCTGCATTNATANTGGTTCTTTTATTTGCATTTGATCTAATAGCTTATTGGCATTCCTACGTAGCTATTCTAATTCCTGGTTTGGCATGGGCTCTAGACATGTCTTCTAGACGTAATTTAATAATGGATATTATGGGTATGGAAAGGGTTAGCAACGGGGTAGCATTAGATTCAATAGGAGAAGATTCAGGTAAAATTATAGGNCCGGCTTTGGCCGGTCTTTTAATAGCAATTGTTGGTGTTATTGGAAGTTATATTGTTCTCACATCAATTATATTCATAGGATGTTTGGCGGTAGTAAGAATTAAGATCAGAACTTCTCNAAAACGTTCGGNTAATGCCGATATACCTAATACTACCNAACAGAAGAATTATATGGTATTCCTTGAAGTTTCTTCTGTATANGTTGGTCAGTCGNCAGGNCCTCCTGCGTTAAATGTTTTTGATGGTATATCAAANGTTTTTAAAGGCNTAAAACAAGGNTTTAAGTATGTTTCGANGAATAACGTAATGATTTCTGTCATTNTTATTACNATACTGATGAATCTTTTCCTTTTNCCATATGTTCAGATGGTATCTGTTGTNTCTAAAAGAATTCTTGAGGTNGGACCATTTTTNATGGGACTTCTTTTGGCTAGTGATGGACTGGGNTCACTTNTGGGNTCTACNTTTTTGGCTTCCAGGCGTAAGGTNAAATACCAAGGAAGNGTNTATCTGTANTGTTCANTTCTTTCATTATTTGCTTTAGCTGCTTTTGCNCTTTCATCAATATATGTATTGTCTCTTATTTTACTTGTGATGGTNGGNATAGGTGTTGGAGGTTTNAAAATAATGCAATCAGCTTTAGTTATGATAGTATCTGACCCNGAATTTAGAGGNCGAGCAATGGGAATAATTACACTTTCCATAGGTGTCATGCCAATCGGGAACATATTAGTTGGAGCAATTTCACAATCTATAGGGGCATCTCTTACATTGTTTGCCTACGGAACAATAGGATTTAGCTTAGTTATTATTGCAGGCATATTAATGCCATCTATCAGGGCTGAGATAATACCATTTAATACTGATACTAAAGTTCCATAAATTTTTATATGCCCATTACATGATATCCAGCGTCTACATGGATAACTTCACCGGTGACTCCACTAGACATGTTACTGCACAGATACAATGCCGTACTTGCTACATCTGAATGGGTAATGTTTGTTCTCATAGGAGATCTTTCAGCGTATGCTTTTTTCATATCTTTATAACCACTGATTACTCTAGAAGATAATGTGTCTAGTGCNCCAGCCGATATTGCATTGACTCGAATGTTATCAGGACCCAAGTCATTTGCTATTTGCCGCACTTCGTTTTCAAGTGCTGCTTTTGCTGTACTCATAACGTTGTAACCGGGGAACACTTTTTCAGCAGCCATAAATGACATTGTTATAATGGATCCTCCATCGGTCATTCTTTTAGAAGAATGTCGTGATATTGCTACTAAAGAATAAGCGCTTACATCTAGAGCAATTTGGAACCCAGGCCTATCTGTGTCTATAAATCTTCCCCCCAAATCATCTCTTTCTGCAAATGCTATAGAATGTACTACGATGTCTATCTTATCTGTGATTTGGTCAATTTGAGTAAAAGCAGATTTCAAGTTTGATTCTTCGCTGACATCACATTCAATAACATGAGAGTTAGGTAGGGAATCTGTTAATTTTTTTACAGATTCGGCGACTCGTTCATTTTGATACATTGCTATTATATTTGCTCCGGCGTCAGCTAAAGATTGCGTTATTGCCCAAGCAATACTTCTTTGATTTGCTATTCCAAATACTACAGCAGTTTTACCTTTTAGGTCGATTGAGTACATTATTCTATCCCTATATATTTAAACGTTCAAATTTTNTTGCTCGNNCTTGAGNNCCATNTATGCACATAGTTGCAAGTCATATAATNNNATATATGAAAACATATATATATNAGTATGTGCAATCTTTNTNCCTATAACTTGTTAGGGATATTTCACTTTGCTAGAATTTCTTTTATTGTTATTGGGGATTCGTCTAATGGTAGGACAGCGGACTCTGACTCCGTAAGTATAGGTTCGAATCCTATATCCCCAGCCATTAAATATTTACAATAAAAAATGGCCCCATCGTCTAGCGGTCCAGGACACGACCCTCTCAAGGTCGAGATCGCGGGTTCGAATCCCGCTGGGGTCACCAATTTANTATTTNTGGTTTANAGAAAGTGTTTCTAGAAAAATTTNGGCGCAATTTTCCCAGGTAAATTTTTTNCCGTAATTTGCTACATTAGAGCGAGGTATATCTTGAGCTTCTTTTATAGCAANTAATAAGTCTTTATTTAATGAACCTGATACACCTTGTTTTACNATGTCAATAGGNCCTTTTACAGGATAAGCAGCAACGGGTGTCCCGCATGNCATACTCTCAATTAAAACTAACCCAAAAGTGTCAGTAAGGCTTGGGAATACAAATATATCTGCAGATTTATANTATTNAGTCAANTTTTCGTGATCAATTGCTCCAAAAAATTGAACATGCTCCGAAAACTCATTTTTCAAAGTGTTTAAATAAGGCCCATCNCCAACTATCCAACATTCATAATCTGAATCTTTAGCAATATTGCATAATGCAGACAAATTTTTTTCTTTACTTACTCTGCCAACATATAAAAGAACTTTAGCTTTTTTGTTTTTGGGAAGAATATTTTCTGTTTTAATATGGTCAGAAAATATATTAGGATCTATACCTCTAGTCCATACTTTCAAGTTCAAAAACTTTTTTGATTCTAAATAATTGTATATGCTGTTTGTAGGGACTAGTACATGAGAAGATTTTGAATGAAACCATTTNATATAATTTAAGATGGGATATGTAGGAATTTTATATAATTCCCAGGCATATTCAGCAAGATTTGTATGGTAGCTAGTAGTAAATGANTTATGGTTTTTAATTGCCCAGTTACGAGCTATTAACCCNAAAGGACCTTCAGTTGCAATGTGTATATAATCAGGGTCTATTTGAGATAATTTCTTAGGTAATGATGAAAANGGAAAAGTCACCTGCACGTCAGGATATCCNATTAAGGAAATTGATCTAAATTGAGAAGGTTCAATAANGGTTACTTTAATACCATTAGATTCAATAAATGGGATTATNTTTTTTAGAGTAGTAACCACTCCNTTTATTTGAGGTGACCAAGCNTCTGATATTAATACAAGATTATTACNGCTAATCCGATGATCGNCCCCATTTAAGAATTTCCCATCTGCCATCATGATGCTCCACTAGCGCACTGCAGTTTTCTACCCAATCNCCACAGTTCATATATATAGTATCACTAATTGATTTTATTTCTGGGGAGTGTATATGCCCGCATATAACCCCGTCATATCTTTTNGAATTTGCATATTGACTTAATAGNTTTTCGAATTTNAGTAGATAGTTACAGGCAGNCTTAGTTTTATTTTTGGNAAAACCTGTCAAATTAACATATGGCATGTTTNATTTTCGAGCTATAACATTTATGAAAGTATTAATATCTAACATCAAATCATATAATGAACTGCCTAAAAACATAATTGATTTTCCAAGATTAGAATTCATGAGACTGTCGAACATNTCACCATGACATACAAGATATTTTTTCCCGTCCACACCATGATGATCCATTTGAGTATGGAATTTAATTTTTCCAAATTGTAATCCCATATTCNTTAAGTTTGTTATAGCTTCATCGTGATTTCCAATTAAATAATGTACTTTNGTGCCATTGTTTGATTTTGCTAATATATNTTTGATTNNTTGAGTATGTTGTTCAGGCCAGAAAAATTTCTTTTGNAGNCTCCATCCATCTATGATGTCTCCTACNAGGTAAAGGTTGTCGCTGTGATGATTTGTGAGGAAATTATTTAGAGGTTTTGCTTTTGCACCTTTGAAACCTAAGTGAGTATCGCTTATAAATACTGACTTGTAATCTTCGACAGTAGTCATAATACGTTACCTCCATTAGTGTTATTATTGATTAATACATGATTAAAGCATGCCAATTGTTAACATTTGTTTAAAGAAATTTGAATCTCATCAATTGAACAAAACAATTACCATGAAAAGCTATTATGCTCAATAAAAAATACGGTTATCTTAAAAATTCAGAACTTTGTCCTCTGTGCTTAAATTCTGATGTCCACATACTATATATTAGTAACCGCAAAAATCTCGAGCGGAATTACTACAAATGTAATTTGTGTTTTTTGGTCTTTGTCCCTGAGTATTTCCATATTTCTCCTGATAAACAAAAATTAAGATACTTAGAACACGAAAACGATATTAATAGTGAAGGATATAAATCCTTCTTATTTCCAGTACTTGAATGCATATTACCTAATATATCTTTAGGGGATAAGGGTTTAGATTATGGTTCTGGTCCTGGGCCCGCATTAGCTCATATGTTAATAACTGAAGGGATGGTTATGGATACATACGATATTTATTTTAATAATGATTTAAGTATATTCAATAAACAATACGATTTTATAACGTGTACGGAAACGATTGAACATTTTGTTAACCCTAATTCTGATTTTGATAAGATGATTTCCCTGCTTAAACCTAAAGGCCATATTGCTATAATGACATCAATTTTGTATGAAGATATTGATTTTGAGAATTGGTACTATCGCTTAGATCCTACTCACGTATCTTTTTATACTCCGCATACAATGGATTGGATAGCTAATAAATGGGCTCTAAATATAACTTCTCCTAGGAATAATATTTATATATTAAATAAGGNGNCATATTAAACTATAGATTTTAATATACCTCTTAATTTTGTTAAGAAAGCCCCTTTTGCAAGCACATGGTCGCATCCGAGCTCTTTTGCCTTATCCATTAGGGCTATGTTTTTATGAGGACCATAAGCAATAGTTAGTGTAGGGTATTCTAGCGTTGTTTGTAATTCTTTCAAAATAGGTTCCCATGTTGAATCAGAGTCCTCTAAATCAATTAATGCTGCAATAATTTTTGAGTCTTTCAATTCGTCTTTTAAATTTTGGATACTACTTATTTTTTTAACTTTTGCTAACGAGCCTGCTTCTGATTCAATCCGTGGGATGAACATAAGGTTTTTTGTGATTACTAGAACTTTTTTTGGATATTCGTTCAATTACTTATTCCTTAACGGCTTTATTTAAACATATATAATAATCAAAATATAATCAAATTATAGAGGGTAATGTATGAATGAGAAATTCACAGGAGAAGCTATCGANTGTTTGATACGCTGGCAAGATGCTTTTAATAATAGAGATCTGGAAGGTATGTTAAGGGAAATGCATTTTCCACATTATAGAATTTCTTCAGACAATATGTTTAATGTATGGGAAACTAGTAGTGATTTTTCTCAGAATCACTATATTATGACTAAGGCTTTAGATTCAGAAGGTTGGGTTAAGACCATATCTGATACTTTTGAGGTTTTTCAGTCTGGTTTCAACAAAGTACATATTGGAATAAAACCATCAAGAATTAACTCTGCAGGTGAATCTTATAACTCATTTGAATCATTGTGGATAGTTACAAAATTAGATAATACTTGGGGTGTTCAATTTAGGTCCTCTTTTTTATCTAGTGTAGCGGAACATCATAAGCTATAAAAATAAAGTATATAAAATATCATAAGATAATCGAGTATGTACGGTATAATTGTAGGTCTGTAATTATCAATATATCTGTTTGAGGACTTTAATGGCAACTAAAGATAATATAAGAAATATTACGATTATTGCCCATGTTGATCATGGTAAGACAACATTAGTGGATGCTTTTTTAAAACAAAGCAATACTTTTTCGGATAGAGAAGATCCTGGCGAATTGATTATGGATACTAATCCACTTGAGCGGGAAAAAGGGATAACGATACTTGCTAAAAATGTCTCTATCGATCATAAAGGAGTGAAAATTAATGTTATTGACACTCCGGGCCATGCGGATTTTAGTGGAGAAGTTGAGCGGGTGATGAATATGGCTGATGGTTGCATTCTGTTGGTAGATGCAGTTGATGGTCCTATGCCACAGACTAGATATGTTTTACAGCAAGCAATAAATTACTCACTTTCCCCAATAGTAGTCATAAATAAGATTGATCGTCCTGAAAGCAGGATTTCTGCTGTTGTAGATGAAGTAGAGGAACTTTTCTTAGAATTGGCTACGGATGATTCGCAACTTAATTATCCTGTGTTTTTTGCTTCTGCTAAAGCAGGATATGCTATTGAATCAGTAGATGACGAACCC
This sequence comes from Chloroflexota bacterium, assembly GCA_002718095.1. Taxonomy (GTDB): domain Bacteria; phylum Chloroflexota; class Dehalococcoidia; order Lucifugimonadales; family UBA826; genus UBA826. The sequence goes on from PBDP01000005.1 coordinate 261,743, forward strand.
GAGTCGATCGCCCCTATATTAGATTCTATTGTACAAACGATTCCATCTCCAACAGGATCATTAGATGGAGGATTCCAACTTCTGGTTACAGCATTAGATTATGATGACTATGCAGGTCAAATAGCAATAGGTAAGATTTTTAGAGGTTCTGTTTCTCAGAAAGATTCTGTGCTTCTTATCAATGCTGATGGAGTCGAAATAAATCATAAAGTCGAACAATTATTTGTTTACCAGGGTATGAAGAAGAAGAAAGTTGAATCGGCATCTGTTGGAGAGATAATTGCCTTGACTGGACTTGATAATGTTACCATTGGAAATACTATTTGTTCTGTAACTGATCCTGATCCATTGCCTATTATTAAAATTGATGAACCTACAGTCAAAATGTTATTTGGAGCAAACACTTCACCCCTTATGGGAAAAGAAGGTAAATTTTGTACTTCACGAGAATTATATAGGCGACTAACTAATGAATTGAAAACGGATGTTGGATTAAGGTTGAGCAAAACAGATAATCCAGATCAGTTTGATGTTAGCGGTAGAGGTGAACTTCACCTTTCGATTTTAGCGGAAACTATGAGAAGAGAAGGTTACGAATTTCAAGTATCTCAACCNGAACCGATAATAAAAAATATAGATGGTAAAAAACATGAACCATACGAGACNCTTATGATAGAGACNAATAAAGANTTTTACGGNATTCTGACTGATGATCTCACTAGNCGATTAGGNGTATTGATAGATGTTTTNAATACCGATTCAGAGACTATTAAGATGAGATTTTCTATTCCGACACGAGGTCTCATTGGGTTTAGGTCATTTTTTCAAAATGCAACTCATGGAGATGGTATTATAACGAGTAGGTTTGAATCATATAATCCTCTAAAAGGTGAAATTCGCAAGTCTTCTCATGGATTTTTGATAGCTTCTGAGCCTGGAGACGCTGTTGCTTACGGTTTAATTAATGCTCAAGAAAGAGGAAAAACACTTATTGGGCCAGGCACTAAAGTTTATGAAGGGATGATAGTTGGGGTTAATTCTAGATCATCTGACCTTGTTGTAAATGTATGTAAAGAAAAAAAGCTTACTAATATGCGCTCCTCTACCTCTGATATAGGAACTCAATTAGTTAGGCCTTTAGTCTATAGTTTAGAAGAAGCTTTAGATATAATCTCACAAGATGAGTTTCTTGAGATAACTCCCAAAAATCTGAGACTTAGAAAGAAGCTTTTAGCGGCTAATGCAAGAAAAAGAGAAGACAGGAATAAGAATTAAAGATTGAATCTGAAATATATGACATCCCCGTCTTTGACTATATAATCTTTTCCTTCAACCCTCATTTTGCCTGCCTCTTTAGATTTTTGTTCACCATTTAAGCTTACGTAATCNGAGTANCCTATAACTTCTGCTCTAATAAANCCTTTNTCAAAGTCNGTATGTATAGCTCGGGCTGCCCTTGGAGCATNGGATCCNTTTGGNATAGTCCANGCACGGGATTCTTTTGGACCTGCTGTAAAATAAGTTATTAAATTAAGCAATTGGTANCCNGATTGAATGACTCTTTCTAGNCCNNAATGCTTTAATCCTAATTCTAATAAATATTCATCTTTTTCTGATCTGTTTAATTCAGATATTTCAGCTTCTATTTTTGCGGAGATAACAATGGCAATTGCATTTTCTTTGTCTGCTATCTCTTCAACTAGTTTTGAATACTGATTGCCGGTACTTGCATCTTGCTCATCTACGTTACATATATAAAGNACCGGTTTGCTTGTAAGAAGCTGNAGGCTCTTTAATTTAGGTTTATCTACATCTGAGACTTTTANNAATCTTGCTGGTTTTCCAACTTTTAGTAATTCATGTACTCCATGCAATATAGGNATCAANTCTTTGGAATCTGCATCTCCTGATTTNGCTTTTTTNTCAATGATAGGNATNCGAGACTCAATANTTTCAAGGTCNGAGAGCATTAATTCTGTTTCGACTATTTCACTGTCTTCAACTGGATTAATATTCCCATTNACATGAACTATATCAGGATTTTCAAAGCATCTAATTACATACGCTATGGCATCCATTTCTCTAATATTTGCCAAGAATTTATTGCCTAACCCTTCCCCTTTGGATGCCCCTTTAACCAATCCAGCTATATCAACGAATGACATTTTTGTTGGTATTCTAGATTTAGATTCGGCTATTTCAGCTAACTTATTGAGCCTATCATCAGGTATAGGCACTTCGCCGATATTTGGATCTATAGTGCAGAATGGATAATTTTCAGCTTGTGCATTGCTAGTCTGTGTTAAGGCGTTAAATAATGTAGATTTCCCTACATTAGGTAATCCAACAATTCCGCATTTAAATCCCATTAATCTGCATCCTTATGATTGTAATTCTCATTTTATTAATCCATTTATATAATCTTCTTGCTCTTTTACAAGTAAAGCATACCCTACTCCTTGAACCGGTCGCCCTTCACTAGTTTCCATTCTGGAAGTATTTATTCCAACAAGATTTCCGTATTCGTCTACCAGTGGACCTCCGCTATTCCCAGGGTTTAATGAAGCATCCGTTTGTATATATTTGTATGGACCTTTACTTAATGTCACGGTAGAGGACATTATTCCTGCTGTTACAGTGTAGTTGCCTCTTAGTGGATATCCTAAAGCATATACTGAATCTCCAATTTCAGGTATTTGTGATTCCCCTAATGCTAGATGCTCATATCCTTCACCAAATAAGCTTATTATTGCTATGTCTCGAGATATATCACTTGCAATTAGGGTCCCGCTTTTTGTAGATCCGTTATGAAATGTAACAGTAATAAAATTTCCTCCGGCTATGACATGATAATTTGTTATAACTATTCCGTTTTCTCTAATAACAACTCCGCTACCCTTTTTGGAGTTTGTTTGGATTTTAACCACAGAGTTTTTTATTTTGTCTAGCATAGTGCTTACTTTTACAATCGGGGTTGGNGTTGGGGAAGGAAAGGGNGTATATGTTGGAAGCGGGGTNTATGTTGGNAANGGTGTATATGTTGGAAGTGGGGTATAGGTTGGAGTTATTGTAGGTATGATTGTGGGAGTATATGTTGGGAANGGAGTATATGTTGGAAGTGGGGTNTAGGTTGCTAAAATAATTGGAGTTGGGGTAGGGATATTGTCGAAGGCNTCATTAATACTNGCAACAANAGTTGATTCTATATTNANCGTTTCTTCAGTAGTATCNCAACTAAGCAANCTGATAGTTGCCAATAATATACATGCGAAATAAAACATGNGNTTTCTAAATTTCATANTTCTATTATATCTGAGATATATTTTTTGAGATATCATGACNCTATATNGTTATATTAATTATTGACGGAGTTNAAAATGGACAAAGTGAAAATTGCGATAGTAGGATGTGGGACTATATCTACTTTAAATGTTCCAGGATATTTAGAGCATCCTTATTGTGAGGTAGNTGCCCTTTGCGATCCTATTAAAGAAAGAGCTGAANGTAAGGCNAAATTATGGGNTATAANNCCCAAAATTTATACTGACTTTTANGACCTTCTAANTGATTCTGATNTNGATGCAGTGGAGTTGNTGACCCCCACTCATATGCATCCTNNTCAAATTATAGATGCATTGAATAGTGGNAAACATGTNTCTTGCCAAAAACCTTTAGCGGTAACAATGGAAGANGCNTATAAGATTCGTGATGTGGTTCGCACATCAGATAAAACATTTAGAATTACTGAGAATTTTCTTTATTATCCACCCATACTAAAAGCAACTGAACTTCTTGCTAATGGCGAAATTGGGGACCCTAGCCTAGTTAGGGTGCGTACCATAAGAGGAAGTTGGAATTCGAAAGGAATTGAAATTGAAGAGGGTGCTTTAGATTGGCGTACTAATTCTAATTTAAATCCAGGAGGNGTTNTATATGATGATGGTTGGCATAAATANGCTACAGCTATTTCATGGGTAGGATATGTGGAAAAGATTACAAGTATCGTGACGATAAATTCATTGGAAGGCGATGGCCCTCTTGAAGAAACCCCAAGTGCCGCTATTATGAAGGTAAAAGATAAAGATCGATTGATAACTATTGATTATTCCTCATCTCCAGGAATGCCTTTTAGGACGAAATATTATCCAATGGATGAGTTTTTTGAAATTATTGGAGAAAAGGGGACAATTTGGGTTACTAGATGTACGGGGGAGTTATTGGATATGCCGCCCTTGATTCTTGTAAAAGGAAATGAAGTTAATTCCTTTAGTATGCCTTCTGATTGGATTGAGGGTTTTAAAGGGGCAGCTAAAAGCTTTATTGATCATTTATTAAAAGGAACACAACCTGATATGGATATAGACTTTTCCATGCAAGTATTAGATGCAGCTTTATCTGTATACAAATCATCAGAATTGGAAAAAACAATATATTTGAGCACAGATTAGAGAGAGATTCATGATTAGTTTAAANCGTAATAGAAAAGGNGAGAAAGTTGAGGCTTCAGGTTTAAGNGTTCGGNCTACTAGTATGTATGNTCCCGGNCAAACTGATCTTTTTAAAATTAGTAGGAGTAAATTTAATGATTTCTTGTCATGTCAAAGATGTTTTTATTTAGATAGAGTCAAAGGAATTGTTTCTCCTTCAACTCCAGGCTGGAGTTTAAATGAAACTACTGATGTGTTACTTAAGAAAGAATTTGATATTTGTCGTGAACTAGAGACTCCTCACAGAATATTTGTTGAACACGGTTTGAATGATATTGTTCCTTTTAAACACGATCAGATGGATAATTGGAGAAATTCTTTGCACGGAGGACTCCAGCATCATGTGGAGAATACGAATATTATTTTGTATGGTGGTGTGGATGATATTTGGTATAAACCGTCAACCAACGAACTTATTGTCGTAGATTATAAATCTCAAGCTAAAAGTGATCCCGTTGTGAGATGGAAATATCTTTCAGATGCATATCATGAAAGCTATAAAATCCAGTTAGATGTTTACGCCTACTTACTCTCTAAGATGGGATTTAAAGTTTTTCCTACTGGGTATTTTTATGTTTGTAATGCCGACAGAAATGCTGAATCTTTTAGTGGACAATTAATTTTTGAAGAAACTCTTGTGCCTTACAAATGTAACCCTTACTGGGTAGAAGAAAAAATTTTAGAAATGTATGTGGTTTTAAATTCTTTTGATCTTCCCCCTACGGAGAAATCTTGTGAAAATTGCGCCTATTCAACCCAAAGAGCGCTTGTTGAACACGTTAAGAACGATACAATCATTTAACATTAATTTAATAACTGTTTACTNGTATTAAGTATTAAGATACAGTATTATATATATAGATACTATTCTTTGGACATAATTTGTAATTANAATACTGAGGTTTNCATTATGTACTGTCAAACATGCGGAGGTTGGGATATAAATTGTGAATTTTGCTTAGTAGTAATAAATTAAATATTTATATACTGGGTTAAGTTTAATTCTCTTAATAATATAACAACGCATGACGCGAATATTAATGATACAGTTGCTTTTCTAAAGAGCGATTCATTTAGCTTTGATGCTATTTTTGCTCCTACTATGCTGCCTACAATTAAAGGTAATATTGATATTCCAATTAATGAAACATTTTCTTCAGTATATAATCCTGCTGGGTAAAACCCTATCGTTGCTACGCTCACAAAACACGCTAGGCATAATGACATTGATGCACGTATCTTGTGGCTAGTCCATCCCTGTATCATCATAAATAACACTAAAAGTGGNCCNCCTATTGCCATTGCNCCAAGCATCANTCCTGCAAAAAAACCAGCTATAGGNCCGATTATACGAGGGTAAGGCATTTTGTCTTTTAANCTCTTAGGATTTAAAAAGCTTATCAAAGTTAAAGGNATGATGATNATTACTATTGCTATTTTTATNATTGTTTCATCAGAGGTAGCTAAAATATAAATTCCTGTTAATCCTCCAATGCTTCCCATACTAACTATGGGGATCATAACCGGCCAATTTATAAATTTCTTATTTCGCCAGAATGTTAAGAATCCTGCCATAACTGCTGTTGGNCCTAGGATGACTACAGTTTCTTGTGCTTCTAANGCAAGTAGCATTAATGGCGCCCCAACCATACCGTACCCAAATCCTAATGAATTTACAGTTAAGGATGCCATAAAAATTACAGCAGCTACTACTAAAATATCTAAAGCATCTAATGTTACGGGGTCTAAAATTAAAGGGTCTATAATGACAGAATATTCTAAGATATGATTCTCCCGTTATTACATAAATAGCGGATTTGAACTTCCATAGGCGTCTATTACGGCACCTGTAATGGCTGCAGACTCATCTTGCACTAAGAAAGAGCATATTTTTGCTATTTCTTTGGGATCCATCATCTTACTTTTGTCCATGGGAATGCTTGAGTTAGTGGTAAAGTTATTTCCAAAAGCCGTGATGTATCCTTCGGTTAAAACACTGCCTGGGCATATGCAGTTTACATCTATACCATGTTTTTTTACTTCGGATGCTAATGATTCTGTAATACTGATCATCGCTGCTTTTGTTGCCCTATAAGCAGATCGGCCACCTGCTCCTTTTCTCCCTCCAATAGAAGAGATATTAATTATTTTNCCATATTCATTTTTAATCATGGATGGTAGTAAAGCTTTAATTAACCTTACAGCGCTTGTGAGGTTCACATTTATTACTTTTTCCCATTCTTCCATATCAAAATCAACGACTTCAACTCTGGGATGTATGTATGCAGCATTATTTACTAATACATCTACATTGAGGTCATTTTCTGTAATGTATTTGTCTATTGATGCAACCCCGTTAGGATCATTTAGGTCAGCGGCTATCGAGTAAGAATTTATAGGATACTCAGATAGTTCTGCTATGACATTTTCTAAGTTCTCTTTATTTCTGCCTGTAACTATTACGTTCATACCGTTACTAGCGAAATCTATTGCTATAGCTTTCCCTATGCCTTGAGTGCTACCTGTAACTAGCGCAGTGTGTGATTTTTGTTTTGTCATCCATGAATTATATAACTAAAAAAATATATTGTGACACATTTTTATAAAAATGGGCCAAGAAGAAGTATGAAGAAAGTGTTTCAGGAGAATTATCTGACTCTCAAAAAGCACATATTGAAACTAAGTTAAGTTTTTAACTTATGAATATTTAATTCTCGGATCAATCAGCATATAAAGTAAATCAATAATCAAAATCCAAATGCACATAATCACACTAAGTCCTATAATTATTCCAAGTAGCATAGGAGTATCTCTCGATAATATAGCTACTACTATTGCACTTCCTAACCCTGGTAGATTGAATACTTGTTCTACTACTACAGCTCCTCCTAGTACAGCACTAAAAAAGAACCCACACATCGTGATTATAGGGATGCTTGCGTTTCTGATTACGTGTATTAAGATAACGCTGTGAGATGTTAATCCTTTTGCATAGGCTGTTCTTACATAGTCTCTAGATAATTCTTCTAGAATCATGGATCTTAACAATCTGATGAGTATTGATGAGGTTGTTAATACTATTGTTAAAACAGGGAATACCATAAAAGTCAGATTTGTTAATGGGTCAATATGAAGAGGNCGATAAAAAAGTGGNGGNACCCAGTTAAACTGCGTGGATGTTAAATTAATAATCAAGAGTCCTATCCAAAATGGTGGAGTGGCTATAGTTATAGCTGTCAGAATTCTTATTATTTCGTCAATTTGACTCCCTCTTTTCATCGCCGATATTGTACCTAGTGGGATAGCTACTAGTAACGAAAATATTAAAGATAGAATAGATAGGGTTAATGTTGTTTCGAGTTTATCTGATAGTAGAGGTAAAACATATTTATCTTCAAGTATGGAATATCCTAGACTGCCACTCAATATTTCCTTCAACCATTTTACGTATTGAACGATAATTGGTTCTGTCAATCCTAAATCTTCGCGTAGGACTTTCATAGATTTGAAGCTTGCCCCACCTTCAGAATTTAATGTGTTTACATAGTCTCCTGGGACTAATTGCAATAGAAAGAATGCGATACTTCCAGCGCTTATGACTGTAACTGGAATTAATAAGACTCTTATGAGTATATATCTATACATGAAACCACGTATGTGGTGAGCCGGGTGGGATTCGAACCCACGACACACGGATTAAAAGTCCGTTGCTCTACCAACTGAGCTACCGGCCCGGATATTTTTATAACAAGATCACATTATATTACGAATTACTGAATTTCGTTACTTCTATATTTTATTACCGAACACATTGGGGAATCATATCCGAACATATATTTACCTACTAGGTGTTCTGTTTTTATTGTCCCCCAAGATCTCGAATCATTACTTGCGGATCTATTATCCCCTAAAACGAAATATTCATCTTCACTGATAATATATGGTAAATAATCTGTGGATCCTGTATTGATGACGTATGGTTCAATTAGTATTTTTCCGTTTATATATACATTTCCATTTTCCATGTTGATTGTGTCTCCAGGTCCGGCTACGATTCTTTTTACGAAATATCTACTTCTATCTTCAGGGTATTCAAAAACTACTATATCCCCAGACTTAGGAGATGAAAACAAGAAAGTGCTCCTTACACTTGCATATGCTAATTTACTTGCTATGACACAGTCAGATTCCTTCAAAGTTGGATCCATACTTGATCCTTCAACTTGATAATTTTGAATTGACAGATTCAATCCAAAGAATATTAATCCAGTTAAAATTAAGGTTTCTATTAATTCTGTAGGCAATAATTTTTTTTTAGAAAATGAGTACATACTATTATTATATCTTTTAAATTAGATATTTTTAATTTCATGTGCGTGATCTATTTTTATTCATGAGGTAACATAGGAATAATTAAATTTAGAAATTATAAGGATTTTGGAGGGACCGATGGTACTAAGTGACCGAACTATAAAGGAAGAAATTGATGCTGGTAGGATAGTAATTGATCCACTTGGGGAAAATGCTATACAGCCTGCAAGTGTAGACGTTCATTTAGATAATGATTTTTTGGTTTTTAGGAATTCCAGAATGCCATTTATTGATGTTAGGCAAGGAGTTGAGGATTTAACGGAAAAAGTTCAGATTGGAGNTGATAAACCNTTTATTTTGCACCCGGGAGAATTTGTTTTAGGTANCACTTTAGAGCATATTGAATTACCTGACGATTTAGTTGCAAGAGTTGAAGGTAAAAGTTCATTAGGCAGATTGGGATTATTAATACATTCAACTGCAGGATATGTGGACCCTGGATTTAAGGGACATTTAACTTTAGAACTTAGTAATGTTGCAAATCTTCCAATAACTTTATATTACGGTATGAAAATTGGACAACTTTCGTATTTACAATTAACTACGCCATCAGAATTCCCATATGGATCTCCTGAACTAGGAAGCAAATATCAAGGTCAAACTGATGCAACTGCGAGTAAAATACATCAGGATTTTACTAATGCCTGATATGTCATTTATGGAGATGGCTTTAGCTCTTTCACATAACTCAGTTGGAATATCCCACCCCAATCCTCCAGTAGGAGCTGTGATCATTAAAGACGGTGAAGTAGTTGGTAGAGGATGGACTGGTNCTCCAGGATCTCCNCATGCCGAGATTGAGGCTATAAANGATGCTGGCTCTAAATCTGTTGGGGGGACATTATATGTAACTTTGGAACCGTGTTCTCATTATGGGCGTACCCCACCATGTGTGGATAAAATTATAGAATCAGGTATTAAAAAAGTAGAGATTTCTATTATTGATCCTGATCCTAGAGTTAATGGTTTAGGGGTATCCAAATTAAGAGATGCGGGACTTTGTGTCCGAATTGGTGAATTAAATTTAGATTCATCTTTTCAGATGGAAGCCCATATCAAACTAATGAAAACAGGCCTCCCTTTTGTAACTGTTAAATTCGCAGCTTCTCTTGATGGAAAGGTTTCTACGAGCTCAAAAGAATCCAAATGGATTACAAATGACAAATCAAGAATTGAAGCGCATAATATTAGAGCTATTTCAGATGCCGTGATTGTGGGAATCGAAACAGTAATAGTTGACGATCCTNTGCTTACNGTAAGAAATGCTACTATTCCAAATCACAAAAATCCTGTTAGGGTAATTCTTGATTCTAAATTCAGAATTCCTCTCAATAGTAATGTTATAAATGATTCTAATGATACAATTATTGTAACTAACAGCGATAAAAATATTGATTTACCTGAAAATGTTTCTGTGAAAGCTTTTCCTGATAGTTGCGATAAAATTAATCTCCACGACCTTTTAGAATATTTAGGAAAATTATCTATATCTTCGGTATTGATTGAGGGAGGACCTACTCTTATTGGGTCATTTTTTGATGAAAGATTGGTTGATAAAGTTCATGCATTCATTGCTCCTTCTATTATTGGAGGACAAAACTCATTGAATGCAGTTACTGGGAAAGGGGTATCATTAATGTCAGAAATTATCAGATTGAATTCTGTACAATATAANATAATAGATAATGATATTTTAGTAACAGGATATTGTTGATGTTTACCGGAATAATTGAAGAAGTATCCACTGTAAATAGATTGTCAGATGCNGTTCTTTCGATCAATTCATCGTTAGTTATAGACGATTTAGAAATTAAAGATAGCATCTGTGTTAACGGAGCTTGCCTTACAGTTATNGATAAAACAAATAAATCTTTTGATGTTAATGTGGTTCCAGAAACTATGCGCAGAACTAATCTAGGGGAAGTTTCNCAAGGGGATCTTGTAAATCTTGAAAGNTCTACCTCAGTTAATGGTCGACTAGGTGGNCATATTGTCCAAGGTCATGTTGATGGANTGGGANTAATTAGATCTATTGTACCTGACGGAGATGCTTTTAATATTTCTTTTGATGCTGATAAAGGCATATTAAAATATATAGTTGAGAAAGGATTCATATGTATTGATGGTATTAGNTTAACGGTTACTTATTGTNACGATACTTCTTTTGGAATTACTTTGATTCCTTATACATATTCGAATACAACTTTGGGTGATAANGANATTGGAGACACTGTTAACTTAGAATGCGATATTATTGGTAAGTATGTAGAAAAATTAGTTAATNATTTATAGGAANGGATATGCCTTTTTCTAATATAGAAGATGCGATTGAAGATATTAAATCAGGATCAATGGTAATCATNGTNGATGATGANGATAGAGANAATGAAGGNGANNTNGTNATGGCAGCTGAATTAGTNACNNCTGANGANATTAATTTTATGGCTACNTATGGNAANGGATTNATATGTGTNCCNATGTTGTCNGANAGNTTNNNGAAANTNAATNTACCNTTAATGGTNCCTAATAATACNGCTCCNNTAAGNACNGCTTTTACTGTGTCAGTAGATTATNTNGAAGGAACNTCAACNGGNATATCTGCTCCTGACCGTGCAGCTACTATTAAAGCTTTAATTNACGATGANACAAAACCAGAGAGCTTAGGGCGTCCTGGGCATGTTTTNCCTCTTATGTATGTTGAAGGTGGAGTNCTTAAAAGGGCTGGNCAGACGGAAGCCTCTATTGATATGTGCAGATTAGCCNATCTTTCAGAAGCAGCGGTCATATGCGAAATAATGGCTGAGGACGGAAGNATGGCAAGGATGNAGGATTTAGAGGANTTTTCTGAAAAGCATANTGTAAAGATAATATCTGTTGCAGATTTAATAACTTATCGNCGTAAGCATGAAAAATTAATAGAAAGGGTTTCCGAGGCTCGAGTNCCTACAAAATACGGAGACTTTAGAGCTGTTTCTTATAATAGTATNGTAGATCTTCACGAGCATGTCGCAATGGTTAAGGGNGACATTGGTCCTGATGATGAAATACTNGTAAGAGTTCATAGTGAATGCCTTACAGGAGATGTCTTTGGTAGCGAAAGATGCGATTGCGGAGACCAGCGTGATTTAGCTTTAGAAGCTATTGGTANAGAAGGGGCAGGTGTGTTTTTGTATATGAGACAGGAAGGTAGAGGTATTGGAATCCACAACAAGCTTAAGGCTTATGAATTACAGGATAAAGGTTATGATACTGTGGATGCAAATATTGCTTTAGGGTTTGCTCCTGATCCTAGACAGTATGGAGTTGGGGCTCAGATTTTAACTGATTTGGGAGTAAGGAAAATGAAGCTATTAACAAATAATCCCACTAAAAGAATTGGACTTGAAGGATTTGATTTGGAAATTGTTGATCAAATTCCTATCATAGCTCCATATAAATCTGAAAATGTAGAATATATGGAAACAAAAAGGACAAGAATGGGACATATTTTGGATCCTTTGGCAGATGGTGATGAGGGAAAATCTTAATGAATACTATAGAGGGATCCTTGAATGGAGAAGGATTAACTATAGGAATAGTTATATCTAAATTTAATCAACATATAACTCAGAAACTATTAGAAGGTGCTAACACTACTTTATTATCTCATGGAGTAAATGAGGCGGATATAACAGTGATTTTTGTTCCAGGAGCTTTTGAGATTCCTGTGGTTGCTTCTCACTTAGCCTATTCTTCCAATTATGACGGTTTAATTTGTTTAGGAGCAGTTGTAAAAGGGGAAACTGATCATTACGAATATGTTGCCTCTCAAACATCCAAAGGNATANTGGATGTTTCTATAGAGTCNGGGATACCTGTCGCTTTTGGAGTATTNACTACNCNTGATATGGATCAGGCNTTTGCTAGATCTGGNGGNGACAAAGGTAATATTGGTAGTAGTTGTGCAGAAACTGTTATTGAAACTATTAATACAATACGTAATTTATAATCATGTCAGATCTNTTTAATGATCAAGATCTGTTAGCTATTTCTAATGANATTTCGGATTTTGCATTGTTGTCAGGAGGTATTTTAAATCAATACTTTAAAACTCCCGGGATATCTTCTAAAGATCTAGATGTTAAGTTTAAAGATAAGAATAGATCTGACCCCGTCACATTAGCAGATACAGAATCCCAGAATGCGTTGAAAGAAGCGATATTTTCCAAGTACCCTAACCATAATATAGTGGGAGAAGAAGACGAAAAAAATGACTCGGACATTACCAATCATGTATGGGTAATTGATCCTTTGGATGGTACTCGTAATTTTTTGAATGGGTTACCAATATATGCTTCATCCATAGGATTGTTATCTGATGGTGTTCCTGTCGCAGGAGCTTTATATATTCCTTGGCCTAATTCTGAAGGTTATTTAGTTATAAGCGCTGTTANAGGTATTGGTATAACAATAAATAATANTAGCTATANTNCTCCNATTCAGTCGGAATTTAATNCATCTGGAATTGTAACTTTACCAGGTAGCTTTGATAGGAGATTTAAATTTAGTAAAGATTTTCGTGATAATAGTGGAGAATTGCGGATGGGAGGTAGCATTGCATATGAGCTTGCTTTATTAGTGTTAGGTGTTTCTCAATATGCTGTCATTTCTTCCTCTCATATCTGGGATGTTGCAGGTGCTATTCCTATATTATTTGAAGCTGGATATGAGATAAGGACTATTCCGGCTAAAAAAAGAATAAATTCATGGATACCTTTTGAGTCCTTCTCTCATCTGTCTGATAAACCTAAATATGAAAATTATAGGACTCGTATAAACCCTATTCTTGTGTCCCCTAAGGATCAAATAGATTATATTGCTAATAATATAAAGATCAAAAAACCTTCTTTATTAGAATTAATGAAATCATTTGTTAAATAATTATAAATTGAGAATTTAGAGAATAATTTATGAGTATTAAGTTATTACCACTTGAAATATCTGCTCGTATAGCCGCAGGAGAAGTTATTGAACGTCCTGTTTCTGTTGTAAAAGAACTTATTGAGAATTCTTTGGATGCGAATGCAACAAAGATAAAAATTACTTTAGGTAATGGAGGAATGGACTTTATCGAAATATCTGACGATGGAATAGGGATACCTTCTGACGAGGTAAAACTTGTGTTTGATAGATTCGCTACTAGTAAAATTGAACATATTAATGATCTAGATAATATTTCAAGTTTGGGATTTAGAGGGGAAGCTGTCTTTAGTATTGCTGCTATATCTCGTGTGGAATTAATTTCAAAAACAAAAGAATCTGATATTGGAACAAAAATTGTAGTTCAAGATGGAGAATTTCTTTCTCAATCTCCTGTAGCTGCCAATACTGGGACTATTTTTAAAGTTATTGGATTATTTCATAATTTTCCTGCAAGAAGAAAGTTTTTACGTTCTCCACTTTCAGAATCACGAAGAATTTTATCTCTAATAAAAAAATATTCTATGATTCGTCCTGACGTTTCATTTGAGTATCATCAACTTAATTCTAAATCTTTTGTAACATCAGGTTCTGGTGACATAAGGGATGTGATGAGAGAAATATATGGTCGTGATATTTCGAATGACATGTTAAAAATAGACCCATTAGAGTCTGACGAATTATATCCTAGGACCTATGTCGAAGGGATTATTAGTAATCCAACTCAAAATAAATCTAATAGGGCTCATATTAATTTATTTGTGAATGGTCGGTTAATTCAAAATAAAACTCTATCGTATTCTTTTGAACAGTCTTACCATGGTTTTATTGCTGAAAAGAAATTTCCATTTGGGGTATTAAATATTTCTATTCCATTTGATGAAGTAGATGTCAATGTCCACCCTACGAAAACGGAAGTCTTATTTCACAAAGAAAATCTCATCTTTTCATTAATACAGAAAACTATCAGAAATTTATTACTTAATAAGATGCCTGTATTGGATGTTACATTCAATGATAAAAATATACCTATTGGTAGTAATGAAGCCAGTTCAGAAAATATATATTCGATGAACAGAAATTTTTCAGAGAACCCGTCATTTGATTTAACCGATCGTATTGGGTCGTCTGGTATTGATGATTCTTACACCCCAAAGAATGTTTTGCCACTTCTTAGAGTTATTGGTCAGATATCTAATACATATATTATATGTGAAGGTCCTGAATCTTTATATGTTATCGATCAACATGCTGCTCACGAGCGTGTTATTTTTGAAAACGTTATTGATAGACACGAAAAAAATGACCCAAATATTCAAACATTGTTAGAGCCGATACTAGTAGATCTTGATGATATACAAATGGAAATTGTTGAGAAAAGTGAGAAGATTTTTGATATTTTAGGTATGGATATTAAACCATTTGGAGATAACACATACATTATTAGATCAATCCCTCATGTTTTATCAACTCAAAACCCAATTCAAGCATTTAAGAATATGATATCTGTCCTAGAGGAAGGCAAGCACTTTGAGACTTGGGAAGAAAAAGCTGCATATTCTATCGCTTGCCATGGGGCTATAAGAGCGGGTAAACATTTGTCATTATTGGAAATGGAAACTCTTATAAAGCAGTTAGAAAATTGTCGTCAACCTAGTAACTGCCCACATGGAAGGCCAACTCTTTTTAGTATCGATAATGCTAATCTTGCAAAAAGATTTAGAAGAACATAATTTAGGATCATCTATTGAATACGTAGTTGTTAGTTTTTTGCTGAGTGGGTACTTATAGTAAGTTTCTTTTTTTAAATTGATAAATTGATAAAAATATGAATATGAAAGTTATAACTACAAATGGTATCCAATGCCAAGAGTGGAAACCAAATTTTAAAGGATCACTCCCTTTGTAATAATAAAATAATGCGAAATATTTTGTGTTATTTAATGAATCAACTAATGGAGCAATATTTGATATTAAATATCCTGCTAGGGCTAATGCCCCACCGATACTTATTGCTTGAGTCGCATTACCGCTTAAAGTACCTATAAATACTGATATCGTACCAAAGGTGATCCCCATTAGAAACAGATTTAAACAGATAGCTGATAATCCTTCAACAGGTATGTTTTGCGAGAAAATGATTCCTAAAACAATATAAGCTATCCAATGAGTTAATGCTATAAATAAAGTCTTAATAATCATTGAGAATATTTTCTGGGAAATAAATTTTTCTCGGGAAATAGGAGTAGAAAGAATTATATCTAAACTTCTGGATCTCTCTTCTTGTGCTGTTGCTTTCCCCCCATAATTTACTGCTACAGCTATTGCCATGATTGGAGCCATGATTGTAAATACCTGAGCATTTAAGAATCCTTCTATGCTTCCAAAATCAAGACCTGATTCTCCACCAACAAATTGAGATAAAGTCTTTGGCATACTCTTTGATATTTCCTGAAAAGTATCCAATTCAATTGTTGAAACGACATACATTATGTAGGTTGCTAGCAAGAAAATACCTATAAACCAGTAAATCGCTGCTTTTCTAAAATCCCAAAGTGACTTTAGAAAAATATTAGTTAGCATTATACTCTTCCTCGTTATTTTTATTGTATAAAGAAAGGAATATATCTTCGAGATCTGGTTCTATACTCTTAAAAGAAGATATTTCATTTGAAGATATTTCTTTTAGAAATTTATTTATATCGCCTTTTACATCAAAGATATATTTTTCCCCTGATTTAATAATGTTCTCTACACCAATTGAATTTTGGAAATTTTGTTTAGAAATTTCATTCTTAAATACAATTTCATACCTGTTTATCGCTAAAGATTTTAACTCGGACATTGTGTTTTCAGCTACAATTTTACCGTCTTTAATTATTGCTACTCTGTCGCAAAGGGTTTCTACTTCTGGTAGAACGTGAGATGAGATAAAGACAGTTTTACCTTTATTTTTAAATTCAAGAACTAGATCGTCAAATTCCTGCTGTTTTAAAGGGTCAAGTCCACTTGTGGGTTCATCAATAATAAGAATTTCTGGGTCATGACAAAAGGCTTGTATTATTCCGATTTTCTGTTTATTCCCTTTAGATAAGTTTTTAGTTTTTTTATTTAGATCTAAATCAAATTTTTTTGACAATAATTTAGCATGATTGATTTTATGAGACTGATTTCTTAAATGGAGAATGTGATTTAGGTACTGGAGACCTGTCATATTCTCATATGTAGTAAATTCGCCAGGTAAATAACCTACTATGTTGCGTATTTTTAAGTAATCTTTTACTGAGTCTAATCCAGCAATCGATATTTTCCCATTTGTTGGGAATATGTAATTCATAATAGATCTCATAGTTGTGCTCTTGCCTGCACCGTTTGGCCCTATCAATCCAAATATTTCACCTTTTTGTACTTTAAAAGATATATTGGAGATGGCTTTTAAAGTACCATATTCTTTAGTTAGATTATTTACTATGATTTCATTCATAGATGTGATCCTTATTGCCGATAGAGTATTAATATGACTATATCATTACTTTCTAATCTAGGAGTTTTATTTCATTCCATAACGCATCTTTTTCATTGATGTTTAGCTTTTCAAATTCCTGGCCTTGGTTAGCACTTACTTCTTCCATCTTCTTAAAACGAGTTATAAATTTTCGATTAGATGCCCTTAGAGCTTTCTCGGCATCGATTCCTTGATGCCTTGCTATATTAACTAATGTGAATAACAAGTCCCCAAATTCTTCTTCCTTTTCCTTTTCTGAAGCTGCATCTTTTAATTCATTTAATTCTTCGATGACTTTTTCCTCTATTTCCTTTGAAGTTTCCCAGTCAAATCCAGTGTTTGCGGCTCTTTTTTGAATAGTTTCGGCATGAGCAAGTGATGGTAAGGATTTTGGTATTCCGTCCAAAGCAGAATTACGATCTTTGTCTTTTTCTGACTTTTTAATATCTTCCCAGTTTCTTTTTAACTCCTCAATTCCGGAAACTGTTTTGTTATCAAATACATGAGGGTGTCTTCGGATGTATTTATTAAGTGCATTATGAAATATATCTTTAGAATTGAATAATCCTGCCAGATTTCCTAATCGAATCTGGAATGCTAAATGAAAAATAACATCTCCGATTTCTTCAATTATGTTTTCGTTATTGTTATTTTCGATTGCATCTACTAATTCATAGCATTCTTCTACTAACATGGGAATTAGTGTAGTAGGAGTTTGTTTCTTATCCCAAGGGCATCCATCAGGACCNGTTAAATNTTGGATCATCTTTTCTAATCCGTCNAAGGATTCAGGGAAATCAAGTTTTTCAGATATCATATTTTATCTCCAANTATCNAATTACCTTATTCTGTTATTACTATATACTGAAACTACATTATAAAAATAATTAGGCGATATCTGTATGATACAAAAATTAAGATTAATNCCTGTTTTTTTAGCTATNCCTNTTTTTTTAGTNACTACTAATGCATTTATTATCATNAATTCCGATTTTTTGTATGAATATGGATTCAAAAAATATTCAATCGACNAATATACNGGTATNNAGATGGATCAACTTTACTTAGCATCTGATCAAATTCGTGACTATTTCAATAATGATGAAGAATATATTGTNATAGAAATTGAGNTGTATGGAGAAACAATATCTAATTTATATAATGATAGAGAAATATTACATATGAAAGATGTTAAANATTTGCTTGGNATAGTTTGGTACGCACAAATTGTTAGTCTTCTAATATTAGNTTTTTATTCAATACTGTCTTTATATTTGTACCCTANGGAAAAAGGNTTNAAACTTGGGAGAGACTTTTCTNTTGGAGCAATATTTACTTTGGGNCTCATTTTCTTTATCNGTATTATCGCTATTTTNGGGTTNGANAAATTATTTCTATACTTTCATTTGATAAGTTTTACTAATGATTTATGGATATTAGATCCNAGGTACGATTATCTTATTATGATGTTNCCGCAAGGATTTTTCTTTGATTCAACTATTGTTATAGCTATTTTGACGATATTAGAATGTGTTTTAATATCTATAATACCGACTCTTANTAAAAAATTGATGAGTAAATAAAANTATATAACGAATTTATTTATTTCATTAATNGATAGGTTTATTTTATTAATTAGAGATTGTGTTGGTTTTTTGTCTTCAGTCCACTCGGCTCCCCAAGAATATATTGGGGAAGAAAGTATTGACGCACCTAGGCTTCTTAGCATTGGAGCCATACCATATTCAATTGTTAGAGCATGATNTGGGCNTCCACCAGTTTGTATTGGGAGAGCAAACTTTNCGATTAGACTATCTTGAGGNAACTGATCAAAGAAAGATTTTAATAGACCTGTATATGTAGCTCTATATGTAGGGGATGCCGAAATAATTAAATCTGCGGTGACAGTATTTTCTATTGAAGTATCTAATTCTGAATCTTTGCTTCTTAATAACAATGCATCTGCCGATATTTTTGATAAATCTATTATTNATTTGTTCCATGTGTTAGTGGNGAGTTTNTCCAATATCAAGTNTGCTATTATTTCTGATGAAGAANCAGGAAAAGGACTNCCTAATANTACTGTCACANTTTTTTNCATATAANATTCCTTTGTTTATAGTATTTGTATTTTTGAACCTTCATTTGTTTTNATTACTTCAATTCTTTGGTCAAAATTTTCTTTCATTTGNTCAATATGTGTTATAACAATGATTTTTTCGAATTCATTTTGTATTGACTGGATTGCTTCGATTAATTTTTCTTGCCCCTCTGTNTCTTGAGAACCAAATCCTTCATCTATAAATAAGATAGGAAGAGGTGCTCCCGATCTAGAAGCTAGTAATTTTGATAAAGCTATTCTAATNGCAAAATCAATTCGGAANGTTTCCCCNCCACTGAATGTTTCATAATTTCTTGTCCCAATTTCATCAGAGATACTTATATCTAGTTCCTCAGANTGCATTCCAGTTAGTCTGTCTATCCGACCTTTTTGGAATGTGAGTTTTATTGCCATTCTATGATGAGTTAATTTGCTTAGTAATTCGTTTGCTGTATTTTGTATTTGAGGGACCGCACGTTCTATTAACAATGCTTGTATTCCATTTCTTCCAAATGCTGCAGACAATTCATCATATATTTCTATTTCTNTAGAATCAGAGGCTATTTTTGNTTCCAANTCTTCTATATCTTTTTCTGTTNTTTTCAAAGTATNAATTTGATTATTTAAGATACTTTTTTCNGATATTAGAATTTGAAGATTTTTACGGACAGATTCTAATTCTTTGCTTGTTTTATCAATATTTGAATCTATTGTGCNNACATCTTCTAGTGTATATTCTATCTTTTTTAAGTCGGATTCCCATATTGATATATCTGACTCTCTTTTTAAAGAATTATTCTTGTTTTCATCTATCAAAATGTTCAAAAATTCAGTTCTTTGTTTGGCCTCTTGAAGTTGATGNTACAGGTTTTCATACTTTTGTAATTTAATATATTCATTTTTCATTTGAGCATGTTCATTTGCATCATATGACAGAGCTGAGATCATATTTTTAATTGAAGAAATCTTNGTTCTTTCAGATNTCCTAAATTNTTTGTTTTCTATTGANATAGTTAGATCAGTAATTTNCCTTTCTNTATCAGGAATTTTTTTGATTAATTCAGTATAATTTTCCAATCTGATATTTGATTCAATTAGTTTACTGTCTAATTCTTTTTTTAAATCGTTTAATATTTTGGTTTTTTNATTTATTTTTAAATTAGATTTATCTGATTGTGACTGTAANTTTGATAATTCNTGTTTATTTTTAATATATANTTCTTTGCTAGTGAGTCCGGATTCCTCTAGTTTTGCAGTCAATATCTCTTTAGAATTNATATCTAGTTTTTGCTCGCATATTGGGCATGTGGCGTCCACTTTTGTTAAGATATCGAATCTCTTTCTCGTTTCTGCCATATCTGATTCGAGAGATACGTTTTCTAATTCTAGTTCTTTAATTCTATGAGAAATAGGTTCCAATTCTTTAATCTCACTTTGTAATGATTCANGTTCTTTGTCATTATGAGANATATTTTTNTTAATATCGGAGATGCCAACACTTAGNTTTTCTATTTCCAATACAGCNGGGTTAAGCTCTTTTTCCAATATAGTTTTAGAATTATTTAGATTTTGTAATATTTTTTNCTCTTCAAAATTAATAGATTGTTCTAGCATGAGGATTTCTTTTTCATNATCTTTTAATAGGATTAAATCATTATCGTATTTGTCTAATATCGTTTTTATATTATCTAACTTTGATTTTTCATCTGTTATTTCACTACTTCTTTTAATTAATTTATCTAATTCAGATATTTCAGAAGTCAGCTTTGTTTGTTGTACTTCTAAGTCATTAAGCTCTGACTTAGAGTTTTTTATAGATATTGTAATCCTACTGTGTTCGCCTTTAATCCTATTGGCAGTTTCTTTTTGTGACAACAAGTTGGAGTAGTAAATTGTTAATTTTTCCTCTTCAGGAGTAATTTTAGCAATTTCATGTTCTGTAAGGAGTANTTTTTCTTCTATAAAGGATTTATTGGGGACATCTAATAATTTTGCATCTAATATAGCTTTGTTATTAGAGACTTTGTCTTTGAATTCCTTAGANCTTTCTTTGGATATATTTTCTAAATATTCATAATATGAAAGNTCTAAAACCTCCGCTAGAATTTGNTTNCTTTCAGTAGGNTTACTTTTTGTGAAATGATCTGCGTCTCCTTGCTTAAGNTAAGAAGTATTGATGAAAGTTTCATAATCNAGGTTNAATAATTGGATTATTTTTTGTTCTGTATCTCTTATTGTGTTCCCCATAATTGATATTGCGGATTTTNCAGATAATATTTCTAAATTCAATTCTGTTTTTCCAGAAGAACTCCCTTTTCCTTTTGTATGTATTCTTGTAGCNCGATACTCTTGATTCTGAGCTGAGAAATCTAAGATTACTTGCATAGAATCTTGCCCTTGGTGTAATAATTCATCTTGAGTTCTAGATCTAGATTTTCCCCAAAGAACCCAAGTGATGGCATCTAATAATGCTGTTTTCCCATGNCCATTTTTCCCAGATAGACAAGCAACGTGAACCTCTCCCAAATTAAGATCAGCTACTCTTTCTTTGTAGCACATGAAATTTTCAATTGAAATCTGGATTGGTATCATTTTGACTCTAAATGTTCTTGTATAGTTGTCACCTTAAATGAAGTTTCTTTTTTACCTAATCGTGAAACTGCAGTTCTAGCAGTATCAATCGATGTGAAACATGGTATTTTCTTTTCTACTGCAGCACGTCTTATATAGAATCCGTCTTGTAATACATCGCGATCACCTGTAACAGTATTTATTACAGCGTTTACGGTCCCATTAGATATTATATCTACAACATTAGGGCCTTCATCATCTAGTATTTTAGGTACCATAACTACNGGCAAACCAAGTCCATCTATTACTGATGCGGTCCCTTCTGTAGCAAAAAAATGATAACCTATTTTGTGGAGTTCATGAATCAGTTGTATTGAGTCAGCTTTATCTTCATCAGAAATACTCATTAAAATACTGCCATTTTCTGGGAGCATTAAATTAGCAGCTATCAATGCTTTTGTTGCAGCCGACTCAAAGTCTGTATCTATTCCCATTACTTCGCCAGTTGATTTCATTTCAGGTCCCAAAAATGTATCAACTCCAGCTAACTTTGACATTGAAAATACGGGTGCTTTAACTCCGATTGATTTTTGCTTTTCCCATAAACCTTCATGGTAACCTAAATCGGTGATTTTTCTGCCTAACATAGCTTTTACTGCTAAATTTACCATAGGTACTCCAGTCATTTTTGATATAAATGGAATTGTTCGACTAGATCTTGGATTTACTTCAATGACATATACTTGTGTTTCTTCAGATAAATTACGCCCATCTTGGGGGTTTCTGTAAGAAGAGCCTCCAACTACAACATATTGAATATTCATGAGTCCTTTTACATTTAAAGATTTTCCTATTCTTATTGTGTAGTCGACTATAGTGTCAACTTCTTTTTCAGATAATGTTAAGGCNGGGTATATTGCCATAGAATCTCCACTATGAACTCCTGCTCTCTCAACATGTTCCATTATTCCNGGTATTAATACACTATNNCCATCACAAATCGCATCTACTTCAACTTCACGACCTTCAAAGTATTTATCTATTAATACTCTACGTCCTCCACCAGCTTCAAATGCGTTATTCATATATCGTGCTAATTCTGTCGCATTTTGAACTATTTCCATTGCTCTNCCACCTAATACATAACTAGGTCTTACTAGAACAGGATATCCAACTTCTTGAGCTACATTTAATGCTTCTTCTANATTTGAAACTGCTGACCCNGGGGGATTAGGGATTCCGACTTGTTCTAGAAATTCTTCAAAGAGATGCCTGTCAGACGCTGTATCTATCGATTCNGCTGAAGATCCTAGTATAGGTAAGGAAAATTCATTTAATGATTGGGAAAGATTTATTGCTGTCTGACCCCCAAATTGAACAATTGATGGAGGGAATGCATTTGAATCATTTGTAATTTCATTTTCTATTATATCTCTCATACTTTCTTCATCNAATGGTTCAAAATACAGTCTGTCNCTGGTATCAAAATCTGTTGAGACTGTTTCGGGATTTGAATTTACTAATATACTTTTTACTCCTTCTTCTTGTAATGCCCATGCTGCATGAACAGAGCAATAATCAAACTCAATTCCTTGACCAATTCTGATAGGGCCACTTCCTATCACNATGGCTTTTGGNCCACTTAATGGCTGAGCTTCGTTTTCATCCTCGTAAGTGCTATAAAAATATGGGGTTAAAGCTTCAAATTCTCCTGCACAAGTGTCTACCATCTTGTAGACAGGCTTCAAGCCATATTCTTTACGCAAATTTCGAATATCTTCACTTGAAGTTTCAGTTAATTTTCCTATATCAGCATCTGAAAAACCAAGTCTTTTTGCTGACCTCATTAACTTATATGTCATTTCATTTTCTTTTAATAAAGTTTCCATTTTTGTAAGGTTATGAAATGCCCTGACAAACCAAGGATCTATTCCTGTAATTTCAGATAATTTCCAAGGATCTATTCCTTTTCGCAACATTGCGAAAACCACCCACATCCTTTCATCACTTGGACGTAAAAGTGATACGTCTATATCNTCTTTTGATATATTCCATTTTTCATTTTCCCAGAGAATAGAACGATTGGTTATTTCTAAAGACCTTATAGCTTTTTGAAAAGCAGATTCGAAAGTTCGATCAATAGACATAACTTCTCCAGTAGCCTTCATTTGAGTTCCTAGTATACGGTCCCCAGTGGAGAATTTATCAAATGGCCACCTTGGAATTTTAACAACACAATAATCTATAGAGGGTTCAAACGCAGCGAGTGTTTTTTCTGTCACAGAATTTGGTATCTCATCAAGTGTTTTNCCAATCGCTATTTTGGCTGCTACTCTTGCGATTGGATAGCCTGTTGCCTTACTTGCCAATGCAGAACTTCTACTAACCCGTGGGTTTACTTCGATAACATAGTATTTTTCTTGATCGTCAGGGTTAGTTGGTAAAGTTTTACCTACTAAATCATTAGGTGCAAGAGCAAATTGAACATTACACCCTCCCTCTATGCCTAANTCACGGATTATTTTTAGGCTAGCACTTCTTAACATTTGATGGTCATGATCACTAAGTGTTTGACTGGGAGCAACTACTATACTATCTCCTGTATGGACTCCCATAGGATCAATGTTTTCCATATTGCATATTGTTATACAATTATCAGCGCTGTCTCTTATCACTTCGTATTCTAATTCTTTCCATCCAACGATAGATTTTTCAATTAGTATTTGGTGAATAGGACTAGCCGACAATCCTGCCGTGACTATTTCCTTAAATTCTTCTTCAGAATTAGCTATTCCTCCACCTGTCCCTCCTAATGTATATGCTGGACGGATGACTAAAGGAAGCCCTATTTTATCCTTTGCTATGTATGCTTCATCTTTGCTATTAGCTACTATACTTTCTGGAACAGGCTCTCCTATTTCGCTTAACATTTTTCTGAAAAGATCCCTGTCTTCAGCACTTTTTATGGTCTCTACTTTACTTCCTAATAATTTTACGTTGTACTTATCTAAGATTCCTGATTCATATAGTTCTATGGCTAAATTTAACCCAGTTTGCCCTCCTAGTGTGGGGAGCAAAGCATCTGGAGCTTCTTTTTCAAGGATTTTTTCAATTATGTGTATTGTTAATGGTTCAATATATACTTTGTCAGCTATATCGGCATCAGTCATTATGGTCGCTGGATTTGAGTTTATTAATACTGTCTCTATTCCTTCTTCCCTTAGCGATTTACAAGCTTGAGTGCCTGCGTAGTCAAATTCTGCTGCTTGTCCAATTACTATTGGTCCAGATCCGATTACTAAAATTTTTTTATAAGATAATTTAGTCAATTTGTACCTACTTTTACTGTGATTCTTTTACCATGTTTAGGAATTGGTCAAAAATGTATTCATTGTCTTTAGGCCCTGGTGAAGCTTCTGCATGATATTGAATACTAATAGCAGGTAACGACTTATGCCTTAATCCTTCCACATGTAAATCATTCATGCTTATGTGCGTGAGTTCAACTTCATCTGGGAGTGAGTCAGCATCTATTGCGTATCCATGATTTTGAGAAGTTATATAAACACGATTGGTCAATAAATCTTTCACAGGATGATTTGATCCACGATGTCCAAATTTCAATTTGTACGTTTTTCCTCCAAGTGCCTTGCCAAGTACCTGGTTGCCCATACAAATTCCCATAATGGGTACTCGCCCGAGTAAATCTTTAGTCATTTTAGCTGTATAATCTAATAATTCAGGATTTCCGGGACCTGGAGATAGCATTATTCCATCCGGGTTTCTTTCTAATAGTTCACTTGCTGAAGTATTAGATGGGA
This sequence comes from Chloroflexota bacterium, assembly GCA_002718095.1. Lineage (GTDB taxonomy): Bacteria > Chloroflexota > Dehalococcoidia > Lucifugimonadales > UBA826 > UBA826. The sequence goes on from PBDP01000005.1 coordinate 287,558, forward strand.
ATACTTCCACACTACAACCTTTATTTCGCAATATACGGAGTATGTTGTATTTTAGTCCAAAATCAGAGACTAATATTTTTAATTTAGGTTCTAATGATTCAACATCTTTGAGTCCTGTATTCCAATTGTAAATTTCTTTTGTAGAAACTTTATTAACATAATCTAATTCATCATAATCAGGAGTTTTCCGGATTAATTCTTGAGCTTCTTTTTCTGACAATCCGATCGCTATCCCTCCCATCATAACTCCATTTTTACGTATTCTTTTAGTCACAGCTCTTGTATCTATCTCACTTATACCAGGGATATTTTGTGATTTAAGAAAATCTGAGATGGTTTGTATACTATCTGTGTGACTTGGTTCTGGACAGTATTGCCTTACAACCAATCCAGATACTTGAATGTTTTTTGATTCATTAGAATATCCACTTATTCCGTAGTTGCCTATCAAAGGATAGGTAGGAACTACTATTTGCCCAGCATAAGAAGGATCTGTTAGCATCTCTTGATATCCAGTCATTGATGTATTGAATACTACTTCTCCAAATATTGATTCTGTATGTCCAAATGGGATTCCATGATATATAGATCCATCTTGTAATATTAAAAATGCAGATTCACTCATATTGTTACCTTTATTTACCATTTGTATAGATCGGAACTCCTTTTTTTATGGTTGTTTTAATCTTACCTTTTAAAATGTCTCCTTCTAAAGGAGTGTTTTTACCTTTTGACAAAAAATTATTCGGTTGTATTTCCCATTCTTCAGTAGGGTCAAATATCGTTAGATCTGCAACTTTCTCAGGTTCAATGCTACCTATATCTAGGTTTAAAAATTTAGCTGGGGCAATAGTTAATTTTTCTATTAAAAGAGGAATGGGGATTTTTGTCGTTTCAGTTAATGATATAAGTGATGGCAAGGCAGTTTCTAAGACACTTATTCCAAAAGCAGCTTCGTTCATGGTACACATTTTTTCTACTTGTGAATGAGGAGCATGATCTGTAGCAATAATGTCTATGGTTCCGTCTAAAATCCCTTCTATCATAGCGTTTTTATCTTCGAATGATCTGAGAGGAGGATTTACTTTAGCCATTGTATTGTATGAGTTAGTTGTTATGGGTGAATAATTGCCAGTGTCATTGTTAATGCCTAGCACTGATTTGTCTGTTAAGGTCAGATGATGAGGAGTTACTTCACATGTTATGTTAACGCCTTCATCCTTTGCTTTTCTTATGAGATCAATAGAACCTTTTGTACTGACATGGGCTATGTGAATGTGGCCTCCCGTTAACTTAGAAAGTGAGATATCTCTTGCAACCATTATGTCTTCTGCAGAATTAGGCATTCCTTTTATTCCCAGTAGAGTTGACACCCAACTTTCATTCATGTGGGCTCCTTTTGACAGTTCTGGTACTTCGCAATGATTTATGATAGGTAAATTTAAACTTGAGCTATATGCTAGTGCCTGTCGCATAATATTGGGGTCAAATACAGGATTGCCATCATCACTAAATCCTATTACGCCAGCTTTTGCCATATCTGCCATTTCGGTAAGTTCTTCCCCTTTTCTTCCTTTTGTCACTGCACCTATGGGATAAATGTCTACGGATGTTTCCTCTTTTGATTTGTTGTTAATAAATTCAATAACTGATCTGTTATCCATAGCTGGGATTGTGTTTGGCATTGCACAAATCGTTGTAAATCCTCCAGCTGCGGCTGCGGCTGTACCAGTGATTATTGTCTCTTTATATTCTTCGCCAGGCTCTCGCAAATGGCAATGAATATCTATAAATCCCGGGGAGATTAAATAGTTGCTAGCATCTATAAGAGTGTAATCTTTTGTTCTTTGTATTTTAGGTGCTACACTCTCGATTTTACTACCAGATATTAATACGTCCATAGTGCTGTCCAAATTTGTTTTTGGATTTATAACTCTGCCACCTTGGATCAATATTTTTTTTGCCACTATTAAGTTCTCCTTAAATATGGTAACCATTTATTTCGAACACATTATGTTCAATAGAGCCATTCTTAAAGCTACTCCACTTGTTACCTGTTCTTCGATTATGGAATTTACACCATGGGCTACGTTAGATTCAATTTCTATGCCTTCATTCATAGGTCCTGGATGCATCACGATTACGTTTTGGTTTGATTTTTTTAATCTTTCTTCAGTAATACCCAATTCTCTTGAATATTCTCTCAGCGAAGGTAAATGCCCGCTTTGCTGGCGTTCTAGTTGAAGACGTAATGCCATAACTATGTCAGCATTTTTTAAACCTTCATCTATATTGGATGTTATTTTTATATTACTAAATGGATGACCTGATATATTTTTCAATCCCTTGATGAAATCATTTGGGATTAGAGTTTCAGGTCCACATATTGTGATATTAGCCCCTAATTTACTTAATCCCCACATATGTGATCTAGCTACTCGAGAGTAAAGAATATCTCCCACTAATACGATATTTTTACCTTCTATAGAGCCAACTTTTTTCTTTATTGTGTAAAGGTCTAATAATGCTTGAGTCGGGTGAGCATGTGTGCCATCACCTGCATTAATCACACTTGTTTTAATGTGTTTTGATATAAAATGAGGTGCACCGGAATGGGGATGTCTAATAATTACTACATCAGCTCCTATAGCTTGAATTGTAAGGGCCGTATTATAAAGAGATTCACCTTTGTTATTGCTACTTGTTTTATTATTAATGTTTATGACATCAGCACTCAATATTTTTCCAGCTTGCTCAAATGATACTCGAGTTCGAGTGCTTGATTCATAAAATAGAGTTACGATTGTCTTTCCTCTTAGACTAGGAACTTTTTTAATATCTCTATTTAGTACTTCCTCCATACTTACTGCATGATCTAATATTATTTCTATTTCGGCTTTTTTTAGAGAATCAATATCTAACAAATTATCTAATTTAACAAGATTTTGAGTTTGCGTTTCAGTTTGCATTTTTGATCCTATCTTCTATTATTGTTACTTCATCTATTCCATCTATTTCGGTAAGACTTACTTTTATGTCTTCGTATTTTGATGTAGGGACATTTTTCCCAATAAAATCTGCTCTTATGGGGATTTCCCTGTGACCTCTGTCAACTAATACTGCTAGTTGAATTTGCTTAGGTCTCCCTAAATCATGTATTGCGTCCATGGCCGCTCTTATGGATCTGCCTGTATATAGAACGTCGTCGACTAATATCACGGTTTTGGAATTTATGTCGTCGGGAATTTTTGTGGGCTTAATGTAACCTACGCCTCTTTCAGAAGTGTCGTCTCTATATAAGCCTATGTCTAGTTCTCCGACAGTAATATCTACACCTTCGAAGAGCTTTATAGATTCTTTTATCCTGTTAGCAAGTGGAACTCCTCTAGAATGCATTCCCACTAGAATAAGATCTTCTGAACCAGAATTTTTTTCTAATATCTCATGTGATATTCGAGTTATTGCTCTATGCATATCTGAAGATGTTTGGATACGCTTACTCATTGGATATTTATACCGGTAGTTTCAGTTATATTTGATTGCAAAAAAAAACCTCCTGTCCGCGACAAGAGGAGATATCCAAATAGTTCAATAACCATCGATTTCCCTTGCCGGACTCACTGGACTAGCTTAAAGGGGATATTAAATTGTGCCTTAATAATATACTTTATATTAAGTATATTCAACCAGTAAATATTTTGAGCAGTTTAAATTTTGAAATGCTATATATTTTCTTTTAGAGTAAATTGTTTTCTATTTAGATTTTTATCCCATTGTCCGGTTGTAATATATTTTGCGGAAATAAATCCTATATGATCTGATGACTTGGCTGCGTGCCCATTACCACCCACAGAGGCGAACATGTTTTTTTCAATTTCATCTATTATCGGATATTTAGTTTTAGTCCAAGTAATAATACAATGATCGGTATGGAATGAACTAAATATTTTTTTGTCATAAATTGTATTCAATTCTTCTAAAAGGCCATTTTTTTCTTTAGAATCTATCTTACCTTTGAACCAATGGATTGCTTCATTATAAGAAGTAATATTAATAAAATGTGACCACCCTATTTTTATATAAGTCTTCCCATTGGGATATGTAATAGCAGGTAAGCAATAAATATCNTCTCCATTGTTTGGCTTATGAATAATGCTGGGATATTTTTTAAGATCATNAATATAGTTATTGTTAATTTCTCCCAATAAAGTAGTTCGACCTTTTATTCCAATTGGTAAATTATCTTTCAATATATGCGTAAAATTACTAAATCCTCCTGCAGATATTAAAATTTTTTTTGCAGAAATGGTTACATTCTTACTGGTTTCAACATTAAAAATATTATTATATTTGTTTATATTTACAACGAAATCATTTATATATTTGCCATCGTTAGATTTGAAAATATTTTTTTGAGCTTTAACCAAATTTCTAGCACTTATATATCCNGCATTTTGGGGTTCAAATATATATTTTGATTTTTCAGGTAGTTGTATGTGGTGATAATTATTGTGAATATTAAAATTNTCTTGTGTTAAATATTCAAATTTTATTTTATTGGATGCTTTAATCAGATCTTTGTGATACTTTTCTCCCCCAACTGATAAAGTACCAACTCCATTGTAAAAATGAATACCAGATTCNTCCTCAATAAAATTATATTTTTCTATGGATTTTTTTGCTAAGTATGACCATTCATGCATGGTGTCAGAAATGCGAGCTATTCTACCTTCATCATAATGGCTTCCAAATACTCCATTATGTGATTCTTTATCTTTTGGCTCACTTGGTCCTATTAAGACCGTATTAGGGTTGNTTTCTGAGATATATTTTGCTGCCGCTGACCCTATTAACCCAGCTCCAATTACAGCATAATCAAATACAATATCAGACAAATTAAATTTCCTTTTTATAAAAACTTTCAAAAATTTAAGACCTAAATTTAATGTTAGTTTTTTTGCTGAATGAGATAATATTGATTATACATTTTGAGAGGATTATTTGTTTAAGAAAAATTTTTCATGGTTTTCTAATAACCAGAAAGAATTACCTGATGTTGATTTGTTCGGNGATTTAGTTCATATAAGAGAAAAANAAATTGAGGATATTGCAGATGAATATTCTTGGCGTACTGATGAAGAGCTATCTCGTTTAGANGCGACACGTCCTTTAACAATGTCATATGATGATTTTTTTAGATATTCTAAAGAAGANATGAAATTCCCCAACTATAAGTCAAAAAAATTGGCACTGGATACCAAAGATAACATCCATATAGGAAATGTTATGTACTATGACTATAGCATCTCTAATAAACAGACTGAACTAGGCATTATGATAGGAGATAAGGATTATTGGGGAAAAGGTTATGGGACAGAAGCTGTACAGCTTCTGCTTGAATATTTATTTTCTGTATTAAATTTGAAAAGAGTGTATTTGCATACTTTGTCTTGGAATTATAGAGCTCAAGCATCTTTTATTAGGGCNGGATTTAATGTTGTNAGATCAGTTAGGAGAGGCGGNCATGATTTTATACTCATGGAAGTTATTGAATCCGATTGGAGCAAATCGAACACTTTATAAATCAATTTTTGTTAACTCATCTGCAAATAATATTTCACCTGAATATATGCTAGTTATTTCATCTTTTCCTCTAGATTGAACTTCTGATTTGGATAAATTGGGACCTATATGAACAAGAACTAATTTTTTTACTCCGGCTTCTTGTGCCATTCTTGCTGCCCCACCAGTNCCACATTGCCCTAAGTGCTCGCCGTTCTCGTCCATTTCTGATTGTTCATCCCAGCACATNCATAGCATCATATCAGCATCTTTAGCTAATTCTGTTACTGATTCACAAGGTTGAGTATCACCTGTAAAAACAATACTGCCATCAGGGGTTTCAAATCTGTATGCAAGTGAATCTAAATAGGGCTGAACATGTATAGCGGGTGCAGCAGAAACTGACCAATTATCTTTTGAATATACTGGCCCNGGGCCAANATCTTTTGCTATAACATTTGGCGCCGTTCTGGGTAATGTTCCCCCACGATTAACATAGACTTTTTGACTTAATGGATGGTTAACCCGTGCTATCCAATCATGCGCGAAAAGACCATCTTCTTCATTTAAGATACCGTGAGTTATTTTTTCAGTTAGTTCNGGNCCAAAGACTTTTAGNGTATCTTCAGTTCCTATGCTTTGATCCCATCTGCAAAGTAAAAANCAGGGATAATCGATNTCATGATCAAAATGATGGTGTGTGAAAAATATATGGTTTATATCTGTTGGCCATAATCCTGATTTNACNAATTTATGTGTAGNTGCAGGNCCACAATCTAGCATTATTTGGTCATCTCCTATTTGTATAGCAAAAGCTGAACCAAATCTNTCTTNTGTAGGAGTAGGNGTCCCAGCNCCTAGAACGNATATTGATGTCATGNNATAACCTCATTTTTAGTTTTCATAAGAATATATTCTAACACCTCCATTTTCTGGNATNATAAGNACTTCATTTCCTATCATATTGTTAACAGATTCTACGATGTTGGTAGTACTGTCTAGATCTAGCTGAATATTTTCTGAGTTTACATCTTTCCATCTTAATGATTTTATTGAATAACCTAGATCTTCTTCTAGTTGACCTAAGAAAAATTGGTTATTATCAGGCAATAATATTGTGACGNTTTTCCTTTTNTTTGATGATATTTTGGTATGTTCAGATTTTTTATTGTAAGAAGGNTCCTTTTTATATAAAAGCCAATGATAAGGAGTAATTATCAGGTATGAAATAAGTACAGANATTGGAATNGATATCGATTTTAGGGTATTTATACCTACATTATTNGAAATAATATCACGTAGNATTAAAAATAAACCTGATGTNCCTANAATAACTGCNATTATTGTAAATATTCCTAGAATACTTATTAAATATATTCTTCTTATTGAAGAAAATTCAGATGACGTTAAATTTGTAAAATATGCTATTTTTTTATAGCAATAGCCCCATATCGTTCCCCCTACTATTATTGTAGATANAGCTANAGAAATTATTTCTAAACTTGTTTCAGNATCACTGAAGACCGTGTTTCCTAATGAATTTGCAATCGAAGCTAGTATCGATTGTATTAACACACTTATGCCAACAGACGATGAAATAACTCCAATAAAAGAAAATACGTAAANAAATAAAAGATTTTGAGAATTNACCTCANNAAGTTCATTGATCTTTATATTTTTTATTACATAGTAATGATATGTAAAAAGGATTAATCCTACGGTTATAGAACTTATAGAACCTGGTAGTTGTGGAATTACATCATTGTCAGGATTTATTTGTAATATAAATTGGAATATTCCATATAACAATGAAATGCTTGCGATAGTTATGGGTATTATNCCGCCACCTATAGTTATTAAATAAAGATAAAGTGACTTTACTCTATTCTNTGTATCTTTTAAGCCAAATAATAACCAATGTGACCCCCATAGTAGTAATCCAGATGTTAAAGATACGATAGGTTCTTTTGTTGATTCCCATAGAGTTTCTTCGTTTTCAAATAACATTGGAGAATTAAGTATTACNTCATAGCCAGATTTTAATATTGAATACAAAAGGGTTCCAATTCCTGTNGAAAGTATTATTAATCCAAATATGCATGAACTGTATATGTATATTCTTTGCACAAGATTTTTGGACGGGGAACTTAATTCTTTAGGGTTGCTCAAGATCCAATGATACGTCCAAATAATCGAATATGGAATTATTGTAGCGGNTTGCAACCACGCTGAATCTTTTGTACCTAATATGACCTGAAATATTCCAATGATTGAAGATGTTAGCACTGCTATAGAGATAGCTAATACGGTATATATAAATACTGTACGTATAATGGATAATTCTTCGTATGAATTTATATTGATCCGATTTTTTATTATTCTCCAATGTATGATCCAAATTGGCACCCCTACTATCAATAGAGATATTCCTAGAGGAACTGAGCTTGAATTATTCTGAATAATATTTTTATTGAATATGGCTTCTAAAGTAAATTGTATTAATTNTACTGATCCTATAGCCAACATCATTAGAGCAATGAAAGAGACTAAATAAAAATATATCTTTTTAACTGTACTGACATTTGAGTCAAGAGAAGAGTTGTCTTTACGTGAGAATATTAGGTATATGGCCGTAAATATAACGGTTATTATTATTAGAAATGGGATAAATGCAAATATACTATTTATTTTACTTCTCCTCTTATTTCAGTTAATTTTCTATTTCGCAACTGTTAAAGAAGCTGGTTTCTAATATCTTCCATCTAGAGTCATCCTTAGTTATGTCTTCTTTAATTAAAGTTANTTTTTCTTCTTGGATATATTCATTTGTGCCGAAAGGGACGNTTGTATTAACTATTGATACGTTTATATAAACGATGACTTTTAAATCTTTTTNTAATTCTAATGTCTTCTCATGTATTACGTTTCCTCGTTCAAATAATTCGATTTCTCTTTCAATATTATTTATATATTGAGTAAAGTCACATTCAGTTTTAATTTCTTCAGATAGTAAAGAATATGAATTATTAAATTTTTCCTCTACTATAGATGTAATATATGTTTGGACGATGTTTTCTGGGGATCCTTTTTGGGTTTGTGGTGAACTATTCGTTAGAGTTAAAAATAAACTGAGGANTATTAATGAAANTACAGTTGTTAATATGATTATTCCAATAATCTTTGACATTTCCTATCCTGTTAGAAGATAAATTTATAGTTCAGATATTATTTTGTTTTGGATTTCAAATATTTCTTTTATTCCTAATGATCCGATTTCTAGTACTTTATTTACTGTATCAATATCAAAATTTTGTTTTTCTGCAGCTCCTTGTATCTCAATGATATTACCATTGTCAGCCATNACCAAGTTAAAATCTGCCCCTGCCTCTGAATCTTCTTTGTAGCACAAGTCTAATAAGATTTCATTACCTATCAGGCCTATACTAGTAGCAGCAATTTTATTAACTAAAGGGTTTTCTTTTAATAAATTTTCATTTAGTGAATTGAGTACAGCCATATGGAGTGCAACATATCCTCCCGTTATTGATGCTGTTCTAGTACCTCCGTCTGCTTGTAATACGTCACAATCTATTACTACAGTGTTTTCACCTAGTTTTGTAAAATCAATAGAAGCTCTAAGTGATCTTCCAATTAACCTTTGGATTTCTTGGGAACGACCTTTTTTGTTGTTATTTCTATTAGTTCTAGGATGGGTAGAACCAGGTAACATCGAATATTCTGCGGTTAACCATCCTTGGTTGCTACCACTTAAAAATTTTGGAACCCCTTCTTCAATTGATGCTGAACAAAGGACCTTTGTTTTACCNGTTGATAGTATTACTGAACCATTGGAAAATTCCATTGGAGATACTTCAATTTTAATTTCTCTTAATTGATTATTTTTGCGTTGATCGATTCTCAAAGTATATTCCTATAATTTGTATTAAATATTAAATATTGTAGACTGGATTATATATATATAAGTATAGTATTTGTTTTAGAGATTTATTATGCGTGATTCAATCATATACTTAATTGGGTTTTCAGGAACAGGGAAAACNACAATTGGTAAAGAATTATCTAAAATCTTAGATATTCCATTTCTTGATATGGATTCCAAGATTGAAAAACTGCAAAATGAGTCTATATCTTCTATATTTAAAAATCTAGGAGAGGATCAATTCAGGAAAATGGAGACAGACATAATACGATCTGTTGCACTTGTGAGCAATCAGGATAGTCGATATTCTCAAGTTGTATCTACAGGAGGCGGGGTGTGGTCTAACCCTGAAAATCGTGAAATAATGTCCCATTCAGGTATAGTAGTTTGTCTTAATGCTTCTCCAGAAACCATATTAATGAGACTTGAAGAACAACATGCTAATGAAGGTAGTGTAGCTGATAGGCCTATGTTAAATTCTGGTCAAAATTCTTTGGAAACTATAAAAAAGTTGCTGGAAGTAAGATATAAGGATTACATTAAAGCTGATTTTATTGTTAATACCGATTATAGAAATACATTAGACATTGCTATGGAGATAGTGGATTTATTGAAATGAAAAAATCTGATTTAGCAGCAAAAGTTAAAACTTCTTCGGGAGAATATCCTATTTGGGTATCTTGGGATAGTTTGAATACTATTGGAAATCGAGTTAATGATTTTATAGGGACCTCAACGGCTTATATTATCGCAGATCAAAATGTTCAGAAATATGTTAGAAAGATTCAATCTTCTTTAGAATCCTCTCANGTCNCTGCTCATGTTTTGNTCATTCCATCAGGNGAATCATCAAAAAATCTAAATACNGTNAGAAATATTTATGATTGGTTAGCTAGNATGAAGGCAGAAAGAAATCANTTGATTATTGCATTGGGTGGAGGNGTTATAGGAGATTTGGTTGGATTTGTTGCTGCAACCTATGTAAGAGGAATGCCACTTGTACATGTACCTACTACATTACTTGCTATGATGGATTCATCTATTGGAGGTAAAGTAGCAGTTGATTTACCTGAAGGTAAAAATTTAGTTGGATCATTTTATCAACCAAAATTTGTAATGTCTGATGTGTCTATTCTTAAAACTTTACCAACTAGAGAATTGAATTCNGGGTGGGCGGAGGCAATTAAACACGGTTTGATCNTAGACANGGATTTAGTTGAAATATTTGATAATNAATATGATCAATTAATNTCACTAGATCCAGACTTTGCTACTGAGATTATAAGTCGTAGTGTTGCTATAAAAGCTAANGTNGTGTCAAAAGATGAAAAAGAAACATTGGGTATTAGGATATTGTTAAATTACGGNCATACTATTGGNCATGCNATTGAAACGGTTACAGAATANAAAAGTTATNTACATGGGGAAGCAGTTAGNATAGGTATGATGGCAGCTTCTNATATTGCATATAGGATGGGNTTGGTTCAATCAAAAGATATTATTGAAAGACAAAAATCATTATTTATGAGATATAAATTNCCAACTAATTTTANTGATATAGATATAGACAANATTCTTGCCGCTATGAAAAATGATAAAAAGAAATCTAATGGAGATATAAATTGGNTCTTACTTGATTCTATNGGNAATGCTGTTACTATGGATANCGTTCCTGAAAAAGTAGTTAAAGANTCTCTTTATGACTTAATTNGGGATTAGATTTTAATGAGGTGATTGTGGAATATATAATTGAAGCNNTTCCATATTTATTTTTAGGAATAGGTACTGGANTATATGGNATTTTGGTTGGTGCTGGNGGAGGTGTCATANTAGTTCCGTGTTTAATGATTTTCTTTGGTGTNGACCCTACTATTGCTGCAGGNTCATCTTTAGCATTAGTGGCGATCAATAGCATTTCGGGCACTATTGCATATAAAAGAGCAGGATTCATNGACATGAGAAGNGGNATACTNTTTTCTATAGCTGCNATACCAGGATCTCTCATTGCNCCTAGATTGCTNACTGCAGCTCCCGATGAACTATTTAAAATATTATTTGGATTGTTATTAATTGGTCTAGCTGCTTTAATTNCATTCAAACCAGGTGAAAGAGAAGTTGAAAACCCTTCTGAATTAGAAAATATTTCAATTACTGGATCAGTTGATTCTGATATTCCTAGATGGCTTAATTTCACCATAACTAAAAGATCTATTCTTTCTTCAAAAGGAAAAGAATTTAACTTCCAATTTAATGAATCTTTGGCAACAGCATTTAATTTATTACTTGGGTTTATTTCTAGTTTTTTTGGAACAGGAGGAGGATTTATTAGAACTCCAGTATTAGTTTCAGGATTTAAATTCCCTATTCAAGTAGCTGTTGCTACATCTATATTTGCACTATCCATTTATGCAACTATCGGAGCTGCAGTGCATACATATTTNGGAAATGTCGATTGGTATCCAACATTTTTGTATTCAGGGCTAGGACTTGTTATTGGTGGCCAGATTGGGGCGAGGCTTATGGAATTTGTTAAAGGTTCTATAATTCTCAAAATATTATTATTCGTAGTTCTTATAATGGGGATATATTTAATATTGCAAGGTATTTGGCCTGATCAATTTTCTAATTTCTCAAAACGTTAGAATTTNTGAATAATTTTAGGATTAAATCTTCTGATAATAATGCTAGAGTTGCTACACTCAATACTTTACATGGTTCAATAGAAACTCCAGTATTTATGCCAGTTGCAACACAAGGCTCTGTCAAATCTTTATCTTCAGAAGATTTACATGATATCGGGNCTCAAATTATTTTAGGGAATGCTTATCATCTGTATTTGCGTCCTGGGATGGAAGTGTTTGAGTCATGCGGAGGACTACATAAATTCATGAATTGGGATTTNCCAATTCTAACTGATAGTGGTGGATTTCAAGGTTTTAGCCTTGAGCATTTAAGAAAGATTGATGAAGAAGGAATAACTTTNAAATCTCATATTGACGGNTCTGCTCATAGGCTTACTCCAGAATCAGTTATCGATATACAACACAAGTTGAATTCTGACATTATGATGCCTTTAGATGTTTGCTTACCTTCAGATTCCAATGAATATGAAATNGAAAGTGCTATAGATAAAACATTGAGATGGTTGAATAGGTCAATAGAGGTAAAGAAATCTGATACCCAAATGCTTTTTGGGATTGTTCAGGGGGGATTATTTAAAGACTTGAGGGCAAAGTCTGCTGAAAGCTTAAATTCGCTTGATATGCCAGGTTATTCAATTGGAGGATTGAGTGTAGGGGAATCTAAAAAAGAGATGTACGATATTGCGGAAGCAACAGCATCATATTTACCTTTTGATAAGCCAAGATATCTAATGGGAGTTGGTTCNCCTGANGATTTGGTGGAATGCGTATATAGAGGCGTAGACATGTTTGATTGNGTCTTGCCTACTAGGGTTGCACGGAATGGGGCATTATTTACTGATCAGGGACGTATAAACATTACTAGTGCTAAATACAAATTTATCGATGACTCTTTTGATGAAAATTGTAATTGTTATTCATGTGAAAATTATTCGTCATCGTATATCCATCATCTATTTAAATCTAAGGAATACTTAGCTTATAGATTAGCCTCTATTCACAATCTTTATTATTTGACGAATTTGATGAATAGNATTAGAGAATCTATTATAAATAAACAATTTNATTCTTTTAGAAAAGAATTTATTTCGAAATATAAACCTGCAGATGAAAATGCTAGATTAAATCAATCTAAANTTAGGAATCAGAAGTAAGCTACNGTCCTCCTGCTACAGCAGGGACTATACTTACATCGCNATTGTCAGATATCCGACTGTCTATNCCGTTAAGATACCTGATATCTTCACCGTCAATATAGATATTTACGAAGCTTCGTAAATTCCCGGTTTCATCACAAAGNTTCATCTTGATTCCAGGNNATTTAATTTCTAGATTTTCGATGACTTCACTTAANGTGCCAGGAGCAATATTAACNTTATCNTCTCCATTTGTTATTTTTCTCAATGGAGTTGGNATTCTTATAACAGCACTCACCTNTACCTCCATNATNTAGTTAAAGATTTATTTGGTTAATTTTTAAGACACTAAAATAATAATACATTATTACTAGGTTGGGCATTATTTTTTTAGTGTGATTTCTGCAAGTTCTTCCTGTAATTTTGCTACTGCATGAGTCGTCTCATTTCCCCAGCCTCTTTCAAGAGCTTCTGAGAATTTTTCTTGTACTAAATTTGATATTTCTGTTGGAACTTTTAAGCTTTCTGCTAATTTAATTGCTAGTCCTATGTCCTTAGCTCCTAATTCTAATTTAAAACCAGGATCAAAATTTCTTGCAAATAAACCATTCGGAAGNGTATGCATTATAAAGGTGTCTCCAGTACTCTTAGATATAGTTTCATACAATTTCATTACAGGGACTTCAGCCTTGGCACCTATGCTGAGAGCTTCCGCTAATACGACATTTAAAGTCATNCCGATTAAATTATTTACAATTTTACAAGTAGCTCCAGATCCTATACTGCCACAGTAAATTATTTCACTTCCCATCAAGTGGAGTATTGATTTATATTTTTCGAATTTTGCCTCGTTCCCTCCAACCATTATGCAGAGACTTCCATTTTTAGCGCCAATTGTTCCTCCGCTGACNGGAGCATCAAACACAAAAACATTTTTCTGNGCGGCTTCATTAGCAATATTTTGCATAGTTTTAGGATCTGTCGTACTAAGGTCAAAATACGAGCTTCCATTTTTGATTCCAGATAAAACCCCATTGTTACCTGTAGCTACTGAAATAACTGCTTCTGGAGTGGGTAGGGAGGTGAAAATTAACTCACTGTTTGCGGCGACCATAGCAGGAGTGTCCTCCCATATAGCACCCATGGAAATTAATTCACTGCCCNCATCGTGCGATATATCATTTATTGTTAGCTGATGTCCTTCATTTAAAATATTTTTTGCCATCCATTTGCCCATTAGCCCTAACCCTATAAATCCTATATTCATTTTATCTCCAATGTGAGTTTTAAAAATTTATCTATACACATATCATAATGTATTTAAATTTGAGTCAATAGTTTCTATAATTCCTATAGTACTTTTGAATATAGGTTTAGAATTTGAAACTAATAAATTATATTAAGAAATTCATANNTGATTTTTTTGATATTTTNCCTCCATATGTGATNNTTGAAGGATTGCTTGAAGGGAAGGAACATATTGAAGGCTCATCTGAGTATAGAATTCATATTTCTTCNCAGAAAATAGAAGTGGATTCTTACACTTTTGATATATTAATGATAGGGGAAACTCTTAAGGTCAGACATACTAGGTCTAATAAAGCTATTAATATAGATCGATTAATTCCAGAACAAGGTCCTGTGTAATATTTATAAATAGTCTGCTATTACTTGGACTACGTGTTTCGAATCTCTTTTGGTTCCTTCCTGTATTTGTTGTCGACAGGAAACTCCTTCAGAAATTATCATTACATCCTCAGATTCCTTTCTTATTTTTGGAAATAAGATCATTTCTCCTATATCCATAGAAATATCAAAATGATCCTTATCAAAACCAAAAGAACCAGCCATTCCGCAGCATCCTGAATTTATTTCACTTGTGGTTAGCCCTGGGATCTTTTTTAATAATTTCATNGCTGGGGACGTTCCTACAAGAGCTTTTTGNTGACAGTGNCCATGGAATAAAGCCTCTTTATTATCTGGNGGATTANTGAATTTTATTTCTCCNTTAGTTTCCAGATGATGTAGTAAGAATTCTTCTATTAACATAGTATTTTTAGAAATTTCATAGGCATTATCCTTATTTGAAGNAAGATCAGGGAAATCNCTNACAAATCCTAGTATGCAACTTGGTTCTATTCCTACNAATTTTGCTCCTTTGGATATGTAAGGATAAATTTCNGATACGTTAAAGTCTATATCTGATTTTGCTGAATTCATCATTCCATTTGAAAGTTTTGGCCTNCCNCAACATTTTAAATTTGGAATAATTACTTCATATCCTAATTTTTCTAATATTGTTACTGCTGCAATTCCTAATTCTGGATGATTGAAATTGGTTGTCGTGTCAGGGTATAAAACAACTTGATCTTTCTTTGAATATTCGGAAGTTTTTCTTGATCGAAACCACTGNACAAACGTTTGAGATTTAAACTCAGGNAAGGAGCGTCTTTTATCAATACCTATAGATTTTTCTAATAATATTTTCGAAATTTTCGTTTTCATTATCCAATTACTGACNGGGGCAAATATAGCTCCNATTTTGCTTAANGTAGATACNTGCCCNAAAAATCTGTTTTTTAGATTATAACCATGTGAATTGTGATAATTATTTAAAAATTCATATTTTAATTTTGCCATATCTACATTTGATGGACATTCTGCTTTGCACCCCTTACATTCGAGACACAAATCCATAACCTGATATAGTCTTTTATCATCTAATGATTGCGTAGGTATCCTTCCTGATATTGCTGCTCTTAGTGCATTAGCTCTGCCTCTCGTTGAGTGTTCTTCATCTCGAGTTACCATNTATGAAGGGCACATNACACCAGATGTGATTTTACGACATGCTCCTTGCCCATTACACATTTCGATTGCTGAAGCAAACCCTTTNTCTTGCTCAAATGCAAANCCAGTTTCTATTGGTAGNGTATTGTAAGTTGTGCCATATCGTAGATTTTCTGTCATGGGTGGAGCATCTACGATTTTTCCNGGATTCATTATGTTGTTTGGGTCAAAAGTTTTTTTAACTTCCTTGAATGCTCCNTATATTTTTGGACCAAACATTTTTTCGTTGTACCCGCTTCGTACAAGACCGTCTCCGTGNTCTCCACTTAATGACCCCCCAAATTCTAATACCAAGTCACTTATTTCGTCNGAAATTGCGACCATTCGGTCAACACCTTCTTGATTCTTTAAGTTAATTAAAGGCCTGATGTGTAAACANCCAACACTGGCATGNCCGTAATATCCTGCTTCTGTTCCATGTTTACGTACAATGGAATCAAATCTTTTTACAAATTCAGGAAGTACTTCTGGGGCTACTGCTGTGTCTTCAACAAANGGAATAGGTTTAGCGTCTCCAGGTACATTCATCATTAATCCTAACCCAGCTTTCCTAACATCCCATACTTTTTGTTGGTCTTCTGGAGAAGATAATCGGACTAATTCGTATCCCCAACCACCTTTTTNAGTTAATTCTTTTAATCTTTCAAATTTATGGTCTAATTCTTTTTGAGAATCACCCACTAATTCTATTACTAATAGTGCTTCAGGAGTGCCGCTTATGAAATCTGTGATCCGGGAATAGGCTAAATTAGATTGAGCTTGTTTTATTATCATGCTGCCTATTAATTCAACGGCTCCGGGTTCTATTTCTAAAGAAGCAACCGTTGCCTCCATTGATTCAATAAGTTCGTTACAATGCAGAACTGCAAGACATTTTACTTTGGGCATAGGCACTATTTTTAATTTAGCTTCAGTTATTGTTAATAGTGTGCCTTCAGAACCAACAACAAATTTGGCCATGTTGAAATCGCTACCACCTACAAATTCGTCTAGGTTGTATCCTGAGACACGTCTTTGGATTTTAGGATATTTTTCTAATATTTCATTTCTATGNGATTCGCCTATNTTGAATAAATTGTTATAAATATTTCCTTCGAGCCCAGACATTCNCATTTTGTATTCTAAATTTTCNCCTGTTAGAGGGCCTAATNTNGTGGCTTTACCNTCNGACAANACAACATCNANCTCTANAGTGTTATCTATAGTTTTNCCCCACATAATTGAATGAGCNCCACAAGAATTATTNCCTAATGCTCCTCCTACATTTGCTCTGTTACTAGTACTTGGGTCAGGAGCAAATAAAAATCCATGTTTGGCTATNTTTTGNTTTAATTCATCTAANATNATTCCNGGTTGAGTTCGAACCCATTTTTCTGCAATATTTACTTCTTTTAACTCATTCATATATCGAGAGAAGTCNATAATTACCGATTCGCCAACTGTTGAGCCAGCTAAACTTGTTCCACCACCTCGAGGCAAAACAGAAACCCCGTATTTTNCACATGTTTCAACTACAGATATAACATCATCTTTAGATTTNGGTAATACNACAGCTACAGGNTTTATTTGATATATACTCGCATCTGTACTCCAGAGAGTCTTAGACATTTCATCAGATCTGACTTCACCTTGAATATTCTGGCTAAGGGAATTAACTAATTCTGCTGTATCTGAACTAATTGCNTTTAAACTCATAGTTGTTTTAAATTAACNCCNTAATNTTGAGTTGNTTAAGATATATTTATNATCTTGAATTCNGTTTCCCCTCTAGGAGTGTTTGCAATTGCTCTTTGGCCAGCGCGNTTACCNATAAATGCTTTNCCTAAAGGNGATGCATCAGAAATTTTACCTTCTAANGGAGATGNTTCAGAAGGGCTTACTAGAGTATATTTNACCTTTTTCTTTTTNGATAATTCTTCAACTTGTATAGTTGCACCTACTCGAACTCTTTTTGTGTTTTTNCCGCTTGAATCCACAATTATTGCGGTTCTTAGCATAGATTCTATCTCTTTTATACGAGCTTCTTCTCTTCCTTGTTGTTCGCGAGCAGCTTCAAGTGGAGCATTCTCTCTCACATCTCCATCTGATGCTGCTTTATGAATTGCTTCACTTATTAATATCCTGTTTGATTCTAATGATTCTTTTTCCTTTACNAATTGTTCATATCCGTCCGCGGTCATTTCTTGACCNCCNGNGATNATAGAATCATCATTTAAAGATTGGGAAGAAGCTCTNGGNTTTCTTATTCTGAAATGAGAAGCTAAGTTTATTTCAGTTTGNCCTTCTTTATATGCAAATTGNAGNAATTTTCTTACTGATTGTAGTCCATCTATTGCCTGAGGAGACAACACATTTTTACAAACTACTTCGGCATAACNTCCAATTTGTGATGGGGTTATNGNAGTTATATCNGNGTCTTCTTTAAAATGTTTTACAAATTTATTTAATTCTCTAACTGAATCAGGAGTTCTGTCTTTTACTCTCATGCTTTCAGTAAAAGCTGATACTGAAGCTAATAAATTNTTTGAACTATCCATATGTCCTCCTGCCGCATGTGTAATACGTATATGTAAATTTGAAAAGTTGTTAACTTTAAGNGATGATTTTATTTTAAATAAATTGAATAATGTAATACATTGTATCTTGGAACATGGTATTAAAGCTACAGTAATGATAAATTAGTTACTGGAAAATTTTATTCGGAGTCTATTATACAGNAATGAACACATCAGAGTTTCTNAATATTTCAAGTTTAATTGTACCTGATCGTATTGCGATTATATTTGAAGGGCAAAAGATANCATATTTTGATTTGCTTAAAAGGNTCCATNTTTTNGCTAATTCTTTGAATGATATTGGNCTTAAATCTGGGGATAGAATTGCTNCTATAGAAGTTAACACNCCTGCACACATAGAATTATATTTTGCTGCAGCTTTTTTAGATTTGGTNTATGTNCCGTTAAATTTTAGATCNACCAAAGAAGAATTGTCCCATATGTTAAAAGANGCATCTCCAAAGATTGTATTTTCCGGAGAACGTTATATTTCTATGGTTGATTCANTGANATCAGACTTAAATTTNATACAGGATATCTATGTCTTAGAAGGNTCTTATCCNGGATGNCTNGAATATGACTCNTTGNTNTCTTCATCAANGTCTAACTTAGAGNTTGATGNCCANTTGTCAGATATGATTCCTCAATCAGACGNTGATGATTTAACAATGCTAATGTTTACTTCAGGGACCACAGGATTTCCTAAAGGAGTTATGTTAACCCATGATTCNTTTTCATCTTATATATTGTCTAATGTTATGCCTGCTGATATGGAGGTTGAAGAAAGAAATATATTAACTGTTCCGCTTTACCATATTGCAGGAGTTCANGCTTTTATGGCTGCTATTTATGGNGGCAGAACTCTCATAATACAAAAACAATTTAATCCTGAAGACTGGATGGAACTTGTTCAAACAGAAAAAGCTAATCGGGCTATGATGGTCCCTACAATGTTGAAAATGATTGTTGAACACCCTCAATTTGATTCATATGACTTATCGAGCTTGGAAGTTATTACTTATGGAGCAGCTCCTATGCCTATACAAGTTATTAGAAAGGCTATTGAGGTTTTACCAAATNCTCATTTNATAAATGCATTTGGTCAGACNGAAACAGCTGCAACAATTACTATGTTGCCTCCTGAGGATCATATTTTAAAAGGTTCACCAGANGAGATTGAAACTAAATTNAATAGATTNACTTCAATTGGTAANCCTCTTCCNGANGTTGAGGTNAAAATAGTAGATTCCACTGGAGAGGAANNTNAGGTTGGAGATANAGGAGAGATAATTACCANAGGNGACAGATTGATGAAAGGGTANTGGAACCAAGAAGAATCNACTAACCAAGTGATTAAANNTGGGTGGTTATTTACGGGAGATTTAGGTTATATNGATGAAGATGGNTATATATTCCTATCTGGTCGTGTTAAAGATTTTATAAAAAGAGGNGGNGAAATGATTTCTCCTGAGGAAGTAGAAAGAGTTCTGGANTCATANCCTTCCNTTGATGAANCAGCTATNATNGGAATACCTGATATGGATTGGGGNGAAAGAGTAAGAGCAATAGTTACTTTAAAACAANATNATGAATTTAATGAGTTAGATATTATTGAATTTTGCAGAACTAAATTAGCTAGTTTTAAGAAACCTGAATCAGTAGTAGTAGTAGAAGAATTGCCTCGTAANTCTTTAGGTAAAGTNCTTAAGAATACTTTGCGAGATNANTATTCTTATCCAATTNAATAGCATCTTGGATTATCCGCCTGCGATTGCCGGCAAAAAATGTATTTCGCTTNTTTCAGAAACTTTATCAATCATACCTAATGTTGAAATTTCTCCATCAATAGCGACTGATATCTCTAGCTTTATTCGGTCTCCATCAACTAGCCGATCTTTCATCCCNGGATATTGATCATTTAAATTNTCAATGACCTGTCTTATATTGGAACCTTCAATTTGAATCTTTTTGTTCCCGTCAGTTAAATTTTGCATCAGAGACGGTATAAAAACTAATGGCAATTAAATTTCCTTTATTCGGCAGATAATACAGCACCTGGGCTTAATGGTAATTCTTGTATTCTTTTGTTTGTTGCATCATATACAGCATTTGCAATTGCAGGTGTAGGAGGAACTATATTNGCTTCNCCAACTCCNCTNACNCCAAAAGGATGGCCTGGNTTNGCAACCTCNACTATTACNGTATCTATCAAAGGTAAGATCNAGNGNAGTAGGCATTCTGTAATCTAACAAACTNGTATTNTTCATNGANCCNTNNTNGCNCATNAANTATTCTTCATTNANNGCCCANCCNATNCCTTGNACACTTCCNCCTTGCATTTGNCCTTCAACATAACTAGGATGAATTGCTTTCCCGACATCTTGTACAACAGTGAATCTTTCAATTGTTANTTTTCCAGTATCAGAATCTACNGACANATCNACTATATTNCCNCAAAAAGAGCCTCCTACNCCAGAAGGATTAACAGCAGCAGNTCCNGATATNCCACCNCCTGTACTNCTCATTTGNTTNGCTAATTCTTTGAANGNCATTTTNAATTCAGGATCAGANTTAGAANATATNACTCCATCCTCCATCTGTAAATGATCCTTATCTACATCCCATATGCTGGCTGCTCGTTCAATACTTTTTGTTTTTACCTCTTGNGCNGCNTCATATGCGGCCCATCCGGTTGAGAATGTTGTTCTGCTTCCTGCGGTCGGNCCAGTATGCCCTATCATATCTGTATCAACTACGGTTGGATTTACATCTTCGACAGGTATTCCTAATACTTCAGCTGCATGCATTGCAATTGAAGTACGTGACCCACCAATATCTGTTGATCCTTCGGTAAGATTTATGGTTCCATCTTTGTTGACTGATATGTTACAAGCTGAATCTAATCCGACATTAAACCAAAATCCTATTGCTATACCACGACCGTGGCCTTCTTGTTTTGGTGCATTGTAATGCGCATGGTCTTTCATTGCTTCAAGAACCTCTTTAGCGCCTATTTTTCCNAAAACAGGACCATCAGGGCGACGTGTACCTTNGGTCGCAACATTTTTCAGTCTCAAATCAATTGGATCCATACCTAATTTTTCAGCTAGCTCATTTAATNCTTGTTCAGCTCCAAATGCNGCATTTGGAGCTCCAGGAGCTCTGTAAGCTGCAGTTTTTGGCTTATTTACTACAACATCATATCCATCTATGAGTGCGTTATCTATATCATATGTTGAGAAAACGGTTTGAGCAGCAGCACCTACTGGAGAACCAGGGTAAGCTCCTGCCTCCATGGCCATCCAAGCATGGGCAGCTGTTATAGTACCGTCATTTTTGGCTCCGATCTTAATTTTTACATTGGATCCAGGAGTAGGTCCAGAACCTTCAAANGTTTCTTTNCNNNTCATTACAATTTTTACAGGAGTTCCTGTTTTTTTGGAAAGAAGAGCTGCAACAGGTTCTACGTAAACGGGTATTTTTCCGCCAAATCCACCTCCAATTTCAGTAGGAGTCACTCTTATTTTNGANATTGGCATATCCAATAATTTAGCCATGCTTTCGCGTACCACAAAGGGNCCTTGAGTACTACACCAAATATGTAATCTTCCNTCAGGGCTCCATATTGCAGTTCCATTATGAGGTTCTATATACCCNTGATGNACAGTTTTTGTNTTGTANTCTCTTTCNANNATTATGTCNGCTTCTTTAAANCCTTTTTNAATATCTCCNTTANNATGCTGGAAATGTTTCGCNATATTGCTGACNANTCCAGTGTTTTCNCCTAACTCTTCCGTTTGGAGAGATTCATGAAGAATTGAAGCATTTTCGCTCATTGCTTCTTGGGTTGTCATGACAGGGTCTAATATTTCATATTTAACATTTATTAGCTTTATTGCCTCTTCAGCTACATGAGGGTTAGATGCTGCTACAGCTGCAATTGCATGACCTGCATAAAGAGCCTTATCACTTGCTAATATGTTATCTCTTAACCATTTTAATTCGGTTACAGCTTCACCTAAATCAACTTTTGAGTCGGATGCTTGGGGGAAATCTTTATAAGTAACAACAGCTTTTACGCCAGCCAAAGATTCAGCTTTACTTGTATCAATAGAAACAATCTTTGCATGGGCATGAGGGCTTCTTAAAATTTTCCCATGTAACATGCCTGCGGCATCAAAATCGGCACCATATATAGCCCTGCCGGTGACTTTGTCAGCCCCGTCATGTCTNACTGGTCTGGTTCCAACAACTTTATACTCTTTTGTTGATAAAACTTGGTTTCTTTCGTAATCAGCTGTAGTCATANTATCCTTACCTTTTTNAAAACTAATGAACTATTTTTTAGGCACTTCTCATTTTTTNGGCTGCATCTTGGACAGCTCTTATAATTTTGTCATATCCAGTACATCTGCATAGGTTGTTAGCTAACCAAAATCGTATCTCATGTTCTGTGGGATCGGGGTTTTGCTCTAACAAGGCTTTAGAGGATATTATAAANCCTGGAGTACAAATACCACATTGCAGAGCTGCATTTTCTAAGAAAGATACTTGTAGAGGATGAAGGTTGCTACCGTCAGCGACACCTTCTATGGTTGTTATTTCTGCGCCTTCAGCTTCTACTCCTAGAACTAAACAGGAAGTTACTACTCTTCCATCCATATTTACTGTACATGCTCCACAATTGCCGTCATTGCATCCCTCTTTTGTTCCTGTTAAGCCTATAACATCTCTTAATACTTCTAATAAGCTTTGTCTGGGTTCACACAAAAAATCTACTGGCTCGCCGTTGAGTACTGTTTGTACGTGAGTTTTTTTCTGAGTTGTAGTCATATTTAATTCTCCTGTGCTCTTGCAATTGCGTTATCTAGCGCTCTTTGTGTTAGTACTTCACATAGATGCTTTCTATATTCAGCCGTACCTCTCATGTCACTAATAGGAGTCGCNGCATNTTTNGCNANAANTGCNGCTTCNTGTATAGATTCAGGTGAGACGGATTTTCCAACAAGAACTTCACCGGCTTCTTTTACGAATAATGGCTTTGGAGCAACAGATGCGAGTGAAACCCTAGCATTTATGAATTTACCGTTTTCAATTACTACAGATACTCCAGNAGCTGCTACAGCTATATCCATTTCATTCCTAGGTATAAACCTTAAATAACTAGCNCCAAATCCTGANGGATTNATNGGGAAATTAATAGANANNAANAGTTCNTTANTTTCTATNGANGTNTGNCTAGGGCCNANNCANATNTCTTCAACATTTGCTTNTCTGNTNCCNTTAGGNCCNNCTATNNTTGCAATNGCNCCATGAGCNATTAAATTNGGTATNCCATCNCCACTAGGNGCNGCATTACATAGATTGCCTCCNAATGAGGCTCTCCCTTGAATTTGAGTTCCGCCAATCAATGAAGCAGAATCTATAATTGCTGGGTAATATTTTTTTACATTTTCATCATTATAGATTTTATACAAAGGTACTGCTGCGCCAATAGTTAAGCCAGCTTCAGGGCTATAACTTAATTCATTTAATTCAGGGATACTTTTTATGTTTATTACCTGATTAACACTAACTCTAGGGTCGCCAACTCTTAATTGGACAATTAAATCTGTTCCCCCGGCTAATGGTTTAGCTTGTCCATTTGCGTCTGCTAATAACTTTACAGCCTCATCTATAGTTTGTGGGGTTTCAAAATCTATCCACTTCAAATGCTTCCTCCTACAATCTGTTTAGTAACACAATCTCATATCTTGATTAATTATATACATATACGGGTTTTATGTGAAGGATTATATACATATACGGGTTTTATGTGAAGGAGCACATATGGATTACGAATTTTCAAATAGGTTTCTTAAATATTTACCCGTAAGAGAAATTTCATTAAGTGATACTTCTTCAGGGGTTCCTGTACACAGTATCTCCCCTCCAGAAATTCCTGCTCCTGGGCCTAAATCTATTATCCAATCTGCATTTTTAATCAAGTCTAAGTGATGCTCTATCAGTAAAACTGAATTTCCGGCATCCACTAACCTATGCATGACTTTTAAAAGTTGGTCACAATCTTGAAAAGACAGGCCAGTCGTAGGTTCATCAAGTATATATAAGGTTTGCCCTGTAGATCTTTTTGAAAGTTCAGTTGCTAATTTTATTCTTTGCGCTTCTCCTCCACTTAATTGTGGTGCTGGTTGACCTAGTTTTATATATCCTAATCCAACATCTTGCAAAGTTTGGAGTTTTCTTTTTATAGTAGGGATGTTTGAAAATAAATTTAAAGATTCTGATACTGTCATTCCTAATATTTCAGAAATATCTTTACCTTTATAATGGATATCTAAAGCTTCACGGTTATATCTTCCTCCGCGGCATACTTCACAAGGTACTGTTACATCAGGTAAGAATTGCATTTCAATTGTGATGTATCCGTCTCCTGAGCAAGACTCACATCTCCCCCCTTTGACATTGAAAGAAAATCTTCCTGCTTTGTACCCTCTACTTCGGGCTTCTGGAACTTGGGCAAACAATTCTCTTATGGGAGTAAATGTTCCAGTATATGTAGCTGGATTGCTTCTAGGGGTTCTTCCAATAGGAGATTGGTCTATGTTAACAACTTTATCAATATGTTCTAAACCTTCAATGATTTTATATTTTCCTGGCCTATCTTTAGAACGATAAAAATATTGAGCTAATCTCTTATATAATATTTCATTGATTAGAGTGCTTTTTCCAGATCCAGATACTCCAGTTACGCAAACTAATATTCCAAGAGGCACTTTAACAGTTATATTTTTTAAATTATTTTGCTCAGCTCCTTGTATGTGCAAATATTTGCCATTTGATGCTCGTCTCTTGGTCAACATAGGTATTTTTTTCTTACCTGATAGGTATTGACCAGTCAAAGATTTAGGTGACGTCATTATTTTTTGAGGAGTTCCTGATGCGACAACTTCACCACCATTTTCCCCAGCTCCTGGGCCAATATCTATGATGTAATCTGCTGAACGCATTATTGCTTCATCATGTTCTACTATTAATACACTATTTCCTACATCTCTTAACCCTTTCAATGTTGAAATAAGTAAGTCATCATCAGCCGGATGTAGCCCTATAGAAGGTTCATCGCATACATATAAAACTCCCATTAATCCAGAACCAATTTGGGTTGCTAGTCGGATTCTTTGAGATTCTCCACCACTTAAAGTTGATGCAGATCGGTTTAGGCTTAAATAATCTAATCCAATATTTAGCAAAAACTCTAACCTAGAAGTTATTTCACTTAGTATTTGTGACGCAATCTTTTTATCTCTTGTGGTCAAAATATTAGTTTTACTTAGGTGAGTTATCCAATCATAAGATTCTCGTACTGGTAACTCGCATATTTCCATGACATTATGTGAGTCAATAGTAACTGCAAGAGCTTCAGGTCTCAGGCGATATCCCTTGCATTTTTCACATGGCAAAGAAGTCATATATCTTTCTATATATTTTCTAACATTATCTGATTCAGTTTCCCGGTGTCTTCTTTCTAAATTTTTTATAACACCTTCGAATTTTGTTGTCCATTTATTTTCGTGCCCTCGTTTATTTCGGTACTTAATTTCTATTTTATCTTTGTTGTTTCCGTAGAGAATAAGGTCTTTAATGTTTTGGTCAAGTTGATTTACCGGAACATTAGGGTCAAAGTTTGCTAGTTCAGATAATGCAAGCAATTGTTTCATATACCATGAAGATCGTGCTCTATTGAATCTTCCTCCGGCGTTGGCCCAAGGTTCAATTGCGCTTTCTAAGATTGATTTGGATTCGTCAGGTATTACTAACTCAGGATCAACGACTAATTTAAATCCTAATCCAGTACAACTTGTACAGGCACCGTGGGGATTATTGAAACTAAATGTTCTAGGTTCTAATTCCGTAAAGCTGACGTCACAATCAGGACATGCAAAATTTTCTGAGAAAAATTTAGGATTTTGATTATCTATATCGACTTTAATTATTCCATTAGCGTGTTTTAGTGCAGATTCAGATGAATCTGTTAGACGAGTTATATCTAAATTTGGACCTATGATTAATCTGTCAACTACAATTTCTATATCATGCCAAATGTTTTTATCTAGTATTATCGAATCATTAAGATCTTTTGTCTCACCATCTATTTTAACTCTGACGAAACCGGCATTTTTAGCATCTTCAATAACATCTCTATGCTCTCCTTTTCTTCTTTGAACGACAGGGGCCAGTATTTGTATTCGTGTTTTATCTGGTAGAGAGGCTATAGAGTCTACTATTTGTTGGACAGTTTGTTTTTCGACTAAGTTTCCACATTTATGACAATGGGCTATTCCTATTCGAGCAAATAATAATCTTAGATAGTCATATATTTCTGTCACTGTTCCTACAGTTGATCTTGGATTTTTGGATACTCCCTTTTGGTCTATTGATATTGCTGGAGATAGGCCTTCAATGTAATCAACATCTGGTTTATCCATCCTGCCTAAGAATTGTCTTGCATAAGCCGATAGGGATTCAACATATCTTCTCTGTCCTTCAGCATATATTGTGTCAAATGCCAAAGAACTTTTACCTGATCCAGATACCCCCGTAACAACAACCAATTTATTTCGAGGTATTTCTACGTCAATATTTTTGAGATTGTGTTCTCTTGCACCTTTTACTAATATGTTTTTTGTAATACGACGAGAGTTCATAATTACTAATTTCTGTTACTTAATGTAGTTTGAATTAATGGGTTTCACTATTAGAAATATTTGATATTTAATACTATATACCACATTATATATAGATATTGAGATATTATCTGCACACTTTATAGGAGACTGAATGTGTCTTTAGATTTTGAAACAATTTATGCGTCTAATAAATTTGCTAACCCTAGGTTACAGCCTCCTAGAAGAGCTAAGTACGATTTCGCTGTTGCTTATGCAGATCCTAATTCGATACCTAATGCTGAAATACTTATGTGTCTAGAAGAAGCTTTGTTAGATTATGGCTCTGAATTGGCTATATATACTCACACTCAAGGGAATACAAATCTTCGAGAATATCTTGTCAATAAATTATCCCATAATAGAGACATTCAAGTTACTCCAGATGAAATAATACTGGGTAATGGATCTGCAGAAATTATAGATATGGTTTGTGATATTTTGTTAGATCCACATGACATTGTTCTAACGGACCAGTGGGTTTATGGAGGAACTCTTAAAACTCTTAGAAAAAAAATGACTGATATTAGAGGTGTTGAATCGGACGAAGAAGGCATGGTTCCTGAACTTTTGGAACAGTCAATTAAAAAAATTATTAAAGAAGGAAAACGGCCCAAATTACTTTATCTGATTCCTACTTTTCAAAATCCTCAAGGTTTTACTATAACATCAGCGAGAAGAGAAAAAATATTAGAGATAACTAACAAATACAACATTCCGATCCTAGAAGATGATTGCTATGCTGATAATAGATATGATGGGACTCAGGTAACGTCATTTTTTAATCTAGATGCTGAAGACAGTGTTATATATGTAGGGTCATTTTCTAAAATTATTGGTCCAGGTATGGCTTTGGGTTATATGACAGCACCCTCTTCTGTTTTAGATATGATAATGAATGTAAAGAGGGGCAGAGTTAGTGATTTCACAGCTATGACTGTTGAAAAATATGCTAATAGATTTCTAGATGAGCATATTTTGAAAATTAATCATATTCAAAAGAAGAGACGAGACTCTATGCTTTCTGCTTTAGGGGAAAATTTTGGAACTTCAGCAAGATGGTCTAATCCAGATGGAGGCCTTTACATATGGCTTGAGCTGCCACAAGGTTGTGATGTTCAAAAATTAGTTGAGAAATCATTAAATCAGATTGATGTTGGATTCCATCCTGGGACAGATTACTCACCAGATCCTACTAAAGGTCATAATTTTATGAGACTATGCTATGGATATAATGACACGGAGGAAATTTCCACAGGTATATCGAAGTTGGCAGAGTTTCTGTCTAAAGAAGAAATTATATAGGTAATTTAATTACGGCCATACTGCATGTTCATTTTGGCATTTAATTTTTTACTTAAATCAATAATTTCACTATTTAAATAATGTAGACTAGCGTCTATTCTTTCTTTAGATGAGGCTACTTCTAAGAAATGTTGCTTTTCAGGAAGTTTTAAATTTAATAACTGTGGGATTAAGTATGATAGTTTTATTGGGTCATTTGGTACGGGAGGAGTTTTTTTCCATTCACCTTGAATATTTAATAAGTAATTAATGTAATTTTGGAACGATAATTTGGCTCTGCTTAATTCGTGTGAATCTATTGTCGAATCGATATAAGATTCTTCTATAATTTTTATTTCAGCAGTTATATAAGGGGTATCTGATACAGTTCTTGTGATTAGAAATTTTTTTATGCCTTCTAATATTAGATAATATTCATCTGAATCAGTTCTTTCTGAAGATTTAATTTCTGCTACAGTGCCGATATCATATGTTTTTGCAGGCCCTCCCACTTCATTACCATATTTTATTAGAGCTATGCCTATTTTTGAATTGTCATTTAGAGAATCTTGTAACATTTTTTTATATCGATCTTCAAATATACGTAATGGCATTGTTTCAAATGGAAATAGCACTGTATTTAAGGGGAATATAGGTAATATATGTATATTTGACATCATAGCAATTATGAATTATTCATTATATGTTTTCAATTAAGAGAGTATAATATTAGTAAGTCGTATATTTAAGATAATTATACTGGATATAGTATCTAGAGGTATTTCAATGAAAGATGTTTTTCAAGAGACTATAAAAAGATTAGACAATTCTGAACCTGTTGTTATAGCTACGGTGATTCGTACCAAAGGTTCTACTCCTCAAAAACGAGGCGCTAAGCTACTTATTAAACAAGATGGTTCTGGTACAGGTACTTTAGGAGGAGGATGTGTCGAAGGGGATATATGGTTTGCGGCTAAGCAGTTAATGGATCGAAAAGGATCTGCAGAATATAGAGAATATGAATTAAATGAAGAGTTAGCGGCAGAAGATGGATTAGTTTGTGGGGGGACCATGTATTTTTTGATTGATCCTGTTTATGATCCTGAAGATTATCTACCCTATGCAAACGAAATAGATCAGGCTTATCAGGGAAATGGATCCGTTGCATTGGCTACTGTTACTAAATCGGATCTAACTAATAATTCTAAGATTGGGGATAAGATTCTTATAAGAGATGATGGTACAACTGAAGGAACACTTGGAAATGAACTTTTAGATAGTGATGCGAAGAATCGGGCCAAAGACTTAATGCCTTATGGTAGGAATGAGTATGTCACTCTTGATTCAGGAGGGGAATATTTTATAGAAGCATATACTACGCCACCTCAGTTAGTAATATGTGGCGGGGGACATATTTCACGTGCTTTGGCGTATTTAGCTAAACCTTTAGGATTTAAGCTTTTTATTACTGATGATAGAAAGGAATTTGTNGATCCAGAAAGATTTCCTGAAGCCGANATGCTNGTNCCCTTGAAGCCTGAAGAAGCATTATTAGAACTTCCTATNAATNCCAACTCTTTCATAGTGATTGCGACTCGAGGGCATCGATATGATAATACGGCTTTATTATCTGCAGCTAANACTACGGCAGGATATGTTGGATTATTGGGTAGCAAACGCAAAACTATTTTAATTTATGAAGATCTAATTAGTTCCGGNCTCGATTTAGAAAGAGTGCGATCGATAAGAGCTCCTATTGGATTAGATATTACTGCTAGGACTCCGGAAGAGATAGCTATAAGCATTATGGCCGAAATATTAATGTTTAGGNTNGGAGGATCNGGACTNCCNATGAAACTAGAAGACTCTCATATAGAAAGAATTAATAAAAAAATAGAANATAGAAAAATATTAACTTAGTCGAAGANGAAGTATTGATTTTGGCATGTATANAGGAATTTTAACTGCNGCNGGATACTCNAGTCGTATGGGTAATATGAAAGCATTATTNCCTTGGCANGGNACGTCTCTGGTNTTACATCAAATTTCTATACTTCGTTCTGGTGGATGTGAAGAAATAGTTGTAGTNGTAGGNCATAGAGCCTCCGATATTGAGAAAGAATTAGAAGCTAGAGACGTAATCATTGCTAGNAATGATTCTTATCAAACTGGAAGGACATCATCTATTAAAATAGGTGTGTTAGCAGCCTCACATAATTCAGAAGCATATGTTTTGTTAGGNGTGGATCAACCTCGTACNACAGGAATAATTTCTAAGATTTTAACTAATCATAAATCTACTAATTCTTTAATTTCATCTC
The DNA here is from genome assembly GCA_002718095.1 of Chloroflexota bacterium. Taxonomy (GTDB): domain Bacteria; phylum Chloroflexota; class Dehalococcoidia; order Lucifugimonadales; family UBA826; genus UBA826. The sequence goes on from PBDP01000005.1 coordinate 318,574, forward strand.
CTAGATTTGAAAATAAAGGAGGTCATCCGATTGTGTTGTCTGCNTCAATGAAAGATGAATTATTNGATATATCTGAGGATACTCAAGGATTGAGNCAAATTTTTGAAAAATATAGAGGAGATTTGAATGAAGTTATTTTCAATGACCCTTTAGTTAGGTTGGATATTAATACATATGAAGAATATGAAGCTGCGATAGACAAATATGGCAAATAATTAGTTACGTCCCCAATTTTCAACAGCTTGATTTAGTTTATCCGATAAAAGTCTGTGCTTTTCACCAAGTTCTGTTATCCTAGCTATGTTATTGTCTTTTGAAGCTACTTCTAATTCTTTTTCTATAAATTTCAAATCTGATTCTAATTTTTCGATTAATTCATCGGTTATTTTGNAANTAGATTTTTTGGTGNTAACTGATTTCTTATTCTTTTTTGANAAATTNNGTTTTTTATCAGTACTNATTTTAGCAGTCTGATTTTCACGTATCTCATTATGTTCGAGCCATTCTGTATAATTGCCTTCGAATTGAGAAACATTTGAACCATTTATGACCCAAATGTTATCTGCTAGTAAAGATATTAAATGNCTGTCATGGGATACAAATATTATAGTCCCTTCAAATTCTGAAAGCATAGTTTCTAAAGCTTCCCTACTTGGTATATCTAAATGNGTAGTTGGCTCGTCCAATACTAGTACATTTGGAGATTTTATTAANAATCTTGCTAATTCTAGTCTTCCCCTTTCTCCTCCACTTAGGGATTTAACTTGATTGAAAATTTCATCTCTAACGAATAAAAATTTTGCTAAAAAGTTTCTAGCTTCACCTATATCTAAATTTTTAATATCTAATAGGGCTTCTAACACTGTAAAATTATCAGGTATGTTGTCAGCTCCTTGCCTGAAATAACCTATAGAAACGTTATGCCCTGTATGCACTTTTCCTGAAATTGGTTCTATGTCTCCAATGATTGTTTTTATAAGGGTTGTTTTNCCTTCNCCATTGTTTCCTATAATGGCTGTAGCCGTTTTTTTCNTTATTTCACAATCTGGNACATTGAAAAGTTCTATTTTAGTANTATTAGTTTCATATCCTACTTTTAGAGATTCTGTCCTTAGAATTATTTCACCTGTTCTTGTTACATTAGAACCAGATATCTTTATATGTTTGTCCTTTGTTGGTTCAGATAATTTATCAATTTTNGATAATTTNTTAGCCCTTCCTCTAGCCTCTTTAGATCTTTGTCCTGCATGGTATCTGGCTATGAAATCTTCAGTCTTTTTTATATAAACTTGTTGTTTTTCNTATTCCCGAGCTAATCTTTTNTCATCTTCTGACTTTAATATTTTGTATTGGGAGTAATTNCCTTTATATATTTGTAAAGTTCCTTTATCTATTTCCCATATTTGTTTTGAGACATTGTNAAGAAAATACCTATCATGAGATACGATTATGAANGAATTAGAAAATCCGGACAAAAAAGTTTCTAACCAGTTTAATCCTTTAAAATCAAGATAGTTTGTTGGTTCGTCCAANATTAATAAATCTGGATCAGTTAATAACGCTTTGGCTAGTGCAGCTCTTGTCCTTTCTCCTCCACTCGCTTTTTGAATAGGAGTATTTAATAATTCTTTAGACAGGCCTAGTCCGGATACTACCTTGTCCATAGTGTTTTTGTACGTATANCCACCATTAGATTCGTATTTNTCTAATAAATTCGCATAGTTTGTTTCTGCATGTTTTCTTTGNNCTCCANTACTATTTTGAATCGCNATAGCGCTGTCTTGCATCTGNTGTTCGATATCNAATATGCCTTTGAATGCATCTTCNATTTGATTTTTAATAGTTCCGTTTCCAGATTGAAGTGATGTTTGTGGGACATATCCAACTTTTGTACTATCTGGTTTGAAAATTTCTCCTTTATCATGATCTAGGTTTCCCATTAAAACTTTTAAAAAGGATGTTTTNCCNCTACCATTGGGGCCTACAATNCCAATATGAGTTTTTTCTTTTACCTCAAACGTCACATTAGAAAATATTTCAATGTCTGAGTAATAGAGACTAAGTTGTGATCCTGCTATTAATGCCATATGTTTGATTATTTGATTTATACAAGCGAATTCTAGATTNTTAATTTATTAGGGACTTTATTTTATAATCGTATTAAATGATAAGTTATTATTATTTAATATTCGAGGTTTTTGTTGAAGATATTATTACACCATTCTGAAGCTGCTGACCCTGAGTTAATCGCTTTGATGATGGATTATTTNAGACATATATTTGATTTCAGCCCAATTATTTTAATATTGAGTATTATGATAATNATNATAATTATTCCTGTGATNGGTATAATTATTTTCAATATGTTCACAAAAAGGNATTANGTTATATTANCGANTCCCATAACGGATACCAATTNACATGGTTTTCAACCGGAATCTTATTTAATTCTAGCTGATANCCTAAGTCAAGTTCCAGTTCGTTGTCTCTGCTATTTTTGCCAGAAGGGATGAAAGGGTANAACTTAGATGTNCTNTAATTGCATATTATGTAAGATTTTTGTTCTCTAAAAGNTGCTATNAANACACANCCTATCATTGAATCNCCCATATCCATAGAGGCTATTTTATTACTGACTTGATCTATTCCATTGATAAGTTGAGCATTNGATTTTGTTTCCAATATAGCCCATGTGATGNCNTGNTCATCANTGTTAAATTTGAAGTTTAAAAAACCATTTATCTNATGTTGNTCNATATTATTACTAATATCCTCATATGATGATATTAGANGGNTAGAATTNAGAGGTTTTAGAAGTATTGCCCCATAATTTTTAATAACTATTTCTTGAGACAAATCTTTGTTTTCTAATATATTGAATATTGATAGCAATATTGATGAAGATTCTTTCTTTATTTTGAAAATATTTTTAAACATATTTAAATGATTACTAAGAACTGGTCATATTTTTGTTGATATTTCTTAATCTTCTAACTCTTTCTTCTGTTTGAGGGTGACTTGATAATAATTTTGCCATCGATTTTCCTTGTAATGCTGGGATGATAAAAAACGCATTTGCGTGTTCTACTTGACGTAAATCTCGTTCAGGTATTTTAGTTATTTCACCACTAATCTTTTGTAATGCTGATGCTAGTGCCATTGGGTTACCGGTAATTAAAGCTCCATCTCTGTCAGCGGCTAACTCTCGATATCTAGACAAGGTCATCGTTAGTATTTGACTTATAAAATATATGGCTATTATCGACACATACGCTATCATAATCATTAACCAAACTTGACCTCCGCCTTCTCGTCTATTGCCACCTCCAAATCCACCAAACAAACTCATCCAAAACATCATTTGCATTAAGTATCCGGCTATTACGACAATTAAACTTGCCCAAGTCATTACAGCAACATCTCTATTTTTTATGTGAGCTAGTTCATGCCCTATTACGGCTTCTAATTCCTGGTCTGTTAGTTTGTTAAGTAAGCCAGTAGTTACTGCTACAGTTGCCTTTTTTTTGTTTCTTCCTGTGGCAAAAGCATTTGGTGCTTCTATGTCCATAATAGCTATTTTATGTGGCTTTGGTATTCCTGCTATGGCTGACAATCTATTAATCATTGTATGTAATTTTGGTGCTTCAGATTCTGAAACTATTTTAGCTTTTGTTGTTTTTAAAACTAACCAGTCTGAAAAAAAATATTGAAAAAATACCATTCCTATTCCCATTATCAATACGAATCCAAAAGGCAAACCAGTAAATAGTAATATTCCAAATAATGCAATATAAGTTAAAAACAACAAGAACCCCGTAAATACCATTCTCAGTGTTAAGATATGATCCCTGCCTATATTATTACTTTGTAAAGTCATTTTACATTTCCTATATTTCATTTAATATAATGTGAATAAATAACATGCTTCTATATTATATTTGGTTTGCATTTTTTAGCATAGTTGTTTTGGAGAAAGTTAATGTGGCAGACTAAAGGGCATGATTCAGTTATTGATTTTATTAAGAATTCAATAGAATCTAAAAGATTAGCGCATGCATTTTTAATTTCTGGACCTTCTTATACGGGAAAAACAACTTTAGCGTTTGATATTGCAAAAGCAGTTAATTGTTTATACTTTATAAAGAATAATGCTCCATGCGAAGAATGCAAAAATTGTATTAGAATATCCTCTGGTACACACACGGACATTCATATTCTAGATTTTCTGAATTCTAAATCTTCTCCTATTGAGCAATTAAGAGAAGATTTTTTAGCTCAAATATATAAAAAACCTTATGAAGGGAAGCATAAAGTTTTTATTATTTCTTATGTAGATAGAATGCGTTCTGAGCATGCTAATTTATTACTAAAAACATTGGAAGAACCTCCGGAAGATGTTATCGTAATTTTAATATCTGAAGATATATCAAATATTCTTGATACTATTTTGTCTAGATGCCAAACGTTAAATATGTATCCTGTTTCAGATGTCTCTTTACTCGAAAATATGTTTGAGCATTCAGATCATCAATTACCAGATAATTTAGATTCGAAACTTATTGTTAAATTATCAAGAGGTAGAATTGGTTGGATTTATAGAGTTATTTCTAATCCAGATTTATTTTTTAATATGCAAAATTTATTTGACGATATGGAGTCAGCTATAGAAAATTCTGTTGAGGTCAGACTTAAGTTTTCTGATCGCCTTGCTAAGAATTTTAAAAATACTCAACTAGATGGTTTCTCGGACATTGATATTATGACTACTTGGTGGAGAGATATTCTAATGATACTTATTGGTAATGAAACGGAAGTCATTAACATAAACAGATTAGATCATATGAAATATATTTCTTCGCATTTTACTACTAATAACGTTGTTCAGATTATAAAAATGTTTGACTCGGCTAAGGTAAATTTAAGACTTAACACCAATCCATTATTAGTTTACGATAATTTATTTTTGGGTATTCCGTCAATTTTAGAAACTTAATTAATTTTATGCTTCCCATGGTATGAAAGGTTTCCATTCTTCAGCGATATTTCGATGCTGAAATATATAATATGGATTAGGGGATGGAGATTTTGGAGAAGCTTTAAGTTTTAACTCTGATTCTCTCAATGTTAATCCAGCTTTTTTATGATTACAGTCAGCGCATGCAGAAACTACATTTTCCCATACATGTAATCCGCCCTTAGATCGAGGTATTACATGATCGATGGTAAGCTGCTTAGTTTTCTTGCTACAGTACTGGCAAGTAAATTTATCTCTGAAAAAAAGAGCTTGCCTAGACAACCTGCGATTAGTTGTTGGTATTTTTACCATATAGTAGAGTCTTATTACAGAAGGCAAAGGCAGGCTTGTTGTTGCGCTTCTTATATTACGACTGGAATTTATAATAGGTTCTGCCTTCCCGAGTCCCATTAAAGATATTGCTCTCCTAGCAGTACAAATATTTAATGGTTGGTAATTTTGATTAAGCAACAAAACAGGAGATTTAACATTATTTTTATCTGGGATTTCGTTTCTTAATTTAAGCATTGATAATTATTAAGCTCACCATTATTTCATTATTTATTATATTTTATTGCCGTATTGATCCGAATGAATTATACGTGTATTTAGTTTTTGTAAATCAGGTTCAATTTTTTCGACATCTCCAACAATGACAATAGATAATCTATTGTCATTTAGATATTTTTCACCTGCATCGATAATCATTTTATGTTTGAGTTGAGATATGTTACTAATACGTTGTTTATAGTAGTCAACAGGTAAGTTATATGTAGATATGTTTATTAATTGAGACATCAATTGGTTGTTGGTTTCAAATTGAGATGCCATTCCCTTAATAATGCTTTGTTTAGCATCGTCAAATTCCAATTCTGTAATGGGGTTTTCTGACTTTATATTAGATATTTCTTTAATTATTTCAACTATAGATTCTTTCGTTACTTCTGTTTGAACACTACCCCTACAAACCCAAAGGGACGGATTCTTATGCCAGGAAATAGAAGAATAAAATCCGTAGCTATATCCTTTGTCTTGCCTTAAATTTAAGTTGAGTCGACTTGAATAGTCTCCACCTAAAATATAATTTAGTAAAGATACTTTGTCGAGATCATCATGAGTTCTCGGAATAGTTGAAAATCCTGCTCTTATTACTGATTGTGCTGCTCCAGGGTTATCAATTAAGTATATTGTATTTTCAGATACATCATTTGGAGTAATCTGTAGATCAGTTGTATTTAGTACATCTTTTGAAGTATCTATCTTATTAAAGTATTTTAAGATGGAATTTTCAGATTCAGATCTTTTCATATCTCCAACTATCAAAAATGAAGAAGGATTTTTTGATTTAATAAAATTTTCATAATGTGTTTTAACATTTTCAGTAGTTAAGTTATTAACAGTTTTTTTAAATCCTAATGCTGGATGTCCGTATTCAGAGTTTGATCCATATATTATTGATCTTATTGCGGTATTTGCAACTGAATCAGGATTGTCGCGTGAAATTTCAATATCAGCTAATCTTTCATTTTTAATTCTTTCAAAATCTTCTTTAGGGAAAATAGGATTTTGTAGAATATCAGATAATATTTCTAAATTTTGATCGATATGTTCAGACAATCCGCTTATCGATATGTAAGAGTACTCACGAGCTGTCTTTCTTCCTGTTTGTGAACCAAAGAATTGGACATCTGCAGATATTTCTAGGCTAGTCCTGTTTTTTGTACCCTCAAATAACATATCGGTAGTTAGTTTGGCCAATCCGAAATTTTCTGGATTCTCATGNATAATTCCTGAATTTATTAATACCCCTATTGAAATAATAGGTAACTCTGGTTTATTTATTAATAAGATTTTTTGAGAATTTATTTGATCTATATCTGGAGGAATATAATTTGGGTCATCTGATTTTTCAGGCATTAATGTTCTATCTATAGTTACATTGGATGAAATCTTAGAATCTTTAGGGTGAACNTATAATCGAACAAAATTTCTGGACAATAATTTTGCCGCGTCGCTTATGTCTTGAGTATTGATTTCTCGATATCTATTTATGTCAGTATTAATTACATTNGGGNCATGAGCCATAATATTGTAGTAGNTTAATTGATCAGCTTTGCCNCCAAATCCACCGATTTTTTCTAATCTGTGTANTGAATAACTTTCTATTCTATTTTTTGCGCTGGTTAATTCATATTCAGATGGNGGAGTTGATGCAAGTAAACTNAATTCAGATTCGATAATATGTTCTAAGTCTTTCAATGGGTNATCAGGATTGGCCGTTGCCATAATATGAAACTCACCNGCTATTTCCTGACTATGATGATACGCTTCTACGTCATGTGCTTTTTGAGATTCATGAACCATCTTTTTATGTAATCTGGAACTTCTTCCATCTGCCAGTATAATGGACAATACATCTAATGAAGCTTGTTCCTTAGTAAAATTAGGTGCTGTAGGCCATGCCATATAGATTCTTGGAAAAGGAACAGAATCAAATGTTTCAATTCTANTTTCTCCTGTCAAAGGAGAATCCATTCTTTGTATTCGATCTATTGAACTNCCNGGTTCTAAATCTCCGAAATATCTTTTTATTTTTTCAACNACCTTTTTNGGTTCTATATCACCCGCTACGCATATACTTGCATTTGAAGGATGGTAAAAACGTTTGAAAAAATCTTTCACATCTTTTAGGTCAGCATTATTTAAGTCTTCTTGAGAACCAATTGTGGGCCAATGATATGGATGAGGTGAAGGAAATAGTGCTTCTTGNANTGTTAGATGAGCAGTCCCGTATGGTCTATTCTCATAGCTTTGCCTGCGTTCATTTTTNACAACGTCACGTTGTAAATCAAANCTTTCTTGATCTAAAGCTTCTAGNAGGAAACCCATCCTGTCTGATTCAAGCCAAAGAGCAAGATCTAAGTAATTGCTTGGNATATTTTCCCAGTAATTTGTTCTNTCAGTTGTTGTAGANCCATTGATGTTTGCCCCTATTTTTTGTAAGGGTTCAAAATAGTCTTTATTATGATGTTTAGATCCTTCAAACATTACATGTTCAAAGAGGTGTGCGAAACCAGTTTTTCCGACTTCCTCGTCTTTTGAACCAACGTGATACCAAACATTAACAGCTGTTACGGGCAAAGATTTATCAACATGTGTAATTACGTTTAAACCATTATCTAATATGTGTTTTTCAAATGATACGGATAACATTTTTCTCCTGTTGGATTTACTTAANTNTAAATTTAGAATTAGCTATTACTAAAGAGATTCCCTGATCATCTTCAATAGTTATGTCGCATTCATAATATTTCGTATNATTTTCATATGATACNTTTGTTATGAATCCTCTAATAATTAATTGTATGTTTTGTTTCACAATATGTCTAAATATAATTTCCATTTTTTTAAGGNTAATATTTTTAATTGNGGTCATTAAAAAATTTGATAATAAAATTAAATGCATATTTCCAGGAACTATAGATTCGGGNAAATTTNCTTTCCNCGCTTCTTTCACGGAANTGAATCGTTGGAATGATACATTAGACTCTAAAAGAGAANTGAAATCAATTACATCTTCTTTAGAAACAATATAATTTATGGGACCTATTTGGTCTCCTATATTATAATCTTTTTGAATCATCTTAANTTTCTATTCTGACAAATGATTCTNTTATTTTGGATACGTATTCATCCTTTTGGTTCTTGAAGATTATTTTCCATTCTATAAACACCATCTTCCCTGATCTGCCTGTTTTGGAGTAAACGTTTGATAGTTTTGTACTAGCTGTTAAAGTGTCTCCACTGGAGACGTCGGATAATAAATCCATTGTTTGNCCTGCAAAAAAAACTAAATTNCCAAACTCAATTTTTATATCAGGTTTGTGTAGTGATGGCATAAATAAATTGCATATTTCAGCTGAACTTACATTATTNTCAAAAATNGTACTTTGATTTTTTGTAATATTTAAATTNTTAAANTGAGCTATCAATTNCTCAGTTATTAGNAATGGGCCGCTATAATATTCACGATCTAATTCTTTCTTAGCATATTTTATATTCATAAAAATTANTTACNGTTTTTGAGATGTNGTATTTTCTATTTGTACGGCAGTATATCTATTTGATTTTAATGCNTGTACTAAATCTTTTTCTGTTNTTATCAGATCATCAAAATGNGTCATGCATTTGCCTATAGTACTTACTATNTGAGAGTCGCTTCCACCAATGCTAGGGTANTTATGTTTTTTAATGAAATTAGTTGTCTTTATCTGTTCNTCTAGTCTATTTGAGTGATTTAAGCCTTCTATTGCCGATATTTTATTTAGGATATTAGGATNTTTACTTAAATTTTCAAATAATCCAATGCNTTTGCGTCCAGGATGTGCAGGGATTGCNATGGCTGAATGTTNTATACAAGTTTCTATCAAGTATTCGGCATTAATATTTATATCTTCCAAGTCTATTAAATCACAGATTTTTTTATTTATTCCATACACTAAGAAATGACCGCAATCAGTGTCTAATTCAGCTCCTTTTAGGATTAATATATNGTATTTTTCTGATAATTCGGAATAATCGATCGATAAATCAAATTGCCTATGTTCTGTGAGNACAAANCCATCTATTNTAAAGCCTCTGGTTCTTAACATNTTGGTCCATTNNGCAAACCCTTCAACTGATGCTTTTGAGTCATCTGACGCAATCGAATGTGTGTGTAAATCAATATACATATATAANCTAAGAAGATTTTATTGAGTGCCTAGGGTTTTCATGACTCAATACTTCAGGGTTTACCAAATTTTCTGGCATTTGCCCTTTATACACTCTTACTACTTCTTGGGCTGCACGTTCTTCTAATTCTAAGGTAGATTCTTGNGAAAAAAATGCTATATGTGGGGTAACTAAAATATTGTCTAATTGTAATAAAGGATGATTCTTTTCTGGAATAGTATCTACCATTACATCTAATCCCGCCCCCCCAATTGTTCCGTTTTTTAGAGCATGATAGAGAGCCTTTTCATCAATTAATGGCCCACGTGCGGCATTTATTAAGAATGANTCTTTTTTCATTAGGTTTAATTCTTCGGTACTTATCAGATTATGTGTTTGAGNAATAAGTGGNGCATGTAGCGTTACAAAGTCAGAGNTGCTTAGTAAATGTTTTAGAGAGACAGATTCTACCCCTAACTTTTCCATTTCATTTTTAGAAATTATTGGGTCATTGGCAATAATTTTCATTCCAAATNCAGATGCTTTTTCGGCTACCATTTGCCCTATTCTTCCAAATCCAACTATTCCTAANACTTTTTCTCTTAATCGCATAATTCTCATGGATAATTTTAAATGTCCCCAACCTTCGTCCTTTACTGATTTATCAAATAATGCAATTTTTCTGTTCCAAGTATGCAATAGAGCCAATACATGATCAGATACTTCTTCCATACAATAATCTGGAACATAAGTAACTGGTATGCCTAGCTCAGTTGCTTTTTTAACTGATATGTTGTCAACTCCTACCCCAAACCTNCCTATGGCTACACATTTTTTAGCAGATTCAATAACTTTGTCAGTTACTTGTGCAAAGCATGTCATAATCACGTCTACATCTTTGGCTAGAGCTATAAGAGTTTCTTCAGAACTATCAGGAGCAACTACTACTTCTCCACCAGAAGCTTCAATTANCTTTTTTTCTGGTTCTATATTTGGCCAAACGTAGTCCGTTATTAATACTTTCCAAGTCATTTTATTCNCCCTAATTNAAAATCTATGTTATTTCAGTTGGCATTTCTTTAAACATACATCCTTCAACGAATATATCAAAAAAATCAGGAGTAGTTTCTAATTCTATATGAGATATGTTTTTTACTAAATTTTCTATGTTTGTCCTCATATTATGAGATCGAAGCATAATTGTGGCTCCTTCCAAGGAACTATTCCCGATCTTAGTTATTTTATTTGTAGGGAAATTTGCAATAAATCCAATATTTTTAGCGTTTTCAATATCTATGTAGTTTGCAAATCCTCCGGCTAAGAACATAGTGCCTATTCCTTCTAAAGGCTTTCCATAGTGCCTTAAGGCGATGTACTGTCCAGAATAATTTGCAGATTTTGCTTGTGCTAAAGCGCTTATGTCTGATCTGAATAAATCCATTTCTTCTTTTTCAGAGAATCTGAAATATTCCGCACTATTAGCCAGAACTCCTAACGGACTCATTATTTCATTTTTTCGTAATTCAGCAAGCAGGTCTACTAAACCTGATCCACATATCCCAATTATTTCTTTGTTTCCAATCGTTTTCGAATTAACTGAATAGTTTTTATTGATCGTAACTGATTCAACTGCTCCATCATATCCCGGCATTCCGTAAGTTATTTCTCCACCTTCAAATGCAGGTCCCGCAGGGCAGGAGGCAGTAACCATTTTATGTTTATTNCCTATTACTACTTCTGTGTTAGTTCCTATATCTACTAACATAACAGGGGTCTCTTCTTCATCCATACTAATTGCTAACAAGTCAGCACTTATATCGGATCCTATATGTGAACTTATTAGNGGCCCACTATATACATGTGCTTCTGGGAATATTCTTAATCCTATATCAGATGCTGTTGTTGTAATTGAGGTAGTAGGGATTTCCCCATTTTCATATGCTGTTTGAATTGTTGATTTATAAGGTTTTTCACCTACAGACTGAACATCTATTCCAAATAATATATCTCTCATAGTTGTATTTCCAACAAAAACTGCATCATAAATTTGACGTCGGTGTACTTTGGCTTGTTTTGTCATCATACCTATTTCAAAATTGATTGAAGATAACATAACTTGTTGTAATTCACCGTGATACTGGCCACTGTCGTAAGATATTCTGTTCATAACATCTGAACCTCCAAATTTTTGAGGATTTTCAAATGATGAAGTCATTACAATTTCGCCGTTTTCTAAGTCAACTAAATTCAGTACAACAGTTGTCGTACCTATGTCTCCAGCAATNCCACAAATACGGCCTTTATATTTGTCTATAGTTATATTATCTCGGACTACTGAATCATTTATTTTTTTAACTTTTGGGTTTATAGGAACACTTCTACTGATTGAGGAGGTTAGTATTTTGGGTTGCCTTCGTAAGGTACTAAATTCAACAGCTATATCTGAATCATTAACAGTTGCCTGGCAAGCTAATCGATAATTTTTTTTCAAAAATTTTTCATTTTCTGTAAGAGGAGACAATCCAGATATGCCACGTTTTATCTCAACTATACATTCGTGGCATTCTCCTGTTCGTCCACATGATGTGGGAACNCTTAATTTNAGAGAATCAGCATAATCAAATATAGTCTTATTTTCAGAGCTTTCTATTTTGTGGCCATCTGCAAATATTGGAGACATTAAATTATACTAACAAATATATGCATAAAAACAATGCACTTATCATGAATTTCAAATTTATTTTTAAATTATANATCCCAAGCANATCTATAATTTAATGAATCGCTACCNGNGCATATGTATAACTCGTCTTTATTTACNTCTCTGTCTTGGTTNCTNCATCCAAATTTTGCAGTGCATCTATTNTCGACATTTTTGTAAGGGCATCTCCATTTAGAGTTTTTATTGATAGTTTCTGACATACCTCTAAATATGGAATCTAGTTTCTGTACGCTATCATAATATTGTTCTTTATTGAAATTAGACTTANCCATTGTTTTNCTTTAACTGTAAAANGATTTTGCTAAGTCAACGCATGAAATNGCGTCTTTCCCATATCCGTCTGCGCCCATNTCGTCAGCAAATTCTTGAGTTANAGGCGCTCCTCCNACCATTACTTTTACCATATCTCTCATTTCAACTTCTTCAAAAGCTTGAATAGTTTTGCCCATGTTGGGCATAGTNGTTGTTAATAATGCAGACATNCCCACAACATTTGCCTCATTGTCNTCTATCGCTTCAATGAATTCTTCNGGTGNTGTGTCTACNCCTAGATCTATAACNCTAAANCCNGCTCCCCTTAACATCATGATACATAAATTTTTACCAATATCATGAAGGTCTCCTTTCACTGTTCCCATAATTACTGTTCCAAGTGGTTCAATCCCTGATTCNGATANTATAGGCTCAATGTGGGCCATNCCAGCTTTCATGGCTCTTGCTGCTACCAATACTTCTGGAACAAATATTATNTTATCTCTAAATTTAACTCCAACGANAGCCATACCAGCTATAAGTCCATCATCTAGTATAGTATTTGCTGAGAAACCTTTTTCTAATGCTNNCTCTGTGAGATCACTAACTACTTCNTTCTTACCTTGTATAAGACTCACNGATATTTCTTGCATTAATGGATCAGCTTTTGTCCAAAGAGCCCTAATATGGGCCTGCTCTTTAAGGTCTGAGACATATTGTAATTCTTTTTCAAGAGACTCATTCACTACAGGCATATTCTTGTCCTAACATTGAACTTATAGCTATTTAAAATAAACAGNCTATTAATTTAATCATTTGATTTAGAATTGGTCCAGTCTTTTACAGCTTCTGGAATTGCNATTAAGTTTTGTNCTTTTGTTGCTAGAGGTACTGCACATTCAGGTGCTATCATTTGNACTCCTGCATCTAGNCATNTNAAAACTTCNTCTTTNACATCNTCTGGATCTTTTGCNTACAAAGTTTCTGGATTGTTGATATTTCCNACTAAACCTATACCGCCATCTACGGCCCCCATAGCTTCATTGGGTTCNTTTTTTGAATCAAAATGAAAAGAAGCCATACCTGTTTGNGCTATATAAGGCATNCTATCTACAGTTCTACCGCATATNTGNAATATTATAGGNACNGGTAANTTNTCGACCATATCTGTATGTATATCTTGNAGGAATCGTTTGTAGTACTCGCCACTGACTAAATCTCCAGTTGCATGGTCTGGGAAAGTTANTACATCTGCGCCTGCATCGATTTGTGCNTGNCCAAATAGTATTGANATTTCTGTCAGTTTTTCTAAAGCTTTNAAAGTTTCTTCAGGATTATCAACACTNCCTAGCAANAATGATTCTACTCCAAATACATGATANGCTAATGTCCATGGCCCCATTGTTTTNCCAATTATAGCTACTTCATCTCCAAATTCTTCTCGNATCATTTTGATGGATTCTGTTATAGCTTTAACTTCNCGATGTTTTAGGAAANCAGAGGGTATTTTTACATCGCTTGAATCTTTCCATATTGGNTTGTACATNCTTACTGTAGGCCAATTGTCTTTTTCTTCCCATTGCATTTCACAGCCAAGNGCNGANGATTCTTGGATTATACTNAAATATGGTGATATGCTATCAAANCCTAGTTCTGTGTATCCTGTTGACGCTANTCGAGCAGCTAACTCTGGNTCTCTGCATGCTTCNGGAAATGAAGCTCCGACNAGGTCCATAAGTTCAACTGTTGCTACACTTGTTGGATTAGCAACNGGGGTCCTATCCACAGGTTTGCCTGAAAGAGCGTTTAGCACGCGTTCGCGAGATGTCATTTTGGTTTTTTTTTGCATGTTACCTTCTTTACACTTGGCTAAAGCCTAGTGTACCAGTTGTCATTTGCCCTCTTAAATCTTCCGCAGCCATCATTGATTCAACACTACTTATATTTCTTGAATACGGTAATAATACTCTAATTAATCCATCATGAAACTGGTTACACGGAAACCCTATGGCATCATCAGATATTTTTTGCATTTCTCCATACTTTATAAATCCAGCAACAATCATCCTCAATCTCATAGCAGGATTTCGNGCTTCGCCTTTTACTATCACNCTGTATGANTTTATATTTGNATCATNATTTTTTTCAACAAATATATGTAGATCTGATTTACTNTCTTTTATNGTTAGNATGTCCGATGGNGGGGAANAATCAGGTGCTTTNCCAACAGCTTGATTTAACAAAAATTTTATGGGGCGTTCATGAATGTTGGAACATTCAAACTTGACTTGATTGTCACTTTCTCCTACAGGAATCATGTCTCCTAGTTTAACTAATTGGTCACGTATTTGCTTTATTCTGTCTTTTGAACCTTTAGAACTGTCAAATGACCAAACTGTAAAAACATCATCTTTTAGATAAAGTCCGATTGATATGTTGTTGTAATATTTATCCATTGAAACTAATTCAATACATTTGCCATATTTAGATATGACTTCAATAGGCCTTTGTCCTGAGTGATTTCTTATAGACATTATTGATCCTTTTTTAGAGATTCATGTATTGCTTTTATGTGAGAAGGACTAGTTCCGCAACACCCACCTATTATATTTATTCCAATATCTTTTAATTTCATGAAACGTTCAGCCATATATTCAGGAGTTTCAGGGTATATTATATTACCTGATTTCATACTAGGTATTCCCGCATTTGAATGAATTATTAAAGGTATATCAGTTGAATTACGCATTCTTTGAGCGATTTCAATCATATTATCTATCCCATTACCGCAATTACTTCCTACAATATGTGCCCCTGCATTGCTTAGTTCAATAGTAGCATCTTCAGGAGTTATCCCCATCATTGTAAAGAATCCTCTTGGCCCTTTATCAAATGTCATGGTAGCAGCAATTAAGAGATTGGTATTTTCTAAAGCAGCCTTTATTGCAATGGTGGCTTCTTCTAATGCTGTCATAGTTTCTAGGATTATACCGTCAACTCCACCTGCTTCTAAAGCAAGTATTTGTTGTTTGAAACCTTCATACATATCTTTTTCACTAATATCACCATAAGGTTCAAGGAATTGCCCTGTTGGCCCAACTGATCCTAATACAAATTTACCTTCNGGTGTTTGTGATTTCGCTATTAATGCNGCTTGTTCATTCAANTCATGTACTTTGTGNTCNAANCCATAGTGTTTCTGTCGAAATATAGTCCCNCCGAATGTATTAGTAAGCACTATGTCTGAGCCTGCGTCATAATATTCTTTTGCCATTAACTTTACTGTTTCGGGATTTGTAATATTAAATTCTTCTGGATCTCCACCTGCTTCTAACCCATGAGATTGCAAATATGTTCCTATTCCACCATCTGAAATAAGAGTTTCTCCTGATTCGATTCTTTCTAATAANGNGTGGCTAATTTTTAATTTATTTATCATGTTCATCCATCCAATTGTCAATACTCCCTGCAATTGCAGATCTGGTTCCTGTTTTGTGTAAATCTCTTATTCTAGCTACAAAATCCTTAGGCATTAGAAGATTATATTTTTCAGCAATTTTTTCAGCGACATTTTTAGCNTTTCCTTCAATTTCAATTTCATCTCCCCAATTCCAACCCATTAAGTAATCATCTGATTCACTACTTCCGTCAAACATAGATATAGCATCTACAGCTTGCTGAAATCTGTCATCTAAAGGTTGAGATATAACCTCTTTCTCATCTTCGACTTTGATTTGTACAGGTATTTCTTTCCAGTACATTATTTTATATTTACTAATCGTCATTCCCCTTGAGATTGATTTATGTGATTATAGATTACATTTCTTCTGGTGATGTCATCCCCATTATTGTAAGGCATGTATTTANAATTATGCGAGTTGCNTCACTTAATAATAATCTTGATATANNTATATCAAGATTATTAGNGTCATCATCTAAGATTCTGCAATGTTGATAAAAAAGATGAAATTGACTTGCTAATTCAAAAGAATANTGCGGAACATAGTGNGGAGAAAGATTTTTTGAACTGGATTCTAATATTTCTGGAAATTCTACTAATTTTTTAATCAGTTCTAATTCTGATTTCTCCTGATAAGTTATATTATTTATGCATTCACTATAGTCTATATTTTTGTTATTTGCCGATTTTAATATGCTACATATGCGAGCATGNGCATATTGTATGTAATATATTGGNTTTTCGGATGATTGTTTTTTTGCTAAATCTAGGTCGAATTCTACCTGACTTTCATGAGATCTTGANANGAAAAGGTATCTGCANGCATCTGGTCCTATTTCTTCAACTAGTGTTGTTAANGGAATTGCAGTCCCTTTACGTTTAGATAACTTTTCAGTTATTGNCCCCTTTTTAAANCTAACCATTTGAACTAAAACTACTTCTAATTTTGAAGGATCTATTNCCANGAGTGTTAATGCTTTTTTAAGACGAGGTATTTGNCCGTGGTGNTCTGCACCCCATATGNCTATAACACTTTCAAAAGACCTTTTTTTAAATTTGTTGAAATGATATGCGATATCTGTTGCATAATATGTAGGTGTCCCGTTACTTCTTATCAACACATTATCTTTTTCTTCACCTAATTTGGTTGTATTTAGCCAAATTGCTCCATCTTTTTTCTTTGTATACCCAGAATTCTCGATTACAGATATGCAATGCTGAAACTCCCCATTGTCTAGTAAACTTTTTTCACTAAACCATGTATCGAAATTAATTCCTAATAAATGCAATTCAGATTCTATTTGTGAAAGTATTATTTTTTTACCTAATAATCCTAATGTTGATTCTAGGTCTGCGGCATCTAATTCTAGATATTTTGATCCTTCTAAATCTTTAATTTTTTTAGCAATCGATATAATGTCTTCTCCTGGATAAAGTCCTTCAGGGAATTCAATATTATTATCAAATAGTTGCTTATATCTGAGTGCAAGAGACTTATTGAAATTTTCAATTTGATTTCCTGCGTCGTTAATATAATATTCTTGCTGAACCTCATAGCCAGTTGCTTCTAAAATGTTTGCTAAAGTGCTTCCAATGACTGCTCCTCTTATATGAGCTACATGCAGTTGCCCAGTTGGATTAGCACTTACATATTCAACTTGAATTTTTTTATTATTGCCAAGGTTTGATTGCGTAAATTTGTTAGGAGTGTCAATTATTAAACTGACTTGATTTGATAACCAATTTGAATCTAGGGTTAAATTTATAAATCCAGGAGGGACGATATGTGTATTAGATATAATTCCATCAGAATCAAAATTAGATACAATGATATTGGCTATATCTATTGGATTCATATTTAGAATCTTGGATAATTTTAATGAAATAGTACAAGCAAAATCTCCATGCTCTTTTTTTTGAGGGCGCTCTATCAAAATATCAGGGATAGCAGATTGTGGTAACTGCTTGTTATCCATAGATACGCTTATCGCTTTCCAAACTTGCTTTGTGACTAATTCAGATACTGTACTCACTCAATTCACCAAGTTTATTTATAAAGATACTTCAATACTAACTGAAGAAGATTCTTTATCCCTTACATTCCCTATGACACTTGCCTCATAAATATTATTTTTATTTATTGATTTTAATAATTCGGGGAGTTTTGTTGTATCGACGGATATGATTAATCCTCCAGAGGTTTGGGCGTCTGCCATTAATATCTTTTGATAATCATCTACATTACTGTCAAAAAGTATATTTTTAGATATAGAGTTCAAATTTTTAAATGTTCCTCCGGGGACCATTTCGTTTTTGATTAGAGGTATCACTCCTTCTAATATAGGTATACGACTGTAATTTATGGATGCTATTTTATTGGACGCATCCATCATTTCTTTTAAGTGACCAAGTAATCCAAATCCAGTTACGTCTGTACATGAGTTTACTCCTATGTCTACCATAGATTCTGATGCATATCTATTTAAGGTTCTCATAGTGTCAATTGCTAATTCAAGCACTGAATCTTTAACCTTTCCATGTTTTCCTGCAGTTGTTATTATACCTGTCCCAATTGGCTTTGTTAGAACTAATGTATCGTTTGTCTTGGAATTATTGTTTGTGATTTGTGAACCAGGATTTATAATTCCTGTTACACTAAGGCCGTATTTTGGTTCTTGATCGACAACTGTATGCCCTCCAGCAATAGCTATACTTGCCTCTTTTGATTTTGATGCTCCTCCCTTAAGTATTTGAGTTAGAATATTTAAATCTAAATCGTCTGGGAATCCAACTATATTTAGAGCAGTTATTGGCTTTGCCCCCATAGCATAAATATCAGATAGTGAATTAGCGGCGGCTATTTCTCCAAAGGTAAATGGGTCATCAACGATAGGTGGGAAAAAGTCTACTGTGTTTACCACTGCTATATCATCTGAAATTTTATAAACAGAGGCATCGTCACTTGTTGAATTTCCAACAAGTAACTTTTTGTCTAGCATATTGGGTATTTGAAGCAAAACTTGCCCCAGTTCGCTAGAACTTAATTTTGATGCTCAACCAGCGCAAGCTGCTAGCTCTGTTAACCTGACTTCTTGGTCATGAGTATGCATTTCTGTAATCCCATTTTTTATGATGTATCAATATAATATCAGCAGTAGAGTGCTATAACTATGACAAAAGATTTCAAATGCATTTAAATTTTCGGGTAATCACGATGTTATTTTTACTGAAGGATATTTTTTTATTACATCTTCAAGTAATTTGAAATCTTTTTGAGGTAGTAAGTGCAAGGTGTCCCAAAAAGCTAGATGCCAATCTTCAGGGATCCATTTTTTTACATATTCCAATCTGAATCCTATTTTAGATGCGTTTAAATAATTATCTTCCTTTAGAATATGGTTTGGCTTTAGAGATACTCTGTATTTGAAATCGTCAATATTATCTTTGGGCTCCCATACAGGAGATAAATCTTCAAAACATTCTTCAGTGATAGTTGCTGTTGCTGTCCATGATTTTATTGTTCGATTGTAAAAAATAACTCTGTCATTTTTTTTCATTCTTTGAGCTCGTCTTTTATATCTTGTTCCTACCCCAAACATACTGTAATCTAATTTTCTAGTTATTTCAGAATTTTGTTTGCTTTCCACAAACATCCAATAATTTATTCCCATTGCTCTCTCCACATAGTAAAGTATGTATAAAGATCATAGATCATACTTTTTTAATTACTATCATTATACAATTCTCATTTTATAAATATGATAGATTTTACCTTTAATTTAAGAGATAAAATAGGACATGTATATGACTATAAGCGCAGTAATAGTAGCGGCAGGAAAAAGTAGCCGTATGAATGGGGCAAACAAAATATTTTCTGAATTAAATGGAGAACCTGTTTTGTCGTATAGTTTGAAAGTTTTTACTCAAGGGAATATTTTTCAAGAAATTGCACTAGTAGTATCTGAATTTGATTATGATAAAACATGTGAATATTTGAAACGATTTGAAGAACACAATATTTTATTAGTAACAGGAGGTCCCAGAAGACAAGATTCTGTTAAAAAGGGACTGGATTCTCTGACAAAAACATCTTTTGTTGCCATTCATGATGCTGCTAGACCATGTGTGAGTAAAGAAATAATTGATCAAGGGATTAAAGTTGTTTCTGAATATGGGTCAGCTATTCCAGTTATTCCTATAACTTCAACAGTTAAACTTGTTGATGAATCAGGATTCATTTTAAATACATTAGATAGAAATAATTTGTTTGAAGCCCAAACTCCACAATTTTTTAATTACGAGATGATTATGAAGATACATAGAGGCATTGTTGATTCTTGTACTGATGATGCTAATATGGCTGAATTATCAGGTAAGGATATCAAGACATTTGATGGACATCCTTCTAATATAAAAATAACTTCTAACTCAGATTTGATATTAGCTGAAAGGTTTTTAGAGGGACAATAATTTAATGCGATCAAGTATAGGGATTGATGTACATAAATTTTCTAAAGATATTCCATTGGTTATTGGAGGTGTAAAAATAGACTTTGGTAGAGGACTGGAAGGCCATAGTGATGGCGATGTTCTAGTTCATGCTGTTATTGATAGTCTATTAGGTGGTGCCGCTATGGGGGATATTGGGACTAAATTTCCTTCTGATGATGATGACTTCAAGGATATAGATAGTTTACTTTTACTTGAGACAACAATGAAGTTAATTAAAGAAAGAGGTTGGGTCCCTACATATTTGGATGCTACAATAGTTGCTCAAATTCCTAGCTTATCTCCGTACATACAAGAAATGAAAAATAATTTATCAAATTATTTGAAAATATCTCCTGACCAAGTGAATGTAAAAGCGACTACTACAGATGGATTAGGGTTTTTAGGTGATTCTCAAGGGATAGCAAGTATAGCTATTGCAACTATGGAAAATATAATATGAAAATTTACAACACATTGACTAAGCAATTAGAAGAATTTGAAGTTACAGATAACATTGTTAATATGTACGTTTGTGGTATTACTCCATATTCGTCTTCTCATTTAGGTCACGCAATGTGTGCGATTGTATTTGATGTAATCCGTAGATATATGGAGTATAAAGGTTTTAAAGTAAATCATATCCAAAACTTTACAGATATAGATGACAAGATGATTAGCGCAGCTAATGAGAAAGGGATTGAAGTATCTGAGCTAGCCGAACGCAACATCCAATCATACTTTGATGAATTGAAATCTTTAAATGTATTACCGGCAACTGAATATCCACGTGCAACTCAAGAGATTTCAGAAATTATTAAGATTGTGAACACATTAGTTGAAAGAGATGATGCGTATGTCATTGAAGGCGATGTCTATTTCAGGGTTAAAAATAAGTCAGATTACGGTAAATTAAGTAATAGGAAAGTTTCAGATTTAGAAGCAGGGGCTCGACTGGAACTTGATGATTCTAAAGAACACCCTGAGGATTTTGCTCTTTGGAAAGCAACTAAACCTGGAGAACCTAATTGGGAAAGTCCATGGGGTAAAGGTAGGCCGGGCTGGCATATTGAATGTACAGCGATGGCTATTCGATATTTAGGTCAAACAATTGATATACATGGTGGTGGAGTTGATCTTGTATTCCCCCATCATGAAAATGAAATAGCACAATCTGAATCATTTACTAAAGTGAAACCTTTTGCAAGAGTATGGATTCATAACGGGACATTGCAATATGGGTCAGATAAAATGAGTAAATCTGTAGGGAATATTTTTTCTGTTTCCCAAGCTTTAGAAACTTATTCACCAGATTCTTTAAGAATGTTTTTTCTTACTTCTCATTATAGAAGTCCACTTGTATTTGATGAAAAAACTATTAAAGCTCAAGATAAAGCTATTTCTAGGTTACGTTCTGCTTTAAAAATCGTTTCTGGGGATTCTAATCCTTTACCAACGAATAAGTTCAAGCAGGATTTTATTGATGCTATGGATGAAGATTTCAATACTCCAAAAGCTTTAGCGGCTATCTTCGATCTAGCAAGAGATATTAACCGTGAAGGTTCAAATGGAAGAGATGTTTCTTCAGCGCAAGAACTCTTAAATGAATTGACACAAATATTAGGAATAAATATTGAAGATCAGAATTTATCTTCTAACCTAGATGTGGCACCATTTGTGGAATTACTATTAGAAATTCGCAATGAATTAAGGGAATCTAAACAATTTAATATCGCTGATTCAATAAGAGATAGACTAGAATCTATGAATATATCAATAGAAGATTCTCAAAAAAACACTACTTGGAAAATTAATTATTAGTAACTACCCAAGCGCTTATTATAGCAACTATTACAAATACGATTGATAGAAAAATAGTTAGTCGAAATAGCGCTAATTCTAATCCTCTTCTAGTGCGATAAGATGACTCAGCAGCTCCGAATAAAGCGCTTCCTTGACCTCTAACCTGTATCAATATTATTGCTATCAACAATATTGATATTATTATCATTGCTATGTTAAATATTGTTCCCATGCAAAACCCTAATGTTTATATTGATAATATAGTATAAATCATAATACTGATTGATGATATATTAACTTTGGTTGATTATTTTTAATAAAGAGTTAGCTAATTTATCAGAATCATGCCGTACTACATGGCTTGAGTCTATTAAATCGTCATATATTACGGGTATGTTTTTAATAGTGGAATTGTTTATGTAAACTGCTTCTCCGGCAAATTGGTCCCCTGTTTCTGTAATATTGTTGTTAGCGATGACACAGTCCAATATTTTTTCATTAGTGTGTGATTGCAAAACTTCTACATGATCAGATACGTCAAAACCTTGAGTCTCACCAATTTCAGTTGCTACGTTGCAAACGTATATTTTTTTGCCAGTAGCTTTCAATATAGCCTTTTGAATTCCAGGAACCATTAGATTAGGCAATATACTTGTGTATAAACTTCCGGGTCCTAAAATAATTAAGTCAGCATTTGTTATTGCTTCTACAGCTGGTTGATATGCTTCGGCATTTTCAGGATGAATGTATAGTTCACTTACAATACCTTTTTCTGAAGTGATATTGGATTCACCTTCTATAATTCGCCCATCTGATAATTTTGCTGATAATTTAAGATTATCTGTTGTTGCAGGTGCAATTTGTCCTTGAACAGCTAAAACTTTGCTTGATTCGGACAAAGCTTCAACAAAATTACCGGTTAAATTGGACATTGCAACTATAAAAAGATTCCCGAAACTGTGATCTTTTAACCCTGTCCCTTCTGAGAATCTATATTGAAATAATTCTGGTAGTCTAGAATCTTCATCTGCTAGGGCAACGATGCAGTTTCTAAAATCACCTGGAGGGATTATTCCTAATTCTCTTCGAAGCCTTCCAGAGCTGCCGCCATCATCAGATACACCAATGATGGCGGTAAGATTGTTGGTATGTTTTTTTAGTCCTTTTAAAAGTACAGATAATCCGGTGCCACCACCAATGGCTACAATTCTAGGGCCTCTATCTCTAGCAAGACGGTCATACAAAGTTTCCCCTATTGTCCCAATAGTTACATCTTCTGCAAATAATGGAGATAGTGTGTTAAACAATCCTTTTAATGCTAATAATATTATTAATATTCCAATTACTAATATTAATATTCCTTCTGAATACCATGGCAAAAAATCCGGAAATTGAATTAAGAAAATTTTTCTTATGAAATATGCTATTCCAATTGCACATATGCCTATACCTATAGAGCCTAACAAAAGCCATCGTTTAATTTTAATTCCAGGGTATAGTAATCTAAGTATTATCATATATAAGTATTAGAAATAAATTTATTTAAATTTCTCCAATTTTTCTTTGATGCTTGGAATAGCCATTTTGGGATTAGCTTTACCTTTAGTTTCTTTCATGACTTGTCCCATTAAGAATTGTATTACACTCTCTTTTCCTTGGAGATAGTCTGTGATAGCTTCAGGGTTATTGTTTAAAACTACATCAATTGCTGATTCTATCGTTTCAGAATCAGTTATTTGTATCAATCCCATTTCTTGAGCTATTTCAGCAGGATCACCTCCAGAGGTATAAATACTATCGAAAATAGTTTTTGCTGTATTACTGTTTAACTCATTTCTTTCTAACATAGTTATAAGTTTTACTAGTGATGCAGGAGTTAATCGAGATTTCTCTACATCGATATTTTTTTCATTTAGTAGCCTTCCGCCTTCTACATTTATCCAGTTCGCAATACTTTTACTGGTTTTTTCTGTGATATTTCCGAATTGTTTGATAGTGCTTTCAAAGAAATTGGAACTTGAGATATTGTTAACTAATATGTTGGCATCATATTCAGGCAATTTGTATGTGTTAATAAATCTTTCTTTCTTTTCTAAAGGTAATTCTGGAATTTCAGACTTAATTTCTTTGATCCATTGTTGAGAAATAATTACAGGAGGCAAGTCGGGCTCAGGGAAATATCTATAATCAGACGCATATTCTTTGGTTCTTTGAGATATAGTGGTTCCTCTTTCATCAGACCAACCTCTAGTCTCTTGTGTTATTTTTTCACCTTTTGTGAGCAGTTTTTGTTGTCGTATCTCCTCATATTTTATAGCCCTAAAAACTGATCGGAAGCTATTGATGTTTTTAATCTCTACTTTTTTCCCTAAATTAGATTCGCCTTTAATTCTAGTACTTATATTGGCATCACATCTAAAGCTACCGTCTTCCATGTTTGCAGTACTCGCACCTATAGATCTAACAATTGCATGTAATGAATTAAGATATTGGTCAGCTTCCTCTGCGCTGTTCATATCAGGATGAGTGACAATTTCCATTAGGGCTATTCCGGCTCTGTTAATGTCTAATAAACTATATTTAGATCCATTAGGATCATTTCTATGTAATAATTTTGCTACATCTTCTTCTAGATGTATCCTTTCTACTCTTATTGTTTTTGTTTTATTTTCATTGGTTAAAACTTCTAGTTCTCCATTTTTGGCTATTGGCATATCATATTGGGAGATTTGATATCCTTTCATAAGGTCAGGGTAGGGGTAATTTTTTCTATCAAACTTTGTTCTTTCTGATATAGAACAATTAAGCGCAAGCCCTGTCTTAATCACCAATTCAATTGCCTTTCTGTTTATTACGGGTAGTACACCAGGCATTCCCATACATACCGGACAAGTTCTAGTATTTGGGGAAGAATTTTGATAGTCAGATTTGCATGAACAAAACATTTTACTCTGTGTAAGAAGTTGTGAATGGACTTCGAGTCCAATTACTGTTTCAAATTCAGGCACTCTACTTTCCTTTAAAAATATAATAAATTACTAATACAGAATTGACTCAATAAGTATAAACTATTATCACTTGTTTATTTTTTTATGATCAATTTGGTGATTAATGGAATATTTTGATGTAATAATAATAGGTGCTGGCCCTTCAGGAAATACAGCTGCTAAAGATCTTGCCAATTTTGGTGTTAACACATTAGTTGTTGATTGGAGAGAGACACCTGGAGACAAACTATGTACAGGAATTATAGGGATTGAGTGTTCTAGAGAACTTCCTCCAGACCCCGAAATAGTATATGGAGAAGCCCTCGAAGTAACAGTACATTCTCCTAATGGGGATAAATATTCTTTATCTGATTCTTTTGCACATGCATTAATAATTGACAGAGTGAAATATGTTCAGAAAATGGCTGATGAAGCTCAAACTGCCGGTGCATCATATCTTCTTAACTCAAGAGTTACAGATATAAAATTGACTTCTGATTTTGTCGAATTATCTGTTATGACTCATTCTGAAACAAAGAAATACAAATCTAAAATGATAATTATTGCTACTGGATTCAGTAATAATCTTCTTAATCAAGTTGGTCTTGATAAATCTAAAAAATCTGATTATCTGGTTGGTACTCAAGTTGGGGTAAGGGTCAAAGATATTAATAATATACAACTATATACAGGTAAAAATATGATTAAAGGATCCTTTGCATGGTTAGTGCCCACTTTTAATTCTAATGCTTTATTTGGTGCTATATATAGAGATGCTAAATCCGTTGATATAAGAGGAGCGTTATCTCATTTAATAGAATCAGGAATTATAGAACCAGATAACTATAATATTGAAAATTGGGGAATACCAATTAAGCCAATCTCTAAGACATTCTCTGATAAAGTATTGGTTGTTGGTGATGCTGCTGGATTTACTAAGCCTACTACAGGAGGGGGCATATATTATTCAATATTATCTGGTAAATATGCGGCTAAAACTATTTGTGGAGCATTTTATGAAGGAGATTTTTCACAAAACTATTTAGAATCATATGAGTTAATGTGGAAAGACAAGTTCTTTTCTGAACTTAAATCAGGTTACTATGCCAGATTACTATATGAATCTTTGGACGATAAAACGCTAAATATTTTATTAGAGAAATTTGCTAATAGATCTTTTCAAGACAAATTGTTATCAAATGGAGGATTTTCATTTGATTGGCATAGCTCAGTTATTTCTAAAACGTTGAAACATAAGGAAGTTTATTCAATATTAAAGTCTTTGGGACCACAATCAACAAAAATATTGGCTAAATTATTTACAAGTGTTGTAAGGGATAAAGTGACTTGGTGAATTTATTTGAAAGCATTAAATTTCACATGTTGATCCGCATTTAGATTTACCTTTAACCCTTCAAAAAGTGTCGTATATTTTTTATGTTTACAAGGAATTATTTCGCCTGAAGGTATTTTTACCCAGAATAAGGTTTCGTCACCCCTGAATTCTTTTTTTATAACTTCACAGTCACCGTCTTGGGCAACAGTCATTAAAAGATCATTAGGTCTTACCAATACTTCAATTTCATCATTTTTGTTATATTTGTATTCTTCGCGTAACGGCAAATTGCCAATTGAAGTAATAGCAGTTCCGTTTTGAATTCTACCTTTAATAAAGCTACAATTTCCTGTTATTAATCCTACGTCCTTATTGTTAGGCCAAAAATATACTTTATCAGGAGAATCAATTTGTAGGATTTCCCCATCTAACATGACTCCTATTTTATCTGATAATACGAAAGCTTCATCTCTATCATGGGTTACAAATATAGTCGTCGTATTTGTTTGACGCAAAATATCATATACTTGATTTCTAAGTTCTAATCTTAATTGAGTATCTAAATTTGAAAATGGTTCATCCATTAAGATCAAGGAAGGACTTGTTGCTAGGGTACGTGCTAAAGCAACTCTTTGCTGTTGCCCACCTGATAATTGATGAGGATACTTGGTTTCTTGCCCCTTTAGCCTTGTGATTTCTAAGCAATTATTAACTATTTCTTTTTGATCTTTTGATTTAAGTTGAGATATGCCAAAGGATATGTTGTCTTTAACATTTAAATGACTGAATAAAGCGTAATCTTGAAATATCATGCCTACATTGCGTTTGTTAGGCGGTATGTTTATGTTGCCATTGTAGATAGTATTATTTAATAAAGTTATATTTCCTGCAGTAGGTTCCTCTAACCCAGCTATTATTCTTAATAAAGTTGTCTTGCCACATCCACTAGGTCCTAATATGGATAATATATCGCCTTGGTATAAATCAAAGCTTAGCTCTGAAACCGCTTTGGTTGCTCCAAATGATTTAGATATATTTTTACAAGATAATATAGGAGTATTCATATTTATTTATATACACTGCTTTTAATCAAAACTAAGGTTAAGGGTAATGAAGATAGTAAAATTAATAATAATGCAGGGGCAGCTGCTTCTGCAAAGAATGCTTCTGTGGAGTAAGACCAAACCATCGTTGATAGTGTTTTAAAGTCTAATGGAGATAGTATTAAAACAGCAGGTAATTCTTTCATAGTTACTAGAAATACTATTACTGCTCCCATAAATATTCCTGACCTTAACATTGGGATTGTTATCTTAAATATAGTAGTAAATTTACCTTTCCCGAGTGTTCTGGATGATTCTTCTGGCCTTGGACTTAATAGTTCTATGGAAGATTTGATGGGTCCTATTCCTGTTGGCATGTATAGTATTGCACAAGCTATGACCAAAAGTGCCATTGACTGGTATAAAGGACTTCCTATTCTTGACCCTATAAATACTAGTGCAATTGATATCGCAATACTGGGTAAAGAAAATCCTGCATAACATATTTTTTCTATAAACATACTAATAAATCTAGGATACCGAACTGAAAGATACGAAATTGGAGTGGCTAGAACAATTACTAAAATTGCAGTCATAAATCCTAAGGAGAGGGAGCTGATAGAAGCCTCTAGCATCCCAGGAATTGT
The DNA here is from genome assembly GCA_002718095.1 of Chloroflexota bacterium. Lineage (GTDB taxonomy): Bacteria > Chloroflexota > Dehalococcoidia > Lucifugimonadales > UBA826 > UBA826. Next base: position 347,039 of record PBDP01000005.1, read on the forward strand.
CTCACTATGGAGTAAGCCTCGTATTATCCAAAATATTAACATCGATACTGGCATTATTAAGGACAAAAAAACTATTGACCCACAAAATATGATTGCGGGTATTTGCCATATGCCTAATTTGTGTACTTTGTGTCTTTTTGCTACTCCGGGAGAAGCTCTATATTGTTTTCTTTTTGTCCTAAATGTTGATTCAAAATAAACGAATATTATAGCTAACATACATAAGGATAATGCAAGTAAAGCTGTGGCGTTTCGATCTATAGAACCACTGTATTGATTGAATATTGCCCAGGTTAATGTCTTGTATCTGAGTAATGAAACTGCACCAAAATCACTTAATGTATATAAACTAACTAATAGGCCACCAGATAATATTGATGGCATTAATTGAGGTAATGTTACTTTTCTGAATATATTGTAATTTCCTAAACCTAAGATTCGAGCTGATTCTTCTTCGGAATTGTCAGTGCTATTTATTGTTGCGTTTAAAGTTAATAATATATACGGATAACTTAAAAGAGATATTATTATCAATGATCCTGTGAATCCATATAGGTTTGGAATGCTATTAATATTAAATAATGTATTTAATATTTGGTATAAAATCCCTTTAGGTCCTAAAACGGATACAAATAAATATGCTCCTATATAACTAGGAATGACTAATGGCAATATGGCAGATATTTTCCATAGTTGCTTGAATTTAATATCTGTTTTATTCGTCAGGAATGATATTGGCAATGAAATTGAAATACAAACTATCGTTACAGATGTTGCTAAGATCATCGAACGCCAGACAATCTCTAGAGTTCTCCATCTGAGAAACCATAGCCAAGTGCTCTCATCTGCCCCTAATGATCTAATTGTAAGATGAATTACAGGACTTATAGCTACTAATGCTATTAGTAAACACGGTATTAACAGCCCTAAAGGCATGCCACGTAAAAATTTAATGTTAAGCATATTTGTAAGGGGATTTTTATATTTGTAAAGTATATACTGACTTTATTAGTTAGTATACCCTAATTAGAGTTAATTTTTTGAATTGCTATAATTGTGTTTTTAAGTGTTAAGGGAGATAAAGTTGTTAGAACAGTTTAAAGTACAAATTAATGATGAGGTAAGGGTTGATGAATCTAAATTGAGAGATTTAGTGTCATCTTTATTTGTGAAAGCAGGATTGTCTAAGGATGATGCTGATTTGGGAGCAGATGTTTTAGTTACAGCTGATATTAGGGGAGTTGATACTCATGGTGTCTCTAATATGCTAAGAACTTATATGGATTATTTTTCAAAGGGAATTATTAATCCAGATCCTAAAACTGTTATTACTAGAGAAACACCTTCAACTGCTAATATTGATGGTGATAGAGGTTTGGGAATAATCACGACTCCTAAAGCTATGGAACTTGCAATTGAGAAAGCAAAAAATGTTGGCATGGGAGTTGTGACTATTCATAATTCTAGACATTATGGAATGGCTTCTTATTATACTTTGATGGCTGTTGAACATAATATGATTGGGATGTCTATGACTTCTTGCCCACCTCAAGTTTTACCCACATTTGGATCAGAACCATTACTTGGGACAAATCCTATTGCACTTGCAGCTCCTGCGGCAACTGAAGCTCCATTCGTTTTTGATGCTGCTATGAGTGCAGTAGCAGCTAACAAATTAGGTTTAGCTAGACGTAATGGTACAAAGCTTTTAGGAGGGTGGGTAGCCGATAAAAATGGTGTGCCCATTATGAACGAAGTTGATCCCCCTGTTCCAGAATACGAGCACTATAATGCTCAAGGTGGTGCAACATCACATTTACTACCACTTGGTGGTACACGTGAGATTGGATCACACAAAGGATATGGAATGATGTGTGTTGTCGATATTCTGAGTGGAATATTGACGGGTGGAGGATATGGAATGAATCCAGGACGTCCAAATTTTGGTCATTATGTTGCCGCATATAACATTGAAGCATTTATGGATACTAATGAATTCAAGGAAACTATGGATGAATGGATCAATATGCTTAAAACATCTAAGCCCGCTAAAGGACACTCTAGAGTATTATATCCAGGGCAAGCTGAAGCTGAAGTGGCTGAAGACAGGCTTAATAACGGCATACCTCTTCATAATGAAGTCGTTGAATGGTTTGAAAGTGCTTGTAAAGAACACGGGATCCCATTTGAATTAGTCTAATAACTTATTTAGCAGTTTTTTTAATATAAGAAAATATGCCAGCGCCGAAAGGATTAGGCATTTCGCTTACGGGAACTTCAATTAATACAGGAGTATCCAAATCTATGGCCGATTTTAGACATTTTTCAAGTTCATTGGGATCTCCAGATTCTACTCGCATGCCATGAACTCCAAATGCGTCTGCCAATTTCATGAAATCTGGGTTTGTAACGTCTGCTCCATATTCTCTGCCATCAAATAAATTAATTTGATCACGCTTTACATTTCCGTATGCATTGTCATTGAACACAACAGCGACAGCATTGATTTTATGTCGTACAGCAGTAGAAAGTTCTTGTACATTAAACATAAACCCACCGTCTCCAGAGATAGCTACAACCGCCTTATCTGGTTGAGCGACTTTTGCCCCCAATGCGGTTGGGTAGGCATAACCTAAATTGCCATAATAAGATGAGGTAATGTATGTCCTAGGGTTGTATACATCATACTTGTTACGACTGTAATACCCTATCTGATTCATTCCTGAGATAAGTATTCCATCATCAGGTATAGCTGATCTTATAGCTTTCACATAGGATTCCTGAGGTTCTAGTATAGTAGATGGGTTATAACGATCTTGCCTCAAAGATTTAATTGCTGCCGTGTCATCATCTCTAGGTTCGGATTGGGTTTTTAACATTTCCAATATTCCTGAGATGGTTTTTTTTGCATCTCCTACGACACCTTCAGTGTTTTTGTAATTCCGTCCCAATTCTTCTTGATCTATATCTATTTGCAATACCTTTCTACCTTGGAGATATTCAGGGTATTGTATTCGTGACCCTATTGCAATTACAAGGTCGTACTCTGGCATATTTTTTTCAAAAAAAGTGTCATTTTTAAATCGGTAAGATCCAATTGATAAAGGGTTTCTATCGGATATGGAACCTTTGCCTTCAGCTGTACATAGTACAGGAGATTGAATATATTCTGCTAGAGCCGTTAATTCAGTTGATGCGTTAGATGAAATAACACCGCCTCCAGCCCATATGATAGGCTTTTTTGAATCCATTATGAGTTCGACGCATTTTACTAAATCACTTTTACTTGCTCCTGGGCGAGTATGTATTGCAGGTTCTAATAAATTTATGTCGGATACTTCAGCTAATGTCTCAGGAGGGATTTCAATTTCTACAGGCCTAGGCCTTCCTGTGTTAAGTTCAGCAAATGCTTTGTGTAGTGCTTGTGGTATACGTTTTGGATCTAATATAAGTTCATTATGTTTAGTAACAGAAGATATTGTTGAAGATAGGTCTTTGATTTCATGCAACTTTCCACCCTCTTTGCCTATATGATCTCTCTCTATTTGTCCCGATACTACTAGTATTGGAGATGATGCAGCGTAAGCTGTTCCTATTCCAGCGCTAGCGTTTTGAAGGCCTGGACCAGGAACTACAAGGGCTGTCCCAATACCCCCACCAGATCTAGAATACCCGTCTGCCATATAAGTTGTCGCTTGCTCATGCCTAGTATTAATAAAACGGATTCCAGGTTCTTTCGCTAAACCATCTAATAGTTGATATAGTTGAACTCCAGGTAACCCAAAGATAACCCGAACCCCTTCTCTATATAGAGATTTTGCTAATGCTTCACCACCTGTCATTTGTGCCATTTTAGAATCCTCATTTTTGAAGTTTAAGGTTATTTGTTCTCATATTCAGAAATAGCTTTATTAATAGCTCCTTGCCTTCGTGACATTATTTCTTCGCTATTTTTAACTGCCCAGTCATATGATGTGTTAATATTTTGAAGTGAATTTTGGAAATGAGGCATGACATATCGGGCTATTAATTCATAACTTTTCATTACTTGTTCCCTTGTAGCCCATTCGGTTGTTTGAATCATAAATCCTCCAAACCCTCCAGTCAGCTCATCTAACATTTTAATGTATTCAATTAAATCATCTGGAGTCCCTACTACCCATGTTCCATTATTAACATGATGATCTACAATTTTATCTCTTGGACCATCAAAATCCCATGGCCTACCTAATGCTTTATGAAAATAATCGTAGTCATATTCTGCAGATTTTTCTCTTACTTGATTCATTGCTTCTTTCTTGCTTTCAGCAAGATGTACAGGAACTACTATATTCCATTTTGATCTATCCATTTTGTTCCCATGTTCTTTAGCTGATTCCTCTCCAACTTTCCAGAACTCTTTCAAGTTTGTTTGCTCTTGGCTACCTTGTCTAGGTACGGTAAGTGATAGTACTCCCAATCCATATTTTCCTGCTGCGAGCATTCCAGTAGGAGATTGAACTGACGCAACATACATAGGCATATGAGGTTTTGTGTAAGGTCTCAGCTGTGACATAGCCTCGTTCAGTTCGAACCACTCAGATTTATAAGTTATAGGTTTAGTTTCTGTGAATAATCTTTTAATTATTCCAAGCGACTCATTCATTCTAGGTCTTTGTTTATCAGGATCTATTCCGAGTTGATGCGCGTCAGTTTGCAAAGCTCCTGGCCCAACTCCTAATAAGACCCTTCCTTTTGTTAAGTGATCTAGTAAAATCATTCTATTTGCAACCATTAAAGGGTGATGGTAGGGCAAACTAACGACTCCTGTCCCTAGTTTTATATGTTTTGTCCTTTCTGCTGCAACACCTATAAATATTTCTGGAGAGGCTATAGTTTCCCATCCAACACTATGATGTTCTCCTATCCATGCCTGATCAAATCCTAAGTGATCTAGCCATTGAATGATTTCTAAGTCTCTTTCAATTGCTAAAGTTGGATTATCATTCATATGATGGAAAGGGGCCATGAAAATACCGAAATTCATTCTCTCTGGTAATGGCATGTCAACTCCTAAAGGTTAGTTTCAAAAATGATATTAATTTGAAACTATTTGAGAGTCAAATAGTTTAGCAAGATTTAGAGCAGTAATAAATTCTGCTCCGTCGAATTTTTTTATATATAAAATCAATTTTTCTAGCATTTTAAGTCTCCCAGGGCGTCCAATAATCCAAGGATGTAAAGTTAGTATGAATGATCCTTGATATTCAAATATTCCTTCAAAAGCTAATTGCCAAGATTCAAGAACACTCATCGGATTAGATATTACATTTCTTTGATTTAGATACGGAGTGTGATTAAAATAAGGATGATCATCTAGTTCCCAATGTATTGGTATTTCAATTAATTTATTTTTTCCTGATTGTATGTAGTAAGGCCTGTCGTCACCCATTAAACTAGAATCATATACGAATCCCTTATTGACTAATATATCAATAGAATATTTGCTAAGTTCCCAACTAGGTGAACGATACCCTAAAGGTATTTGAGATGTAATTCTTTCTATACTTTCTATTCCTTTATCAATGACATCTATTTCTTCTTGTTTAGTTAATGTTGCTGGAGGTTCATGCATATATCCATGATGACCTATTTCGTGACCTTCATAAAAAATGTTTTTTACTAGTTCTGGATGAGTGTCTGCTATAAATCCTGGTATGTAGAATGAAGATTTTATATCATGCTTTTTAAGAATTTTTAAAATTCTAGGCATTGCGATGTTAGGACCATATTCTCTCATTGACATTAGACTGGGGAAATTTTTTGTACGTGGATCCATATTTATTAATCCACTAGTACCATCTATATCAAAACTGAGAACAACTGGGCATTTAATGTTTTTTGAATTCATATTAATCTATACTTGCTATAATTTTCATTGTTTCAGATATTATTTCTGATGTTTTTACTATTGTACTTTCGCTCCGATTATTGATTTTAATTTCAAAAGAGTCATTTTTAAGATTTCTAGAACTTACAATAATTTGAATTGGTATTCCCATTAATTCGGCATCATGAAATTTAACCCCAGGAGTTTCATCTCGATCATCGTATGCAACATCAATATCATTGCCTAATAAAATTTCATATAAGTCATTGGCTGCAGTACGTACATCATTATTGTCTGAATTTAATCCTAATATTAGTACTTCATAAGGAGCAATATTTTTAGGTAAAACCATTTGGGTATCATTAGATTTTTGTTCAATGGCTCCTGCTAATATTCTGCCGATTCCAATACCATAACATCCCATAACTAATAGGTTTGGCTTGCCAGTAGAGTCTGAATATGTAGCTTTTAGAGATTCAGAGTAGCTTGTGCCTAATTTAAAAACATGTCCAATTTCAATCCCTTTTTGAGTTTGAAGAGTCCCTGTGCATTTAGTACAAGCAAATCCTTCTTTGGCCATTGCTACATCTACCTCGCTGTTACCTGTAAAGTCTCTTATGTACCGAACATTTTTGAAGTGATAATCATTTTCATTAGCTCCGGCAATCAAATCGTTTGTAAATTTTAAGGAGTCATCACATATAACTTGTATTTTTTTCGATCCGATATTAATAGGAGAAGCAAATCCTGGAATGAATCCTTTAGATGTAACTTCATCCGAATTTGCTATTCTTAATTCATTACACTTGAGATAATTTTTAAGCTTAACCTCACTTATATCTAAATCTCCTCTTGTAGCCACAAGTATTAATTCATTATCAGACATGTAAAATACCGTTTTTAGTATTTCAGATTTTTTAGTATCAAGGTTTGATGATAAAGATTCTATGGTCTTCATATTAGGTGTTTTAATCTTTTCCAAACTCAATGAAGTTTCTACTACTTTGGCATATTTGTTAAAAGTTGCTTTTTCATCGTTGGCTGCATAGTCACAATTGTCGCATAATATAATTGTGTCTTCGCCTGACGGAGATACTAGTATGAATTCTTTTGAATCCTTTCCACCTATAGCCCCACTGTCGGCATCTACTAAAACGGTATCTAGTCCACATCTATCAAAAGAATTTTGAAAGGCATTTATCATTAGATTATAATTTTGATCTAATCCCTCTTCATCTATGTCAAATGTATAAGCATCCATCATATCGAACTCTCTGACTCGAATTAATCCTGCTCGCGGCCTTGGCTCATCCCTAAATTTAGTTTGAATCTGATATATAGATATTGGCATATCTCTATAACTTTGGACTATGTTTTTAACAGTTAAAGTGACTAATTCTTCATTTGTTGGAGGTAGAACTAGGTCACGTTCTTTCCGATCTCTTAGTCTAAGCATATCAGGACCATAGACTTCATCTCTTCCAGATTGTTGCCATAAATCTCTAGGTTGCAAAATCCCAAGTTTGATTTCTTGAGAATTAGCTTTATCCATTTCATCTCTAATAATAGTTTCTATCTTTTTTAAAGATTTCCATCCTAATGGTAGATAGCTATATACTCCAGATGATACTTGCTGAATCATTCCTGATTGTAGCAATAATTTATGACTGATTGTTTCAGCTTCCCCTGGAGGGTTTCTGAGTGTTCCGTTGAATAGTCTGGAAATTCTCATGTAATTTCATCTCCAACAACGATACTTTCGGTTTCAAATTGTTTTATTTCATTCATTAATTCTTGAAGCATGTCATTTTCATTAACTATCTTAGTTTTTTTCCCTTTGCGAAATATAATCGCTTTACCTACTCCGGCAGCTATTCCTATATCAGCATCCTTTGCTTCTCCAGGACCATTTACTTCACATCCCATAACAGCAATTTTTATGGGAGTTTTGATTTTTCTAATTAAATCATCTACGTCATTTGCTAATTTCCTTACATCTACATCTGCTCTCCCACAACTAGGACATGCAATTAATGTAGGGCCAGAAACCTTCAAGTTAAGAGATTTTAAAATTTCTATTCCCGTCTCAACTTCCTTTATCGGATTATCACTTAAACTTACTCGGATTGTGTCGCCAATACCGTCATATAATAGTGATCCTATTCCAATTGAACTTCTAATACTACCGGATTTTGCAGTACCTGCCTCTGTTATTCCTAAGTGAAGAGGATAAGGAACTAGTTTTGCCATCTTTCTGTATGCTTCAATCGTAGTATCAAGATCAAAGGCTTTGAGAGAAATTTTGATCATATCAAAATCAAGATCTTCAAGTATTCTTATTTCCCACAATCCTGTTGCTACCATATGATCAACTACAGAATAATCTTTTTCTTCTTGTCCTAATCCTTTCTCTAGTAAATTAACTCCGTCATTATGCCTTGATATACCTCTCGTTACACCTATTTTACCTACAGGGGGCAAACTCCCAAAATTAACTCCAATTCTGATTGGAACCTTCAATTTTTTTGCCTCATTTACTATTTCAGATACTTTTTCTTTATCTCTTATATTACCTGGATTTAATCTTAGACAGTCTACGCCACTTTTTAAAGCTTCAAGAGCTAATTGATAATGGAAATGTATATCTGCAATCAGAGGGATTTTAATCTTAGATTTAATATCTTTTAATGCTATAGCAGCTTCTTTGTCAGGGACAGCACATCTGATGATGTCACAACCCGCTTCCTCTAATTCTTTTATCTGTTTTACAGTAGATTTCACGTCTCTAGTATCTGTTTTTGTCATAGATTGAATTGAGATTGGGGAATTTCCTCCAATCTGAACATCTCCTACATATACTGGTTGAGTGATTCTACGCTTCATTACAGTCCTTAGTTAATGATACTTTCCCCTGTTAGTATTCTTGCTAAATCAAAATAACTCATCAACACAATTAATGATATCAATATTATGAATCCTGCCATATGTATAATCCCTTCAATTCGCGGAGATACTCTTTTCCCTCCACGTACAGCCTCAATAGCGATGAATGCTAGCCTACCTCCATCTAATGCAGGGATTGGGAGTAAATTCAATATGCCTAAACTTATACTTATTAGAGCGGTTAGTTGAAATAAAGGACTTAATCCAATTTCTGCCACTTCGCCAGTTATTTGTGCTATTCCTATGGGTCCTGTGAATCCAGGATCGTCACCGTTTTGAGACCAATTTGTTAGTCCAGAATAAGTTAAGGTTAAGACATTAAAGAGCTGATTGAAAGACTCTGGTATCGCCTCAATTATATTTAACTTTTTCTCTACTATCCTCGGATTACTTAGTCCAATTATTATCCCCATAGATCCCTGTGTCATAGTATCGCCAATCTCTAAGTTAGAATTATAGGATTTAGCATCTGTTAAGCTTATTTCATTATTTGGATCATATACCTGCTCCACCACTTTTAATTTTGGAGGGTTAGATCTGGGTGTAAGAGTTACAGTTGTATTATGAGAAAATTCAGGAGAAGCTTTTACATTGCCAATCATTAAATTTCTTTGAATGTTGAGTGTGGTTTCCTGAGATTTGTTTTTTTGTATCTGCTCAATTAATTCTTCTGTAGTACCTATAGAATTGTTATTTATTGCAATTATGTTGTCTCCAGGTTGTAACCCGGCGCTCATTGCAGGAGAATTTGGAGCTACATTTGTTATCGTTATTGTTCCTTCATATTCTTGATGTGGAGTTATCAATAATATGAAAAATATTGCTATTGCTGTTAGTAAATTCATTAATGGTCCAGCAGCTAATACAATTAATCTTTTGGGTATACTTTGCGCGGCAAAACTCCTTGAGTCTGTTGGGTCTTCTTCCCCAACCATTTTTACGAATCCTCCAATAGGGATTAGGTTCAAGGTATATTCTGTTTCACCTTTTTTGTATCCCCATATTTTAGGAGGGAATCCAAATCCGAATTCTGTGACTTTAATATTAAAAAGTTTCGCTGTTAGGAAATGACCAAGTTCGTGAACTAGTACTAAAGATGCCAGTATCGGTATTACAAATAGCCAACTTGGTAGACTTAACATGATTTGCCTTTATAAAGATTTTTCAACTTGCTTTTGTCCCCATTCATAAGATTCTATAAGATCTTTTATATCCGGTAGTTCAATATTCTTGTGAGAACTTATTGATTGTTCAATAAGTTCTGATATTTCCACAAATTTTATTTTACCTGATAGGAAAGCATCCACTGCTCCTTCATCTGCTCCACATAATGCGGATGGCCATGTGCCACCCTTTTTTGCATAAGATAGTGCCATATCAAAACAAGGGTATCTGGTTTTATCAATCTCTTCGAAAGTAATATTTTTAAATTTTGTTGGATCAAACCTTTTGAGGTTATGATTTTGTATTCTTTGTGGATGCAATAAAGCATATTGTATAGGCAATCTCATATCAGGAGGGCTTATTTGAGCTTTAGTTGATCCGTCAGAAAATTCTACTAATGAGTGGATTAAACTTTCTGGATGTAATATTACTTCGATTGAGTCCCAGTCAATTCCAAAAAGCCACTTGGCTTCTATAACTTCAAAAGCTTTATTCATCATCGTTGCTGAATCAACTGTAATTTTTGCGCCCATTTTCCATGTTGGATGATTTAATGACTCTTGAGCTGTCACATTAGGAAGTTTTTCAATTGGAATATCTCGAAATGAACCCCCTGATGCTGTAATGATTATTTTATTGATTGATAAATGATTTTCTCCTACTAAACATTGCCATATTGCACTTGGTTCACTATCTAAAGGCATGAGTTCTACATTATTCGAATGTGCATGAGATATTAATTTTTCTCCAGCCATGATAATTATTTCTTTGTTTGCTACCGCAATATCTTTACCTAAGCTTATTGCTTTGAATGTTGGCTCTAAGGCAATAGACCCTGTTGTTGCAACCACTAATAAATCAGTTTCATGAGATTCAGATATTTCAGAGAAATTTTTGCGGTTAACTTGATTGTCTTTGCAGATCGTTTCTAATTGATTAGATATTCCGGAATAAGAAACATATTTAGGGGAATATTTTCTTATTTGACTTAACAATTCAGAATGATTTTTATTTGCTGAAAGCCCTATGATTTGAAATTTTTCAGAGTGTGTTTCTATGACATCGAGTGTTTGAGTCCCGACAGATCCAGTAGAACCTAGAATAGATATACCTTTCAAATAGCTGTCCATTGTATAAAATAATACAAGACTGGAATAGTGAAAACAAATGAATCTATTCTGTCCATTACTCCCCCATGACCAGGTATTATATTCCCAGAATCTTTAATTCCAGACACACGCTTAATTCCAGACTCAAATAAGTCCCCCATTTGACCAAATACTGTCATAAAAATTGTCAATGATAATGTCATCACTATAGTTATATCTGGTTCTTCTGTTATAAATCTGTAAGTTAACCCTCCTAGAACACCTAAAAATACTCCAGACAGAGATCCTTCAAGTGTTTTATTAGGACTTATTTTAGGAAAGAAAGGGATCTTACCTATGAGTTTTCCAAAGGCAAAAGCGGCACTATCATTCATGGAAATTATTACAATTAAAATTAGAATCCAATTTAACCCATTCGTGTCATTTCGAATAAATATTGCATGACTGAGTAAACCTGCTGTGAACATAGGAGGTGTTATTAAGCATAATATTTTTTCAATAAGCGGAATATATATCCGATGCGACACTATTAAATATGATCCACTAAATATACCTATGGATATTAATGCACCGCTAATGAGTATAGAGACATTCCCTTCAGTTGATAATATGTATGGATAACACATGAAGGCTATAGATAATATTCCAGATATTAAAGGGTAAGCTGGTAATTGTCGAGCCTTTAGCATTTTGGACAATTCATATGCAGCTATTGCAGATGATATTCCAATTAATAAAGCAAAATATATTCCTCCAATCCACGTAATAAGAATCACGGATGGTAGTACGAATATGGAACTTATTACCCTAGCGATAATCATATGATGACAATTTTATACCTAACTTATTTATATTGTCCTTGATAATACATCTTTAGCACTTGTCTTGTTAAGATGAGCCGTATTTCCTACGTCTTTTTGAATATTCTTCCAAAGCTTCGGCGATGTGTTCTTTATTAAAATCTGGCCATAATACGTCAGTGAAATAGTATTCAGAGTAGGCTGATTGCCATATTAGAAAATTGCTTGTTCTTATTTCTCCTGCTGTTCTTATTACCAAATCAGGATCAGGAATGCTTTTCGAATATAATCTTTCAGATATTACTTGCTCATTTATATTATCGGGTTCAATATTTTCCTTAATAATTTGTTTGATAACGCCTATTAATTCGTTCCGTCCTCCATAATTGAATGCTATTGATAAAGTTAAATCGGTATTATTTTTTGTGATTTTTTCGGCTTTTGCAATTGCTTTTTGAATTTTTACTGATAATCCAACCTTGTCACCTAGATGGATTATTTTGATATTATTTTTATGAAGATGCTCTAATTGTGACCCTATAGATTCCAAGAGTAGATTCATTAATGCTGAAACTTCTCTTTGAGGGCGAGTCCAATTTTCTGTAGAAAATGCGTACAACGTCAAATATCTGACACCCGATTCTTTAAAACTTTCCACTATTTTCGGAAGGTTTTCTGTACCTTTTTTATGACCTTCACTTCTTTCAAGATCACGCATACTGGCCCATCGGCCATTTCCGTCCATTATTATAGCTACATGATTAGGTATATTTGAGTTCATGACTAGTAATATAACTCATAATTCAGATTATATTTCCATGACATCTGTTTCTTTTTGTACTTTTATATCATCTATTGATTTAGATTTATACTCTGTAAGTTTTTGCAACTCTTCTTGAGCTTTTCTACTTTCATCTTGAGAAATTTCCTTCTTTTTTTCTAAAGTTCTAAAAGTTTCCAGACTGTCTCTACGTATATTCCGTATAGCAACATAGGATTGTTCAACTATATTCCCTACAAGTTTAACCATTTCTTTTCGCCGTTCTTCAGTTAATGGGGGGATGTTTATTCGAATTAAGGTTCCATCATTAGTTGGGTTTAAACCTATATCTGATTTGAGAATACTTTTTTCAATGTCTTCTAATATACTTTTGTCCCAAGGCTCTATCAATATAGTTCTAGCTTCGGGAATATTAATAGATGATAGTTGGTTTAGAGGAGTTGTAGTGCCGTAGCACTCTACTTTAATATTCTCGACAAGTCCTGATGAGGCTCTACCTGTTCTGACGCTACTTAGTTCTCTTTTTAATGCATCAACGCTTTTGTCCATTCTATTCGTAGTGCTTTTTAAAGTTTCATCTATTGATGTCATGTCTCACTCCAAAGTTTTATGAATATCTAAATTATGTCTTTTTCCGAAACCAGAGTTCCTATATTTTCTCCTCTGACTATTTTAGAAAGATTCCCTGATTTGAATAAATCAAATACTACAATAGGGATGCTATGCTCCATACACAATGACAATGCGGTACTGTCCATTACTCGGAGTCTTTTTTCTATAGCATGTAAGTAAGTTATATGCTCATATTTTGAAGCTTCGGGATTGTTGTTTGGATCTTTATCATAAACACCATCAACATCGTTTTTTGCCATTAATAATATTTCGGAATCTGTTTCTAATGCTCGAAGTGCTGCTCCTGTATCTGTTGTTACAAATGGATTTCCTGTACCAGCAGCAAATAAAACTACTCTTTTCTTTTCTAAATGTCTTATTGCTCTTCTGCGAATATAAGGTTCTGCAACAGCTTGGATGTTCATTGAACTCATAGTTCGAGTATCTAATTTATGTTTACTTTCTAAAGATTCTTGTAAGGCTACTGCACTAATAACTGTTGCTAGCATACCGGCGTAGTCAGCTGTTGCGCGATCCATTCCTTCTAATTCAGCCTCTGAACCTCTCCATATATTGCCACCGCCTACAACGATGCCAAGTTCTACACCTAATTCTGTAATAGATTTTATTTCTTGAGCCATATAATCTAAAGCTTTTGGATCTACACCATGACTCTTATCACCTTTTAATGATTCACCACTAAGTTTTAAAAGTACCCTTTTGTATCGTACTTCTTTCATGATGGTTTATTCGCCTAATGAAAATCTTTCAAAACGACGAATTTTAATATTTTCCCCGAGTTTTCCAACATTTTCATTAATTAAGTCTTGGATTGTTTTTGAAGGATCTTTTATGAATGGTTGATTAAGTAAGAATTCATCTTTATTCAAGTTTGCTTCCTGATCAATTTCAGGACTTACAGCTTTAGGGGCCATAGCAGCTATTTGCATAGCAATATCATGGGATAGATTTTTGAATTCATCCGTCCTTGCAACGAAATCTGTTTCGCAATTAATCTCTACTATCGATCCTATTCTTCCACCGCTATGGATATATGTTTCTATAATCCCTTGATTGGTATCTCTTCCTATTTTTTTGGATGCTGATGCTATACCTTTTTCTAATAACAGATTCTCAGCTTTGTCGATATCATCGTTACATTCTTCTAATGCATTTTTACAATCCATAACTCCTGCACTAGTTCTTTCTCTTAGTTGTTTTATTAATTCTGTATTTGATGCCACTTCATCATCCTATTTATTTTTTACTTGTTATACAATCAATTATTAATAAGTCTATTCTTTTGACTCTTCAGGTTCAGTATTTTCCTCTACTGCATCAGCTTTTGTGTCTTCAGTTTTCTTTACTGAATCAGCTTCTGATTCATCCATGCTTACAGTTGAGTAAGTTACCATTCGGGTTGGAGAACTTTCAGATTCATCTTCGGGTTCTCCTTGACTAGAAGTTCTTTTGAGATGACCTTTTATAATAGAGTCTGACATATATCTTGATATAAGTTTTATGCCTCTTATTGCATCATCATTTCCTGGGATTGGATAGTCTATTAGTTGTGGATTACAGTTTGTGTCAACTAAAGCGATAACTGGAATGCCAACTCTCTGAGCTTCAGCTATAGCTATTTCTTCTTTTCCAATATCAATAACAAATAAAGCACCTGGGATTTCTGTCATATTTTTAATACCGACAAGATTTTTATTAAGACGATCTATTTCTTCATCATATTTTAAGGATTCTTTTTTACTAAGTGATTCAAATTCACCGGCATCGCGTTTGTTTTCTAATTCTATTAAATGCTCTATTCTGGATTGAATAGTTTGGAAATTAGTTAGGGTTCCCCCTAGCCATCTATTTGATATATACGGGGAATTGCATCTTTCAGCTTCTTCTATTATGGTACTTTGGGCTTGTTTTTTGGTACCTACAAATAATATTTTTTTATTTTTGAAAGATATGTCTGATATTATTTCTGCAGCTTCTTTTACCCTATCTAAGGTTTGTTCAAGATCAATAATATGAATGCCATTTCTGTGAGCAAATATGAATTCATCCATTTTAGGGTTCCACATTCTTTTCTGGTGACCAAAATGAACTCCTGCCTCTAATAGAGACCTGATATTTATTTCATAATTTTCTTTTAAATCATCTTCTGATGAAGATTTGACGGTTTCCTGAACCATATAATCTCGCCTTCCTGTCTTATTCAAAACTAATTTAAAATATTCGCTCTAATAAATTTACACAACAAAAAACTCAAAAAAGCTAAAGAATTGTATCATGTACACGGAAATTGAAGCAAAGATTTTGCGTTGTTCTTGACTGTCATTAATCTAAAAATAAAGAATTTGATTTTGATTCAATTGTTTTTTGGATTTCTTTAATTTTATATTTGTACTCTTCAGATAGGATAGGAGATAAAGACATAATTAATGCATTTTCGTGATTGTCTGGGTAGAATTTTTTTCTTTCACCAACTATTTCAAATCCAAAATTTGTATACAAACCTATAGCTGGGATATTTGACTTTCTGACTTCTAGAGTTATTTTGTTGAAGGATTTCTTAATGATTTTATTAATGCATTCGGTCAGTAACAAACTTGCTATCTTGAGCTTTGTATATTCTCGTCTGACTCCAATTGCCATAATGTGTATTTCGTCAAATAATTCCCAGTAAGTTAAAAAACCAGTCAGAAAATCATCTCCTTTTTTCCACCCAGTTTTACCTTGTTTATAATATAGATTTTTTGAAGAGGGCATCAATTTGCTCGATTTAGAGTTTAATTCATTTAGTTTACTTACTAAAATTGTAGATTGGCTTCTTTGTAATTCTTTTTCAAATTGTGTTTGAGGAAATAATTCAGGAAATGCATCCTCTTCAATTATTGATACCTGTTCAATGTCACTTTTCTTAAGCTCTCGACATATAAATAATAGATTTGTATTTGTCATGTTATTTTTTTTAAATGATTAAGTTATTATTAAAGCATAAATGATTTATATATTTCGCATAATAAAAATTGCACTTGTTCATAAAGAAAGATTGATTTTGGCATATTTGTGCACTGCCGGAGCAGTTGCTTCTTATGTAGTTCTTCCAATGATATTCGGTAATGTTATAGATAAAGTTGTAGATAATTTAGTATCCGATTCTTCAGACTATGGATATATATATATATCCGCTGGAATAATATTAGGACTGAGTATTATAAGAGGAATATCATCATTTTTCCAAACCTACATGGCTGAAGCCCTTTCCCAGGATGTATCCTACGATTTAAGGAATCAATTTTATGATCACATCCAGTATCAAGGTTTTGATTTCCACGATAGATACCATACGGGTAATTTGATGTCTCGAGCCATAACCGATATTGAAAATATTAGGATGTTTATAAATATGGGACTAGTTAGGTCAGCCTATTTTGTTTCTCTATTTATTATTGTGGCGATTATATTAATAAATCTTAATTGGCAATTAGGTTTAATAGGTGCAACCTTTATGCCAGTTGTTGCTATTTATACAGCTAAAATTAGATTAAAAATGCGAAGTCTATATTTGATTGTTCAAGAAAAAATGGCAGATTTAAGCATTGTCATGAATGAGAATTTTTCTGGTATTAGAGTTGTTAAAGCTTTTGGAGCTCAAAATTATGAAGAAAATAAATTTGACTCAAAGAGTTTAGATGTTGCAAAAGTTTTTGTTAGAGCTGAACAGTTAAGGTCATCCAGTTTATCATTTATGTTATTTACATTTCTTATAGCTATTTCACTAGTATTGTTTTTTGGAGGAAGACTAGCTATTCAAGGTGATTTAACTCCGGGAGAATTAGCACAATTCATTTTCTATTTACAAATACTTGCTATGCCTGTCAGAATGGCTGGCTGGGTTGTTAATTCTTATGCAAGAGCCGCTTCAGCAGGAGAGAGGTTGTTTGAAATATTGGATTCCAAATCTAATGTTCAAGACACTTTAAGCCCTGTTATTATGTCCAAGGTAAAAGGGGATGTATATTTTGAAAATATTTCGTTTGCATATCAAAAAGGAAATAATGTTTTAGAAAATTTCACTCTTAATGTGAAGCATGGAGAGACGATAGCGTTATTAGGATCTCCTGGCAGCGGTAAATCTACATTGATGAATCTTTTGCCTAGATTTTATGATGTAAATTCGGGCAGGATCCTAATCGACAATACANATATTAAGGATTTTTCTTTAGAATCCTTGAGAAATAATATTGGGATAATTCATCAAGATGTTTTTTTGTTTACAGATACCTTAANGGAAAATATATCTTANGGATTAACNAATNCTAACCTTGAAGATATAAAAAATGCTGCCTCAGTTGCTATGCTAGATGAATTCATTGATTCGTTAGAAAATGGCTATGACACATACATTGGGGAAAGAGGTTCTACNCTATCGGGCGGACAAAGGCAACGTATGGCTATTGCTCGTGTANTTCTAATGAATCCACCAATACTAATATTAGATGATTCTACGTCAAATGTTGATTCTGNNACAGAANACAAGATAAAAAATGCANTGAATTCTATAATGNAAGATCGCACCACATTTGTTATTGCTAATCGGTTAAGCACTGTTCATCAGGCTGATCGTATATTAGTTATGGACAAAGGTAATATAGTANATGAAGGTACTCATAAAGAACTTATATCTAAATCTGGTATTTATAAGAATATATATAATTTGCAGCTTAAACCACAAGAAGATTTTTTTAAAGAAATTGATATTNCTAAAGATGGTTTAGTATGAATAACTTTGGAATGGGGGGACATGCTGCCTCGCGCGGGCATTCTGATGAAGAAGTATTTGGTAAAGCATACGACCAGAGAGTAATTTTAAGATTATTTCCATACGTTAAGCCTTTTAAAAAACTGTTATTAATATCAATACTTGCAATGTTAGTTTATACAACTACATTAGTTGCTGTTCCTTGGATAATTGCATGGGCAATAAATGATTACGTGATTCCTAAAGATATTAAAGGATTGAATTATGTATTTGGATTATTNTTATTNCTNACTTTNATAAATTGGGGGAGTAACTATATTCANCANACAACAATGCANCAGGTAGGGCAAGGAGTATTGTGGAAACTGAGAGGGAATTTATTTTCACATGTTCAAAAACAATCAATGAAATATTTTGATTCAACAGAAGTGGGGAGATTAATGTCTAGGGTACAGGGAGATGTTAGTCAGCTACAAGAATTTTCATCCTTAGTTGTTATGAGCCTTGGAGAGCTTTTGAGCTTAGTAGGTATTATTNTCGCATTGTTTCTACTTAACTATAAACTTGCTCTTGTGACACTTATCGTNCTGCCATTATTGNTTATATTAATGATTGCTTGGCAAAAATATGCAAAAAAAGCTTTCATAGAAGTTAGAATTCGTATAGCTATCGTAAATGCAGCTTTCAATGAGAATATATCGGGAGTCAAAGTAGTACAAAGTCTCAACAGACAAGTTAAGAATCTAGACATTTTTAGTGCCAAGAATTCAAACCATAGGAAAGCTAATTTTAAGGCAGCTAAACTGGCTGCCGGGNTAATTCCTGGAGTAGATATATTAACTGCTGTAGCTATTACTATAGCAATATTAATTGGATCAATGATGGTTTCNGACTCTACATTAGAAGTTGGAACATTGGTTGGTTTTATTATGTATATTCAACGATTTTTTGATCCTATAAGAAATTTAACTCAGCAATATACTCAATTACAAAGATCAATGGCTTCAGGATCTAGAATATTTGACTTATTAGACAGAGAGCCTGATTTTGAAGATTCAAGTAGATCAGTTGATATTGGNAATATTAATGGAGATATTGAATTTAAAAATATTAATTTTTCCTATAATGGAGAAGATTTAGTCTTAAANAATNTAAATTTAAAGATTAATTCAGGAGAAACAGTAGCGTTTGTCGGNCCAACAGGAGCTGGTAAAACCACTTTAGTATCGATTTTATCTAGATTTTATTACTTGNATCAAGATAATGGAGATATATTGATTGATGGNATTAGTCTGAATGATATAAAAATTGAATCATTGTCGCGACAAATAAGTATGGTTCTGCAAGAACCTTTCTTGTTTTCAGGAACAATTAAAGAAAATATAAAATATAATAACGTTCAAGCTACTGATGAAAGTATGATTGAGGCTTCAAAGGCTGTAGGAGCTCATGATTTTATAAGTAAAATGGACAAAGGATACGATACCGTAATTTTAGAAAGAGGATCAAATGTAAGCCTAGGNCAAAGACAACTTTTAAGTTTTGCACGTGCTATTCTTTCTGACCCTAGAATTTTAATATTAGATGAAGCNACTTCAAGTATTGATAGTTATACTGAATTGCGCGTACAGGAAGCACTAAAAACTATNCTAAAAGATAGGACTGCAATTGTAATAGCCCATAGATTGTCTACTGTCAGAGGAGCAGATAGAATTATAGTCTTAANTAATGGCACAATTATTGAAGATGGNAATCATGAAGAATTAATGCAATCAAAATCTTTATATCACCANTTATACAATATGAATTTTTCTTCAATAGANCCATAGGAGATATTTGTTTAATGAAAATATTTTTTTGTCCAGANTGTGGNGGGTATTCCTTAGGCCCAGNATCTTCGTGTGATGAGTGTCAGGCTGATTTACCTGAAGATTCTTGGGCGGAGGTTACAGAAGAGGAATTGCANCAGTTACAATATGTTGAAGATTTCCATTTACCTGAAGGGACACCTGTTTGGGAATATGATGTAATTAAACTGAAAGCTGATGATTCTGATGAAAGAGCTATATCTTATACAACGGCTTTGTTGAAAAAGATGGGTGATACTGGATGGGAATTGATTGATATTACTTCATTTAGTAATAAAAGTGATTATAAGTATGCTGTTTTTAAACGTCTCTGGGAAGATATAAATAAAGATATCTAACTATTTAAATAATCAAATATAATTTCATCGTCATAGGGNAATGGTAAATCTGGTAAATCTTTGATTGGAAACCATTTTATTTCTTGTACCTCTTCTCTTGGATTTCCNCTTTTTGGATTTAATGCTNTTGCTTTATAGACTATTANTATTACGGCTCCTTTACCAGAATAAACTCCTTGTAANCCATTTACCTTGATCTCAATACCTGTTTCTTCTNTTACTTCACGTGCNGCAGCAATCTCTGTTTTTTCCCCCCTGTCTACATATCCAGAGGGAAAACTCCAACGACCAATATTAGGTTCAATATCTCTTTTNACTAATAAAATNGTTGAATTNTTTTCAATTATTATTACAGTAGCTACTTTAGGGTCTACATATGAGATTTTTTTACAAGTATTACAATATGGATGATGGATAGTTTNAGANATATGTTTTTCTAACTTAGATCCACAAATTTGGCAATATGTGACTGATTCAATCATTATAATTACGGNTCTCTNTTTACTTTGTTTANTTTTTTAATCAATACTGCAATTTGTTATTTTTAATTCGAAGTATATTATATGAATGTATTATTCAATAAATAAAGATTTAGGGATATATATGAATATTTCTTCACATATTTCNGATATCTTANAAGACAATCAAATTGATGCTTTAGCATTTATAGGAGATTGTGCNTCACGTCTTAATATCAAAGCTTTTTTAATTGGAGGNTCTGTTAGGGATTTGATGNTAGGGTCTGAATTAAAGGATATAGATATTTCTATTGAATCTCATGTTCAAACTTTCATTGATTCAATTCCTACTCAAAATGTTGAAGTTTTATCTATTTCTAAATTTGAGACAGCTAAGATAAAAATATTTGATCAAATTATTGATTTNGCAATGACAAGATCAGAGTTTTATTANGAANCAGCNNCATTGCCTGAGGTTGCTTTTAGCGATATCNATGAAGATATATATAGAAGAGATTTCACGATTAATACATTAGCTGTCNANTTAAACCCTGAAAGATGGGGAGATATTTTAGATATTTGCAATGGGTTAGANGATATTAAATCTCGTCGTATTAAAATTTTATANCCAACTAGTTTTTNAGATGATCCTACTAGGGTATTTAGAGCCTTTAGATATGCTNGAAGATTAGACTTTGAAATTGATGAAACTACTCGTGATTCTATTCAATTGGATGTGATTAAAAAATTGTCAGGGGTCAGGATACACAATGAATTAAAACATATTTTTTCTGAGAATAATTTTGTTGAAATACTCAAAGAATTGGATAACTTTGGAGTTTTTGAATCTATATATGATAATTTATATTTATCTGAACATTTTTTGAAAGTCATGTTAGATAATAGAGAAATTATATCTTCATGCTCAGATTATGGGATATTGGCTATAGCTTTTGATATATTATCTGATGAGAATCGAACTGATTTTTCTAAACGCTTGAATCTTTCTAACAATTTACGAAAAGCTATACATGATATTAGACATTTAGAGCAATTGCCGTTTGAAAAATGTAGTGAGTTGTATTATTCATTGATGCCATTGTCTGATCTGACTCTTGCTGTAGCAAAGTTATTTAAACCTAAAGAAATAACAAACCAAATAGATATTTTTTTAGATCAATTGAAACATGTAAGATTGAAAATTTCAGGGGAAGATTTATTAGAAAGGGGAATTTCAGGTCCAGATATTGGAAATATATTAGGAAAAATCCAAACACTCTTATTGGATGGTGAAATAGAGGATAATAAATCCGATCAAATATTAGTTTTAGATAAATTAATCATTGAAAATAATAAAAATTAATTTCAAGTCATTTTTTCAGGGTTCAGTATATCTTTAAGCTCTTCTTTGCTGAGATCGGTTTCTTCTAGGGCTACTTCTAATATAGTTTTATTAGTATTTTGAGCTTTGTGGGCTATCTTAGCTGATGAATCATAGCCAATATGAGGAACTAAAGTTGTCACAATTGCTAACCCATTTTCAACCATATCTGGACCTTTTGAAGTTGCTTTAATACCATCAATACATTGAGTAGTTAAGTTTGTTGCTGATGTACTTAATATATTAATTGATTGTAATAAATTATAAGCAGCTACAGGCATCATCACATTTATTTCAAAGTTGCCTGACTGACCAGCTACTGCAATTGCTGAATCATTGCCAATGACATGAGCTGCTACTTGGCAAACAGATTCAGGAATTACCGGATTTACTTTCCCGGGCATTATAGAACTCCCTGGTTGCACTTCTGGTAATT
This sequence comes from Chloroflexota bacterium, assembly GCA_002718095.1. Taxonomy (GTDB): domain Bacteria; phylum Chloroflexota; class Dehalococcoidia; order Lucifugimonadales; family UBA826; genus UBA826. The sequence continues at coordinate 369,569 of PBDP01000005.1, forward strand.
CTATTTCTCCGAATCCTCCTCGTGGCCCCGACCCCATCCATCTAATGTCGTTTGCTATTTTCATTAAGCTAATAGCTATTGTTTTAAGATTACCACTAGCTGAGACTATATTATCCAAGGTACTTTGAGATTGGAAATGGTTATTAGTTTCAAAGAATTTAATCCCCAAAGATTCAGATAATTTTTGACATATTTGATCGGCAAACTTAGAGTGAGTATTTACTCCTGTTCCAACTGCTGTTCCTCCTATAGCGAGTTCAGATAATTCTGCCAGTGCATTTTTAGAACGGTTTATACTGCGTTCTATTTGCCCTGCATATCCGAGAAATTCTTGTCCTAATCTGACTGGAGTAGCATCTTGTAAATGAGTCCTACCAGTTTTAACCACAGGCATAAATTCTGATGATTTATTCATGAGAGATTTTTTTAATGTTTTTAATGAAGGGATGAGAGAGTCATTAATACTTTTTGCTGCTGCGACATGAATTGATGTTGGGATCACATCATTTGAAGATTGTCCTAAATTGACATGGTCATTGGGATGAACAGGAATTTTCGAACCTATTTCTCCGCCTAATATTTCAATAGCTTTATTTGATATGACCTCGTTAGCATTCATATTAGTAGATGTTCCAGAGCCGGTTTGAAATATATCTACAACAAATTGATCATCTAAATTACCTTTGGCAACTTCTTCAGCAGATTTCACTATTGCATTTCCAATTGATTTGTCCAATAATCCCAATTCCATATTGGTCTTTGCTGCAGCTAATTTAACATGGGCAATTGATTCGATGAAAGCTCTGGAAAATCTTAGATCACTGATAGGAAAATTCACCACAGCTCTCATGGTATTGGCTCCATAATAGGCATTAATAGGAACGTGAAATTCTCCCATTGAGTCAGTTTCTTTTCTATATTCGTTATTTTTTGTCAAGTTGCGCACTCCATTTTTTTAATTTATTACTAATATAGCTTAATCAGCATTTTAAGTTTACTATTTTATATCAAGGATAAAATCATATTTTTAACATGCTACTCGAGTGCTTTATAATAATTTGATAATTATTTTTGGAATTAGGAGTTAAAATGCGAGAAGTTGATTTCCGAAGCGATACGGTTACTAAACCGTCTCCAGAAATGTTGGAAGCAATTCTTGCTGCAGAATTAGGTGATGACGTTTATGGAGAAGATCCGTCTGTAAACAAGTTAGAAGATAAAGCAGCAGAAATTACGGGTAAAGAAGCCGGTTTATTTGTTTCAAGCGGAACTATGGCAAATTTAATATCTATATTAGCTCATGTTGATCGTGGTGGAGAAATTATTGTAGGAGATAAGTCTCATATATTTAAATCTGAAGCGGGGGGAGCATCTGCATTAGGAGGTATCTCTTATTATGTTATTCCTAATAATTCAAAAGGATTGTTTAATATAGATGATTTGCAAGAATCTTTTAGAGACAGCACAAACTATCATCATCCTATAACCTCATTAGTAACCTTTGAAAATACACATAATAACTGTGGAGGCATTGCTATATCTCCAGAAGATTTGAATCCTATTATTGATTGGGCTCAATCTCATGATTTGCCCACTCATGTTGATGGGGCACGGATATTTAATGCAGCTATTAAGTTAGATGTTCCAGTTCATAAAATGGTAAAAAGGATAGATTCATTAACGTTTTGTTTGTCTAAAGGATTGTCTTGTCCGGTTGGATCAGTAATTTGTGGTGATAGTATTTTTATTCAAAAAGCTAGGAGAATCAGAAAAATGCTTGGTGGAGGTATGAGACAAGCAGGTATTTTAGCATCCGCAGGTATATTTGCTTTAGACAATATGATAGATCGACTTACGGAAGACCATGATAATGCTATAAAACTGGCTGCTGGACTAGAAACTCTGGAATTTATAGATATTGATCAAAAATTGGTTGAAACAAATTTAGTTTTTTTTAATGTAACTAATGAACATAAAGAAAAATTAAATCTGTTTCTGGAATCTCATGGGATTAAAGGCGGATCACTTAATTCTAATCGGTGGCGATTTGCAACTCACTACGGAATATCAGCTGAAGATATTGATTATACGATTCAAATGGTAAATTCGTATGCAGATACAATTTAATTATTGATCTGATTTGTAAAAATTTTCAGTATTCAGTCCGTCAGGCATATTACTTAAGTTTAGAGGTTGATTGGATTCGTGTGGGTTTTTGTACCCTTTACCATACCCTTCTTTTGCCATTAAATTTGTGACAGGATTTCTTAAATGTAATGGTACAGGTTTCATCCCAGATGATTGAATTTCGGATAAGGCTAAATTAATAGCTTTATATGCAGAATTACTTTTTGGAGCTTTTGCTAAATATATAGTTGCTTCTGCTAAAGGGATTCTACCTTCTGGTAGCCCAAGAACATGCAATGCCTGCTGTGCAGATACAGCTATGGTTAATGCAACCGGGTCGGCTAAACCAATATCCTCAGAGGCAGATATTATAATTCTTCGGGAAATGAACATAGGGTCTTCCCCAGCATCTAGCATTCGAGCTAACCAATATATAGCAGCGTCGGGATCAGATAGTCGTATAGATTTAATAAATGCTGAAATGGTATCGTAGTGATGATCACCTTTTTTGTCATATCCAATTTGTTTATTTTGTATGATCTGATAAACGGTTTCTGTATCTATTTTTGTTTCTTGCCCTACGGTATAAGTTGAATTAAAGCACAGTTCCAAGACATTATAAGCCCATCGAGCATCACCGCTAGACATTTCAGCAATTAGATTTAAAGATTTTGGTTCTAAGGATATTTTATTTTTACCTAAACCATTGTCCGGATCCATAATTGCTTTTTTAAGTAATTCTTCTATGTTGGTTGAATCAAGTTGATTTAATTTAAATACTTGAGACCTAGATAGCAATGGAGCGATTACTTCAAAAGAAGGATTTTCCGTCGTGGCTCCTATTAGTGTTATGATCCCATTTTCTACATATGGTAAAACTACATCTTGTTGAGATTTATTCAAGCGGTGAATTTCGTCTATAAATAAAATTGTCCTTTTTCGGTTCATTCCTAAACGATTTTCAGCTTCCTTAATTGACGCTTTTATTTCGGATACCCCAGATGTCACGGCACTTAAATTTTCTAAGGCCATTTTACTTGACTTTGATATTAGGTTAGCTAAGGTAGTTTTTCCGCTTCCTGGTGGACCCCACAATATCATCGAAGGGACGTTTCCATTATTTAAATTTCGGCGTAATATTGAATTTGATCCAATTACTTTTTCTTGACCGATAAAATCTTCGAATGTTTTTGGTCTCATCCTAGCCGCTAAAGGAGCTATTTTAGATAATTCTTCTTTAGCGCTATGTTCAAACATATCCATGTTAAATTACAGTTCCTTAAGAGCGTTAGCCAATAAATCATCTTGATCATATGGGATTGTTCTTAGATCTATAATGAATGTGTCTTTTTCAATTCTGCCGAGTATTGAATCTTTATTATTTCTCAGTTTATCTGCTAATTTGGATGCATTATTAGAGTTAATCTTTATTCCAAAGGAATCCAATTGACTTCCTGGGAGGCTACCGCCACCAATCGTTGATATAGTGGGAATAATTTCAATTAGAGATGGAAATTGAATTTTAAATTTTTCTGCTCGCTCTTTTAAATTTTCTTCAGTACTAGCTATCATTTGCCATATTGGTATTTTCTCTAAAGCTTCATTCTTGATGTAATGTAAAAGAGTTGCATGTAAGGTTGCAAGGTTTATTTTATCTATTCGGTACGCTCTGGCTAAAGGATGTTGGGAAATTTTGTCTATATATTGCTTTTTGCCTAATATTATTCCTGCCTGAGGACCGCCTAATAATTTGTCAGCTGAAAAAAAACATATGTCAGATCCATCTGCAATACTTTCTTGTGGCATTGGCTCTTTTGTTAATCCAAATTGACTAGAATCTAACAAGCAGCCACTCCCAACGTCATGAAGTAATGGGATGTTGTGATTTTGGGTTATTTTCGAAAGTTCTTTGGTAGATGGTGTTGAGGTAAATCCAATAATTTTAAAATTACTTGCATGTATTGACATGATGGCACCAGTGTTGGGAGAAATTGCATTTTTAAAATCCTGTGCATATGTTTTGTTAGTTGTTCCAACTTCTTTTAGGCTAGCTCCACTTTGTTCTAAAACATCTGGTATTCGAAATCCCCCACCTATTTCTACTGATTCTGAACGAGATATGATTATTTCTTTACCTTTTGATATTGCTGCAAGGCCTAAAGTTACAGCAGTCGCATTGTTATTTACTATGATTGCAGATTCAGCCCCTGTAAGATCACATAATAAATTCTGAACTTTTGATTGGCGAGATCCTCTTTTCCCTGTAGATAAATCGATTTCTAAGTTTGTGTACCCATTTGCCGCTCTGATTCCAGCTTGAATGGCATTATAACTTAATGGAGCTCTTCCTATGTTAGTGTGAAGTATTACCCCTGTCCCGTTTAATATGTTTTTAGGCCATTCATCCCAACGTTCATTTATTGTTTTAGAAATAAATTCAATTATTTCGTCGGCATTGATTTTAGAATCTTTTTCACTGATATCTTTTCTGATCTGATTAAGATGTTTTCTGATCAATTCAGTTACAAGTTCAGTACTATACATTTTTAATAATGATTGAATCTTTTCTGATTCTAATACACTGTTAACACTTGGTATATTTCTGAAATTTTTAGTCATATATTTGCTCCAATTACACTATGACATTATATCCTGTAATTAATTTATTGTTTGACCGCACTTTTTTGATTCCTGTACAATTACGTGATGATTCAAAATAAGTTGGAAATTTAATGATCACTGTTGGTCTTACAGGCGGAATAGCAACTGGGAAATCTCTTGTTTCTCAATTATTGGAAGATCATGGCGCTTTTGTTATTAATGCAGATTTGATTGCCCATGAGTTATATAATCCTGGAACTATTGGATTTGATAATCTCATATCACATTTTGGAGATACTATTTTAGATCTCAATGGAACTATTGATAGAAAGAAACTTGCCTCTATTGTGTTTACGCGTAAACATGAAATGGATAATTTGAACACAATTATGCACCCATTAATATATGACGAGATAAAAAAAATTATGTCTGATTTGTCTAATGAAAAGCGTCCAGTTGTGGTCGTAGAAGCAGCTGTATTAATAGAAGCAGGATGGCAAGATTTATTTGATCAAATTTGGGTTGTTTCCTCAGATATGGAAACTGTTATTTCAAGACTAAACACTAGAAATGGATTTTCTCGAGAGGAGTCCTTGAAAAGGATTAATTCACAGATACCTTCTAAAGATAGAAATAAATATGCTGATATCGTTATAGAAAATAATGGAAATACAGAGATACTATCATCAAAAATAAAAGAACTTTGGGCTGATAAATTATCAACAACTATTAGGAGATAACATATAAATTATGACATCAACACAATCATTGTATAAAAGCTATATCATTGAAGAATACCACCTAAATGAAGAACCGTATTATGTCCCTCTTGCAGATGAAGTTGAACTTTTTGAAGCTGCTTATCATCAAAGACTTCCACTGATATTTAAAGGGCCTACAGGATGTGGTAAAACACGTTTTGTAGAGTATATGTCTTATAAGTTAGGGGTTGAATTAACTAAAGTAACAAAAGACACTGAAGGTGGATTGAATATGCCTCTTGTTACTATTGCATGTCATGAAGATTTAACGGCAAGCGATTTAGTAGGAAGATACTTATTGGAAGGAGATCAAACTGTTTGGCTTGACGGACCATTGACTAGAGCTGTTAAAGCTGGTGGGATATGTTACTTAGATGAGATAGTTGAAGCAAGAAAAGACACCACTGTTTTAATACATCCATTAACAGACCATAGACGTATTCTACCTGTTGAAAAGAAAGGTGAATTATTAGAAGCCGCCGAAGGGTTCCTATTAGTTTTATCTTATAACCCTGGGTATCAGAGTGCTTTGAAAGATTTAAAACATAGTACCAGGCAGCGATTTATATCTATTGAATTTGATTATCCGTCTAGAGATAAAGAAGCAGAAATCATCCAACATGAAGCTGGAGTTGACGATGATGTAGCAGATCAATTAGCTACATTAGGAGAAAAAGTTAGAAACTTAAAAGAACATGGTTTAGAGGAAGGGGCAAGCACTAGGTTATTGATTTATGCCGGTAAATTGATATCTCAAGGAATTCCTGCTAGGCGTGCTTGCCAAGTATCTGTTAATTGGGCGGTTACTGATGATGTCGCTGTTCAAAACAGTATTACTGAACTTATAAATACAATATTTGAATAATCGGTTGAATTCTGAATTTAAAGCTTCAGCAGTTTTAGTATTAATTACAAAAGAATTATGTGAAGGTAATCTTATACTTACAAAGCGATCTGAAGATCTTAAGCATCACGGAGGAGAAATCTCTTTTCCAGGAGGGGTTAAGGATTTTTTGGATGAGGATTTGAAAGAAACAGCATTAAGAGAGACTTTTGAAGAGGTTAACATTAATAGAGATCAAATTAACATAATAGATCAACTACCTGATACGTCTACTAGTACTGGATATTTAATCAAACCATACGTAGGAATTTTGAAAAGGCCTTTTCAATTTGTCCCGAACTCTTCAGAGGTTTCAGATGTTTTGCAAATACCTATTTCGCTCTTAGCTAGAGGAGATTGCGATCGGGCTGAAGCTCTGTTGATGAAAAATGATGCCTATATGACTAAACCCTTATATGCATATGAAGGTAATGTGATATTTGGAGCCACAGCAAGAATAATGAGTAATTTGGTATTAAAAATAAAACAAGATTGTACGGAGNAATAATGTCGTCAGAACTGCCAAAAATTTTGTCACCATTAAAANCNGATTTTGATAAATATCCNGATCAAGTTTTAAATATTTTTNTAGANTCTTCATCTAAAATGCCAGAATCTCTTTCAGATGACAGGTTGTTGGAATGGGCTAAAGTTGGATTAGAAATATCTGCACAGTCTGTAAGGTCATGGGAAGCCGCCACTAACTTTTATAAAGCTAGCCCTTTAGTAGTATCTTTTATGCCCTACAATTATTTTCAAAAATGGATGTCTTGCGGGTTGAAATTATGTGAAGAATCNTCCACTTTAGGAGCTTCGTATTTTGAATCTAGCCCTNATTCTATGAGNAAATTGAGAACAAGNCATATAGAATCGTGGACAAATTTAGGAGACAGTTTATACAAAGGNACATGGAAATCTAGNGCATTAGCATGTAGTTTTTTTGAGCATAGTCCNGTTTTATTAGATGNTCTTGCATTTAATGAACTTGAAAAATTTGTNGAATTNNTAGANATACTTTCAGGNCATTCTTATGACTTATCCTCTGAATGTCTAATTTTGGGGGAGAAAATTTTTCCNTTATTGGATGAAGANAAAGAAGCATTTCTATCTCTTGCAATGGAACTTTCTAAAAATGCATGGAGAGAAGTGAAAAGTTTTTTTGAAGTAGGATACNCTTCTTTGCCCAAANTTGAAGNNTCTCAAAGATTNANATTTATGGAATTGTCTGAAAAATTGCTNCAAAATGGAGCTAGGAATATTCCAANTATNATGTCNCANATATCAGATTCTTTGGCTCAAATAAATGAAGAACAACAGNATATGATTTTAGNTATCTCAGATAATCTGATGCAAAATGATGTATTNGGANCTTCAAATGAACCTATGANTTCAACTCACACTACTATTGTTATTCCNGAATTTATTAAATCTTCTCCATCAGTTTTACAAAAATTATCAGATTCACAATTCCGTAGTTGGTATAAAGAAGGATTAGATATATTTTTGGAGAATAGAGATGCAGGANTTGCATTTTTNAAAATAGAGTCATTACGNTCTGAGTCTATAATTGAGTCTTTAGCGAGTGGGNTAGAGTTTGAAAAAATTAAATCTCTAATGGAGATGTATTGTTGTGGCTTAGCTGGATCAGAAATAATGTTGTCTGAGACNAACGATTTAGTAGAAAAAAATATCGGATGGATTTCTAATGAAACGGCTACTACTGAAGGCTCTACCGTATATTTGCCTTCTATAGTAGATAAATATACTAGTAAAGACAAAAATTTCGCTTGGTTTAAAGTCGCATCTACTCATCAAATAGCTCATTTAGAATTTGGCAGTTTTATATTTGATTTTTGTAAACCATCTAATTTATTTCAGGATCAAAGATCTAAGNTGGAAAAATATANATTAGAATATGCTTATTCTCAAAATGATGATATTCAAANAAATGATTCTTNTACAGATGGNGANNTCACNAGAACNAGAAAAAACTTGGTTAACTGATACTCAAAGATTTTTTGATTTATTTGAAGATCGTAAGTTGGCGTTGGATATATTTACTGTAGTAGAGGGTGGCAGATTAGATTTTCGCGTAAAGGATCAATATAAAGGAATAAGATCAATATATTCTGAAATACAGATGGATTCTTTTAAAAATAGAGAANATATTAAAACGTTGCCNGCTCGAGAGGCTCTAGTTGAATTTTTGTTACTNTTAACTTTAACTTCAGGTGAAAAAATCCCATTTCCTGTTAAATATGCACAAGAAAGCAAAGAGATTGCTGGGGTGTTAAACCAGATTTTAAATCTGGAAGCTATTGTTGAAGATTCCTCTGAAGCTACTTTGAGAATATATTCGATTATTTCAGCTATTCCTAATGAAGAAATTCCTCCTGACGACTGGGGAGATATGGATTTTTCGAGTGAAGATGATGAATATGAAGATTCTGAAGAATTGGATGATTTGTTAAAACAGGTGGGTATGGGTACAGATATGGAATTGCGATCTGATACTGAGGAAGATTATGATTCAGTTGATGATGTAGATTATAGAGGTGACTTTAAACCTGAATTGGCTCAATTGATGACAGAGCTTAGGATGCAGCAGCAAGGTCAAGCAAGTGATCAAAATGGTGAACCTATGAGTTCAGAGGAGCTACAAGAATTACTAGAAAATAGCGCTGAGCTTGATTTGGATTCTGTTCAAGGAGAAATTCAAGAATCATCGGGTATGTTTGCTGATAATCTAATGAAAGAGGCNGGAACNAATCCNCCTATGTCTCCTGATAACGCTCANGGGCCTTATGCCCATGTNGATGAANATGGTGGAGAATTAGAGCCGGCTGAACCCGAAACATTTGTTTATGATGAGTGGGANTTCAGAGCTAATGATTATAANCCTAGATGGTGTATNGTNCGCCAAAAAATGATGCAAGAAGGNGATGCCAAATATTATTCTTCAACTTTACATGAATATGGAACTTTAGTTACTAGGATTCGTCGGCAATTTGAAATGATGGTTCCGGAAATGTTTCGAAAAGAAAGAAGACTTACTGATGGAGAAGATATTGATATCGACGATGTAATTGAAAATATAGTTGATATAAAAACAGGTTCAACTCCCGACGAGAAATTTTATTGGCGTAGAAACAAAGTTCAAAGAGATGTTGCAGTAGCATTTTTATTAGATACTAGTGCTTCAACTGCAGAAGCTATTGATGATGGCAAAAATAATCAAAATGATTGGGATGCTCCNGAAGATCCNGTTGAGTATATGGTTTGGTTAAGAAATCGTCGTGGCAAACANATGAATCGTTCNTATAAAAGAATTATTGATGTCGAAAANGAATCTATGGTATTACTTATTAATGCTTTAGAAGCNATTGGAGANATTTATGGTATATATGGATTTTCAGGATACGGNAGGGAAAATGTGGAATACTATACGGTGAAAGATCTACAAGAAACTTTTACTGATCGAGTTAAAAAGCGTATTGATAGATTAGCACCTTTGCATGCTACAAGAATGGGACCTGCAATTCGACATACAGCGTATAAATTAAATCAAGTTGACGCTAAGACAAAAATATTATTTTTAATTAGTGACGGGAGACCTCAAGATCGAGGTTATAGTAGGGAAGGGGTTGAAAAAGAATATGCCGTACATGATACTAGAATGGCGCTTGATGAAGCTAAAAAATTAGGAATTAATTCCTTTTGTTTGACAGTCGATAAAAATGGGCATGACTATCTTAAAACTATGTGCTCTGATATGGGTTATGAAATTTTAGAAGATATAAGTGATCTTCCTGAAAGGCTACTGCAATTATATAAAAGATTAACTATGTAATAGAACATTATTCCTTATATTTGTTGGGGAACTATCTTTTAACAACAATGTATATGCATATATACTGATCATAGTTCCTGAGTTAATTAGTTGAGGTAAATATGATTAAATCAGATAAATTGTTAAAACTCAGTTTTTTGGGCCAATCNATTTGGTATGACAATCTTAGTCGTGAACTATTGAATGATGGCTCATTAAAAGAATTAATAGCTAATGGAATTCTAGGGCTTACTTCTAATCCAGCTATATTTGAGAAAGCTATTTCATCTAGTGATATCTATGATAATGATATTAGAGCTATGTCTGAATTAAATAAATCAGACATAGAAATATATGAGGAATTNGCAGTATCCGATATCCAATCAGCTGCAGATTTACTTTTTGATACATATATAGCNACTGACAAAATAGACGGATTGGTTTCTTTAGAAGTTAATCCACATTTAGCTAATGATACCCAAGGGACTATCTTGGAGGCTAAACGTTTATTTAAACAAGTAAATCGTCCTAATTTAATGATAAAAGTTCCTGCAACACCAGAAGGAATACCTGCAATTGAACATCTTATTGGTGAAGGTATCAGNGTTAACGTTACCTTGATTTTCTCNTTAGAATCATACAAAGAAGTAGTAGCGGCATATCTATCTGGAATTTCATCTTTTATAAATAAATCTGGAGATCCTACATCGGTATCCTCAGTGGCATCTATTTTTGTTGGAAGGGTTGATACTTCAATAGATAAATCCATAGAAGATTTAAATCTTGAATCAAAAATAACTAAAGGATTTGCTGGAGTNGCTAACGCNATATCTGCATATGACTATTTTAAANAATCTTTTTCCTCTGNTGAATTCAATGATTTAGCATCTCAAGGGGTTAGAGTCCAAAGGCCCTTATGGGCAAGTACAGCTGTTAAAAATCCAGATATACGAGATGTTTTTTATGTTGAAGAATTAATAGGTCCAAATACTGTTAACACATTACCAGATGCTACTTTAGATGCTTTCATGGATCATGGAGTTGTATCTAATACTATAGANAATAATATTTCGGATTCTTTGAGTCATTTGAATTTGATAGATAACTCAGAAATTGATTTGACTAAAATTATGGACGATCTTTTAAGTGATGGAGTCAAAATATTTTCTGATGCATTTGATCAACTTATAGATAATGTCTCAAGAAAAAGATTATCTATTTATTCAGAAAATTTATAATTTATGAAGAATAAAACAGAGATTACTCAGGTTTTATCAAAAATAATTTCTAAAGACCTAACAATACCTGAAGTAAATCATTTTGACTTTGACGATTTTAAAGGATTTCTGGATTCTCCTGGAAAAATATCAGACGACCAAATATGGTACGGTAAAAATTTAAACACATTTATTGAAAATTTTGATAATGTTGTGTTGATAGGTACTGGAGGGAGTACACTAGGAGCACAATGTCTTGTGGAAATATTTGCTACCGATAAGGTCCCCACTTTTTATTACGCAGATACCACAAATGAATATGACATTATTGAATTAAATAAAAAATTAGATTTATCTAAAACAGGATTTATAATAGCATCTAAATCTGGTACTACTATAGAAGCTCTTTCNCTTTTTGAATATTTTTACAATAAATTAATAATNAATACTTCNCAAAAATNTCCNGGTAACCAATTTATTGCCATAACTGAATCTGCTTCTAATNTAGATATTATTGCTAAAGAGCGAGNNTTTTATTCAGTAATTAATACAGATACAGATTTGGTAGGACGATATTCGGTTTTTAGCCCTTTTGGAACATGTCTTGCATACATTGCAGGTGTTTCGTTAGATAATATCGCTGAAGGAGCGATATCGTGTTTGCGATCCGCTGACAGTAAAAATAATCAAATTCTTGAACTCACTCAATTTATCTTTAATGCTTTTGAATCAGGTAAAGATAAATTAGTTATTGTGACTTCAAAAAAACTTCATGTTTTTGCAATGTGGATAGATCAATTAATAGCAGAAAGCCTTGGTAAAAATGGAAAAGGTATTATCCCTGTGCTAAAAGGAGATCTTTTTAATATTGAATCTTTAACCGAAGACTCGATCGTTATATTTTTAAAAGATAATGAAACTGATTCTATTGAAGAAAATGTGACAATGGGCCTTCACCCTCATTTAGATTTAATTATCAGAGATGAAATAGAACTTTCATTTGAAATGATGAAATGGCAACTATCTGTAGCTTGCCTAGGAGTTCTTATGGAGATTAATCCTTTTAATCAACCACAGGTTGAAATCTCTAAAAGGTTTACTAATGAATTCATTCAGGACTCACAATCCAATGATATTTTTGGTAATGAGTATCAAATAACTTCAAGTGATTGTATTTTTGAATTTTTTGATTCAATTAATCAAAATGACTACGTTTGTTTACTAAATTACCTAAATCAATCATCAGAGGTACTTCATATATTGAATGATATATCTAATGCTATATCTAATAAGTTAAAGATTTATTGTATCGTAAACAATGCTCCTTCTTATTTGCATTCTACGGGGCAGTTGCATAAAGGAGGTCCTAATAAAGGAGTTTTTATACAATTTTGTTTTACTGAGACTCAGTCTAACATTTTAATTCCGAGGAATGATTATACTTTTGGTAAACTTTTTAATGGTCAAGCTGACGGCGATCTTGCTGCTTTAATTAATTTAGAAAGAAGAGCATGTAGAGTTAATGTGCCTGAGGGAGATTTATTGCACTATCTAGAAGATTTTGTAAATCAACTAAATTTAAATTAATTATTATCTAGTGAATTAGTTATTTTTTCAGAAATGATTTTATACTCATCTAATATTTCATTGCTCAGTAAAACGGTNGGNCTAGACATATCTTGATAATCTGCCTTCATTGTNAAAGNGCCTAGAAAATCAATATTTAGTTCCTTAGATATTTCTTCTCCTCCTCCTGTTCCAAACATGCCCCCTGACATGTTTTCAACGACCCCTAAAACATTGACTTGTAGTTTTTTTACCATATTTATGCTTCTTTTNGCATCTATTTTAGCTAGNCTTTGTGGTGTNGTTACTACAATGAACCCATCCATGGTCAAAGTTTGCATAATAGTCAATGGGGCATCTGATGTCCCTGGTGGCAAATCTATAATTAGATAATCTAGAGTANCCCAATTTGTTGACTGTAGCATTTGATTGATTGCATTATGAATCATTGGGCCACGCCATATTATTGCTTCGTCTTCGTTCTCTTGAAAGAAGGCCATTGACATGACTCTAACTCCAAATTTCTCCGGAGGGATCATTTTTTTATCATCCCCTAAAAGCGGTTNNTGTGATANATTCATAGCTCTTACGACATTAGGNCAATCGATATCTATATCTAAAATACCTACTGATGCACCTTGATTAGCTAGGGTTGTAGCAAGATTTATTGAAACAGTAGTTTTACCAACCCCGCCTTTCCCGCTGTAAACCCCAATTTTATTCTTTATTCCAGATAAAGATTCGTCAATTTGTTTTTTTTGTTCAAATTGACGTTTCATTGCTTCAATTCTAGCGCGAGCCTGAGCAGGATTTTGTTGTGTCATTTTATTACCATATAGAATTATTTATGGATCTTTCAGATTTAGTCTAATCCTAGAAGTCTCTTACCTTCTTCAGTGATCATATCAGGAGTCCAAGGAGGCTCAAACACTAATTCAACATTTATATCTTCGACACCTTCTATCTCAGCTAGCCTCCATTCAGCTTGTTGAGCTATATAAGGACCCATTCCGCATCCGGCAAATGTGAGTGTCATTTTTACGTCTATATTAGTGCTATTTATATCCACATCATAAACAAGCCCTAAGTCTACAATATTTACTGGGATTTCNGGATCATANACATCTCTTAAAGCTTCAATNACGTCGTCTNTTTCNAGAGTAATCTGTTCAGCCATATTTTAGNTTACCTCTCTACTGAATTTGCAAGTTAGGTATGNCTTACATAATATTTTAGTCATTACTTANTNTTTTCATTATACTACCTATCTTAATTAATATAAAACTATTAGTTAATTAAGATTTTTCTTAACTCTATAATCTGATCACGTATCAAAGCAGCCTTTTCAAATTCCAAATTTTTTGAGGATGTTTTCATCTGACTTTCTAAGTCTTTTATCATTCTGCTTAAATCTTCTTTTGCAATGTCANCNCTTAATATGTCAATGTTANTAATTTTTTCTGAAGAANTTTTTATTCTCTCTGTGATATCTCGGATATCTTTTTTAATTGTTTGAGGGATTATATCGTTATCTTTATTATATTTACCTTGGAGGTTTCTTCTACGATTTGTCTCAGTGATCGCATATTGCATTGAACCTGTAATTTTGTCAGCATACATAATGACTTTTCCATTAGCATGTCTTGCTGCACGGCCAATTGTTTGTATTAAAGAAGTAGATGATCTTAAATACCCTTCTTTATCTGCGTCTATTATTGCCACTAAACTTACTTCGGGTAAATCAAGTCCTTCTCTTAATAAATTTATTCCCACTATCACATCGAATATTCCACTTCTTAAATCTCTTAATATTTCGCTTCTTTCTAGTGTATCTATTTCAGAATGCAAGTAATGAGTTTTAATTCCAGACTCTTTGAGATAATCGGATAATTCTTCAGACATACGTTTTGTTAAAGTGGTTACTAAACATCTTTCTTTTTTATTAATTCTTAATCGTATTTCATTCAGTAAATCATCTATCTGACCATTTACAGGTTTTATATCTATGATGGGGTCCAACAATCCTGTTGGTCTTATAATTTGTTCAGTGACGTTACTACTGTTTTTAATTTCATATTCACTTGGTGTTGCTGACACATATACAACTTGTTCAACTCTACTTTCAAATTCATTGAAATTTAAAGGTCTATTGTCCAATGCAGACGGAAGACGGAATCCGTGTTCTACTAAAGTTTCTTTCCGTGATCTATCCCCCTGATACATTCCCCTAACTTGTGGTAGTGTCATGTGAGATTCGTCTACAAATAATAAGAAATTGTCTGGTAAATAATCCATTAGAGTATGTGGGGTACTGCCAGCTTCGCGTTGNGATANATGTCTTGAATAATTTTCAACTCCTGAGCAATATCCNGCAACNTCCAACATTTCTAGATCATAATTAGTTCTTGATTCTAATCTTTGAGCNTCAAGNAATTTNTTATTTTTCTTAAGAAAATCTAAATGTTCTGATAGCTCTAATTTAATATTTTTAANTGCTAATTTTAATTTTTCTTCAGAAGTTACAAAATGTTTNGCAGGATAAATAGATATAGAGTTTTTTTCTGACAATATTTCACCNGTTAGGGGNTCTAGTAATATGATNCNTTCTATTTCNTCTCCCCAAAANTGAATTCTTACTCCNAATTCCTCATAAGCGGGAAGTATNTCTAAAGTATCTCCTTTTACTCTGAATCTNCCTCTGCTTAAATCATAATCATTTCTTTCATATTGCATATCGATTAATTTGCTGATTAGAGAACTTCGAATAAATGTGTCTCCTTTTTCTATATCAATAACAAAACTTTGATATTCATCAGGAGACCCTAATCCAAATATGCAAGATACAGAAGCAACAATCAATACATCATTTCTAGTTAATAATGATCTTGTTGCAGAATGTCTTAATTTATCTAATTCCTCATTTATGTCAGCATCTTTTTCTATGTATGTATCTGTTCTTGGTAAATATGCTTCAGGTTGGTAATAATCATAATAACTGACGAAATATTCCACTGCATTATCTGGAAAGAATTCTTTGAATTCTGTNGCTAGTTGAGCTGCTAATGTTTTATTGTGTGCNATCACTAAAGTTGGTTTTTGAGTTTTTTCTATTACGCAAGCCATTGTGAATGTTTTTCCACTACCTGTTACTCCTAATANAGTTTGTGCCTTTAATCCNTTTTGGATTCCTTGGGATAATTCTNCAATAGCTTTAGGTTGATCACCNGTTGGGCGAAAAGCTGAGCTTATTTTGAATTCCGGCAATGTAATGTCCTTACTTTCTTAATATCCATATCATTTTTTCACTGGTTTCATTGAATGAGTCTAGTGCGAAGTTACCGTATAAGTTTTCTATGGTAAATCCTACGTTTCTAAATAAATATTCAGATTCATATCTATTTGTAAATCTAAGTATAAAATCATTATAGGTAGTTTTTGTTATTTTATTGCTTATTATTTCTTCCATCATAAGTGTAGTGCAAATTGTTTGATTGTTTAGATTGTATTTTGAAGAATGGTTTATCAACATGTTTTTATTGTTATTAGAGTCAAATATTTCTTTGACTTGGTACCATATTTTTTTATCTTGATCAAACATATCAGTTGTAGCATTGAACATATCTAATGCCAAGATTCCTCCAGAGGACATATGTTTATAAATTGAAGTTAAACTTTTGTATTGTTCGGTAATGTCCAGCATTGACTGGAAACCATTAAATGGAATTATTATTAATCCAAATTGTTCAGTTAGAGATAAATATTTCATATCCATTTCGTAACACGAAATATTTAGATCAAACTCTTTAATTTTATTTCGTAATATGGAAATCATGTTTTTTGATAAATCAATACCNNTTATTTTGNATCCTGCTTGAGCGAGGGGAATTGTAATTCTACCTGTNCCNCATCCTATTTCTAGTATTTTATCTTTGCTATGNGATGCTAATCTNTTNTANAAATCTACATCAACAGTTAAGTCACTATAAATTTGATCATAGATCTCTGCCCATGTGTCGTAGTCATTATTCAATTCGATTAACCTATCTAGATGTTAGAAATTGTAAAGATAGTCTCAATTTTTCTTCTGTTGACAATTCGCTATCTTTTATTGCGGAGATTGCTGATTGTGCTTCTTGGGTTGAATAACCTAAAGCAGTTAATGATTCAAATACTTCATCTGAAATACCTGATTCATAAGGAATTGTCCATATATGATCCATTTTCCCTTTTAACTCTAAGAGTATTCTGCTAGCAGTTCTGCCTCCGACACCAGGGACAGTTGTGAATGTTTTTGTGTCTCCTGATTGGACCAAGTTTGCAAGTGCTGATGCAGAAAACTTAGATAAGATTGCTATAGCTAATTTAGGACCAACCCCATTTATAGCTATTAGAGTTTCAAAAGTTACTCTGTCATCTTCAGTTAGAAAACCATATAAAGTCAAACTGTCTTCACGTACTTGGAGTGATGTTAGTAAAGAAGTAATTGTTCCAATTGGACCTATATTCTCTAAAGTAGACGTTGGAGCGATAATTCTTAAGGTTAAGAGTGAAACAGAAATATCCACATATTCATCAGTCATGGATTCAATGCGACCTTTGACGCTTGAAACTAAAGTATAAGACATGATTACTCCATTATAAATTGATCCATAAATATTCTATTATGATGACATATCGCCACTGCTAATGCATCAGTAATATCATCTGGGCCAGATATATCTATATTCCCTAATAATATTTGGACCATATCTCCTACCTGATCTTTTGATGCCCCTCCATAATTTGTGATAGATTTTTTAATTTCTTGCGGTGCATATTTACTTATAGGTATTCCATGCTTTGAACCTGCGATCAGGACAGTCGCCTGAGCTTGTCCTATTGCGATAGCAGTTTTAGCATTTTTTGATACAAATGGATCTTCTACTGCAATCGAATCAGGCTGAACGTCTGATATTAATTGGTCTATTTGGGTGAATAAAGTCATAAGCCTATTTTCTATGGGATCATTTTTAGAAGCAGTAAAACATGCATAGTAAGGGGTCGAAAGGTCACCGCTTTCAGAATCAACTACTCCAACTCCCATTTTTAAAGTTCCTGGATCAAAACCTAANACTCGCATTAGTTTAACTTATACAACTTCAAAATTTGATAATGCTTCTTCAGGGAAATCAGCATTGGAATATACTTTTTGGACGTCTTCAAGTTCTTCTAAAGTATCTAATAATTTTAAAGTTTGTAACGCTTTATTACTTTCTAACATTATTGTGTTACTTGGTATCATTGATAATTCAGTAGAATTTATTGATANTTCATTTTTAGTNAGGATTGATCTAATATCTTCTAAATCAGCTGGTTCAGTGTAGATATGTAATGTNCCGTNATATGTTTCAAAATCGANAGCACCTTGCTCAATAGCTATAAGAGCTATTTCTTCTGACTCAGACTCNGNTACATTGATTATGATTACTCCCTTTTGNTCAAACTGCCAAGCNACAGNTCCNGANTCAGCCATATTNCCNCCCGCCCGNGTTANGGTTGACCTAATATCTGATACTGTCCTGTTTTTATTGTCTGTTAATGTTTGAAGCATAATCCCNACTCCTCCNGGNCCNTACCCTTCATAAGTTATTTCNGACATACTGTCTGCTTCAGANCCTTCTCCACTTCCTTTNTTAANAGCNCTATCGATATTATCNGCTGGCATATTGTTATCTTTTGCTATTTGTATCGCCATCCGTANCCTGAAATTCATTTCGGGNTCACTTCCACCTTGTTTTGCAGCCACAATTATTTCTTTNGATAATTTGGTAAACAATTTNCCTCTTTTTGCGTCAGTTGCTGCCTTTTTATGNTTTATAGTTGACCATTTTGAATGTCCTGACATAATTGACCTCTAACTTAATATTTTTNATATCTTCAATACATCATAATGTGAAGATATCATATTTGGTNATTTTGGTAATTATAGTCATATATTATGGAGTTTGCATTATTGNGTTCTAATATCTTGATAACCTCTCGGCCTAATCAGTGGATAAAAAACCTTGTTGTTTTTATTCCTGTCCTATTCTCATTCAATGAATCATGGACATTTANAGAATATGACTTAGTNNTTAGCCTTTTTGTTAATGCGATATTGTCATTTGNAGCATTNACATTTATTGCTATTGCTATTTATTTTATTAATGATGTCTTAGATAAAAAAAATGATCTAAAGCATCCAANTAAAAAACAAAGNCCNATTGCTTCNGGAGAATTATCTACATCGGTGGCTATTTATTCTTCAATAGTTTGTATAGTTATTTCATTTTCCATTTCATTAATTATTAATCCAATTCTGTTAATAGCAGTATGTGCATATTTTCTTTTGATGGCATTCTATTCCTATAAATTGAAAGAGATATTGTTTTTAGATATTTTTTCNATAGCGTTAGGATTTGTTATAAGGGTAGTAGCAGGAGCTATAGCAATTGATGTGCCTGTATCCATTTGGTTATGTTTGTGTATGTTATTTGGGGCTTTATTTATAGCTGTTTCCAAGAGATTTTCAGAAATATGGACTAATGATNANAANTTTTTGTATCAAAGATTGGTTTTGGAAAGATATTCTAAATTGAGTAAAAAAAATTCTATTATTATTTTAGCCGTNGTTATGANCATTACNNTTNTACTTTATATTTTGTATACCTTNTCAGCGTCTAATCTACCGGATAATAANGCTATGATACTNACAGTCCCANTAGTNATTGCNGGAATGGGAAGATATTTCTATCTTGTAATTAATTCACACTTAGGAGAGAANCCNGAAATCATTGTTGTAAAAGACTTAGTTATGAAATCTGTTATATTATCCTGGATTTGCTTAGTAGCTGNAATTTTATATTATTGGCGTTAGAGTATTTCATTCAACCATTTTTTAAGTTCAGAAGATGTTTCACGATTTCTTAATGATTCATATATTGATGCTTTGAGCATCCCCATAGGTATACCTACGTCAAAATGTTCTCCTGGAAATTTATATCCATTACATGGAACAGAAGAGATGAGTTTTTGGATAGCATCTGTTAATTGGATTTCTCCTAAAGCTCCATGAGGNGATGCTTTAATAGCCTGAAATATATTAGGCGTGAGTANATANCGACCAATTATAGCTAAATCTGACGGAGCATCCTTTANTGCCGGNTTTTCAATCACTTGTTTTATTTNAATAAATTTATCNTTGTTAGTTATATNNNCTATTCCTAGATNTGGAATTTGTTCTTTAAGGACATGTTTTAATGCAATTACCATTCCGCCTNTTTCATTATGTATATCAATCATTGATTTTATCGTAGAGGTGTTACTAAATATAAGGTCATCGGGCAAAAAAACTGCAAAAGGGTTATCTCCTATAATTTCTTCAGACCTTAATACAGCATCGCCTAACCCAGATTGTTTTTCTTGTATTACGACACTTATATCAGCAAGCTTTGATATTTCCTGAATTGATTCTAATAAAGATATCTGATTTCGACTTTTCAATATTCTTTCTAATGTAGGTTGTTTTTTAAAATATTTCGCAACTGATTCTTGATCTTTCGATACTATGAATACAACATGGTCTATTCCAGCACTTGAAGCCTCTTTTACGCAATGATGTATAGGAGGTTTATCTAATACAGGTATCATAGATTTTGGGATTGTAAGAGTAGCTGGNAGGAATCNAGTCCCAAGTCCAGCAACTGGTATTACTGCTTTTGTAACTCCCACATTATCTCCTTATCAGTATNATGTATAAATTAGTATATTTTAATTATATTTCATTTCATAAAAATCATATTATTGGTATATAATGTCATNAATTTGCAATCCTTTAATATCTGGAGGTTATATATGCCATACCCTGAAATTAACAGAGAATCTTTGTTGTGGATGTACGAAAAAATGGTAACCATACGCAGATTTGAAGAACAATCAAGACGTGAAGCTGATGCTGGNAANCTAAGAGGTATGCATTCAGCTGTNGGGCAAGAAGCTGTCCCTACTGGTATTTGNGCACATCTGAGAGATGATGATTATGTTTTAGGTACNCATAGAAGTCATCANCATTGTATTGCAAAGGGATTAGATATAAATCAAATGATGGCNGAATTACTTGGTAAGTCTACAGGAGTATCTAAAGGTAANGGTGGCACCATGCACATTGCTGATATAGACAAAGGAATGCTTGGGGCAAATGGGATAGTTGGATCAAACATNCCTGTTGCTACAGGTGTAGCTTTATCTGCAAAATATAAGGGTACGGATAGTGTGAGTGTTGTATTTTTTGGTGATGGTGCTTCTAGTCAAGGAGCTTTACATGAAGCAATGAATTTAGCAGCGATATGGACTTTACCTGTTTTATTTGTATGTGAGAATAATAGATATGCAGAGTCCACACCATTTGAATACACTGTTGCAGGTGGCTCGGTATCAAATAGAGCTGANGGATATGGAATACCTGGNGTTACAGTCGATGGGCAATCTATTTTAGATATGTTCGAAGTTGGTANAGAAGCGGTNGCTAGAGCACGAGCTGGAGAAGGNCCTACTTTAATTGAAGCTCAAACTTATCGTTATATGGGNCATTTTGGTGCNGACGACCCACTTGGNTACAGGTCAGAAGAAGANCAAAAATATTATATNGATAGAGANTGTATAAAAANTGCTCGTGAACATATTGTAGATGGCNCATATGCTACAAANGAAGA
Organism: Chloroflexota bacterium; assembly: GCA_002718095.1. Lineage (GTDB taxonomy): Bacteria > Chloroflexota > Dehalococcoidia > Lucifugimonadales > UBA826 > UBA826. The sequence goes on from PBDP01000005.1 coordinate 391,282, forward strand.
ATTGGACAAAATTGATGAACAATGNCTAGANGCAGTAANTCAAGCGGCAGAATTTGCTGAAAANAGNCCTTTTCCAGAGGCNCACGAAATATTANAAGACGTTTATGTATCTTACTCAGAATAGGAATTTAAAATGACACAAAAAGAAGCAATAAGACAAATATCGTTTATACAAGCTATTAATGAAGCCCTTAGNCAAGAATTAGAGAGAGATCCNAATGTAATTGTTATGGGTGAAGATATAGGTGGNGGNGGNGAAAGAGAAGATTTTCAAGATGCGTGGGGTGGNCCTATGCGTTTAACAAAAGGTCTAGTAAATGATTTTGGTAGAGATAGNATTAGAGATACTCCCATATCTGAAACNGGATTTATGGGNGCTGGAGTTGGGGCTGCTGCTACAGGGTTAAGGCCGGTTATTGATTTAATGTATGTTAGTTTTTTTGGAGTTTGTGCAGACCAGATAACTAATAATGCTGCAAAAATGCANTATATGTTTGGAGGCAAAGTAACAGTNCCTATGACTATTATGACTGCAATAGGGGCAGGTACAGGAAACGCNGCTCAACATTCTGAAACGNTGTACTCAATTTTNACTCATTTTCCAGGTTTGAAATGTGTGGTTCCTTCGAATCCGTACAATGCAAAAGGTCTNATGACAGCTGCTATTAGAGATAATGATCCNGTGNTGTTTTTTCATAATAGACAATTGATGGGNNTGAGATTTGAAGACCATGTTCCNTCTGATCAATATACCGTNGAGATAGGNAAATCTGANATTAAGCAAGAAGGGGACGATATAACTTTNATAGGAATAGGCTACACCACACGAGTTTGTATGGAAGCTGCTCAAGAATTAGAANNACAAGGATTTTCAGTTGAAGTACTAGACCTTTTGTCNCTTTCTCCTATGGANAATGAAGCTATATTAAATTCAGTTCGTAAAACTAGAAANGTTGTAATAGTAGATGAAGATTATCCNCGTTGCAGTATAGCAGGNGATATNTCTGCTTTAATTGCGGAAGAAGCTTTTGATTATTTAGATGCTCCCCCAAAGAGAGTGACTCCTCCTCATACATCAGTTCCTTACAGTAGATCTCTNGAACCNTTGTTTGTTCCAGATAAAAATAATGTTGTGTCTGCNGCTTTAGACACTATAGGATAGGAGTTTTTTATGGCAGTTCGTATAGTTATGCCTAAACTGGGAGATTTTATGACAGAAGGNATAGTCACTTTTGTTAAGTCAAAAGGTGATTCAGTTAATCANGGTGAGGTACTTTTAGAAATTGAGAGTGAAAAATTAAATTATGAGCTTGAAGCTGCTGCTAATGGNATTTTNCATACNTTAGTTTCTGATGGCTCNACGGTACTTGTTGATGACTTGATTGGATATTTGTTAGATTCAGGTGAANAACCNCCGATTGAGGAATCNANACNNACTNCAGAAANCATCTCANCTTCTCCNAANANGTCAAATACAAAAACNTCCGTTTCAAAAGATTCTAAAATGACTCCTTCCACCCCAGGTGCTAGAAAATTAGCAGCTAAACTAGNTGTTGATTTAAGTTTGGTNANTCCAACTGGNCCAAGAGGTAGGGTAGTAGAAGCTGATGTTAGAGCATTTTCTGAATCTGGATCTGATACTCAAGAATCNATTCCAGCCGGATTGCCAGAAGAACACNAAGTTATTGAAATTAAAGGAATGAGAAAGGCTATTGCCGAAAATATGAAGCGTAGTTTANAAGATTCCGCTCAATTATCATTCTTTTTCGAAGTAGATGTTACAGATGCNCAATCTTATAGAAGNGATGTTGGNGTNGAATTAACCGCATTTCTCATAAAAGCTTCAGGNGCAGCTCTTTCCAAAGTTCCTCNTATGAATAGCGTGATCACTAGTNACTCTATACTTATTTTTGATAANGTTAATATCGCTATGGCAGTTGCATTAGATGATGGGCTNATAGTTCCTGTTATCGAAGANGTAAATAACAAATCNATAAATGAAATATCTGAAGAAGTTAAATCTCTTTCAGAACAAGCTAGAGATGGNAAATTAAAATCTGAACAATTGCGCGGAGGCACATTTACTATATCTGTACTGGGGTCCGTTGATGGGTTTACTCCTATTTTGAACCAAGGGCAAGTTGCTATTTTAGGTATAGGTAGAACTCAGAAAAAACCTGTNGTTGTNAAAGATGAAATTGTTATTAAAGAGATGATGACTGTAAGCTTAACAGTAGATCANCAAGCAATTGATGGTGCANTAGCAGCTAATTTCTGCAGGAGACTTCAACAATTAATTGAAAAACCTTCAAAAGTNAAATAAATATAACCATTAGAATCTACTATTTCCGATCCAAGTGAGTATATAAATTAATAATATTGTTANGGGGATAGGAATAAGTTGTCTTATCTTAATAGTATGGTTTGATGAGNTATTAGGATCATAATATTGGAATAANCTGATNTTTGGNGATAANGCNAAAGATGTTANCNCTCCNCATATAAATCCTCCTAAATGAGCCCAATTATCTATNNTTGGGAAAGNAAATCCAAACCCGAAGTTTATAACNGCCATAATTAATACTGCGTTNAAATTTTCTTTNCCACTTCTGCCTAAAGAATTTTTATTTAACAAGAAGAAGACTCCAAGNGCACCTANGCATCCAAATATGGCTCCACTTGCCCCTGCTCCTACTGCCCAAGGCGATATCATGACGTAGCTAAATGAACTCCCTCCTATTCCGCTAAGCATGTAAATGATGATGAATTTGTACGAACCTAAAAGTTTTTCNAATAAACTTCCTAAAATGAATAAACTGATTGAGTTTACTAGTAAGTGCATTATTCCTATGTGTAGGAAGATTGCACTTAAGTATCTCCAATACTGACCCGTTCGAATGTCTATATAATTGATGGCTCCAAAATTCCGTAACATTTCAGGATTTGAAGAACTACCTAGAAGTTCAATAATAAGCCAAATAAATATGATTATTGACAATAAAGCATATGTCGCTGGAGCTTCTTTATAATTCATCTAAAAGTTTGACCTAGAATTTGACAAGTATTTAATGTTATATAACATCCAAAGCCATTAGATCTTCATAAGTTTCACGCTTTCTTATTAGCTTNGGTTTACCATTACTTATTATTATTATTGCAGGTCTAGGATTCATATTGTAATTACTTGACATGGCAAAGCAATACGCNCCTGANGCTGGTATTGCAACAACATCCCCAGAGGCTATTTTTGGCAAACTAATGTCTTTCACTAGCAAGTCCCCTGACTCACAATATTTACCGGCAAGAGTTACTGTTTCAACGGAAGATAAATTTAGTGAATCCATTTTATTGGCTACAACAGCTTCATATTTTGAATCATATAGAGCNGGTCTGATATTNTCTCCCATTCCNCCATCTAGTGAAACATAAGTCCTTACAGAAGGTATGTTTTTTATAACTCCAACTGTGTATAAGGCTACCCCTGCACGNCCTACAATTGATCTTCCNGGTTCAATTATTAATCTAGGGTGATTTATATTGAGTGAATCNCATTTTTGTATTANNGATTGNGTAATAGTTTTAGCGTAATCTGAAATTGGAGGNGGTAATTTGTTGTTTTCATANCCTATGGCNAANCCCCCNCCNGGGCTAAAATCTCGTAAATCAAGGCCTTCATCTTTTATGAATGGATATAGATATTCCAAGACTCTATCAATTGCTTTTGANTATGGNTCGAGTTCATATATTGGGGACCCTAGATGGAAATGAACTCCNCTTAAATCTAGGTTTGAAGACTGAAGAGCTTGTTTTATTGCNATACTACTTTCTCCNGATTCGATTGAAAACCCAAACTTNACATCTAATATTCCTGTAGTTGTGTGNCCATGTGTATGTGCATCTATTGATGGNGATAAACGTAATAATATNCCTTGAGTAATATTTTTTGATNTNGCTATTTCATTTAANAAATTTANTTCGTGAAAACCATCTACTATTATTGTGCCAACTCCCAGATCAATAGCATCCGATAGTTCTCCAGGAGTTTTATTATTCCCNTGGAAATCCATTTTAGAAGTTGGGAATCCTGCAGATTGAGCTACTGCNACTTCTCCTCCAGATACAACATCAAGCCACAGGTTTTCTTCATTAGCAATTTGTGCGATATATTTATTTAGGAATGCNTTAGAAGCATAAGATACCGAAGTGTTTGGNTATAAATCTGTGAATTCNTTNATAAANGACCTAGCCATATGGCGTATCGTATTTTCATCATATACATATAGNGGAGTTCCGAATTGGTTTACTAAATCTAATGCGTCACATCCATTTATCTCTAAATTGCCTGATGCGTTTACNGATGTATTCATAGGGAATAATTCGGCNTTTTTGAACATAATATTTTTCTCCTAACTTTATATTAATTATTATAATCGAAAAAGATCAAAATAATTGACACATTACTGTCTGAATGCTACTCTCATCTTGTACAATTGTATTATTGTGTGGATATGTTTATTTTACAGATGAATTTGAATTTGAATTTGGAGGATTACTCATGGTAGCACCATCAGAAGTTTATTATATGGATGCTCATTCAGAAAGCCCTGAAACTTCTTTGCCNGCAAAAATGATTACAGTTTTTGATGAAGCAGGTTTAGATGAGCTTATAAAGCCTAATGACGTAGTAGCTATTAAGCTTCATTGNGGNGAATGGAACAATTCGGCTTATTTGAGNCCAGTATACGCTAGGACATTAGCGGANAGAATTAAAGAATTAGGTGGTCGNCCTTTTGTGTGNGATACAACTACTTTGACATATTCNCCNTTTGGTTCTAGAGCTACAGAATTAGATCTTTTANTGACTGCAGANCGAAATGGATTTACTTCAGCAGCTTTGGGATGTCCTTTTATTTCTGCTGATGGGTANATTGGAACTAGTGATTTNAGAGTAGANATTCCAGAAGGATTTATATTAAAAGAAGCTTATGTGGCACAAGCTATTGCGGCCGCTGATGTTTTAATTGCGTTAACTCACTTTAAAGGTCATCCAATGGGAGTTATCGGTGGAGCTCTTAAGAATTTAGGTATTGGAGCTCAATCTAAAAGAGGTAAATTTAACGTTCATATGGGTGGACATCCAACATATGGACTGGGTGCAGCAGGTGTATTNCANCCAGANAACTTTAAAGGTAAAGCGAATACNCCAGATTGGGAGATCATTGAAGATTGTTGTCCTTTTAATTTATATAGTATTAATGATAAAGATGAACTTGANTGGGATTCCGAAAATTGTGCTAACTGTCTAGGATGCTTTGGTGTTCTTGGCCCTAGAGGNTTAATGGATATACCTCCTCAGCAATTTGATGCTGTTGATGCAGCTATTGCTGATGCNTGTTTAGGNGTAGAGAAAGCAGTAGGTAGAGGTAAAGTTGGNTANATTAATATGGCATTGGATATTTCACCAAAGTGTGACTGCGCCGGATTTGCCGATATTCCAATAGTNCCTCACTTAGGANTTTTTGCTAGTAAAGATCCTGTAGCTATTGATATGGCNTGTGTGGATAAAGCTAGACAGACAGAAGGNACTGTCGGAGCTGCAGCTCATATGATGGAAGCNCATCATGTAGGTGACAGGAAATTTGAAGCNGCTTCAGCTACTTTCCATGGNCAGAGTGAAGTTTCAAGTATTAATGCCGGNCACGAAAACGGATTAGGTAATAGGGAATACAANCTGATAGAATGTGAGCCAACACCTGGTGCAGGAGNATTCNCTTANGATACAAGGCCAAGTCGCAAGAGATTTGCTGATGTATTCGAAAAATTCCAACCATTCCCATATGATAAGCACGACGGCAAAGGNTACCANAGNGTTGACGTTGTTGATTTGGATAAAGTTAANAAACATTATGAAGATGAAGTNGAAGTAATAGAAGTTAAAGAAACTACTACTTCGTTGGATAGTTAATAGCTTTACTGTCTAGAAGTATTANTGCTTTTAGGCTAAAATAAGGGCGATCATTATTTGGTCGCCCTTTTTTTATATAAAAAAATTTAGGAGATTAATATGCCACAGTCAGGACAAGAAATGCTTGAAGAGTCTATAGANNTATGCAATAAGATTTCAGATGGATTAAGCTCTCAAAATGAAGCTTGGGAAACCTCTATTGTTGAGATCGTTGAAAAATTTAATGACATCAGTAATACTTTTTTCTTTAAAACAATGCCTAGCGTTCCGGTAACTAGAACAGTTCTTAGGGATGCCACAGAACTGTTAAATCATAAAGATNCAGGAGATTGGGATTCATTTTCNGGATCAATNGACACATTGATTNCGAGTTCACAGACTTTAATTGAAAAAGCTGGAATGAAAGGAACGATATTAACATAATGAAACCTGTATTAATAACCGGAGGAGCGGGAAGTGTTGGTAGNCAGTTAGCCGGAATGCTACTAGCTGATAATATACCTGTTCGTATTTTTGATTTACCTTTTATGGATTTTGAAGGNCTCGAAGGTGAATCTAATGTTGAAATATTTAAAGGTGATATAACTGATCCTGAATCTGTTAAAAAAGCTGTTGANGGAGTTAGGTGTGTNCTACATTTAGCTGCTATATTGCCTCCTAATAGTGAAAAAGANAGAGATTTTACTTTTAAGGTTAATGTTGAAGGAACTCAAAATATTTTGAGTAGTATGAAAGAAGTTGCTNAAGATGCAACAATTGTATTTACATCTTCAATAAGTACCTATGGGGATACTTCTANAGAAAAAGATCCAGTAACTGTTGATCATNCACAAAAAGCTATTGATGTTTATGCTGACAGTAAGATNGCAGGTGAAAAATTAGTTATATCTTCAGGTGTTAAATATGTTGTCTTGAGGATAGCCAGCATTGCTGTGCCTGCCTTTATAGAACCCGCTGACCCATGGCCATTTACTGCAGAGCAAAAAGTTGAAATGGTTCATCGTGATGACGTAGCGGATGCTATAAGAAATTCNGTTGATGCTGAAGCTGCAGTGGGTAATGTATTTAATATAGCGGGTGGGGATACCTGGAGACATAATGGNNAGAAATANGTAGAAGATTTCTTTACCTTTATGGGAGCCCCTGTTNACCTAGCGAATTATAGAGAAACNTCTGGTTGGAATCATTGGTATGATACTGAAGAGTCACAATCTATACTTAAATATCAAAATAGATCTTATGAATATTACTCTGATCAAATGAGGAAAATTGTTGAAGATATGATGAGCTAAGTATATGATTGCCAGTANTATGNTAATTTAGGAGTATTAATTTATTGCAAACTGATACAATCACACTAGACGCTAAGCGTGAAAAATTAATAAACATACTATCTAATATGGAGTCTGTGATAGTTGCATATTCAGGTGGTGTTGATAGCGCTTTTCTTGCTGCCATTTCTAATCAGGTATTAGGTGATAAATCCTTAGCTGTTATTGCTGTTTCTCCTAGTTTAGCTCCTTCGGAACTTTACGATGCAGANGAATTAGCTGATATGTTAAATCTTAATTTCCGCAAAGTNGAAACAANNGAAATAGAGCGTGAAGATTATAAAGCTAACNATCCTGACAGGTGTTTCTTCTGTAAAGATGAGCTTTATTCACATTTGATGAAATTTGCTGAATCAGAAACTTATAATTATGTCTTAAATGGTACGAATAAAGATGATTTAGGTGATTATAGGCCAGGTATAGATGCAGCTAAACAGTATGGCGTCAGAAGTCCTCTTGTTGAGGCAGAATTAACAAAAGAAGATATTAGGACANTGTCAAAAANTATGGGATTAGAAGTATGGGATAAACCGGCACAGGCTTGTTTATCTTCAAGAATTCCCTATGGAACAACAGTTACTGTTGAAGCCTTAACTAGAATTGCTAAAGCAGAACATTTTTTAAGATCAAAAGGATTTAAACAAATCCGTGTTAGGCATCATGANTCTATAGCTCGTATTGAAGTAAATCCTTCTGATTTAGGTNATTTTATTNCAGAACCACTTAGATCAGAAATAAATGATGAATTTAAAAAAATAGGTTATTCGTACGTTACTTTAGATATGGAAGGCTTTCGTTCAGGAAGTTTAAATGAGATATTGTCAGATCTTGCGAAAAAAAATAATTGATTTTTTTGAGACTTTAANTTCATAGTTTTANTATGGATATTACCAGTGAAGACATAGTATTTNTNCCGTCTCCNGGTATGGATACCCCAGCATCACTTAAGTTTAGTCCTACTGGGAATTATCTCGCCTACCTCAAATCTANTNATATAGGATCTTCAAAATCATTATTTGTTTTCGATATTAATTCTNGAACCGAAATATTGGTTTCAGATGGTTCGGATCTTAACTTATCTGAAGGTTCTATAGANGAAGATCTTACTCGTCAAAGATTACGTCAAATGTCACAAGGTATATCACGATACGAGTGGGTTAATGGAGATAAAATAATTTTACCAACGCCTACTGCGATATATTTTTTTGAGTCTGTTAAATCTAAACCCAAAAAAATAATAGATAATAAGAAATACCAGTTACTTGATACTAAAGTATCCCCAGACGGTAAATACATATCTTTTATTTCTGAGGGTGAAATATTTGTTATGAATATTTCTAATTCAGAGATAAATCAAATAACTAATACTGCAACTCAAGGTGTTACCAATGGGTTAGCTGATTACATCGCACAAGAAGAAATGCAGAGACTTAGTGGGTATTTTTGGAGTCCTGATAGCTTACGAATAGCATTTACTCAAGTTAATACAAATCATATACCNGAATATATTATTCAACACCTAGCCTCTTCTGCATCAAAAACTATTAACAAAGAAATACATAAATATCCTTTTGCNGGANAAGATAACCCTAAAGTTAGCTTTGGAGTTGTTGATCTTGAAGGAACTGTGGCATGGTTCGATATATCAAAATATGAATATTTACCGCGGTTTTCTTGGNTAGAAGATAGTTCACTGATTTTGCAGGTTCAAAATAGAGAACAGACAAATTTGGAACTAGTGCANGTAGCTAAAGATNTTACTACTTATTCTGTAATTCTAAAGGAGCAATCGGATTATTGGATTAACATAACAGATATTTTTAAACAATTAGCTAATGGTAAATTNATATGGAGTTCTGAACGTACAGGATTTAATCATTTGTATATGTATGATTTGTCTGATTGTTCTTACTATCAAATAACTAAAGGNGACTGGCATGTTGATTCTGTCATAGGTGTAGANGAGGANGANAAGCTCATATATTTTGCNGCAAATAAAGATTCTGCNATTAGNAAAAGTATATATACTATAAATTTTAATGGTGAATTTATTACGGAAATTTCATCTTCCAATGGTACTGCGTCAGCTATTTTCGACCCTATATCTAAGATGTTAGCAATTATTCAAAGTTCACCTGAAGATCCGCCTTCTTTTTCTTTATTAAATTGTAAAGAAAATGTTTCTCTTGATTTACAGTCAATTATTATCAATGATGATAGAGTTGCAAATTTTAATTTAAATCCACCAAATATTATTACTTTAGACTCAGAGTCTAATGATCAATTGTATTCGGCTATATATAAACCGGATGCNAGAAAATTTTCTCCTCCTTACCCAACTGTATTGTATGTTTATGGAGGTCCTCATTCACAACTAGTAACTAATTCGTATTCATTAACTTCTGCTATGCGAATACAAAGGTTGAGNCAAAATGGATTTTTAGTATGNATATTGGATAATCGTGGAACATTTAGACGTGGGATTAAATTTGAAGGATATTTGAAAANTAATATGGGTNATTTGGAGGTAGANGATCAAATAAAAGGAATAGAACATTTAATAGATATTGGGCTNACTGATCCTGACAATATAGCTGTATANGGATGGAGCTATGGTGGCTATATGTCCNTAATGTGCTTAGCAAAAGCTCCAAAATTATTTAAATCAGCNATAGCTGGAGCTCCGGTAACATCCTGGAAATATTATGATACNCATTACACAGAAAGATATATGGGTCATCCAAATGTGAATTCAGAAGAATATGATAAATCTAGTATTATTTCNTATGTTCCAAATATAGAGGGGAAATTACTNCTGATTCATGGATTGTTGGATGAGAATGTNCACTTTAGGCACACAAGTATATTGTTAGATTCTTTAATATCTAATAATAAAAATTATGAACTTCTTTTATTNCCTCATAGTAGACATATGCCNACTAGAATGACTGACAGGGTTTATATGGAAAATAAGGTTTTTAATTTTATTGAAAGAACNTTAGTTTAATAAATTAGAAAGATGTATATCCNCCATCNACTGGAATTGACACTCCAGTTACATAATTGGAAGAATTACTAGATAAGAAAATTGCTGTCCCTGCTAAATCAGCAGGTTCTCCCCAACGATTTTGAGGTATTCTAGANGAAATTTGCGCATATCTTGCNGGTTGTTGNGCTTCAGTATCTTTTGTCAAATCTGTGTTTATCCANCCAGGNAAAATTGTGTTTACTTGNATATTGTCTTTAGCCCAAGCAACTGCAAGGCTTTTAGTTAATTGAACTACGCCTCCTTTAGTAGANGANTACGCAACAGCCCATTCNACTCCAAATACAGATGTCATAGANCCTATATTGATGATTTTNCCNCCACCATTTGATTTCATGTTTGGGTATAAAGCCTTAGCACATAAAAAAGATCCAGTTAGATTTATCTGAACAACTTTATTCCATTCTTCAATAGATAATTCCATTGGAATCTTTTTTATATTAATGCCGGCATTGTTNACAAGTATATTTATTCTAGGAGTTAACTCTAATGCNTTNTTGGCCATTTCGTTAACNGAATCTTCTGAAGCAACATCTACAGTTAATCCATGTATTTTTATATTTGTAGTGATCTTTTGTAATTCTTCAACAGCTTGTTCTGTTTTTTCAGAATTACGAGCTGCAATAATTATATTTGATCCACAATCAGCTAATCCTTTAGCGATTCCATATCCAATACCNCCATTNCCACCAGTCACTAAAGCTGTTGTNCCNGATAAGTCAAAAAGATTTGCNCTCATTGTTTCCCCTTNCTATTTATANANCTAGNATGTGAGCAATTTTGTTGGTGTGGAATTGAGCATCTCCAAATATNAACTCTGCAGCCTTTATCCNTTTTGTATATAGTTGNAAATTATGNTCTTNTGTAAATCCAATAGCTCCATGTGTTTGATGNCCTAATGCACATACNCTTTTAGCTGATTCATTAACCCATGCTTTNGCCATAGCAACTTCCTTATCGGCAGGTAATCCTTCTGATAAAGCCCATCCNGCTTGATAAGTCATAAGCCTTGATGCTTCTACTTCTGTTGCTATGTTAGCGCAATGATGCTGAACAGCTTGGAATGTTCCTATCGGACGTCCAAATTGAGTTCTTTGTTTTGCGTATTCTACGGTCATATCAAGAATATTTTGTACAGCTCCAGACATTTCTGCACATTTTCCTATTGCAGCTAATTTTGTTATTTTCTCTAATGTGTCCCAGCCNCTATTTACATTTCCTAAAATGTTACTACTGTNTATTTCAACATTATTAAATATTATTTCTGATTGTTTATCTGAGCCCAGTGTNTTTAATTCCGTTTTGCTTATACCAGACGCAGAAGACGGAACCATGAATAAGGATATATCTGTATCAGTGCTTCCNGTTCGNGCANCNACNATNANATANTCTGAAACATTTGCATATGGTACAAATAATTTTGTGCCATTTAATGTATANCCNNNACTTGTNNCANTTGCTTCTANTTGGACTCCATTNGNNTCCCAACTAGCATCNGGTTCNGTTANNGCAAGTGTNACTATTATCTGNCCTTCTGATATNCTAGGTAAGTATTCGTTTTTTTGNTCNTCAGATCCTGCATTNGATATNGTCATTGCNCCTAANACAACNGTAGTNAAATAAGGACCTGGTAGCATGTATCGACCCATTTCTTCTAACAAAACAATTAAGTCTTGAAATTCTAATCCCGCTCCTCCGTATTGTTCAGGTATTATTAATCCAAGCCAACCTTGTTCAGATATTTTCTGCCATAAATCGTCAGTATATCCTTTGTCATNTTCTTCCATTTCTCTAACATATGTNTCAGGGCATTCAGAATCTAGAAATTCTTTTGCACTTGTCTTTAACATTTGTTGGATTTCATTTAATCCAAGATCCATTTAAATTCTCCTAATTTCGTGAAGGTTAAAAGAATTAACCTCTTGGCANGCCTAATCCTCTAGTTGCAATGATNCCTTTTTGGATTTCTGTAGTACCTGCTAATATTGTNAANGATGTGTTCATTAGATGCTGATGNAGTATTCTNCCNTCTAAAGGAGCATATTTTGATCCACTTTCAAGTTGTCCNTGCATTCCCATCATCATCATTCCAAATTCNCTNANNTGTTGNTGNANNTCACTNCCTTTNATNTTNGCCATNGAAGCTTCTTTNTTNGGNACTAANCCNTNNCTTTGCATCCATGCNACGTTATANGAAATTANNTTNCATACTTCTACTTCNATAGCTANNTTNGCTANNTTATCNTTTATTANNGGATCNTCNGATAATGNAANNCCATTTTTAGTNTTGTTTTTTGNNAAATCTATNAGGTCTTCTANCATTNTTTGACCTTCNGCNGGATANTCNACTCCNGANCTNTCAAAATCTANNAGNGTNGCNCCTACATACCANCCTCTNTTTNGTTCNCCTACAAGATTTTTTTTAGGGATACGNACATTNTCNAATGTNACCATNTTGAAATGNTGAGNTCCNGCCATATTNATTATNGGNNTNACNGTAACTCCAGGGTCTNTCATNTCNCATAGCAAGAAACTTATNCCNCNATGCTTAGGNGCNTCNGGGTCAGTNCNAGCCATTAAGAATATNTGNTCNGCTCNATGNGCCATTGATGTCCATATTTTNGTTCCNTTNACNATAAANTCATCNCCATCTTCAACNGCNCGNGTTTGTAATGATGCTANNTCAGATCCTGATTCAGGTTCNGANTATCCTTGACACCATTGNACTTCACCTTTNGCTATNGGNGGAAGNAATTCAGCTCTTTGNTCATCNGTNCCATGNATCATNAANGTTGGNGCTAACATTTTNGTNCCAAANTTATCNCTTCCNGGNGCTCTGTGATATGCCATTTCTTCNGAGAANATCATTTGNTTAATNGCAGANGCATCTTGNCCNCCGTATTCTTCNGGCCANGCCATNGTNAGCCANCCTTTTTCNGCAAGCTTACTNCGTATNGACATNNTGAAATNCCATTCTTCNTCNGAATTNCCATGANATCTATCCTTNACNCTNTNNTTNCCNCCATNTANNTNTNGNGCCTTTTGNNAGTTCTNNTTTTANCCATTNNCGNANTTCNTNNCTNAANNCATTTTCTTCATCAGTAAATTTAAAATCCATGATTTGATTCCTTTATTTGATTCCTTTANTGGTTATNNTNTGTTCANGATATAGATAAACAGGTTACTGTTCTTACTACACCAGAAATTTTATGAATGTNATTTGTGACAATTTCNCCTACNGAACTTAAAGATTCTGTATCTATGATAGCTATTATGTCATAGGGCCCAGTTACGGGATCAACAAGAATTATTCCGNTTAAAGTATTTAATTGAGTACAAACATCAACNGTACTNCCAACGGATGTTTCTATTAATATGTAAGCTTTTGTGGCCATGGCNCCCTTTTTTATATTAAATACTAGTGAATTCTATTTTGATTTTGTAAAAGGTGCAATAGTCGAATTATATTGGTTTGCCTATTGCGTGTGATTGTAATATGGTAGAAATAATTTTGCTATGAGGTGCAAATTTAGATGACTTCAGAACTTTTTAGACAGGCTTGGGGAAATTTTGCTACTGGTGNTTGTGTAGTTAACACATTAGAAGAAAATGGAGAGATACATGGAATGACGGCTAATGGAGTTGCATCTATATCTTTGGTCCCTATGTTGGTTATGGTATCTGTTGCCCATAAAACTAATACATATCCTATTATGAAGAAAACTCAAAGATATGTAATTAATATTTTGTCTGAAANCCAAAAAGAAATTGCTATGGAATATGCCAAAAAGNTTAAATCCGATGAAATAAATCTAAACGATCAATATATTTTTACTGATTCAGGTATGCCATTTTTGAAAAATTCACTAGCNTCTATGGAATGTNATGTTGTCAATATGCATGAAGAAGGTGACCATACTATATTCATTGGGGAAGTTAATGATATCGTTGTGTCTGACGGCCCCCCATTATTATTTTTTAAAGGCGACTGGGCCCAGTTCCGATAGTATAAAATATTTCACAACACATTTTTTTAAGGATAGGTTGGTTTTATGATTCCGAAATTTGGACTTAACAGACACGACCAGAGTTCCGTTTCAGCTTATGCTAAAGATATCTTACGTGCAGAGAAAGCAGGTTGGGATTGTGCATTTCTTCCCGATTCNCCNCTTAGGATAAGAGATAATTATGTACTNTTATCNGCTGCTGCACAAAATACTAGTTCCATAACTATTGGCCCTTTATTGACAAATCCTGTAATTCGCAAACCTTTTGTTACTGCTTCAAGCATATCTACAGTAGCNGAACTAGCTCCTGGACGGACTGTTTTGGGTATGGGAGTTGGAGATACNGCNGTGAGACTTGCCGGNCTTAGGCCAGCGAAAGTAAAAGAATTAGAAGAAGCTGTANATGTNATCAAAACNTTATTGTCAGGATCTGAAATTGATTTAGGNGCATCAATCCCTTCAAAATTAACACATGCNCAACCNGTTCCTGTTTGGGTTGCGTCGGCTGGCCCTAAAACATTAAAGATGGCAGGAGCATTAGCAGATGGAGTATTCATTAGAGTTGGCACCAATAAGCAAAATGTTGAGATTGCAGTTGAAAAAATATGGGATGGGGCTAGNGCTATTGGNAAAACCCCTGAATCAGTTAAATTAGCCGCAGATTTCCATGTTGTATTTTCTGACGATACTGAATCTGCAATGCATATGGGTAAATCTATTACCGCAGGATATTATGAATATTCACCCAATCTTTTTGATAATTTAGGATTTTCTTGGCCCGGTCCNCATCCAGATGAATTGAGGCCAGAATTAATAGAATTAAATAAGAAGAATAAATCAAAAGGATTTAATGCTCCAGATTTCCATCATGCCTCTAACTTAGTAGATNCGGGTAAATTGGTGGATTTTATCCCAGATGAATTTGCGCACTCTTTTTGTTTTATAGGAAATTCAGATCAAGTTTCAAATCAAATTATTGATTTCTTAAAAGAGTGTCATTCTATTGGGATANATTTTGAATATGTTTTGCTNCACCCTGTACCAGANCCTCCTATGCCTGATCTTGGTTCANATTCATATCTTGAAAGGTTTCCTAGAGANGTATTNTCTAAGGTTAAAGAGGCATTACTTGTATTATAAAAAGNATTAAAAGATTATTTTGGCTTNAAAGTGTTGACAACGTTTTTCCCACTGCTTAACATTTATACTCGATGTTTTGAAATTAACTATGAATTTGAAAGTGAATTAAAAATAATTAGGAGGTCTATTCATGGCTACTAAAACGGCTTTTAAGCCACTTGGAAATCGTGTAGTTGTGGAGCCTAGTGAGGGTGATGAACAAGTTAGTGCTGGTGGGATATATATTCCGGACACAGCTAAGGAAAAACCTCAAGAAGGCACCATAATTGCTGTAGGACCAGGTCGTATGACAGATGACGGTAATCGTGTACCAATGGAATTGGAAGTTGGAGATACGGTTGTTTATTCTAAGTATGCTGGTACTGAATATAAACAAGGAGATGTAGAATATTTAATTCTAAGAGAAGACGATATTCTTTTTAAGAAATAAATTTATTAATGATTAGGAGGGAGTAATGGCGAAGCAACTTTCATTCAGTGAAGATGCACGAGCTGCCATGAAACGTGGTATAGACATTATGGCAGATACCGTTGGTGTTACTTTAGGACCAAGAGGTAGAAATGTTGTATTGGATAAAAAATTTGGACCACCACAAGTATGTAGTGATGGTGTAACTATAGCTAAAGAGATAGAACTTGAAGATTCATTTGAAAATATGGGAGCTCAACTACTTAAAGAGGCTGCTAGTAAAACTAATGATGTTGCTGGAGATGGAACCACTACTGCTACTGTTCTTGCTCAAGCGATAATTCACGAAGGTTTTAAAAATATCGCTGCCGGAGCCAACCCGATGGCTATTAAGAGAGGAATTGATAAAGCAGTAGAAACTCTTCGTAGTTCTGTTCAAGATATGTCTACTTCTGTTGAAGGAAGAACACAAATTGGTCAGGTAGCATCCCTATCTGCTCATGATGATGAAATGGGAAATCTAATTGCTGACGTTATGGAAAAAGTTGGTAAGGACGGGGTTATTACTGTAGAAGAATCAAAAGGCCTTAATTACGAACAAGAGTTTGTTGAAGGTATGCAGATTGACCGAGGATATATTTCTCCTTATTTCATTACTGATCAGGATAGAATGGAAACTTCAATAGATAATCCATATATATTGATTACAGATAAAAAAATATCAGCGGTATCTGATTTGCTACCTGCATTAGAAAAAATATTGCAGATAGGTAAAGATGTTGTGGTTATAGCTGAAGATGTTGAAGGTGAAGCTTTGGCTACTTTAGTTGTAAATAAACTTCGAGGAACTCTTAATATTTTAGCTGTTAAAGCTCCTGGATTTGGTGATAGGCGAAAAGCTATGTTAGAGGATATGGCAATTCTTACAAATGCCACTGTAATAAGTGAAGAAGTTGGTAGAAAGCTAGATTCTGTGACTGTTGAAGATCTAGGTCGAGCACGAAGAGTCGTTTCTAGTAAAGAAGAAACAACTTTTGTAGAAGGTCATGGTGATGATTCGAATATTCAGGGTCGAATTAATCAGATAAGAGCTCAGATTGAAGAAACAACATCTGATTTTGATAGAGAGAAATTGCAAGAACGCCTTGCTAAACTTTCTGGTGGTGTTGCTATTATTAAGGTTGGAGCAGCTACTGAAGTTGAATTAAAAGAAAAGAAAAACCGAGTTGAAGATGCTCTATCTGCTACGAGAGCAGCTGTTGAAGAAGGTATTGTTCCCGGTGGAGGACTTGCACTTATAAGGGCTGCTCAGGCATTAGATTCTGTTGAATTATCAGGAGATGAACAAACTGGAGTAAACATTTTGAAGGCAGCATTAGAAAAGCCTCTTATGTTGATTTCAGAAAATACAGGGGTGTCTGGAGAAGTTGTTTTAGATAAAACTAAACAAGGTGAAGGCGATTATGGTTATGATGCAGAAACAGGTGAATATGGGAATTTACTTGAATTAGGTATTATGGATCCAGCTAAAGTTACAAGAGCTGCTATAGAAAATTCAGCTAGTGTGGCCGCAATGGTTTTGACAACTGAATCGCTTATTAGTGATATCCCAGAAGAAACTCCTCCTGCTCCTCCAATGCCTCCAATGGGTTATTAATTTTTTCAGATATAGTTCTGACCCTATTAAGAGGCCTTCAATTGAGGGCCTCTTTTTTTTGTATTTATCATTCAATTGTTATCAAGACACCTTGCACATATGACCATAATCCATACATAATCTCTATTAGAGATCTATAAATAAAATTTAGAGGTAATTTTTTGTTCACACATCTACATGTACATACTGAATATAGCATGCTTGATGGGTTGGCTAAATTAGAACCTCTTTTGCATAGAGCAAAAGTATTAAATATGAATGCTCTTGCTATTACAGATCATGGTGGCATGTATGGCGCTATTGATTTTTATAGGTTGGCAAAAAAATCAGAAATAAAACCTATTATTGGCGCCGAAATGTATGTTGCTACCGGCAGTAGGTTTGATCGTAATCCTAGTGACAAGATTCACCATTTGACTGTATTAAGCAAGAATGAAATTGGCTATCGTAACTTAGTAAAGTTGGTTACGGCTTCAAATCTCGAAGGATATTATAAAAGACCTAGAGTTGATAGACAGATCCTAGAAAAATATAGTGAAGGACTCGTTGTTTTATCTGGATGCCCGAGTGGAGAAGTCCCCTGGCTTATAGCTCAAGGTAGGGAAGATGAAGCTCTAGAAACAGCTTCTTGGTACAAAGATATTTTTGAGTCTTATTTTTTAGAAATTATGAATCATGCAGGAATCCCTGAACTACCTGATATTAATAAAGGATTATTAGAATTAAACAAAAAAACAAATATACCGATTGTAGGAACAAATGACTCACATTATATTCTACAATCGCATTCTGTTAACCATGATGTATTGCTATGCATTCAAACTAATACGAAAGTGGATGATCCTAATAGAATGAGATTTGAAGACAACACCTACCATTTGAAGTCTCATGAAGAAATGCTAGAACTATTTTCAGAAATCCCCCAAGCTATTACTAATACAGAATTGATTGCTGAAATGTGTGATCTTAACTTAGATTTTTCTCAAGCAAGGTTGCCTGAGTTTCCTGTTCCTGATGGAATGACATCTGATGATTATTTAGCTCAGATTTGTCTAGAAAGGTTTCAGAAATTAATTCACTCACCTTCGGAGACTTATAAAAAACGATTAGAGTATGAGTTAGAAGTTATCAAACAAACAAGATTTGCCGAATATTTTTTGGTTGTCTGGGATATAGCTAAATTTGTAAGGAAAAATGATATATTTTTTACTGTTAGAGGAAGCGCAGCGGCCAGCTTAGTTCTTTACTGTCTTGGGGTGACTGATGTGGATCCTATGCCTTTTAGTTTGGTCTTTGAGAGATTTTTGAATATTGAACGTAAAGAAATGCCTGATATTGATATGGATTTTCAGGATGATAGGCGTCAAGAAGTAATAAATTATTGTGCTCAAAGATATGGGAGAGAGCATGTAGCGCATATTATTACTTTTGGAACTTTTGGAGCTAGACAATCCGTAAGAGATGCTGGCAGAGCTTTAGGTATTCCATTAGCTAATGTAGATAATGTTGCAAAAATGATACCTGAAAAACTGAATATAGATTTAGAAACATCATTGAAAGAAAGCGACTCTCTAAATGATATTTATAATTCAGACAATAGTGTTAAGAAATTAATAGACACTGCAAAAGAATTAGAGGGTGTTACTAGGCATAAAAGCCTACATGCTGCTGGAGTGGTCATATCAAAAGAGCCTTTAGATGAAGTAGTTCCTTTGGAGTTTACTTCACGGGGAGATAACCAGGGGGCTGTTATGACACAGTATGCGATGGCCCCAATAGCTGATCTAGGGTTGCTGAAAATGGATTTCTTGGGATTAGTAAACCTTACTGTTTTAGCTGATTCTTTTAAATTGATAGAATCCAACCACGGCGTAAAACTTACTTTAGATAATATTCCTTTGAATGATAAGTCTACGTTCGATTTATTGGGTAAAGGAGAAACTGTGGGGATATTCCAGCTTGAAAGTGCCGGGATGACTAGACATATTAAAGAATTAAAGCCCAATACAATAAATGATATAGCTGCTATGATCGCTCTTTTCAGGCCTGGTCCTATGGATCATATAGAAACCTTTATAAACGCTAAGCATGGTAGAAAAGAAGTTACTTTTATTCATTCAGGGCTTAAAGATATTTTGCAAGAGACTTATGGGGTTATTGTATATCAAGATCAAGTTCTTCATATAGTAAGAGAATTTGCAGGATATTCATTAGGTGAGGCTGATATTGTTCGTAAGGCTATGGGTAAAAAAGTCCCTGAAATTATGGCTGAAGAAAAAGATAAATTTATGAAAGGCGCTTTGAATAAAGGATATTCAAATGATTTGGCGGAGGCTGTATTTACTCTTATTGAACCATTTGCAGGATATGCATTTAATAAGGCTCATAGTGTTAGTTATGCATTAGTTTCATATTGGACAGCATATCTAAAATCGAATTATCCAGAAGAGTATATGGCTGCTTTTATGAATTCATATATTGATAAAAAAGATAGGCTGATTTCAGCTATAGCAGATTGTAGGCGTATGGGCATTGATATTTTGCCCCCCAATATTAATAAGAGTGATATTAGATTTAGCATTGAAAATATAGATAATAAAAAATCAATTAGATTTGGATTAGCGGGAATAAAAAATGTGGGTTCAGAAGCTTTGAAGCCTATGCTGAATTCCAGAAATGCCTATGGGGAATTTTCTTCGATCGAGGATTTTTGTAAAAACAGTGATTTTGCTAACCTAAATAAGAAAGCTGTTGAAAGTATAATTATGGCAGGTGGATTTGACGATTTTGGAGATAGGGGTGCTTTGTTTGAATCTTCAACAAAAATTATTTCATTAGGTCAAAATGAGCAATATTTAAGAAATTCAAATCAAACGTCTATGTTTGATTTATTAGGGGATTCTTCGGACTCTTCCTTAACTGCTATTGAATTACCTTTAATAAATACGAATGATCATCAAAAACGAATATGGGAAGTAGAAATGATGGGTATTAGTTTGTCTTCTACTAATCATTTATCCAATATTTTATCTGTTTTAAATGAAGAGATTGTTGTGATGGTTTCACAACTTGATGCTACTCAAACTTCAAAAAATATTTCAGTGGCAGGCCAAGTTTCTACGATTATTGATAGGTCTACACGGGATGGAAGACCATTTAAAATTGTTACCTTAGAAATGTTAGATGGAAGTTTAGAACTTGTTGTATGGGAAGACGCGTTAGGGAAAACTACTTCCCTGTGGGAACCTGGAAGACTCTTAACTATTACAGGATTATTAAGAGATAGATCAGGTGAATCAACTATTAATGTGAAAACTGCAAAGGAATTAAATTTAAAAGATATGCTTGATACAAATAATACTCCAAATGATGAAATTACTAATCAGGTTACCCGTTCTATTTCTGAAGAAACTACTGATAAAAATAGTAAATCAGACTTATCTACCTCTAATGGTACTTCTAAGAAGAAATTAATCCTTCATATTAAAGAATCAGGAAATATTTCTGAAGATCAAATTCTAATAGATGATATCAAGACGGCTCTCTTAAATTCTTTAGGGAACGATGACGTTGGATTGGAGATAGAAACAGACTCTACTTTAATTATTATGGATTGGCAGCCAGTAAAAGTGCAGGTAACACAAGACTTAGAAGATGAGCTAAATCAGATCTTAGGTAATTATGGCAAAGTTTCAATTCAAAGTCTTATGTTTTGATATTTTGTTCTAGATTTAGGAATTTCATTTTCATATCTAGATCGTTGTTTTTCCCTCGAAACCCTGTTAATTTTCCTGTTGACCCTACTATTCTGTGGCAAGGAACAATAATTGGAAACTTGTTCTTAGCCATTATTTGCCCAACAGCTCTATATGCAAACGCTGAACCTGACTGATTGGCTAACCATTTGTAATTTCTTCTTTCTCCAAATGGTACGTCTCTACAAGCTTCTAATGTTTTTTTTGAGAATTTTGTGTGCCCAGTATAATCTAGTTTTACTGAACTGAAATCAACTTTTACCCCAGAAGCATATAAAGATATCTGATCTTTTATATATGATAACTCTGAACATGATTTATTTGAAATTTTATTAACTGTTCCAATTAAAGATTTACATTTTGATTTACTTTTTTGAGGAAAAGTTACCAAACTGATTCCATGGTTAGTTTTTTCCAAACCAATCCATCCTAACTCAGTCTCAAATATAGTGAAAAGAATATCCATTATTGTTATTATCAACTTTTGTAAAATTATTTACGAGGTTATCTAAATGAAATATGATTTTATAATAATTGGAGCAGGATCTGCTGGATCAGTTTTGGCATCTCGTTTGTCTGAAGATTCAAGGAAATCTATTTTATTGTTAGAAGCTGGTCCTGATTTTTCTAAGTTTGATTACTATCCAGATGATATTAAAAATGGTAATAATCCTTGGCTTGCATCTTATGGTACGAAATATGTTTGGGGATATGAATCTATCCCAATGCCTGATAGGGAGCCGATTCCTTTGCCAAGAGGAAAAGTAATCGGAGGTTCTAGCTCTGTTAATGGACAAATATTCTTAAGAGGAATTCCGGAAGATTTTGATGAATGGGCTTCACTCGGAAATGAAGGCTGGTCATATAAAGATGTTTTGCCGTATTTTAGGAAATTAGAAACTAACCTAAATTATGGTTCAGATGATTTTCATGGNGGAGANGGGCCATTACCTGTAAAAGTTTACGACANGANTGAATTGCTTGATATTAATTCAGCTTTTATTGATGCCTGCGTTTCGTTAGGCTTCCCTTATTGTGAAGATTATAATCTTCCTGATTCTACAGGGGCGAGTCCCATGACAGTCAATAATATTGATGGCATTCGTATGAGTGCAGCAATTACATATCTGGAAATGGCTAGGCATAGACTCAATCTGACAATACGTGGGGACTCATTTGTGAAGAAGATTCTTATTAAAAACTCTAAAGCTTATGGAGTTGAAGTAGAAACATCTGGGGAAATTTTTGAAGTATACGGAAGTGAAATTATATTATGTGGGGGAGCAATAAATTCACCTCAATTATTAATGCTTTCTGGTATAGGTCCCAAAGATCATTTAGCTGAGTTTGGGATAGACTTAAAAAAAGATTTACCGGGAGTTGGGCAAAACCTTAGAGATCACCCTATAGCTTTCNTATTGTTTGATTCTAATATTTCTAATCCTGATAGATCGGTTCCACATACACAAGTTATTACTAGGTATACATCCTCTGAATCAACTTTAAGAAATGATGTCTCGATTCAACCTCTTAAAATGAATAGTGAGCATGTGCCAGCGTATATATCTGCAGACGTAGATGATTCATGCTTTGGGTTAGGTGTTATCCTTCAAAAAGCCTTGGGAAAAGGAGAATTGGGTTTACAATCAGATGATTTTAAAGTGCAACCTATATTAAATTATAGGTATTTAGAATTAGAAGAAGATATAAGACGAATGAGAGAAGGGGTAAAGGTTATTTTGAAAATTGCTGACATGAAAGAATATAAAAATATTATAGAAAAAAGAATTTATCCCAAAGATGAAGAGATTGAATCTGACGAAGCCATAGATAGATGGATTAAATCTGTGGTTTGTTCGGCTCACCATTCATCTGGAACTTGCAAAATGGGACCTGTAGATGACGATATGGCTGTTGTGAACCATCAAGGTAGAATTTATGGAATTGACTCTTTNAGAGTAATAGATGCNTCAATAATGCCAGANGTGGTAAGTGCTAATACAAATGCAAGTGTAATAATGATTGCAGAGAAACTTTCTGATTTGATATTGAGCGATCAAGACTAATCTATTTCACGAACTTCTTTAATCATTCCCTCTATGGAATCTTTTGCATCTCCAAATAACATATTTGTTTTCTCTAAGAAAAATAAATCATTTTGAACCCCAGAAAAGCCTGAAGCCATAGAACGTTTTAACACAATCACTGTTTTAGCTTTATCAACATTTAATATTGGCATGCCATATATGGGGGAATCTTTATCAGATCTGGCACTCGGGTTTGTTACATCGTTAGCACCAACAACAATCGCTACGTCAGTCCTGTCAAATTCTGAATTTATTTCATCTAGATCTTTTAGCTCATCATATGGAACATTGGCTTCAGCTAGTAATACATTCATGTGTCCAGGCATTCTTCCTGCTACAGGATGTATAGCATATTTGACAGATATGTCACGATCTTTTAATAAACTTGCTAGTTCATTTATTTGATGTTGGGCTTGCGCAACGGCCAATCCATATCCTGGTACAAATATTATTGATTCAGAATATGCTAATATCATCGCTGCGTCTTCGCTAGATACCGATGTTACAGGACGATCTTCTGTTGTTTGATTAGAAGAACCGGAACTCTCGGCACCGAATCCTCCTAACATTACATTCATAAGTGATCTGTTCATAGCTTTGGTCATTATTCTTGTAAGTATTAACCCTGACGCACCTACAAGTGATCCGGCAATAATTAGTAAGGGATTTCCTAATACAAATCCGGCACCTGCGCCAGCAATACCAGAATATGAATTTAGGAGGGCTACAACTACAGGCATGTCTGCGCCCCCAATAGGTATAACAATAAGAATTCCAAATAATAACGATAATGCCACTAATGCATACAGGTAATTTGAAGTATCCGTTTCTGCCAAACACATCATTATTGCAATAACTATCATAGCTATGGCAATAATCGAATTTATTATATTTCTTATTGGAAGAAGTACTGGTTTGGTAGTGACTATTCCTTGAAGTTTTCCAAATGCTATAAATGAACCGGTTAAGGTAACAGCTCCAACTATAGTTGCAAAAGAAACTGCCGCTAATGTGAAAATTTCACTACTGGGATCAGCGGAATAAAGGACTTCGTACATTGCGACTAATCCGCTGGCAGCTCCTCCAAAAGCATTAAATAGTGCTACAAGCTGCGGCATTGCAGTCATTTCTACATATCTAGCAAGTACTGATCCTATTGTCGCCCCTACTATCAGTCCTACAAGTATCCATTCGATATTTATGTCAGTATATTTTAAGGTTGTTGCAATGATAGCAATCAGCATTCCTAAAGCAGAAAGCCTATTTCCATTTCTCGCTGTTCGAGGAGAAGATAATTTTTTTAATCCAATTATAAAAATTGAACCTGATATTAGGTAAAGAACATTTTCAATATTTGTTGATATGTCTATCACAGTGTGTAGCCCTACTTTTTACTTTTTTTGAACATGGCTAACATTCGGTCTGTTATTAAGAATCCTCCAACTACATTTATAGTTGCAAGTGCAATTGCGACAACTGAAAAAATAGTGCCAATCGTGGAGTTAATATTGGAAGCAATTATTATTGCACCAACAATTACTATTCCTGATATTGCATTAGATCCTGACATTAATGGGGTATGTAGAGTTGGAGGTACTTTAGTTATTACCTCNTATCCTATAAATATAGCTAAAACAAAAATTATTATTAAAGGTATTAATTCCAATTTATTACTTCTNTAACCTTGATTCNCCATTTATAAATNCTAACATCGCATCAATTATTTCATCTTTTACATTGATGTCTAATAGACCGGTTTCCTTGTTAATTATAAGCTCNAACAAAGCTANCACATTTTTAGAATATACTTGTGAAGCATCATAAGCCATTTCAGAAGGGAGGTTCTCTGGGCCATGGATTAATACTCCATTAATTGTTACTGTTTCTCCCAGTTTTGTGTATTCGCAGTTTCCTCCAGATGGAGCNGATATGTCTATTATGACACTTCCAGGTTTCATTTTTTCGACNGTATCTTTTTCGATTAGTNTAGGNGCTTNTCTGCCAGGTATCGCTGCTGTTGTTATAATCGCATCTGATTTTAAGATGTGCGGTTTTAAAAATTCTAANTGAAGAGCTTTTGTNTCTTTAGATTGCTCTTTAGCGTATCCACCTTTTGTTTCAAAATCATCAGATACTTCATCNGATATNAATTTAGCTCCNAATGATTTTACTTGCTCTCCAGTCGCCATTCTTATGTCATATCCTGTTACGTCTGCGCCTAACCTTTTAGTTGTTGCAATTGCTTGAAGGCCGGCTACTCCAGCTCCTAGCACAAGAATGGAAGAAGGTGGGATAGTGCCTGCAGCTGTCATCATTAATGGGAGATATTTTTTTAAAGATGTCGCTGCGAGTAATCCGGCTCTATATCCAGCTATAGACGCTTGAGAAGATAAAACATCCATTTTTTGAGCTCTTGCTATTCTGGGCACTAATTCCATAGCAAACAGAGACACTTTGTTGGATTTGCAAATTTCAACAGTTTTAGGGTTTGTTTTTACGTCGCTGATAGATATTAAATGAGTATCTTTTATAAAATTAGAATCCGGATTATAAAAAGCATTTACTGATGTTACGATATCTGTTTTGCTTGGGAATTTTGTTACTATTTTGGCTCCAGCAGCACTGTATTCTTCATCAGTGTAACCAGATTTAGCACCAGCATTTTTTTCCACAAGCACATCCACCCCTAGATTGATAATTGTTTGGATGTCTTTTGGAACTATAGAAACGCGATTCTCGGAGGAATCATCTTCCTTTTTTATTCCTAAAAGTATTTTTTTAGTCATAAGTCTCCATTTATTTTCACTATCTAATGATATCAGAGCAAAAATAAAATAAGAATCGTATTTTCCACTAAGATCTAAGACATTAAATTTTAATTCTAAAGTTTAAAATTACATTATGTTTAATATATACAACAATGTTGCATAATATTAAAATTAGGTGTAATGTTAATTTGGTTTAAAAATAAATATGGTCTAATGCCTATACAATGACTTTAAGCCTAATTGTATAGGCATAAAATTCCTGAATGCAAATGTGTTGTTCTGTATATACAACAAGCCATTAATATTGATGGTATGAACTTTAATCTTAAGGATATGAAATGAATATATCGTTGACAAGCATAGTTAAATTTTCTGCAACTAAACCTTTAATTACAATTGGTTTGTGGATATTGATAACTATTTCTGCGGCTATTTTGTCTGCAATTTATCTTGGGGATGCATTGTCAGGAGGGCAGGGTAGCACGACAGATTTAGAATCTGTACTTGCAAGAAAATTAAAAGATGAAAAGTTGGCGTTGCCAAATGCTATTTTAGACGGTCAAGATTCTTCTAATCAACGGCAAATGCAAGAATCTAGTGAGGAATCTGGTTCAGACAATCTTTTAATAGTTTCATCGGACAAATATTTTTATCCGTCTGAAGAGTATATTGCTGCTTTAGATATGTACTTTGAAAGTGTTCAAGAAGAAATTAATGCAAATGATATAGATAAATCTATAGGTAGTTTTAGTGATTACTATCCAACTCCTTCTGAAGATGGAAGTACATTAATGATTCCTGCACCATTTGTTGACGCAAGTTTAGTGGCTCCTCTTGCCCATTTAAACGAAGATCTTAGTGACGGTGATTTTGGATTTTATTTTGTTGGATTTGAGTCTATTAATCATGCATTTGAGGAGTTAGCAGAAAAAGATTTAGTTAATGGTGAGACTATAGGTATTTCAGTTGCTATTATAATTTTAGCTTTGGTTTTTGGATCAGTTGTCTCTGCAATTATTCCTGTGATTCTTGCTCTTTTAGCCATTTTTGTATCAATGGGAATTATTTCAATACTTGGACAATTTGTTGATTTGAACAGTTTTGTACCCAATATAGTGTCTATGATGGGATTAGCAGTGGGGATAGACTACTGTCTTTTCATTCTTTCAAGATATCGAGAAGAAAGGGCATCAGGCCTAGATAAAATTGAAGCAGTTGTAAGAACGGGCGGTTCTGCAGGTAGGGCGGTAATGTTTAGTGGGTTGACAGTGGTTCTTGCACTTCTTGGAATGTTTATTATTCCAGAAAAGACATTTCAAGCATTTGGTGTTGGGGCAACAGTTGTTGTTTTTGTTGCGGTTTTAGCAGGAATAACTTTGCTACCAGCAATTATTGGACTTATGGGCGACAAGGTAAATCTTGTGTATGTGCATAGAAAATTTTCATTGCTTATTTATGCAATTGCATTTCTTTTTATAGCCTTTACTCTAGGAGTTGGCCCAAATTTATTAATTGCTTCTGGCTTAGTAATGGGTATTTTGGTAATTCTTTCAATAGCGCAAAATTTTGGAATAGCTTCTAATTTATTATCTCCTAAATATCAAGATCCTTCCCAGGAAGGAGGATTTTGGAACGCTATAACTATTCAGGTGATGCGTAGACCTGTGATTAGTATGGCTTTAGCTGGAGGACTGTTAATTTTTCTTGGATATTTCTATTTTGATCTAGAGAAAGGTCAAACTGGTATTTCTACTCTTCCTGACGACCAAGCGGTTAAAATTGGATTTACTCTTCTAGATGAAAAATTTGGATTTGGTTCAAACGAAACAGCCAATATTGTTATTGATGCAGATATAGAATCTCAAGATATTAAAAATGCCATTTTAGAATTAGATCAAATTCTTGCTGACGATGAAGGCTTTCTATCTCCTGATATTAATTTATATTCTTCAGTTAACTTTGCGGAATTATCTTCACGAATTCCTGGAGACCCTCAAGATATGACGGCATTAAATTCTATAACTAGATTGAGAAATGATTTAATACCAAGAGCTTTTTCGGATGTTCCTGAATCCACTTACACTATTTATGTTGGTGGAACTACAGCTGATACAGTGGATGCCGTAGAAATGACTGACGACTATTTTCCAATAGTATTAGGTTTAGTCTTAACTCTCAGTTTCTTGTTACTGTTATTTGCATTTAGATCTATAACTATATCAATCGCATCAATTGTCATGAATTTATTATCTGTAGGAGCTTCATATGGATTGTTAGTTTTAGTATTTCAATATGGATTCTTGATAGATGTTTTTGGATTCGTACAGGTAGATCAGTTAGAATTTTGGTTACCTTTATTTATGTTTAGCATTTTATTTGGTTTGTCTATGGATTATCACGTATTTATGCTGAGTAGAATTAAAGAAAATTTCGATGAAACTGGTTCAGCTTCAGATTCAGTTGCTTTTGGTCTCAGAAGGACTGCAAGTATTATTACTGGTGCAGCATTAATTATGGTTGCAGTGTTTGGAGGATTTTCATTAGGAGACTTATCAATATTTCAACCAATGGGATTTGGTCTAGGTGCAGCTGTATTAATTGACGCAACAATTGTTAGGTCTATATTGGTTCCTAGTGTGATGAAATTATTGGGTACTAGAGCTTGGTACTTACCAAGTTGGTTAAATTGGTTACCTAATATTTCAATAGAAGGAAATGTGAAGAAAGTAAATTAAATTAGTATGTGTATAGATCAACTTATTTCTATATTACATATTCCTATTCCAGACTCTCCTTTTACTGTGTACAACAAATATAAATCTTCATCATCTTGAAATATATAAGGATCCCTAAGCTGATTAACAGGTATATTAATTGAACTCCTTGAAGAGTGCTGGAGAGGTAACTTACTACCTTCCCAATCTAGAGATGGACGAATTACTTCTATAGGTGGACTCTCTTTCCAATCTTCTACGTTAGTATTAAGTTCTATAGTAGATACATAGATTTTTTCAGGAGTATCTTCTACCAAAGAATAAAATACGTATAAAGTATCTTCTATTAAAAATACGCCTGAATGGCGTATTTTATTCGGAAACAATCTTTTTATTTCTGTATATTCGTCTATATCTCCAGTATTTTTATATATAAATCCCGGCATTGCCATTCCGTAAAAAATATCTTTATATTTAAATTGTCTAAAATATGGACGCCCTACAATATTGGAAGTATTCTTAAAATTGATTCCATCTGATGAGATAGCCGCTCTCGTAGATTGAGTTCCAAACTTTTCTAGCCCATGATAAAACATAATGATTTGATTGTTTTTTTGGTCTATGTGTACGTCAGGTGATGCTATGTGTGGTATAACCATGTCATCTAATCTTGTAGGGATATATTTTGATTGATCAGGATGGGGGTTAAATCCTTCTAATAGCCCTACACTGCTGTTTTTAGGATTAAAATCTGAAGGCATTTGAGGTTCCTCTGTAAGAAATCCTGATTGATTTAATTGAAGCGTACCGCCTTTATGAATTTTCCATGGACCTAATAGATAATCTGAGTAAGCCATTTTAATGTGATCACCTTTGTGGTCAGCAAAATACAAGTAGTATTTTCCTAAAGAGTTTGGTAACCATTTAGGTGTCTTAATTAATGAAGGGCCCTGAATATTATTCCCAATTTCAGCGGATAATTCTGGATGAATAATTAATCCATTTGTATATTTTTTGATAGTTATGTTCATTTAAATCATATTTAAGTGGTGGACGATGAGGGACTCGAACCCCCGACCCCTTGTGTGTAAAACAAGTGCTCTAACCAGCTGAGCTAATCGTCCTAATTTTAAAGTGCGCTTGGTGAGACTCGAACTCACGGCCTCATCCTCCGCAGGGATGCGCTCTATCCAACTGAGCTACAAGCGCATGTTCCAATCGAAGTGATTGACCAGTACTTTATGTGCNTTCAAACACTTTGAANCTACTATGTTAGTTGTATAAATACTAGTAGTCAATCGTTNGAGGNNGTAAATTCTATTACAGGNATAGGTCTAGAGGTTTTTTCTTGATATCGGGAAAATCCTGGATATTCTAATANTAATTTCCTCCAAGCCTCCTTCTTTTNATTTCCAGATAATATATGTATATCTACGGATANTTTTTTNCCTTTGANAATTAAATTAGTTTTTTTAATATCTTTAATATTTAAAAACCAAGCTGGATGTTTNGGATGTCCTCCAAANGATCCCNCGGTCAGAAAAGTTGATTCGCTAGATTTTATATATAGTAATGGTGTTTGATGAATCTGTAACGTCTTACGGCCAACATTTTCAAGTAACAGCATATTATGACCTAATAAATTATGCATAAGCCGACCATTACTTTTAATTAATACATATTTATGGAATGAGCTAAACCATTTTATTAACTGAAATCGAAACATGTTACTTCTCTGTACTGATATATATATATGGTAACGTATATATATGTCAGAGAATAATATAAAACATAGCGGAGATTATTTTGTTAATCTAATAAAATCCTTGACGGGAGAAATTTTAAAAGCCTCAGATCAAATAAGCTATGATAGAAAAATACCTGATCAATTGTTAAAGAAAATGACAAAATCAGGATTTTTCAGACTCTTAGTCCCACGTAAATTTGGAGGTTATGAAATTGATTTTATAAAGTATCTTGAAATCATTAGTATTGTTTCGATGATAGATGCTAGTCTTGCATGGTGCCTTAACCAAAATAATGTTTTAGGTACATTGGCGGCTTTTATGCCTGAAAAATTAGCATTAGAAATATGGAATGACCCTGAAACTGTTTTGTCAAATGGTCCGTCAGTTAACTCTGCAGCTGTAATACTTGAAGATGGATATTGCCTTAGTGGGAGATGGGATTTTAGTAGCGGATTTCAACATGCGAATTGGCTTGTTGCCTTAGCTACAGTTATAAACCCTAATAGAACATCTGATGAAAGGGAAGAAATTCGTAATATGCTTCTCCGAAAAAAAGATGTTGAAATAGTAGATACATGGGATGTTAATGGTTTGAGAGGTACAGGAAGTTTTAGTTTTATCGCTGATGAAGTTTTTGTAGACCATAGTAAAACATTCATTGAAGGAGCTCCTCCACTTCATTCAGGGCCCATTTATGTTATTCCTAAAGCTCTTATGTTTTCGTCTGGATTTGCTACGGTTGCTTTAGGAGTTGCAAGATCTTCTTTGAATTATGCTATTAAGTTAGCTAATGAAAAAACTCCAAGCAAGCAAATGATGTTACGTGATCAACAATCAGTACAAAGAGAAATAGGTAAACTAGAAGCTACTTATAGATCCGCAAAAGCGTATTTGGATAATGCAGTGTCTGAATTGTGGGAATCATCATTATTAACAGGAAATATTGAAGAACCCTTTAAAGCAGATTTACGTCTGTCTAGTACCAATGCTATAAGGCAATCTGTAAGTATAGTAGATGGATCATATTCCTTAGTCGGTTCTAATGCGATTTTTAACTTCAACCCGATACAAAGAAAATTTGAAGACATACACGCCATATCTCAGCAAGTACAAGGTCGAATGGAACATTATGATAGCGTTGGGAGATTTTTTTTAGGAATGGAGCACAAAGGATTGTTTTAGATTAAGCCTTTTTGTTCCCATGACGATAAGGCCGAGACTTGTTGAATTCCATTTTGACTTCCAAAGCATTTTCTATATCTAGCTTGTATGCAGCACACATATCAAATATTCTAATTAATGTATCTGCAAGTTCTACTGTAAATCCTTCAGGTTTACCATCGGATTCTCTATTCCAAATATCATTTAATCCCGATTCTCCAGTAATCCTATAGGCTTCTAAAGCTTCACTTATTTCGCTGTGAATCAAGGCTAATAATTCCCCTACATTTCTGTCTGAATTATCCCACCATCCTTTTGATACCGAAGTATTATGAGATTCTTTCATTAAACCGGAAATAGTCATGTCCATATTCTGTTCCTTTATATGTATGGAGCTAGTTGAGTTAGAGTGTCTTTAAAGTCTTTAGCGGTTTCTGCATTTATGACCAATCGTATTTCATTTACTCCGTTAGAAAAGAATTTTTTCATTTTCGATGAACAATCTTCAGGTGAGCCAATAATACTTGTGGCTTCAACCATTTCGTCAGTGACTAATTTAGCAGCCAAGTCTCTATCTTTATTTATATAAGCTTCTCTAACTTTATCTGCATCTTTTCCAAAACCAATGCTATGCATATATTTATGATAAAAGACGCCCATACCTCCAATATAGAATGCGAGATGATGTCTTTCTTGGTTAAATGCGGAATCAATGTCATTTGTTACATATGTTGCTATTTGGGCGGAAATGGTTAAATCTTTGAGGGTTCTGTTAGATTTCTCTAAACCTTTGTTNAGTGCTTTGAATGATTCGTCCATTCTNTCGATAGCAAAAAATATNGGTAACCAACCNTCTGCTATTTCCCCAGTNATCTCAAGACTCTTGGGGGTTAGNGAAGCAATATATATAGGGATATGATTNCTATATGGAGTAAATCGCAATTTGAATCTTTGAGTTTTGANAAATTCCCCATCCATATTAAGGCGTTCAGAATTTGACGCNAGTCTTATAAATTGAATATATTCTTTCATCCGTGTTANTGGTTTAGTATATTGTTGTCCGTGAAAGTCCTCTATAACTATTTTCCCACTTGATCCCAGTCCTAAGAAAAAACGGCCTTTTGACATATTATCCAAACTTAAAGCTGTCATAGATAAGTTTGCAGGTGTCCTGCCATATGTTGGTACTATGCTAGTNCCTACGTTTATAGTACTTGTTAGAGCAGCTACTTGNGAAAGNGCAGAAAATGCATCTTCACCCCATGATTCACCTATAGAAATGCATGAATACCCTANTTTTTCTGCANGAATAGCGATCTCCTTGGAGTCTTCCCAAGTACCTTTTTCTGTTCTTATATTTGATATTCCNACTTTCATATNTCTCCNTATGATAATCTATTTGGCAATTCCAGTTCAGCTGCAATACTNGTAAACCATTCTATAACTTCAGGGTGGTANGGAATNCCTTTTTCTAACCTCTCAATCTCTTCAAAGTGTTCTGGTAAACCNGCATANGTAACAGAATCTTNTCCTGGAGCTGGATTCGACTCAACTAAAGCNCTCATATATTCATCTAAATCTTGTTTGAANCTATCNACATCTGTGAATGCATCTATTTTGTAGGCTATAAAATGATGAGAAGATCCAGCTCTCCTAAATGGGCCGGCCGCTCCTCCTGATAAAACTCCACTTAAAATTTCGATCATGACAGATAACCCGTAACCTTTGTGCGACCCTATTTCTCTTGTGCCTCCTAAGGGTAGGATTTTATAGTCTTCAGGGATTTGTTGTTCATCCATTATGGGATTGCCATCAGAATCCGCAATCCATCCTGGCATAGTNTNGACTTGCAANCTTTTTGCCAANGCTATCTTATTGCCGGCAACTGAACTCATTGAAGCATCAAATATGAAAGGAGGCTCGTTTTTTGTAGGTGCTGCTATGGCTATTGGGTTCAATCCTACTAATTTTTCTGACCCGTGCGTTGGGATAACNGTTACTCCTCCTGTTGTCATGGCCACTCCAATCATATCGTGTTCTAGAGCCATTTGTGCATGNTAACCTGCTGCTCCAAAATGTCTTCCATTTGTCACNGAAACAGACCCTATGCCGTATTTTTCAGCTCGTTNAATTGCAATATTCATTGCTGCTGGGCCAACAGANAANCCTANCCCTCGGTCGCTATCGATGGTACATACTGCAGCGGCTTCNCTNANTATTTTCCAGTTGGGAGTTGGATTTATACTTCCATCTTGAAANCCNTCNACATACCTTCTGACCATATTGCTGACCCCGTGCGATTCTACCCCTCTAATGTCTGCATACATTAATACATCTGCAGATAATNGCGCATCCTCTATCCTCATTCTGAATTTTGTAAATAAATCTATCAGAGTTTCTCTCATATTTTCTTGAGGTACTCTTATAGCAATGTCTTCTGGGACATGNAATCTTTCAAGCATTTTTACTTCCTTACCTATTTAGTTGATTTTTTAGTATGATACGGTTACACATAGTAAATCTTATGTGACTATACAATTTTGTGAGTGATTTGAACATGAAGAAATATCTATTGAATTTTACTATATCTTTATTATTGGCATTTTTAGGCGCNTTAATAGGCTTACAAATATTNCGTTATGTNGGNTTAGANGGTAATCANGTTTTAAGGTTGATATTNGTAATGACTGGTTCATTATCATTTTATTATTTATCAAAATATATTTTGAAACGAATTCTAAAATAACNTCAGCCTATAGGAAATAATTATGTATAAATACATAATAAGAAGAATACTTTTATTNTTCCCGACAATAATTTTGGCAGGATCTATCTGCTTTTTCNTATTGAGAGTTTTACCTGGNGATATTGTTACCGTGTTAAATGCTGATGGTGGGGCNAGNCCAGCAGATTTAGAAAAACTACGTGAAGAACTAGGATTTAATGATCCANTTATTGTTCAATATGGTCGTTGGCTTNTTCAAGCTGTTCAAGGGGATTTGGGTTACTCTGTTTTGCGAGATCAGNAAGTAAGTGANCTTTTACTCGACAAACTAGAAACTACCATAACTATGGCTATATTAGCTATGNTAGTTTCTCTTGCTGTTGCTATTCCAGCTGGAATGATATCTGCGGTTAAAAGAGGTTCGCGCACTGATGAAGCAATTAGAATATTGACAGCTATTTTTTTAGCAGCGCCACCTTTTTGGGTTGGCATGATAATCATATGGTTTGTTTCATTTTATATTGGTTGGTCTCCGCCTATATTTTACGCTGCTATTTATGAGGATCCTGTGCGTAATTTAACTTTAATGGCTTTACCNATACTTTCAATATCTCTTTCTTCTGCTGCTGTCATTAGCAGATTGATGAGNTCAATGATGNTAGAAGTACTGTATCAAGATTATGTTAGGACGGCTCGTGCAAAAGGCCTTGTAGAGTATAGAGTNGTTGTTCAGCATGCGGCTAGNAATGCNTTNATTCCAGTNTTAACCATGTCGGGATTTCATTTTGGGGCAATATTAGGNGGAGTTGTTGTTATTGAACAAGTGTTTAATTTACCAGGCTTGGGTCGCATGNTGTTGTTATCAGTTTTTGGTAGAGACGTACAAATGATTTTAGGCATTGTAGTAGCTTTAACTTTGATTTTATCTGTTTGGATTTTAATTATTGATTTAGTCTATTCTTTAGTAGACCCAAGAATAAGATATCAATAATTAAATTATTCTGANGGNGCNTATACTTGTATTCGATGCCGGTTCGATTCAGTAACATATATTCGATTTTCTGGATCTAAAGTTACTGATACAGGAGACCAAAAGTATTTTTCTATATGAGCTGATATAGAATGTGGGTCGGACAATTCACTTATNGCATNNAGATTTTCTAAGTTTGAGATTTTTCTAGTTTCATTTTCTTCCACGTTTGTTTCCAAAAAANCATTTGCCCATTTAGAAATTCCTGATTCGCCTCTAAATTCTTTTATAAGATTATCNTGTTTATCTAATATCTTTACTTTTTCATTTCCCCAGTCAGCGACAATTAGTTCTCCTGAGNTTAATTGAGTTATGCTTGACGGATGATTTAAATGAGTTGAATTATCTGACTTGCAATAATAACTTTCTATATATTCATCATTAGCAAATTTTTGAATTCTATTATTCCCCCAATCTGCTACAAATAATTCGTCATTATTATTAATGAATATTCCCCACGGTAAGTTGAATTGACCTTCTTTATCCCCTAAATTACCAAATGTTCTTAGAAAATTACCTTCTGCTGTAAATACTTGAATNCTGTGATTTTTACTATCGGATANNTATAAGTGGTTTTCGGAATTGAAAGCTATTCCAGATGGATAGTCTAATTCTCCAGNGGCATTCCCATGTTTNCCCCAACGACCTATAAAATCACCGTCTAGCGAATANGAGGATATTTGGTGAGTGTAATCATCAGAAACAAATANTCGAGTATNTAAGTCTTCCGCTAATCCATTAGGAGAAATCAAATTACCTTCATTTAATCCATAATGAGCAAAATCTCCNTAATATTCACTGTNGTAATCTANGTTACTTATACGAACACCACGTTCTCCGTAATCCCTTGATTTATTACCTACATATATATGCCCATTGCTGGCAACGATTGAATCGGTTGGATATTCAAATCCACGGCCTTCCATCGCAAGTATTCCTATTGTTATGTCATATTCATAATTGGAAGATTTCATATTAAGCCCTTTGGAATTCTCTTGATGTACCTATTAGCCTCAAAGTTGTCAATATTTTGACCGTGATATCAGGTATATTGCTAATTGTTTTAGTAATGGAATCTAAAGAATCATCACTTAGTTNTATTAAGCCTATATTTTTTGCACATGTTTGAACTAATTTTTCGTTTGGAGTTATATCAGAAGTTGATTTTTTTATTTCATTTACCAAATCATTTATACCTTGGTGATTTATATTGCCAAGTGTAGCAGAGGCAAAGTTTATTCTTTCCATTATAGTACCTGTATCGATCCATTCAGTGCCTTCATGCCATCCTTCAACACTTGGAGGATCATTTAAACCCTGACCCATATATGCAACTTGGCTAGTTCTCGGGAGCATATCTCTGTGCGGGATAGTAAATTCTTGAGATAATTTTAATAATCCTACAGAAAGCTCTACAGGAGATTTAATTCTTGCATATCTGACCTTGGATGATTTGAAAAAATCTGAATTGAATAATATTCGCAACATTTCTCTAATATCATGGTTATATTTGAAATAAGCATCTACAAGTATTTGAATTGCTTCGGGGTTTTTAGGAGATATATCATTCCAAGAAGATACTTCCACTTCATCTTCAACAAATGAATGGTACATATGCCTAGCGATGAACCTAGCAGTGCTCTCTTTAGAACATATTATTTTAATAATATCTTCTCCAGATAAAGGCCCTTCATGGCCAAGAAATTTTTTATTATCTTTATCATTGTCATAGTCTTTGTATTCGTAGTGATATGCTATTCTGCCATAGGGCCAATCAGAAGCTCTACTAGATCGTTCCATCATATATTCTACGTTTCCTATGCTCCAGCCTGTAAAAGCTCTTGCACATTCTTTAATATCATATTCAGTGTAATTGCCTACCCCCATAGAAAATAATTCTAGTAATTCTCTGCCCCAATTTTCATTAATTGAATTCTTATGGTTTTCTTGGTTATCTAACCAGATAATCATTGCGGGATCTTTGGCAAGTTGCAGTAATATATTATTCAGATTGGTTAATGAATTTTCTCTTAGGGTGTCTATTTGGTTTGATAATACTTTGCCAACTAGTACCTTATTTCTACCTGTCGCGAATATTCCATGCCAAAATAAAGTCATTCTTTCTTGAAGGGGGGTATCTGATGTCATCATTCTGTACATCCATCTTCTTTGAGAGCCTTCAGGATTAATCATTCCGGAAGCTTCAGTGTCAAAACGTCTTATGAGATATTCTCCAACCCAATTGGTTTCTTTGTGATATACTAAATCATTAACGGTATCTTCGTATGATTTTTCGGCAAGCTCTTTTAATTCAGTTAGTGTTGACCCAAATCCTGCACGTCTCATTAAATGAGCCAGCAAATATAGATTTGTTTTTGATGTGGTCGCCATTTATCTAGGCTCTTTGGTATTCGCGTGAGGCTCCAATCATTCTAAGCATTGCGGGAATTTTAGATGGAGAGTCTTCAAGAGTATCAGCCAATTCTTTAAGAGTTTCTTTTGTGGTTGTGCTTAATTCAATTAATCCCATATGACTGGCACAAGCTTGTACTAGTTCTTCCGAATCTGAACTTGAAATAGTTTCTTGTATTTTAGAAACTAAATCTTTTATCCCATCATGTTCGATATTTCCTAACTGCTCAGATGCAAAATTAATCCTTTCGATTAATGTTCCGGTATCAACCCATTCTTCGCCTTCATGCCACCCTTCAACACTTGGAGGTTCATTTAGTTGTTGCCCCATATATTGAACCTGTCTATTTTTAATAATCATATCTCGATTAGGTATTGAAAATTCTTTAGATAGACGCAACAATCCTATAGCTAATTCAACTGGTGACTTAATCCTTGCATACCTAACGTCAGGAGATTTAAAGAAATCTGAATTAAATAGCACTCGCATCATTTCCTTAATATCATGGTTATATTTGAAATAAGCATCTACAAGTATTTGGATTGCTTCAGGATTTTTAGGTGGAATATCATTCCAAGATGGTACTCCCACTTCATCTTCAACAAATGAATGATACATATGCCGAGCAATAAACCTAGCGGTACTTTCTTTAGAACATATTATTTCTATAATATCTTCTCCAGACAAAGGCCCTTCATGGCCAAGGAAATTTTTATTATCTTTGTCGTTATCGTCGTCTTTAAATTCATAATGATAAGCTATTCTGCCATAAGGCCAGTCAGAATCTCTTAGAGCCCTAGTTATCATATAATCAGTGTTTCCTATACTCCATCCGGTAAATGCTCTAGAACATTCCTTGATGTCATCTTCGGTGTAATTACCTACGCCCATGGAAAATAATTCTAATAGCTCGCGTCCCCAGTTTTCATTGATGGATTTTTTATGATTATCTTGATTGTCTAACCAAACTAACATTGCTGGATCTTTAGNAAGTTGTAGCAANANATCNTCAAATNTNTCTAAAGAAAATNCTCTAAANGTATCTATTTGATCTGATAGNACNCGACCATTAATNACTTTGTCTCTGCCAGCNGGAAATATAGTNTGCCAGAANAAAGTCATTTTTTCTTCTANAGGAGAATTTGAAGATATTAANCGATAAATCCATCTNCGTTGTGATCCNGGAGGGTTAATCATTCCAGANGCCTCAGTATCAAAACGNCGAACCATNTGNTCNCCCATCCATTCNGTTTNTGATGTGTCTAGNANNTCGTCTACTATAACTTCATAAGGCTTTTTAGANAAANTCTCAATTTCNGATANAGTAGNNCCAAAACCNGCTCTNCNCATTANATGAGCAANTAATGCTAAATCTGTGTTNGTCTTAGTAANCATAAAACACTCCAAATCCTTCACTNATTTTAATAGNTATCTTAACAAAAANNGGANTANTTGTTAATTAANGTGAAGAANTCCNTAAATATNCTATCTCTATCTANCCATAANATNCTTCTAAGNGGATGAGTTTCNGGNGATGTTTTCCATACATTGTCAAATGTAAATTTTTTAGTTNTATTAATTTTGCTAATGAACCAATCTGGATTTATAATCCAAGCTCCAGGCGCTAAATCCCATATTTGTTTGTTTGNCCCTGGATATTCGTCNACAAATTCTATGAATCTATTNTATAAAAATTTACCTGATTTNCTGNTTCCTATGTGNGCTTCTAANTCCCATCGNCTTGTTCNTAATTGCTCTGTTACTGTGAAAGTNGGNAAGTGTACTATTGGNANCCCGCACGAAAACACNAAATTAGCTGCTTTTATNTCTTGNTGATAATTAAAGTCTTTGAATCCATAAAAATCAAANGGAACNCCNCCTANAGTACAAANCACAAGATTATTTATTATNTGNGGATCNTTTAATATNGCCGAAGCNACGTTTGTTAANGATCCTAAAGCNAGTATNTATATAGGNAANTCATCTTCTTTNTGCGANCTGGAAACTTCANATATGAAGTCNGCTGCNTCACTNTCNACAGGNATANANNNTGTTTCNTCTAAAGNTNTANNAGATCCTTTNTTAACTGGNCCATTCCATTCGAAANCTAANGTATTTATNACATTTNTGATTTCTTGATAACTAAGTTCCATTCCGTGTCTGTAGCTATCAGTATTTCTTAACTCTTTATAAAATGGAGCAGCATTTATTCCTAATATTGAGACGTCTCCTCTGGTTTTTTCAGAAAGAAACATGTGGATTAGTGCAAATTGATCATCGATTGAATTGTATGCATCTGTATCAATGATTATTTTTTTATTAAATTCTTGTCTCGGGTTTTTTAAATGACGTAGAACTCTAGGATAATCTATAGGGGTGTATGGATGCCTCATAGATATTCCTTTAACTTAATTGAATTTATTATGATTATGCTTATTGTGGATTTATTAAGCTGAAGAAATTTTTAAATATATTGTCTCTATTTATCCATCGTATCGTTCTAATTGGATGAGTCCCATTCTGTTCTATCCAAGTGTTTTTGTTNGTTAGTTCNGGNGTTTCGCANACTTCNGTAATAAAACAACTTGGNTCCANNACCCAAGCTCCNGGNGCTAAATCCCATATNGGCTTACTTCTACCNGGGTAGTCTGCAACAAATTCCATAAATCTGTTGTATAGNAATTGNGCNGATNTGCTGTTTCCTATATGNGCTTCNAANTCCCATCGGCTAGTTCTTAGNTGATCTGTTACGGAATATCCNGGGAAATGNACNACAGGAACACCGCTTGAAAAAACAAATTGTGCAGCAGTCATGTCTTGCTCNTAATTNAAATCTGTAAATCCATGTAANTTGAATGCNGATCCNCCNAAAGTACAAACNACAACATGTTCTCTTATAGNCGGATCTTTTAATANAGCTGANGCGATATTNGTTANNGCACCTAAAGCTAATATGTATANAGGAGNTTCATCTTNTTTATGAGATTTAGCNATTTNGCATATNNANTCTGCTGCATCACTNTCTACAAGANCTCCTTTTGTTTNNTCTAANGACATNGAAGATCCTTTTTTAATGGGNCCATTCCATTTGAAATCTAACGTATTTATAACATTGCTGATTTCTTGATAACTAAGTTCCATACCATGCTGGTAGTTATCTGTATTCCTTGCAGTATTGTGGAATGGAGCTGCAGTAATTGCTTCAACACTGATGTCTTCTCTAACTCTTTCAGCCAATAGTAGATGAACTAAAGCAAATTGGTCATCTATTTCATTGTAAGTATCAGTGTCCATTATTATCCGTTTTGTTGAGTTCGTATCAGGAACCCCTATGTTTTTTAAAATTTCATGATGTTCTATTGCNGGTAGTCCGTTAAAATATATTTTTTTCCTTGAAGCTTTAGCAGGTAGTAATTGCTTTTGTTTATGCTTTTTATCCATGTTATTCCTTAGATTACTATTTAGGTTCTGTAACTTTTATAGTTTGATTTGAGTTTATGTTTTCAATTTTTTGATATTTTCCACTTGGCCAAAAAATTTCGATCATATCTATTTCTGTTGCATCACCTAGACCAAATTCTGCTTTTAGACTATCCATTGATAGATAACTTGATCCTGCATGGATTTCCTGTATTTGTTTTTTATTGCCCACAGTAACGTATATTTTTGAACCAATTCCGTCGGCGTTAGATCCAGTTCCGGATATTGCCATCTGACCGATCAATTGTATTTTTATCCAATTGTTATCTCCACCAGGGTTTATCCAGGTNAATATNGGNCCTCCTGTTTCTATAAANCTAACTTGCCTTTCNTCCTCCCAAAGNGCTCCTTTGCTATTGGATCCTATTAAATCTAAATANCCATCATTATTGGTNTCNATATGNACNACNCCNTTACCATTTTCNTGGTACAAAGGAGATATNCTNTGAAGACTAATATCTTTGTAAATATCGTTNGGNTCCAATTTATGGTATCTGGCTCTATCTACATCTAATACTTGTGCTTCAATTGTTATGTCTCTAAATAAGTTNGGTTTTATATTTTCGAACATNCTTCCNGCACCAGGGAATATATGTCCTCCAGGTCCTTCACCTCTGTCTACTGTTGACCCTAGATAATAAAGATCTTGGTCGGCATCATTGTCAAAATCAAAAAATGTGGCTCCAAATCCAAAATCATATGCAGATAATCCTAATGGTTGTTTTTGCTCTTTGTGTATCGAGTTAGGGTCTAAGGATATGGGAGGCATTAATTTACTCGGATACACATTAATTATTTCACTTGATTCGCTGAATATGTTTTCTGATGTGATTTGTGTATTCGAATCAGAATTATTGTTTAGCATGAAATGTAAACAAGTCCCCCATTCAAACTGATCAAAATATGAACAATCTGGTTTTGGATCTTGAGATGGGCGGTATGCTCTTGGATGAAACCCTAGGTTAGTTATAAAAACGTCTATGTCGCTATCAGAATCATAATCACCGATTGCAAATCCCATCCATGCTCCAACTGTATCTAAGTTCATCTTATCTGCCACTGAAGTAAATGTTATTTGATTTTTAGTACTATCATTTCTGTATATATGTAATCGGTCTCCATCATTGGCTACCCAAAGATCTTGATCTCCATCATTGTCGTAATCGAAGAATAATACTGAATGGGTTTGTCCTGTCGGGTCACCGACTAAGTTCCCATTTCGATCTTTTTGTTCAGGATTATAAGCCTCATAAGTGATGTTAGAGTTCGAGTCCGTATAAGTTATAGGAATTCCATCTAAGTCTAATAGTTTTATCTCAGATCCTCTAACTCCAGCTTCTTCTCCTATTTCAGTAAAAGTTAAATCTCCATTGTTCAAATACATCATATTGTAATGCCCTGCTTGGTAGGGGACACTCATTTTTCTATATTCGTCTTCTCCTAAATTTCCTACATAAATATCAACCCATCCATCACTATTAATGTCAGAACATGCGATGGTCATTGCAGATCTAATATTTATATTGTCTGAGAATGCAGTGTTACTAATGTCCGTAAAAGTACCATTGCCGTTATTTATCAATAAAGAATCTTTATTTTGATCTGCTTCAATAGTTGACCTGAAATCTAATCCATCAGTTAAACTCCCTTGAGCCCCAACGTATAAATCTTGATATCCATTATTGTCAAAGTCACAAGCTACAACTCCTGTATTATTTCTGTTTTTTAAGGAAACCCCTGCTTCCTTGCTTACTTCTATGAAATTCCCTTTACCATCGTTTTGATACAACCAATTGCTATGCCCATATCCATTACTGACGAAGAAATCCTGGTCGCCATCTCTATCATAATCTAGAACAGCAATTCCAGGGCGTGAATTCCAAATTTCTTGTGGTCCATCTAGTATTTCGAGGGTAGCATTTTTGAAAGGAGTTATATCTTTTAATGATTCATTTGTAATTAATGATTCATATTTATCTAATACGGTCATATCTATTCCCGTTTGATATGTGACTCTTTCTTCATCTGTAGGATAAATGTCTGACAATGGAGATAGTACGAATACCATAAAAGCTAAAGTTAAAATAAATGTAATTATTTTAAATGTTAATTTGGTTTTTTCAGATAATTTTAAGATTGGCATTAGCTTAGAAATCAAATATATTTTTGTAAGTTTTGGTTATATTAAATTGAACCATATGTAATGTTTCTGAAATTACTGAAGAAGACGAGTTATCAGTATCTTCATATGTCTCTCTAAATTTAAATGTTCTATCTTCTGTTATCGTAGTTAATAGGAGTAGCAGTATCCCTCCTATAACTCCTAGGGACCAGGTAGAAATTGCCATTGCGATTACTGCCTTTTTGGGCATGACTTTAGCCAGCCCCCAAAATGTTATTGGACCACCGGCTGCAGCTACAAATAAAAGAGTACCAGCTGGGGCAGTGCCCATACCCGCTAGTAGCATAGCGGCTACGAGAGGTATCTCAAATATTAATGGGACATTGATTAATATTCCTATTGTTGCCACTACAAGAATTCCAAATACATCATCTCCTATCCAAAGAGTAACAGTATTTGGACTGACCCATTGTATAGCAAGACCGCTTAAAAATCCGGCAATTATCATTATTGGTGCCAGTCTTAGAAAATATCCCGCAGTTGAACGAATAAATTCTATTCCTGATACTTTAATTGTTTCAGCCCAGGAATCTTCATATTGGATATCTTCTAGTTCAGGCAAATCCATAGAAAACTCGTCAGTAGAATCAGATTTCTCTGTTATTCTGACAATCCATGCTACTAAAGGCCCAATNANAAATGCTCCTCCAATGCTTANGAGTATGCGAGTTCCNGCAATAGTGGGGGCAAATACTATTGCNGCCATTACTAGTGCTAAGAAATTCATTGTTGCGGAACTTTGAGTAATTGC
Source organism: Chloroflexota bacterium (assembly GCA_002718095.1). Taxonomy (GTDB): domain Bacteria; phylum Chloroflexota; class Dehalococcoidia; order Lucifugimonadales; family UBA826; genus UBA826. The sequence continues at coordinate 435,651 of PBDP01000005.1, forward strand.
AATTGTAGTATCTATTCCAGACCCAGTTCTTCTAAAACCATTAGCTACGGGTACAATGCATGCAGAGCACAAATTAACTACGGGGCCTATTAGTACTCCTTTGGCAACACCTTTTAATCCACTACCAAAAGAGTTCTGCCTGTTTCTAACAGGGAAAAGATAAGCCTCTGTAATTCCTGCCATTAAAAAAGCAAATATCATCCCTATAGTTACATTTCTTAAGTATTCTACGGAGAATGTCCACCATCTTTCCAATAGAGGTTTTCTGTCAGGATTATCTATACAAAATCCTTGAAAACACTCTGAAGTTCCTGATGACACAATCGCAAGATCTTGATCAATGGTATCTATCTTAGGGATTCTATTTAATGAAAAAAATAAAGCTAATAAAATTAATGCTAACGTTATACCTATAAGTCGTCGCCTACTTTTGTCCGTTTTGAACTTTAATATAGACATAAAAAAACCCCATCGGTTAGGTTTAGCAAAAGTAAATTCTACAATAAAAGCTTGTTAGAAAAGATATTTAAACACCTTTTCATAACAAGCTTTTATATTATTTAACCTTCTCGTGGAAACCAGTAGCATCCATATTCGTCAAAGCATTCTTCAGCTACTGCGACAAAATGATCTGGTGCTACTTCTCTCATACTGATAGGCTCTGGTGAATTATCAGGATCCGGACATTTTCGTTCGTAACTACATCCAGAAGGAGGGTTCATAGGGCTAGGTACTTGACCTCGTAAAATTATGCGATCTTTACTGTGTTCAAGTGCGGGGTCTGGAATTGGTATAGCTGACAACAGTGCTTTTGTATACGGATGAACAGGGTTCTCGTATAGCTCGTTTCTTTCAGCTATTTCAACAATATTCCCTAAGTACATGACAGCAATTCTATTGCTTATGTGTTTTACAACTGAAAGGTCGTGGGCTATAAATAAATATGTTAAGCCGAATTCATTTTGAAGATCCTCTAATAAGTTGATTACTTGAGCTTGAATCGAAACATCTAACGCTGAAACAGGCTCGTCACAAACTATGAAACTTGGGTCAACTGCTAATGCTCTAGCAATTCCAATTCGTTGTCTTTGGCCTCCACTGAATTCATGTGGGTACCTACTAGCCATATAGCTACTAAGACCACAAATTTCTAACAGTTCAGATACTCTTTTGTTATATTCTTGCTTTGAAGATGTCAAACCATGAATTTTGAGTGGTTCTCCAACTATATCACCACAACTCATTCTAGGGTTCAATGAACCATATGGGTCCTGGAAGATGATTTGCATTTTTCTTCGCATTGCTCGAAGCTGAGAACCTTTCATCTCAGTTACTTCTTCGCCTTCAAATTTAACACTACCGGAGGTAGGCTTAATTAGATGAAGTATACTTCTTCCTGCAGTTGTTTTGCCTGAGCCGCTTTCCCCAACCAATCCGAGCGTCTCACCTTTTTTGATGTTAAAACTTACACCATCTACAGCTTTAACGTCAGCTATTTTCTTTTGAAATATAATTCCTTGTGTTACCGGGAAATACATTTTTAGATTATTTATCTCAACTAGTGTTTCATCTGTTGCTGCAACCATTGCTTCTCCTGTTAAATTAAGTCTTTTATTATTATATGACTATCTTATGATCCTGCAGGGACAATTACGAAATTTGTACATTGTCACGCGGAAACCAGTAACATCCATGTTCGTCAAAGCATCCTTCAACGACAGCAACCCAGTGATCTGGTGCCACTTCTCTCATTCCTATAGTGTCATCACTATTGTCAGGGTCTGGACATTTTCTTTCGTAACCGCATCCTGATGGTCTATTACCTAAGTTAGGTGGACTTCCATCAATAGCTTCTAAGCGTTCCCTTGTTTCATCTGTAGCATCAATTCTGGGTACTGAGTTAAGTAATCCTTTAGTGTAAGGATGGTGAGGGTTTTCATATATTTCTATAGCAGATCCTGTTTCGACTACCTTACCTGCATACATAACAATAACTCGGTCAGCATATCGTGCGACAACTCCTAAGTTGTGTGTAATGATTATTTGNGCAGTACCTAANTCTTTTGANAGAGTNTGCATCAACTCTAATATNTGGGCTTGGATTGTAACATCCAATGCTGTTGTTGGCTCATCAGCAATAATAAGTTTTGGGTCACAACTAAGAGCCATTGCAATCATAACTCTTTGTCTCATTCCCCCGCTAAACTGATGAGGATAGTCTTTAAGCCTTTGTGACGGGTCAGGGATTCCTACCCTGTCGAGTAATTCAATAGCTTTTGATTCAGCTTGTTTTTTATCTAAATTTTGATGTAATTCTAGAGTCTCAGTTAACTGCGTACCTATAGTTAAAACAGGATTTAGCGAAGTCATTGGTTCCTGGAATACCATCGCAATACGATTACCTCTTATTTCTCTCATTTGGGCATCTGTATATTCGACTAAGTTTTCACCTTCGAAATAAACTTCTGACCCTTCGAGAATCTTACCAGGAGGGCTAGCGACTAATCGCATAATAGACATAGCTCCTACGCTTTTGCCACATCCGCTTTCTCCAACAATTCCTACAACTTCACCTTCGTCAATTGAGTATGAAATACCGTCGACCGCTTTGACGACAGCATCTTGAGTGAAAAAATGTGTTCTAAGGTTCTTCACCTCTAATAACGGTGCCATTGAAACTCCCCTTAAATGAATTATATATGCTCAACAATGTATATTATTACAGTATTATATACATACTTGTAAAGCACACAGTCTAAACTAACTTTGCGATTTGTTCAATCTATTTAGAAAACCAAAGCTTACTTCGCCATATAATTGCTACTAATCCTGCTGAGCTAATACTTGCGAGTGCAAGTATTGCGATATCAAAACTTTGTAAAGAACTTTCATTAATCGTTACAACTGCAACTGCTATTGCAGAGCCTATTGATATTCCGACTCCTCTAGCTGCTGCAAGAAACCCAGAAGCACTACTCAAATATTTTTTAGGGATATCACTCATAATGGCAGTATTATTAGCTGGTAGAAACAATGACATTCCGGCTCCGGCCAATATCATTGTGCCTAATACAAAAGGTATTCCTGTATCAGAAGTATAAAATATAGCTAATAATAAGCCCATTATCATTGCGAGTAATCCTAAGAATGAAGATATATTTGGACCTTGTCGCATAGTTAGNTACCCACTAATTGGAGAGACTATAACTCTTATGATNTGAAATGGAAATATCAGTATNCCGTAGAGTGTTGCTGACCATCCTAAAGAAACGAATAACATTGGAATTAATACTACCCATCCCCCATGAATGATTTGTACGGACGACATTCCAATTAATCCTGCAGTAAAATTTTTAATTTTAAATAATGCTATATTGACAACAGGGTATNTGGCTTTTCTCTCTATAAATACAAATANTGTGAATAGTAAAAAACAACCTGANATTATGCCGGCTATTGCAGACAATCCNAATAGTGTTAAATCTATAAATGTAAAAGACTGAATACTTAACAGTAATGCAGTCATNCCTAAAAATATTGTNAATGCTCCCAAATAATCTACTTGNGATAATTTTGGGACTTCGTAGTTGCCAAAAGCTGTGGATATCTTAGGAGCAAATTTTCTTTCAAACCCCTGTTCTTTCCATGTTAATTTTCGCGTAACATGTTTTTTCTCAAATAATTTTAATGACAATATTATTAATATTACCCATGGAATTATCCTTATCCAAAAGAAAGCTCTCCAGTCGAGCCATGTTAAGTCTGTTGAATTTATAGTGTCTACTAACCACCCCCCCAGTAATGCCCCGGATCCTATCCCTACTCCTAATGCAGCATTGTTAATTCCTTGAGCAATGCCCATTTCTTTTTTTGAAAATGCAGAAGATAAAAGAGAATTATCATTAGCCATTATGCATGCATAACCCAAAGCCCCTACTAGTCTACCTAATATTATTTGGATAAAATTAGCAGAGATGGCACAAAATATTAAACTTAATGTTGTAAGAAGAGCTCCATATAAAAAAATTCGACCTCGCCCTAAGTTATCTGATATCCAACCAAGAACAAGAATAGGGCCTGCTTGCCCTAAAAATACCGCTATTGTTATCCATAGTGTCACGTTTGGATCTAGATCAAAATCTTTGGATAACTGAGGTAACGCAACTCCGAAAAGACCAAAATCCATTATTGTTAGTAAACTCGCAACTCCGACAACAAGTAATATGTACCATTTATTCATGAATTAAATATAGCAAATTTTGTCTCATGATTATATAGTATGTATATCGACTTTTAAATTTTATGTGAATTTGGAGATCTAAATGGCTAACTCATTAGAAGGGAAGATTGCTGTTGTAACTGGGGCAAGTAAGGGGATGGGTAGAGAAATAGCTAAGGCATATGCTGCCGAGGGAGCATATGTATATTGTGCTGCTAGATCTGAAAATGAATTAAAAACTGTATGCGATGAAATACAAAGTGATGGCGGTAAAGCAAAATATGTAGTTACAGATGTCACGGATGCTGATTCTGTAGAAAATTTATTTAATAAAGTTGGATCAGATCATGGGAAAATTGATATTGCATTTTTGAATGCTGGTGGCGATATTCATCCAGAAACTATTTCAGAAAGTGAAGTCGAACATTGGTTATCAAATATTGATTTGAATTTAGCCAGTGCATATTTGTGCTCTAAATTTGCTATCCCGCACTTGAAGAAAGCACAAGGGGGAAAAATTATATTTATGGGTTCAGGTATGGGCCATAATGGTATTCCTGAGGCGTCAGCTTATAGTGTAGCGAAGTCAGGAGTTTGGATGTTAACTCGAATTCTTGCAGCTGAGTTAGTTGAGTTTGGGATTTCAGTTAATGAGATTTGCCCTGGCCCAGTTAAGACTCCTGGTGCTTTAGAAGCTTGGAGTAAGCAAGAAACCAATGTTAGTAGTGCAAATAAAACTGAATGGATCAAGGAATCTGAAGATGTAATTCCCTTGTGTATATTTCTTGCAACTCAGCCAGCTATTGGGCCGACTGCTCAAAGTTATAGTCTTATGAGAAGAATATCTTAATGACAGCAGAAGAGACAGAGAAGAGTACTGCCAAACCAATTGCTAGTGATTCATCTGGCATTTTTTACGGGTGGAAACTCGTATTTATGACTTTGATTGTCACTGCATTTGTGTCGGCACCGTCGTTTGGGTCAATAGGGGTATGGGTTAAATCTCTAGAAGAATATTTTGGATGGTCAAGAACTAAATTGGCTATCGCTTTTTCGCTCGGACACCTTGAAGGGAGTGCTGCTGGACCTGTTGCAGGTATTTTAGTTGATAAATTTGGTGCAAGGAAAGTGGTTTTTGTTGGCTTACTTTCTATTGGGGTAGCATTCGTACTTTTTAGCAATATGGTATTCATTTCTCCGGCGCTCGACGGATTTGCTGCTATTTTTGGAATGGATGGCATATTGGACTGGCCTTTGCTTATATTCTATCTGTCATTCGGGATGTTAATGTTGGTTACCGTAGCTGGTGCATGGTTGCCTCTTATGACTACTTTGAATTTTTGGTTTGAGAAAAAGCGTAGTGCGGCAATGGGAATAGCCAGCGGGGGATTTTCCTTAGGTGGATTTATTTTACTTCCTATTGTTGCATGGATGGTTGATTCTAATAATTTAGGGTGGCAGGCATCATCTTTTATATTTGCTATTTTCTTTTTTGCTATAACTATACCTGTTATTAAAATAATCAAAAATAAACCTGAAGATATGGGGTTGTTACCTGACGGAGCTGATCCCAGTGAAGTACAAAGGAATAGAGCTATTCCTAGAGAAGTTTCATTTGTTTCTCCTCAATCTTTTTCTAGTGGTCTTAAAAAAATACTTTTTAATTATGATGCTACATTTACGAAGCCAGACTATAGAATTACACAAGCTATGTCTACAGGCACATTTTGGTTTATAGCAATAGGACATGCTTTATGCACTATGTTGCTTGCGGTTGTTTCTGTACATTTAATTCCAATGCTAGTAGAAAACGGATTTACTTTACAGCAAGCTTCGTTAGTTTATTCATTAATAATGCTAGTTTCAGGGATAACTCAGTTAACATTTGGATTTATTGGAGATAAAGTTACCAAACACACAACTATTGCCTACTTGGGAATTCTTCAAGGAATAGGATTCATGATGTTTGTTCTNCCAAAAGAGTTTTCACTTGGATTTATAAATGTTGGAGGCAACATAGATCTTGGNTTTGCTTCTGTGTCCTCATATGTACTGGTTTTAATACTGTCTTCGATAGTGTTTGGGATTGGATTTGGCGGCCGTGTTCCACTTGCTAATGCTATACGAGGAGATTATTTTGGACATAATTCGTATGCTACTATCAGTGGAATTATGATGGTCCCGATGTCTCTTCTTATGTTAATTGCCCCTTTGGTAACAGCAAGGTTATTTGATCTTGGAGCCGGATATTCCGGATCCTTTATTGTTTTGGGGGTTTTAGGCATTGTTGGGGCACTTATGCATTTTCCTGCTACAGCACCTACACTTTTGTCTATCTCTAGGTCCAAATAAACATACCCTCGCTCGCGCGCACGCGCGTGTACGCGCNTTTATATAGTCTATAAATATTCTAGATACTCAATTTTAATTATCACGTATAAGAATACTGTAAACGTAACNTTATGCCTTATTTGAATACAGGNAGTTTGATTATTTTGAAATCATGTTAATTTGAATTTAACCTATTGCCAACATTATTTTAATGATGTATATTACTGCAGTTATTAGTTATATTGCGCTATTTAGCGCTGAAATGGTAAATGAGTTCGAACGTGGAGGACACAATATGGACTTTAGAAAAATTTCAAGGTACGTAGCACTTGCAGCTATGGCAGCAGCCATGTTTGCAGTTGTTGCTTGCGGAGACGATGATTCCGACTCATCCGCTGCTACAGTGGACGAGAGCGAGAGTTTAGTTCCTGTAACTGCACAAGCTACAGTTGCCGCACCGGCTATTGCTGGTGGCAGTGNTGATTCATCGGAAGGGACAGACGATTCTGCAGGCGCGGATGANGGTTCTGATATCTTGATGGGTGGTCACCTTCGATATGGTGGAAGCACAGGTTTCCCACCAAAATGGGATCACACCCAGACAAGTACTTGGATCGCATTATTCCACTACGGTGGAAGAATTTGGAACGGTCTTCTTCAATTCTCNCCTAGAGATGGANTAGATATCTGGAATGACATGGCNACTGATTGGTCAGTTAGTGATGACGGATTNACCTANACNTTCGCTATAGATCCAAATCTTAANGAATGGCATGACGGTACCGCTTTNGATATCGATCAGATCATTTATGGATACAACCGATGGAAGAATCCACCAGAGGGNATTATCCAGCCTAGAGTTGGTGCGTTAGTACTAATCGACTCTATGGAAAAGCAAGGTAGCGATCTCGCTATTACTTTGANNGAGCCATTTGGTGACTTCCTTGCTGAAACTGCTAATGGATGGCACTTAATCCTTCCACAGCATNTTCTTGAAGCTAACAACAACACAATTCCTTCTGCTGATCTTATGATTGGTACAGGTCCTATGGTTTATGAGGACTCAGAAGAGGGTGTTTCTGTTACAACTGTAAAGAATGAAAATTACTTCCGAAGCGATGCTAATGGAAACGCTTATCCATATTTGGACAAGATAAGTACATTTACTTTCGCTGACGCTGAAGTCGAAGTTGCTGCTCTAAGAACNCAGCAGTTAGATGCTGCTAGATTAATAGAGAACCAGTTCCCTGGTCAGCAAGCTATTATGGATGAGAATCCTGGTGAATTTACATTTAGCGTTGAGCCTATGGTTGACGTTGCTAGTATTCAGTTGAATAACACATCTGCTCCTTTCAACGACGTCAATGCTCGTAAAGCTCTTTTGTGGGGTATTGATAGAGCTAGAATCATCGAATTCAACGGTGATCAGAACCCAGTTAATCCAATTAGCTGGTTCTCTAACTTGTTCCCATCGTATGATGAGATGGCAAACTACCCTGGATATAGTGTTCAATATAGAGAGTATGACAAAGCTAAAGCTAAAGAATATGCTGAGGCTGCTGGGTTAACAGAATTCGACTTGATCTCTGTACCATTTAGAATCCAGGATGCAGAGCTTGTAGCTCTGGACATGATGGAGTGTTGTGGCGTAAAAGTTAACATCACTACTCAGGACTGGACTACTATGGTAGCTGCTGTTGAAGGACGAAACTATGACGCTGCTACAGGTGGAACAGCACCTAGCTATGCTGGTATTATTCCAGTTATAGATATCATGCTTGCACCAGGTGGTGGACGAAATGGTGGATGGGATCCACCAGCAAATTGGAAAGCAGCTTGGGGCGAAGCTAAGGCTATGCAACCTGGTGCAGAACGAGATGCTCTTTTCGCTGAGATGGAAAGAATCCAGTTGTACGAATGGGTACCAACACTTCCATATTATGCAGTTGTATCCAACAAGTCATGGTGGCACTATGTTCACAACATGAATAACACTGCACAAGAACTGTTCAGCAACAACAAAATGGAAGATTTGTGGTTAGATAATGATGCACCTTCGGCATATTGTTGTAGTAATGTTGTTAATCCTTATAGGCAAAGATAAATAAAAACGAGATAAAAAATTTATTCTCTTGATTTGCCTATCGCATAAATAGCAGCTCCTATGCCTCCAGCAATCCAGTGTGTAAAAGGCCACAATTCATCTGAGACAGTAATACCAATTTCATTATATAAATCAACTCCTGCCCAGCTAAGTCCAAAATCTGCTATACCCCATAATACAAATAATATTCCGATAATTTTCATAAGATTTCCTTTCTTTGAAACTGTACAATTTATCAAAAGTCACGATTTAAACCGAGCAATAATTAGACCACAATCAAACTAGCTAAGTAGATGTTTCAAGTCTAGCGAATCTTCCAATTCAGGTCTGTACTCATGCACGTATTCTGCGATATGAGTTAATATATCGTTTTCGCGCTGTTCTATAGGGTAAATAGTAGGGTTCTTTGGGATATTCAGCCCTGAATTGTGCATTAATTCCCATTCATCTAAATCTATATCTTCATACGCGTTTTTATACATATGTCGAGTTTGTTCCGGAAACTCTAATCCAAAACCAAATCCTTCTAAACATAGTGTCTCTCCGATTCTTAATAGATCATTATTTATCTTCCAGTTCTTATTCATAACCCTGCCCGTCTTTTTTGCATCTTTGGCAAATATTGAATGTCCTATCTTGTTTAGTTCACTCTCCGTTATTAGCGTTCCAAATCCTGTTGATTCTACATAGTATCTCTCCGATTCTGCGAGTGCCTCACTACGGGTTCGTGCTAAATTTCTCAAGAAGGTAAGAGCGCCAGCCTCTTGGGATTGGAACGCTAATATTTGACCTAACACAGAAGATTTATTGACTAAAGCAGTACTAGCTAATGCTGTACTTTCGTAAACGTATCCACATATCGCTAAAAAGGTTCCAAATCGAATCTTTTCTTTACCAAAAAAACCTTGTTTGCTCTCCTCAACGATTAGCGGGTAAACCATTGACTGGGCTAAAGTAGGAACTGCTTTTTCTTTGTTTTCCATTATGGTGAACATTCCATAGTATCGATTATATTTCCCGCATCATCAATGAGTGTAGCTATATCTCCTGAATTGTTCCATACAGCTTGCTTTTTCCAAAATATTTTTTCATTAGTGTCGTATCCGGTTGCTCCCGTTATGATTGTAACTAATATATTTGGTTTTAAAACGAATCCGTCCGGGAAATCAAAGATATGTTTAGATCCTTCATCATAGATTTTCCAACCACTCATAATTTGTTGTAAATATCCGTTATTAGAAATCACTACACTTTCTGGATTTGACTTACAATCTATATTTGAAAATTTTATACTCGATATTTGTGATTTAGCATAGTCCGGAGATGGAGTAGATGTAGGAACTGGAGATGGAGTAGATGTAGGAACTGGAGATGGAGTAGATGTAGGAATTGGAGATGGAGTAGGGGTAGAAATACTATCTGTACATGTATTAAGCATTTCTTCTATAGCATCTGACTCTGATTTAGTAAAATCTAATTGCCAGCTATTTTTAATGGCTACCCAATCTGTAGCATAATTGCACCAATAATTTTGGTTTGAAGGTTTCCATTGATCAGGACTTCTAGCTCCCTTTTGACGGTTAGCAGATGCTGATACGGCAATTAGATGACCTGCATCTTCCATGTAATTGGCGTATTTAGATTTTGTAACTTTATCCCATGCCCAGCCGCCTGAGATATGAGCATTGTTTAATGGAACCATATGGTCTATATCTAGCTTACTAGCATCTGTTATAGTTTCTCCAGTGTAAGCGTCGTACCATTCTCCAGACTCAACTTGGCATTGATTGTCGCTTTTAAATGTTACAGGGACTAATGACTCTACCTGCAATACTTCATGCCGTGTGTTTTGACAATCTTTATCTGAATCAATCCAATGATTCCATTCGGCTCGATCATATGTTGCAATATCTTTTTCAACTATTTCTGCCAGTGGAGTTGCAATGTCTTCTACAACTATTTTTGCAGGTGGAGTTGCAATGTCTTCTACAACTATTTCTGCCAGTGGAGTTGCAATATCTTCTGCAACTATTTTTGCAGGTGGAGTTGCAATATCTTCTACAACTATTTCTGTAGATGGAGTTATATTGTTGAGTGTACCGGTATCCATTTCTTGGCTTACAGCTATAGGAGTTGGAGGTTCTTTAGAGTTTGAAGATGCTGTAGATTCATCAACGCTACAAGACATTATTACTAATGTTGATGTCGTTAGTAATAAGGCAATAAAAAAATGATTCATATCAGATTAACCATACTTGAATTCCCTAACGAATAATTATATATGATCTGAATATATATAATTTGCAGTTTTTTTAATATACATGAAATAAATTTGAAATCCAAATTTGAAAATGCATACATTATTTCCTAGAATAATAAATATTTCTTTTTTTGATCATACGCATACTATATTCGATAATTGCGATAGTGTCATTTTCTTTGACATATGCCTTTCATAAAGCTAATCTTACGAAATAGTGAGGTGCTGTAGTGGATGGTAAATTTTGTACAAAATGCGGGACAAAGCTATTAACGCCAGGTAGCAATTGCTACAACTGTGACCGGGCAATTATTCCAAAATCAAATAAACGTAAAGTTTTTGTACTAATCATTGGGTTTGCTTTACTGCTATCAACATACTTAATTTATGAAGATTATGTCGGGATATCACAAAACGATTCATCTGATTCAGTTACGGTGACTGAAAAACCGAAAAGACTAGATTTTAATAAAAAAACTACTCTTACTCCTTCACCTACTAAAACACCTACTCCAATCCTCACGCAAACTCCAATTCCATCGCAAACTCCAATTCCATCTTTTTCTGTAACAGACCTAGCTGTTTATGCTGATTTATTGCCACCTAAAACAGCTGCAGGTAGTGAAATATGTAACGATGAGATTTATGTAAAACTTCTCTGCGTTGAGGTGTTAAATTATTTAGGATTTAACAACGCATACAAACCAGAAATAATTAAAGGAATTGAGGGAGCTTCATCTGTTTATCTAATGACACCAAAAGATCTCACTGTTGATTGGGATATATTTGAGTCCAATCAAGGGATGATAAATTATATGGGAATATTTTTGTATAGTGCTGATGCTGAACAAGATTTTAACCTGATTGCTTCAGATGCTTGTGAAGTTGTGGGAACTCTACGTCCCGGGTGTAAAGCGGATATTATTTCAATGCTTAAGGAGGAGAACCAAGGAGGATTTTACATACCCATAGATACAGACATGAAAGGACATCTGCTTTTTGTAAATCAAGAATATGAATATAGCTCTAATGATTCAAATTTGTTTGCCAAATTGATTAGTCACGAGTATTTTCACGCATATCAGCTAATACATACTAATATACAAAATCCTCCTCTCTCTCTTCAGGAACTCGTGAATCAGAATAATACTATGAGCTCTTTAGGCCCAATGTGGTTAGTGGAAGGTACTGCTGAGTATGCTTCTAGGTTTATATCCGATAAAAAGATGTGGCAGGAGTTTGAAGAGTCGTTAGAAGAAGATATTAATCAAATTAGATTTTTATTGGATCAGGAATCTGAAGAATATATCAAAAAACTTGTAATTGATGAATGGATAACACAATCAGAGTTCACAGAAACACTTTCATACGACAATGACTACATTTACGATGATGTGTACAGGATTTCCTATTTAGCGGCTTTGTATTCAGCTGCCTTATCTAGTCATGACACTATTATGATAGATTATTGGGATGATTTGAAAGAATATGGTCCTGAAGAATCATTTCACAGAAATATCGGAATTTCTTTCGAAGAATTTTATATTAAATTTGATGATTTTTTACATAACAAAAGTGCTGATGAAAAATTAGAAATAATTTTGTCAGCGGATGTTACTAGTTCAAATACATTTACCCTTACTCCTACTCCACATGTTCCCGCATATAAAACTCCGATCCCAAACTCTATGCCAACTGTCATCCCAACACCAACTCCAGACCTACAACAGATAATGGAATACAAACTCAATCAAATAGAAAATATTACAAAATTAATTCAAGATCTAACACCACCTACTGATTTGGATGCAAAGAAATTACTTATCAATTATTATTCACAAAGAGCTGAGATTTACAAAAGTATCTATAAATCGGAAATGTCAGCTCAAGATTGCATTAAATACAGAGAGATAATTAATGGATTACCAGATCTATATGATGGACAAGGTGATTTCTGTTGGACTTATAAGGAATAGTAAAGATATGCACAAAATGACAAGAACAACTTTACTGACAATTAGCTTGTTATTTATTTTCGCTTGTTCGCAACCAGAACCATTTGACACACCAGGAATTTCTGCAAAAGAATCCTCAAATATTCCAATAAATAATGTTGCAAATGATTTTAATGAATCAGATGAAGAAGTGTATTGGGAAGAAGTGCGCACTTTTTGGCTTACTCCAGATGATGAGCTAACAAAAATTATTGGAGAACTTGATATTTTATATAATTTAACAAATCAAGCTGATCCTAAAAGACGGGAACGTATCAGGGAGGATATAGATCAAAAAGGTTCTGAGCTTACCGACCGGTATGACAATAAATTAAATGAGTTTCAAAATATTAATACTCCCAAACAATGTGCTCATGTATCTGATAATTCTCATGAAATTTTGACGACTCAGAAAACCTATTCAAACCAATTCTACATAACCATGGAGCATATACGGATCAGTTTATTAAATGCAAACCAAAATAATGATGAAGAATCCATTTATAAATATAGCCTTATTTATGACGTCTCTAGCTCTGACAATGAAGAATTAGCGAATTCCATAGTTGATTTAAAAGAAGAATTAAATTTTAATTTAATCACACAAGATTGTTCTCGGAAAATGGATGACCAGTAAATCAATAATTTGTTGGATTACAGCATTACCTGCAAGTTTAGCATCTGCTGTATTGATTCGTTTGCCAGTAGAGTTCGTTCTTCGACAGATATACTCTATCCTATCTAATACACTGTTTGGATTCGGACCCTCAGTTTCAGATTTTATTGCATTTGAAACTGCTTTAAGAATAACTAACGGATTAGCTGTTCCAGTAGTGTCAATATATGTCTTGTATAAAATCCTCCCAAATTACAAAGTGTTTTTTTCATTTGTATTGGCTGGGATATACTTTGGATATTTGGGTATTGTATTGATACTAGTTATTTTAAATAACGGCTATTATTGCATCTTTCCCTCAGTGTGTATTGGCCATTATTCTGGATTATCTTGGATTGAGATACCCTTTCAACTCATCGTACTTTTTATCATACTTGCCAATATGTACGGGAAAGCAAGTGATTAAATTTTATTTGAAGAGAACACAATACCGAAACGAAAACGTAAAAGAAAATCGTAGCGTTGGGGTGTTTATACCCAATTTATACCCATTATTTCTGAAAACCGATTTTGACTTAGGCTGTATAGTGTAAAAATGAAATATGGAAAATGTAGAGAATGCAATTCTAAAGTATTAGAATCTGACAAATTATGTCCCACCTGTGGTGCTTCTGTAGAAACAACTCATTCTACTGAAATGATTCTGTCTCGTCCTAAAACTACATATTCAGCTAAAATTGGTGTCGTTATATTAAATATAATCGTGACATTTATTTTGTGGATCTCAATCAGTTATGTGGTAACGGTAACCTACTCTCCATTANTTATAATGGGGATAATTGGTATATTGCTATCCATTATTGCCTATATTGGAATATCTAAGATTAAAAATATACATTGTGTGAAATGTCAGACTAAACTTGAAAAGCATTGTCGTAATTGCATAACTTGTGGACAACGGTATGAAGACTAAATTAATACCAAACCCAAATGTTTACATTTCAGATGATGGTGAGCATATATATGTTTATGGCAAAAGATATGCTATTTCAGATTTAGCTACATGGAAGCCTAACTTGTATGAGCCAGAAGCTATATGGAGGCCTAACTTGTATGAGCCTGGAGGTTTATTAATGGGTTTTATAAATGGTAAATATATTGTAATTAATAACGAAAATAATATTCTAATTGCTCAAGAATTATCGAAATCCGAATACGTTAGATATTCGAAAAGGTTAAGCCCATCTCGAGATATTGTAGATTATATAAGAGACTTATTCCAAAGTCCTAAAAAAATCATTAGATTCATTATTGGATTCGTAGTAACTCCATTTTTAACATCTATTATACTTAAATTGATTTTTGTAAAAATCTCTTATAGCACACCTGCTTTTTCAATATCACCTGCTCCTTCAATATATTGGAATGTAGTCGATTTGATCGTTGCATTGTGGAATTTTGTGTTTCTGTTTTCAGTACCGGCACTTTTTATTTTATCTAAAATGAAAATAGCAAAACCATGGAGCCCATGGACTATAAATATGTGCTTTTGTGTTGAATATTACATAGCTCTTATGTGTATGAATGTTACTTTTAATCTAGGGCAGTCCGTTTTTTAAATTCATTAAAGTTGCTAACAGAAAACATATCGAAACAACCGAGCTGAAATGGGTCGAGCAAGAGAACAAAATACCGAAACGAAAACGTAGACGAAAAAAGTAAAGTCCAAGTATTTTGACCCAGTTTGACCCATTTTCGCTCGGACAATTCCCATTCCTACAAGTGCAATTATTACCAGTAGTGTGTAATTTTGTAACCATTTAGCTACGATACGGACAAATTTGTGGCAGGGGTGGCAGGGATCGAACCCACGACCTTTGGTTTTGGAGACCAACGCTCTACCAACTAAAATACCGGTCCAAAATGCTGATTTTAGCTACGAAATTCGTAGTTCCTTGTAAAATCTCAAACCCTTAAAAAGGATATTTTTCCATTTTTTTTCCATTTTTTCTGAAAACCGATTTTTAAGGAAGGTATATTATACATCAGTATAAATAGAAGATTAGTAAAGGGAAGGTTTCTTATGACTAATAATGAGCTCGCAGACAAAATTCAACGCTTGGAAGATATTGAGGCCATTCGAAATCTTAAAGCTAGGTACTGTGCTTTTTGTGACGATGGTTATGACCCAGATGGAATAGCCAGTCTGTTTGTTGAAGATGGAGTATGGGAAGGAGGAGTACACGTACAAGGGAAATATGAAGGTCGTGAAGCTATACGCTCTTATTTTTCTAAAACTAGTAGTCGCATTACATTCGCAGTTCACAGTGTTTTAAATCCAATAATAGAAATTAATGACAATACTGCACATGCAAGTTGGTATCTATTTCAACCTTGTACAGAGTCTGGAAAGGCCTATTGGGTATCAGGGGTGTATCAAGATGATTACGTTAAAGTAAATGATGAATGGTTTTTCAAACATCTTAAAGTCACTTTTAATTTCTGGACTCCGTTTGAACAAGGTTGGGTCAAAGAACCCTTCCCTATCGTATAAACTCAAAATAAAGTAAAAATATTTTTTATTTTCTAGCTTAATATTCCTTTTTGTATCCTGTAACATAAAAAATGAGAACCATTCTCATTTTTTATGTTATTATTTATTATCTTATATTTTATTGTTCACTTTAAAGGAAAGAGCGGAGATGGGAAAATACGATGTTGTAATTGTGGGAGCTGGTGCTGCAGGGATAGGAATTGCATCCATGCTTAAGGATTTCGGAATAGAAAAAATGGTTGTTCTCGAAAGAGATAAAGTAGGATCTACTTTTGACAAATGGCCGGAGGAAATGAGATTCATAACTCCATCATTTACAACTAACTTTTGGGGTCATATTGATATTAATTCTGTTGTAGCTGGTACTTCTCCTGCATTTTCACTTGATACAGAGCACCCAACTGGTAAAGAATATGCAAATTATTTAAGGTTAATAACAGAGCATTTTAAATTACCAATTAAAGAGAATACAGAAGTTGAGAAGATAGATCATTCTAAAGACAATTTTACTATTCATGTAAAAACATTTGGAGGTCAAGAGACCATTGAATCTCGTTTTTTAATTTGGGCTGCTGGTGAATTTCAATATCCAAATACAGATATTTTTTCAGGATCTGAACTATGCCTACATAACAGCCAAGTAGAAACTTGGGGACAAATTCAAGGTGATGAAGTTTATGTGATCGGTGGTAATGAAAGTGGTATCGATGCAGCAATTCATTTAAGTAGATTAGGCAAAAAAGTAGCTGTACTAGAAGGGAGTAAAGATTGGAGCGAAAAAACAACTGACCCAAGTGCAAATTTATCACCTTACACTATAGATAGATTAAGTGAAGAAATGTCTAATGAAAGAATTAGTCTTGTAGGCAAAACTCAAGTTAAAGATATAAAGTTGAAAAATAATGAATATTCAATTTATGTGAAAGGTAAAAAGGAACCGGCTTATCAAACTCAGGTACCACCAATTTTAGCAACGGGGTTTGAAAGTAGCTTGGTTATGGTAAAAGACTTGTTTGATTGGGACGAAAGTAAGTCGTACGTATTATTAAATGAACATGATGAGTCAAGAAAAACACCTGGATTATTTCTCGTTGGACCACAAGTTCGTCATGAAAATTTAATATTATGTTTTATTTATAAATATAGACAAAGATTTGGCGTTGTTGCCAATGCGATTGGGGGCCATTTAGGATTGGACACCTCATTTCTAGAACAATATAGATCCCAAGGGCTTTATTTAGACGATTTAGGTGCTTGCGGGGAGGAATGTCCATGCTAATCAGCAATAACAATAAATTTAAATCTAATTTCAGTATGCTCTGGCTATTTCAATTGATTGCAAGTACGTCTTGGATGATTTCAGTTTTTGTTTATGGTTCATTTGCCCTAGGGGATTACTTACAATTGCTAGCTGCATCTTCATGGACCATATCAAATATTATTACCATTTTAAAAAATTAGCTTTGAAGGGTAAGCAGTTTACAAAATTTAAAAATAAAATAAATACTTTTGGGTGAACGAGTTAGTCATATCTCCGTACAATTATCTAACTATCTAACAAAATTTACATAGCCATCAGGCAACACGCTCGACAATATACAAAATTATGTACTAAAACACAGTTGACTTACACCGTACACCCAAAAGTTAAGCTTAGTGAAAAAAATAACAGTAAAAAAGTTAAACAGCAAGGATTTTAAGATATTATTCAACCTTTCCCAATAGCGACATGTAGCGTTCTATAAATGTTTATTTAATTCTTTATATATAATGGTTAAACAAATATTTATAATCGTGAGAATTTGATGACGACTAACTTATACCTAATAGGTACCCCTATTGGCAACTTATCAGACATAA
Organism: Chloroflexota bacterium; assembly: GCA_002718095.1. Lineage (GTDB taxonomy): Bacteria > Chloroflexota > Dehalococcoidia > Lucifugimonadales > UBA826 > UBA826. Next base: position 453,589 of record PBDP01000005.1, read on the forward strand.
CGCAACGTGCTATTGA
>PBDP01000006.1 GCA_002718095.1 Chloroflexota bacterium
CAACTTTATAAGCACATGAAAAAAACAGGGGTAGTTAGGGCTCTTGAAGAAGCGGGAATAAAAAAAGGAGATACTGTTCAAATGGGTGGTATTGAGTGGGAATGGGATTAGTAATAATTTAAATTAAACATATTGATGATTTAATATGTAAAAGATAGTATATAATTACAATCTAAAAATTAATGCCGATGTAGCTCAGTGGTAGAGCAGCTGTTTTGTAAACAGCAGGTCGTCGGTTCGAACCCGACCGTCGGCTCCACATTAGTCTAGGATTTTTTCTATAGCTTTTCTTAAGCGAAGGCCAGTTTCTTCTAAATGAACGAAAGACTCTCTGGTAAAAGCTAACCTAAATTCATTTTGTCCTTCCTTTGAGTTTGTATAAAATATACTTCCAGGAGGAAAAAGAAGACCTTCTTTTCTTGAAACATCAACAATTTGATCCGCAGGAATAGAACCAGAGTTGAGCCAAAGGAAAAAACCGCCCTCAGGAACATCAAAATTTAAATAGCTAGAACAATGCTTTTTTAAGGATTCTACAAGAGCAAAACACTTTTCTTTGTAAAAAGACCTCATTTTTTCTATATGTTTATCTAATTCTCCAGAAGAAATCATGTCTGCTAAAACATAGTGGACTAAAGGACTTGTTCCCATGTCAAATCTTACTTTTATTAAGTGTTCTATAAGTTCTTTTCTTGCTTGAATCCACCCTGCCCTTAAACCTGTAACTGTTATTTTACTGAAACTAGACATTTTAATTACGCCATACCCGTCAGACAGAGAATAATAAGAAGGAGGGGGGGGATTGTCATAATATATCTCTGTATAAGCAGCGTCTTCAACTACAAGTATTTGGTTTTTTTCACAAAGAGAGAGTATTTCTTTTCTATAATGTAAAGAAGTTACTATTCCTAAAGGGTTGTGAAAATCAGGAATAGTGTAAAAAAGTTTAATCTTTTTGTTTTCTTTTGAAAGAGAAGTAATCACATCTTTAATGAATTCAACATTTGCTCCTTCAGAAGTCATCGGAACAGCAATCACTTCTGCTCCATATCCTTGAATAGTTCTAACAGTACCAGAAAAACTAGGAGACTCGACAAGAACAACATCTCCTGTATTTAAAAAAGTTTTGCAGATATTTTCCATGCACCCTGAAGACCCATTATGCATAATAATATTTTCAGGTTGTAAAGAAGAAATATTTTCTAATTTATTTTGCCTGTCTGCTATTTCGTTTCTACATCCTTCATATCCAAACCACCCTCCATACATTAAGGAATCAGAAGGATTGTTTTTAATAATTTTTGTAAAAACATCAGCAAGATAGTCAACTGGAAATACAGTTTCATCTGGAATACCACCGTTTAAAACAATGGGATCAGGGTGATCTGTGTCTAACTGAGGTAAAAGTCTTCCAGAATCAGTAGCGCTTCCAGGAACTATGATTTGGGCAGCAGAAGATAACATTGAAATAACATCAAAATTTTTCCAAGCAGATGAATTGTTAGAATTATTTATATAAGGCATTAATTATAATATCACTAAAAATAAAATACCTTATATAATCACTAAATATTAAACTGGGGTTCAGTATAATTTGATAGTTTTTCAAATATTTGAATACGCCATCTCTGAGAATCAACTACTAACAGTCTCGATTTTTCTTTATCAAATTGAACAGAGGTAGGTAATGCAAAAAACTTTTCAGGTTCTAAACTACTTACCCTTCTGCGCGCTTTTTGAACATCAGGGCTAGCATTTACATATTGTCTTTGCCATTTCGATAACTCTTGGGCTGAGCCGAATAATTCTAATAAATATGTTCCTTCACTGTTATAAATATTAACTTTATTGCTTGCCCAGCTTGTAACATAGATATCTCCCTCAGGGTCAACTGTTACATCTGAAGGATGATCTAATAATTCAGGTTTTGTGCCTTTTTCACCCAAAGTCATAATATGTTTACCTGAAGTGTCAAATTTTTGAACTCTATTATTTAAATGGTCTGCAACAAAGATATCACCCTCTTCATCTAAGCATATACCCCATGGAGCATTGAATTCCCCGTCAGCCGTTCCCTGGCTACCAAAAGAGGATATATAAGTGCCATCTCTTGATATTTTTTGTATGCGGTGGTTTTGAGTGTCAGAAATTAGTAAATTTCCCTCATTGTCAACAACGATTCCAGATGGTCTATTGAATTTTCCAAGGTCATTACTTGGAGGGTTAGAAGAAGAAGAACCATGAATACTACTTACAGTAATTTCATCTAAAGAATTTTGGTTTGATAAACCTAACTCTCGAAGGGTATTACCCTCTGTATCAAATACACGTATGGTATTTCTTAATTCATCTGTTACAAAAACCTCTTTATTGTAATAAGCGGAACAAGCAGGCCAAGAATCTGTGAAACCACCCTTGCTTGTAGGAGCTGGGTCATCGGGCCCAAAAGAAAGTACATCTTCTTGTTCAGATTCATCTTCTATATTGGGACCTATGTAAAATTTGTATACACCGGAAGTGTTATAAGCGTCCCTGCAGATAGCATATACTTGATCGTCATCGCCAAGAGAAAGATGGATAAGGCCCCGAAAAGGCCTACCCCCAATAACTCTATTAAAATCTAATGCTCTTCCCTTTGCTTCAGCAGTTAACATATAAGTGCCCTAGTTTGTAATGAATGAAGGTTTCTCAAAAGTTCCTCCGACTATAGGGACAGGATCTAACTTCATCCAGTCTTCAATGATAGCAGTGTAGACACTTCGAAAATCCATGTCTGGGACAAGGTCTCCTTGATCCAAATCACTTTCTTTCATAGAAGGATATTCTCCATATTCTCCACCTGTGACAGAATCTCCTATTACCATACATACTCCACCAGAACCATGATCGGTTCCGGCACCATTATCTCTTACGCGGCGACCAAATTCGGAAAAGATAAACATAATGACATTATCTGCAGCGTTATGCTCTTTTAGGTCGTCAAAAAAATCTCTTATAGCTACTGATGCGGTATCCCATAAATATCTATGAGAAGCTAATTGATTTGCGTGGGTATCAAAGCTTCCATGGTCACAGTAAAATATTCTTGTTCCCAAATCAGCAAGATGAACTTTAGCAATAGATTTTAATTTTTTTGATATAGAATTATCAGCATATTCTACAGAAGATGAATACATTTCAGGAGCAACATTTAGAATGTCAGCACCTTTTAATGCATCGAGTCCTGTTTGAGATAGAAAATCCATAACAGGCCCAGTTCCCACGGTAGATGAATACATTTTTTTGTATCTATCAAGAACTCTATCTCTTTTGTCTTCTGGTGAAATATCTGTCAATAATCCATAGCTATCTAAATTTTCTACTGTGGCTATTGGCACTCCCGGTGCAACTAAAGCCCTATATAAGGAGGGGCCAATACTTACCCCTGTAACAACATTTTCTTTATTAGGATCTATGTCTTTAATAGTTCTTCCAAGCCAACCTTCTGTACCTAGTTTGTCTGGTTCACAAGTGTGCCATATATCCATGGATCTAAAATGAGAACGAACAGAGTTTTCATATCCAACTCCATGAATAATAGCCATTTTTCCATCTTTATACATATCGGCTAAAGGTGCCATTGCAGGGTGCATGCCAACACTATTAGTCACGGGAATAACATCATTTTCTTCCACATTAACAATAGGTCTATAATCACGATATTCAAAGCTATTGTAAGGAACAATAGTATTTAAATAGTCATTTCCTCCACTTAACTGGAGAACCACTATAACAGGATCTTTATCTGTTTTTTTTGCAATGGTTGTCATTTTTCCTCCAAATTAACAGAATTGATATTCTTTTGTTGCTACTATTAATTGTAATAACTCTATAGATCTTTCTACCCCTGAATTATCATCCCAATTAAATGGACCCAAATTTGTAATGTGATCAATTAATTCTTTCCGAGCTATTTCACTTATTTCCAACGGGCCCAATAAATCTAAACTCTCTTCAACAAGTGATTCTGCATCAGGGTTAATTTTTTGTAACCTATTTAATATATCTATAACTCCAGGTCTTGATGTATCTGAAATTAACTCAGATACAAAATTAGTTCTTTTCATTAAAGTACCACTGTTTATCCATTCAATACCGTTATGCCAACCTTCTACACTAGGAGGATTCAATAAGTCCTGTCCCATATATGCTATTTGAGATGTTTGTTCCATAATCTCAGGAGAGGGAATCTCTGCATTTCCAACAAGCCTAAGTGTCCCAACAACGACTTCAGTTGGGTTTTTAACTCTTTCAAANAGTTGGTTTTTAAAGAAATCACTGTTAAAAAGTTTTCTTAAAACTGTTTCCATATGATAATCGCTTTCCAATAGAGCATCTGCTAAGAAATCTATAGCTGCAGGGTCATTTGGTGGAATAACAGACCAAGCTGGAACCTGTGGCTCATCTGCGACAAAAAAGCTATAAAGNTGGCGAGCTATAAATTCAGCGGTTGGTTTTTTGGAGAGAATGATGTCAACAATTTCTTCACCGTCAAAGTTACCCTTGTGTCCTAAAAATTCTTTTTCACTATAATCGTGGTCTTCGGGAATAAATTTAAATTCCCAATCCCATCTACCCATGTGAAAACGAGGAAGCTTGTGTTCTAAGGTCCATCCGGTAAAAGCACGAGAGGCTTCTCTTACATCTGTTTCAGTGTAATTACCTACACCCATTGTGAAAAGTTCTAATAATTCTCTACCCCAGTTTTCATTTACAGCTGTTGCNTGATTTTCATTTTGATCTAACCAATAAATCATTGCGGGGCTTTTAGCAACAGACATTAGNANATCTTTATAGTGGCCNAGNCCNTTTTCACGAAACATTTCAATCATATCTTCTATTTCGTCATAATGGTCTACTTTAGCAACTCCTGTGGCGAATATATTGTGGTAAAANACACAGAGTTTTTCCTGTAAAGGGCTAGGGCTATTAACCATAGTCCAGACCCATGTTGCTTGTCCTGCCCCTCCCATTGTTCCGGGTTTCCACCACATTGGGTAGTATCTTAAAAACTTAAATTTATCAACGGGCTCATTGTTTTGTGGGNTTAATAANATTTCTACGTTTTCTTCATATCCTAAAGGNAANAGATTTTCTAANTCTGTTCTTGATGCACCAAACCCTGCGCGCCTCATTAGATGAGNTAANAATGAAATATCAGACTTTTTATTANNTATGACTCCAACCATATTAAATAAANCCTTACGATAAATAAGTAAAATAGAACAATGNCACNTATTNTANCGAAATGAGGACAANNTTTCAAATTAAAAGGTAAAATANNACTATGAAAAATAAGGCTNAATTNGATGTGGTTATATTTGGAGGAACCTTTGANCCTATACATGTTGGGCATTTAAAAGTTGCTAAATTAACACTTGAATACTTAAAAGTAGATCAAATTGTATTTGTTCCTGCAGGAGATCCATATTTAAAATCGAATAAAAGAAAAATAACAAATTCTGAACTTCGANTGGAGATGATTAGANTGGCTCTTAAAGACGAAAACGAACCAAAATTTTCAATAAGTGACGTAGAAATTAAAAAAAACGGACCCTCTTATACTCTTGATACTGTAATAGAATTTAAAAAGAAAAAAATAAAACCAATCGTATTATTAGGAATAGANTCTGTTTTATCGATGATTGATTGGGAAGACCCNGAATCACTAATAAAAGAAANNAAAATATTNGCTATTNCTAGGCCAGGGTTNAATGTTTCTGATTTAAAGAATTTAAAAATTAAAGGTATAAATGANGCGGTAACNATTTTAGAAANAAATACTCCCGATATAACATCTTCAGATATTAGAAATAGAATAAAGACAGAAAAAAGTATTAAAAATATGGTGTCTCCAAGAGTAGAAACATTTATAAGAAAAAAGAAGATATATAAGTAAACTAAGGATAAACTAAGGAGAAAGTATGACCAATGAGGAAAAGCTTTTAAAAGTTGCTATAGAAAAAAAAGCTTTAACTTTCGGAAAATTTAAATTATCTGCGGGNGGAACAAGTAATTATTATTTTGACGGACGTTTGCTTACACTAGATCCTGAAGGAGCATATTTAACTGCAAAATGTTTAATTCCNATAGTTAANAAAAGTGGAGCTAACTTTATTGCAGGTCCTACTTTGGGAGCCGATCCAATTGTCGCNTCTGTGGCAGCGGTTAGTTATTTGGAAAAAACTCCTATATCTGCTCTTATTGTTAGGAAAGAAGCAAAAGAACATGGNTCGCAGAAATCAGTTGAGGGNCCTATTTCTAAAAANTTAANAGTTGCAGTTATTGATGACACATGTACTACTGGCAAGAGCCTTTTTCATGCTATAGATGTTATAGAATCCGAAGGGTGTGAAGTTGTAAANGTTCTATCAATAATGGATAGGATGTCCGGAGGTAGCGAAGAATGCCGAAAAAGNGGCTACGATTTTCANAGTCTTTTTGTTGCAGATCAAGAAGGAAATATTAATATTGCAACAACATAAAGGAATAAGAAATTTTTTACCTCTTTCTTTTGTAGAAAATAGCCCTAATTTTAAATGGTGGATTTACATAACGGCTTCTTTGGGTACTTTTATAGCTGTTTCTGATCAGTCTTCTACTGCTATTGTAACCCCTGTGATTTCAAAACAATTTGGGGTAGATATCCCNACCGTTCAATGGCTTGCTATAGGGTATATGCTGTCGGTCAGTATATTTATGATGCCAGCAGCGGCAATCGCAAATAAAATAGGGTATAAAAATGCTTGGTTGATAGGATTTTCTTTATTTGGAATAGCAGCTTTTTTAACTGCAACAGGATTAACTTTTGAAACNGTTTTAGCTGGAAAAATTTTAATGGGAGTTGGAGCCTNAACTATACAAGCTAATGGTATAGCTATGATTGTTAGCTCTTTTGAGGACGAAGAAAGAGGAAAAGCACTGGGATTACACATGACAGTTGTTGGTCTTGGGGCAGTAGGAGGCCCTATATTAGGGGGAAGTATAGAAAGCTTACTTGGGTGGCAATTTATGTTTCTAATGATTGCCATATTTAGTTTATTTTCAACTATTGTTGCTATTTTAACTATTCCAAACAGATCAAGTAAAAGATTTAACATAAAAGGAAAAGATGGAAAAGACAAACTTGATTGGGGTGGAATTATATTTTCAGGATTATTTCTTCTTGTTTTGATATTGGTTATAACTTTTGTTGATAAATTAGCTTGGGTGTCCTTTTCTTTTTCTAGAGCTTTTCTTACATATAATGTTAGTGTTCCATTAGAAACAATATTAGGTTTTTCATTAGCTATATTTTTTTTGGGATGTTTTTTATTTTGGGAAAAAAGAACCCCTTATCCAATGTTGCCTTTGCTTTTATTTAAAAAATTAGCATTTTCTTTGGGTTCAATTGAGAGATTTCTTTGTTTTACTGCACAAACAGCTACTGTGTTTCTTATGCCATTTTTTCTAGTATCTGGTTTAGGTATGTCAACGGCTCAAGCAATGCTTTATTTACTACCCAGCCCTATATTATTAATCATTTTGGGACCTATAACAGGGAACTTATCTGATAAAATAGGAACGGTTAAGCCTGCTTTTATTGGCACTGTAATTGCAGCTATAGGAATGTTTGTTTTTTCTACCGTTAACCTTGAAATGAACCCTTTAATAATAGCGTTTGGATCCGGGTTGACAGGTTTGGGAATGATAACTTTTGTTGCCCCTAATACAAGTGCAATTATGGGAAGTGCGTCTAGAGATTATTATGGAATAATTTCAGCTTTTATGAATTTACTTAGAAATGGTGGGCATATAGTTGGGATAGCTTTACCTACTTTGATATTGATAATAGTAATGGGGTCATTAGGATACAATGCAGATATGTCTGACCCAGATATAATAAATAATATTGGATTAAGAGAAGCGTATGCGGTAGGCATGAGAAAATCTTTTCAAGTTTCGGCAATTATTATGGTTGTAGTTTCTATTCTTATTCTTATACCTACCCAAAAACCTAAAATATTAAAAAATGAGAATTAAATTAATTAGACATGCACAATCTTTAGCTAACGCTGATGGAAAGTGGCAAGGTCAACTGGATTATGATCTTTCCTCTTTAGGGGAGAAGCAGTCTTTTTTATTGTCTAAAAGATTTAAAACAGAGAAATTTAAACCTACTCACATTTATTCTAGCCCTTTAAAAAGAGCATTAAAAACAGCGGAAATAACTTTTTCTAAACAAAAAATAGTTCAAATGGATGATTTAAAAGAAAATGGTATAGGTGTATTTGAAGGTAAAAATCTTACCGACATTAAAAAATTATACCCAAGGGCTGCTAAAGAATTTGAAATAAATCAAAATTTTTCTTCGGCACCAAATGCTGAATCGAGATCTAATATAAGGAAAAGAGCCGAAAGGGTTGTTGATTTTTTAATTAAAAAACACCAACAAGAAGATCAAGTGGCAGTATTTACACATAGTGGGTTTCTAGTTTTTCTAGTAAATGTATTTTTAAAATCAGAACAGATTTGGAGACTAAATATTCCTAATACTGGAATATTTGATTTTCAAATTGATCAAGAAACATGGGATATAGAAAGATCAAAAGGTATAAAAAAAGAAGGGCCAACTCGGTGTAGAGTAGTTAACTTTGCAAATGCTAGTCACTTAGGTGAGGAGTATCATTAAATTTTAATATTTGCCATTTTAATGGGTTAAATATATTTGATTTTTCATCCCAGTTTTCTTTATCAAATGAAAATTCGAAAAGAGAAGTGTTTTTTGGAGATAAATTCCATAGTTTTTTAGTTTCTAAAATGGCTGCAATTATTTGTCTCATTATTCCCCCGTGGGAAAAAATAAAGACGGTATCTNTGTTTGAGTGATTAGACAGTAAAAAATTAAATATTTTTTTACCCCTNTCTAATCTCTCTTCATCATTTTCTGATTTAGTTATTAAGGTCCAGTTACGAGAATTAACAAAAGCAGATGATTTGTCAGGATATTTTTNCTCTATTTCTTCCCATGTTAAACCTTCAAATATACCAGGATTAGTTTCGCGTAAGTCATTTGTTAAANGNNTTGGTAAATTGTAAAAATTAGTTGCTATATTGCACGTTTCTTTAGACCTTATTTGTGGGCTGGAATATATGTGCGTAGGAAAAAGCTCGCTTTTTTTTAGCCAAGAACATAATTGTTTAGCTTGTTCTTTCCCCCTTTCTGTTAAAAAGGTAGACTTAATATCATTATACCCAGACCATCTCATTTGAAGGTTGGCGTTTGTCTCTCCGTGCCTAACTAGTAGTAATTTCATTATGTCTCCATGTATGGATAGAAATAAAATTTAATTTTCGATAGATAGAGAGTCTTTGATAGATAAAAGAGTGCTTTTAAAATTAATATCATTTTCTAGTAAATTAGACACTTTTTCATGCCCATGCAATACAGTTGAGTGATCTCTGCCTCCGAGTAATTTCCCAATTGCAGATAAACTTAAATCAGTTTCTTCTCGCAGAAGATACATTGCTACTTGTCTAGAGAGGACCGTCATTTTTTGGCGACTTTTACTTCTCAGTTGGTCTTGTGACACTCCAAAATGTTTTGATACTGCTGAAACAACATCAATATCTGAAATAATTTGGGGCGATATAGAAGAAATAGGGTCTTTTAAGATTAATTTTACTGAATCTAAACTAATGTCTTCATCTTTAAATTGAAACCATGCAAGTATTCTATTCAAAGAACCTTCCAGTTCTCGAATATTAGATTTAATATTATTGGCAATATATTCGATAACTTCATTTGGAATGGTGTAATCAGTATTTCTAGCCTTTGATTTTAAAATAGCTATTCTTGTCTCTAATTTTGGAACTTGTATATCAGCAACCAGCCCCCCTGAAAAACGGGATACTATTCGAGGTTCCAAAACTTTTAAAGAAGAGATAGGGCGATCACTTGCAATGACAATTTGACTATTCTTCATATACAAAGAATTAAAAGTATGAAAAAAACCCTCTTGCGTTTGTTCTTTACCTATTAAAAATTGAATGTCATCTAATAATAAAATATCGACTGATCTGTAGAAATCCCTAAACGTTTCTGTCGAGCCGTTTTGGATAGAAGATATATATTTATTTGTAAATTCTTCACAAGTTGTATAGAAACAGTTGTGGCCTCTTTTTTGTGCACTATTTCCTATAGCATGCAAAAGATGTGTTTTTCCTAAGCCAACACCGGAATATAGAAGTAAAGGATTAAAAGCAACTCCTATTTTTTGGGATACAGCTTGTGCTCCTTTATAAGCTAATTCATTAGAATCTCCAACAATAAAATCTTTAAATGTATATTTNGGATTTAATCCGGAATCTTTTTTAACAGAAACAACTGGAGTTGGGTTTAAAGGGACANTTTCTTNAATGGGAGTATTTTCTTTTGGNTTATGTTTTTGCCCATCTACTATAAAGTTTAGTTTTACTTCCTTTTTAAGGGTATCTGAAATTTCGTTTTCTAAAATACCAAGCATGCGCTCTTCTAAATAACTTGCAGTAAAAGCATCTGGAACAGACACAAAGAAAAGATCAGAGTCAAAAGAGACACCTTTAGTTTCTTTTAACCAAGTGTTAAAACTAGGTCTTGGAATACGCAACTCAAGTTTTCCCAATACAGAATCCCATATTTTTTTTGATTGCTTATTNGTTAATAAAGACATATTTTTTTACACAAAACCACCTAAGGATTTAAGTCCTTTTTTCAAGAACAAAATTGATTTTTGCTAACCTGTAATAGGTTATAAGCCTCTTCNNCCTCCCCCTCTCCCGCAAAAAAACGTATAAGACATTTTTAAAAATGTCTTAAAAAGCTTTGNAATAAATAANTATTACAGTGAGCTAATAGAACACCAAAAAAGGTATTTCAAAATAGTTGAGAATATTAATACACCTTTTAAATTAAACTTTGCAAGGGGGCAACTCGGGAATTTGAATGTCATTTTTTTTCNAACATAAANATATTAGGAACATGTTGTTTATTTNCAACATTTTTTAAAGTCTGTGAAGNCTAAAACATTTTAAAAAAAATAATAGTTGATTAGAGTTTCATCATATTAGAAAATATATATATGTACAGAAAAAAAATCATGTTTNTTCGNCATTCTTTTATTTTTACAGGGTTAATNGGATTAATATTTTTATCCNTTTTAATNGCTTGTTCAGANCAAACCCAAACTCAANCTGACNTAAGAATNAATTCATTAAATAAGTCATTAATGTGTCCTGTTTGCCCTGGAGAATCNATAGATCAATCACAAAATGATTTAGCTGCCCAAATGAGAAATGTTGTTTCTAAAAAAGTGTATGAAGGAAAAACAGATCANGAAATAAAAGAATATTTTGTTAGNAAATANGGNCCGGTAGTTTTAATGGAACCTCCTAGANAAGGAATAGGTNTATTAGCTTGGATATTTCCTNTAATATTATCTNTATTAACTGCNTTTTTAATTTTCTTTANTTTATTATTTTTAAAAAGAAATTCNTCTAAATCAAAGAATGTNAATAATGATTATAGTTCTTTAACTGAAAAGGAATACNATATCTTGAATATTTTAAGAAAAGAAAATATTTCAAAAGAAGATATTTCAGAGATATTAAAAAANAGTGAGGATAATTAATGGTAGTCGCTATAGGTCAAATTTCATTAATTATTGCGTTTATTGTGACTTTTTATTCTTCTTTAGCCGGNTTNTTTTCAGGGAGAATAAAAAATAACAGNNTATTTGATAGTGGAAGATTGGCTTTTTATTCTGTTATTCCTTTGTTGTTCATTTCAACTGCAAGCCTTATTTATTCATTTGTAGTTAATGATTTTTCTGTTAAATATGTTGCTGAAAATAGTAATCTGGCAATGCCAAGTGCATACTCTTGGGTTGCTTTTTATTCAGGTAATGCAGGNTCATTNCTATATATAGCAATGGCATTTTCTGTTATGGGAGCTATTTCATTAAAAGTAATTANTTCTAANCCTTTTNANTCATCTAAATATTTTTTGGGCATAATATCTTTAACTCTTCTNTTTTTCCTATTTGTTATAGTNTTTTTAGCTAACCCTTTGGAAAAACTGGATTTTGTTCCTAGTGATGGACAAGGAATAAATCCACTATTGATTCATTTTGGTATGTTTATCCACCCNCCATTTCAAATGTTAGGCCTTATATCAGTTGCTATTCCTTTTGCNATAGGGGTATCTGTATTNCTNGCGGGAGAAGGGGGAAAAGANGAATGGGTTGANNTAGGGCGGCGATGGGGCATGATTTCTTGGTTGATTTTAACTGTTGGTTTATTGTTAGGTTCCTGGTGGGCGTACACAATATTGGGTTGGGGNGGATATTGGGCTTGGGATCCTGTTGAAAATTCTGCTCTGATGCCATGGTTGGCGATGAGTGCTTTTATTCATTCAATTATGGTTCAGAAAAGAAGAGGAATGTTTCGTATGTGGAATATTCTTTTAATAATAATAGGTTTTACAATGGCTCAATTAGGGATGTTTATAAATAGAGGGGGTCCTGTTCCNTCNGTGCACTCATTTGCGGAATCTACTATGGGGTGGATTTTCTTAGCAATTATGGGTNTTACTTTATTTGCNTCATTGGTTATATTTATTNTTAAATTTGAAACATTAAAAAGTAATGAAACCNTAGAATCTTTTTTTTCTAGAGAAGCGGCNTTTTTGNCTCAAAACCTCCTTTTTCTTTTAATAGCTTTTGTTACTTTATGGGGAACTATATTTCCAATATTTTCTGAAACTTTTGATGAAACAACAATGACTGTCGGGCAACCATTTTTTAACAAAGTAAATGGTCCTTTAATANTGTTGTTAGTNTTTATTATGGGGATAGGNCCATTTTTACCNTGGAGAAAAGCTTCTTGGAAAACTNCAGTAAGGATGTTAAGGNTNCCTATAGGGATCGCACTAATATCCCTTCCATTTTTAATTTTCTTATTGGAAATACANAAAATTTGGGCTTTAGCTTCTTTNGCGATTCTTATATCTTCTGCAGCAGGAATTTTTCAAGAATGGATTAGAGGAACTATTGCTAGNCATAAAAAAGGGGAATATTGGATATTNGCTTTTTATAATCTAATTAATGCTAATAGACCTAGATATGGAGGATATATTGTTCATTTGTCAGTCGTTATGCTTGGCGTAGGAGTTGCTGCATCATCTTTTTACAGTATTCAAAATGATTTTGTGATGCAGCCTGGGGAAACTAGAANAATAGAAAATTATTCTTTTACTTATATTGAAAAAGAAGAAACTATATATTCAGATCGCAAAGAACAAATAGCGAAATTTAGTGTAAAACATAAAGATAATGATTTAGGGTATTTATATCCTGAAAGGTCTTACTATCCTGTTTTTCGTATTTCTGCAACAAAAGGGGCTATACATACAAATTTGGTAGAAGATTTTTATTTAGTTCCNTCAGAATTTATGGAAGAGGATAAAGCTGTTTTTAGAGTTCTTATTAATCCTATGATAGTTTGGATGTGGCTTGCTGGACCGGTATTAATTTTTGGAACTATATTTGCTCTCATTCCAGCTAGATCTAGGAAAACGAAGGTTCCCCTTTCGGACGTTTTAGAAAATAAAGTTTTGGGATCTTAAAAATGGTTATTTTTATTTCTATTCTGCTTTGTATTTTTCCAATAGTGTTAATTGTTTATCCGCTGATAAAAAATAAAGAAAAAGTTAATATTTATATAAGGAACGATTCTTATTTACAACAACGTTGGGATTCTCTTATAGAAGGGTTACAAAATGCAGAATTAGAGTTTTCGATTGGAACTATAGATAAAGATGATTATGAATGGTTACAAAAAACCTACACAAAAGAAGTTATTGACTTAATAAAAGAATTGAAGGTCACAACTTCTGAAGAAGAAAAAATAATTCAACAAATTAATAAAACAATCAAACAAATTAGAAGTTAAAAAAGAGTAAATTTAATAATTGATCAGATTAATAAAAATAACCATCTTCATTATAGTAATTCTTTCAATAAACGTTGGAGAAAAAAAGGTACTATTTGCGGATAATTCATTAAAAGAAATAAAAGGTATCGTAGTAAATAGTACTACCGGTCAACCGATTGCAGAAACAACAATAACCCTTTATATAGAGCAATTAGATAAAGATTCTGAAGTTTTTTATACAACAACAGATATTGCAGGAGCTTTTGTTTTTGAAAGCATTGAAATTCAAGAAGATGCTTTATATTGGCTTTCTATTTTCTATGAAGGAATAGGGTATACAGAATTATTTGATGTTATATCTGACAATAAAAACTTAGTACTACAAGTTTATGATACAACAACATCTGATGAGTCTATATCAATTTATAATTCGTCAATACTTTTTTCAGATGTTGATCACTTAAACAGAGAATTATCGATTATAGAAATGGTCACATTGCAAAACACCGACAATTTAACATATATACAAGGTTCTGGACCTATGGATTTATTGAGATTTGGCCTTCCGGAAGGAGCAACAGATTTAATAATCGACACAGAAATTGCAAATGCAGATTGGGTCCAAATAGATAAAGGGTTTGCTCTTCTTGCATCTGTAAAACCAGGTAAACATGAATTAATGTATGCGTATAAAATTCCTTATTCGGGTTCCAGTACGTCTTTTGTTAAAAATTGGAGATACGGCTCAAATAATTTACGTATTGTAATACCTGAAAATTTATTCCAAGTTGTAACTAATATTACTGATGATTCAGAGTTAATAAATTTGGAAGATATTAATTATGAAGTCCAAGAAGCGAAAAATATAAAAAGAATGGAAAAAATGGAAGTTTTCGTTTCGGATCTTCCTGAACCCACAATGTTTGAGTTAATTAAAGAAAGATTTGTAACTGCTGAATATATGTATGTTGCACCTATATCATTGGGTTTGTTTCTACTAATAGGGCTATCAATTTTTATTTGGAAAAACAGGAATAAGGCATATAAAAACAGAGACATGCAATTAATTGATCAAATGATAGATAATTTACAAAAAGATTTTAATCAAGGAAAAATATCGGAAGAAAAATATATAAAAATGATTAAAATGCTAGAAGATCAAAAAAATGAGGTCTTGCCATAAAATACTTTTTTGATAGGATCAAAAGTACATGATAATTGTTCATTTAAAAGATATTATTAAAAAATATATTTAGGAATTAATATATGATCCAAACTATGATACTAACAGGGTCTTGTCCAAGGTGTGGTACTGGCACCTTAACAAACGACGAAGATATGTTTGGGGTTCGTATTTTTTGTGTTATGTGTGGGCATAATCGTGATTTGGGAAAACTTCCATTAAAAGTCAAAAACATTCGTGATTTAGTTGAAGCTGTTTTGGAGTACGATAGAATAACTTTGGAAAAAAACAGGTCTGCAGCATATCCTCCCCACCTTTATGGATAAAATAATATATAAATTTAGCTGAAATAAACCCAATTACGTGGTATATGGAATGTAATAAGTGCAAACAAAAGATTTCTGAAGACCAAAAATTTTGTACTTATTGTGGAACAAGAATTAAAGACCTTTCTATTGATACAACAACAGATTTTGATTCTGATATAGATGAATTAAAATCTGCTGTATATTCCTTAAATCATGTTAAAGAATATGCTCGCAATAGTGATGATTTAGCACTCAAAGTAGAAAATCAATTAATTTCTCATATTAAATTATTAAAAACAAAAATTATTAATTCTCTAGATGAAATATTTGTGGGGGAAACATATAAAAGAGTTGAATATTTAAAAAGTGTTATTAATGAGACTGCAAAAAAAGAAGGTCTTTTATTAAATAATTCTTCTCTTAATCACTTAGATGTTAGCGCTCTTTCTTCAAAAGAATCGAAAAACCAAAAAAAACCTTCATTTATTCCCAATAGTACAATAGCGGTCCTCTTAACTTTTGCTGTTGTTTTAACAGTGGTCAGCTCTTTTATATTATTAGTTACATTATGGGATGATTTTGGGTGGATTGAGAAAGAGACCTTTGTATTGATACAGGTCGTTGCACTTATTGGGTTGGGTCATTTTGCATTTAAGAGCATGCAAATATATTATTCTGGACTTGCTCTAATAACCCTTGGTGCTTTTTGTACGTATTTAGCGACAGGAATAATTGTTTATGAGTTTACAGCCTACGGTAATGAATTTGTTATTCCAGAAATAAATTTATCGCTTGATTTAAATTATTTTGGATGGATTATTCTTTTTGTCCCTTCAATAGTTATTTGGGGAACATTATCTTATTTTTATAAAGGGAAAATACTAACTTTGGGTACAGGTTTAGGGATTATAGTTTTTTCAGGCTTATTAGTTAGTTCCTTCAAATCATACGATTCGAATTGGGGATTTGTATCTGTCTCTATTACAGCAGCAGCATTAAGTTATTTTTCTAAATATTTAATTAAATGGAATCTTCAAGAAAATGCCCGCTTTGTTTTTTTTGGGGGGCAAATTGTTCAAATATTAGCGTTTGTTTTAATTTTATCTGTAACAGTTGAGAATAATTTAACACTATATCCTGTTTCAGTAATATTATTAGGACTGACTATAAATTCAATAATAGTTTTTTTTGATAAAAATATTGATTTTTATAAATATGGGGTTGTTATACTTCCTTTTGTAGCAATCGTTATAAGCTTGCTTGAATCTGAAATATTAAGTACTCGCTGGATTGGGTTAACTATTGGCCTATTCAGTTTAACCTTATCTATTATATTTTTGATTTTAAAAAACTCCAGGGATGCTAAAGTTTTAAAGAAGCTAAAAATTTTTAAATTTGAATTTTCTATTTTAATTGGTGCTGGAATTTTTTCAGTTTTATCTCCTTTTTGGGTTTTGTTTTCAGGTTTACCAGATTGGACTTCCTCAGANCAATTATTTTTGATTTATTCTCTTTTAGNAGTAAATGTTCCAATTTGGATATTATTTAAAAATATCAGATATTCTAATGATGTTGATCTTCAAAAAGTATTTCTAACCAGTATTCATGGTGCCATATTGGGGTTGAATATTATTCTAATATTTGATTTTTATGATTTAAATCAAACCCAAACAACATGGCTTACATTTTCAGGTTCATTAATATCAGTCGTTATTTTTAATTTAATTTTAAAAATGTTAGACAAAAATGAGTTTGGACTTTTGGGGTTAGCTGCTATTTTTTCTGTGCACAGTATTGTTATTTCAGGTTGGAATGATTGGGGGAATTGGGAGCCATTATTAATTTCAGGTATATATGGAACTATTTCAATATTTATTGCTTATATAAAAATAATTAAAACATTAATGATCATTGGTGTTTTTTTCCTAACGGTAGCTTTAGGGTTTTTAATGGGTTTTTTAGGTTTAGATTTTTCAGAAAGAACAATTGGATGGGCTATTCAGGCATTTGTACTGTTATGGTTGTCCTATTTTATTGATAAATCAAAAATAATCCCTTTAGGGAAGATAAAAATAGTTAAAGATGTTTTTTACTATGCGGCTAAAAGACTTTCCTGGGTTACACTTTTTTGTGCGATATTTGTATTAATTGTAAGCTTTTTTTCAGATGATGTTTTTGGAGAGCCGTGGGTTTTATCCGTTTCTATAACAATGGCTATTTTAGGAGCATCATACATTGGTGAATCTTTTATCAATCAGCAGGAGAAACACTATTATTTAGGAACAACTATTTTGTTGATTGGCTGGGTTATTCAGGCAATAGACTGGGAACTCGGGCAAGCACAGATTTATGCAATACCGGTCGGATTATATTTCTTAATAATTTCATATTTAGAAAGACAAAGATTGCTTAAGGATGATCAAGATCCAGAATTTGGTATGCCTTTTTTTAATCAGGATGAAATGAAAGATCCTGCAGATTTGGTTGCTATTGGGGGTCTTTTAGATGGATTGGCCATTATAGTTATGGGTGGAACCGCATTCATACAATCTATGACCCAAAATCCAGAATGGATATATGCACTTTTACTTGGATTAGAGGGGATTGCTTTTGTTATTTGGAGCGGCGTTGTAAAATCAAAAACACTTCTGTTTGGGGGAATAATTATATTTGTTGCTAATATTCTTTACCAAATAACTTCTCTGCTTTTAACTTTTGGGGGAGCTATAGCAGGTATTTCTATAGGCGTAATAATACTTGTTGCAGTTTTAGGAGTGGAAAGATTTAAGGACAGAATTGCTAGGCTAGTAGATTATTCCACAGCATAATTTTTTAATAAGGAAATTATTATGAAAAAACCACCTGAAATATTTAACATTATAAAAAACAGAAGAAACACTAAGATTTTTGAAGATAAAGCAATTAATAACATTCAAATTGAAACGCTTTTAGAATCTGCTATCTGGGCTCCAAATCATAGAAATACAGAACCATGGCGATTTTATGTTGTTGGGAAAAATTCACCTGCAAGAAACAAGATTTCTGAAGGAATGATTGCTTTACAAGAACAAAATTTAGAAAAGAAACTAAGTCAAGATCAAGAAAATAAAATTTATAATCAAATTGACTCTTCTCCACTCCTTATTTTTGTCTATAGTTTAATAGGAATAAATGATGAAATTACAGAAGAAAATTATGGAGCTGTTTGTTGTGCCATTCAAAATATTCAGTTAACTGCGACAGGAATGGGTCTTGGAGTTGGTTGGTCTACGGGCAAAATTTGTAAAATTAGTAATCTTAATAAAATTTTTGGCATTACAGAGCAACTTAAAATAGCAGGGGTTCTATCTGTAGGTTATCCAAAATCTAATTCTATTAAAACAAGAAAAAATTTTAAGAGTCTAACTACGTGGCTATAAATGATTAAAATAAATATTTTTTACAATTATGAAAGAGGAACATATGAATAGACTTGACGGAAAAGTAGCACTAATCACAGGCTCAGGAGGAGCTCTTTTTGATTCGGAATTTGGTTTAGGTTTTGGAGGATCTTCAGCATTTAGGTTTTGTCAGGAAGGGGCGACGGTAATAGTTTCTGACATAAATGATGATACTGGCCAACAATTTACAGAAGAACTCAGAGAGAAAGGATTTAACGCACATTACAAGCATTTAGATACCACTAACGAAACAGAATGGAAAAAAACTATTGATTGGATAGAAAAAGATTTTGGGAAATTAGATATTTTAGTAAATAATGCTGGAATAGCAGGTAGAAATGATCTTTTTGAAACAACTGAACCTGATTGGGATAAAGTGAACGATATAAACTCCAAAGGATGCTTTTTAGGAACGAAACTTGGAGGGATATTAATGAGAAAAAATAATTTTGGTTCAATCATAAATATTGCATCTATGTTTGGCATTATTGGAAGTAAAGCTTCGTTGCCTTACCATGCTTCTAAAGGGGCAGTTATATCTATGTCAAAAGCTGCAGCTATTCAATTGGCTCCTTATAAAATTAGAGTTAATTCTGTTTGTCCTGGTTTTGCAGCCACGCCATTAAATCCTTTTTTTAGGACAGAATCAGAGTCTTCAATAGTTGTTGGAAGGAAGGAAGAAACCCCTTTAAAAGGGTTTGTTCCGGCTGATCAAATAGCATGGGGCATCGTCTATCTAGCGTCAGATGAATCAGAATGGGTAACAGGAACTGAGCTGGTAATAGACGGCGGGTATACTGCCCAATAGGAACATATGACTAATAGACTTGACGGAAAAGTAGCACTAATCACAGGATCAGGAGGAGCTCTTTTTGATTCGGAATTTGGTTTAGGCTTTGGGGGATCTTCAGCATTTAGGTTTTGTCAGGAAGGTGCGACGGTAATAGTTTCTGACATAAATGATGATACTGGCCAACAATTTACAGAAGAACTCAGAGAGAAAGGATTTAATGCACATTACAGACATCTGGATACAACAAGTGAAGAAGAATGGGAAAAAACCATTTCTTGGATAGAAAAAGATTTCGGGAGATTAGATATTTTAGTAAATAATGCTGGAATATCCGGCACTGGCAACATCTTAGATACTACCGAATCAGATTGGGATAAAACTAATGATATAAATTCAAAAGGATGTTTTTTAGGAACAAAACTTGGAGGGATATTAATGAGAAAAAATAATTTTGGCTCAATAATAAATATTTCTTCCGCTTATGGGATTGTTGCTAGCAAGGCTTCATTTTCTTACCATGCTTCTAAAGGGGCAGTTATATCTATGTCAAAAGCAGCAGCTATTCAATTAGCCCCTTATAAAATCAGAGTTAATACTATTTGTCCGGGATGGTCAGATACACTTTTTACAAGTAAGTTAGATCCAGATAGAGTAAAAACAATAATTGATACTGTTCCTTTAGGAGATTGGATTCCAGCTGATCAAATAGCATGGGGAGTAGTTTATCTAGCGTCAGATGAATCAGAATGGGTAACAGGAACTGAGATGGTAATAGATGCTGGGTGGACAGCACAATAGGAGTAAATATGAATAGACTTGACGGAAAAGTAGCACTAATCACAGGATCAGGAGGAGCTCTTTTTGATTCGGAATTTGGTTTAGGTTTTGGAGGTTCTTCAGCATTTAGGTTTTGTCAGGAAGGTGCGACGGTAATAGTTTCTGACATAAATGATGATATTGGCCAACAATTTACAGAAGAACTCAGAGAGAAAGGATTTAATGCACATTACAGACATCTGGATACAACAAGTGAAGAAGAATGGGAAA
>PBDP01000007.1 GCA_002718095.1 Chloroflexota bacterium
TCGTGATGTTCAAAAAGATTACTATTTAGCTACAAAAACGACTTAATGTGGCAGGGGTGGCAGGGATCGAACCCACGACCTTTGGTTTTGGAGACCGAAGGTCTACCAACTAAAATACTAGTCCGAAATGCTGATTTTAGCTACGAAATCTGTGGTTACCTATGAAATCTTAATTCTTTAAAAAAGATTTTGACCCAGTTTTGACCCATTATTTCTGAAAACCGATTTTTAAGGACACTTGTTATACATTAACTAAGTAAAAAACCCTCATGTATTTGACGCTTTGAGTTATAGTGAATTATGCCAACTAAAAAATGTGAGTTTTGCAAATCAGATATTTCGGATTTTGATGATTATTGTCCTCTTTGTGGGTCCGCAGTAAGAAACCCCAAAATAGACAATAGACTTTCCGTTTGTGAAAAATGTAATGCTCCATTGGATGACCCAGATGCTTTGTGTCGAAGTTGTGGACATTCATTCGGTTTTCTTGAAAAAGTATCATCGGAACTACTCTGCGAAAAATGTAATTTTCAAATAAATTCATCAGACAAGTTTTGCCGAAATTGCGGGTATAAAATCGAGATAAAATCTAAACAACATGGGAATAGAAAAGAAATAAATTCTGTAACCAAAGATTCGAAAAATAAGCAAAAAGGATATACGGGAAGTATATTCGAAAGGATTACTGTACTACCAATAGTAATTTTGGGAGTTATTGGAATACTTGTACTAATTGCGATATTTGCAAATTATCGAGAAGAGACAGGTGATTTTGATGAAGTAACTGTTTCTAATCCAAGGCCAGCACCAACTCATAGCTCTAGTGTTCGAAACACTCCTGTCCCTGAACCAACCTATACTACTTTGTTAACTTATACGCCAGTACCTGTCCGGCCTGTTGCAACATCAGTACCTGTTGCTCCTATTGCAACATCAGTACCTGTCCCAACCGCTACTACACAATCAATACCTAGTACAAATCCTCTTTATGGTGGTCATTTACGATATGGTGGAAGCACTGGTTTCCCTCCAAAATGGGATCACACCCAAACAAGTACATGGATCGCACTATTCCACTATGG
This sequence comes from Chloroflexota bacterium, assembly GCA_002718095.1. Lineage (GTDB taxonomy): Bacteria > Chloroflexota > Dehalococcoidia > Lucifugimonadales > UBA826 > UBA826. The sequence continues at coordinate 1,083 of PBDP01000007.1, forward strand.
TGGAAGAATCTGGAACGGTCTTCTTCAATTCTCACCTAGAGACGGAGTTTCTATCTGGGAGGACATGGCCACAGATTGGTATATTAGTTACGACGGTTTGACCTACACGTTCGCTATAGATCCAAATCTTAAAGAATGGCATGACGGTACCCCTTTCGATATCGATCAGATCATTTACGGATACAACCGATGGAAGAATCCACCAGAAGGTATTATCCAGCCAAGAGTTGGTGCATTAGTGCTAATCGACTCTATGGAAAAGCAAGGTAGCAATCTCGCTATTACTTTGAGCGAGCCATTTGGTGACTTCCTTGCTGAGACTGCTAATGGATGGCACTTAATCCTTCCACAGCACATTCTTGAAGCTAACAACAATACAATTCCTTATCCTGATCTTATGGTTGGTACTGGGCCTATGAAATATTATGACTCGCAAGAAGGTGTTTCTGTTACAACTGTACGAAATAATAATTACTTCCGAAGCGATCCAAATGGAAATCCTTATCCATACTTAGATGCAATCTCTACATATACTTTCGCTGACGCTGAAGTTGAAGTTGCTGCTCTAAGAACTCAACAGCTTGATGCTGCTAGGTTAATAGAGAACCAGTTCCCTGGACAGCAGGCCATCATGGATGAGAATCCTGGTGAATTCACATTTAGCGTTGAGCCTATGGTTGACGTTGCTAGTATTCAGTTGAATAACACGGCTGCTCCTTTCAACGACATCAACGCTCGAAGAGCTTTATACTACGGTGTTAATAGGCAAAGAATTATTGACTTCAATGGTAAAGAGAATCCTGTTAATCCAATTAGCTGGTTCTCCAACCTATTCCCATCTTATGATGAAATCGCAAGCTACCCTGGATATAACCAGGATACTCGTGATGCTGACGTAGCTAAAGCTGGAGAATATGCAGCAGAAGCTGGGTTAACTGAATTCGACTTGATCTCTGTACCATTTAGAGTGCAGGACGCAGAGCTTGTAGCTCAGGATATGATGGAGTGCTGTAATGTAAAAGTTAACATCACAACTCAGGACTGGACTACTATGGTTGCTGCTGTTGAAGGACGAAACTATGACGCTGCTACCGGTGGAACAGCACCTAGCTATGCTGGAATTATCCCAGTTATAGATATTATGCTTGCACCAGGTGGTGGACGAAACGGTGGCTGGGATCCACCTCAGAATTGGCAAGACACTTGGGGCAAAGCTAAGAAGATGCAGCCAGGTGCAGAGCGTGACGCTCTCTTCGCTGAACTCGAGAGAATCCAGCTTGAAGAATGGGTACCAACACTTCCATATTATGGAGTTGTATCCAACAAGTCATGGTGGCACTATGTCAACAACATGAATAACACTGCGCAAGAATTGTTCAGTAACAACAAAATGGAAGATTTGTGGTTGAGCAGTAATGCACCAGAAGCTGGTGGTAACTAACAGCTAACAACAATTTCATTGTTGAATAAAGAGGCGCCTCATCCGGGCAACTGGGTGAGGCGCTGATTTTTTTTGTAAAAAAACAATCTTAAAATAACTAAAAGTAAACCAATTAAAAAACCGTAATATTTGCCTTTCGTATAACTTATTGAGTTCATTATTCCTGTACGGAATACTTAAAATTACGCTAAAACTTCTTTGAAATCACTATAATAGTATTATTTGGGAAAAAATCCCTTGTTGATGCCTAGATCGTGCCTAAATCACTGTTGATAAAATTCAACTTGTCTGTTACATTACAGCAATCATTAATATTTTGTTAATCCATAGCGTAATTAAGGTTGTGAGAATAATATGCTTAGATACATAATTAGACGATTGTTATTAGTAGCACCAACTGTCTTGCTTGCTGGGACTTTAGTTTTCTTTATGCTACGTGTTTTGCCTGGAGACGTTGTTACTGCGATGACATCTGAGGGTGGAGCTACACCAGAGACGAAAGCTAAACTTAGAGAAGAATTGGGATTAAATGATCCTATAATTGTTCAATATGGGCGATGGCTTGCAGAGACAGTACAAGGTAACTTAGGGTACTCTCACTTTCAAGATAGGTATGTAAGTGAAACTGTTAAAGATAAAATTGAAACTACACTTACTATGGCTGTTTTGTCGATGATAATATCCCTAGCTGTTGCTATTCCTGCAGGTGTTATATCAGCAGTTAAAAGAGGTTCTTGGTTAGATCAGATTATTAGAATACTTACAGCAGGAGGATTGGCGATTCCGCCTTTCTGGTTGGGTATGCTTATCATTTTGACAGCTTCCCAGTACTTTAACTGGGCGCCTCCGGTAATGTATCGAGCTATATACGAGGATCCGTTGACTAATTTAACCCAGATGATGTTCCCTGTTTTCTCAGCTGGAATCGCATCTGCAGCTGTTATAAGTAGGCTTACGCGTTCTATGATGCTTGAGACACTTTATCAAGACTATATTAGAACTGCCCGTGCTAAAGGCTTACTAGAAGCTAAGGTCGTTATTAAACATGCTATTCAGAATGCCATCATCCCAGTTATAACGATGTGTGGATATCACTTTAGCTATATTTTGGGTGGTGTTGTTGTTATTGAGAACGTATTTAATTTACCAGGTCTTGGACGACAATTAATTGTTTCGGTAAATGCTAGAGATTACGATATGATCATTGGTATTGTTCTGGCACTTACTATTATTTTATCCATATGGATTCTTATAACGGATCTCGTCTACTCATTCGTAGATCCTAGAATAAGATACGAATAATATAAATAGGAAGTAAAAATGGCTACTAATACACAAATAGAAACAGAAGAAAAGAAAATAGATTTGGGTGCTGTTTGGATCTCTGTTAAGAGATTTTCAAAGACATTTCCCTCAGCAGCTGTTGCTATTGGAGTTTTATGCTTTATAGCATTTTTAGCATTTAGTGCTGAACTGTGGACACCATTCCCTAGGGATAAAACTATCTCTGGAAGATTATTGCCTCTAATGGATTCGGCTAAAGGCAGTTATACTTGGTTCGGTCTTGCTGTTCCTCATTATTTAGGTACAGATGACATCGGCAGAGACTTCTTTACACGTATGTTACACGGAGGACGTGTATCAATATTAGTAGGTTTGATTTCCCCTACAATTGGAATAGCATTTGGAGCTATAATGGGAATTATTGGTGCCTACTTTGGTGGAGCAACGGATCTTATTATTCAAAGGTTCACTGATACACTTATGTCAATTCCAAGTATTGTTGTCTCCATGGCGGTTACAATAGCACTAGGATTTACACTTCCAGTTGTTATACTTGCTATCGCTATAGGTATTTCACCTTATGCTTCGAGACTTTTACGCTCACACGCCTTAACTTTACGTGGAGCGCAGTATATTGATGCTGCTCAGGCAATTGGGGCAAGCCATTGGCGAATAATATTTAGACATATAGTGCCAAATTCTTGGGCTCCTTGGATTGTTATGTTGGCTGTAAATGTTGGAAATGCAATTGTATTAGAAGCGTCATTAAGCTATCTAGGAATAGGAATTGCACCACCTACACCTTCATGGGGGAACCTATTATCTAGAGCCAATTCTTTCTGGCATGATAACCCTCATTTGGTTATTATTCCAGGGTTGACAATTACTATTGTAGTGTTATGCGCTAACATATTTGGTGACGCAATTAGAGATAAGTTAGATCCAAGACTTAGAGGTGTTGGAGCTAGTTAAACAAATCATATATATGGTTAATAAAAAAGGGATACCAGTTAACTGGTATCCCTTTTTTACATGTTGAATTTATTATAAATTATTTTGGGAAAGCAATAACTCCTCGACCATCCTTTCCACTGACTAAGTCATCATATGCCTCATTTATTTGGTCTAACGAATAAGTTCTTTCTATTACAGTATCTATATTTAACTTTCCGGTTTTGTAAAAATCTATAATTCTTTCGAATGTTACATGAGGAGATACTGATCCATAATATGATCCAACAATTTTCTTGTGATCTTTGACCATGTCAACAGGATTGATCTTTGCCATTTCTCCCACAGGAGCAAGGCCGATAACTACTCCAGTGCCTCCTTTTTTAAGTGAGGCTATCATTTGAGTGATTATTTGTGTACTGCCAAAAGTGTCGAGGGCAAAATCAACTCCAAGCCCATCAGTTATTTCTCTGATTTTTTTAACAGGATCTTCAGACATTGAGTTTACGGTATGAGTTGCTCCAAATTTATAGCTGAACTCTAATTTAGAGTCATTTATGTCTACAGCAATGATTCTAGTGGCATTCATGATTTGTGCCCCTAAAATAGCATTTAAACCTACTCCACCGGTTCCAAATACAGCGATTGAAGCACCGGGAAACATATCGGGTTGGTTTATTACTCCTCCAACACCTGTTGTGACAGAACATCCTATTAGAGCTGCTACATCAGTAGGGAAGTCATCATCAATTTTAAAGCAAGCGCTTTCAGGGATAACAATTTTTTCCGCAAATACACCTAATTTGGCAAATTGATGTATCTCTTTGCCGGCTTCATCTTTTAAGCGAAATGTTCCGTCGTATTGACGTGTTCCTGTTAGGCGATTTGTGTCGCATATATTCCCTAATCCTGATCTGCATGCATTACAAAATCCACAACTTGGAACAAAAGACAGAATGCATTTGTCACCTTGTTTGACAGAGGTTACATTTTCCCCGACTTTATCTACTATTCCAGATCCTTCATGTCCTAGAACTATAGGGAACTCGAAAGCCGTATCTCCCGTCATTACATGATGGTCAGAAGCACATACTCCCGCATGCAACATCTTTATTCTTACTTCACCGCTTTTTGGCTCTTCTTGTTCTAATTCTTTTATTACGATAGGAGTATTAGGTTTATACAACACAGATGCTTTTACTTTTGCCATACTGACCTCCGTGTATTTAATTATTTAGGGAAAGCAATAACTCCGCGGCCGTCTTTTCCACTTACTAAATCATCATATGCTTCATTTATTTGATCTAATGAATAAGTTCTTTCGATTACAGTGTCTATATTTAATTTTCCTGTTTTGTAAAAATTAATTATTCGTTCAAATGTTATATGAGGAGTAACAGAACCATAAAATGAACCAAGTACTTTTTTGGAATTTCTAACCATATCGACAGCATCTAGGTCAGCCATATCTCCGTCTGGAGCTAACCCAATAATAACTCCTGTACCACCTTTTTTAAGTGAAGCCATCATTTGAGTGATTATTTGTGTACTACCAAAAGTGTCGAGGGCAAAATCAACTCCAAGCCCATCAGTTATTTCCCTGATTTTTTTAACGGGATCTTCTGATTTGGAGTTTATGGTATGCGTAGCTCCAAATTTATAACTGAATTCTAATTTAGAGTCATTTATGTCTACAGCAATCACTTTCGAAGCATTCATTATTTGGGCACCTAAAAGAGCATTTAATCCTACTCCACCAGTTCCAAATACAGCTATAGTTGCCCCTGGAAACATATCGGGTTGGTTTATTACTCCTCCAACACCTGTTGTGACAGAACATCCTATTAGAGCCGCTACATCAGTAGGAAAATCATCATCAATCTTAAAGCAAGCGCTTTCGGGAATAACAATTTTTTCCGCAAATACACCTAATTTCATCATTTGATATACTTCCTCACCATTTTCATCTTTTAGTCGTAAAGTCCCGTCATATTGTCGACTAGTACCTGTTGATCTATGGGTATCACATAGATTACCTAAGCCAGATCTACAAGCGTTACAAAAACCACAACTAGGAATAAATGAAAGGATACATTTATCACCTTTTTTGACAGAAGTCACATTTGGTCCAACTTCATCAATTATTCCGGCTCCTTCATGACCTAACACTACAGGTAATGGTTGATTTTGCTCACCTACCATAAAATGATGATCTGAAGCACATACTCCAGCGTAAAGCATTTTTACTCTTACCTCACCACTTTTCGGGTCTTCTTGTTCTAAATCCTTTATTACTAAAGGTTTGTTTGGTTCATATAAAACGGCTGCCTTAACCATTGCATCTCCTTTTACTGTTAGTAGCTTTTTGCAGACACTTTATTACTTTATATGATATTGTGTCAACCTATATATTGGATCCCTGAATACGTTTCTCTTTACCGGCCCATTCGCGATCTCTTAAGATATATTTTTGTATTTTACCTGTAGATGTTTTAGGCAAGTCTCCAAATTCAACATATTTTGGAGCTTTAAATCTAGCTATTCTTTCTTTTGCGAACTCGATCAATTCTTCTTCTGTTAGGGTAACCCCATCTCGTGTTGTTACAAATGCTTTTGGGACTTCACCCCATTTATCATCAGGAACTCCAATGACACTTACTTCAGCTACTCCATCATTTTCCATTAATACTTTTTCTACTTCTTGTGTTGATATATTTTCTCCACCAGATATGATGATATCTTTAGCTCTATCTTGTAATTCAATATATCCGTCACTATGCCATACAGCTAAATCTCCTGAATGAAACCATCCACCTTTAAATGCAATATCTGTTGCCTCTTTATCATTTAAATATCCTGACATAACCATATTGCCTTGCATCACAACTTCTCCCATATGTTTGCCGTCTCGGATTACATCATTCATATTTTCGTCTACTACTCTCAAACTATCACCAGCTATCAAATAGGGTACCCCTTGCCGAGCTTTTATTTTTGCTAGATCAGCAGTTTCCATAGATTCCCATGACGGCTGAGGGGCGCACACTGTTATCGGGCCATAAGTTTCTGTTAATCCATAGCCATGAATTATTTTTGCCCCCATTTCTTCTATGCTTCTTATTACGATAGGTGCAGGTGGGGCCCCGGCAGTCATAACCGTTACTTTACCTAAATCTTGTCCTGCAGCATGTTTACTCGTATACATAGCTGTTAGAACAGTTGGGGCACAACACATATTTGTAACTTCTTCTTCGGATATTAGTCGGAATATTTCATCAGCTCTTACTTGACGCAAACATATATGTGTCCCTCCTGCAGCTGTTACAGCCCAAGGATATGTCCATCCATTGCAGTGGAACATGGGAAGTGTCCAGAGATAATTTGTTGTTGAAGACATGGATGATTCCATTACATTTCCCAAAGCTGATATGTAAGCCCCTCTGGAACTATATTGAACACCTTTTGGTAATCCAGTAGTACCAGAAGTGTAATTTATAGTCACATGATCTTCTTCTGAATCTAGGTCTACAAAATGATCTCCGTCTGGAGAAGTTTCAAGAAATTTTTCATATTCAATAGAATCAATATTTTTATTTTCTGGCTCGGTATCAATTATCTGGACGAAACAATCTATATTTGTAAGTTCAGGTTTAATTTTTTCAATAATGTCGCCAAATTCAGAATCAAATACAAGCACTTTAGATTCTGAGTGATTTAGGATATAGGATATTTCACGGCCCGATAAACGAGTATTTATTGCTACTAAAATTCCTCCTATTTTTAGAGGAGCAAAATGACCTTCTAACATTTCGGGTATATTGGGTACTAGGAATCCAACTTTGTCACCTTTTTTAATACCTTGAGCTTTTAGTGCTCCGGCTAGTTTATTTACTCTGTCCGAAAATTCTTTATAGGTATATGATTTATCTTTATATTTAACGGCAGGTTTGTCTGGATAGACGTAAGTACTTCTTTCTAAAAAAGAAATTGGTGTTAATTTAGAATAATGGGGATTGTTGTCCATGGATGACCTCTAAATGGTTATTAACGTTTATATACTATTGAAACTCTGTTATTTTATAGAGTGAAATTGACTATAAAGGTTTTTTAAATTGAAAGCAATTGATATGCATGTGCACATACCTAGGCAGCCGGGATTGCCTGATTCACATATGGAGAGCACACTTCGTAAATATTTTAGTGTCGAAGATAACTATGCAACTATTGAATCCATGGCAAGTATGTATAGAAAATTAGATATGATGGCTCTTCTTTTATCTATTGATTCAGAAACAACCACAGGAGAAATACCTGACTCTAATGATTATATATCTAGCATTGTTCAAGAATACCCAGACGTATTTATAGCTTTTGCAGCGATAGATCCTTGGAAGGGGAATAATGCCATAGAAGAGTTAGAGAGATCAGTATTAGAACTAGGACTTAAGGGATTAAAACTACATCCGGTTCAGCAAGCTTTTTTCCCAAATGATGAAAGAATTTACCCTCTATATGAAAAATGCTCTGCCTTATCTGTTCCTGTACTTTTTCATACAGGGATGGCAGCATCTGGTACTGGTACTCCAGGAGGTGGAGGATTGAAATTAAAATATAGTGCTCCAATTCCTGGTATGGATGATGTTGCAGCAGATTTTCCTGATTTGAAGATTATATTAGCTCATCCGGGATGGCCCTGGATTGATGAACAAATTGCTGTAGCGTTACATAAACCTAATATTTTTATTGATCTTTCAGGATGGATGCCTAGGTATATACCTAAAAATCTTATTGAAGAGTCGGTTACACGACTTAATGGCAAGATTTTATTTGGGTCTGATTATCCTTTTATTACTCCGGAACGCTGGATAAATGATTGGGATAGATTAGATATACCTAATATATCTAAAGATTTAGAAAAGAATATATTTTTAAATAATGCATTGAAGATATTTGAAGATTTAAGTGAGGACGTATGATATATGACTACATAGTAATTGGAGCAGGTGCGGCAGGTGCTGTTGTTGCAAGTAGGTTGTCAGAAGATAAAACCAAATCCATTTTATTATTAGAAGCAGGTCCGGATTATCCTGATTTTGAGAGATTACCGGACGAATTAAAATTTGGATACGCATCTGGTACAGATGTTATGACTAGTGATCATAATTGGCAATTTCTTGGGCAGCCAACTCCAATAGCTGAACCTATGTTAGTTCCTAGAGGTAGAGTTACGGGAGGATCCACTGCAATCAATGGACAAATTTTCCTCAGAGGAATGCCTGAAGATTATGATACCTGGGCATCTTTGGGGAATACGGAATGGAGTTTTGATAAATTATTGCCATATTTCCGTAAATTAGAAACAGATTTAGATTTCAGCGATGATTTTCATGGAACAGAAGGCCCTATACAAGTTAGGAGATATAAAGAAGACGAATGGGTTCCCATAACAAAAGCCTTTAAAGAATCAGTTGTTTCTGCCGGTTATCCAATGTCAGAAGACGCTAATAATCCTGATGCAACAGGTTTGTCCGCAACTCCTTTGAATAACACTAAAGGAATACGATGGAGTACGAGCCTAGGATATCTCTCGGAATCTAGGGATAGATTAAATTTAACAATAAAAGCAGACAGCGTAGTTCAGAAAATTATTTTTGAAGGAAAAAAGGCTGTTGGGGTAGAGGTGAAAAGTAAAGATGAAATATTTGAACTTTATTGTGAAAATTTAATTTTATCTGGAGGTGCAATTGCATCACCTCAATTGTTAATGATTTCAGGAATAGGTCCTTCAGACCAGTTAGAAAATTTTGATATAAAACTAATACATGAATTGCCAGGAGTAGGAAAAAACTTACGAGACCACCCGTTATTGCCAATCACTGTTAAAACTAAAGAGCATATTGAGTTTGATGGAGATTCTCCGAGAAATCAACATATTCTAAAATATACAGCTTCTGGATCGAATAGAAGAAACGATATGATTGTTATAATGCAAGCTTTAGCGACTGAAAGATTGGTTGCAGGCGGAAATTTAGATCCGATTGGGTTTAGATTACTACTTTCATTGTATTCAGCTGAAAGCGAAGGAGCTCTTACCTTGCGATCAACTGATCCTTCCGTACAACCTTTATTAAATTATAATTATTTGGATACTCCTTTTGACAGATCGAGAATGAGAGAAGGTGTATTTAAATGCCTAGAATTATTTAAGGAAGATGCTTTTATAGACATTGTTGATGAAGTACTTGAGCCATTGCCTGAAAACTTAGAGACCGATCAAGCACTTGATGATTGGATGTTGCGAAATGCAACTACAGCACATCATATATCTGGAACCTGTAAGATGGGTCCTAGTACTGATGAGATGGCCGTTGTAGACCAAAAAGGACGTATACACGGATTAGAGAATATAAGAATTATAGACGCTTCAATTATGCCTGATTGTATACGTGCTAACACAAATGTTACCACTATGATGATTGGAGAACGGATGTCTGATTTTTTAATTCAAAATGATTAATTACTTTTAGAGGAATTAATGACTACTTCAAATTCAGAATCAAATCAGAAAGAATGGAAGATTGCTTCTTTATATCAATTTGTAAAATTGAAAAATGTTGCAAATAAGCAAAAAGATTTACAAATTGTTTGTGAACGAAATAGTATATTTGGCACATTAATATTAGCTGAAGAAGGTATAAATGGGACTATCACTGGAAGCCCAGACTCAATCGACGTAATCATTTCTGAGATAAAAAAATGGCCGGAAATCAAAACGTTAGAAGTTAAATATGCCTCAAGTACTATATCGAATTTTAGACGACTTAAAATTAAGCTAAAAAACGAAATAGTTACGATGGGTCAAGATAATGTATACCCTGAAGAGATTACAGGGGAATATGTAGCTCCCAAAGATTGGAATAATTTTGTTAAAAGAGAGGATGTTTTATTAATTGATGCTCGGAATGAGTATGAAACTATGATTGGACATTTTGAGGATGCGATTGATCCTCATACTGATACATTCACAGAATTTCCTGAGTGGATTACAGAATTTATAGATCAGAATTTAGGGGATAAAAAGATAGCAATGTATTGCACTGGAGGAATCAGGTGTGAGAAAGCATCTTCTTATCTTAAATCAAAAGGGGTAGAGGAGGTATATCAGTTACAAGGNGGTATTTTGAAATATCTAGAGGAAATTCCTGAAGAGAATAGCTTATGGAAAGGTGAGTGTTTCGTATTCGATCAACGTGTTTCAATAAAACATGAGCTGTCTGAAGGTAATTATCGCCTGTGTTATTCATGCCAATTTCCGGTTTCTGATGATGACTTGGAATCACCTTTTTATGAAGAAGGTGTCACATGTGATAATTGCTATGATTTATTAACTGACGATCAAAAAAATTCCAGAAGAGAAAGACAAAAACAAATTTTACTTGCTCGAGATAGAGGAGAATTACACCTAGGTAGAGACCCTAAGAAATCTTAGTTTCTATACCTAGATGCACAATTNAGTTGCCTATTTCTTATATTCGGCTGCCTCTTCAGAGCCTTCCGTAGCACTTCCTTCACTATATGAGTGAGCTCCCATTCCTGCAAGTTGTCCGTTTTGGACAATCAGATATGGTGTTCGAATAGGTCTATTGTCGAAAAAACATTCTAAAATTTCTCTTGTTCCTGCAGCATATCTAGCTTGGGCAGATAAAGATGTTCCGGATGTATGTGGAGTCATTCCATGATTGGGCATATTTCTCCAAACATGATCGTTAGGAGCAGGTTGAGGAAACCAAACATCCCCTGCATATCCACTCAACTGACCAGATTCTAATGCTTGAGCTACCGCATCTCGGTTGCAAATTTTGCCTCTTGCAGTATTTACTAAATAAGCCCCTTTCTTCATTTTAGAAATCAAATTTTCATTAAATAAATCTTCTGTTTCAGGATGTAAAGGGCAGTTTACAGTTACAACATCACATACAGCTACCATTGATTCAACTGATTCGTGAAAAGTTAAATTTAATTCAGATTCGACTGATTTTGGTAACCTGTGCCTGTCAAAATAATGTAAGTTAACATCAAAAGGCTTCATTTTCCTTAATACTGATAACCCTATTCGACCTGCTGCAACTGTCCCAATATGCATGCCTTCTACGTCATATGATCTACTTACTGCATCTGCTATATTCCATCCGCCTGATCTCACAATGGCATACTGATTGTGATAATCTCTCACTAATGCAAGAATCATCATTACTTGGTGCTCAGATACTGATATTGAATTGCAATATGTTACTTCTACAACGTCAACATTATTGTCCATGGCTGCTTGTAAATCGACATGATCTGAACCTATTCCTGCTGTAATGGCCATTTTGAGGTTTTTAGCTTTTTCGATCCGTTCTCGAGTTAAGTAATATGGCCAAAATGGTTGAGATATCACTATATCTGCATCAAGCAATTCTTTGTCAGCTGTACAATTATCCCCATCTTTATCTGATGTAACCACTAAAGTATGACCATTGTCTTCTAAGAATTTTCTTAGGCCTAATTCGCCTGATACACATCCTAGTAATTCTCCAGGAGTAAAATCAATAGATTCTGGATTTGGCAAAGTCATTCCGTCAGGGTATTTTTCTAGTTTTGGAATACTGTTTAAGGGATATTCACTAGGCATGCCGCCTTTTGGATCATCATATAGAATGCATAGTACTTTCATTTTATTCTTGTCTCCTCTCAGGTTTATGAGTGAAGTAAGATTGTACTACAAATAATGATTTAAGCTTTGTATGAGTTTAAATCTAACTTGGATTTTTTTCTGGCTACTCCAGTGCTTCGAGCAGATTTAGCAACTTCTCGAGCAACTTTTCTAGTGACGTTCTTGTCAAATATGCTAGGTATTATGTATTCACTGCTTATATGATCTTCGGGGACACAATCGGCGATTGCATGAGCAGCAGCTATTTTCATCTCATTGTTGATCTCTTTAGCCCGTGCATTTAACACTCCTCTAAACATTCCTGGGAAACATAGAGCATTGTTTACTTGATTGGGGTAGTCAGATCGGCCCGTCGCCATTACTGTGACATATTGCAAAGCTTCTTCGGGCCAGATTTCAGGTTCTGGATTTGCCATAGCAAAAACAATCGGGTTTTCTGACATTGATTTCAAATGTTTAGTTGATATTACATCTGGAGCTGACAGACCTATAAAAACATCTGCACCTTTCATTGCTTCATCTAAGTTCCCTGATAAATCTCTAGGGTTTGTATGCTTTGCAAACCATTCCCAATTTGGATTATTACTATAATTTGACGAAGAATTAATTATTCCTTCTTGATCAACACCGACGATGTCTTTAATTCCAGAATTAATCAATAATTTGGTTGTAGATATTCCTGCAGCACCTACCCCAGCAATCACAACTTTTAGGTTTTTGATTTTTTTATTAACAACTTTCGTTGAATTTAATAATCCCGCAAGAACTACTACTGCAGTCCCGTGTTGATCGTCATGAAATACTGGTATGTCTAATTCTTTTTGTAATCTTTCTTCTATGTAAAAACATCTTGGAGAAGATATGTCTTCTAAATTTATCCCTCCAAATCCTGGAGATATTAATTTCACAGTATTTATTATTTCTTCCGGATCTTTACTGTTGATTGCTATAGGCCATGCATCAATATTAGCTAATTCCTTTAAAAGTTGAGCTTTGCCTTCCATAACAGGTAGTGATGCAGATGCTCCAATATCTCCTAACCCTAAAACTGCAGAACCGTCTGTAACTACTGCCACTGTATTTCCTTTACTTGTTAGGTTCCAAACAGATTCAGGTTGCTGTTTTATGGCATTACTAATTCTAGCTACTCCGGGGGTATAAACAATAGACATATCATTCCTTGTTTTAATAGGAGTTTTACTTTGCATCTCAATTTTGCCACCTAAGTGACGTAAGAATACTTGATCTGATATGTTTACTATTGACACTCCATTAATGCTAGAAATTGTATTTATGATATCTTCGATATGATGTGTATCTCTAGCGTTTATTGTGATGTCCCGTATTATGATATTGGGTCGAGTAGACACAATATCAATAGCACCAATATCACCTCCTGAAGAGCTTATTGCGGAGGTTATATTGCCGAGCATACCTACTTCATTAGCATATTCTGCTCTAATCGTAATACTGTGAGCTATATCTGGGTGTCTTTTACTCATTCACGTATTCTAAGGTATTAAATCATTTATATCTATGTGTTCTGATGTTAATATTTTACTTATGAAACTTAGAATAATATGCATATTTATTAGTTTATTTGTCTTACTTTCGTGTCAAAGTNCTAATACTAGTGAGACTGAAATTAATATCGAAGCGACTGTTCAAGCAAGGGTTCAAGAGACTTTGGATTCTCAAGAAGGTCAGTCAGACCAACTTCCAGATCAAAAATTTGACTTTGAATTATCAACTTATTCATTTCTTCAACAATTTGAAGACAATGCTGTGGTAGCAACCGCTAAATATAAAGATAAAATTATTAAACTCGATGGGTCGGTTGAATCAATTGATTTTGACATATTCGGAGATCCATATATTAATCTACAACCATATCTATGGGACTGGGATTTTGAATTAACATCTGTTCAGTGCATGTTAAAAGATATTGATCAGGTTCAATATCTTAATGCAGGAGATAGCATATCTGTTTACGGAAAATTCTCAGATTGGTCTTTGTTCACGGCAATTTTGAAAGATTGTAATGTTATTCCTGAAACTGAAAGTGTAGATGTACAGGATGATTTTATTGAAATAACTCCTACTCCAACATTAATACCAGAAGTATTGATACCAGAAGATATATCTAATGAGGATGATNCTTTATCTCTTTTTGAAAAATTTGCTGACACAGTAGTGCGCATTGAAACAGATCAAGGAGGTGTAGGGACGGGTTTTTTTGTTTCTAGCGATGGGTTAATAATCACTAATGCACATGTTGTTGGTCAATCTTCTTTATTGTATGTGACTTTGAGCAATGGAGATGAAAGGATTGCAGAAGTTTTGGGAAAGTATGAGGATAAAGATATTGCACTTCTCCACGTTGATGCGTATCAACAAAATTATCTTGATTACAAAAATAATACTCAGATCAAAGTTGGTGACCCCGTTCAAGCACTTGGGTTTGCTCTAGATTTACCTGGTTCTCCTACTCTAACTAAGGGTTATATTTCTGCATTTAGAGAAGAATTTTTAGGGGGTCTGAAAATTATACAGACAGATGCGGCACTAAATTCAGGAAATAGTGGAGGGCCACTATTTGATGACTCAGGTAATTTAATTGGCATTAATACAGCTGTTGTCCGTGATTCTGAAGGGATTAATTTATCTATTGATATAAGTGATGCTGAGCCTTGGATTGACACCCTAGTAAAAGGATCAAAAGTTGTTGATTCTAAATATTCAAATGGAGCAAATCTTTATTCCTTTAATCTTCCTGAGGGATGGCAATTATATGAGTTGACTAACAAAGTGTTATTAAGAAAAAATGAGACTACTGCTCAGTTACATATAATTCCGTATAAGCTTACTGGAGATTTTGAAGAATTTAAGAATCCTGTTTTAGGACTTATAGGCTTTGCTAATCATTTATATAACTCGGGGGCTGATGTTGATGATTTCAATTATTATGAACTGATATCTTCATATCAACAAAATGTTGGAGATGTTAATGCTTATGTATATGACGAACTTTGGGAATGGCCTAGTTTAGGATTTTATAATAGAGGTGTTGAGTATTTTTTCACAAGAAGTGATATAGGTTATTCAATTTATACTCAATCTGAAAGTTCCAGTTGGAACAATTTAGAGTCTGAATTTCAAGAGATTATTTCTAGCTTCGAATTTTTAGATACTCCTGCACAACTTAACCAGATAGATTCTCTTCAGGCAAACCAGCCAACTACCTCTTTTGGTCCTTGGAGTGGAACTATTGATAAATCTGAAGAGTATTCTCAGATTGGATATAAAGCTTCAAATACAAATCTTTCAAATCTTGTTATAGAAGCTGATTTTGATATTCCCTATTATCCTTACGGGTTTAGTGATTGGAGTCTTGGATTTCAATTTAGATCAAATGATACAGGAATGTATAGATTGATAATAACGAATAAAAAGAGTTGGCATTTGTATTATCAAAATTCGGGATCTGAATTTTCAGAAGTTGCTAGCGGTAATTCGGCACAAATTTCGACAAGTACTTTTGATTTATATAAATCAAATAAATTAAAAGTGATTTTACAGGATGATTTAGGATGGCTTTTCATAAATGATAGATATATTAGTGATTTAGATGTCAGTGCTATTTCTACTCAAGGAGAGACGTATATAGTCTCTGCGATATATTATGATGAAAATTTTGTTGTTGATGTGAATGATTTTAAGATTTCATCATTGACTTCTGTTATATCTAACCAAAATGGGATTATAAATCATGATTCACCAGGGGATCTAATGCCGACATCAGAGTTGTTATCAGATTTATCGGACGTGATTATAGAAGCAACATTTGAAAATCCTTATTCGGTATATGAAGGAAATTGGAGTTATGGATTTGGATTAAGGGATCTAAATCCTACTACCTTTTATGCTGTTGTTTTATCAAGTGATGGATACTGGGATCACATACTAAGATCCGAATCAAAAGGACGTGACGGGGTTTTGATGACTTACGGGTCGACTAGTGTTAATTTGGCAAATGGTGCTTCTAACACTATGAAAGTTATATTACATGGTAGTAGAGGATTGTTATACGTAAATGGTGTTTTTATGGGCGAACTTGATACTAAAGATATTTTAGGTACGGGGAACGTATATTTGATTGGGGCATATTATGAAGATTCTAAATTATTTGGTAAATCAACCAAGTATACAAATTATAATGTTTGGTCTCTAAAATAATTCAGATTAGATTATTGTTAGATATCTATATTTGAGTGTTATGATTCTCTAATGGATTCAATCAGAAGAATATTAAATTACACTCCTAAAACTAAAATTTATTATGGTTGGATTGTTTTATTAACTGCATCTTTAGGGACTTTTGCGTGTACTGGAGTTTCTCAGCAAACTATAGTTGCAATTCAAACTATTATGCTTACCGAAACTGGCTGGGACAGAACTCAATTTGCATTGGGTATATCAACGGGCACTTGGATTGTTGGATTTTTAACTCCTATATTTGGCAGACTAGCTGATAAATATGGTCCTAGATTTATAATGCCTTTCGCAATGATCGTATTAGGGATCTGTTTTTATATCATTGGTGGAGCAAATTCAATTTGGACATTCTATTTTGGATACATAATTGCTAGAGGATTAGGAACACCTATATTAGTAAGTTCTATGCCAAGAAATGTTGCAGTGAATTTCTTTTTTAGAAAAAGGAATCTGGCAATGGGATTCGTATTTATGGCTAGACCCTTTTATGCAGCAGGTAACATTCAACTTATTTCTAATTGGATTTCAAGTTGGAGGACGGGCTATAGGATCTTGGGCCTATATGCTTTTGTCGTTGCAATTCCTATGTTAATGATTTTGCGTAAAAGTCCTGAATCAATCGGTCTTCTACCTGATGGAAGACTTCCTTCTAATGAATCTAGAACTTCAATTTCTAATAACCTTAGCTCCAATGAAGTTAGTTGGAAGGTATCGGAAGCAATGAAAACTAATACCTTTTGGTATATTTGCATAACACAGTTTTTGGCAATAACTGTGTTAGGAACAATTGGATTTCAAACGGTTCCTTATTTAAATGATACGGGTCTGTCATTATCAATTGCTGTTCTAGCCTGGACACTCGCATCTTTGATGGATTCGGTTTTTAATCCAATTTGCGGGTTTTTAGCAGATAGATATACTCCAAGGAAAGTATATTTTGTAGTGTTGCCATTAACTTTAATTGCCACCTCTCTCTTCTTGCTAGTTGATGGCGGGATTATGGGATTTATTGTTGTGTTATTGTGGGCCGCTGCTAGTGGAGGATTAGAAGTTTTAGGAAGTATGTTAACAGCAAATTATTATGGCAGGAATTCATTTGGTGCAATTTCAGGAGTTGTTGGATCTTTTCAGATCGG
>PBDP01000008.1 GCA_002718095.1 Chloroflexota bacterium
TGATGGACCTGTTAATGCGTTAGACAATGCACTTAGAAAAATTTTGTTGAATTCTTATCCAGAATTAAATGTCATTAGGTTGACTGATTATAAGGTACGTGTAGTTGATCAAGCAGGGGGAACTGGTTCGGCTGTAAGGGTTTTATTAGAATCAACAGACGGTAATCAGAATTGGATAACTGTTGGTGCTTCGTCAAATATAATACAAGCTAGTTGGATGGCCCTTTCAGATAGTATTAAATGGTGGCTCTTGAATAATAAGTAATTTCAATATTTATATTTATTATTTGATAATATGTATTTGGCTTGTATTTTGAATTATTTAAGGAGTTTTTGTATGCCATCATTTGATGTAGTTTCTCGAACAGATATTATGGAAGTTGATAATGCGATAAATGGAGCTAAGCGAGAAATTAAGCAGCGTTATGATCTTGCTGGTACAAAATGTGATATCCAGAGAAATGATAATTCTTTAACAGTGTTAGCTGATGACAATATGAAATTGGAACAAGTAGAAGCTTTAATTTTTAAGTATTTTTCTCAGAGGAAACTTGACAAATCGGCTCTTGATTTTAAGGATGTAGAAACGGCATCTGGTGATTCTCTTAGAAGAGTTATTGATATTAAACAAGGGATTGACCCAGAACTTGCAAAGAAAATAACTAAAGAAGTTAAATCAATAAAAATGAAAGTTCAGATTGCAATTAAGGGTAACGAGTTACATGTGTCAGGAAAAAAACGAGACGATTTACAAAAGGTGATCGAATTTATTAAAAATATGAAAAACCCACAACCGCTACAGTACATTAATTTTAGAGATTAATTTAAGGAGTTTTGTTTTGAAAATAGGAATATTTACAGGAGCCGCAGGGTCACAAGGAACTCTTCAAGAGCAGATAGATGAAATTGTTCAATGTGAAAATGATGGTCTTGATTCTGTTTGGGCAGCATGCATTAATGATGTAGATTCATTGACTATGTTAGCTCTTGCAGCTGAAAAAACTAGTAAGATTGAGATAGGAACCGCAGTAGAAAGAGTTTATCAGAAACATCCTTTGAGTATGGCTCAACAAGCATTGACTGTTCAAAAAATCGCTCAAGGAAGATTTAGACTTGGTATTGGGCTTTCACATAAACCATTAGTTGAAAATCTTTGGAATTTAACCTTTCATTCTCCTGCTAAATTTATGCGTGAATATCTTACAATTATTAATTCGCTTAATACCACTGGGAGTTCAGATTTTAAAGGAGAATTTACAGGTCTTACCATAGGCCTTACTATGCAAGATCGGGTTGAAGTACCTGTTCTTATTGCTGCAATGGGAAAAATGATGCTAAAGATTTCTGGTGAAATGACTGATGGTACTCTTTTGTGGATGACGGGTAATAAAACTATTGAGCAGCATATAGCTCCAATTATAAATCAAGCTGCAAGCAATTCTAATAAACCTAATCCAAGAGTTGTAGCCATGAATCCAGTACTAGTAACTGATGACATAGAAACTGCAAAAAAAGCTGCTACTGAATATTTTGACAGATATGGTAATTTACCAAGTTATCGAGCAATGCTTGATAGAGAAGGGTTAGAAAATTCTTCCGAGATTGCAATTATAGGAAATGAATCAGAAGTGACAGAAAAACTTCAAGAATATGCTGACGCCGGNGCAACTGANTTTGCTGCTTCAATATTTAAAACNGGTAAANATGATGCNGAAAATGCAGCAAGGACTAAAGATCTTTTAAAGAATCTAGTCGGCAAGATCTAATTTATGGCCCCTGCGGTTAAGTCATGGTTAATAATCGGTTCAATTATGGGGTTGAGCTCTGTAATTTTAGGGGCAGCTGGTGCGCATTGGTTGTCAGAATATATATCTGAAGATAGAGTAGGAACATATGAAACGGCTGTTAGATTTCATATGTTTATGTCTGTAATAATACTTTTATGCGCTTTAGTTTTTAAAAATATGGACATAAAATTTTCTACAGTAAATCCTTCTTTAATGTTTTTTTTATTTGGTAGTCTGATATTTTCTGGAAGTTTATATTTACTATCATTAACAGATGTTTCNNTATTTGGAGCTTTAGCTCCTATAGGTGGTATGATGATTATTCTGGGATGGGTATTTTTTATCTATTATATTTATTCCATTAAATCTAATAACCTGTAGGAGTATTCATGTCAGATATAGATTTATTAACCAAGGGTTTCTCATTTGATTCTGACCAAGGTATGTTTGGATGGTCTTCTGTAAGTCTAATAAAATCAGGAAANACAAATATACTTATTGATACGGGACCAGCTTCTAGGCGTAAATTACTAATTGATACGTTGGCAGATAAAAACCTTGACCCGTCTGATATTGATATTGTCATATTGACNCATATGCATTGGGATCATTGTCAAAATACTGACCTTTTCACATCTTCTTCAATTGTAATCCATTCTCATGAAATCGATTATATGAAAAATCCTACTTCTGGAGACCTTATGGCTGCATCATACTTAACTGACATGATGGGTAAATTNAATCTTAATCCAGTAAACGATGGAGATGTTATAGCNGATGGTATTCAAGTAATGNCNACTCCGGGGCATACCAAAGGTCATATGAGTGTTTTAATTGAATCTCATGATGGATTAAAGACTATAGCAGGGGATGCTTTACCTGATGGAGGAACNATTGTTCGNGGGCTACCGTATAATATTTTTTGGGACGAAAATGATGCTAGAGATAGNCTCGAAAAAATGATTGCTAAATCAGATATCTTTTACCCAGGTCANGATACGCCGTTTCAGTTGAAAAATGACGAAATAGTATATCTTGATGANCCNACTACTATTAATATANTGNGNAACTCCGAAGCAGGTAAAAACCCNTTAATAAATTATCAAGTATTAGATAAAAGAAAAGTTAACGTAAATACTTTTCAAAACAGAAAACATCCACANACCTGCTAATATAAATTAAGGTAGATAATCTGGNTTTATTTCTATTCCCAAACCAGGACCTTCNGGNACATCNATCCATCCATCTTTTACAACTGGAGCATTTTCGAATGTTGCAAAATGATGTGAATAATGAGCTATCGGAGGATCATTTAGTAATTCTAGGAATGGGGAATGTTCAAAGGCTGCTACAAAATGTAGATGAGCAATTTGACCTAGNTCCCATCCGCCATGATGAGGAATCACTGTTTTGTCATAAAATGTAGCNAATTTAGCAATTTTTAACATATCAGTCATTCCATCTAAAACCATACATTCTGGTTGCAATACATCATANGAATTTTTTTCAAGCATAATTTTAAATTCATTTACATTTCTGTTGTTTTCTCCACCNGATATTCTTAATGGAGTTGAATTGTTAAGTTTGGCNAGGTCATCGAANGCATATCTTGGTAATGGCTCTTCTAGCCAATATACATTAAGTTGATTTAGTAATTTTGCTGTATCTAATGCTCGTCTGAGNTCCCATCTAACACCGGGTTGCCATCTCCCAAATGATTGAGCTTGATTTGCGTCAACCATTATTTCGACATTANTTCCAACTGCNTCTCTGACTAGTTCTATTGTGCGTATATCATCTTTCATTTCTTCATGATGTATTCTGACTTTTACAGCTTTCCAACCTTCCGATGCNAATTTGCCCGCTTGCTCTGCACGTTCCTCTGGAGTTGATAATCTTATTAAACTTGCATACGGTATAACTTTATTTTTTNCTCCACCCCAAAGCTTATATAAAGGTTGATTTGTAACTTTACCTATAATGTCCCATATAGCAATTTCTACNCCTGAAGTNCCTTCATATGGAGTAGTAAAAACATAATATTTCAATTTTTCATAAAGGTGTTCCACGTTGAACGGATCTTCGCCTACAATAATTTCTTTGATTCTATCTTTTTGAAAATCACTTATTTGCCTTGGTCCAGGTCCAATTCCGGTTATACCTTGATTTGTATGAACCATGGTTACAGAACCTCCACCACGAGTAAATCGCAAAGTGCCACCTTTGTCCCAGGCTGGTTCTATATTACCTATGAATTCAAGTTCTTTTAATGGGATTATTTCTATATCAGTAATTGAAATGTTATTTTCGTTAGACATATTTTTCCTTATGTATAAATTTGGATAATTATATAAAATTTATATCTCTACTTAGTCTGTTTGGCAAAGTTATAGGATTGGGGTCTTCAGTTTCAGACATCCAGTCTAATAGTAATTCTCGCATCTCTGAAATTATTAATACATTTTTGGGATCATATGCAATATTTGATAATTCATGTGGGTCATTTTCTAAATCATATAATTCATCATCAATTTTGGCATTAGAATTATGATGTTTCTTTGAAGTCATTGTGTCAGTTATATATTTCCATTTGGTCGTCCTAACCATTTTCCTTCTGCCTTCTGCCTCTCTGCCTCTAAGAGAATTCATAACAGCTTTTGAACCGTAGGATACTGGTAACATCTCAAATATTTCAGATGTTACTAACGGGCCTCCTGCCCCATATTCACTATATGCAGAAAATCGAGGAGGTGCTTTTGTTACGGTAGGCATTGGTTTTCCTTGTATACGCCTGAGTGATTCAGATGTTACCGTGTTTGAATCAACTAACAATTGAGGGTTTTTATAAGGAACATACTCATTATCACTTTGTTTTTTAGAGGAAAAATCGCATATTCCACTCAATTCTAATATAGTCGGTAATATATCTATTGTATTGACTAATGATTTATCTGTAATCCCTTCTGGGATTCCTCCATTTGGCCATGAAATGACGCAAGGGACTCTTACTAGTGAATCATAAAATGCTCCAGCTTTTCCAAACATATTGTGCTCACCTGCAAAGTCTCCATGGTCTGATGTGAATACAATGATGGTGTTTTTCCGTAGTCCAAGCTCTTCTAATTTTTTTACAATATTTCCTATAGCCACATCTATGAATTTGATCATAGCGTAATAGACAGATATCATTTTTCTGATATCTGGATCTGTAAATTTATCTAAATTAAGCATCTTATAAATGATTTTATTTCTTTCAGGTACGTTGTCATTAGTAAATTCATCGCTTTTGTAAGGTGGTATTTGGACAGAACTATGATCTATCAAATTAAAAATATCTTTATTTACTTCATTAGGATGGTGAGGGTCAGGAAATGAAACTTGTAATGCAAAAGATCCATTTGTATTACTTGATCCAAATCTGTTGCCTTTAGAAAATTCGTCAAGAAATTCTGTGACTTGTGTTTCGATCACTTGAGTTGAATATCCGTCAGTAGGATGATTGGTTATTTCATATTCTCCTGCTCCTGTCGTGTTATTCATTGAAAGTCTAGTTGAATGAGATTTATTGATTAGGTCTTCTGGAATCTTCCATTCCATACCAGTATTTCCTGGGATTTCACCAGCATAACTCTCTCTTGGTAATCCCATATGTGATATTTCACATCTTACATCAATTAAATCTAAGTCAGATTTGTGAGAATAACAGTGATTTTTACCAATTAAACCTGTGATATACCCTAAATCTTTCCAGATTTTAAAAGCATGTAATTCATTTTCAGGCATTAAGGTTTCATTAAGCCTACTACCTGTTGAATGNGGATATCTTGACGACATCATTGCTACTCTAGCCGGTACGCACAAAGGATGAGGTGTTATGGCGTATTCAAACTTAACTCCCGTAGCAGCTAATTTTTCAATATTAGGAGTTTGTATTCCTAAATCAGAGTACAATTTAAGTGCAGTTGCCCTTAATTCATCAGTAATCACAAATAATATATTTGGATAATCCCTCATTGTATGCCTTATTTATCCCAAGGAGTAATAGCCTCTTTTAGAGCTTTATATCCTTCTAAGAATCCTGGCCTTTCACCCGAGTATATAGCATCAAATTTTTCTAAAGCTTTATCTAACCAGTCGTGTAAATCTGTATTGTCCGGATTCGCATCTATATAAGCATCACGTATTAAAACAAAATGTATTCTTGGGTCATAAGGTTGCTTAGTACCCCCTACCCACTCATCACCATTTAATAGCCGTAATAACATTGCGTCGGCTGACCCTAGAGTTTGTTCATGTATTGGAGGCCCTTCCATTCGATACATTACCGAAGTCATGTCTCTACCGTTACCAGTTTCATATCCTAATTCATTCCATATATTTATAGTATTAATGTCTTTACCCAAGTGTTCTGCAACAATTCCTGAAAATGCTCTAAGAGGATCTGATATATCTGCTAGTAAATCTGTAAGCCTATCTCCATCTAGATCTGTTGCAAGTACTATAGTTTCTCTTTTTTCAATTAAGTCCCATACAAGTAAACCGTAATTAGTATCAGATATATGTTGCTCTATTTGACCAGTCCAATTTTCCATACCATTTTTAAAGTCACTAGGTAACAAGCTTATGATTTTATCAATGTTATCTTTATGTTCTTCGTATGGATCGACAGCATATTTTCGACCGACTTTGAATTTTGTTCCCTTTAATAACCATGAATGTAACCCTGCACTTATACCGTCTTCCATGGCTTGAGTTGGTTTCATGGCAACTCGTCCTAATTTTCCAGTTTCATGGACCATTTTTAAAAATAATCTATTAGCATAAGCTAATTGAATCCCAGGAGTGTTCATTTCTGAATGGATTAATCCTTCATCTGTAATGTTAAATTTAGGTTTGTCTTGTGAATATGGCAAACAAGGCATAGATCTTACGACTGTTATTGGGCCATAGGGTCTAACATTGCAATATACTCCAGCTTGAGTCCTTAGTGGAGCATTACCTGATTTACCGTTAACAACTACCTTATTCCCCTTTCCGTCGTTAACATAGGCATCTCCAGCAGTAGACCATTTTATGGACGTGCAAGGCATGTTTCCAAACCAAGCTAAAGATTCTAGGTTCGAGTCATGTCTATACTGAGACCACATTGGGACTGCATAAAAAGGAAGCCCCAAAATGTCTGTAGCTGCAAGAGTACCCAAAAGGGCATAAGCATCTGTTAATGCATGAGCGACAGGGTTTACGATTCCATCATGTTTGCCACCTTTCCAGACGACCGCATTTGGGTATCCGTTAGGTTTTATTTCTGATAGCTCCAATAATGAAGATAATTCTCCTAATAAGTCCCCTCCAGCTGCTTCTGTTTTTGCAATACCCAACAAGTCGATCATAAATACCTCTTAACAAAAAATTACTAAAATATAAAATATCGTATATTATTGAGAATAATATAAGAAACCTAATAAGTTGACCAGAGAGATCTAAGAATATGAGACCCAATATAATACTGATAAATTGTGATGATCTTGGATACGGTGATCTTGGATGTTATGGATCGTCAAAAAATTCAACTCCCTTTATTGATAAAATGTCTGATGAAGGAATTAGATTTACAGATTTTTATGTTCCATCTCCTGTTTGTTCTCCATCTAGGGGTGCTTTGTTAACAGGATGTTACCCAAAGCGTATTGGATTTGCTAGTTTTGATTCTCGTGGCCTTCCTTATAGGAGCACAGTTTTATTCCCAGGCGACCCGGAAGGCTTAAATCCTGATGAACTAACTATCGCAAAGCTTCTCAAATCTGTTGGGTATACAACCAAAATGATTGGTAAATGGCATTGCGGAGACCAGAAAGAATTCTTACCAACAAAACATGGATTCGATACTTATTTGGGCCTTCCTTATAGTAATGATATGGGAATTCAAGAGCCGGACGATGATTACCCTCCTCTTCCATTGATTCAAAATGATGATGTGATATCGTCTCAACCAGATCAATCATTATTGACAGATTTGTATACTGAAGAAGCACTATCTTTTATTGAAGAATCTAAAGATGAACCATTTTTTTTGTATTTTGCACATATGTATGTTCACTTACCAATTTATGTAAAAGATGAAATCTTAAATGATTCAGAAAATGGACGGTATGGCGCTGCAGTCGCTTCTATTGATATATCAACAGGACAGATTTTAGAAAAATTAAAAGAATTAGAGATTGATGAGAATACTCTTGTTATTTTCACTAGTGATAATGGTTCTAGAAATAGAGATGAAGGTGGTAGTAATTATCCTTTGAAAGGCCATAAAGGATTGACTTGGGAAGGAGGGATGAGAGTCCCGTGTATTATGAGATGGCCAAATCAAATTCCTTCAAACGTTATTAAAGATGAAATAACTACGTCTATGGATATTTATCCTACTCTGGCAAATTTTGCTCAGACAGAACTTCCAGATGACCGAATCATTGATGGCATTGATATGTCTGAGTCTTTACTAAATCCTGATATCAAATTTGATAGAAAAAATTTCTTT
This sequence comes from Chloroflexota bacterium, assembly GCA_002718095.1. Taxonomy (GTDB): domain Bacteria; phylum Chloroflexota; class Dehalococcoidia; order Lucifugimonadales; family UBA826; genus UBA826. Next base: position 8,323 of record PBDP01000008.1, read on the forward strand.
TATTACAACAAGGATAATTTAGAAGCAGTTAGAAGTGGAGACTGGAAACTTCATGTTTATAAAACTGATCGTCGAATACCTCATGCTAGTGACCAAAATGCTGGACCTGATACAGGAAAAGAACTCCAAGAACTGTATAATTTGAAAAATGATCCTAGTGAATCAATAAATATGTATGAAGATAGGCCTGATATTGTAAAGAAACTAAGCTCAATGTTAACCCAGTGTCAGGAAGATTTAGGAGACGGTAGATTTAATATTATTGGGAAGAATGTAAGAAAAGTTGGAATTACTAATAACCCTACTACTTTGTTGCCTAGAAATGACCAAAATGATCCCAATGTAATTGCAATGTATGATTTAGCCGACAGAGGTTAATCATTAATGACTTATGATTATTTAATCGTTGGTTCAGGTTCTGCAGGAGCAGTTCTAGCTGCTCGTCTTTCTGAGGATACTGCAACTTCAGTTTTGCTTATTGAAGCAGGTCCTGATTTTGCTACATTAGAAGAGCTTCCAGATGAAATTAAATATGCTTGGTTCCCAAATAGTGATGGTAATTTAGGAGTAAAAGCTAATTCATACGATTGGGGATTTAAAGGTAAAGCAACAAATGAGTCACCTAATATAGAAGTGCCACGAGGAAAAGTTATAGGAGGTAGCAGCTCAACTAATGCACAAGGGTTTATAAGAGGTATACCTGAAGATTTTAATGAATGGGTTGAATTAGGTAATAATACCTGGTCTTTCGATAATGCTTTAAAGTACTATAAAAAATCAGAAAGTGATTTAGATATTCAAGATGACTTTCATGGGTCGGATGGACCTATAATAGCTAGAAGATTTAAGAAATCAGAATTAACTAATATTTCATTAGATTTTTATAATTCATGTAAATCTTTTGGCTTTGATGATTCCTATGATATTAATCATCCAGACTCTACTGGTGTTGGGGCTTTGCCATTTAATAACCCTGACAGGATTAGATGGAGTACATCAATTGGTTATTTAAATGATATTAGAGATCGTGAAAATTTAACCATAATATCTAATTGTTTTGTTAATAAAATCTTATTTGATCATTTAACAGCGACTGGAGTTAAAGCTGACATATTGGGTAAAGAACATACTTATACTGCTCTAAATGTAATATTATCTGCAGGTGCTATTTGTTCTCCTCAACTATTAATGCTGTCTGGAATTGGTAATACTAACTATTTGCAAAAATTAGGAATTGAACCAATTTATGATTTGCCATCTGTTGGTCAAAATTTGAGAGATCATCCTCGAATACCATTAATGTGGGAATCAGCAAATCAAATTTCACTAAAGAAACATCAATCACCATTGCAGGTTGTTTTGAGATACACATCAGTAAATTCAAATTTCAGAAATGATATATATATGATTATTGCGGCAGTTTCTGCTGACCAGACAGTTCGTATGGGTGTTGGATTATATAAAGCTAAATCATCAGGGTCTATAACTCTTTCTACTTCTGATCCATATACTCAGCCTGTAATTGATTATAATTATTTTAATGATGATTTTGACTTAAGACGAATGAGGGATGCGGTTAGATTAGCTTGTAATATTATATCGTCTAAATATTTTTCTGAGGCTGAAAATTACCCTAAAGGCATGAATGAAATTATATTATCGGATGATAATAATTTAAATTCTTGGATACGAACAAATGTTGATACATTCCATCACATTTCAGGTACTTGTAAGATGGGTTTAATTAACGACCCAACTTCTGTTGTAGATCAATTTGGTAATGTAAAAGGTGTTAAAAATCTCAGGATTGTTGATGCGTCTATCATGCCTGATTGTGTGAGAGCTAATACTAATGCTACTGTTATTATGATGGCTGAAAAAATATCAGATGATATAAAAAGTGGTAATTAATAGTTTTATTATTAATCTAATTAAATGAGTATATCTGCTTGTAAATCTACTCATTTAATATCAATATAAATTAATATGTGTGGAATTGCAGGAATATATAGTATTAACGGATCACCAGTAAGCAATATTACTGGTAGAATTCATCAAATGGCTGATTTACTTCAGCATAGAGGTCCAGATTGCACTGATTTTAATATAGATTCTGATAGTCGTTTTGCTTTTACAAATACTCGCCTTGCCATAAGTGATCCTATGTCTCAATTAACTCAACCTTGGAGTACAAATGACAATAAATTTGTATTAACTTTTAATGGTGAAATATATAACGATTTAGAACTTAGGTCGGATTTGGCTTCCAAAGGATTTACGTTTAAATCAAATCAAGATACAGAAGTTCTTTTTAATGGATTAATTGAACGGGGCCCAGATTTTTTAGACGATATTGATGGGATGTGGGCTTTTGCATTTTTTAATGGGCACGAAAACTCTTTAATGTTGTCTAGAGATATTCTTGGTGAACGACAGGTTTTTTATCATGTAAATGATAATGAAATAATATTTTCGTCAGAAATACCACCGTTATTGAATCAACTACAAACTCATTTGTCACTTGATATTGATCAAGTTATGTTTAGTTTAAGGTATGGTGCCACAAAGCCTGGTGAAACTTTAATATCAGGAATTAAAAAATTAAATCCTGGTCACATATTAAAGGTTAAAAACCGTGAAGTAAGTACATACAGATTTACCAAGCTTAACCCTGAGATATGGTTTGAATTCTTTGAATCAAATCCAGATGAAAAAACAGTGGAAAACAAATTTTCAGAATTATTCTCAGCAGTTTGTTTAAAGAGAATTCCTAGAGAAATTCCGTATGTTTCCACTTTAAGTGCAGGAATTGATAGCACTTTAGTATCTTTATATGCTTCAAATTTTGGTCAGACTAAAATAGAAACTCTTTTTGCAACTTCGAATGAAGATGATTTGAAAAGTGTTGAATATGCTTCTTTAAATGATAAAGAATCTAGTAAGAAAATTTCAGGTCAGATTAATTCTATTCATCATGTTGCCAACTTGGATGGTAAATATGCTGGCAAGGTATTAGAAGATGTTGCATCTAATTCGTATGACGGAATGTTAGAAGAAGGTACTGCTGCATTTCAAATGTTGGGTTTTAAGGGACGAGAATTAGGAAAGAAAGTGATGCTTATCAGTGATGGACCTGATGAATTTTTAACAGGATATACTTCTGACCGTAATTTTATTTTAGGAAAAAATGTACCTGAGAATAAAACTGAATTCACATTCCCTACAAATCATCAAACAAATAATATTGAAATTATGAACACATTATTTCCAGAATATAATTTCGAATTAACTAATTCACCTTTTGGAACAATTGACAAATGTTATGAATCTATTTTAGATCAAATGGATATTTCCCAATTAATAGCTTTATCATATGCTTCTTATTCAATTCCTGATTACAATAATCTTAGGTCTGATAGAGGTTTTATGGGAGCGAGCATAGAGTCTCGTTCGCCTTTCTTAGCACCTAAAATGGTTGAATTTTTAATTGCATTGCCTCAGAAATTTAGATTCAATCATAAATATTCTTCAAAATCCATTCTGCGCAATATAATTGAGCAGAAACTAGGTGATTATGTATCTAATAGACCTAAAAAAGGCTTTAGTGAACCATTATGGTACAACCATGATATAAATAATGAAATTAGGCTTGATGAAGTAATATATGACCCTCAAACTTTGCGTATTTTACCTTTTAGCCCTACGTTTTTGGATAATCCTTATTCTGATCCATTTCACAAGATAAGATGGTCAATGTATGCTTTAGCGAAAATGAATGAGAATTTAAAATCTAAAGGCATTAATTTTGTGTAGATTAAGAGATGAGGTTCTTGATGAGTTTTGATGATCAAATAATAAAAGATTTAATAGATACTCTTTCTTTTAAAGGTCGATTTAGTCATTATCAAGAATTACCTCCTTGTGTTTTAAAGCGATTGGTAGATTTTGATTCTAATATCAATTACCAGCCGGCTCAATTGCCATTAGATTCCTCTAGGTATTCTTGGATTATTTCTAATTTAAATATGAAAAACCTTAATGTTATTGATTTAGGGGCTAATTTAGGATATTTCAGCGTTAGGCTAGCGTCAGAATCGAATGCTAATGTTTATGCTTATGAAACATTGTATGAATATGCTAAATCTATTGGAGTTTTTTCTAAAGTTTGTGGTTTGAGCAATAATTTAAAAGTTATTCAAGAATCTATAAACCTTGAAAATATTAATGAATTGCAAATTGTTGATGCGACATTACATCTAAATGTATTGCATCATGCTGGTATATTTTTTGATCAAGAAAAAGTTACTAATGTAGATGATTGGTATTCATATGCAGTTGAGCACTTAAGGTCATTTAGGGCTAAATCCGAGATTATGGTTATTCAGATTGGCAACATGTGGAATGATAAAGTTTTATTTGATAGTCAGTATTCTGTTGATTATATTTGTGAATTACTGAATCAAAGTAATTGGGATGTGGATAAAATAGGATTGATAAATGATTTTAATGATTTTTCTTATAAAACATATTCATTTTCAGATATTGGTTTAATACCTCGAATTGGTATTTGGCGTAATCCTGCAACTGGACTTGTTGAATATAAAGAAAATAATGTGACAATTGCAGAACTATCATCAGGGAATGCTCAAAGGCCTATTTTTTTGTGTAAAAGGCAGAGAGATTAAAATGACTCGTACAGATGCTTTTTTATATATTGGTGGAAGCTACCCTCAGCTACGTTCAATTGAAACAATCAAGAATTTAGGTATCGTGACTATTTTAACTGACAGATCTCCTAATCCACCTTTGAAATCAATTTCTGATCATTTTTATAATATAGATGCAACAGATCTTGAATCTTTTATGAAATTAGGTGATGAGATTGCAAATAAATTTAATTTAATAGGAGTTTACCCTATCGAAGATTATGCTGTACCTGCTGCGACAGCAATTGCAGAAAAATTTAACTTACCTTATTTTGATGATCTTACGGCAGAAATATTGTTAAACAAATATAAATCTTTTGATATTTGTTCTAGAAACAATATTTTGACACCAAATTCTATATTAATAAAATCTGACTCAGATATTATAGAATCACATTCAAATATTGTAGATGAATTAGGGTTACCCTTTCTCTTGAAACCGGTTTCCTCATGGGGTAGCCAAGGCGTCACAATTATACATACTGTAGATAAATACGAATTTAGTAAAGCTATTAATTTAGCAAGAGAATTTTCNCAAGAAATTATTGCTCAAGAAGTTATTANNGGTACTGTTCATAATGTTGATGGGCTTTTACTGGATAAGATTTACTATCCATGTAATAGTTACGACCGATTGCCTAATATAGATTTTGAGAATGTCACGAAATCTATTCTTGAACCCTCAGGATTGCCAGTAGAGTATATTGAATCTATGCATAATATTTTAAATGATACGGCAAAGGTGATGAATTTAAAAAATGGACCAATTACAGGCGATTTTATATTTTCAAAGGGATCGATTTACTTATTAGAAATAAGTCCTCATTTTCATTCTATACATCAAGCTTCCATTAGAACAAATGGTGTTCATAATCCTATGAAAGCTTGGGTTTCTTATTTATNAGGTNCTTCTAANCCTGAGGATATTTTGAACTACCANCCAACNCCTGGGACATCTGTTATGTCCTCGTCATGGACGGATAAATCAGGAGAAATTTTAGAGATTTTCATTGATGAAGATATAAATAATATTAACGAAGTAAGAGATGTTTATATTCTTTATGAGAAAGGCGATANNATAATCNCTAAAATTTCANNATGGAATTGTATAGCTTTAATNTGGGGGTTTTCAAATAAAAGAACNTCTTTATTAAANGCTATGGATGATGCATCAGAATTAATAAAGGTCGAATTTATTACATAGTAGTATGAAATCTAATAATAAAAATACTCCATCCTATATATTTGTTGATTCATCACTAGCAATAGATTTTTTGAAAGATAAAAAACTGTATCAAGAAGCTCGTATTATTAGTTCTTCTCCATATCTGCTTAATTTGGAATCTGATACTACAATTTCTTTTGAATCTGAAGAAAATGAATCATTGTTATCTAATTTAATTGAATCTGGATTGGAGTTTAGTAGTAATGTATTTGATTCTCTGAACAATACTAGGTTCTCTGATTATGCGCTGTTATCAGCTTTACAAGTTCATAATTTGCAAAAATGGGTTAGAAAATCTATAAATTTAGAAATCCATCACTTCAATGATTCAGTTCTAGTAGTTCAGATTGTGGATAATAATGGCAATTTAATAACAGCTTACGACAATAAAATTGCTCAACTTTTATCCAATAATTCAAATTTGCAGACTTTATCTTTAAATATTGGAGACATTATTGATGATCGCTTTCAGATTTCTAAGTTGGAAAAGTATAAAGAAATAAAGAAACGAGCATTAGCTAAATTTAATAGGATTAAGAATAATTTACCTAGTATTAATTTTAATACTAACACTTCACCTGATGGGATTATTGCAAATTATCCATCACGGAATCATTTACTTGTTGATATTTCATATGAGTTACAAGATAGAGGTTACCAAATTGAACAATTGATTAAATACAATGTAAGGAAATCTCCATATAATTCAAATAAATATGCTGATATTTTCGAGTGTCTTAATCCAATTGTTACAAAACATGTAAGCAGTTTTGTAAATGAAAGAGCAATACAACCATTAATTGAGATTTACTATCACAATTTATTTGATGCATTTCAAGAATACGATGCCCAAATTTCAAATTGGGAACATCAAATAGATAAAATTAATCCAGAAGCGGTTATGAGTTCATTCCCAGCTAGACCAGATATGATAGCTCTTAGTAAAGTATGTAATGTACGCAGTATTCCCTATATTAGTGCTCAACATGGGTTTGGTCGTGAAGTTGACAAATTGCATAAAGTTAGTGTTGCAACTTACGAGAATAGTGTTGCTGATTTGGTGTTAACTTATAATCATACTTCTACAGAAATTTTAAATAAACACAATCCTTTTAAAAAAGGAATAGCGATTCCTGTAGGGTTCCCTTCACATGTAAGAGATCAAATAGGTTTTGATTCAAAAAGTATTATGAGATCAAACCAACATGAAATTATTTATATATCAAATATGTTGTTTATGGGAAATGCTCAAATGATACATGTTGGGACTGCTTCAGATTCAATCAAATCAAATTTTGATATTAATCTTCTGTCAGTATTTGAGAATATAAATAAGAATGTTTTGTTTAAACTTTATCCAATTACTCATATCGACGTTGATCCACAGAAAAGTAAGTATAAATCTAAACCTTTAGCTCCAAACAGGTATTTAGATTTAAATCCGATTTCTGAAATGTTTTCAAAATTGCAGAATGTAACGATGTACGATGGGACTCAAGATGCATTAAAGATGTTTAAGAATCATAAAATTATTGTTCTAGCTGGATGCTCCACTTCATTAGGAAATGCTTTGATTTCTAATATTCCATTAGTTTATATAAATAGTCATAAGATACGCCCTATGCAAGAAGAAGTTTTAAGAGAATTTTCAGAAGCTGTATTTTGTTTTGATGCCGAGGATAAAAATTTTAATGATACCTTGAAAAATTTCTTAGATTCTAATATTGAAGAAATTAATCGTCTTTGGAATCAAAAATCAAATTCACGTGAAAAATTTATTCTTAAATACGTAGACTCTTCGGATTCTAGTTTGGATATAAAAAATGCAGCTTCGAGTGTTACTGAGTTCATTAATACATTCTAAAAGTATTGACTATTACGTTCATTAAGTGAACAATATATTCAAACATTAAATTTACTCTTTAAGGAATGCATATGGATAAAATAATTAGTCGTGTTTCAAGAGATTTAAAAGATAATGGAGTTTCGGTTATACCTAATGTGTTTTCTGAGAGTCAGTGTAAAGAATATGTACAGATATTAGATGATCTTATAGAAAATGCCCCTTCTAATTCAAAAAACAGAATTAATGAAGATGTTCAATCTATCAACAATTATTTTAGACACCATCCGAAATTGTTGGATTTGGTGTATATTCCCATATTAGATAAATTATTTAAGCACCTTATAGGTAATGACCACGTATTAATTTCAGCTAATACATTTAATAGAAGTAAAAAAGTCGGTATAAAACAAAATACTGATTATGAGCACTCAAAAAATGCTGGGCACAACTGGCATATAGACTCTGATTATATCGGTGGGATACGTATAGAATCTGGATTCAGCTACCAAATTATCATAATGTTAGAAGATTTTACTGAGGAGAATGGGGCAACCCATTATGTTCCGGATTCTCACAAAATTAGAACTAGACCAGATAGAGATGCGGAGTATGATTATAAAATAATAACAGGCAAAGCAGGATCTATAGGTATTATTGATTCGGGGCTTTGGCATAGGAGTGGTGGAGTTACCCCTATTAGTAGATGGGGTGTTTTTAATTGTTATGGTCCATGGTTTGTTAAGCCGTATTTTAGATTTCCTGATATGTTAGGCGAAAATACCGGTAAAAACTTGTCTCCTCAGTTGAGGCGTCTATTACACTATAGATCAACTCCCCCGCTTAATGAAGAAGAAAGACTAAATACTGTTATTAATGAAATAGAGGACTAATTTATGCAAGAAGATGTAATAGTAAATTTACAACCTCCTATTGTTGAAGATAGAGGAAAAATACAAATGCTGGTTGATTTCACAATTGGTAGTTCTTTAGTAATCACATCTAAGAGTGGTTCTACTAGAGGGAACCATTATCACAAAGAAGATGATCACTACGCATATTTGGCTGAAGGTAAAATTGAATATTATTATAGGCCTGCTGGTTCAGATGAGTCTCCTCAAAAATTAACTATTAATCCGGGGCAAATGTTTTATACTCCTCCCATGGTGGAACATACTATGAAATTTATTGAAGATTCGACATTTTATGTTTTTGCTAAAAGGCACAGAGATCAAGAAGATTATGAGTCGGATATTGTTAGAGTAACCCTTGCTTAACAACTTTACAGATAATAAATTTTTTAAAAAAGAAAAATGTCGCCTTTGCTTGAGTTCAGACTTAGAATTGGTGTCTGAATTTAAATCCACTCCGTTAGCAAATGATTTTGTCCCATCAAGTTTGTTGGATATAAATCAACCGCTTTACCCTTTGGGCATTTTATTTTGTGAATCATGTTCTCATGTACAATTGTCTCATGTTGTTAATCCTAAATTAATGTTTGAGCATTATGTTTATGTTTCATCAACATCTCAGAGTTTTGTTAATCATTTTAAAAATTATGAAATATCTATACTAGAAAAGTATTCTCCGGCACCTAATTCATTAATTGTAGATATTGGTAGTAATGATGGTGTATTGCTGAACTTTTTTAAAGAAGACGGATTCAAAGTCTTAGGTGTAGATCCAGCGACTAATCTAGCTGTTGAAGCAAATAATAATGGAATCGAAACTATTAATTCATTTTTTACATATGAATTGTCTGATAAACTCACTCGAGATTATGGCAAAGCATCTGTTGTTGTAGCTAATAATGTATTTGCCCATATTGATGATTTACATGATGTTACTAAAGGAATATCTAAACTGTTGGCTGATGATGGAATATTTGTTTTTGAGGTCTCATATTTAAAACAGGTGATTGCTAATAATTTGTTTGATACTATTTATCATGAACATCTTTCTTATCATACCTTAATCCCTTTATTAACTTTTTTTGACAATAATGATATGACTATAATCGATTGTGAAGAGGTTGATACACATGGGGGATCTATTAGAGTTGTAGTTCAGAAAAAAAATGGCCCAAAACCTGTAAATGATTCAGTTAGGAATTTGATAAATATGGAACTTAAATTAGGTTTAAATACTATAGACCCAATTCTGTCTTTATCTAATAAAATAAAAGAGCTTAATGAAAAATTAAATTCTCTGGTTCATGATATAAAAAATGAAGGTTTGCAATTGATCGGATACGGAGCTCCTGCAAAAGCGACTACATTGTTATATGAATTTGAATTGTCCGACCAAATAGACTATATAATTGATGATAATCCTTTAAAACAAGGATTATATACACCTGGATCTCATATTCCTGTCGTAAATGCAGATGTTTTAAGACAAGAGATTGTTCCTGAGTATATGATAATACTTGCTTGGAATTTTGCCGAACAAATTATGGAAAATAATGATAATTACTTAAAAAAGGGAGGACACTTTATATTGCCTCTTCCAGATTTACAGGTTTATTAAATGAAAAATAATTCTCTATTAAATACCGATATTAAAGAAATAGAAAAATTTCTAGGTGCAGATAATATTAATAATTTATCGGGTAAAACAATTCTTTTGTGTGGAGCAGGAGGTTTCTTGGGTAGATATTTCGTTGAATTAGTCGCTCATCTAAATTCGTCAAAAGATCGTTCGCCAATTACTTTAATAGCTGTGGATAACTTTATTACTGAACCTACAGCAACTCATTTGTCTGACACTCCTAATAATATTACCTTTCACAAAATGGATATTATTAATGGAATACATTTCGACTTTGATATTGATTACATTATTCATGCAGCAGGGATTGCTAGTCCTTTTTATTATGCCAAATACCCTATGGAAACAATGGAAGTAGCAACTATTGGAACTAAAAATTTACTTGAACTAGCCGTGGCAAAGAATGTTGAAGGCTTTATGTTTTTTAGCTCTAGTGAGATTTATGGAGACCCAGATCCTAAAGAAGTTCCTACAGACGAAGCTTACAGAGGTAATGTCTCATGCCTAGGGCCTAGGGCTTGCTATGATGAATCTAAACGTTTAGGAGAAACGATGGCGAGAGTTTACCATACTCATTATGGTGTTCCTACAAAGATAGTAAGACCCTTTAATGTTTACGGACCAGGAATGAATCAAAATGATTATCGTGTTGTCCCAGATTTTATAAATAGAACTCTTTCGGATAAACCATTGAAAATTTATAAGCCTGGTACTCAAACTAGAACTTTTTGCTACGCAACCGATTCTATAAATGGATTTATTAGAGTTCTTCTAAAAGGGGTTCCAGGAGAACCATATAATATAGGAAATGATTCTCCAGAAATAACGATACAAGATTTAGCAGACACATTAGAAAGTGTCGCAGGGCATCCAATTGCCAAGTCGTTTGTTGAACATCCAGATGTTTATCCAGGTGATGAACCTATTAGGAGATGTCCCAATATCAAAAAGGCAAATATTCATGTAGGCTATCACCCCCAAGTATCTCTTAAAGAAGGACTAACCCGTTCTTTAAATTGGGCTTCTGAAAATTATGAATTTAAAGAAAAGCGATAATCCTAAAAAAGTCGCCCTTATTGGGGTAGGCCGATGGGGATACAATATATTAAACACTCTCGATTCTATTGAAGAATTAGATTTAACGCATGTTGTCACAACCAAACAACTCAAATTAGAATATAAAAANCAAAATCCNAAATTNTTGTCTAATTGGAANGATATTTTAAACTTTGAAGTTGATGCAGTTATTATTGCTACTCCACCTGCTACTCACNCTTGTATTCTAGAATGGTTTATCAAAAATNATACTCCATGTTTTATAGAAAAACCTNTATGTTTAGATTATGAAACAGCGTTATTTTTGAAAGATCTAGCCAAAANTAAAAATGTCCCTGTTTTTGTCGACCATACGCAATTGTTTCAACCAGCTTTAAGTGAAATTTTAAATGCTGTTGATTTTACNTCTGTTNAAANGATAAATCTTGAAGGTATGGGGGATGGNCCTTTTAGAGAAGATTTATCTATTTTATGGGATTGGGGATCTCACGATATTTCTATTATGCTTAAAATGCTAAATAAAATGCCAAATTCTGTTTCTGGGTATTCAACTAACACTTTTGTTAAGTATGAGTTTCATTATGATAATAATTTGAACGTATCAGTAACAAACTCAAATCTATCAATGTTAAAAAAGCGTAATATTACTGTTTACGAAAAAGATAGGATCATCACATTTAGTGAATTCCCTAAAATTGAGTTTTCTATTTATGAAAAATCTAANTTTCCCAATAATAATTTATTGAAACATATTAGTTCTATTGTATATGACAGAGATGAAGATAAACCGTTATATAGGGCACTTGAATATTTTGGTATATCACTTTCGAATAACCAAACAGATATGTTTGATTTAGACACAGCATGCAATGTGATAAAGTTATTGGGATTAGCTGATAAAGCAATAAATTTAAATAACACAGTATCTGTTAGTTGAGATAAAAATGATCACAGTTTCGGTCATCATACCTGCTTATAATGAAATGAACACTATTAAAGAATTATTGGATAGTGTCAAAAAGCAAAATATTAAAGGTATATCATTTGAAATTATTGTTATAGATGATGGCTCTACTGATGGCACTAAAGAATTTTTGAAATCTAATTCAGATTTGTATGATTTGTTTTTAGAAAATTCTACTAATTTGGGAAAAGGTGGTGCNGTTAAGAATGGTTTGCATCATGCTAATGGAGAGTATATTCTATTTCAAGATGCTGATTTAGAGTATAACCCTGACGAATACCAAAGACTCTTACAACCAATCATTCAATTTGATGCTGATGTAGTAATGGGTTCAAGGTTTTTGTCACCAGATTGGACTCGTGTTTTTTATTTTTCACATAAAATAGGGAATAAACTAATATCTTCACTTTTTAACGTATTATTTAATACAACTTGGACAGANATATATTCTTGCTATTTAGTGTATANGAAAGATTTGATAGATTCGGATTCATTGAAAACTTATGGGTGGGAACAGCAAGCGGAAATACTCACAAAATTATGTAAGCAGAAAATTAAGCTTTATGAGGTTCCAATTAACTACAATGGAAGACCGTACGAAGAAGGGAAAAAAATAAGATGGCACCATATAATCCCAGTAATTGGAACAATTATAAAAAATAAGTTTCTGTGATTGGAGTTATCCTCGTTCTTCTAAAGTAGCTATNTTAAATATAGTCCAGTGACTCATTTGAGATANAATCTGNTCACTATCATCAGATAGACTGACATCAAAATTAACAAAATGATGCCCTTTTCTTTCATAAGTTTCTTTAATATGTCCTCTAGCAACCACATTGGTGTTTATTGGGATAGTGTTTAGATGTTGGATCTTGCTTCTTGTATGCATTGAACTAGGAAGCAAAAAGTTGTGACGCATCAAGTTTTCAGCCCACCCTGCAATCCAACTTGGATGAGCTATAGGATTTGGGCCAGCAAATATCGGATTTGAAGTTTTTTGTTTTTCATTTAAAAATTCCGTTAGATTATCCATGGAAAAAGATATCTGCATAGGNGTCCAAGGGGTAGTGTTTTTTTCTTCGCCTAAAAGAAGTGATTCTTTATTTTCCCTAATAAAACTGGAATCAGTTATATCAGGNTTTATAAGATCAGCGCTCCAGTCAGTTTTACCTAATCCTACTAATCCTTTTACGCATATAGAGTTGTCCGATTTACGTATTTCTACTTCGTATGATCCCGAGGGACCTTCCGTAGATTTAAATACAGATATTTCTAACGTTTCACCAGGATAGGTTGGTTGTTTCAATGAGAATTCAGACCATCCAAACTTCAACCATGATTCCCCTAAGGCTTCTAATATGCAATCAGTTGCCCATCCCCAAACAGTGACTCCTGCAATTAAAGGTCCGGAAAATCCATATGAGCGAGCAAGTTCTGTAGAGTGTATGGGATTAGATATCTCAGGATCATCAGCGTTACCAAGATACGCTAGAACACTCTGTCTAATAACTGAATTTGCATTTGCCATTATTCACCTCATGATTTATTAATTAATAGATTATACTCAATAATCATATAAAAATTATAAATTTATACATTCCAAAATAACGTTAAAGATGTAGAATAACATTGTGGAGTCTACATTTGAATAAGAAAGCTTTAATTACAGGAATAACTGGGCAAGATGGATCTTATCTTACTGAATTGTTGCTTGCAAAAAAATATGAGGTCCATGGAATTATTCGACGTAGCAGTACTTTTAACACCGGTAGATTAGATCATATTTATCAGGATCCTCATGATCCAAATCCGAACTTAAAATTACATTATGCTGATATTACAGATCTAGGTTCACTGATCAAGGTTATTTCTCAAATAAAACCTGATGAGATATATCATTTAGCTGCACAATCACATGTTCAAGTCAGTTTTCAGATTCCTGATTATACGGGTGATACAACTGGTTTGGGGACTACACGTATTCTTGAAGCTATTCGAGAACACTCCCCTAACGCAAAGTTTTACCAAGCATCTTCAAGTGAGATGTTTGGTAATATCCCTCCTCCTCAAAATGAACTTTCATCTTTTGAACCAAGAAGTCCATATGCAGCGGCAAAACTTCATTCTTATTGGATATCAAATATTTATAGAGAAGCATATGGTTTGCAGGTTTGTAATGGGATTTTATTTAATCATGAAAGCCCTCGACGTGGAGGAACTTTTGTTACAAAAAAAATTGCAAAAGCAGTTGCAAACATAGTAGCAGGTAACCAAAAATTATTATTTTTAGGTAATCTAGATTCAGCTAGGGATTGGGGGTATGCACCTGAATACGTAGAAGCTATGTGGATGATGATGCAAGAATCTGAATTGTCTAACTATGTAATAGGAACAGGACACTCTTATAAAGTTAGAGAATTTGTTTCTAAGTCTTTTGATTACGTTGGGCTTGATTGGAATAAATTTGTCAAAATAGATTCTCGTTATTTTAGGCCAGTAGAAGTAGATAATTTATGCGCAGATTCAAAAAAAGCTAAAGATAATTTAAATTGGTCGCCTAAGATTGATTTAGATGATTTAGTGGCTATTATGATTGACGCAGAACTAGAAAATTTATCCCAAGAAACCCCTGGCCTAGGAGAGAAAATTTTGAATACTCACTTTAATGGATGGCATACTTGGGAAAATAGCGGCAGAATCATTTAAAATCATTAGTATGAAAAACANATCACATAAAATGAATATTTTGGTTACTGGAGCATCTGGTTTTTTGGGATTCCACGTTATAAAAGAACTTCAAGATCGCGGGTATNCNAATCTAATTGCACCTAGAAGTTCTGAATANGATCTNCGTAATCANGAACATTTAGACTCTCTCTTTTCTTCCAATTCCATAGATGTGGTTATTCATTTAGCAGCTGTCGTTGGCGGTATTGGTGCGAATCAAAATAATCCAGGGNCTTTTTTTTATGACAATGCGATTATGGGAATTCAACTTTTAGAAGCTGCTAGACGTTATTCTGTTAAAAAAACTGTTATTGTCGGNACTGTATGTTCTTATCCGAAATTTGCTACTGTACCTTTTAAAGAATCAGATTTNTGGAGCGGGTATCCGGAAGAGACTAATGCTCCTTANGGNTTAGCAAAAAAAATGCTNNTAGTTCAATCTCAAGCATATAGAGATCAATATGGNTCNAATATGATTTATTTATTACCNGTGAATTTGTATGGNCCTAAAGATAACTTTGATCCTGAAAGTAGTCATGTAATTCCAGCGTTAATTAAAAAATTCGTTGAAGCTAAAGATTTNGGTAACTCTGAAATAGATGTATGGGGTACAGGAAAAGCCACAAGAGATTTTATTTATGTTTCAGATGCTGCAGAAGNAATTGTTACTGCTATGGAAAGATATAATGGTCCTGNCCCGGTTAATTTAGGNTCAGGTATGGAAATATCTATATCNNATTTNGCAAATATGATAAAAACTGCTGTTGNNTCTGACGCTAAAATNAAATTTGATTCATCCAAACCNGATGGTCAACCACGAAGGAGNTTAGATACTTCNTTAGCACAAAAAGAATTTGGGTTTGTAGCAAAAACAAATTTTACTGAAGGTATTAAAGAAACTGTAAATTGGTATTTAAAGAATAGATGATTTAATACTATGTCTAACACACAAATTTTAATCTTTTCAAAAGACAGAACNCTACAGTTAAATTCGTTAATACAATCNTTGCTATATTTTTCTGATGTATTAGAAGATGATATATCNGTTTTATTTAAATCTAATAAAGAAATATCTTATGAAATNTTAATGGANAAATATAAATGCANTTTNCNGGAAGAAAAATCTTTTTTAAATGATGTTAAAAATATAGTTCAAAGTAATCAAAAAAAATATTGNATGTTTTTGGTGGATGATTTTATAGTTCGNGATTATTTTTCTATACNNTTAATGGAATCCANTTTAGGTTCTAATAAAGATATAACAACATTTTCACTAAGACTTGGCAATAATATTGAAGATGGAACNCCNCCTTTATTCATAAATCANCCANACTCAGTTTTAACTTGGNANACTAATAAATCTTANGGAAAATCCTGGAATTANATTTGGGAATTATCTAGCTCCATGTATAAAAGTACTTTTATTATGGATTATCTTNATAAGTGNGATCCTCAATACGTTAATTTTCCTAACCCATTAGAATCTTATTATTATGGATGTACNCCTTCTCAATATGTAACTAAAAATAGATTTTTGAGAAAANTGAAATTTTTAGGTAAAGCNGAACCTAAAGGTATGGCGTCTTTTACNGTGTCAAANGGGTTTACTCAAGGAGTTAATTTAGTAGCAAATAGGAATCTCGACTACAAAGATTTNTATTCCCCNGAATCTTTACATNAAAAGTTTATTGAGGGTTATGGGATTGATTATCTTTCATTATCAAATGTNNTTAATAAGAAACCAAATGCNGGAACGGACCATTTNAAATTAATAAAATATGAAACCTAATTTAAATGTGATAATATTACGACGTTCAAATCTTACAGATCTGAGGTGTAATAATTGACAAAATATTTGCTTTTTATGAGGGTATACAATGCCATTATTTGAAGATTTGAGAGTCTTTTCTGGAAATTCACATCCTAAATTNGCTAAAGATATTTGNACTTACTTGAATATAGAGCTTGGAGAATGNGAAGTATTTAAGTTCAGTAACGATAATACTTTTGTAGGATTCAAGGAAAATATTCGTGAGCGAGATGTTTTCTTAGTCCANTCTTTTTGTTCTCCCGTGAATGANAATATTATGGAACTATTGATCATGATTGATGCGGCCAAAAGAGCATCTGCNGGNAGAATTACTGCTGTAATCCCNCACTATTCATATGGTAGAAGCGATAAAAAAGATCAACCCCGAGTACCTATTACAGCTAGGCTGATTGCCAATTTGTTGACAGTAGCTGGCGCTGACCGTGTCCTTACAGTTGATTTACACGCAGGACAAATTCAAGGCTTTTTTAATATTCCTGTTGATGAATTGACAGCTGTTTCAATGTTGGCTGAGCATATTCAGAGTAGTGGAGAAAAGATTGAAGTGGCATCTGCTACTGATGCTGGCGACGTTAAGCGAACCAGAGATACAGGAAGGTTCTTAAATGTTCCAATATCTATTGTAGAAAAACATAGAATTGGGAATAATGATAAAGTCGAAGCTTTAAGTTTAATAGGAGATGTTAAAGGTAAAACATCTTTGATAGTGGATGATGAAATAGGAACTGGNGGAACGGTTGTTGCTACAGCTAATACGTTAAAATCTCATGGTGCAGAACAAATATTTTGTGCCGCTACTCACCCNGTACTATCTTCAAATGCTTCAGAAGTATTGAAAGATAGTATTATAGAAAAAATAGTTGTTACAGACACAATGCCAGTTGCTGAAGATAAGATTGCAAAATTGGGAGATAAAATGGAAATCATCTCAATTGCCCCTATGTTAGGTGAAGCTATATCACGTATTCATAACGCGCAATCTGTTGGAGCTATGTTTAATAATACTGAAGATTTATAATCTGAAAATCATCCATAGTAGTAGCTTTTCTTTAGCCAAAATACTTCATAATGTATTACTATAGTTAATGATATGTCTATGCTAAATAAAATAAGTAATATTTTTACTAATAGTGACGAGAAAGTCATCAGCAAATTACAACCTATAGTTGATGCTATAAATCAACTTGAGCATCAGATTTCTAAATTATCTGACCAAGAATTAGCTGATATGACTGCTCAATTTAAGAATCGTATCCANAAAGGGGAATCTTTAGACGATATACTTACAGAATCCTTTGCTGTAGTTAGAGAAGCAGCAAAACGAACTCTAAACCAAAGACACTATGATGTTCAGTTAATAGGTGGAATAGTATTACACCAAGGTAAAATAGCAGAAATGCGAACTGGTGAAGGTAAGACATTAGTAGCAACGCTCCCCGCATATTTAAATGCTCTTTCTGGAAATAGTGTTCATGTAGTAACAGTCAATGATTATTTAGCTAAGCGTGATGCTCAGTGGATGGGTTCTATATACTCAAAATTAGGTATGACAGTTTCAGCTTTGCAAAATAATAATTCTCTAATTTTGTATCCTGACGATGAGTCTTTGGGATTAATAGAAACCACTCGTAAAAATGCTTATTCGGCAGATATCATTTATGGAACAAACAGTGAATTTGGATTTGATTACCTTAGAGATAATATGGCAGATTCATTTGAAACCCAAACGCAAGGCTCTAGGATTTTTGCAATTGTTGATGAAGTGGACAATATCCTTATTGATGAGGCACGTACACCTTTAATAATTAGTGGCCCTTCTCAACAAAACCCTAATGAATATAAGAAGTTTGCTCAGTTTGCTCACACATTAGTACTAGATGATGATTTCTCAATAGATCAAAAGACTAAGGCTATTTCCGTTTCCTTGCATGGTATTGCTAAAATTGAGAAATACTTAAAAGTTAAGAATCTTTATTCACCAGAAAATTTCCATTTGGTTCAATTTGTAGAAAATGCAATTCGTGCTGAATCAGTTTATGAGAAAGACCGTGAATATGTTGTCAGAAATGGTGAAGTTATTATCGTTGATGAATTTACTGGTCGATTAATGGAAGGAAGGCGATATTCAGATGGGTTACATCAGGCAATAGAAGCTAAAGAAAAAGTATCTATTCAAAGAGAAACAATCACGTACGCAAATATAACTTTGCAAAATTACTTTAGGATATATAAAAAATTATCTGGAATGACTGGTACCGCTTTAACCGAAGCTGAAGAATTTTGGAAAATTTATGAATTAGAAGTGGTTTCTATACCTACAAATAAACCAGTTCAAAGGATAGATCATCCTGATTTAATATTTAGTGATCAAAAAACTAAATACAACGCAGTTATCGAAGAAATAGAATCTCGGACTTCTTTAGGGCAACCTGTTTTGGTTGGAACTACAGATATTGATAAATCTGAATTAATAAGTTCTTTACTTAAAAAACGAGGGATTAAACATGAAGTTCTAAATGCGAAGCAACATGAACGAGAAGCATCAATTGTTGCTCAAGCAGGGGCACTTGGCTCAGTTACTGTTGCTACAAACATGGCTGGTAGAGGTACAGATATTGTCTTAGGAGGTTCATATAATGAAGAAAAAGAATCACTTGATGAATGGAAAATTAAACATGAAGAAGTTTTGCAAATGGGGGGGTTGTGCATTATAGGCACAGAAAGACATGAAGCTAGAAGAATTGATAATCAGCTTAGAGGCCGTGCAGGCCGTCAAGGTGACCCTGGAGAAACAAGATTTTATGTTGCTTTAGATGATGATCTAGTAAGAAGGTTTGGTGGAGATAAGATTCAGGGAATCATGAATTGGGCTGGAATGGATGATGAAACACCGATACAAAATAAGATGATTTCTAAATCAATTGAAAGTGCTCAAGTAAAAGTTGAAACTCATCATTTTGATATGCGAAAACATCTTGTAGATTATGATGATGTGATCAATACACAGAGAACTGTTATATATTCTGAAAGAACTAAAGTACTTTCAGGATTAGATTTGTCAGAGCAAATCAAGGAGATAATAAGAACAGAGTGTGAAACTATATGTGTGAGATTTTCAAAATCTAAAAATACGCGTATTGATGAGGATTTTCCTCACTTTGAAGAAACTGAAGAACAATTACAAGCCCAACTAAGTGCTTTGTTTCCATCCGAGAATTCTCCTCTTCCCTCTTTGCCAGATGAACTTAGTAATCCTAATAATTTTGAATCATATGACGACTTTTACGACAAATTAGATTTATATATAGATTCCTTATATGAAGACTTTCGAAACTTACTGGGTCTTGATAAAGCTAATGATGCAGAGAGATATCTTATGAGAGCATCTATAGATACGAATTGGATACAACATCTAACTACCATGGAGAACCTAAGGCAAGGCATAGGGTTACAATCTATTGGTCAAAGAAATCCACTAGTTATGTACAAAAAAGAGTCACATGAATTATTTAGCGCTTTAGAAGATAAGATTCAGTCTGATGTAGCAAATGCAATATTTAAAATTGAATATGTTAAATCAATTTCATCAACCTCACACTCTCACGCAAAAACCTCTACTCAGTCTAAGGTAACATCTCCTAAGAGTAGCAAAGTGAAAAACTCACATCCTGTGAAAATGGGTAGAAACGAACCTTGCCATTGCGGTAGTGGGAAAAAATTCAAAAAATGTTGTGCCTTAATTTCTTAGTTGAGCGATTAACTGCTTTAACTTAGACTCACGATCTCGGAAATCTGAAAGCCTGTCTTTTTCTTCTTCAACAACATTCTTAGGTGCATTTTCAGTAAATTTAGTATTAGATAACCGAGACTCTAAAGATTTGATTCTATTAGATAATGTTTTTAATTCATCAGATAAGCGATTTGATTCAGAGTCTGTGTCTATAACATTCCCTATCTCTAAATATGTAGTTGCTGATGAAGTTATTATTGGTATATTAGTATCTAATTTAAAGTCAAAATTTGAATCATAAACATCGATTTCAACATTAGTTAAATTTGTAATAAACACAGAATTGAATCGTACTGATTCTATATTTTTATCTACGACCATAATAGCTTTGAGATATTGTGAAGACTTTATATTTAGTTCAGCTTTAGCATTCCGAATACCTTTTACTATCTCAAAAATATGATTCATAGAATTTATTGCATTAGAATCACAGGCTTCATCAATACATTCGGGATATTCTTGAACCATTAAAGAATCATTAGGATTAGATTTGAATAATCCTGTCCAGATTTCTTCAGTTACAAATGGCATAAATGGATGTAGTAATTTTAGTGTTCTATCTAAGACGTATAGGAGGGTTGGAATGGGGGTTGAATCACCTTCTTTTGTTATTCGTATTTTTGATAATTCGATAAACCAATCGCAATATTCATTCCAGAAAAAATCATATAATTCTTGCTGAGCTTCTCCAAATTGATATGATTCCATGTGTTTGTTTACATTTGCTGCCACAATATTTAACCGGGAAATTATCCATTTATCATGTATGTGAGAAGCTTTTGGTAAAGATGGGGTCTCATTACCTTTTGGGTTGAGCGATAGTACAAATCGGGATGCATTCCATATCTTATTGGCAAAATTGCGACTAGATTCTAGTCTGCTTTCACTCATTCTTATATTGTTTCCAGCCGCTGTTCCTGTCGTTAGTGCAAACCGTAAAGCATCTGCGCCATATTCGTTTATTATTTCCAATGGGTCAAGCACATTTCCCTTTGTTTTACTCATCTTGATACCTTCAGGGTCAAGAACCAGACCGTGTAAGTAGATTGTTTTAAAAGGAATTTCACCCATATTTTGTATTCCCATCATTATCATTCTGGCAACCCAGAAAAATAGTATGTCGTATCCGGTTTCCATAACAGAACCTGGGTAAAAATAATCAAGTTCATCTGTTTGGTCTGGCCATCCTAACGTTGAGTGAGGCCATAAGCCCGAACTGAACCATGTATCTAATACATCAGGGTCTCTATTTAGTTGGTCTGAGCCACAAGATGGACACGTAGTAGGATCGTCATATTCAACAATTTCTTTTGGGCATGAGTTACAGTACCAAACAGGTAATTGATGCCCCCACCATAATTGCCTGCTTACAGGCCAATCTCTAATATTGTCCATCCAGTCAAAATATATTTTTTCAAATCTTTTAGGAATTATTTCAATATCTTTAGACCTTACAGCTTTTCGTGCAGGTTCAGCGATCGTTTCCATTGCAACATACCACTGTTTTGTTATCATTGGCTCAATTACTTCATCACACCTGTCACAATGAGCAACAGAATGATTAAATGGTTTTATGTCACCCATTAAATTTAATGCTGACAATGAATCGATAGCTTTTTGACGGCATTCCAAACGATCTAAACCAGCAAATTTTGAATCAAGATCTGACGTCATAAATCCGTCTAAGGTAAAAACAATATTTGTATCTAGATTATGCCGGATTCCTATTTCGAAGTCGACTGGATCATGAGCTGGTGTAACTTTTAATGCCCCAGTTCCAAATTCGACTTCTACAGCATCATCTGCAATGATAGGTATGACTCTTTCAGTTAAAGGTAATTTAATTGATTTACCTACAAAATTTTTATATCTATTGTCATTTGGGTTTACCGCTACTGCAGAGTCACCAAACATAGTTTCAGGTCTTGTGGTTGCAATTAACACTTTATCGGAAGAACCCTCTAATGGGTAATTTATTTCATAAATNTAGCCTTCAATGTCCTTATATTTGACTTCTAGATCAGAAAGAGCNGTTGAACATCTGGGACACCAATTCGTGATCCGTTCACCTCTATAGATAAGGTCTTTTTTATATAAATCGACGAATGTTTTCCTAACAGCTTTTTGTGGACCTTCGTCTAATGTAAAGGATTTACGGGACCAGTCACATGATGTTCCAAGTCTACGCAATTGGTTGTAGATTCTGTCNCCATACTGGTCAACCCATTCCCAAATTCTTTTTTCAAAATTTTCACGACCAAGATCGTGTCTGTTTTTACCTTCTGAAGCAAGCAGTCTTTCAACAACAACTTGAGTAGCAATACCCGCATGGTCAGTACCAGGTAAGAAAAGGGTTGGATCGCCTTTCATTCTATGCCAACGAACAATCATGTCTTCAATTGCAAAAGTTAAAGCATGGCCCATGTGCAATTCTCCCGTAACGTTGGGAGGGGGCATAATCATGACGAATGGTTCTTTGGATTTATCAATTGTGGGTGTAAAAAATCCAGAAGAGTTCCAAAACTCATATATACGAGTTTCAACAGATGAAGGATTATAAGGNCCTTCTTTTGATATTAAAGTTGATTCGATCATTATACTTATCTTTCCCTTGTTATTTGAACTGCAATAGTAGAAAAAATTGCTCCATCAATGGGGGCATTCGGTTTTTCAACTGTAACCATAACTTTGTTTGTNAGGAAATTAGAGATAATTTTATTAGCAATTTCATTAGCAAGTGCNTCAATTAAATTAAACGAATTATTTTCTACTACATTTTTAATGATTTTATACACTGAAGAATAATCAGTTGTTAATTTTAAATCATCTGTCCTTCCAGACAAAGTCAAATCTTGATACAAACAAACATCAATTATAAATTTTTGAGATGTTGTTTTTTCATCATCTAGAACTCCGTGGAACCCATAAAGCTCAAGACCAGTTAGCATAATTTTGTCTTCATGCTGATCTGGTACAGTTCTTCTCATCAAATAACTCCCAACTTTTTGGCCAATTCAATTAGGTTCTGTGCTCTTTTATAAACAGGAACATCTATGACGTAACCGTTTAATGAAGTTGAACCCCTACCCTGTTCTATAGCTTCTTTAAAAACTTGAATAACTTTTTTTGCATGTTCTATATCTGATTTGGACGGTGAAAACGATTTATTAATATCGTCAATTTGAGCAGGATGGATTGCAAATTTACCTTTATAACCCATTTTTTTTGAATTAATGCAATCTTCAACCAATGCAGAGGAATTTTTAAAATCAAAAAATGGGTTATCTAGCGCGATCACACCGCAAGCCCTAGCCGCAATTGCCAAGTAATTCTTCGCNANTTGGATTTCGCTATTATCGGATTGTCTTTCGATTCCCATGTCATTAGTGAAGTCTTCAGCTCCAAATGCTGCAGCTTTGATTCGGACAGAAGATTTTAAAATAGCTTTTGATTCTAGTATTCCAGAAGCAGTCTCAATCCATGGTATCAAGGATAATGNTCCTATTTGNATATTAAGATTTTCTTCGTATTTAGATATAATTTTATCTATTTGAACTATGTCTTCGGTATCATATATCTTCCCTACAGATACACCGTTTATTCCTTTTGAAATTAATGCTGCAATATCATCTTCAAATAAACCACTTTCTAGTGAATTTACTCTCGGTATAATTAGTTTGTCCGATTTTTTAAATAATCGAATGTTTTCTGATACTATTTTTCGGGCATCAGTTTTGTCATTGTCTCCGACACTGTCTTCAAGGTCAGGAATATAAACGTCTGGTAAAAAGTGAGATGCTTTCTCTAGCATTTTTGGTTGATTACCAGGTATGAATAGCAAGCTTCTAAATAAATCCAAATATCACTCTCAATGTATATAAATGGTAAATGTCTATAATATAGTAACGTATCCAATACATAATAGGACACTTTAACTAAAATATGATAGGAAATATACAAATAATTGCATTGCAAAACATGCCAGAGTTTACGGCTAGTACAGATTTGGCCAATGAAATATCTCTTTCTGCAAATACTACCATTGGTGGTATTCAAGATGGAGATATCGTAGTAGTAACTCAAAAAATTGTTTCTAAATCTGAAAATATGATAGTTGATATTCGTGAAATAACACCCTCGGATGAAGCAATAGATATTGCCAAGAGAACTCGAAAAGATCCTAGATTAGTTCAATTAATTTTAGATCAGTCAAAAAATATAATTCGTATTGATGCCGATAGAAGTATATTAATAACAGAAACGATTCATGGGTTCATTTGTGCAAATGCAGGTATTGATTCGTCAAATATTTCAGGAAATTACAATGTCGCCCTCCTGCCGTCTGACCCTAATGAGTCAGCAAAAAAAATCAACTTACAATTGCGGTCTATTTTTGACATAAAAAATTTAGGGGTCATTATTACGGATACTTTTGGAAGACCATGGCGCGAAGGCCAGTTAAGTTTTGCCATTGGATCATTTGGGATTACCCCATTGAAAAATTACTCAGGGACTGTTGACCAACATGGGAAAATTTTAAAAGTTACCTCATCACCTGTGATAGACGTTTTAGCAACATCAGCCGAATTAGTTTCTGGAAAGGCAACTGGAACTCCAGTTAGTATTATTAGAGGCTATGATTTTGAAGCATCAGAATCTGATGCTTCAATTATCCTTAGACCTGTTGAGAAGGATTTATTTAGATAATTCAATTAAGACGAAAATGAATCTTCTTGCTTTAGTGAATCTGCCGTTTGAGAAAAATTAGAGCTATCAGAATAGCCTTCATTTTTACTTAATTGATCTAAAGAAACATCATTACTCCAAGCAGAACCTTCCAAGTAATTAACAAATTCCTTTTCTATTCCACATTTTTTACAAAATCCCGAACTAGTTGGGCCATCGGGATCGTTAATTTTCCAGTGATGTGCACAGGCTACTTCGTCTGTAATTTCTTTATCTATAACAAGGATTTTATTTTCTTTTACCATAACTTTCACTTTGTATTCACTCTACAATAACTCTTTAGGAACATTATACCATATATGAATTATAGATTAGAAGTAGTATTCACATAACAAATACTAAGTAATTTTATTCCATATACAAAGCTGCGTTCCAAAACTGGTATTCAAGGTCACTACTTTTTAAAAATGTTTCTATAAGTTCTAATTTTTCGCTTTTATTTAATTTTTCTGCATATTTGTCTATGATTTGCATTATTGATATTGAAAGTGACTTAAATTCATCTGATATATACATGTTTACCCAATCTATATAAGGATTATTTGTATGATCAGTTACAATATTTTCATTCAAGTATGTGGCAATTTCACCATAGCTCCAAGCACAAGGTAGTATGCTAACTAAAGAATGTAAAAAACTAATATTTGAAGAATTAATCATATGGTCAATATAAGACACAGTTGTCACAGATGGAGATGTGTTTTCGAGATCTTTTTTTTCGATATGGAATCCGGAACAATATTCAACATGTAGTTGCATTTCGGTATTTAACGTTTCATTTAACAAATTAGAAAGGAAGGCCATATCAGATATTTGGGGAGCTTTTGATATTCCTATCGATATAGCACGACTGTAACCGATTAGGAAAAGATAATCTTGTTTTAGGTAGTACACAAATCGAGACTTATCTAAATTGCCTGAACCAATTCCTAATATGAATTCGTGAGATTTTTCTTTTTCCCAAAAAATATTTGCTGACTTCTGAAGTTCTAGTGAAAAACTCATTCTGAAACCTTAATAATAATTTCTTCTCCTGACGAGATGCTAGACAATTCTAAAGGGTTATCAATTATTTGCCCAATTAAATTCGCTGGGCTTGCCGCTCTAATCTCATCTTTTTCGCTCGCAGGCGTAGGGCCCCAGAATATACAAAATGCATTGCCTGGAGGCCAGAAGGCTAAGTCGCCTACATTGAACAAATCAGTTGATTCATCTTTTAGTTCATCACTAATATCTATTGAAAAATAAATTTCGTCACCCCATCGATTTCCAAGAGATGTTATTGGTAATTGGTTAAAAATTTTATTAGCTGTTGACGTGTCAAAAAGGATAGCATTTAAAGTAATATCACCAGTTTGGATGACAATTTTTTTATCTGACATGCATAACTCCTTAAATTATATTGTATGATCCTTTTAGTAACATAATATAATCTTTTGAGGATAATATGCAGAAAAAAGCTGAGTTTATATTAGCGATTGATCAAGGGACAACTGGTACTAGAGCTGCGATTGTATCGGATACTGGCAACTTAATAGCGACTTCCTATAAAGAAATATCACAAAAATATCCTATGGAAGGTTGGGTAGAGCAAAATCCTGAAGAAATACTCAAGAGTGTATTACATACAACCCACAAAGTAGTACAGGATATGAATATTTCGTTTTCGGATATCAGATCAATAGGCATAACTAACCAAAGAGAAACGACTGTATTATGGGATAAGTCTACAGGCGAAACTTTTGGTAATGCAATTGTTTGGCAATGTAATAGAAGTCAAGAAATATGTGATTCGATAATACAAACTGGAGTTGAAGATCGAATTCGCAAAATTACTGGATTGCCCTTGGACCCCTATTTTTCTGCCAGTAAGATTTCTTGGATCATTAATAACTATCCTAATACTAGAGAATCTATCAGAAATGAAACATTAATGTTTGGTACTATCGATACTTGGTTAATTTGGAAATTAACCAATGGTAAAGCCCACATAACAGACACAACAAATGCAAGCCGAACACTTTTATTTGATATTAATACACTTGATTGGTCTGATGAGTTACTTGATATTTTTGATATACCTAGATTTATATTACCTGAAGTTGTTCCATCTAGTGGAGATCTAGCAATAACTTCACCTGAATACTTTGACGGTAATAAAATCCCAATAAATGCAATCGTAGGAGACCAACAGGCTTCTTTATTCGGACAATTTTGTTGGAGTTTTGGAGACGTTAAGGTTACATATGGTACAGGTGCATTTATATTGGTAAACACATCAAAAATTAATATACCTAGTAAAAATGGTCTTATAACTACGATAGCATGGAATATTAATGGATCAGTAGAATATGCTTTGGAGGGCAGTGTATTTTCAGCAGGCTCAGCAATAACTTGGTTAAGAGATAAATTAAATTTAATACAAACTTCTTCAGATATGGATTTACTAGCGGATAGAGTTCAGAATAACGGTGGGGTTTATTTTGTACCTGCATTTAATGGTTTAGGAGCACCGCATTGGAATCCATATGCGAGAGCAAGTCTACATGGAATGACAATTGAAAATACTAAATCACACATTGTTCGAGCAGTACTCGAATCTATAGCGTTTCAGACCAACGATATTATTCAAATGATCGAGTCAGATTTAAACACTAAAATATTAAAAATAGTCGCTGATGGTGGAGTGTCTAAAAGTGATATATTGCTACAGTTTCAGTCCGATATAACGGATATTAATGTTCATAGAACTGAAACACTTGAAAGTACTGCGTTAGGAGCTGCGTACCTTGCTGGATTAGCTGCGAAGTTTTGGGAATCATCAGAAGAACTTAAAGCTAGAAAAAAAACTTCGGAAATATTTAATCCGAATATTTCCGATGCCAATCGTAATGACTTGCAAGTTAACTGGGGAAAAGCAATTTCAAGATCTATGGACTGGACTAAATAGCTCCAGAAATAAGATCACCTATCTTAGATGTATCTGCATTAGCTTGAGAACCCATGCTTATATCTGCAGTTCTGTATCCGTCTTCTAATATACCTTCTACTGCTTTTTCTATCGCTAGAGCCTCATCATTTAGATTAAATGACAATCGTAACATCATGGCAGTACTCAAAATGGATCCAATAGGATTAGCAATTCCTTGACCAGATATATCAGGAGCACTTCCATGTATAGGTTCAAAGAGACCCATACCACTGCTGGAGGAAGAACTTGCTTCTGAAAGACTTGCTGATGGTAACATCCCCATGGATCCAGATAAGACCGCAGTTTCATCAGTAAGAATATCTCCAAATGTATTTTCAGAAACGATCACATCAAAATCTGAAGGATTCCTAATTAATTGCATTGCAGCATTATCAACCAGCATGTGATTCAATTCTACTTCTGGGTATTGAGAGGACATTTCTATTGCAATTTCTCTCCATAAGCGTGAGGTTTCTAAAACATTTTGCTTATCTACAGAAGTTAATTTTTTTCTCCTTGATCCAGATAATTCAAATGCTAATTTTAATATTCTTCGAATTTCATGTTCAGAGTACTTTAAAGTGTCTACCCCACGCCTTCCTTTTGAAGTATCCCATCTTTTCTTAGGTTTGCCAAAATAGAGGCCTCCTGTTAATTCTCTAATAACTAAGATATCAACATTTTTTAATATCTCAGGTTTTAATGGAGTTGCGTTAATCAATGAGGGATATACTTTTACCGGACGGATATTTGCAAATAATTTTAACGATTTACGAATTTTTAATAATCCATCTTCGGGCCTTATCTTATTTGAAGGATTATCCCATTTGGGTCCCCCTACAGCTCCCATCAAAATGGCATCTGAATTAGAACATTTTTCTAACGTTATATCTGGCAGTGCGGTCCCGTATTTGTCTATTGCGCAACCGCCAATATCTCCAATCGTTAAATTAAAATTATGTTTGAATTTTGATGCAACAGCGTCTAAAACTTTAATTGATTCAGAAATAACCTCTGGGCCTACGCCGTCTCCGGGCAGTATTGCTATGGATGCATCCATTTAAAACTCCTGCTTTGATTAGCTGACAACTAAATTTATAAGTTTACCAGGGACAAATATTACACGATTTAAAGATTTACCAGAAATATGAGGTTTTATTTTGGGACTTTCTAAAGCAACATTTTTTGCCTCATTTTCTGAAATGTCAGATGCCAGAGTAATCTTATCTCGTACTCGACCATTTACCTGAACAATAAAGGTGACTGTGGGATCATCAATTAAAGTTTCATCGTATCTTGGCCATTCTGATTGATGGACACTAAATTCATTACCAATGTATTCCCATAATTCTTCAGAAATGTGTGGGGCAATTGGAGAAATTAACAAAAGTAAGGTTTCAATGGTATCGCGCAATTGGTCGGAAGTAATTTTTTTAGAAGAGTTCAATTCAATCAATTGATTAGTAAATTCCATCAACGAGGCTATACCTGTATTGTATTTGAATTTATCAATATCTTCAGTAACTTTTTTAATGGTTTGGTTTTTAATTCTATTGTTTTGATTAACCAAATCTTCAGATATTTCATTTGGAAGTAGAGATGTATTGGAGTGAACTAGATCCCAAACTTTATTAAGCCATCTAACTGCACCGTTAATACCTGAATCGTTCCATTCCCCGCCTTGCTCCCAAGGTCCAATAAACATTAAATAGGTTCTGACTACATCTGCCCCAACAGCTTCAACATATTCATCAGGAGCAATTACATTGCCTCGTGACTTACTCATTTTATGACCTTTGTATATGATTGTCCCCTGATTAAATAATCTATCGAAAGGTTCATCGTAGTCAATTAAGCCTAGATCTCTTATTGCTTTAACGAAAAAACGAGAGTAAAGCAAGTGCATTACAGCATGTTCAACACCTCCAGTATATTGATCAACTGGATTCCATAACTTTGCTGTAGAAGGGTCAAAAGCAGATTCAGAAAATTTAGGACTTGTATATCTTAAAAAATACCATGAAGAATCCACAAATGTATCCATAGTATCTGTTTCTCGTTTTGAGGGTTTATTGCAATCAGGACATTTAACATTTACAAATTCTTCATGAAGAGCCAAAGGCGACTCCCCAGTGGGTAAAAATTCAGCATCTTCCGGTAATATTACTGGCAAGTCCTCTTCAGGAACTGGTACAGCGCCACAATCGTTACAATAGATGATAGGGATTGGAGTTCCCCAGTATCTTTGTCGAGATATTAACCAGTCTCTCATCTTGTAGTTGACTTTCTTATTACCAAATTTTTCCTTTTCAATATGATTCGCAATTTCAATCTTACCTTGCATATTTGATAGGCCATCAAAGTTTCCAGAGTTAATTTGGATTCCTGGCCCAATATATGCTTCAGAAATCTCTGTTTGGTCGTAGTTTTCTTCAGCTATTACAACTCGAATTTCTAAATCGTATTTTTTTGCAAATTCAAAATCTCTTTGGTCGTGGGCCGGCACTCCCATTACTACACCAGTACCATAACTTGCTAAAACATAATCACCAATAAATATAGGTATTTGTTCGCCTGTTAATTGATTTATGCAATAAGATCCAGTAAAAACTCCTGTTTTTTCTCTGTCAGTTGCTAATCGCTCAATTTCAGTCGACTGTCTAGATTTTGAAATATAATTTTGTACTGATTCTAATTCTGATTTAGAAGTTATTGAACTTGCAAGTGGATGTTCAGGAGCCATCACGACAAATGTGACTCCGAAAGCTGTATCAATTCTCGTAGTAAATGTTTTTAGTTTAGTTTCTTCTAAATTGCAATGAGAGATATCAAATTCAAATTCCACTCCTTCACTACGGCCTATCCAATTTGTTTGCATAGTTTTTATACGGTCAGGCCAATCAATAGATTCTTGGTCAAGCAATTCATCAGCATATTTTGTTATACGTAAAAACCATTGATCCATATCCTTATGAGTAACTTCTGTATCACATCTTTCGCAAATCCCATCAATAACTTGTTCATTTGCTAAAACTGTCACACATGACGGGCACCAATTTACAGGAGCAAATCCTTTGTAAGCTAAATCATTTTTTAAGAATTGCAAGAAAAACCATTGATTCCATTTGTAATACTCTGGAAGGCAAGTGATAACTTGTCTATCCCAATCATACATAGGACCTAGAGTGTCTAATTGCTTCTTCATTCTACTTATATTGTCCATTGTCCATTTGTGAGGATGAATTCCACGTTGAATTGCTGCATTTTCAGCATTTAATCCAAATGCATCAAATCCCATTGGGTGCAAAACATTATATCCATTCATACGTTTATACCTAGCATGTATATCAGCTCCAGTCATTGCAAACCAATGCCCAACATGAAGATCCCCTGAGGGGTACGGATACATCGTTAGCTCGTACCATCTTTCTTTCTTAGATTCATCAGAAATTTTATAAGTATGATTTTTCTCCCACATAGAACGCCATTTTGCTTCTATATTGTTATGGGAGAATTTTGTATCTATTGTTTTAGCTATCGCCATTTAAGGATCCTTTCTATCAAATATTTTAAAAATCCAAACTCCAATTATAATTGTATTGTATAAAAAAATAATACCCAGGTTGCTAATTTTTTAATTTTCTAATTGCATCAAGAGAAATTTCTATAACATCTTCAGGCGGAGTTATGATGTTATCTTCTTGAATTTTGTATCCATCAGTTAATGCTTTTTCATCAAACCAAATCCATGAATTCGACACAATTGGAGTATTTTTGGGAACACAATAATAAATAAAATCAATATGTTGGTGGAATCCCGTAACAGGATCGTCAATATCTTCTAATAGAATTCGTTCTGGTAAAGATATATTTACAGGATACAAAAATGAATCATGATTAATTCCAGATATCACTTCAACATCTAGGCCCGTTTCCTCTTTCACTTCTCTTAGGACTGCATCTACAGGTGTTTCATTCACTTCTAAGTGTCCTCCTGGAGGAAGATATTGATTAATTTTTTTGTGTAAATGAAGTAATACTTTGTTCTCATATACGACATATCCAGTTGATGTAAAATGTTTAAGCATAGGCTATTTATAGATTTATGTGAATATAATTGAATTTAAATATATAATAGAATTTATTAGTTGTGTATTGAATTTAATATGGATATTGATTAATGAATGATAAATTAGAAATTGCAGGCAAATTATTTGACTCTCGTTTGCTGATTGGAACTGGTAGGCACAGGACGATGAAAGAGATGGTTGATTCTTTAGAATCATCAGGCACTCAAATAGTCACTGTAGCGACAGGTAGATTAGATTTGAATAATCCTGATGAAAAAACTATTTTAGACCATATAGATTGGGATAAGTATGATGTGTTACCTAACACAGCAGGTAGCAAGACTGCTGAAGAGGCAATTTTGACAGCAAAACTAGGTAGAGAAATTACTGGTACTGATTGGGTCAAATTAGAAGTTATACCAGATTCTGCTAATTTATTACCTGATCCAATTGGTACATATGAAGCTGCTAAAGCTTTGATAAAAGACGGATTTGTCGTACTCCCATATATACACGCAGATCCTATACTTGCAAAAAGGCTTGAGGATATCGGATGTGCCACTGTAATGCCTCTGGGCTCTTCTATTGGTTCAGGACAGGGGATATTAACAAAAGAAGAAATTTTATTAATTATAGATTCTTCTAATATACCTGTAATTGTTGATGCTGGATTAGCTGTTCCATCTGATGCTGCTGAGGCAATGGAGATGGGCGCCTCAGCGGTCTTAGTTAATACAGCTGTAGCTCAGGCGAAAAATCCAACAAAAATGGGCGAGGCATTCAAGTTAGGTGTTGAAGCTGGAAGGAAAGGTTTTTTAGCAGGTAGGATTCCAAGTAAATCACAGGCTACAACAAGTAGTCCTGGTGCGGGGATAAGTATAAACTGAACAAGCAAACAAAGAAAATAAAATTGCCTGTTTTGTGTCTTTTAACAGACAGTGTTTCATTCCGCAACACTTCGAAACTTAAAAGAAATATTACGGAGGCCGTTGAGGGGGGAGTAAATTTTTTAATAATAAGAGATGAAGATCATGACTTAACCTTTCTTAAAGGTTTTGTAAATGACCTTAAAAAAAATTTACCAACCTCTATACCCATTTCAATAAATGTAGGCCTCTCTAAAACTATTCCTCAAGGTATAAAATCAATACATTTACCTGAAAAATCACAGTTACACGAGAATGATTATGAAGCTATTGTAGGCAGATCTGTTCATTCTTTAGAATCAGCCTTGTTGGCAGAAAAAAGAGGTGCAGATTATTTGATTGCAGGGACTAT
Organism: Chloroflexota bacterium; assembly: GCA_002718095.1. GTDB lineage: Bacteria > Chloroflexota > Dehalococcoidia > Lucifugimonadales > UBA826 > UBA826. The sequence continues at coordinate 42,080 of PBDP01000008.1, forward strand.
ATATCCAACTAACACTCATCCAAATAAACTACCAGAAGGATTACCTTTAATTAAATCTATTACATCTAAAGTACGAATTCCTGTATTTGCTATCGGAGGTATTAATTCTGATAATATAATCCCAGTATTGGAATCTGGTGCTAGTGGGGTATCAGTAATATCCTCTATATTGCATTCAGAAAACCCAAAGCTGTCAGCAAAAAATATATCTAATATTTTAAAAGAAAATTATAATTTTTTGATTAATGGTAAAAAATTTATATGAATATAATTGTAAATGGAGAAAATAGAAGCATTTCTAAATCATTTTCTATGTTTGATTTGCTAAATGATATGGGGTTGCAAGATAAGAAAGCAATAGCAATAGCAATAAATGGTGAAATATTGCAGAAAAAATATCATTCAGAATATATTTTGAATGAAGGTGACAAAGTAGAAATAGTTCACGCAATCGGGGGAGGTTATTAGCTTAAATTCTTTCTAGTTTTTGTAGAGATCTTAATTCACGAGGTGGATTCATTTGACTGCCGTAGTCACTCCAAGATACTTCAGCAACATAGATATCTCCTTTGGAATTCATTGTAATTCCATGTGGGGAAAAAAACCTTCCTGGTTCTGATCCATAGCTATTTTCCCCTATTCGGGCTAAAACATTACCTGAAAGATCTAGAACAGAGAGACGCGGTCCTAAATTTGTACCCATTGAATTACCTTTTATACCTGCAAAGTATTCGCCTACTAGCATTAATTCAGTTTGATTCTCAGTGAAAATATACAACGCAGCTGCTTTTGACATATTAATCCATTGAGTTTGATATCTTCCGTCTTTATCAAAAACTTGAATTCTATGATTTTCCCTATCAGCTACATAGACTGTACCGCTACTGTCTACTTCAATATTATGAACGATATTAAACTGCCCCTGATTTGTGCCAGATTCTCCCCATGAAAACAAATATTCTCCATTCGGAGAGTATTTGTGAATCCTTGCATTAGAATATCCATCAGACACATAAAACTCATTTGTGTGTTGATCAATAGCAACATGAGTTGGTTTGGCAAACGGAACTCCAGACATGGGTTCAGAGGAAATTCCCGGGGTACCAATTTCAAATATCAAATCACCGGTTTTTGAAAATTTTCTAACGGTATGATCCCCTACATCTACACAGAATATGTCATCATTGCTATCTATAGTAATTCCATGAGGGCTAGAAAATTTTCCTTCTCCCCATGTATCAATCACATCACCTTCTGGATTAAACACTATCATAGGAATNTCACCACGGTTGAATACAAACACATTATCTTCTGAATCAACNGCAACAGATGTAGCTTCTTTATAGGACCATGTATTTGGTATATTTCCCCAATTTAATCCAGTGATNCGGTATANGAATTCATTTTCNCCTATTANTACNGGNGATTTTTTANNTGATGNCAGTGCGAGCTCTTCGCTAATGCCATATTCCCAATTTTCAGNATTNTTATCCATNNTCAAAATNTTAAAATAACTCNACAACNATATATAGNNATTNAANTACANGAACTACGATATNTTGTATCNGTGNACTCGATAAGTGTATCATANANCTGATTTATGATTTAAAAATTAAAGGAGAATTTGTGTCCACAAAAGAACTTCCAATCCACTATTTTTCAATGAGCCAAATAAGGTCATTNTACAAACAAAATGATCTCTCCCCTGTTGAACTTACCCAATATATGTTTGACAGGATTGATTCANTTGATANAGAAATATTNTCGTATGCNACATTAATGAAAGACACTGCTTTAGACAAAGCTAGAAAATTATCAGAAANTTCTGATNTATCAGATTTGCCAATGTATGGNATTCCAATAGCAGTTAAAGATTTATGNTATACCAATGGTGTTAGAACCATGGGAGGTACAGCTGTATTGGAANATTTTGTNCCAAAATATGATTCTACAGTTGTGGNACGTTTAGATAAAGCAGGGGCTATTTTGTTAGGTAAATTGAATTTAACAGAAGGNGCAATGGGTGGNTATAANCCTAAAAGACAAGTNCCTAAAAACCCTTGGGATACAACAAAATGGTCAGGAAGTTCTTCTAGTGGGTCTGGGGCAAGNACAGCAGCTGGTTTGTGTTTTGGTTCNTTAGGTTCAGATACAGGAGGCTCTATTAGGTATCCTTCTTCAGCGTGTGGAATTGTTGGTTTAAAACCTACATATGGAAGAGTAAGTAGATATGGAGTATTAGATCTTGCTCCATCTTTAGATCATGTTGGACCAATGACGAGAACCGTTAATGATGCTTGGACAATGTTNAATGCAATTGAAGGATTTGATCCAAAAGATCCAACAACGNTAAAAAGAGACTCTGATGAAGTAATTAATCATTTAGACAAATCAAATATAGTAATTGGATATGATGACCATTATGCTTCTGATGGAGTTAATGAAGAAATAACAAAATCGATACGTGAAGCAGTAAATAGATTCCAAGATCTAGNCTTTATTGTTAAAGATGTAAATATGCCTAAAAANATATCAGANTTTCTTCCTTATTGGCCGNTTTTATGTACAGCAGAAGCNGCTGTCGCCCATTCAGAATATTTCCCGTCACAAAAAGAGGATTATGGACCTTGGTTTCAAAGTTGGTTAGAAATAGGAAATGCTGTCACTAAAGAAGAATATATTGAAGCTTGTGTTGGTCGCGANGAATCTAACNCACTAATAGCCAATTCATTAAAAGATGTAGATGTATTGATAGCACCATGTGTTATAGATCATGCACATGACGTTAATGANTCTATAAGTTATGGTCCAAATGATAATTCAAGAGCTGGAACAGCTGTACAGAAATTTACTGTTCCTTTTGATTTTAATAGATATCCATCTCTAACTTTACCGTGTGGATTCAGCAAATCTGGATTGCCAATCGCTTTGCAAATAATAGGCAAGCCTATGACTGAATCTTTAATTTGTGCTCTTGGAGAAATATATGAAAATAATTCAGACTGGAAAACTAATCATCCAAATATATAAATAATAGATTGACTAGATATGAATGCTAAAATAATATTCATAAAGATAAAAAATCTTTATGCTATTTCTACTAAATAATGAGGTTACTAGTAGCTTATGCCAAAAATCCAAAATATAACCACTAATCCTGTCATTAAATCTAGTGACATTGAATTACCAGAATTTGATAAAACCCGATTGGATGACGTCGCTTATGTAACAGCAATGACTTTAGTTATGATGGGAAACTATTCTCAAACAGGTCATTTTGGAGGCCCATTAGCTTATACCCCATATACGGTTGCAACACATCTTATNGGACCGGACTTAGGTGGNCTTAAATATGATTACAGAAGACCAAAGCATCCNTATTCAGATAAATTCCTTTTAGCTGGTGGCCATAATGCCCCNGCTACCTATGCATTATGGATGGTTTTAGGTGAAGCTTTNCATAAAGAATATTTAAAAACTAATTCGNAAATTTATTATGCAGACCCACATCAAACTTTACTTTCNATAGATTGTTTAGGCTTCAGGAGNGGACAATCCGGACTNGANTCACTTCTTGANTCAAATGGGTTAGATAATCATCCAGCTTTCAATCAATCAAAGATAAGAGGTATTAGGGCTTTATCAGGTCACTCTGAAAGTACTGANTTAACTAATGATGTAAATGGNGGACCTTCTGGGGTTGGTATTGCGACGGCAGCAGGAAAAGCAGTTTTTTGGGAAATGCTTGGNGCATCTAAGTCACCAAAAATAATTGGTGTTGAAGGTGAGTTTGCNATGACAGCAGGACACGCCCAAGAAATGAAAACNCAAGCTGTTGCNCAACAAGTTGGAAAAAGNTTGCGNATCTTATTGTCATACAACAANGCAGGAATCGACGACACTTTAGTAGGNGGTATAGTTTCTGACAAATTTGATTCATANAGGATTTCNGATCAATGGAATTCATATGGTTGGAATGTTTTTAATATNGATAATGCTAATGAAATAGANCAAGTTGTTGCTGTATTGAAATCTATGGAAGATTGGCCAGAAGATGACCGAAGACCAATGATTGTTGTAGGCAATACAGTGAAAGGATGGTGGCCTGGTGCTAAGGATGGGAAAATCCCTGGATATGGTGATCAAATAATCAGTTATAAAAGTCATCCTTATACATTTTCTATGAATTCTGAATATTTTGTTGCACTAGCGAAAACTTTTGAAGATAGATTCTCAGTTAAATTTAAAGGTATTGAGGATGGACCTGTAAACGATGAAAAAGAGAGACTCATTCAATATAAAGAAAATATTGATATTGTCATGTCTGTGTTAGATCAAAATGGTTTAGGAACATGGGTAGCAGATAGATTAGTAAATATTGGAGATCAAGTATCAGACAATATAGGTATAAATATAAATACTACACATGATCCATTTCAAGATTCTAGATTGTCCCCTACCAATCTACCCGTTGATCCAGTAAAAGTTAATATATCAAATAATGCTACAGGCCAATCTAGAGAAGTTGATATAAAACTTTTTGAAAAACCAGGAGTTAAATCTGGGAGTCGCAGAGCAATATCCGAATCTGTTAAGTGGATTAACTATGTCACAGAAAATCGTTTAATGCTTCTAGCTGCAGATTTAGCTGATTCCATAAACATAGAAAAAGGTTCACTATGGGGACATTACGACCCTGTTGAAAATCCATCGGGTAACAGATTGCGATCTGCAATACAGGAAGCAGGAAATGCTTCTACGGCAATTGGCTTGATTAGTCAATCAGCATCTTTAGATCCTGATATACATTCTGGTGTTTGGGCTATAAGTGGAACATATGGAGCATTTACACCACTAATGTACTTACCAGCTAGAATCTGGAGTCAACAAAATCAAGATAGCCCATTTAGAGTTGGAGTATTAAATATATTAGCTGGCCATTCAGGTCCTGAAACAGCAGCAGATGCAAGAACACACTTTGGTATATTTGCACCTCAGGTATGGAAATTATTCCCTAAAAACCAAATAATTAATTTAAGCTTTTGGGACTATAATGACGTTGCACCTGGTTATATGGCCGCAATTGAAATTGCTTCCAGAGATCCTAAAGTTGGAATCATAACTATTGAAGTGGCTCGGCCAGATTTTCCAGTTGTTGATAGAGAAAGATTGGCAGACACAGACATATTAGCTGCTAGAAAAGGTTTTTATGTAATCAAAGATTTTGATAAATCTCTTCCTAAGCAAGGATATGTCGTAGTACAGGGATCATCATCTACTAATGGATTGATTGCCATATTAGATCAAATAATATCTGAGAAAATTAACGTTAAAATAGTTTCTGCAATTTCTGAAGAACTTTTTAATAGGCAATCTGAAGAATATAGGCAATCTGTCCTACCTCCTGAATCTTACTATGACATGATGATTGTTAGTACTGGAACAAAAAGAATGTGGCCAGTGTCTAATGTGGGACCTTTAACTGAAAAATATTCTCTGATTTCAGATTGGGATAACCAGTGGTTGTCCGGAGGATCTGAATCAGAAGTGATTAAAGAAGCTCACTTAGATGAAGATACTATTTATAATTCAGTAAAAAAATTTGCTTTAGAACATGAAGATAGAATAAATATTCAAAGTACTTATTTAACTAGTACTTAATTGGAAAAATTCGTGAATTTATATACTTGTCGTTTATTTCATGATATGTATCTTTGTTAAATGGGTGCTCTTAAATTTGGAAAATTATATTACGGGTGGTGGATTGCACTTACGGCTTTAGCTGTAAACGCTTTATTGTCAGGACCAACCTATGGTTCAACTGGGTTATGGATTGATTCTTTAGAAAAAGAATTCGGATGGGGTAGAACTCAACTAGCAATTGCATTTACACTAGGTCAATTCGAGAGTGGAATTGTTGGCCCATTTGTAGGATATTTCATTGATAAAATAGGCCCAAAAAGAGTAGCTATGATGGGAGTGGCTATAGTTGCTTCGGGGTTTTTACTACTAACTCAGACTACACCAATTGGAGACAATCCAAGCGTTATACTTTCTCCCTTAATATTTTATATTGCGTTTTCATTAATTATGCTTGGAAATACCATGGGCGGTTTTATACCCATGATGGTAATAACAAACAATTGGTTTACTAGATATAGAAGTCTAGCAATGGCAGTGGTAACTCTAGGGTTTTCTTTAGGAACTTTTATTATTGTGCCACTAATGGCTATTTTGATCTCTCCAAATGTTTTAGGATGGAGAAATGCTTCGTTACTAGTGGCCTTTATAGCAATAATTTTACCTATCCTTTTATGGAAGGTAGTTCATGATGAACCTACAGCACCAAATCATGTTAGGCAATTTAAAACAAAGGAAAATATTCCATTTCGGAAAACTAAACCCCTCAAAACTTTTGATTTCACGATATATGAAGCCATCAAAGAAAAATCTTTTTGGTTTATGGGAGTTGGGCATGGGGCATCGGCAATGTTAACAGCTACTATGATGGTTCATCTTATTCTAGCTTTCAACAACCAGGGACTCTCACTTGAACTTTCTGCATTAATGTGGGGAATAGCTATGGGCATAGGTGGAATTGGACAATTGAGTGGAGGCATAATAGGAGATTATCTTCCAAAAGAAGTATGTAATTGGTTTTTTGGAGCCTTGCAAGCCTTAGGAGTTTTTATTGCTATTTTTGTATCAAACATATTTTTAGCGATAATTTTTGCAATAGTGTATGGAATAGGATTTGGAGCAAGAGCTCCTTTAACTACATCTATGAGAGGTGAATATTTTGGGCGTAAATCCTTTGGGAAAATTATGGGTGTATCTACAATTCCGATGACAATTCTTTGTGTAGCAGGCCCTTGGATAACCAGTATTCTATATGAACGTACAGGAAACTATGAATCTGGATTTTTATTAATTGCAATAGCAGGATTAATAGGCAGCTTCTTATTCTTAATATGTCGAAAACCTATTCACCCTTCTTTAAAATCTACTTAGATGGAAAATATTTTTTTGTTTTATTAACAAAATATACTAATGAAAGCATCACAGGAACCTCTACTAAAACCCCAACGACAGTTGCCAAAGCCGCTCCTGAATTTAATCCATACAATGAAATAGCAACTGCAACAGCAAGTTCAAAGAAATTAGATGTTCCAATAAGGCAAGCTGGAGCAGCAATTTCGTGTTTAAGGTTTAATAATTTTGCGGTTCCATAACCTATAGCAAATATTCCATATGTTTGAATTAATAATGGAATTGCAATAAGAATAATAATTTGTGGTTTATTAATTATAACTTCTGCCTGCAAACTAAATAGAAGTAAAACAGTTAGAATTAAACCTAATATTGAAAATGGCTTAACCGCAACCAAAATTCGATTTAAATTAGCAATGGAACCAAACTTTGATAAAAAATATCGAGTCGCAATCCCTGCTATTAATGGAACAACAACATATAAAACAACTGATATAAATAACGTGTCCCAAGGTATAGATATGTCGGATAGTCCTAATAAGAAAGCTGCAATTGGAGCAAAAGCAAAAATCATTATAATGTCGTTAATTGACACTTGGATAAGGGTATAACTTGGATCTCCTTTTGTAAGCTGACTCCAAACAAATACCATAGCTGTGCAAGGCGCTACACCCAATAAAATCATTCCTGCAATGTATTCAGTTCCTGTCTGTGGGTCAACAATATCGATGAATAATATTTTAAAGAATAAATATCCTAATAAAGCCATGGTGAATGGTTTTATTAGCCAATTAATTATCAAAGTTAACAGTATGCCAGTTGGTTTTTCATTTATATTTTTCAAGGCTGAAAAATCAATTTGCGCCATCATTGGATAAACCATTGCCCAAATACAAATAGCAATTAAAATATTTATTTTTGCATATTCCAGATTTTCTATATTCTGAAATGGTTCAGGGAAAATATTTCCTAAGATTACACCTAATAGAATTGCTATTCCAACCCAAGCTGTAAGATATTTTTCAAATACACCCATAATTAAAAATCGCCTTTAATACTCAAAACATTATCAAATATAACAATAAATTATTTCATTTAAAATTAATTAAATGGTAACAGTAGATTTGTAACTTTCAGTTTAGTTGGTTAATATTGCACAAATAGGCTAATTTACATTATAAAGGAGTAGCACGTTGAAAGCGGTAGTTTATAAAAAACCATTTGAAGTTGCCATTGAAACAGTTCCAGACCCATCCATACAGCATCCTAATGATGCTATTATCAGAGTAACATCTAGCTGTATATGTGGATCAGATTTGCACATGTATGAAGGCCGAACAGCTGCTGAACCTGGCATTGTATTTGGTCATGAAAATATGGGAATAGTAGAAGAAGTTGGGACCGCTGTGAAAGACATTTCAGTTGGAGACAGAGTAGTAATGCCGTTTAATGTTGCTTGTGGTTTCTGCAAGAACTGCCAAAGGGGATTTACTGGTTTCTGCACGATTGTTAATCCGGGATTTGCTGGAGGAGCCTACGGATATGTGGCCATGGGACCCTGGACAGGTGGGCAAGCTGAATATTTACAAGTTCCATTTGCAGATTTCAACTGTTTGCCTTTGCCAAAAGGAACTGACCACGAATCAGATTTTGCGCTGTTAGCTGATATATTTCCTACTGGATATCATGGCGCAGAATTAGCTGATGTAAGCCCTGGAGAGAGTGTAGCTGTATTTGGAGCAGGGCCGGTTGGCCTTATGGCTGCGTATAGTTCCATAATACGTGGAGCTGCTGAAGTTTATTGTATTGACCATGTACAAGAACGATTGGATAAAGCTGCTTCGATAGGCGCCATTCCAATAAATTTTGATGATGGGAATCCTGTAGAGCAAATTTGTGATATCCGAAATGATGTTGGTGTAGATAAAGGCATTGATGCAGTCGGCTATCAAGCAGCTGCACAAGGTTCATCTGCTGCAGGTGGAGAACAAGACGAAATACCAAATATTGTATTAAACCAAATAATAGATGTTGTCAAACCTACTGGAGCATTGGGAATACCTGGTTTATATGTACCATCGGATCCGGGTGGAGTAAATGAATCTGCTAAATCTGGAGCTTTATTGATAAATTTTGGAAAACTCTTTGAAAAAGGCCTTCGCTTAGGTACAGGACAATGTAATGTTAAAAAATATAATGCTTATTTAAGAGATTTGATCATAGCCGGCAAAGCTTCCCCAGATTTTGTGGTTTCACATGAGATCTCAATTGATGAAGCCCCGGATGCATATACAAAATTTGACCAAAGAGTAGATGGGTATACTAAAGTTATTATCCATCCGTAGGTTAATAATATGACTATGTCCTCAAATTTCACATATGAATGGAATGATTCCTGGGCAGAAATGATTCAGTCTCACACATCAATTTCTGCATGGAATCATTCGGGAATGGCTATCAAAGATAATGATCATATTGTTACTTCAGATAACGGTGAGTCTAAAATAATTACATATAATATTGATGGGGAAATTATAGATTCATGGACTGCAAACTTTACTCATGCTCATGGAATAACTTTATCTTACGATGAGGAGTTTGGAGATGTCATCTGGATAGCTGATAATGGTTCTCGTAGAGAAAAAGATATTGGATATCAATATCCCCCAGGAAGTGAACTTAAATCAGGTAGAGTATTTAAAGTTGACATGTCAGGCAATGAAATGTTTGAGTTGCCATTACCATTACATGATTCGTATAAAACATTTAGATATGCTCCCACTTCAATAGCTGTTAATGAAATAAAATCCGGTGGGAATGGGGATATTTGGATAGCTGACGGATACGGTGCTAGCTTAGTTCACAGATATGATCAGAATGGCAACCATGTACAAAGTATTGATGGAATAGACGGCGCAGGGAAATTTAATTGCCCTCATGGAATACTAATAGATTACCGAAGTGGCAGTCCAGAACTTTATGTAGCTGATAGGGTTAATAAGAGAATTCAAGTTTTTGACTTAGATGGAAATTTTTCTAGATCTTTTGGCTCAGATTTCCTGTCAACCCCAAGTGGGTTTGCAATTTTAAATGATAATTTAATTATTGCCGAACTTAAAGGGAGACTTACGATTGCTGACATGCATGATAAGTTTGTAACTTATTTATTCCCAAACGACGGTGCAGAAAATCGCCCAGGATGGCCAAACATGAAAGATCAAACCGGATCAATTGTAAAGAATCTGAATCTTTCTATAAATAAGTTTAACAGTCCACATGACGTAGTAACTGATAGTAAAGGGAATATTTACGTTACAGAATGGCTTATAGGCGGTCGAATTACAAAACTTACTGTTAAAAAATGATATCATCCAACATTTTTATTAATTTCTTCTTTTAATGAAATTAATAAATCAGCCTCACGTTGGTTTAAATTAGTTTCAATAAAATCATATATCCAACTAGAATTTTCTGATTTTTCATCAAATAATAATTTTTCTACACATTCTAATTGCTGAAGTTTTGTCATTTGATCTTTTATCATAGGGAGTACAAATGCTTCTTCATTTTCAAAATGATCATATTCTGCTACTTTTAAAGCAACTATTTGATTATATAAATGTCTTCGAAATGTGTCGTCTAGTTTTGAGTCCCCTAACATTTTTTCTAATTCTGCCTCGACAGCATTTACCTTCGTCATAAGTATTTCGTGATTCTTTTCTTCCATAGATAGGACATCTTTAATTGAGAAATATGAAATCGGAGATATAGTATTTATATTAACAATTGAATCTGAAGCTATCTTACCTGAATCTCTAATAATGTCATGCTCTATAACATTTTCTTTAAGAGGCATTCTTCCGTCATGTAATTCTTTATCTTTCAAAGGACCCGTCATATATAAATCTTCTGTATCTGTATGATAATAAATATGATCTAACCATTCAGTAAGCTGAATGGTTAGCAATTCAAAATCGCCTCCATTCTGAGTAGACCTGCTAAGGTTTTCTACGCTCTCTGAATGTTTCATATAAACTTTATGCATTAAATACATAACATCTATAGGGTGCTCTAATTCGTATATATCATCCAAAAATCCTGGCATAAGATCTCCTATGTTACGGAATTTTCCATAATCCAAGTTTTTAACCAAACTGATTCATCTGAAGTGTTTTCTATAAATTTTTCATTGCATTTGGTTTCGTCATGGCATATCGTGAGAACTTCAACTAGATCAGAATAATCAGAAAAAGTAACTGAAAGTGAAATTAATTCTTTTATAATGTGGTTTCTAACGCGGGGTATTAAAATACCTCCTTCCACTTCTTCATAAATTACATTCATGGTTTCTGAAACTTTATCCATAACATTTTCTTGAATCTGAGTTAGAAAAAATAAAATATCAGGTAAAACTTGAATTTCTGAATCTAGTACTAAAGACCCATCAATCAATAACCTGATATGAGTGTCTTCGGCTTCTACATAAGCCGCAAAAGCTTGAACCCATTTTGTCAAATGGTTTTCAATGCCGTTCATGCTTTGAGAAATCCCAACAGCATGAAGGTCTTTTTCTATAAAGCTTAAATTTATTTGCATTGATTTTGATATAAGTTTTAATGCACAATTCATAATGTTTCCGTTTTAACTATATAATTAATTTTAATACACATGTCTTTATATATCATCATAATCTCGTGTAACACATAAATTGAAGTACAACTTAGATTTTGATAATCTGATCATGAATATTAATGGAGATTTATTTTGGGTAATAATAAAATGATCCCTCGCAATTCAAAATCTAGGTTACCTAATCCAGATGATTTTTCTAACTACCTTACTAATGACCAAATCATTGAGCTTGCTAAAGAAAGATTAGACCAAGGTCCATGGGATTATTTAGTCGGGGCATCTGAGTCTGAAACAACACAAAGACGAAACAGATTAGCATTTGATAAAGTGGGTTTTAGGCCTCGTGTTTTGATAGACGTAAGCACTATTGATAATTCAACTGAATTTATTGGACAAACATTAAGGATTCCTGTATTACTGGCACCAATTGGATCATTGCAAGTATTTGATTCTAAAGGTGGCATCACAGTAGCTAAAGCTGCAGAAAAATTTGGAACTATCCAAGTTGTCAGTTCTGTTACAGAGCCATCTCTTGAAGAGACTATGGAATCTTCAAGTTTCTCTAAAATATTTCAATTATACGTTCAAGGCGATTGGGAATGGACAAAAAACATGATATCAAGGGCAGAAGAAGCCGGATACAAAGCCTTATGCATTACTGTTGATACTGCAGTTTATAGTCGTAGAGAAAGACCTATGTTGAGTAATTGGATTCCTATTTCACAACGAAACAAAGTCGACCCCAAGTGGAGAGCATCTCTTACATGGGATGATATAGATAAAATTAAAAACTTCACATCTTTACCAGTAATGCTTAAAGGAATTGCTACATCTGAAGATGCCTCAATAGGGATTGAACATGGAGTAGATTCTATTTGGGTATCTAATCACGGAGGTCGTCAATTAGACCACGGGAAAGGATCCTTAGATATATTACCTGAGGTTGTTGATGCAGTTTCAGGCAAAGCATCAATAATACTAGATGGTGGAATACAACGGGGTAGTGATGTTGTAAAAGCACTTATAATGGGCGCAAATGCAGTTGCAATTGGAAAGATGCAAGGATGGGGATTAGCAGCTGGAGGACTTGATGGACTAGTTAGGGTGTTAGAAATATTAGAGGATGAAATAAGAGTCACAATGGGATTATTAGGGGTTAGATCATTTAAAGAATTAAATGTTAATTTAATATGCAAGACAGAGCCCGTAAGTATACCGCATGAAATGAGTTCATGGGTTAATAAGTCAGAAGATAGAATACTTTAATAAATATTAATAGCCCAAAACTGTGCCCTTTTGATATCCTCACATAAATTACAAGATCAAATATTTAGTTGGTTGCTTAGAGATATCACCTTATGCATAAAGAAGGCTCTATGGAGCAAGCCTTATCAGAATCTTGTTTATCAAAATCAGTTTGCCCTAAAATCCCATAAATTAATGATCGATTATAGTAAGCATCTGCGTAATAAGGATCCAAGTATATAGCTTTAGAATAATCGTTCAAGGCATCTGCATATAACTCTAAATTATAGTAATTAAGGCCTCTATATAGATAAGCACTGGCGTCATTTTGATCCAGATATATTACACTAGTTAAATCTGAGACAGCTTTATCAAATTCTTGCATTTTATAATGGGCAAGAGCTTTATATGAGTAAGCTTTTTTATAAGTAGGATCTATTCTAATAGCTTTAGAATAATCTTTAACAGATTCTAATAAATTATCAAGTTCAGAATATGCAACCGCTCTATTGAAATATGCTTCTTTATATTCAGGATCAAGCAAAATCGCATTTGTATAATCAATAATCGCATCTTCAAAAAGGTTTAAATTATAATAATTTAGCCCTCTATAAAAATAAGATTTGGATACATTAATCTCATAAGATATAGCTACAGATAAATAATTTATTGATTCTGTATAATTACCTGCTCGACCAAACTCAAGTCCTTTTGAATAATATTCAAGTGGTTGAATTTCACTGTTTATTATAATGCTAGTATCAGTACTCGAATCATCTTCCACAAAGAAATAATTACAAGCTAAGCTTATAAAAAGTAATGATATCGCAAAAAATAGTTTAAAAAGCAAAACACACAATTTAATGGTGACCCCAGCGGGATTCGAACCCGCGATTTCCGGCGTGAAAGGCCAGCGTCCTGGACCGCTAGACGATGGGGCCATGAAAATAATTATTGAATTAAGTATATTTAGGGATACTCATTCATGCAAGATATAATTACAAATTTACATTTTATTGCTGATAAAGTTTTCTTCCTAAAGTAATAGCCCAAACAGAAAAAACAACGTATGTGATTCCTTTTAAAGGGTTAGCAATGCTTAAAATATATTCAGTTCTGTCTAATAGGATAACTCCTTGAATTAAGATGCCTAAAAACATAAAAGCAGAAACAATGTAAGCAAGAGGTTGATTATATGAATCTCTATTAGCTGAAACTGATAATGCAATTATTAACATTCCGATACTACCCAAAAAACCTGCATATGAAGCCATTCCGGTACTGACTACAGCAGCAGGCCATCCCGGTGCTCCAAGCCAAACAATGCTTTGTGTAACACCCCAAGCAGCAGCAGAAATAATTATGCTAGCGACAAAAAAATTCATTCCTGCTTTGTAAAAGTGAGAGAATTTTTCTAAAGTTTCAGATAAGACAGAGAAACCAAAAATGGAAAATGTCAAAAAGACTGGAACTAAAAGTAAAGGAAGTCGAATCCAAATATCTAATTCTGACTGTTCCCTTGCTATAACGCTCCAATCCATCTGATCAATAGAAGTAGAAGATAAGATAGGAGGTATTGCAATAAAAATAATATATAAAAGAGTAGCTAAGCTTGGTCCTAACATAAGGGTTAGACCTGCTAATTTAGTTTCAGAAAGATCCGACATAGTAAATATCTCCTAGTTAGCAAAACTATTAAAATATATAGCAACAAAAACAAGTTTAGTGAAACATAATTAAGGATATATTGCCATATTCATTAATCCTAAATGTTCAGGAATATCACACATAATGTTCATATTTTGTATGGCTTGCCCTGCCGCTCCTTTAACTAAATTGTCTATACAACTAATTACGAGTAATTTATTTTCATTGTAATCAATAGTTGGATATATATGGCAATAATTACTTCCTAGCGTATGTTTAGTGGCTGGTGGCGAATCTTGTACATTCACAAAAGGTTCTTTTTGATAATAATTTTTGTAGATAGTTTGTACAGAACTCGACAAGTTAGTGTTATTTTTTTTAAATGATTCAGATAAAGGAGCATAAATGGTTGCTAAAATACCTCTATTCATTGGAATTAAATGTGGTACAAAAGTTACAGAAATATTTTCATTTGATATAAGAGATAATTCTTGTTTTATTTCAGGCATATGTCTATGTCCGTCTAATCCATATGCACTCACACTTTCATCAACCTCATCAAAATGAGTTTTTAAAGACAATCCCCTACCGGCCCCAGAGACTCCAGATTTAGCGTCTATTAAAATATCAGTTGAAATAATTTTAGATTCTAAAGCAGGAGCTAAGCCTAATATTGAGGCAGTAGGATAACAACCTGGGTTACCAACCACATTACTTTTAGATATATCTGAACGGTAAAGTTCAGGAAGTCCGTATACACTATCTTGTAAAAATTCAGGGCAAGGATGTTTTGAACTATACCATTTTTCATAAACTTTCAAATCTTTTAGTCTAAAATCTGCAGCTATATCTATGCATTTAATTCCACTAGAAATAACACTTTTCAAAGCTTCTGCACTAAAAACATTTGGAAGAGCTGAAAAAACAAAATCCAATGATCCAGATATTTCAGGTTCTATTGTAAGGTCAATATCATGTAAATGAGGCAGAATTTCATTAACTTTTTTACCAACTGCACTCCTACCTGTTACAGATACAATTTCAACTTCAGGATGTCTAGAAAGTATCCTCGCAAGTTCCATCCCTGAATAGCCGGTTACATTTATAATTCCAACTTTTAACATTGTCATTTCCTCAAAGAGTATGAGAGTATTTTATCATTATAAATGTAATAAAAAATCCCATCTCATTTTATGGTTTATTAGCTTTAAAAGATTTCTTTCGATTTGGATAACATTTTTTACATATCTCACATACTGTCCCGTCGCAACCGCGAGCGGTGCAATATGATCGACCATAAAATATCATTTGCAAATGTAATTTATTCCAATTGGCTTCAGGAAATATTTTTTTTAAATCTCTTTCTGTTTCCTTTACATTTCTACCTTTTGTTAATCCCCAACGTTGTGCTAAACGATGAATATGTGTGTCTACTGGAAATGCAGGATGTCCAAAACCTTGTGACATTACTACACTTGCTGTTTTGTGACCTACTCCAGGTAAATTTTCTAAAGAAATAAAATTGTCAGGTACTTCTGATGAATATTCTTCAACAAGTATTTTGGAAAGAGCAGAAATATTTTTAGATTTTTGTTCAGCGAGCCCGCATGGTCTAATAATGGAATAAATATCTTCTATTGCAGTATCCATCATTTGTTTCGGATTATCTGCTATAGCGAATAAATCTGGAGTAACTCGATTTACCCTTTCATCAGTACACTGAGCGCTCAACAACACCGCGATAAGTAGTTCATACTTATTGCGGTGCTTCAAAGGTATTGGAGTTTTAGGATAAAGTTCATTTAAGCGATTCATAACAAAATCAGCTCTATCTTTTTTTATCAAAGTCATTACCTTATTTATACTATGCTTGTTGATATAATAGTCGATATTAGTATTTAGGTTATCAAAATTTGTCTATTGTAGGAATAATTGCTAATCCCTTATCAGGAAAAGACATAAGACGTCTTGTGTCTAAAAGTCGTCTTATTCCAAATCAAGAAAAAATAAATATCATAACTAGAATACTGTCTGGATTGGAATCGACAGGAGTTAAAGATGTACTTTTTATGCCTGACCGATCAAATATCAGCAAAACTGCTGCAGAAAATCATAACGGGAATATTAATAGCCATTTTTTAGAAATGTCTATATTTGATAATCAAATAGATACAACTACAGCAGTAAGTAAAATGATAGAACAAAATGTAAAAGCTATAATTGTCCTAGGTGGAGATGGAACTAGTAGAGCTGCAGTAAAAGCAATTGACAGTACCCCGATAATGCCTATATCAACAGGAACAAATAATGTCTTTCCATACCTAATTGAAGGAACACTTGCAGGTATAGCTACTGGTTGTGTAGCTATAGATTATCCATCATCAATAGATTTTGCCCCACAACATAAAATACTCGAAGTAGATTTGAACTCTACAAAAAAAGATATAGCTTTAGTAGACATAGCTATATCACATCAAACATTTGTAGGGGCACGTGCGATATGGGATATAAATTCTGTAAGTGAATTGTTCCTGACTTTTGCAAATCCGGCTAGTATCGGATTGTCTTCAATAGGTGGAATGGTTCATCCAATATTAAGAACAGAGTCAAAAGGTATGAGAATAGAATTAGAGTCTAAAAATCCAAATCTCTTTGTTAAGGCACCGATAACACCGGGCGAAATATTTAATGTAGGAATTTCTATTCACGAATTAATGATTCCAGACAAAAAGTATAGAGTGTCACCTAAATCTTGCACTATTGCATTAGATGGTGAGAGAACAATCCCAGTAAATGAACTAGATCAAATAGAAATTTCTTTAAGACTAAATGGCCCTAATGTAATAAATCCATTTAAAACATTACAAGAATACTCAAAGTCAGGACATTTCAGTGACCTACTAAGTCTTTGACGGTCTCATAATCTTTTTTCGCCTTCTCAATAAATCCCATTTCCCAGTATGACATTGCTCGATTATTGTATGCGTACCAATAATTAGGATCTAATTTTATTGAAGTCGTATAATCAGCTATAGCTTCTTTATATTTTCCTAAATCAGCTAAAACCATACCTCTATTGTTAAAAGCATCTCGATAGTTAGAATCAAGTTTTATAGCTTTATTGAAATCATTAATTGCCAAATCGAATTGGCCTGTTCCTCTATAAGAAAGACCTCTATTGTTGTAAACAGAGGGAATATCAAATTCAAAATTCAAGCTTATGATTTTTGAATAATCCATTATTGCATCTTGATGCTTACCTAAATCTAAATATCCATTACCTCTAGAAAAAAGAAGTTCATAACTGTTTGGATTTTTTGATAATTCAGAAGTCAAAAAATCTATTACTTCTGAAGTGTAATCACCATCAGTTTTAGAACTTAAATCAGGATTATTTTTCCAGTTATACATTAGCCCCCCTATTTAACAGCATATCCAACTATGTTAGGAATTGAAACACCTAAAGGAAACTTCAATGAAAACTCCTTAATGTCAAAATCGCTAAATTGAGAACTAGTAATAATCCTCTTTATGTCACGATTCAGATTACATCCTGTGGTCCCCCACTTCCAAAAAGGATTTAATGATTTTTGGATAAAGTTACCAAAATATTGTGTCGATACAACATGTTCATAGAAATAAAATTTTCCGCCCGGTTTTAAGACCCTATAAGACTCCGAAACAACTTTTTCAACATCATCTACCATGCATAAAACAAGAGTTGTAAAAACACTGTCAAAAGAATTATCAGGAATATTTAGATTTTCCCCATAGCAATCAAGTATATCTATATCAAAATTCTTACCTGAACACTGTTTAAGTAATTTACGTCTCATATAAATATCAGGTTCTACAGCGGTAAAGGAGTCTGCATTTACTATAAAATCAATATTAGCCCCAGTCCCTGCACCTATCTCCAAAATATCGCCTGTACACTTACTTGCTGTAGCAAGTCTGTGTGGTATTACTTTATGTTCTACCACTGAATTTAAAATGTCATACCATTCAGCAAAAAACCATTTTGAATAATTAATATCATTCTCCAATATTAGATCTGACAAATATATGTCGTTTGTAAAATTTCACTAATATTAATATCATGATCACTGATTAAATATCAAACACAGTCGAGGTTAGAATGAAATCGATAGCCAACATGATACAAGAAGAAAATGTATGTGTCGTATCGGATCCCAATGACCATTCAAAAGGCATGATTACTAATTATCAGGGATTTATTAAATACTATATAAATGATTCTAACGGGCATAAATCAGGTCAAATAAGAAATTCAGAATTAGACTCAATTCATTACGAAATAAATCCTAATATGAATATTCGTACGATAGTATGGGGAATTCTAGGTTTAATTCTATCGGTTTTAATATATTTTTCAGTAGAAACTATTACATCAAAAATAACAGGGATTATAATATGTTTTATTCTAATAATTTTTTTGGTAATTGTTAATTCTTCCCAATCAAACAAGTCCAATATAATAATTTGTTCAAATAAATCTCAAATTATATTTCCCGTAAAAAATGCTTATAAAAGAAAAAAAGAAATAAGTGAATTTATAAATAAAATACTACACAATAGCAGTCATAAAAATAAAACGAATATTCCAATAAATATTTTTTACCAAAATAGAGTCATCCCAAATCATCCTAGCACTCCTAACGAGTTATGTTAATGACAAATTGGGGATTGCGTCCATATCCCAATCAGAAGAAAGTATTTCGTTGAATCTATGGTATGCAGCAGCTCCGATCATAGCTCCATTATCAGTACAAAAAGATATTTTTGGAATCACAACCGGAACGTTAGATTTTTCTGATATCTTATTTCTTAAATGAGAATTAGCAGCCACTCCACCACCTAAAATAATGCCATGGCAATTATAAATATTACTTGCTTCAATTGTTCTATCAATTAGACAATCAACAACAGCATCCTGAAATTCAAACGCATATTCTGCAATTTGGGTAGAAGTAGGTGGGATTTTACCTGAAGGATAAAATCCATCTGCTTCTGCCTTTCTAACAACAGCTGTTTTCAATCCACTAAAACTAAAATCCATAGAATCTTTAATGGAAGGTCTGGGAAAAGATTGCATCGATGTTTCTTCAACTGTTGCTGCTTTTTGAATCTCCGGACCTCCAGGGAATCCAAGTCCTAAAACTCTAGCAACTTTATCGAATGCCTCACCCGCAGCATCATCTCTTGTGCGTGCTATCACATCATAGTCGAGATGGCCTTTCATTATAATAAGATCTGTATGACCTCCAGATGCTATAAGACAAGCAATCGGAAAATCGAGTTTTGAATCTTCAAATAAATCATCCAGCCATGCAGAATAAATATGTCCTTCTAAGTGATTTATTCCAAACACCTTTTTATCCCACGCATATCCCAAGGATTTAGCAACATTGACCCCAATCAATAAAGAACCAGAAAGACCTGGGCCATTTGTAACAGCGATTGCATCTAGTTCTTTATATGATATTCCTGCATCATCTATAGATTTATTGATAATTGGAATGATTGAATTAAGGTGTTCACGTGAGGCTATTTCAGGAATAATGCCTCCATAGCGCTCGTGCATATTAGTTTGAGAAGCTACAAGGTTTGATAAAACTTTACTGCCGTCTTCTATCACTGCAGCAGCGGTATCATCACATGATGTTTCAATTCCTAGAATTTTCAACTTAAACTTCCTTTTTTATATTTGAAATTATCTCATCAATATTATTGGGTATAGATCCGTATATATTAAAAACTGCAGATCCAGCAACTATCGAATCAGCACCAGCCAAAATAACTTGACCAGCATTTTCGGCGTTAATTCCACCGTCTACTTGTATATCTACTGAGATTTTTTTTTCTTTAATTAAATTTTTTAAATCTGCAATTTTATCTATAGAGCTCGATATAAATTGCTGGCCACCATATCCTGGTTTAACTGACATTATTAATACTTGATCTACTTGTGAAAGAAAAGGGACAATTTGATTAATCGGCGTGTCAGGATTAATAGCTAAAGAACGTTTTACTCCTAAATCTGATAATAACTCTAAATCAGATTTAATATTTTTTGAAGATTCTACATGAAACGAAATAGAATCTGCGCCAAAGTCACTTAATTCATGAAAATATCTGTTTGGATCAATAACCATTAAATGAATATCTAAAATCAGGTTAGTCACTGGTTTAATAGACTTAACAATCATGGGGCCAAAAGTAATAGGAGGAACAAAGTGACCGTCCATAATATCTATATGTATACCTGTTGCACCTGCTGCTTCACATTCTGTAACTTCATTAGCTAAGTTTGCAAAATCAGCTGATAGTATGGACGGAAATATTTTATAACTCATTATCGTCTAATTCACTTAGTTTTTTTCTAGCATTAGCGATAGCCTTAGATACCATTTTGGTAGATGTCCCACCAGTAATATTTCTTGATTCTATCGAAGATGATGGCGTTATGTTTTTGACATCTTCAGAAAAAAATTCTGAAAATTCTTTGAACTCTGACAAAGTGATATCCTTAAGTTCTTTATTAGATGAAACAACAAAATCAGATAATTCTGAAACAATAGAATAGGAATCCCTAAATGTTAAACCTTTCGCAACTAAATAATCCGCAATATCTGTTGCTAGTAGCATACCTTTTTCAATAGGTGTTTCCATATTTGAACTATCTATTTTCAATCCTTTTAACATATCTCCAAATACACTTAAAACTGCAATCAAAGTATCATAAGTATCAAAAAAACCTTCTTTGTCTTCTTGCATATCACGGTTATAAGTCAGGGGTAAAGATTTCATTATTGTCAAAATAGAAATTAAACTTCCGTATATTCTACCTGATTTGCCTCTAGACAATTCAGCAAAATCGGGATTTCTCTTTTGAGGCATCATGCTACTTCCAGTTGTATAGTCTAATGGAAGCTTTATCATTGAAAATTCTTCTGAATTCCAAAGGATAATTTCTTCAGATAATCTAGATATATGCATTATAGAAATTGAAGCAGAGGATATATATTCAATAATAAAATCCCTATCTGATACAGAATCCATACTGTTACTAGAAATTTTAGAAAACCCAAGAATGTCAGCTACGTATTCCCTATCAATTGGATATGTAACTCCGGCTAAAGCACCACTACCTAAAGGCATAACATCAGAAGATTCATAAACAGATTGAAATCTTTTTATGTCTCTATAAAACATTTCAAAATATGCCATCATGTGATGTGAAAACAAAACTGGCTGAGCACGTTGCATATGAGTATATCCAGGAATAATTTGGTCAATATTTTTCTCAGCTAAATCTAAAATTACCAAACAGAATTTTTTCAATTCGTTAACAGTTAGCTTAGATGCTTGCATTAAGTACATTCTCATATCAAGAACAACTTGATCATTTCTAGAACGAGCAGTATGTAATTTCCCTGCTACAGTGCCCACTTTGTCAAATAATCTAGACTCTATATTCATGTGTATGTCTTCAAGTGATGAGTTCCAAGGAAACTGATCACTCTCTATTTCATACAAAATATCATCTAATGCTTTCAATATAGTTTCAGCATCTTCTTTTTCGATTATATTTTTATAGGCAAGCATACTTACGTGAGCTTTAGAACCTGCGATATCTTGCTTATACAGCCTTCTGTCATAGTGCAAAGAAACAGTAAAGTCTCCAACATTAGATGCCAAAGATTTTATTTTATATTTTTGATTATCTGATTTCATGCTTAAAGAAATCCTCCAAGTTTATATTCCCACGATTTAGAGACATTTTCTAGTGCAAATATACCTTTATGAGTACTCAATCCTAAAAAAACGATGCTATACTCATCAAACTAAATATGACACAAATTAATTCACTAACCAGATTGTCCGAGATAGTCTTTTCAATCATAGTACCTTCAGATAGGGTAGGAAAAGCTGATCAGAAATTAGAATTTACAATTCACAAATTCAGTATTGTAAATTCAGATTCTCATTTGATTTCAAAAGAAGATGTCGCAAGCAGATTAGAGCTTTCATTTAAATCAAATAACCTGAAGACAAAAATTCGCAAACACTGTGAAAACACTATTCATATATCACTTCAAAAACTAGTTGAATATCCAGATCCAATAAGAAAAAATATCGAAGATATCCAGACGATTGGATTACAATCCCTAATAGAGATATTAAATCCAAATTATATCGATTCTCCTACTAAAAAAGACTTTCAAAATATTGATAAAATTCTTGAACACATAACTTCATTAATGGAATCATTAATGAATATAAGCTTGGAAACTTTAACAGATATGATAATCATATCTAGAAAGCAAAAATCATCATTCGAAAAATTATTAAAAACATTAATAATAGAAAAAGAATCTGAGGCATTTAATAGTAATCGATTTATCACTCCAGAAATATATTCATTTGAAGATGACACATATAATTCCCAATCAATTGAATTTAATGCAGAAAATTTAATCCTAGAAACATTTAATCTTGAAGGTCATTTATCGAAATATATATCTGATTATGAACTAAGAGAAGATCAGGTAAATATGTCAAGAAACATCTTAAATTCACTAGAAAATTCTAATAATTCTATTATAGAGGCCGGAACTGGGACTGGTAAGTCTATTGCTTATTTAGTCCCTGCCTTTCTAAATTCGATCAAAAATGACACGACAACAATAATATCTACAAACACTATAAATCTTCAAGAACAATTGTTAAAAGATGATATCCCTTTAACATTAAATTGTTTAGAAGCTGCCGGAATAGAGAGTAGTATAATTCCTAACTTTTCCATATTGAAAGGTAAATCCAATTACTTATGTATGCGACGCCTACAAACTATGATTAAAAAAGAATCAATTACTGAAGAAGAATGTCTATTATTATTAAGAATAGTCGTTTGGGCAAGTCAAACAAAGACAGGTGACAAATCAGAGTTAAATTTTAAAACTAAAGAAGAACGATTTATGTGGGATCAAATATCAGAAGAAAGTTCAGGGTCATGTAGAATACCTGATAGAAAATGTTTTTTTAAGAAAGCAAAAGAAACTGCAAATAAATCAAAATTAATAATTACCAATCACTCACTCCTACTGGCAGACATCAATTCTGAAGGATCAACACTGCCCGCATATGAAAACTTAATAATTGACGAAGCACATCACTTAGAGGATCAAGCTACAAAAAGTTTAGGATTTGAAATAACTTCATATTCAATAAATGAAATACTGGAAAAAACTGAAAACCCTGATTCGGTTATACAAGATTGCATTAAAATCTTAAGACCTATTTCAAAAGATAGAGACCTGGAATCATTAGATGCATATTTAAATGAAATTAAAACAACTATTACTAATTTAAAGGAAAATTGTAATAATCTATTTAGTTTCGATTTCTCGGAATCAGAAAATAACAATTTCAACGAAAGTTCAAGGTTAACTCGTATTACTGAAATGATTCGTACTCAAAATTGGGATTCAGTTGAAGAAACAAGCGAAAATATACTTCTAGAATTCAACACAATTACGAACGTAATCTCTTCAATATCCAGAATGCTTGAATCTAAAACTAATCAAAATGTAATACTAAACTTATACAACGATTTAAATACATTAAAATCTGATTATTACAAAATTGCAGACAATTTAAATGAATTCATATTTGAACCTGCTAATGATTCGGTATACTGGGTTGAAAAAAATCAAAAAAATTCAACAGCTTCTTTATTTATGGCACCCATAGAAGTTGATGAGATATTAAACATAAATTTATTTTCTAGTAAAAATTCCGTAATACTTACGAGTGCTACTTTAACTACAGATGAATCCTTTGAGCATATAAAAAGTCGCCTCGGATTAAATACAAATGATTTATACACATATAAATCTCCATTTAAATATAAAGATGTAGCATTGATGCTAACTCCAGAGTACATACCTGACCCTAGAGATGAACAATATCTAGATCATGTTTGCCAATCAATAGAGATGGCATGCCTTGGTTCTGCAGGAAGAGCACTAGCATTATTTACTTCATATTCATCAATACGAAGTGTATATGAAAAACTGCAAAATTCATTAAAAGATAAAAACATTAGTGTCTTAGCCCAAGGAATCTCTGGCAATCCACAACAATTAGTGAATTATTTACGTAAAAATCCCAAAACGTTAATTTTAGGGACAGCTAGTATGTGGGAAGGGATTGATTTAAGAGGTGATGCCTTGCAGTTATTAATAATAACAAGATTACCCTTTGGGGTACCAACAGATCCAATATATCAAGCTAGATCTGAAAAATATGATAATCCTTTTGTTGAGTTTGCAATTCCGAATGCGATATTAAAATTTAAACAAGGTTTTGGAAGACTCATAAGATCTGATAAAGATAAAGGGATTTTCCTCATGCTAGATAACAGAATAAAAACAAAAAGATATGGAAGCGTTTTCATTGACTCTTTACCAGAGATGTCGCAAGAAGATTATAGATTATCTGAAATAAGTACTAAAATAAGAGAATGGTTAATATGAATAATTATTCTATTGAAATAACTCAACCTTACGACCTGCATCAAACTTTATACAGTGGCCAAGCATTCAGATGGGAGTATATAGAAGATACAGAATCTGATCAGAGTTGGCATCAAGGTTTTATTAAAAACAGAAGACTTCGGATACGTCAGTCAGAAACTCATATCCATATAAAAACAACAGAAAAATATACCGAAACAGAGATTTCAGATGTGATTTCTTATTTGAGATTAGATGATAATATGGAAACTATCTATGCCAAAATATCAAATGACAAATATATAATATCTGCTATAAAAAAATATCAAGGGTTGCACATATTAAGGCAAGACCCTTGGGAAACTTTAATCACCTTTATATGCTCATCCAATAATAATATCCCTAGGATACGTCAACTGGTCAATTCTATGTCTTTAAATTTTGGTCAAAAAGGTAAAGATGAATTTGGTGTATTCAATTTGTTTCCAAGCTCATTTGAATTATATGATGCTGGAGAACAATCTCTCCGCGATATAGGTTTAGGGTTTCGTGCTAAATATGTGTCAGCAGCAGCTGAATTAGCTGTACAAAAAAAAATTAATGTCAATGAGCTAATTAATAAGTCATATCAATATTCTTTAGGTGAATTAATCAAAATACCCGGAGTTGGGGACAAAGTAGCAAATTGCATTCTTTTATTTTCATTGGACAAATTAGAGGCTTTTCCGGTAGATGTTTGGATAAAAAGAGTTTTAAAAGAAGTGTACATAAACAAGAAAAATAAAATTCCCGATACAAAAATAAGATCATGGGCTCAAGAAAAATTTGGCCCATATTCTGGGTATGTTAATCAATATCTATTCCACAATCGCAGGCTATTTGAGAAATCTATCATGAAAAATCTGTAATTTTATTCTCTCCATCCATAATTAATTTCCTTACAGGATAATTAATCTCAATTCCTTCATTATTAAATCTTTTATGTATATTTTTTATCAGTTGATTCTTAAGTTTAAAGCTACTTAATCTATCTGAAGCTTGCATAAATATATTAAAATCAATGTTAGAATCACCAAAATTATCAAACCAGAAAAAAGGTTCTTGATTTTTTGCAGCTTGATCAGAATCATTTATAAGTGCAGTTGACTCTTCCAAAGCATATTTTTCCACTAATTCCAAATCAGATTCATAGCTGACTCCACATGTTATTAAAACATTCATAGCAGCGGTGGGGCTAAAATAATTGGTCACGATACTATCAGCCATTTTTGAATTTGGAATTATTACTAAATTATTATATATACTTCTAATTTTGGTACTTCTCCATCCAACATTTTCCACATACCCAGCAGGCCCTCCATCTAATTCAATAAAATCACCTTCTTTTAGCTCACCTTCAGTTACAACATAAGTTCCAGCAAAAAAATTACTCAATGTTGGTTGAACAGCAAGTGCTACTGCTAATCCACCAATACCAAATCCAGCTAGAATCGGGCTAATTGATACACCTAAACTATCAATTGCTATAAGAATTCCTATTATATAAATCAGTGTAGGCAAAATTCTTCTTATCGGGGGTAAGAAATTGTCGTCAACGCGAGTATTGGTTTTTCGTGATATATTCACAATATACCAACCAAGTAACTGGTCAGACAAATGTGCAATCATAACCGTAAGTATACTAATGGCTATAACAATCCAGATATTGATAGCTAAATCATCGGTATCTGACAAAGTTTTTAAAATTTCAACATCAGAGTCATTTATAACAAGGTATGAGAATAAAAATCCAAGAGATACCAACAGTAATGCAAAAGGAGTTTTAACATTTTTCAAGACTAGCACTACAATAGACAAACCAGATCGCTTATGCATAAATGAAACGATAAAGGAAGCCAAAAGCCATATAGCAACAGCAACTAGGGTGAATGTAGCGATAATAGAAGATGAGACTATTGATCGAATTAAAATATCTTCAGACAAACCTATATCCAATATAGAACCTCATAAATAAACATATTCAATATATTCTTTTTTTCTTTATAATATACCCTTATGTAATAATCTAATAGCGTTAATTGCATTTTAAATAAAAAATATGGGTTAAAGTGTCAAAATATATGTCTAATGAATTCGACAATAAAATAAAAGACTTAAATAATGAATCAGTTCACTCGCTAGACCAATGTGAGACTCAAGAATCTCTTGAAAATTGGAGGGTAGATTTTTTAGGTAGACGAGGACGGATTGCCTTATTGTTGCGTGAAATACCTAAACTTGATTCTAAAGAGCGCGGAGATGCTGGTTTTAAAGCAAATCAATTAAAGAATATGTTACAAAAACTATTCGACCAAAAGGTCCAAGATTTAAATTCACTAATTTCATCTGAAAATAATCAAGAATTTGATGTAACTTTACCTTCAAGATATATAGATAGAGGTACATATCACCCAACTACTCAAGTTGTAAGGGAAATTTCTGAAGCCTTCTACAACATGGGATTCCAAATAATAGATGGTCCTGAAGTTGAGCAAGACGTATATAATTTCCAAAAATTAAATATTCCTGCACACCATCCTGCTAGAGATATGTGGAATAGTCTATGGGTCGACAAATTGTCTGATTCTGGAGAAACCCCTTTGTTATTAAGAACTCATACGTCTCCAATGCAAATTAGAATTTTAGAAAACCATAAGCCTCCGATTCGAGTTTTGGTTCCGGGCAAAGCCTATAGATATGAAGCTACAGATGCAACTCACGAGTGGCAGTTTTTTCAAATAGAAGGGTTGGTAATTGATGAAAACATTACATTTGCAAACCTAAAGGGAACTTTAGAAGAATTTGCCCAACGCATATTTGGAGAAAAAAGAAAAGCTAGATTCCGTTGTGATTTCTTTCCTTTTGTAGAACCAGGAGCCGAAATGTCTATAGATTGCTTTAAATGTGATGGCAATGGATGCAGGGTATGTGGTGAATCGGGTTGGATAGAGATATTAGGAGCAGGTATGGTACATCCAGAAGTTTTAAAAGGTGTAGGATATGACCCAAATAAATATTCAGGATTTGCATTTGGGATGGGAGCTGAACGAATCGCAATGTTAAAACATGGAATTGATGATATTCGAAACTTCTATTCGAATGATTTACGATTCTTAAAACAATTCAGTTATTAAGGATAAATCAATAAATGAAGATCCCTCTATCATGGCTTAATGATTATATAAAAATTGAAGATACTCCTAAGGAATTATCTCACAAAATGACTATGGCAGGTACTGAAGTAGGCCATATAACAGAGATAGGGTCTCATTGGGATTCTCAAAAAGTCGTAGTGGGAGAAATTATATCAATTCAAAATCATCCAAATGCAGACAGGTTAAGATTAGCTTCAGTTAACGTAGGCAATAAAGATCTCGTCCAAGTAGTATGTGGAGCTCCTAATATATTGGAAAATCAAAAAATTGCATTTGCACATTCAGGTGCTATATTAAAGAATCCCTCTACTGGAGAATCTCAAGAATTGAAGCCTGCAAAAATTAGAGGTGTTTTATCTAATGGAATGATATGCTCAGCTGCTGAATTAGGGATTAGTGAGGAGCACGATGGGATTATAGAGTTACCTAATGAAATGATCCCTGGGGTTCCACTAATAGATGTATTAGGAGACACAATATTAGAGACAGAGCTAACCCCAAATAGACCTGATTGTCTGTCCATGATAGGTACGGCCCAAGAAATATCTGCAATAACACAAAATCCTGTTATTATGCCAAGTGTAAATTATGCTGCCACAGAAACTAACATATCTGATTTAATGACTGTAGAAATTGAAAATCCCAATCATTGCATCCGATATACAGCTACCCTAATTAAGGATGTGCAAATAAAACCATCACCTATATGGATGCAAAATAGGTTAGAAAAATGTGGTGTCAGACCTATAAATAATATAGTTGATATAACTAATTATGTAATGCTTGAATATGGCCAACCATTACATGCGTTTGATAGAAACAAGTTAAAAGATAACCATATAATAATCCGTGAATCAAAAAATGATGAAACTATAACAACTCTTGACGGTACAGAAAGAAAACTAGAAAAGGGTATGTTAGTAATAGCAGACAAATCCAACCCAATCGCATTAGCTGGAATAATGGGTGGCCAAAGTACTGAAATTGATAATTCTACAAATACAATATTTTTGGAATCTGCTAACTTTCTTGGCTCACTGATAAGGTCAACTCGTACAAAAATTGGTCTTAATACTGAAGCATCTTACAGATTTGAGCGTGAATTACGCCAAGAAATATCTGTACTAGCTTTGAAAAGAGCAACAGAACTAATAGTGACAATATGTGGTGGTAAAGCACATAAGGGGATAATTGATGAATATCCTCAAAATGTATCCCACAAAAATATAAATACTAGAATCTCAAAATTAAATTCATTATTAGGAACTGAATTTGAACAGACTAAAGTCTGGGATACATTAAAACATTTAGGGTTTAGTAAAATTGATTCCAGCACAAATGAAAATTTAATACTTTCTCCTCCTTTATGGAGATCAGATATCAAGATAGAAGAAGACGTAATAGAAGAATTTGCTAGAATTTATGGATATGATAATTTACCTGTAAAAAGACTTTCTTCTGAATTACCATCCATCATTCCTGACAAAATATCTAACATAATAGAGAAAATACGAGACGGATTAGTGCATTCTGGTATGAATGAAACTATTTCATATTCAGTATCTAACATAAATTCTCTACAAAAAACTCAATCTCCTTCTGATGATAGAGAAATAATAAAATTATTAAACCCTATGGATTCTACAAAGGCCTGGCTAAGGTCAAATTTAGTATCAAATCTATTAGAAACATTATCTGCAAATCAACGTAGCAACCCGAACACACCAATTAAAATATTTGAAATAGGTCATACATTTGCATTTGATAAAAACTATAAATTTGGTGACTTACCAACGGAAGAAAATTCAATAGTTGGCGCCATATCAGGGAACGTTTCTGAAGAAAGCTTATGGGTTTCTCATAATCAAAGTTTTGATTTTTATCATCTTAAAGGAATTCTTGAACTCAGCTTAAGTAACATATCATCTAATATTTCATATTCGTCATATAACCATTTTCTTTTAAAGCATCCAATAAGTGCAAAAATAATTTCTAGAAATGTAGAAATCGGAATAATTGGAGAATTAGATGAGAAAATATCTGATCATTTTAATTTGCAAAAAGATTACCCAACATTTGTATTTGAATTAAATATATCCAATATACTCAAAATAGCTTCTGATTCAAACATTTCTTATAACCAAATCAGTAAATTTCCAGATTCAAAAAGAGATGTCTCTTTATTAATTGATATTAGCACGAAGTCTAAGGAAATAGAGCAGATAATCTCACAAAACAAACTAGTGGTAGAGGTTTTCCCAATTGATAAATATATTGGTGAAGATATTCCAAAGAATAAAAAATCTATAACTTACCGAATCGTATTTCAATCCAATATAAAAACACTAGATGCTACGGAAATAGATAAAATACAATCTAATATAATTAAATCCCTTAATGAAAAATTAAATATTATTGAGAGGTATTCTATTTAATGGGACAAGAAAAGAAACATAAACATCATCATGCGGATATGCTTAGCGTTGAAGAGGCAAGAGATAAAATATTAGATGTATTTAATCCTTTAGAGATGAAAGAAATTCCTGTCATAGAATCTTTAAATCTAACTCTAGCGGAAGATATACATTCAACAATTAACATTCCTCCTTTTAATAACTCGGCAATGGATGGATATGCTTTAAAAGCTTCAAATATTAAAAATGCGACTTATGAATCTCCTGTATATTTAAAAGTAAGAGGCACAATAAGTGCAGGAGAACTTCCTGCTTTTTCTATAGATGATGGCTATTCTGCTCGAATTATGACTGGTGCTCCAATGCCAAACGGTGCTGATACTGTAGTTCCATTTGAAGAAACAACAGAAATGGACATTGGTAATCAANAAAATCAAATANCTGATATAGGAATCAAAATATCTGCTAATCAAGGTGATGATGTCAGAAAATCTGGAAAAGATGTNAGTGAAGGTGATCTAATATTAAAAAAAGGNACAATCATAAAATCTTCTACAATTGGNTTGATAAGCTCAATTGGAAATTCTACAGTAAAAATCCATANAAAACCNGAAATAGCAGTATT
The DNA here is from genome assembly GCA_002718095.1 of Chloroflexota bacterium. Classification (GTDB taxonomy): domain Bacteria; phylum Chloroflexota; class Dehalococcoidia; order Lucifugimonadales; family UBA826; genus UBA826. The sequence goes on from PBDP01000008.1 coordinate 73,368, forward strand.
AGCTACAGGNAACGAATTAATATCTCCNGGAANNCCNCCCGTNTCGGGNAAAATTTACGACAGCAACACTAATTCGATTATTGCTTCAATAATTGAAGCTGGCGGAATNCCTAANTCTTTAGGGATAATNAAAGACGACATAGATTCANTAAATGAAGCTATAGAATTGGCTCAAAATAGTGATCTAGTAATAACTTCTGCNGGTGTTTCAAAGGGAGATTATGATATNGTNAAAGATGTCNTGTCTTCTAAAGGGAAATTAAACTTTTGGTCAGTCCGTATGCGACCTGCNAAGCCTTTAGCATTTGGTTTACTAANCTCNGGAACTCCACTNATTGGNTTACCNGGTAANCCTGTAAGTGCATTTGTTGCATTTGANCAATTTTGCCGACCCGCAATAAGAAAAATGNTAGGTAAAAAATACATATCNCGNCCAATAATAAAAGCTACTTTGAAAGATTCTATTNAAAATTATGANTCACGAAGAGTTTATGCCCGTGTTAAAGTATGGCAAGAAAACAANACNTATTTAGCANAAACAAGTGGNGCACAAGGATCAAATATTTTAAGTTCTATGGCCTACGCAAATGGTNTAGCNATATGTCCTGAAACTGAAAATTCAAAAAATAGTGGAGACAACGTCGATGTAATTATGATAGATTGGCCNGAGGAGATNANAAATGATAACTAGAAAAAAAAGTTCCCAACAAGAAATTGAAGAGACAAGTGACATGGAAAAACAAGATTTACCTTTATATTTGACAATAGAGTATGAAACTTTCTCTTTTGAAACAACGAAGTTAAATATTGTGGATCGCATGTGTACGGACTGCAACAAAGAAAATTTAGATAAAGAAGTCTCATCTAAAAAAGATATTATGAGCATGATTAGGCAAATATCAAAATGCTGTTCCCTAAAAGATGGTTACATCTCAATTCACACGTCAATGAATGAAGGAGTGGTTCGTGAAGTATTGGCAGCTTCAAATAAACCAATTAATTCAGAAAAAATATCTTCCTCTCTACGAAATCGTTGGGCATTAACACCTTTTCCTAAAAATGTTAATAAAATAGTTATAGAAAAACTAGCAAAAGCTAATAAATGGATAGCTACATCAAGCAATGAAGCATAAGTTAATTAACTCAGAAGGAGATATCCAATATGTCTAGTTCCCTAGCATTTTTCAAAGGTAAGATATTACCCATAGAAGAAGCTCAAGTTAATGTTATGACTCACGCGTTACACTACGGGACAGCAGTTTTTGAAGGAATAAGAGGCAACTGGAATAAAGACCAAAAAGAATTATATGTTTTTCGTATGCAAGAACATTACGAAAGAATGAAACAAGGATGTTCTATGTTAATGTTAGACATACCTTACAGTGTTGAAGAATTATGCCAAATAACATTAGAACTTATAAAAAAATGTGGCTATCAAGAAGATCTTTATATTAGACCTTTAGCTTACAAAAGTGACGAATTAGTCGCAAATTTGAAATTACAAGAAATTGGCAGTGATTTTACATTAATAATGGTTCCATTTGGACAATACTTAGAAACTGATGGGGCTTTAAATTGTTGCACTTCTTCTTGGCGAAGAGTTGATGATACAAATGTGCCTCCAAGGTTAAAGATATCAGGAACATATGTTAATGGGATACTAGCAAAAACAGAAGCCACTCTTGCAGGTTTCGATGAAGCTATAATGCTGACACAAGATGGATTTGTTTCTGAAGGATCAGGAGAAAATATCTTTGTGGTAGCAGATAACCATATTTACACTCCTCCCGTATCAGACAGTAATTTGGCTGGCATAACTCGAGATTCAGCTATTCAGATAGCGAGATCTAATCTAGGCTTAGAAATTATAGAACGTAGAATAAGAAGAAGTGAATTGTACCTAGCGGATGAAGTGTTTTTGACAGGAACAGCGGCTCATATACAAGGCATTGGACGTTTAGACAATAGAATTATTGGCGATGGCAACAAAGGCTTAATAACTTCTAAGATTGATGAGATTTATCAACAAGCGATAAGAGGCAATCATAAAGATTATATTCACTGGTGTACTAGTGCTTTAAATCATTAAAATGATAAATTTTCCATTAGACTATTTTATATATGTATTTGTATCTTCAATCGCTGTGATTCAATTAGCAGCTATCAAATCTGGCCTTAATAGGCTACTAATAATTAAAAATAAATTCGTAACAAAATTATGTGCATTTATACTTATTCCCACATCAGCAATAATATTCATTTACTCTGAAAATAGAATAATAAATGATTATGAAGGTGGCTTAGATGCCAATGAGCAATTTTTAATATTTTCATTTACATGCGTAGTTACATTTATAATTACCTGTTTATTAACTTCACTTTATAGTAAATCTGAAATATCAATTTCAGATTTAAAGGGTATCAACGGAATTGATGCTTTATCAAATTACAGCTTTATTAATTTACAAATATTAAAATGGAAACATTCCAAAAAATTGATTTAAAAATTTTTGATATATTGAATTCTCTAGCTGGAAAAGTAACAGTAATAGACGAAATAGCACTTATATTTGCAAGTGACTACTTTGTACCTGTTTCTATAGGGTTGATATTACTATTTCATTGGATTGGATTTGCTAATACAGAAGTAAAAGTNTCTTCACAGAGGCACGTATTAAAAGCTATCATAATTATGCTAATTGCAAATGCTTTTATCTTATTACTTAATCAAATTTTATTCAGGGAAAGACCCTTTGTCTCCAATGATGTTAATTTATTATTCTACATGCCAACTGATTCATCATTTCCCTCAAATGCGTGTGCTGGATCTATAGGTTTAGCCCTAGGATTTTATAGCAGAATATGGACAAAAACATTCCTATCTATATTTACGCTTGCAGCTTTAATGTCTTTATCACGTATTTACGTTGGGGTACATTACCCGGGTGATATATTGGGTGGCTTTATAATTTCAATAATAAGTTATTACATTGGAAATTACATTTGGTGTCAAAGTAAGTCAATTCAATTACGTAGTCTTAAGTTACTGGAAAATCTAAATATTGCCTAAATCAGATTATTAAATTAATAACTAAAGTCGCCATTCCCAAATATATCAAAAATCCAACAACATCTGTAACAGTTGTTACAACAACAGCTGAAGATAAGGCAGGATCAAGCTTCATTGCTCGCAAAAATATTGGTAGTGCAACTCCACTTATACCTGCGACAGCTAGGTTGCCCATCATAGAAAACCCAATTACTAAACTAAGGTAAATATTTTCTTGCCAAAAATATGACACGATTCCTGCTATCAGGCCTAATATAAATCCATGCACTAACCCTAAACATAGTTCTTTAATTAATAATTTTTTTGTATCCTCATGAGAAATTTCTTCTAACGCCATAGATCTGACCATAAGCGTAAGTGTTTGAGTACCAACAATACCCCCCTGCCCAGCAATAACTGGTAAAAAGGCAGCTAATGCAATTACCTTAGTTAATGTAGATTCAAAAACAATAATTACCACCGCTGCTAGTCCAGCAGTTATAAGATTAACAAACAACCAAGGGAATCTACCTTTAACAGAAGTCAAAAATGGTCCTAATATTTTTTCTTCTTCATCAACTCCAACCATTTTATACATGTCTTCAGTTGCCTCATCTTGAAACACATCTATCATGTCTTCAATTTTTACTATTCCTTCCAATCTGCCATATGAATCAGTAACAGCTAAAGTCAATAGGTTGTACCTTTCCATTATCAAAGCACACTGTTCCTGGTCAGTATCTGCAGATACTGAAATAATGTCAGGATACATAACAGACGTTATCATCTCAGTAGGTTTTGAGATAACAAGTTGAGAAACATTTAATCCGCCCTTTAATATCCCTTCTGAATCTACAACCAAAATATATGAAATCTCATCAATATTTTTTTCCAAACTTTGATTCCTGACATGATCCATAGCACCTTGAACAGACATATCATCTTCCAAGACAAGATATACAGCTGACATTAAGCTACCAGCATCCTCCGTATCATCATCAAATAAATCCGATAACTCAGGATCAGTTTGGTTTGACGATTTTAAAGTTTGTTTTATAAGCTCTGACATATGATTGCCTATATAAAATGATGATTTACAGTCAGAAAGATATATCTAGTCTTCAATAAATCATAGCAAAATACAGGTGTTTTATTTAGTAAAAGGAGTAAGGCATCCTTTGTTCAATCTTTCTGCAGGATAAAAATTTCCGACTTTAAGATTCTTTACCAAAGAAGCAGTGTCATTAATTTTAGAATCAAAAACAGTAACGCTTTTACCGATTCCTTGAATGGAATGAGCGTCACTTCCACCTGTCCCTTTTTTATTTAATGATTGGGCTATCTTAAATGCAAGGTTATTCTCTTCAGATGTATTGGCACCGTTTGTAACTTCAATAAAATCAACATAATTAAAAAGTTCATGGTTAGCAATTTCTAAAATCGAATCGGGTCTGCGGTCAAAATCTCGAAAAATCAGATTCGAATCATAAGGAGGTTTATTGAAAAAATTCCTCATAGGATGAGCAGATATCAAAACTCCATCATGTTCATCAATAACTTTTCTCAAAACATCTATTTTGTGAATTCCTGGTAGATGAGACGTTATTCCTATAGCAATAACGTGTCCCATTTCAGTATTAACTTCCAAAGCTGGAATAACAACCAATCCAGAATTTTTAAACGATTCTGAAATTTTATCAGATGTCCATCCCCCACCATGTTCAGTCAAACAGAGTCCGTCTAATCCAATACGGTTTGATTCTGATATTACTTGTTCAATGGTCAGATTACTGTCTGAACTCCCAAAAACCGTATGTACATGTAAATCAAATTTCATAAAAAACTCTTAAATGATTAACAAAGGAATTAAAATACCAAAAAGTATCGAGTATACAAAAAAACAAGAGAGTATTAACCAATATTTTGATCTAACAACTTTAACCGATAAAAGCAATATAGGTATAGCTAAAATCGTAACAAATATTGTGTAAAAGATATTTGGAACAAATAAGATCCCCAAAGAATTCATTTCTTCAAATAGTAAAAATATATATGCAAAAACAATCCCTAAAGCAGCAAAAGTTGGATTTGAAAAAATCACTATCGACATCACAAATTTTGTAGGAGTTGAAGACTCCAACATTTTCTTAATCACAGGATTTCCATCTTTATAAAGAAAGAATATCAAAAGGCAAGTAAAAGTGATAAAGAATGAGCCAAATAAAAGCCCTGACGCAGCACCTGCAATAATTAAATCTAACATTTTATCTCACTGATTGATTATGAGATTGGATTACAAATGAATCTAAATAATCAATATTTATTAATTCTTTTTGAACATATTCAGCTTTTTNCAAATCGTGAATTATAAAAAANAAACTGGGNCCACTACCTGCNAGATGGAATTNCTCAAAATTTANATTCTTAAGANTTTTTATAATATTCTTAAGATTAGGAATATAGTTTGGAACTATCAAATCAAAGACATTAAATAAATCTTCATTATTTAATNTCTTTCCAGTTANTATTTTATCTTTGAGATTTGAAGTGATTNCTCCAGACGTAAAATGTTCAAATTGTATATTCGAATACATAGTAGCCGTTTTATCTTTTATAAAGTCCTTAAAGGTTATAAGGATCAAGTTAAATTTTTGAACATCAGGAAGTTGATTTATGATTTCACCTCTACCAGATACAAAAGCAGTACCTCCANTTAAAAANAATGGTACNTCTGACCCAATACTGGATGCCAAATCTAGTAACTCTTGATCTGAGCATTTAATATCCCATAATTCTTTTAATAAATTAATAACTGTTGCTGCGTTACTNCTACCTCCACCTAAACCAGAAGACATAGGAATNTTTTTTGTTAATTTAATATGANCATTTTNATNAATATTAAATTTTTCCTTCATTTTTTGAGCAGCTACATAAACTAAGTTAGTTTCCAAAGGTATTGAATCNGTATTCGAATCTATTANCATTTGATCAGATAAAGATACTGAAATGATATCGTTTAATGATATCGTTTGCATGATAGATGAAATATTGTGAAACCCNTCGTCACGTTTATTTAACAATTCCAATGAAAGATTAATTTTTGCATATGANTTAGAAGTAAGCATTAAAATCTTANANTACCTNACCTTTAAATGAATCAAATAAAAGNTTCCATTCAAAAATTGNAAAAGTTTGCGGACGTCTAGTTGNTAATATATCAATGTTATTTAGTATTTTTTCAACAACGTCAGAGTCCATTTTTAANCCTAAAGAAAGTGAATTTTTGATTTGTTTCCTTGGAGCANNNAATGCNGCTAACACAAATTTAAAAAAATCATCTAGNTCAGATTTTTCGANCAATGGATTATCTTTAAATTTAAGTTTTACAACAGAAGAATAAACTTTGGGGGGAGGAATAAAAGATGTGGGNTTAACGTTAAATAATAATTCAGTTTCNGTAATAGTTTGAAATGTNGAACTCAGTATATTCATTTTATTAGGATTTGAGACTATATTTTTAGCCACTTCTCTCTGCAACATAACAATAGAAAGATCAGGGTGCGGATCTGAAAATAAAAACTTCCTCAATAGGCGTGAAGCTACGTTATAAGGTAGATTAGCAATCAATTTAAAAGGTTTATTAAAGAAATCTGCAGAATCAAAATCAATCGCATCTAGGTGTAAAATTTGAACATTAGTAGCATCGTTAAATCGTTGCAAACCATAATTATACAAATCATCATCTATTTCTAATGAAGTGATCTGGGCGCCCGTATTCATTAAAGCTTCAGTAAGATGTCCCCTACCAGACCCAATTTCTAATATATTGTCACTCTGAGCTATATCTGCTGCACTGATTATTTTATTTATTATATTTTGATCATAAAGAAAATGTTGACCAAGGCTTTTTTTAGGATTTAAATGATTATTCATAAATTACAAACCAATTATTAAAACGAGCCGTACACCTCACATCGAACGATAGCAAACAACATATCCTATAATTAGAACTCAAGTCAGGCTTCCCTACGGCACCCAANANTCATCGNTTACCGCTGCTTTCTTCCGAACCTGACGGGATTCACAAGCTCTTGCCGCGCAGGACCCAACTTTCAACATTTTAATTACAAGTAGTGGATACTTACCAAAGTCCTCCGATTGGAATTAAGCCCCGTTGGAGCGGATTACGGGTTCAGGGCACCGCTAACTCCCCGCCTAGTACGACTCTAATTCAATTTTATAATAAATAAAGGAAGAATATTATACATTAATACCTGTTGACAAAAATATTTCAGTAATGATAATTTATAAAAAATGAGAATGATTCCCATTCTTATTTAATCAATTTTAGGAGTTTTTATTATGAAACTAACAGCATACAGTGTTAAATTAAGAAAAACAGTAGAGATAGCTAATCCNNAAGTGNTTACTTTGAAAAACGGAAGGAAAGCTGTTCANGGTGTTGCTGCTGAAGACCCAACATCNAANGTTTTCAGGATAATCGGNAAGAAAGANCTTGCAGAAATTGAAAAGAATGGGCTTGGATAAATAGTCAAACTATTTAATTTATGTATCAGTCGTATTAAGACTAGTATTTTTTAGTAAATTTATTCGCAGTAAGCTTCCTGAAATTATTACTCTTAATGCACGGGGTTGGGGAATAAATTCCCCAACCTCAATTTTAATATCCCAATCTTTTAGTTATATTATTTAAATGAATCTATAACTCAGTCGGACCTTCTCATAGTAAATATACCTAATATTACTAGAACCACACTATTAATCATCCATAGAGGTGGGATAATGTTCTCACCATTACTTAGTAATTGTTCCCCATTTAAGACAGCAAGAAAAGCAAACATTGCAAAAGAAGTAACTGATAATAAAGCCGATAGCCATTGAGGAAAAAGGTTAGTTCTCAGATATCCTATTCCTGTTATGAATATTCCGAGATACATGGAAGACCACCCCGTCCATGCTATCGCATCTCCAAATAAAGTCGAGTCAGCACCTGTTGCTCCTGAGCTATTTATGGCATCTGAAACAAGACCCATAGACAAACCAACAATCATTATTAGTAATCCAGCATCTATGAAATTATTTTTTCAATGTTCCTAGTCATCATAAAAGCTAAGGGAATAGTAAGTAATGTGTAAGCTGCAATTTTTTCTGTATGAGATTGATCTAGAATTCCTGTCTCACCTAAAATAATATAAGCAGCAATTGATCCGAGACCTGCAACTATAAACAATATTCCATTGACCATTTTATCTGTCATTATTCACCCCTCCTAATATTTAGTGATTTAGGTGACTATAGCATACTAAAGAAAAAGCTTTTGTAATTTAGTCACAAATTACTGGAATGGTCTGGTAAAAGATTGTAGTAAATGGTGGGGGAGGAGGGATTCGAACCCACACGCCTTTCGACACTAGTTCCTAAGACTAGCGCGTCTACCATTCCGCCACTCCCCCAATTGTTTGTACAANTTTAGATTGTACCTTATTTCATTAACGTTTTCTCAAATAAATTTTTATTGTCATATTCATAACATCTTCATTATTTTGATTAAATGCAATAAATTTAATAACCCAAAACCCTCTATCTGGTTTACTTTTGGAAGGTATTTTTTCTAAAAGCTCTGCTTTAACTTTAAGGNTATCACCNGGNCTGACAGGCTGAGACCACATTANATTGTCAGCTCCTGGAGATCCAAGACATCCAGAATCAGGAATGAGCATATTATCAACTATTAAGCGCATACACATTGAAATAGTATGCCANCCACTTGCTATTAANCCTCCATAAATACTATTTCCTGCTTGTACTTCATCAACGTGAAAGGGTTGAGGGTCATATTTTTTAGCAAATTCTAATATTTCATTTTCTGTAACATGAACTTCTCCAAATTCAAATGAATCTCCTACATCATTCGAATCAAACCATATCGCAGACATATATCCTCCTGTATTATTAGAAACTAATTTCAATATTACATTACCAACATTGCAATGCATAACAAAAAAATTAAAATACCTGATCAAAATTTAGAATTAGAAATAAGAAAACTAATTAATCACCCTACCGGTGAGATTAGTGAAGAGTTATTACTTCCAATAAAAGAATGCAAATTTGATTCGGTTAAAATAAAAGATTTAGATGGATTGCAATATGCACAAAATTTAAGATCCTTAAAGTTTAAAAATTCCCATATAGAAGACCTGTCTAAAATTGCTGAATTACCAAATCTGGTCACATTTGATATTGAAAACGTCAATATCAAAAACTTTTCTCAAATTTCAGTTTTTAACAATCTTACAAAGTTACGTATTAAAAACTGCAAATCTATTGAATTAGAGGGNTTATATGCATTAGAAAACATAACTGATCTAACTTTAATCAATAATAGTTTAGAAAGCATCAAATTCATATCTAATATGTCAAAATTAGAATCTCTTAATATTGAAAATAATAACGTGAAAGATATATCCGTCCTTTCACCATTACGATCGTTATCATGGATTGATTTAGGAAACAATCAAGTGTCGAACATTGAAGATTTATCTACTCTAAAAACATTATCTTCTTTAAACATATCCAAAAATGAAATAAGCAATATAGACCCTCTTTCCAAAGCTACAAATTTAGCATGGTTAAGCATAGCCAATAATCAAATTCGTGACTTGAGTCCCTTAAATTCATTACCAAAATTGAGGCACCTAGTAATAGAAGGTAACGCATTCAACCAACAAACCAGAAGAATCCATATCCCAAGATTCAAATCAAGAGGTATAACTGTAATAGTGTAGTTTTAAATTATAGGAACACCTTTATAGGCTAATAAAAATCCCACGACTACTAAAACAAACCCCATAGTTAATATAAGAGTATTAAGATTCACTTTACCTGTNAGNGTAGCCCCGTACCANCTTCCAATCATCGCCACTACACCCATTAAAATTAATATAGGGTAATCAACTTTTCCTTGAGTAGCATGTCCAATCCAACCTAAAGCGCCAAGAAAAAAACCNATGAACAAATTGGTTCCNGCAGCAATTCTGGGGTCAATTTTTAANATTCGTACTATAGCNGGNAATCTTATACTTCCAAGNATTAACCCNACAGCNCCACCTAAAAGNCCAACTCCTAATCCNATTAAAGATTCTGCAGCAATTCGTGGTGGTGTAAATAATCCTTTTGNATCCTCTAANCCTGCTCCAAATAAAGGNCCTGATATTTTTTTTGATTTAACTCTNTCCCTATAAATAATCAAAAATTCTACACCTTGCCAGAAAACAAGTANTCCGGCNAAAATAAGTAAAATACCTTCTGAGATCANTCCACTTATAAAGCCTCCTATAAAAGCTCCAAGAAAAGCAGGNATACCCATTATTAAAACTATCTTTAAGTTAACTCTTCCTTCTCTCCAATGTTTAATTGATCCGGTTAAAGCAGTTAAACTGCTAACCATAATATTGGTCCCNCCAGCGATAGATGCTGGCATGCCCAAAAGCAATAGAGCNGGAAGCCNGATAGTNCCTAATGCTAANCCGACAAAGCCNCCTAACAATCCAACTAAAAATGAAATCANTGTAAGNAATAAAGCTTTCCANAACAAAACATCNGAAGAGATCCAGGAAGCTATTTCATTCAGTTCCTTAAAGAATATATTCTCACCCATACGNATCCTCTTGATTTGANTATCTGATATGNAAATATTCAGATGTTTTTTTTATCGACTCAGTTTACTATGTAAAGATGGACTATCATAATATAGTATTTTTNGACGGCTATTGCATATTNTGTAATAAATTTATTGATTTATCTTTAAAGATAGATAGNCGCAAAAAGCTTTACTACAGCANGCTAGATTCAAAATATGCAGAAAAACTCTTCAATGAAATNAATACANATAAGTCAGAAATCATAAATATTGATTCTGTAATATATTTTAAAGATAAAAANATATATTCAAAATCTAATGCAGTTATAGAAATCATNCGAGATCTAGGNGGTATATATAAAACAGGAATTNTATTATANGTAGTNCCTCAAAAAATACGTGATTGGTGTTATGATTTAGTTGCAAAAAATAGATATTCTTTATTCGGTAAAATGGACCATTGCAGAACCATATCACTAGAAGAAAGAGGTAGAATTTTGGAGTAAATATGAATATTTTTGACTGGTTTATTCTAATCGTAGTATCAATTTCAACTTTTTATGGAATAAGATATGGATTAATTAAAGCAATATTCTCTATGTTAGGAATCATCGTAGGATGGCTTTTGGCAGGACAACTATCTGGGTTAATAGGAGGATATTTATCAGGTACCATAACTAATGAATCAGTAACAACTGTTATTGCGTATGCAATTATCTTGATTTTATCTTTATGGATTTCAAGCTATGCATATAAAGTTTTGATGCCCGTTTTAACAATAAGCACATTAGGAATGTCTAGTCTAATCAATAAACTAGGCGGAGCTTTATTAGGTCTAGCAATAGGCATCACAATATCTGGAGTGTGTCTAACAGGGGTGGCTAGGGTTGCCTATGCTTTAGACTTAGATAAAGTAGAAAACCCTTCAGAATCATTATTGCTAGATTTTAATAATTCCCTAGCAGGTCTAGAAACTAATTTAACCAATTCTCAATTCGCCCCCACAGTTTTAAAAATATTTGAGAATCTTCCCGGCACACTTCCAAACGAATTCGAGGGAGCTATAGAATTGTTTAAAGCGGGGGTTGAATATAATGACCTTCTAAACTCTCGGTAAATACGGACCTATATTTATGGAAAATTTATTGGGAGGGATTGAAGCTGGAGGTACTCACTTTGTATGTGCAGTCGGCAATTCTCCTGAAAATATAAAAGACCAAACCTCTTTTCTAACTACGACTCCCCGTAAAACTATGGAAACTGTAATAAATTTCTTCAGACCACACAAAAACATTACAGGTATTGGTATAGGTTCATTTGGTCCGGTAGATTTAGACAAAAATTCTTCAACATATGGAATGATTACAACAACCCCAAAAAAAGATTGGCGTAATGTAAATATTTTAGAAATAACCAAATCCAGCTTAGATATACCAGTAAATATAGATACAGATGTCAATGCAGCACTTTTAGCAGAACACAAATGGGGAAATGCAAAAAATAAAGATAATGTCATATACATTACTGTTGGGACCGGTATAGGAGGTGGCGCCATATTAAATGGCAAATTAATTCACGGACTAAGTCATCCTGAAATGGGACATATGAAAATCCCTAGAAACAGTAACGATAATTTCGAAGGTGTTTGTGAATATCACAGAGACTGCTTGGAGGGATTAGCTTCTGGAAAAGCCATAGAAAAAAGATTGAAAGAAAACATCACCAATCATGATAAAACTATTTGGGAATTTGAATCTCAATATTTAGGCATAGCGATATCGAATTTAATACTAAGCATGTCCCCTCAAAGAATTGTGTTAGGTGGGGGTGTTTTAAATCATGAAGGGCTTATAGATGACGTGAGAATACAAACTCTTAAGTCTTTAAATAATTATGTTTATATGGACGAAATAATAAGTGACATAGATAGTTACATACTTCCTCCGTATTTAGGAGATAATGCTGGAGTATTGGGCGCAATATTATTAGCAAAATAACGCAAGATAAATGATTACCTTTAGTTCAAATAGGAAGATTAATTACTAAATGATGAATAGCATACCTACTCTTTTGACATTTTCTAGATTTATCATCGCCATAATAACATCAGGGCTATTGTTTCTAAGTTCAGGTTACGCTGTTCTAATTGCTCTTATTTTATTCGTATTAGCATCTTTAAGCGATGCTTTGGATGGAGCTCTTGCTAGGCGACGAAATATTCAGTCAAAGTTTGGAGCATTTTTAGACCCTATAGCAGATAAATTTTTGGTTTTCTTAGTACTAATATCTCTGGTTTACCATAGAGAATCAAATATTTTGTTCATTCTAACTATTTTAATTATTTCTAGAGAGATTTTTATTATTTCTTTACGGGAATGGATAGCGACATCCTCTAAAGATAAATTATTAGCAGTATCTTCATTTGGGAAAGCAAAAACAATTATTCAAATGACAGGCATTAGTTTGGTGATTGCTGCTCCTATAGTAAATATGTCTTACTACTATGAGTTCAGTATATTAATTCTAATGATTGGAACAACCTTAGGATTTTATTCTGCTATTAAATATTTTAAAGAATCTATTTCATATATTAAAGGTTCCGTTTAGAGTCTGAAATCGACATCACTGTTAAGTTTGCGTTAATCACAAGATAGTGACATACTAACGGCCATGAGAAAGTACGTTGTTATTCTGACATTCCTATTACTAGCCTTAGGGTGTAACAGTGATGCAGAAACCGTCGTACCAGTCACTAGCACTGCTCCTTCACCGACGATCACTGAACAAACCCCTCTGCCACCGGGACAACAAAAATTACCTCCTCTGCCCGGTGAGCCCCCTATACAACCAGGACAACAGAATTTACCTCCTTTACCTGGTGAGCCTCCTATGCAACCAGGACAACAAAATTTACCTCCTCTACCTGGTGAGCCTCCTATACAACCAGGACAAGTGATGCAACCTGGACAACTAATTCAACCGTCGGATCCTGTTTGGGACGGGCCAACTATTTGCATTAGTCATGGTGTCTTTTACCAACCTCCTGCCTTCGGTGTGGCTATCGGACAACCGATCGCTGATCCGACAGCCACCATTCTTGATGACGGACGTATTCGTCTTTACGCCTTTGCTCAAGAAATCGGAATTGTCAGCGCCGTGTCCGACAACGGCCGAGTATTTTCTGAAGAGTCAGGGGTACGGATTCCGGGCACTGAGGCGGGACAGCCGCGAGTTTGGCGTCTTCCAGACGGACGATGGAGGATGTATGTAAGCAAGGTCAAGGAGATTGCCTCATTTACCAGCGACGACGGTCTCAATTTCATCAAAGATCCAGGCGTTCGTTTGACGGCTCAAGCCGCCGGTTTACCGGCCATCAGTAGCCCGTCTATCGTCGAGGTCGAGCCAGGACTATGGCGGATGTATTATTCTACTTTGGCAGTTCCAGGTACGGGACCGGGAGGGAAACGTTCCGGCAGCGCTACCTCTACTGACCTCCTTGAATGGAAAGTGGACCCCGGATGGCGTCTGGGAGAAGGTGCTACATATCTCACGGAATCGGCTGAGCACCCATTCCCAGTGGTTGCACCTGATGGATCAGTTTCGCTGTTCTATGGCAAGTTCCAAGCTTCGCAAGGTAGTGCCCCTGATGGTCTCTGGCGCGCTACATCAGTCGACGGTTTAACTTTTACTGATGAAGCTTATACTGGTCTCTACTTCGGGAACGACCCCGAAGTGCTCATGTTGCCGAACGGTGAAAGAATTATTTACTACGGAGACTTTGACCCCGCGATTGGAGGGCAATTGCTTTCAGGGACTTGTACTGAATGGTAAGCAATGTGGACCGGGTGGGCTAGAACTCACGACCGTCCGATTTTTGAATAATATTTATTTTTGCTTATTATCTTATAATGACACATAATATATTCTTATTATCAAATAAATATTATCCGATTTTATTTAAAAGGTTATATCGTTTTCTGATGTCAAAATTTTTTGTTTTTACATTTCTTCTGTTTATTATTTCTTGTTCTAGTACAAATAGTGAGCAAGTTGAAAATCATAAAATAATCCAAATTGACCCCATTGAAACCATAGACACAGTTCAAATCGATTCGATCGAAAACATAGGCATAGTTCAAACACAAAATGAAGAAAAATTATCCGAAAGAAATGTAAATGTAGAATGTATTTTGCATGAAAATAAAAATACAATATCTTGTAAAGCTAAGTCATATTCACAAAATGCAGTGTTAAAGTGGTCATCAAACGTAACTTCTAAAACTATGTCTGGAACTTCAAATTTTAATTTTCAAATTGAAACCCCAAACCCTAGAGCTGTTATAACGTTAGAAGTATGTCAAGGTGATACTTGCGACAAAACCACATCTGAAATAGATATGTCTTTTATAGAGTTTACGAAAAAATCACCTGATCAAATTTCAGATACTAATAAAAATACACTCCTGAGAGACTCATTTTTTAATGAATACGAATGTGCAAATAATAGTAAAAATAATTTTTCAAAATTTTATCCCATAAGATTAATCGAGGAGATTGAACCTATGGGTAAACTTAATGCTGGTAGTGGGCATGTTACTCCAACCGACCATCTATACATAAAAAGAAATCCAGATGCAATATCAGAAGACAATAAGTATTTTATCCTCTCACCTTCATCAGGACATATTGTTCGCATCACAAGGCAAGAAAACGATCAATATTTATATGGTGAATACAGTGGACAAGAAAATGATTATTCTGTTGTTCCTGATCATCGTATATTAATAATGCATTCATGTAATCTTATGACAGTATTTATTCATTTAGGTGAATTGCATCCAACAATAATTGAGCGTACCGGCAAAATAAATCTAGGTGATAGTTGGTCTGCATCTGATCTAAATTCAGCCATAAAATTAAATACAGGTGATCCTATAGCCAGATTTGGAGACAATATTCTTGACTGGAGTGTTCACGACAGTAATATGATACTTGATGGATTTTTAAATCCTGAACGATATCGACAAGCAGAGCCATGGAAAATCCATACTGTAGATCCTTTTCAATACTTCAACTCTGATGACAAAGAATTATTACTTAGCAAAGTTAAGAGAATTAAAGAACCGTTATCCGGTAAAATAGATTATGATATTGAAGGAAAGATTATTGGAAATTGGTTTCTAGAAGGAACTGATTATTTAGATGAAAATAAATTAGAAAGTGATTACTGGGCAGGCCATTTAGCTATTGGATATCATCATATATATCCAGATCATCAAATATTATCAGTTGGTCGTAATATTGGTATTGATGAAAATATATATAATAAAGCTTGGGGTGTATTCCGATTAGAAGGACCAGATATTGCAACAATTGGAAAAGTTTCTAATGAAATAGAATATAAAATGTATTCTGATTCTGGGAATATTCTAGGAGATGACTTATTAGGTAGGTTACTAATAAGTCATTTAGGAAACAGATCACTTCAAGTAGAAGTCTTTAGTGTGAACTCAAATAATAACGTATTAAAATTCACAGACAATTCTAAAATATACATAAGATAATCACCACTAGTGTTCAAAAAGATTACTATTTAGCTACGATATGGACAAATTTGTGGTGGACCGGGTGAGGCTCGAACTCACGACCGTCCGATTAAGAGTCGGATGCTCTACCAACTGAGCTACCGGTCCGAAATGCTGATTTTAGCTACGAAATCT
>PBDP01000009.1 GCA_002718095.1 Chloroflexota bacterium
TGATTCTAATATATGAAGAGATATTGCACAAAGAGAAAATAGGTATTTAGATTCATGATTTTGTAAAGCTTGTCTTCCTTATGGGTTTGAATTAAGATTCCGATTAGTGAAACGATGTTTTAATCAATGGTTTAATATGATGAATTTGAAGTTTTTGTCACTTTTAATAATGTCTTTATTTATTATTTCGTGCTTAGCAGATACAGAGAACACTGAAGAAACTGCAGGAAATCCTTTTGGGTTTGCAACAGGCGATATAGTAGTCTCTGATATTCAAACGGAAGATATAAGAGTTGATAATATTACTAACGATACGTCTGATTCTAGGTCTGAAACACCTGTGGCACCCAAGTTTACGGAACCGATACAAGAATATTTAGACTATCAGGTCTTTGATGGATTAGTTCAAGATTTTTACGCTGTTACGGACTGTGATCAAGATGTCATAAGGACTCCAGTAGCAAATTTAACCTGGGTACCTTCTTCTCTAACTCCAGAAAATTTGAGATTAGATGTTACACATTATGGATCTTTAGGATTTAGTAGAAATTCTTATTTGTCACTTGATGTATCCCAATCACAAGAAATTCTACGATTTACTAATATATATTCAGCAGACGAAGAATTTATAACCAATACCACCTTACCTGATTTGTCTGTTTTGGAATTTAATTCAGATGAATCTATAACTGAATTAACAGTTTCTGGATTAGATCCAGGAATTATTTACAAATGGCGTTTAGTTGGATATGTAGGAGATGAAATTTTTGCTACTCCTAGTCGAAGATTAATTGGCAAAACCTGCATTGCCGACCTTATTGAAGAGGAAGAATAGAATATGAATTATTTGAATGGACTTTTCAGTAAGAACATTTTTAAGTATTTAGTCGCAATGTCAATTATAGCTTCGGCGTTCTTATTTTTTGTTTCTTGTGCATTTACAGATATTAGCCCTGACCAATCTGATTTAGGTGATGTAGAAAAAAAACACGGTGGTAGTGGAGGACGAATAAATGGACTTGGGATTTCTTCTAATGGACAGATTGCGTTTGCTGCTTCAGAGTGGGGGGGGATATTTAAGAGTTATGACGCAGGATTAACTTGGGACCATCTGGGTTCACATGTTCCAGTTGCTACTTGGGATGTTGAGATTTCTCCTACAGACCAAGATAAAGTATATGTTTCCTCTTTTTTTGATGGGAAAATTGATTCTTTATCAGGAATAAGTGTTAGCTCAGATGGAGGTGCAACTTGGATAAATCCTCCTACAGCTACGCCGTCAGAAGAATTTTGTTCAGGCGTAATCTATCAGCAAAATAAATCCTACTCTAATAAGTTTACTAATTTATCAGGTAATCCATGGCCAGAAGGAAATTTTGGTGCTATGGGAATTTATATAAATCCTGATAATACTAACGAAGTTTATATAGGAACCTGGTGTGGGTTAGCTATTTCAAGAGATGCAGGGTTAACGTGGGAATTCGAAGACCCTTTTGTTTTACCTGATACTGCATCGGAAGACGTTGTTCATCAACCTGCGGCAATTTGGGATGTGGTAGTCCATAATAATGGTATTGTTGATGTGTGCGGCGCAGATGGACACTTTAGGCGTTTGTCTGATAATGATACTTGGTCGACCAATATTCAAAATGGATTCGGGTTACCCGGTGGAAGATGCTCTATCGCAGTATCACCGCACGAACCTGATGTTTTGTTTGCTTCCGTTGGAAAATCTCTTTACCAATCATTAGATGGTGGGGCGTTCTGGTTCGACCTTGATGAACCTGCTGGCACTCAAGGAAGGATCCCATTTGTAGAAACTAACGAAAGAGATGCAAATAGTTTTGACCTTTGGTACGGAGATACACAGTTATATGCTCGTACTTGTACTACCCCAGATGCTTTGGATGTTGATTCATTAGATAATTTTAGATGTTGGGGTTCTAATTGGATTAATCATCAAGAAGGAGCCCACTGGGATGTTGGGGCTTTAGTATTTAATCCTACACAATCTACAAATGCATGCCCCATTTTATTTTCAAATGATGGGGGAGTGTTTTACAACACACTTACCTCTTCTGATACTTGCCATGACCCAGTTTGGGATGAACCAGATATTACTCCACATGCATTATGGCTAATGGGAATGTCAGGGTTTAAAAAACCCGGAGATGGTGAAGACTTGTATTTTGGCAGTCAAGATGTAGGTATTTTTGAAACAAATAATGCTGATTCAGATAAACCAGACTGGAGGAATTCGTCTGGAGCTGACGCATTCGATATTATAGGAGATTCAGAGAAAGTCCTTAGAATTAGAGGATCTTTCAGCCCAGGCCCTCAGTGGCGCATACAATTTAAAGACCCTCAAGGAGTAGACCTTTCATTCCCTTCTACTGCAGGATCTTTCGGCGTGGGGCTGGGTAATGGCTCTTGGTTGAAAACTTCTAATTACCCTCCTTTTGGAGCTCTAATTGGGTTTAAGCCACAGGATACAATTGCTCAGTACGGTCCTAATTCTTACGCTCTCCTTACTACAGCTAATCTAAATATAACTCCAGATATTACTGTGGATCCTGTCCAATGGCTCAGTTTGGGTAATCCTGGATCTGGAGGTGAATGTGGACTTAAAGTTTCAAAAGATATTAAAACTCTTGAGTTTGCAGATAATATTTTGACTGGCAATAATATTCCTATATTAATTGAGCAATATTCATTTTTCATACAGACGACACCAGAGATGACGTCAAATGGATGTTGGGGACATTCAATAGATAGTATTTGGAGGTTTGATGGTATTGATCCTAATATAGGGAATTGGACACAAATTCATCCACCAGGCGATCAAATGACTAAAAGGGGAGTTTACGCAGCTAAACCAGGATACGGCGGATTTAGCTTGTATGATGTCGATCCGAATAATCCTAACAGGATAATAGCATCACAAATAATTCCAATTGATAAAAGTGGAAACGTCATAGAAAATAATGACAAGATGCTTGAATTGCTACAGGCGTATTACGATAGTAATTTAGACGATTCTCTTGGAGAATTTGAAACTCGAATGGTGATGACAGAAGACGGTGGAGCTACTTGGGAAATCCTTTCAGGTTTAGATCAGAAAATGTCTGGAGACGGTCAATTTAAACCCTATACAGGATTGGGGGGACCTACAAAATTTAGCGAATTCGCTCCAGGATATTTTCAACCTTCTTTGCTCGAATTTGATCCTTATGATGATGACATTATTATAGCTGGAGCTGCGGATGCAGGAGTATTTGTTAGTACTGATTCAGGTGAAAAATGGACTTTATTAACTGATCCTTATACTCCATCTGATGACCATCCTCATATTCCTAGACCAAGATTTGCTCATTTTGAGCACGATGTAGAAGGTTTTTCTGAAGAAGTTATAAATGTATATATTGGGACTCAAGGAAGAGGAGTCTGGAAGCTTACAGCGTTAGTAGATTTTGAAATAAAAATTACATCTACTGAAACTGCATCACCTGGTGACGATATAACTAAAAAAGTAAATCTTGTGCTTAAAAATGCTGGAGCAGTAAAAACTCAAAATGTTGACATTACCATTTATCTTTCAGCAGATGATAGGATTTCCGACCGAGACCTTGTTTTAGATAGAATTTATTTGAAAAATGATCCCAATATGATCCCATTGGCTGCAGGAGAGCAACATAATTATTCTAAATTATTAGATAATATCAAAATTCCAAGTAGACTTAGGTCTGGCAATTATTATATTTGCGCTATTGTTGATCAACGAAATGAAGTCTCTGAATATAGGGATGATAATAACTCTTCATGTTCTCCTATTCAAATAAGGTCTTCGGAATCTAGAAGGTAATTATCAGAATATTTAAGTACACAATTTTTTTAGATTTTATAAATTAAATTCCATCCGCATTTCTACAGATATTAATGGTATTGCGACTGATTTTATTTTTTAAACAATGAAACCATAATCCTCATAAGAGTAGCTTCAGTCACGGAAACTTGTCTTGATTATTGTTTTCGATTAAAATTTCGAGTAGTTAAGCGATGGTTTACACGTATGAATCTTAAGTTTTTATTACTTTTAATAACATCTCTTTTCATTATTTCTTGTGTATCTGTTACCGAGAATACTGAAGAAGATTCTGAAGATCCTTTTGAACTAGCAACAGGAGATATATCCGATCGTTCAATTGGGGATGGGCTTATAAGTATACGTGATCGTGACATTTCTACGTCAACAAAAGGTATGTCAGATTGGGTTGCACCTCCTAGGCCTTCAGATGAAGTTCAAGAGTACCCTGATTTCAACGTCTCAAACGATTTGGTTGAAAATTTAAATATAATCCAGACATGTAATCCAAATGTGATACGCACACCACAAGCTAATATAAGCTGGGTATCTAATTCCATGACTCCAAGTCAAATGAGATTAGATGTTACCCATTACGGATCTAGAATAGGCTTTATACCAAAATCGTTCGTTTCACTGGATATTTCTCGTAACTCTAGAGCCCTATTTGAAAGTATACATTTAGATGACCCTGACCTATTACGTAATAGTACTTTGCCGAATTTAGATGTTACTTGGTTTGATGTATCTGAAAATGAAGAATCAGTCAGGAATTTAATTATTGTAGAAGGTATTGAAGCTGGTATAAATTACCGATGGAGATTGGTTGGCCCAATAGATGGACGGGTTGTGGCAACTCCAAGTCAAATGATTACAGCTACAGTATGCGTAGCTGATCTTAAAGATGAGTGATATAGATGAATTATTTTAATTTAAATACTAATAAAGATATTTTTAAATATTTATTTGCTTCGCTTTTAGCGGCTTCTTTGTTTTTATTGCTGTCTTCTGTGATCTCATCTGACGATATAAGTCCTGATCAATCTGATTTAGGTAGCTCTAGTGGGGCAAGTGGAGGCAGAATAAACGGGTTGGGGATTTCATCTGATGGTTCAGTAACTTTTGCTGCCTCGGAATGGGGTGGCTTATTTAAAAGTAATGATGTTGGGTTAACTTGGTCTCATGTAGATTCACATGTTCCAGTTGCGACTTGGGATGTTGAAGTTTCTCCGGATGATCCTAATAAAATTTATGCCACTTCATTTTATGATGGTAAAGTAGATTCTTTGTCAGGGATCAGTGTCAGTAGCGATGGAGGAGTAACTTGGGTTAATCCCCTTTCTTCAAGACCAGACATGGATTTCTGTCCAAGTATCGCTAGTACATATTCTAATAATTTTGAGAGCGAATCAACTAATTGGACTAATGAAGATAGTAAATTTGACGAATCAGATGATGGAAGTATTATTGAAAATCAATATGTTTGGGGGCAAGGGAATTTTGCAGCAATGGGGATTAGTATAAATCCTGCTAATTCCGATGAAGTTTATATCGGCACTGCGTGTGGTTTGGCAGTTACAAAAGATGCGGGGATTACATGGGAATTCATAGACCCTCCCGCAGATCATGTTAATAAACTTCTTGATAAAAATATACCTTGGATGAGTACTCCATTATTAAAATCAATGCATCAACCTACTAAAATATGGGATGTTGTAGTACATGATAACGGAATAGTTGATGTTTGCGGTGAAGAAGGCCATTTTAGGAAAATTCCTAATAGTTTTTCTTGGAGCACAAGTATTGACCCATCTTTGGGATTGCCGGGAGGGGTTTGTTCAATCGCAGTATCTCCTCATGAGCCTAACGTTTTATTTTCAGTTGTGGGAACTAGCATTTATACATCGATTGATGGGGGTGCCAGTTGGTTTGATTCTCCTATAGGTGAACCCGACCCAGTTCCACAAGGAAGAGTTCCATTTATTGAGACTAATGAAATAGATAATAATACTTTTGATTTATGGTACGGTGATGTACGCCTATATAGTAAATCTTGTACAACTCCGTTACCGACTGATATTAATTACGATGATTTAGTTGACAACTTCAGGTGTAATGATACTGGAATTAATAACTCTATTTGGGTGGATCAACAGGCAGGCTCACATGCTGATGCTGGATCCATACTGTTTGATCCCACAGTATCTATTAATTCATGTCCTATATTGTATTCGAATGACGGAGGAGTTTATTACAATACAAATAGTCCAGGTGTTTCATTTGGGAATGCAGCTACTGTAAATTGTCACACGCCGATTTGGGATCAACCTTTTGTTTCTCCTCATGCTTTGTGGCTCACGGGAATGTCTGGATTTAAGAATCCTGGAGATTCTCAAAATTTGTATTTTTCAAATCAAGATAATGGTAATTTTGTATCCTTCAATGCAGGTTCTGATAATCCAGATTGGGATAATGTAATAGGCGCGGATGGAGTAACAGTTATTGGGGACTCAAATTACATATTAGGAATAAACGGAATTTATTCTAATCCCGACCCATGGAGGATCACTTTTTACGATGCTGAAACTGCGCAACCATTATCAGGTTCTAAATCATTTCCTTCTACTGATCTTATCGGAATGTTCAAATCATCAAATTATCCACCTGGAAGGATAGTAGGATTTAAGCCTGCTTCACCTTTAGCTCAATATGGTGTTAATTCATATGCGTTATTAATGACGACAGGCCTTTATTTAACTAGTGATATTACCGCAGATCCAACTATATGGACACCTTTGGGTGATCCGTCTCCAACTGACCCTACCACTTTTAACGATAAGGCTTGTGGGGTGAAAGTTGTTAGAGAAGAAGTTGATATTGAATTTAATGAATTAGTGAATATGTCTGTAAATCCAAAAATTTACAATCACTCATTTTTTGTTCAGACCGGAAATCCCGAATATCTCTCACGCTGTTGGGGAGATTCATTAGATCGTGTCTGGCGGTATGATGGCCGTGGTTCAGGTGGAGCATGGACAGAAATTCTACCTCCTGGTGATGAGGTGTTAGCTAATGGATTAATTAAATCTAAAAAAGGTTATGGGGCATTTAGTCTGTATGATGTCGATCCCAATAATCCGGATAGGATTATTGCATCACACGTCATACCGATGGATGAAAATGGTCAAGTTATATTAGATGAATATGTTATACAAGATTTTATTCGTGGGGAACACGGATTCAGTTATTTTGATATTCGAATGGTGATGTCAGAAGATGGGGGAGATTCTTGGAAACTTCTACCTAATTTGGATAACATGATGACAGGATATGGAAACTTTAAATATTTTACAGGGCCAGGCGGAGTTGCTAAATTTACTCGATTAGTTCCAGGCTATTTCCAACCTTCTCTTTTGGCTTTTGATCCTTATGATGAAAATTTAATTCTAGCCGGAGGAGCTGATTCTGGAGTATTTTTAAGTAAGAATTCTGGAGATAATTGGGCACTGTTAACAGACCCTTATACTCCAACTGCAGAGCATCCTCACATACCTAGACCTAGATTTGCACTATTTGATCATGAACCTTCAGGTAAACCTTCAGGTTCAATCGATTTATATATAGGAACTCAGGGTAGGGGAGTTTGGAAACTTTCACCTTTACCTGATTTGTCTGTGAAATTTCTTGTCACAAAACGTGCTTCACAAGGTGAAGATATAACTAAAAAATTAAAGCTTACTGTTTCTAATGATGGTGCAGTAGAAGTTAGTGATGTGTCGATACAACTTTACCTTTCACTTGATCAGTCTGTGTCTGAACGGGATCTTTTATTAGAATCTATTACGCTTGATTCTCGTACTATGAGACCAATATATCCGAGTGAGTCGCATAATTATTCTAAATTATTACGAAATGTAGAAATCCCTAGCAGAATTAAATCGGGTGATTATTATATTTGTGCTGTAGTTGATCGTGCAAATGAGATTTCTGAGTATAGAGAAAATAATAATGCTTCTTGTGCTCCTATTGAAGTACAGTCATCAAGATCAAGAAGATAATTTAATACCTACTTCTTGATCTTGAACTTCTATCTTCACTTGGAGTTTCTCTACCTCCTCGATCTGTATCAGTAGGTTCAACTCTTTCAGCCTCTCGTGTTACTGTGGTGCTTTCTCTAGCTTCCTCTTCTATTATTGGCTCTCTATTTGTATTATCTGAATCTGGTTGAAGGTCTTGACGTTCCTCTACGATTTCAGGGTCGTTCCTTACAGGGTCTGGGTCTGATTCAGGTTCTCTTCGTTCGGTTTCTATAATAGCCTTTTCTTCTACATTGTCTTCTGGCTTTACATACTCTTCTCTAACAGAATCCTCATTTCCGCTATCAATAGAATCCTTCACAGTTTCTTTTTCAGTTTCGACCTGACCTTCTTCAATTACTGGATCAGAATCTATAGTTACTCTGGGTGTTTGTATATCATTTAATATCTTTTCTGATATCTCAGTATTGGATGCTTCTTTTAAGGATTTTTCAGCCCTTTTAACTATATCGATCTGTTCGGAAATTTCCATTAATCTTTTAGGGTCACTTTCAATTTTATCTATTGAATTCATGGATGTTGTAATGGATATTAATTTGTCAGAAAGGGATGGAGGTAATCCTTCTATTTTAGTTATTTCTTCTCTAGATTGGATTTGAGTAATTGAATCCTCCTTTTCCTTATATATTCGGTAATCCCCTTTTGTTTTTTCTTCTATAATTATCCCGTCTGTAGTTCTATGTATGGATTCTCCAGAGCTCAATTTAATTGTTGTAGCCCCATCCGTAAAAGATCCTACTATATTGCCTTCTGAATCTTTAATGAAGCTACTTTTGATCCCATCAGAGTATTCAACAGCATAATTTCTTTCGGATGTTTTTGATATGTCTGTGCCGTCAGGAAATTTCAGCCTCAGGGCTTGATCTTTTGACTTTATAAACTGGATTCCATCTTCGTTTTTGATGGACCGTAAGGGTACGTCTATGTCGTCCATAGAGCTATTAAATGAATCGATAATTTCTCCTGTTTTGATATCTGTAATCTTTACCTCATTAATAATTCCGTTATTGAAATCTGACTCATATTGTTCATCTTTGTCAGATTGATAGAGAGCGGAGGATAAACTTGTGGATTGCCTTACTTCTGTAACTGATTTCGATGCGACAACCGTTTGTATGTCACCGTTACTAGAGGATTTGATTTTTAATATTTGCAAGTCTCTGTCTTCTTCAAAGTCGTCTTGAATTGTTATATTGGGTACAGTTCCTTTTAGGGTTGTTGTTGGGTTTCCGTTTCCGGAATGCAGCAGTGTGAATTCATTATCTGACTTAGAGTTTGTTTCTAAAGATACTGTAAATTCTGATGTTTCAGGAGGAAGATAAATAACTTTTACTCCATGTCCAAATGTTACTCCAGGCATAATGTAGGTTTTTGCATCTTCTATACCGATATTACTGGAATCAGGTCCAAATATTATAGAATTTTCGTATTCATCAGATACAGTAATAGTTGTCTCTTGGTTAGAATCGGTGTTAAGTATTAAAACTGATCCACTTCCTTGTAAATCGTCAGAAGTTTTTTCGCAGAAAAAACATTTGAAATTATCATTTTGAACCGTATGGGGTATTAAAGCCATGCTACCTTTGCCGGATTCCTCCCATATTCCTGCCTGAGATTCAGGGTTTTCATGAGCTCCTTGGTAAGTCCAAGTTCCATTATTGCTTACCTCAATAGATCTTACTTGTCCTGGCCAATTACTGTCGTAAACATCAATGACGAATCCACTATTAAAGTCTTCTATGCTTATGGGAGTGACTGAATGGGCTCCATTTGATGAATATAAATTTAAAGTTACGGGAGTAGTTAATTTACCATTATTTGGCGATAAGGTTTTTTGTAATTCAGATACTATTTCTAAAGGATATTTTGTAATAGATTCATCGAGCTTATTTCTGAATTCTTCAGTAAATTGAAGCATATGCCAACGGGCTATTTCGTGATCTGTTTGCTTAGATCTTTCGAGTTCAAATATTATTTCTTTGTCGATAGAGATATTTCCTGTAAATAAATTGCTAGACATTGCACTAAAGCCGTAGCAGAGGCCGTTTCCTAGAACCAAATTTAATTGATCTAAGAAATCGATTACTCCAGGATATGGATTGCATTCACTGCCACTTCCTTGTGCACAGATTCCGTTTTCTCCAAAGAAATCTATTAAATCTTTAGTTTTTATACTGGAATTATTGCTACCTCCAGAAAAATTTTTGAATCCAAAGCCGTCTTTTTCGGGATTAAATACTTGTAAAGTATGGATATCTTCATTGAGTGTTTTATCTGGCACATTAACGGATGCCACTTCAGGTAATACAGGAGATTCACTAGATGGGGAACATGCTATCGGTATAAGCACTACCAGTGACACAAATATGTAATTCAAAATCATTTTTGGCATTGTCATCTCATTAAAAGAAACGATTATCAATTCATCTAATTATAGCCCATTTATGATTAAAACTTGACAACCCGAAAGAATAACCTTGATAATAATATGTGTAATTAAAAACAATGATGTGTATTTTATTTAACAGAGAGGAGAATTGATATGATTGCTAAGAAAAGGTTATTGATGGTCGGGGTTCTTATGTCCGTTATGCTGATGGCTTCATTTGCATGCGGTGATGAAGAAGAAGTAGTTCTGGAGCCGACCGCTGTTGAAGTAGTCGAAGAGGTCGCTGCAGAAGAGCCAGCACAAACAGTTGTCGATATAGCAGTAGCAGACGGTAGATTTACTACACTGGTTACAGCGTTGGGGGCAGCAGATCTTGTCGGTGTATTAAGTGGAGAAGGTCCATTTACAGTCTTTGCACCTACAGATGATGCGTTTAACAACTTACCAGAAGGTACGCTAGATAGCCTCTTAGCTGATATCCCAGCTCTAACAGATGTGCTCTTATACCATGTTGTAAGTGGAAAAGTAATGGCTGCAGATGTAGTCGGATTAGATTCAGCTGAAACAGTACAGGGTAGCTCTGTAGGCATTTCAGTTATGGGTGAAAGCGTTATGGTTGACGACGCAAATGTCATCATAACTGACATCGAAGGATCTAACGGGGTTATACACGTAATTGATGCGGTAATAATTCCCGCTGCAGAATAGATATATAGAATAATATGTCTATACCTCAGGGCTGGTTATTTATAAATCAGTCCTGAGGTTCACTTTTCTTAGATACTTTTTTTGCATTCTTAAAAATGCTGGAATCAACAAACCTGCAAATAATAAAAGACCTTCATTACAATATCTATCTAGGAGTTGTTATTCCGTTTAATTCTTCGATCGATTCATAAATACAGCCAGGTCTTACCATTGCATCTTCATCGTATATGTTTGTGTTTTCATTCCATTGTTCATAGTAAAACATCAAACTTATAACACTAGTTAAAGATACTGCAGAAGTCATATCATCTAAATACAACATAGGACAATGATTCATAAAATGCCCTGATCCAATTTGCTCAAATACTGTTAATTCAGTTCTGCCATTTATCCCTGAATTATTGTAATCGTCCCAATTGCCAACATATCCTATTACCTGACCAGCTTTTACCATACTTCCTTCTGAAATTTCTTGCCCGTCAATTTTTAAAGGAAGAGGACATTTCAGTTGATAAATATTTTTTCTGTCACAATCTATACTAGTTATGTGGTCTATAGATATTCCCCAGTTTGAAGACATGGTTGGCTTGATGATAATTTCCCAATCATCTTGTGTGTATCCTTCTGTTGGTTGCCATTTGATATATGTTATGACTCCATCAATAGGGGATACTAATACTGTGTCTGCGGGAGCTTTTATTTCAAAGTTGGGATTGTAATACTGATCTTGTTGACCTTCATTATGTATTCTTCCAAATTCATCAAATACTAGATGAGTATGATTTTCATTAAATATTATGTCTCCAAACGTTTTTGAATAAGCATCATAGTAAGGTCCGAAATTTTTAATTAGTAAATTTTGCAAAGATATTTTTGGAGATTCTTGTTGAGTCATACTACCGCCAGGCATGATGTTTATTAGGTCTTTCATCATATTTACACTATCGTCTGAACTCCATTCTTTTTCTTCTTCTGACCATTCACTGAATTCTTCTGACCACTCTGTAATTCCTTGAGACCATTCGGTCATTTCTTCTGCTAACTTGTTTAATTCTTCTTGCTGCTCAGGGATAGATGATGAATTAGGATCCGATGAAGATATTCTGATACTTTCTTCTAGATTGATTGTTATATCATTTCCCGGGTCATTCACTGACTGCGCAGATACAGAGTTTACAAATTGGGAATTCCCATCTTGGATTTCTATAGTATTTTTTTGATCGTTACTACAGCCCAAGATAATTAATAAAATTGAAGTAGTTAAGAGTAGATATTTATACATGTTATTAGATATCAATTTCTATGCTTACAGGACAGTGGTCTGATCCCATAATGTCTGCATGAATAGAGGCACTTTTTAAATTTGAAGATAATATATTTGAGATGCAGAAATAATCTATTCTCCATCCAACATTTCTATCTCTTGATCTTCCCATATAACTCCACCATGTATAGTTATCACCTTCATTATTAAAATGTCTGAAAGTATCAATAAATCCATGATTGACAATATTATCGAATCCTCGTCTTTCTTCTATTGTAAAGCCGGCATTACGTTCATTCGATTTTGGGTTTTTCAGATCGATTTCTTTATGAGCAACATTTAGATCACCACAAAATATAACTGGCTTTGTTTTTTCAAGCTCAATAACATAATTTAAGAAATCTATATCCCATTCATTTTCTCTATAGCCAAGTCTAGATAGATCTCTTTTAGAATTTGGAGTGTATACAGTAACAAGGTAAAAATTTGGATATTCTAATGCTATGACTCTTCCTTCAGAATCATGCTTTTCTATACCAAGATCATTTTTTACATTTATAGGAGTATCTTTTACTAATGCTAATGTACCTGAATAGCCTTTTTTTTCTGCACTATTCCAGTATTGTGTATATCCTGGTATTTCTAGTTCAACTTGATCAGGATTGGCTTTTGTTTCTTGAATACAAAATATGTCAGCATTTATGTCATTAAAGAAATCTAAGAATCCCTTTTTTAAACAGGCTCTTATTCCGTTTACATTCCAAGATACAAGTTTCATAATATTCCCTTTTAATTACTTATGGTGCCGAAGGAGGGATTTGAACCCACACACCCATAAGGATACTACGTCCTGAACGTAGCGCGTCTACCATTCCGCCACTTCGGCGTTATGAAATTTATGGTGGCAACGGGTGGATTTGAACCACCGACCTAACGCTTATGAAGCGCTCGCTCTAACCCCTGAGCTACGTTGCCATTTATGATTTCGAAATACAAATGATACAACATAATATTACACTTGGGACTATTTTAGCTATGAATATTTTATTCTTAAAGTGTCATATTTTATTTCGGGAACTTTCTGTTATACTGTAATTGAAATCTCCTTAGGTCGATCATTAAATGATCTTTTTGAGGGGAATTTTTTTTGTCAAAATAAATTTGGTAAAGGGATTAATATGCCTGCTTATGCAGTTTTAGGGGCTCAGTGGGGTGATGAAGGGAAAGGAAAAATAATTGATTTTCTGTCAAAAGGCGCACAAGTTGTTGCCAGATTTTCTGGTGGTAATAATGCAGGCCACACAGTAATAAATGATTTAGGTGAATTTAGTTTACATATAATTCCATGTGGAATATTCCGGGATGACATTATGAATGTTATTGGTAACGGAGTTGTGGTTGACCCAGATGTTTTAACTAAAGAAATTGAAATGCTCAATTCATCCGGGATTGATGTTAAAGATCGATTACTTATTAGTGAACGGGCTCATTTAATAATGCCCTACCATATTGTTTTGGATAAGTTGGCCGAGACTGCTAGAGGAATTACAGCGATAGGAACGACTGGTAGAGGGATTGGTCCGGCTTATAGTGATAAAACATCTAGAACAGGTATAAGAGCTGCTGATCTTTTTTATCCTGATGCGCTTGAAGAAAGATTAGAGGAAGTACTTACTTTCACCAATAAAATTATTACAAAGGTTTATGGTGAGTCTCCTATTTCCCATGAAGAACTTTTTGAAAAATGCAAAAGATGGGCAGACATTATGGAACCTTATGTGGGATCTGCAGGCAGATATGTAAATGACGTTTTAGATACTGGTGGCAATGTGGTGTTGGAAGGTGCTCAAGGAATTTTATTGGACTTAGATCACGGTACTTATCCTTATGTGACATCTTCTAACCCTACTGTAGGAGGTGCTAGTACTGGATTAGCAATACAGCCACAACATATATCTACAGTTCTAGGTATATTTAAAGCGTATAACACCAGAGTTGGATCAGGTCCATTTCCTACAGAATTACATGATGAAGTAGGAGAAAATATAAGAAACCTTGCTAAAGAATTTGGTACTACGACAGGTCGCCCAAGAAGAGTAGGCTGGTTTGATGGTGTTGCAGCTAAATACAGTACCAGAATAAATGGATATACCTCAGCCGTTTTAACNAGATTGGATGTACTTGATTCCTTAGATGAAATAAAAGTATGTGTAGGNTACGANCTNGAAGGTGAGATATTAGATGAATTNCCTGGTGGNATATATGCTTTGGAGAACTGTGTTCCTATATATGAGACTNTAAGTGGTTGGGATAANCCAACTGCTGGAATATCAGATATAAATGATTTAGACCCTAAGGCTAGAGCATATGTTGATCGACTTCAGGAACTTATAAATTGCCCAATAAGTATAATTTCAACAGGNCCGCATAGAGACCAAACGATTATGCCGGAATCTATCATTTAAATTAACAGGTTAATGTCTTATTAATATCAGTAGGCTATAATTATTATAAGTATAATTTAGTTGAGGTTTATTATGGAATTTTTGTTAATACCTATAATTATTCTAGCTGTTATTCTACTCATACTTAGTATTGTTATTGTTCCACAACAGACTATGGGAGTGATCGAACGGTTAGGTAAATTTANTCGAATACTTGGGCCTGGCTTAAACTTTAAAATTCCAATAATAGAAAGAGTTGCAGGAAAAGAGTCAATACGAATTAGACAACTAGATGTTCCGGTTGAAACAAAAACTCAAGATAATGTGTTTGTTAATTTAGGTGTATCAATACAGTTTTTAGCTATATCAGATAAGATTTTTGATGCTTTTTATAAATTAACTGATGTAAATCAACAAATAACATCATATGTATATGACGTAGTTCGTGCAGAAGTACCTAAAAAGACATTAGATGAAGTATTTGAATCTAAAGATGTGATTGCTCAAACTATAAAGGCTGANCTTACAGAATCAATGGATGATTTTGGATATGCCATTGTTAATTCTNTAATTACTGATATTGANCCTNCACCTAATGTTAAAGAAGCTATGAATCAAATTAATGCTACTGCACGTCTTAGAATAGCTGCTCAAAATGAAGCTGAGGCAGATAAAATAAGACAAGTTAAAAATGCTGAAGCTGAAGCTGAATCTAAAAAGCTTCAAGGTGAAGGTGTAGCTCAACAAAGAGCAGCGATTATAGAGGGCTTTAAAGCTTCTATAAATGATCTTAAAGAAGTTACAGGGAGNGATGTNAAAACTCAAGATGTTATGAATATGGTTATGATGGTNCAGTATTTTGATGCCTTGAGAGATATNGGAACTACAGGTCAAAATAATGCTGTTTTAATACCTTATGGTGCNGGNGGATCTAATGAAATCCTTCAACAAATGACACAAGCTATGGTCGCATCAGAACAAATAACTAAGAAGTAAAATTAGTTANTTTAATTTATAGGTAANTCTGCAGAATATTGATCCATAACAGCATCAAATTTCTTNGTAAAATGATTGTCTGGTTCCCATAANGGTAATCGNTATGTTCCGGCGTTAAAACCAGAACGATTTACAGCNTATTTTATNGGTAATGGATTAGTCACCCAAAATAGAGCCTTGAAAATTGGAAGCAATTTTTTATGTGCTGCTGCTGCTGCTTCAATATTTCCTTCTAATATGAGTCCCATCATATTTTTGATTTGAAGCCCGTATAAATTTGAGGCAACTGATACTACTCCGTATCCGCCTACACACATGATAGGAAAAGTTTCATCATCATTTCCTGACCAGACNTCAAATCCTGNAGGTGCTTTGTCNATTATATTGGTTATTTGGGTGTAGTCGCTAGAAGCTTCTTTAACTCCTATAATATTGTCTATTTCAGAAAGCNTTAAAGTGGTTTCAACGTCCATGTTNAANGAAGTCCTCGATGGTACGTTNTANAGTAGNCAAGGTAATTTTGTAGAAGATGCTATTGATTTAAANTTCTGATAAAGCCCCTCCATAGTTGGNTTGTTATAAGCAGGAACGGTAAGTAATATTCCATCAACACCTACTTTTTCTGCTTCTTGGGTTAACTCTACTGATTTGTTGTGATTGTTGTCAGTAGTGCCAGCAATGATGTCTACTTCATTGCCCATTTCATCTTTTATTTCTCCGAATAAACGTATCTTTTCGTCATCGGACATNGAGGGTGATTCCCCAGTTGTGCCACCTATTAGGATTGCATCACTTCCTGATTCTGATAATCCTCTTGCAAGTTTTCGTGCTTGNCCATAGTCTATTTCACCTTNANGTGTAAAAGGTGTAATCATAGCAGTTATTAATCTACCAAACGACGCCATAAAATTAACTCCAATTTGATTGAGATACTAAATCTCTTTTCATCATTTCTTCAGCTATTTGGATTGCATTTAATGCGGCTCCNTTGCGTAGATTATCACATACAGCCCACAAGGCGATACCATTGGGATTTGAAACATCCTGTCTTATTCTNCCTACNAGAACATCATCTATTCCAGTAGAATTTATAGGCATAGGATATATGTCATTACTAGGATCATCCATAACTTTCATCCCTGAACTATTATNNATNAGCTCACGNGCTTNGTCTGTGGAAATTGGNCTGTCGAACTCTATNTGCATAGCTTCNCTGTGGCTTATGGTAACAGGAACCCTAACACATGTTGCAGATACCATTACATTAGGATCATGCAATATTTTGCGAGTTTCATTTACCATCTTCATTTCTTCTCTTGTATATCCATTTTCTTGAAAAGGTTCAATNTGTGGTAAAACGTTAAAAGCGATTTGATGAGGATATTCTTGTATTTCTATTTCTTTATCATTTAATAAATTTCCACTTTGAGTGGTCATTTCTCTGACAGCAGCAGCTCCTGTTCCGGATACAGCTTGGAATGTATCTACNACAACTCTATGNATTTTTGCGTTCTTAGATAGAGCNTGCATAACCATTACTAATGGNGTTGTTGAACAATTGGGTATNGANACAATTCCTGAATGATTATTTAAATCATCTGCATTTACTTCTGGCACGACTAAAGGNACGTTAGGATCCATCCTAAAAGCAGAACTGTCATCAATTGCTATAGCTCCATTAGCAGCTGATAAAGGAGCTATTTNTCTACTTATATCACCACTTGCNGATATAAATGAAAAATCGACNTCTTTTAATAATTCAGNGGTACACAATTCGACTTCTATTTGTTCGCCTCTAAAGGTTAGTTTTTTACCTACAGATCGTTCAGAAGCACATAGCCTTATTTCATCAATTGGAAAATTTCTTTCTTCTGCTACCCTTAGGAAAACATCTCCTACNGCTCCNGTAGCACCGATCACNGCGACTTTACAAGATTTCAATTTNATCTCCCTTTTATTCAAGTCCCATAATTTTATCTAGTCCGACTGTTAGTCCTTNCTGNTTCATAGATGCTCTTATGGACATTACTACTCCAGGCATGAAACTTTCACGATTGATTGAATCATGTCTTATGGTTAACGTTTGTCCTAAAGCTCCAAAAACCATTTCATGATGGGCTACTCTACCGGGCATGCGNCCACTATGTATAACTACNCCGTTATAATCAGCACCTCGTGCACCANCAATTAATTCTTTTTCNGATTTTGGGGCTTTGAAATTCCCGTTTTTCCCTTCATNTGCNGCTTTAGCCATTGATATTGCTGTACCAGATGGAGAATCTATTTTTGCTTCGTGATGTACTTCTGTTAAATCAGCATAGTCAAAGAATTTAGCAGATTCTTTAACTAAATGTGTCATTAACACTGCCCCCAATNCAAAATTNGGNGCAATTATTATGCTTGTNCCATGTTTTTCAGATTCTTTTTTCGCATTAGAAAAGTCANTNTCACTAAGCCCTGTAGAGCCTATAACACAATGAACTTTTTTGGAGGGAGCTAAAGAAATAACTTCACGAGCNACGTCGGCATTTGTGAAGTCAACAATTACATCAANATTATCTAGTGCAGGCGCTANNTCTGAATATAAATNCACCTTTCCTGATGATGTATTAATGTGATCTGACTTTATGAATTTTTCAGAATCACAACCTGATATCGGAGTTATGCCATCAGCATTCAANGTAGCATTCAATACTGATTGGCCCATTTTACCGAGTATTCCATTGATAGCTACTTTGATGTCTGACATAAACGTATCCTCTAATTTATATTTATTCTAACTTTCGTCGTCGTCATCGTCGCCATATTCGTCGTATTCTCCGTCTTGGTCTAATAAAGCCTTNCGAGATAATTTTATTCTACCGCGNTCGTCTATAGCTATGACNTTTACAGTAACTTCATCTCCAACACTAACGACATCTTCAACACTTTGAACTCTATAGTTTTCTAGTTCACTGATATGAATCATTCCATCTACATCTGGTNATATTTCAACAAATGCTCCAAAACTAGCAATATTTACTACTTTACCAGTTATGATTTCATCAACTTCAACTTCTATTTTAGGCGCTTGGCTTTGTTGGCTTTGATTATCTGAAGATTCATCACCGTTGGATGATAATGCTTTTTTAGACAATTTTATTTTGCCAGAATTATCTTTTCCTATAACTTTTACAGTGATTTCATCACCAAGAGTGAGNACATCTTCAACAGCATTNACTCTATAGTTTTCTAATTCNCTAATGTGTACCATTCCATCAATTCCNGGTAGTAATTCAACAAATGCNCCAAAAGACGCGATTTTAGCTACTTTACCAGTAAATATTTCTNCNACTTCAACTTCNCGAGTGACATCTCTTACCATCTGCTTAGCTTTTTCAGATGCTTCTGCATCGGATGAACCTATTAATACTGTTCCATCATCTTGAATGTCTACAGTNGCACCAGTCTGTTCAACGATACTTCGGATCATTTTNCCGCCTGGGCCNATNACTGCGCCAATCTTATCAACTGGAACCATNATTTTTTCTATTCTAGGAGCATGAGGGCTTACATCAGTTCGNACTTCAGGAATAGCATCNTGTATGACTTCAAGTATTTCAGTTCTTCCTTCTTTAGCTTGAGCTAAAGCATCTTTGATTACATCAAAACTGATACTGTTTACTTTGATATCTAATTGTATTGCCGTTATTCCTTTTGAAGTTCCTGCTACTTTGAAATCCATATCCCCGACATGATCTTCTAAGCCTTGAATATCAGTTAGAGTTACATATTCATTGCCTTCACCTGTTACTAGCCCTACGGATATACCTGCTACAGGAGCAGAAATAGGGACACCAGCATCCATTAGACATAATGTTCCTGCACAAACGCTTCCCATGGAAGTGCTNCCNTTGGAACTCAAAGCTTCACATACTACCCTTAGTGTGTAAGGAAAATCTTCCTCAGATGGTANTACGGCACTTAATGCCCGTTCTGCAAGGGCTCCATGCCCAATTTCNCTTCTTCCTGGTGATCCTACTCTACCGGCTTCTCCTACAGAATAAGGAGGGAAATTGTAATGTAACATAAANCTTTTNGTTGTTTCTGGACTTAGGTTATCAAGTTTTTGAGCATCTCCTGAAGATCCTAAGGTAGCAACCCCAAGAATTTGTGTTTCACCTCTGTTAAAAAGNCCTGTNCCATGTGTTCTTGGCAGTAAAGATACTTCTGCAGATAATGATCTTATTTCTNTCAAGTCTCTGCCATCAGGACGAACTNTGTCTTTTAGTATTCGAACTCTGAATTGTTCATCTAATAATTCTTCAAAAGCTCCAGAGATCACACTTTTATCAAAGTCTTCAGCTAAGCTTTCTTGTAAATTACTTTTNATATCATCCAATTTTGATTTCATATCTGATTGGTCTGTAGCTTCTTTCATAGCATCGTATATGCCATTTCCTAGAATGGATTTAGCTTTTTCTACAGCCTCAGGATCATGTCCTCGTGAAATATATTCTACTTTTGGAATCCCTGCTTCTTTAACAAAATCTTCTTGTAAGGATATTGTCTCTAGATTTGTTTTATGAGCTATTTCAATTGCTTCAAAAACTATAGATTCGTCAAGTTGATTAGCTCCTGCTTCCATCATAGAAACTCCATCATTAGAGCTTGCTACTACAATGTCTAGATCACTTTCTGCTATCTGACTATATGATGGATTTACAATGAATTCTCCATCAATATATCCCATCCTAGTAGCTCCCATTGGACCATTAAAGGGTATGTCAGATATTGACAACGCTGCTGAAACTCCATTGAGGGCAAGTATGTCAAAAGGAGTTTCTTTATCATTTGATAATGTGGTTACAATAACTTGAACTTCATTTTTGAAATCTTTAGGAAATAATGGTCTTATAGGTCTATCTATTAAGCGGTCTGTTAATATTGCTAAAGTCGTTGGGCGACCTTCGCGTCTAAAAAAACTTCCTGGGATTTGCCCTATTGAATAATGACGTTCTTCTAAATCTACGGTTAATGGAAAGAAATCTATTCCTTCTCTTGGTTCACTCATAGTTACTGTAGCTAAAGCAACATTATCTCCTTGCTTTATAAGTACAGAGCCATTTGCTTTTTTGGCAAGCTTTCCAGTTTCAAATTCTAATGTGTGTGCGCCTATTTCTCGGCTAATATTAAAAACAGTAATGTTAATTTCTCCTGGAGGAAAAATCGAAGCGGGTGTTAGGACTTAGCTTAANAAGTCCGAAGGTGTTAATAAGTGATTAATTACTTTCGTAAACCTAATTGTNNNACAAGGTTTCTATATCGATTAACATCTTTTGAGTTTAAGTATTTGAGCAAACTTCTTCTACGGCCAACNAAACGCAGAAGTCCTCTGCGAGTAGATTCGTCATGCTTGTGTTCTCTAAGATGTTGCGTTAATTCTGTAATTCGAGCAGTAAGAACTGCTATTTGAGACTCAGTTGACCCTGTATCTGTCTCATGTNTTCGATATTCTTCAATAACGGCTTGCTTATCAGCCTTATCCAATCCGTTCTCCTGGATTCCTCTCTATTTTTATTGATGTCTAAATTTGAATAAATTATATCATCCAGTTAATGTACTCGCAATCAATATGTCTTTTATAATTAGATTGTATCTATNAATTTGCTAACAGCACTTTCGAATCCTGAAGGATTNTCTCCAGTTACTAAATGCCCTGCATTTTTGATTATTGCTAATTTGCTATTAGGAATTGCATCACACATTTGATCTGCTACATCTGTGGCAACCATATCACTTTGNTCTCCTCTTACCACTAATGTNGGNCATTNTAGTTTTTCAAGATAACTCCAAAGAAGTTTGCTTGTTTCTGCACTGCTNTGAGCNCCAAATCTATCTTTTGATCTTAATATTTTGTCATATTTCCAAGTCCACTTTCCATTTGGAAGNTCTCTCAAGTTATTNACAATACTGCCTCTTATCTGAANAGGATCTCTCCTCGGATTATATTTAATGACTCTGTCAACAAATGCATCAATTGAATCNAGTTCATCTTCTTGTTCTATGAAATTTTTAATGTTTTTTGTTCCTTTTGAAATTATTTCAGGCGCAGAATCAACAACGATTAACCCTTTAATTTGTTCNGGGTTTTTTGCGGCATATGTAAANGCATTACGNCCGCCCATNGATAAGCCGAATAAAATTATATCTTTGAGATCTAGTTTTTTTACAATAGCAGCTATATCTTTCTCTTGAGCATCAGGTGTGTAATCTCCATCTACNGCCCAATCACTATCACCGTGNCCTCTTTGATCTAATGCAATAATTCGATATCGATCTGCGAAAGAAAGTGCTACAAAATCCCAAGAATGNGCTTGTTGNGCAAAACCATGCAACATCAAAATAATTGGATTGTNAGGATTCCCCCATTCTAAATANCGGAAATTCAAATTATTAGCATGAACTATTTTAGATACAGGAACCCATTCTTTAGAAAATGTTACTCCTGCTTCGCGTGCAGCTTCATAAAGGCTTAGTCCTTTTTNGGGATTTTTTTCATTCATACTTAATCCTTAAACTTATATTACTCCGCGGTCTTTTAAATCAGATATTTCGGCAGATTCATAACCGATCGACTCAAGAATGTCTTTATTATGTTCTCCTAGTGTAGGAGCTATNCCNGGGTTACTTGGGGTTTCTGANAATTTCCAAGGCGTCCCATGCACTTTTATATTTTCATTTATTCTAGGATGATATATTTCTGTAACATAATTATTGTCTAGGACATTANGGTCATTAGACGCTTCTACAAGTGTGTTGACTTTTGTTGAAATAAGATCTGATTCACGTAATATTTTTAACCAATAATCACGTGTGTTTTGTGAAAACAGATCAGCTAAACANTNAAGAATCTCCGATTTTTTTTCAATAGATTCAAAAGCTAATCCTANATCATCTAAACCTTGGGCTTTCATTTNCTCGTAGAATCCTAATACCTCTAAAGCTGGTTGCCATTGATTGGATGCTAATTGCATAGCTAGTGGTTTTCCNTCGATATCGTCAAAACATGCTGCTATACCCGGCCTTTCTCTNGTTCCATTGATGCGAGCTCCTGTAATAGGTGCCTTNCCNGTCCACATTGCTGTGGTCATTGTCCATCCCATAAGNCTGAANGCNCCTCCAACAAGAGAAGTTTCTACTTTTTGGCCNANNCCTGTTTTTTGGGCATGTATTAATGCAGCTAAGACACCTCCAAATGTTAGGATTGCACAAGTTTCATCAGCTACTGCTGCCACTCCTGTTCTTAAGCTTTGTCCTGGNATTGAAAATGCTTCTGCTACTCCAGCCGTAGCNTGTCCAACTGCATCNGTNCCTGGCAGATGNGAATCAGGTCCATCAGGNCCATATCCTGATACTGATGCATATACTAATGCAGGATTTATNNCNTTTAATTCTTCNTATCCGAACCCNTATCTTTCAGCNGCNCCTGGCCTGAAATTTTGTCCAAATATATCTGCAGTTTTAACTAATTTATGTAATATTGTTTTAGCGTCAGGTTCTTTTAAATTTAGAGTTATACTTTTAACTCCACGGTTATTTGTTTCAAAAAAAGAACTTACATCTTCTCCTTTGATNACACCNGCTTTACGACTATTATCTCCACCATTAGGAACTTCAATTTTTATTACTTCAGCTCCTAAATCNGCCATAAACATGTATGGNACAGTCCCTGCTACTGCAGTTGAACANGTNANAACTCTGATTCCATCTAATGCTCCTTTTAAAGCGTCCATGAGAATTTCCTTATAAAACTAGTTATTTAAGTTTAGGCATATTATATCGATCTTCAGGGTTGTTCCAACCTTTGTAATTTGGCTTTCTTTTNTCNGTAAAAGCTTTTCTCGATTCCATTCTGTCATCTAAATANCCATGTTGATGTAATTCTTTTGCTAANTCTTTTAAATTTTCAGGTATTTTAGGNGCCATATGTTGCATCATATAAAATGTATTTACTCTAGATGCTGGAGGAAGAGATAATATATGTTCTGCCATTGAAANAGAGGTTGGGATAAGNTCATCTTTTTCTACTAATCTGTTTAGGAATCCTACTTGNTANAGTCTTTCTGCGGTAAATCTGAATCCTAATGCCATTTCTGTTGCAATTGCTTGAGGNAGATTTGCATAATGACCATGNTTATANCCNCCTAACATCCATCTTTTTGCTTCTGAAACTTCAAATANAGCCTCTTTTACAGCNACTCTAAGATNNGTNTTTTCAGCTAGCATAAATCCNCCNCCCATTGCATANCCATTTATGGCACCTATAACNGGTTTTTGGAGTTTGCCATTTTGAAANGGATCATCTTCACTTGTNACTTCCCCNGGCATATCNTTNTTGACTCCACCTTGTGCAACAGAATCTTTCATGTCTTCCCCTGCACAGAATCCCTTTCCTGTACCAGTAAGTATGCCAACTTCTAAATTGTTATCTTCGTGAAGTCTTGTAAATGCATCCGCCATACCTTCTCTTATTACGAGGCTTAATGCATTTAATCGTTCGGGACGATTGAGTCTTATTATCATTATTTGATCTTGAATATCAGTTTCTACGTATGCCATGTTAACCTCCAGTTGTTTAATTAAACAATGGTTTCATTCCGTTATCTACCCATCTCCAAAAATAAAGAGCAAGTATTCCTCTGTATGGTCTAGCCCACTCTATTTCTTTAAGTGTTTCACTTAGTTCGGAACCATAAATATTTAGATAAGCTTTTCGTAATGTTACGTCTCCATATGGAAATATATCACCTCTTCCCATAAATGAAAGAAGAATTATATTTGCTGACCAAGGTCCGAAGCCTTTCATTTTTTGGATTTCATTTTTTGCCCTATCATCATCTAAAGTGTTCCACTTATTTACTAAGTTTGGATTGTCAATAAATTCAGTTGCAAGAGATTTGATGTAATTAACTTTTCCTTTAGATAACCCAATACTTTTTAACTTTTCTGAATCAGCAGTATGGATTTCAGAAGGAGATATGCTATTTGTATTAGGGAAAATATTTTCTAATCGTTCGAATATGACTTTTGCTACAGTATTTGATAACTGTTGATTGATAATGATTCGTATTAAAGATTCAAATGTAACATCTCTTTTTTTAAATTCTATTTCTCCGATTTGATCTACTACTGCATTAAAATTTGAGTTTATATTTCTCAAGTGATAAATACCTTCAGCAATACTATCTTCTAAATTTTTTTTGTTATCGTTTTGTTGACTCATAATTACACTGTTCAGATTAATCTAGTTAAACGACCCAACCAGCGGCAAAAGGAAATGCTTGTCCTACAAAAGAGTTGCTTTCTTCACTAGCTAAAAATATTGCTAGCATTGCATCTTCCCTTGCAGTAGATAGTCTTTTAAGAGGGACGTCTTTAAACTTTTCTTTAAACCCATCAGTTTGTTGATATTCTTTGGAAAAGTATCGTTCGTTTTCTACAAATGTTTGAGCAATAACATTAATTTGAACGTTATAACTTGCTACTTCAAAGCCAGCTGTTTTAACGTATGCAAGTTGAGCTCCTCTTGCGCTAGCATATGGTGAAGTATCATTCTGGCCTCTCAAGGGACTTGCACTTCCCATTACAACGATTTTACCGCTTCTCCTTGCCTTCATTTGTGGAATAGTAGCTCTAACTAATCTATGTAGAGGATGAACCATTTTGTCAAACATTTCACTCCAAATCTCATCCGTTGTATTTTCAACAGACGTCCTAGGATGTACCGCAGCAAGATTTGCAACTAAAACATCAATATGACCTGTTTCGGCTATGAGATCTTTAGCAGCAGATGGAATAGTTAAATCTCTAGTATCGGCAATTACTATTGCTCCTTCCTCTTCAAATATAGGTATGAAGTCGGGGCCCATATAGTCATCAGCTTGGGTAATTAAGACTCTTTTTCCCTTTAATCTATCGGCCATAATTTTAATCTCCAATTAATTTAGTTATTATATGCATGAGTAGTATAAGGTATAACTAAATATTAGTGTGTTGTTATTAAAATGAGGGAGTTTTTGATGAGTGAAAAAGATTTCAATCCTAAATATAGAAGTGAGAATTGGTTTAACAATCCTCATAATCCAGGTATGACAGCGCTTTATATAGAAAGGATATTAAACTACGGTTATACCATGGAAGAGCTGATGTCTGGTAAACCTATAATTGGAATAGCTCAGACTGGTTCAGATATATCCCCATGCAACAGAATTCATACTAAACTAGCAGATAGGGTGAGAGAGGGTATTAGAAGTGCAGGTGGAATCGCATTTGAATTTCCAGTTCATCCAATTCAAGAAACGTTAAAGAGGCCAACTGCATCACTTGATAGAAATTTAGCCTATTTAGGGTTAGTTGAAATATTACATGGGTATCCCTTGGATGGTGTTGTGCTTACAACTGGATGTGATAAGACAACCCCAGCTTGTTTGATGGCTGCTGCGACAGTTGATATGCCAGCAATAGTGTTATCGGGTGGCCCTATGTTGGATGGGTGGTATCAAGGTAAATTAGCTGGTGCAGGAACCGCTATATGGGATGCGAGAATTGAACTTGCTGCAGGAAGAATAGACTATAAAGAATTTATAGACATAGCCTCATCTTCTGCTCCATCGGATGGGCATTGCAATACTATGGGGACGGCTTCAACAATGAACTCTATTGCCGAAGCTTTGGGGATGAGTATTACTGGGTGTGCCAATATACCTGCTCCTTACAGGGAACGAGGTCAAATGGCTTATGACACGGGAGAGAGAATCGTCAAAATGGTAGAAGAAGGCCTAACTCCTTCTAAAATAATGACAAGGAAGGCTTTTGAAAATGCAATTGTTTTAAATTCTGCGATTGGTGGTTCTACAAATGCCCAACCTCACTTAACTGCGATTGCTAGACATATGGGAATTGAATTAGAAACAGATGCTTGGCAAAATTTCGGATACGATATTCCCCTTATGGCTAATATTCAGCCTGCTGGCGAATACCTTTGTGAGAGTTACCATAGAGCAGGCGGTACCCCAGCAGTAATGTCCGAATTGTTAAGTAATGGTAAATTGCATGGAGATGTC
The DNA here is from genome assembly GCA_002718095.1 of Chloroflexota bacterium. Taxonomy (GTDB): domain Bacteria; phylum Chloroflexota; class Dehalococcoidia; order Lucifugimonadales; family UBA826; genus UBA826. The sequence goes on from PBDP01000009.1 coordinate 26,866, forward strand.
TTGACCGTTACGGGTAAAACATTGGCTGAAAATCTTGAAGGAGTCGTTATAAAGGATACAGATGTTATAACTCCTTTTGATAAGCCATTGATGGATCAGGCAGGATTCATGGTTCTGAAAGGTAATCTTTTTGATGCTGCAATCATGAAAACATCTGTTATATCGGATACGTTTAAAGAGAAATTTTTATCTAGACCTGGTAGCGAAGGCATACTTGAGGGGAGGGTAATTGTTTTTGAAGGTTCAGAGGATTATCACGACAGGGTTAACGACAAAAGTTTAGAAATGGATGAAAATTCTATTCTTGTAATTAGAAATGCAGGAACTGTAGGTTGGCCTGGTTCTGCAGAGGTTGTTAATATGCAACCTTCGGATGATTTGATTAAACAAGGTGTTTTGGAATTGCCATGTATAGGTGATGGTAGGCAATCTGGAACATCGGGTAGCCCCTCAATATTAAATGCTTCACCTGAGAGTGCGGTTGGAGGTGGGTTAGCGTGGCTAAGAACAGGAGATATAGTAAGGATTGATCTAAATAATCAAACAGCTGACATGTTAGTAGATAATGAAGAATTGGATAGGAGAAAAACAGAAGGACTCCCTGATATCCCAGCTAGTCAGACTCCTTGGGAAGAAATATATAGAGATCATGTTGGTCAATTAGATAAAGGGGGAGTTCTAGAAAACGCTGTAAAGTACCAAAAGGTTGTAAAAGATTTGCCTCGTCACAATCATTAATTGATGAGAAGAAGGAAATATGGATGATCTGATTTATGAATCTGCTGCGAAAATAGCAGATAGTATAAAGAAAAAAGAAGTATCTTCACTTGAAGTCGTTAGTGCGTATCTCGATAGAATTGATTCAATTAATTCTTCCCTTAATAGTGTGGTACAAATTTGCTCAGAGCGTGCTATCAATGAAGCCAAATTGGCTGATAAAGCTATAGAGGAAGGAAACACTATCGGACCATTGCATGGTGTGCCGTTTACTTTAAAAGATTCCCTGGACGCAGAAGGCATTATATCTTCTGCTGGAACTCAAGGACGTTCAAGTTTTATTCCTGAAAAAGATGCAACTGTTACATCACGATTAAGAAAAGCAGGAGGTATTTTATTAGGTAAGACTAATACTCCAGAATTTACTCTTGCTGCAGAAACAGATAATTTGGTTTACGGTCGTAGCAACAATCCTTACAATACAAAAAAAATGCCCGGAGGATCAAGTGGTGGCTCAGCAGCAACTGTTGCAGCTGGTGGATCTCCTTTGGATATAGGAAGTGATACACGCGGCAGTATAAGATTGCCAGCGCATTTTTGTGGTATTGCGGGAATTAAACCAAATTCAGGCCGAATTCCACGTACAGGACATATTGTTGATTACAGCATGGGAGCCCTCGAATCTTTAACACAGAATGGTCCAATGGCTAGATATGTTGAAGACTTAGTTTTGACTTTACCTATCATCTCAGGTCCAGATTGGATAGATCCAGCAATAGTGGATATGCCACTAAGAGACCCGAAACAAATTGATATTAAAGATTTAAAGATTGCTTTCTATGCAGATAATAAAATTCATACCCCGTCTGATGACATAAAAGAAGCTGTCTATAAATCAGTCAAGATACTAGAAGATTCTGGAGCGTTTGTAGAAGAAGCTTTACCTAGAGCTCTAGCTTTGATTCCAGAACTTGATAGTAAATTGTTAGGAGGAGACGGGAAAGGATGGCTTAAAAGATTGATAACTTCTTCTGGGACAGAAGATATATCGCCTTTTATTCAAAATAGATTGAAACAAATTGATCCTATAGCGACATCAGAGTTCACGCAAATTCTTGAGGATGTAGATCGATTCCGAAGTGAAATGATTTCGTTTATGAAAAATTATGACGCCATTATTACTCCTACAGCACCATTTGTTGCGTGTGATCATGGACAGACATGGGCAGAAGAAAATAAGCTGTTTTTTGTTTATACGAGTGCATATAACATGACAGGATGGCCAGGTGCTGTAGTAAGAGCATCTGATTCAGAAGACGGATTGCCTATCGGGATACAGATTATATCAAGACCTTGGAGAGAAGATGTTGCATTGGCTATTGCATTGCATATAGAAAATATAACTGGTGGTTGGAAAAAACCAAATATATAAATGTATGATTTTGATTTCCCAATTGAAGTTATTAGAACAAATCGTAAAAAAACTGTGTCTATCCATATACATGGTGAAAAAGTAAAAGTTAGAGCTCCAAAATTCACATCAGATGAATTTATTGAAAAATTTGTTACAGCACGTACTAATTGGATTATAAAAAAACTTGAAGAAATATCTTTAAGAACTGAGATTAAATCTAGAAAATATATTAATGGAGAGAATTTTCCATATCTTGGAAGAGATTATTCTTTAAATATTGTTGTAGGTTGCAACCCGTCATTAAAACTAAAAAATGGCTTATTTGAAGCTAATGTTTTAGATTCTGATGAAACTCCCCAAGTTACAGTGAAAGATATGCTTATATCTTGGTACAAAGAGCATTCTGAAAAATTATTGCCTGAAAGAACAAAAAAAATGTCAAAAATAGTTGGAGTTTCACCTGTATCTATAAAAATAAAAGATTATAAATCACGCTGGGGTTCCTGTTCAGTTAAGGGTGAAATTTCATATAATTGGCGTATTGTTCTTGCGCCATATAAAGTCATTGACTACGTTATATTTCATGAGTTATGTCATATGTTAGAACACAATCACTCGTATAAATATTGGGATAAAGTCTCACAATTTGTACCTGACTGGCGAGATTGTAGAGACTGGCTAAGAAATAGCAATATGCCTTTTTAGTTTAAGGTTTTGGAAATATTTTTTCGACTACAATTAATCCAATGGCTATAGATGGTCCTATTCCAAAAACGAATAGTACTGTACCTAATCCCACTATACCTCCTAATATCCATCCTGATGTTACAGCAGTGATTTCTAAAATTGTTCTCACAATTGCAATAGGCATGTTTGTTTTTTTCTGTAAGCCTACCATCAATCCGTCTCGTGGACCTGCTCCTAAGTTCGCGATTAAATAAGTACCACTTCCTAGCCCAGTCACTAGAATTCCTATGATAGCTTGAAATACTTGAATTGGATATGATGAAGGATGTGAGAGATAAGGTAGAGTTAAATCTATTGCTGCAGCAATAATGATGGCATTCAATATTGTTCCTATTCCAGGTTGTTGTTTTAAGGGAATCCATAATATTAATATTGCAATACTTATGATGAAAGTAGATGTGCCAATTGATAAATTCGTAATGTTAGAGATACCTTGAGCAAGGACAGTCCAAGGGCTAACTCCGATACTACTACTTATTAGAATAGCGTCACCTAAACCAAATAAGAAAACTCCTAAACTTAAAAAAAATAAAGTATTAAATCTAGGTTTATAGTTAAGAGGATGGGTTGAACTCCATTTAACTGTGGGCACATTTTTAATGGAAAATATTAATCGGATTAATTTCATTGTGAATTATTTCATTGTATTTAAAAATTCGATTAATGCACTGTTAACTTCTTTAGGGTTTTCCTGCTGTACCCAGTGCCCAGACCCTTCGACTATTTTAAAAATACGCATATCATCACATAGCTCATCCACACCTTCGTAAACATCTTTTCCTGGCACAAATGAACGTACAACATCTTTAGATCCGGCGATAAAACAACTTGGCTGTTTTATTCTGGCTACACCCATTAAAGGCAAATCATAGAAATCTTTTTCGGAATTTCTGTACCTATTTAAAGGTCCTCGAAAACCGCTAGCGGTAAAATTTTCAACAAAATAATCTAAGTCATCTTCTGTAAGCCAATTTGGAAAATTTATAGGATCAATAAATTCTTCTAACATTCTTGTGGTAGAAGATCTGTTAATCCAACTATCAAGCGATGGGGCATCTCCACTAATTGAAAAATATATTTTGCGCAAAGATAATCTGATATCTTGTTCAAATTCCTCTTCTGCAACGCCTTCTTTTTGGAAATATACCTGATAAAAGAATTTATCTTCGTATATTTTATCCCATGCTTCAATTAAAGGTACATCAAGCCTAGATCGATATGGAACACTAAGACCTGCTACAGCAGAAATTCTAGAATCATTCAAAGCTGCTGTATTCCATACAATAGGTGCACCCCAATCATGTCCTATAAGAATAGCTTTTTCTTCATTGCAAGCATCTATTATTCCAATAATGTCATCCATCATTTCTTGCATGGAATAGGATTCTACTGGGTGTGGTTTATCACTCCCTCCGTATCCTCTAACATCTATGGCTATTACTTTGTATCCTGCACTAGCAATCGGCTCAATTTGGTGCCGCCAGGAATACCAAAGCTCAGGCCAACCATGTACCAAAATGACCAAAGGCCCTGATCCCATTATTGCGGCTCGGATCGATATGTTATTGGTTTTAAAAGTTTTAAATTCCATATTTGCACCTTTTGTCGTAGTCTCGTGAACAGAATTATAACTTAGGGACATTTTTTCACTTATTCAAATAAATTTACTGAAAAAATGATAATATCCTAATCATATAGGAGACTGTGTTATGGATTTTAGAAAATATTCATTAAAAGAATTAGTAAATAACGTAAAGACAAAAAAGGTATCAGCTAAAGAAATGACCGAAGCTGCTATTAATAACATTGGTAAATATGACAAAACGTTAAATGCTTTTTGCGCGGTAAACTTTGACGACGCTCTTAAACAAGCTGAGAATGTCGACTCATTAATCAATAAAGGTGAAGATCCCGGTATGCTTGCCGGATTACCAATTGGCGTAAAAGATTTAGAAGATGCCAAAGGATTTGTAACCTCATATGGTTCTGAACTTCACATAAATGATGAACCTGCTCAAGAAGACTCCATTTTAGTAAAAAGAATGAAAGATCAAGGTTGTATTGTAATTGGAAAAACCAATACACCTGAATTTGGTTATAAAGGAAAGACAGATAATGTTCCTTTTGGAACTACAAAAAACCCATGGAATTTAGATTATTCTCCCGGGGGTTCATCTGGAGGAACTGCAGCTGCTATTGCTTCTGGGATGATACCACTTGGTACTGCATCTGATGGAGGAGGTTCTATAAGAATACCTGCTGCTCTGTCGGGTCTTGCGGGTATAAAAACATCTCAAGGAAGGATTCCTATTGAGTCAAATAAGCCTCCTGGGTCAGGAGTTTTAACTGTAAAAGGATTGCTAGCAAATTCTACCGAAGATAACGCTATGGCTTTAGATGCAACTGTTGGACCAGACCCAACTGACATTTTCTCTCTTGAATCTGAAAATTTAAATTGGGCAAAACAATTAAATGATGAATTACCCAAAACTGTTATATGGTCACCAACTATGGGGTTTTCAACCGTAGATAAAGAAATACTTTCAATATGTGAAAAAGCAATAAATACGTTAGCTGATGCAGGCGTTGAAATTATTGAAAAAGAAGTTGTTTGGAATGAAAATCCTATGAATGCATGGATGGTTTTTTGGGCTTCATCTTGTGCAAGAAGACATCAACATCTAATTGGTACAGATGATTATGAAAAAATTGACCCTCAACTTAGATGGTTTATAGAAAAAGGTACTAGGATTGACGGGGCATCTTACGCTTCTGCTATGGATGCTTGTTATAGGCTTGGCTTCCAATTGCATGAGCTTTTTGAAGAATCACCATTAATTATTACACCTGCTACATGTGGACATCCACCTAAACTTGAAGGAGATGGGTTTGTAAATGGTAAAGAAAATCCTTTGTGGGTAGATTTCACAATGGGAATTAATATGACTAGGAATCCTGCGGGAGTAATCCCAACATCTCTTCTTAAGTCAGGTTTACCAGGATCAATACAAATAATTGGTGCCCAGAGGCAAGATATTGATGTTCTTCAAGCTATGCATTCTTTTGAAAAAGTATTTCAATTTTCAGAAAAGGCTTCAGCGCATGAATAATGTTATTCAAAATTGGATTTAATATATTCTGTCATTTCAGAACCCTCTAGAGGAATTGTTTGTCCGTGCAGTCGTATATAAAAAATTTTAGAGGGCTTGTCATGCTTAGTAACAAATATAGGTGTAGATGATTTACGACATTTAATTTTTACATACTTACGAATCTTTGTGCTTTTGCTAACAGGATCATCATAGTCACAATACTGTATTGAAATGTATCCGTTTACCAAAGAATACTTTTCAAAACGTGAGTTAAAAATATGTATCATCTTATTGTTGAAATCATCTATATTGTTATTGTGGAATTTTAGTAATTCTTCATTAATTCCAATAAGTCTTGGGTCGTCACTTATACCTATGTATAGACATCCTCCTTCCGTGTTTAGGAACCCAGCGATAGTTTTTATTACAGCATGTTCCAGTTTAGAGTCTTTATTTTTTGTGTAGGTATTTAGATGAAAGGTTTCTTTGAATTCTACAGTTTTGGATTCACCATTTTTTATGACTGAAGCAAGATCAGTTTTTTGACTAATTTTAGATCGGATTTCAGGTACTTTGGAGGTTCGTATATTGGGCTTTAATTGCTTTTGGATATTTGGTGACTGGATAGATCTATCTGAGGTTGCTTGTCTATTTTTCGTTATTCCTGGCCTTCCCATTTTGCTCCATTCGGATAAACTCTTGCCGTATTGTGTGATCATTTCGTCAAGGTCTTTTTGCATTGAAGAATATGTAACAGGTTTATCGACCATGAAGTTTTCAGGTGTCTTTTCTTCTACAAAATATTTAACTCTATTTCCTTCTATTGACGGTTTGTAATATTTAAAAACTAAAGAATCTTTAAATTTTTTTGTGTTTATTATTTCGGATATCTTTTTATTTGAGGTTAAGATTTCATGGTTCCAAGGATGTTCAAATTTATTTGTTTCACTAATTCCGTAAGCAAGAATTAACAAATTTTCTTTCTTATAGTAAAGGTAATTAATGAAAAATCCATTGCTAGTAGTCATTTCTAGTCCTAAGAAAGATATCCATGGAACGTGAGCTAGGTTGCCTTGGCCAAAAGAAACTTTGATATCATAGGGACCAAATTTTGATGGATATAAGTTTGACGTTTTTCGGTTTTCTGTACGTGATTGTTTTATGAAATCATTTACAGAAAGTATGAAAAAGAACTCCTTAGAAAGATCAAACCATTTTTTTGCTTGAACTTCATCTTTCCCTAAGTCGTATAGTAAAGATAGGTTGTTTTGAGAATCTTCATGTCCCTGTTCGGCTGCGTGGTGAAACCATTTTACTGCTTCTATTATATCCTGAGTAACACCCTTGCCATTGAAGTAATTTAACGCAACGGCAAATTGTGCATCTACGAGCCCTTTCTCTGCAGAACGTTGAGCCCATTTTGCTGCTTCTTCATCATCTTGCTTAAACCAATAACCTTCTTTATACATGTCTGAAAGGTTATATTCAGCAGTTAGATTTCCTCGTTCTGCAGCAATTTGATTCCATTTTGCTGCTTTTTCATAATCTTTTTTTATAAGATACAAGTGACCAAGATTTGCTTGAGCATTTAGATTTCCTCGTTCTGCAGCAATTTGAAGCCATTTTGCTGCTTTTTCATAATCTTTTCTTATAAGATACTCGTAACCAAGATTTGCTTGAGCAGTTAGATCTCCTCGTTCTGCATCTTTACAAAGCTTTTCGAAATTTTGATTATCCATAGCAAAATATTTTAATACCCATAATTAGTTTCCATCTTTTCAAAACAACTCAAGATTTTTGGTCTTCATTAACTCATTATTTCTAAAGAATATATTTTGTCGACACAATTAAATTTTGTATCCCATGCTTGCATTTCTTCAGACATCATTATTTCCTGAAATTTTTCCATATCAGTTATATTAATCATCAAAGCAATTTTTCCTTCTCGTATAACGCCTATATCGTAATCAGTGAAAAAACCTGCGCCCTTTTCTTTTGTAGTATTAAACATTTCCATATAATCGTCAGTGGTACCGTCAAAAGTTGAGACAACACATATATTCATAAATTTCTCCTTATTTTATTTTTATTCCACCGTCATTGAGTGTTTTCGCGTGACTAATTAACTTTTCCCACCTTTTGTTAAACTTTCTATAAAATCTGATGTGACTTTCTCCCATTTAACTAACTCTATTTTTGTGCTCAATCAAAAAACTTTTTGAGGGTCTATTTTCTTTTATTTTGGGTAAGTTAATTTTAACACCGTCATATTTTGAAATTTCATCATATAAAGCAGGGTCATTTTTTGCCTTGTCCGAAACTCTTACTTTGTAATCACTATCTATTGTTATAAATCCCTTTTCAAAGCAAGCATCTGCTAAAGCTGATAAACAAATTCCATTTTGCGGGTTTAGCCTTTCTTTTTGGTTATCTGCCCACCTAACAATATGTGCTGCCCTTAACAAAGAAAGAGTTTTGATTCCAGTGACTGCACATTGATAATCGTAATTTGGCAGGACTATATCTTCCCGAAATATTATTTGATATTTTCCTCTTGTTTTTACTGTTGCCTCTGTATTGCTTACCTCGTGATTTCTTTGAAGAACCTTTTTGTGGACAGTTAACCTTAAACTATTTGTTTCAATGTCAACCTTTTGTTTATTATTAAGTCCTTTATCGAGCAGGAAAGAGAAAACCTCTAAATCTATTTTGTTCATCCCATAATTGTTAAAAAAACCGGTCCATGAATCATCCTTCTCTTTTCTGTGATCATTTAAGTCTGTTGGATGAATCTGGTCTTGATAAATAAAGTTGTCAAATAATACCGGACTAGAAATTGTTGCTTGAAGATCACCTGATTTTTTAAAGTTTATTGCATCAGGTGGGACTTCAGAAATATTCTCAATTTTTCCAGCACCGAAAAAATAAAATTTATCGTTTTCTGAAACCTTTTGTGGTTTTCTGTAAATGAAAAGATCTCCTGGTTCAACCAAGTCATATCTATGCTTGTTCCAAGAATACATTTCGAAATCGATGTCTCTGTGTTCGATTCTTCCTGTATCTAGAATAAAAAGTTTTGTATTTGGATTTTGTAATTCTAAGTTAAATAATGTCATTTAATTCGTCACTCAAAACTATTCCACCGTTACTGATTTTGCTAAATTTCTCATTTGTTTAACGAATAGCTCTTTACCTAAGGAAACATTTTCAAGCCAGTCCTCATTCGCATTAGCATCTGCATTGTCAGATATATATTTAAAACATTTAAACTTAATATTTTCAATATAACAAATTTTTGCGATGGCGTATGCCTCCATGTCAACTAGATCTGTTTTTAACTTTGGAGTCTGTGTCACAAAGGAATCTCCTGTCCCACAACTGTATCCACCACTTCCGAAATTTATTTCTCCAATATCATCATACGGAGTTTGACCAATTTTAAATCCTCGTGCGGTAGCGTCCATATCTCTTTGGAAAAATCGAGTTACTTCTACTAACCCTTTCAATTCTTTGTTTAAGCTACCAGCAGTTCCGTAATTAATTATTAAAGATGGAGAATAATCTTTAATGATTTTTAATGTTTTGATTGCAGCATTTATCTTACCAACACCGGTGTAATGAATCTGGAAATCTTCTGGTAAGTCTTTTTCACTAAGTTCTTCTTTTACAGCAACAAGTATAGGATTCATATTATTTTTCCTTTTATAGTTCTGCTGTGGGAAATAAATACTCTTCGAACTACTCCACAGTCACTGANTTTGCTAAATTTCTTGGCTGATCNATGTCACAATCTCTTTTAACAGCAATGTGATACGAAAGAAGTTGTANNGGCAATGTTATTAATAACGGATTTAATAGTTCTGAAGCNTCGGGTACTGATATTACATGNTCAACTTTATCTGCAATTTTCGAATCTTTTTCTGATGCTATAGCGATTACAGTCCCTCCTCTAGATTTTGCTTCGCTGATGTTACTTAGCATTTTTTCATAAAGAGAATCTTTAGGAATTANTGCTACTATCGGCATGTTGTCATCAATTAAAGATATTGGACCGTGCTTCATNTCNCCNGCAGGGTATCCTTCAGCATGAATATAGCTGATTTCTTTTAACTTTAGAGCTCCTTCCATTGCGATAGGGTAATTAATNCCTCGTCCNAAAAATAAGAAGTCACTATAAGAATGAAATTTATCCGCTATCTTTTCAATCTGATCAGAAATNTCTAATGTTCTACCTAGTAACTCTGGAAGCTTTGTNAGTTCATCGACCAAATTTTTTCTATCAGATTCTTTAAGATGATTTCTCTCTTGACCAAGGAATATAGCTAACATATATAAAGCGCTTAATGAGCAAATAAATGTTTTAGTTGCAGCCACTCCTATTTCGAGNCCTGCCTTTAATTCTAATGTTCCATCTGCGACTCTAGTTGCTTGAGAACCCATATAGTTACAGAGAGTTAACTGTTTCACTTCAGCATCTTTAGCCTTTCCCATAGCTGCTAAAGTGTCAGCTGTTTCCCCTGATTGTGATATTGATATGAATAAAGTGTTTTTCTTAATAATAGGATTTCTATATCTGAATTCAGAAGAGTTATCCCATTCTGCAGGTATTCCAGATATTTGTTCNATCCAAGTTCNTGCAATCATTGCTGCNTGTAAACTCGTCCCCATTCCTACAATTACTATNCTTTCAAGATTTGAAATTTCTTTNTTTGTTAATGGGAAATCNGGTAGGGTNACTTTACTNTCNTCAAATANTATTCTTCCTCGTAATGAACTAGTGATCGACTCTGGCTGTTCATTAATTTCCTTTAGCATAAAATGTTCATAATTACCTTTTTCTGCAGAAGAGGAATTGTAGTCTATAGTGTCTATAGACTTAGTTATTTTTTGTCCATCTAAATTGAAAAATGTAGCTTTGGATTTGGTTAGTACCACCATCTCACCACCATCTAGGTATGTGACTTTATTTGTGTATGGAATCAGCGCAGGAAGATCGCTCGCAACCAACATTTCGCTGTCAGCATGNCCAACTATAATGCCGCCTGCATGACCTGTACGTAAAGCAATAATCTTTTCAGGAAAATTTTTAGACATTACAACTATTGAATTTGCACCTTTNATTTTTTTNGCGGCAAANATNACAGCNTCTTCCAAATTATTTGANTGTGATAAGTAAGATTCGATTAAGTGAGGAATTGTTTCAGAATCAGTATCTGAATTTAAGTNAGATCCAGANTTTTCTATTTCANTNCGTAGTTCTGAGAAATTTTCAACAATCCCATTNTGAACTACNAACACATTANTNNCGGAACCACTGTGTGGNTGAGCATTATTTTGTGTAGGTTNTCCNTGTGTTGCCCATCTAGTATGTGCAATACCTNTTGTNGATGTTGGNACATTAGATGTTTTTAATTGTTCTTCTANNTTATTTAATTTNCCCGCAGATTTATAAGTNGAAANATTNGANTNNNNATCTANTATNGATATNCCNGAACTNTCATANCCTCNATATTCGAGACTTTTTAATCCGNCAATAAGNACACTTANNGCATCTTTGTTTCCAATGTATCCTACTATTCCNCACATAAATTAATTAGCTCGTCTTTTTTTGNTTAAACTNTATACTCCACGATATTCCTCAGGGAGTAATTCGGCTATTCTCATCATAATCATATCAGTCATTGATTTCATCAAANNATCTGTTATCTTACCTTCTAATGTAGGTAACGAAAATGGAGTTCCAATATTTACTGTAATTTTCCCAGTTGGATTAAATACACGTAATACTGATTTAAATCTTTCTGTTCCTGTTAATCCTACGGGTAAAATTGTTGATCCAGTCATTTGTATGAGTCTTGCTACCCCTTGTTTCCCACTAATTAATGAACCTCCATCACGTGTACCTTCTGGNAATATAACAATCGTTCCATTAGAACTTAAGTGTTCTTTAGCCCATTTTATTGCTTTAATATCTGATTTTTGACGGTTTAGTGGATATGCACCGTAAGAAGATAATAATTGNGATACGGGAAATCCTACAAATAAACTTTGTTTAGCTAGAAAACGAAGTCGNCTTGGAATTGCTACTGCTAACATAGAAGGATCAATGTCACTCATATGGTTTGAGACTATTAATAAAGGCCCTACGGGAGGAATATTCTCTTGTCCTTTAACTTCATAGTTAGAGAATGCACTGAGTGTCAATTTCTGTAAAAAATTACAAGTTGTGTACAACTGATCCATTTTAAATCTCTACTGTAGATATTATTTTTTTTACAACCTGAGAAATTGTAAGTTGGTCTGTATTTATAACAACAGCATCTTTAGGAATTGTTAGTGGAGATACTTCTCGCTTTGAGTCAATAATATCTCGTTTTTCTAAATCTTGTTTGATTTCTTNAAATTTCAATGTAGTATCTTGTTTGATTTCTTCAAATCTTCTTTGGGCACGGACCTCTAAGGAAGCATCTAAATATATTTTGATTTTAGCGTTGGGTAAAACCACAGAACCTATATCTCTGCCAACCATAACAATATTTCCAAGTTCTGCAATATTTCGTTGCTGGTCTACTAATACTTCTCTAACATCTCCAATTTTTGATATTTGAGATACGTATTTGTCTATTTCTGGNGTTCTAAGTTCTGAAATCACATTCTGGTTATTTATAATCAGAGAATCTTNTTTGAGATTACTGTTAATTGAAAAATTTGAGTTTGTAATTGCGNTTACTATCTTAGANTTATCAAGAATATTAATTTCATTTTTAATGACAATCCATGTTGCTGCTCTATACATTAAACCAGTATCTAAGAAACTATAATTTAAGTGTGAACTAACTTTTCTTCCTATAGAAGTTTTTCCTGATGCTGCAGGCCCGTCTATGGTTATTTGAGTTTTCATAGAATAAGATTGCCATATTTATTCGATATCATAAAGGTATACGAGAATCATGTTTGTAGAAGTATTGACTAATAATCACTTTTTAGTAATCTTATTTTGTTATTTNCAATAATNAAATATTTATACTAGGAGANTAATAAATGGCCGCTTCAATTGTTAGCTTTGCCCCCGATGATTCTAATTTAGAAATTTTAAAAAATGCTTTCGGCGAAGATGTGGGAATTGAATGGGTTGANAGTAATCAAGATCTTNATTCAGCTGCAGAAGCTCTNAAANATACAGTAGCCATTATATTGCCTGGGAATAGGGTTACGGTACCTGTGAAATTAGCTGAAAAATGCCCTAATTTAAAGTTAATTCAAACCATCAGTGCTGGTACTGATTATTTAGATAAAACTTCTCTTGGCGAATTGGGAATAAAAGTTTCTAATAATGGTGGCGGAAATGCNGTTNCGGTTGCAGAACATACTATTGCTCTAATTGTAGGGGTATATAGAAAGATNCAACTCCAGTATATAAANGTTCAAAATGGAAAATGGCANGGCAATNTACGCTCAGAATGGGGTTTTCAGTCTCATGANCTTACCGGTAAAACAGTTGGCATTGTNGGATTAGGTAGAATCGGTTCTGAGTTAGCAAAAAGATTACAAGGTTGGGATTGTGATGTCATTTATAGTGATGTTGTTAGTGAAGATCCTCCAATAGCTAAAGAGTTAAATATAAGACGTGTTTCAATTGATGAAATTATAGAAAAATCTGACATAATTACATTGCATGTACCTTTGAATTCTCAAACTCGTGGGATGATAAGCGATGATCAATTTGATCGAATGAAACCTACATCTGTATTAATTAATGCTTGTAGAGGTGCGGTTGTTGATGAAGCTGCACTTATACGCGCAATGGAATCAAATAAAATAATGGCTGCCGGCCTCGATGTTTTAGAAAAAGAACCTACTCCTGAAAATAATCCTTTGATAGATTATGAAAATGTTTTAATAACTCCTCATTTGGCTGGGTTTTCTCAGGAAGCTTATACNAAAAGTCATGCTTTTGCTGTTCGAAATTCATTAAAAGTCTCATCTGGTGAAGCTCCTGATTCTGTTGTGCTACCGGATGATTAATAACTAAGAATTAATCAATTTGATTAGTTCTTTATGNATTTNANTATTACTAGTTATTGCATGACCTGACGTATATCCTAAATCACCTGATTCATCAGTCATTATTCCACCNGATTCATTTACAATTAAATATAAAGCAGCAACATCCCATATATTTACTATTGGATCAATCATAATTTCAGATCCCCCTTCTGCCACCAAGCAGTGCCCCCAAAAATCTCCTAATCCACGTTCTCGCCAAACGGAATTTAATAGTTTCGTGAATCCTGTCCACTTTTCTGTAGATTCCTTAATACCGGTATATAACATCTGCGCGTCAGATATAGAGTTTACTGTAGAAGATTTGATTTTGAATTCGTTACCATTGAATGATTTATAAGCTCCGTGACCTATTCCAGCCCACCATCGAGAGCCTAATGCAGGNGCAGAAACTATAGAAGCTATAATGGTTCCATCGTGNTCTAAAGCAATCAANGTAGCCCATATTGGTAAACCNCTCATNAANCCNTGTGTACCGTCTATGGGGTCTATAATCCATCTNAANTCTTNNTCTTGGGATGAAGNTTCNCCTTCTTCTTCGCCTAAAATTGANTGNCCTGGAAATCTTTCAGATATTAACTGTCTAAGAGATTTTTCAATCTCTTTATCTGCTTCTGTAACAAAGGATCCGTCATCTTTTATAGTGGAAGGTATGTCATTTTGTTTATAGAAAAAATCCATCGAAATTTTATCTGAAATTTCAACAAGATCTTTAAAGAAATTTAAATAATTTTTAAAATCAGCTTCACTTAANGTATAGCTCAATGATTTATCCGCCNANGAACATGTCAAATATGTTTCNAGCCATTCCAGCTCTNCGTTTNAAAAATTCTGTATATCCNCAATNNNTNCANGTAATNTAAGANAANTTTTGATTNTGAATATCTAANAANCTTGAAAANCCNCCTCCNGTAGTNCGTATNGTNCCNGTTTCATATTCNTTANNTGGNCANTTNNNGCANTCNNAATTNNTTANNTTTTCAGGTTCGTTNCNCATNTTATGNCTCCTTANTNGAGATTAGNTTCAGGACCATTGTACTGCATNTGAAGCGGTAATTCTTTNTCTANTCCTAANGAGACTAATATTTTGTTGGCTGTAAATTCAGCTGAATCNGAAATTGTACTAATAGGTAGGTAAAAAGGAGGGTCAGCAGGAATAATTGTGCCACCTAACTCTGCAATTCTTTCCATATTAGATAGGTGTATCCTGCTTAAAGGACTTTCTCNAGGAATTACAACAAGAGGTCNCCTTTCTTTTATGCATACATCTGCAGCACGCCTNATTAGATTGTCAGACGATCCTATTGCCACGGCTGCAATAGTTGCCATGCTTGAAGGNACAATTACCATTCCTTGACTAGGAAATGANCCACTTGCAATTGGTGCACTAAAATCGCCTATTGCATAGTTTGTAAAATTTTTTGAATCAGACCATCTTTCTTGTGCTTCCCCAAACGTTTCTTGCATTTCTTGTTTCCATACCATTTTTGCGGGTCCTGATGCNACAACNCTTGTTGNTATATNTCTATCTAATAACTCNTCGATTGTTTTAGATGCTATTAAAGAACCGCTGGCTCCAGTAATTCCTACAATTATTGTCATAATTAAAAGNTATCCCATACGAAAATTGATAATAATGTTCCTATTAACATTGTAGTGGAAACTAAACTATTTATCCTCATAAACGCCATTCCTAGTTTTGTTAAATCATTTGGTTTTACAAGGATATATTTATAAAACAATAACCCCATTGATATTATGCAAGCTACAAAAAANGGTAAGCCNGAACCTATCATTATCCCAAATATAATTAATAGTATTAAAGCGNTNAGATCAAATANTTTGGCAATTACAAAAGCTTTCTCGACNCCAAATTTTTTAGCTACAGAATANATAGAGTTNTTTTTTTGAAAATCAATGTCTTGGCAATGATAAATTATGTCAAANCTACCTGCCCAAAAAGCTACCGCAGCAGATAAAAACACNACTTCTNCGTCAAGAGTTCCTTTTACTCCAATCCAAGCTGCTGCTGGAGCTATAGCTAAAGCCCATCCCAAAAATATGTTAGCAGCCCAGGTGAAACGTTTGGTGTATGGATAAATTATTAAATACCCAATAGCTACAGGAGATAATATAAATGCTAGAAAATTTAGTTGATAAGAAGCAAATATGAAGATTAATAATGCAATTATTCCGGGTATTATCAGTTGATATGATTTTAATATTCCCATAGGTAAATGGCGTGATGATGTTCTGGGATTTAAAGAATCTATGTTTTTATCTATGACTCTATTTGCTGTCATTCCGACTGTTCTAGCCATAATCATTGCTATTGTGATCCATATAAATTGAGTTCCTGAAGGTAATCCATCAGCGGCAAGTACCATTCCCATATACGCAAAAGGAAGAGCGAATATACTTTCTTGAAATTTTATCGCCTGAAAAAATAATAATATTTTATTTGATTTAATTGACATACTATATGCCATACTTATCCCATTTTTTTGTTACCAATTCTTTTATGTCGTCTGACATAACTACATCAGGAGGCCATTCCCTTGTCCGTCCATCTAACTCTGTCTTTTGAGTGGCGTCTATTCCCATTTTACTGCCGAATTTTGGATTTTGGCTTGAGTGATCTAGATCATCCACAGGTCCCTCTGAAAAAACTATGTCATTCTTAGGGTCAATATTTCCAGTTACTCGCCAAGCAACTTCTGATAAATTTTGAACATCAACAAAATCATCAACTACTATTATAGTTTTGCTAAGCATGAGTAATCCTAATCCCCATATCGCATTCATCACTTTTCTTGTGTGACCTGGATATTCTTTTTTCATAGACACAATTACTAGATTTTTAAATACACCTTCAGCTGGCATATTCATATCAACTACTTCCGGAAGGGTTAGTTGTAAAGCGGGAAGCATTAATCTTTCAATTGCTTTACCCATGAAATAATCTTCTGAAGGAGGTCTACCAACGACAGTTGCAGCATATATGGGATCTTTTTTGTGAGTTATTGCAGTTAGATGAAATACAGGATAATCATCTTCCAGTGAATAGTATCCAGTATGATCTCCAAATGGACCTTCTGGCTTTAATTCTCCTGGAGTTAAATATCCTTCTAAAACAAATTCTGATTCTGCTGGAACTTCTACGTCTATGGTTTTGCACTTAACCATCTGTACAGATGAATCTCTTAATATTCCTGATATTGCAATTTCATCCATATCTGGAGGTATAGGTAAAGCTCCAGACCACATAGTTACAGGGTCACACCCAATTGAAACNGCTACTTCAAGTCGATTNATACCAGNTTCTTCACCACTTCTGTAATGCCCNGCTCCAACCTTATGAGTTTGCCAATGCATNCCNGCAGTAGTTGAGTCAAAGACTTGCATNCGATAAATNCCAACATTACGTTTATCAGTATATGGATCTTTGGATATTACTAAGGGAAGAGTTATATATTTCCCTCCATCCATTGGCCAACATTTTAAATGGGGAAGTGCTTTCAAGTTAATTTCGTCACCAATATTAACTACTTCTTGGCAAGGAGCCTTTTTAATAATTTTAGGTTGTGTTCTAGCTACTCCGACAAGGTCTTTTAAGGTTTTTAATTTTTCAAGCATAGACTTAGGAGGTGTTTTTACTATCCCTAAAATATCTCTGACTTTTTCGGTTAAATCTGAACTATTTTCAACACCTAATGCCCAAGCTACTCTTTCATGAGTCCCAAATATATTTGTTACAACTGGGATATCAAAGCCTTTTACATTTTCAAACAACAACGCAGGTCCACCAGATTTTATTGTACGATCTGTAATCTCTGATATTTCTAATTCAGAATCTACTTCTGTAGATATTCTACGTAGATCATTTTTGTATTCTAAAAATTCTATGAAATCTTTTAAATTTTCAAAAACCATTTTTNCCTCTATTACGTATTTCAGATGAAGATTCATCGACTCTGAAATCTGATTCTGGGATTTCAACAAATAATGATTGAAAATCTTCAGGGATATTTAAATCTTCTAAAGTTGAAAATATTCCATTCTGAATTCTTCCGGCAACCAAGAAAGCACATTTGTTATTTTCTATAATCTCTAATGATTTAGTCATTTTTGTGTAATTGTCATCATAATATTTTGCATTAATTAATCTCTCGGCNGTATCNTATCCNATTAAGAATNTACTTTTTGGGAATAAANTNGATTTTTCTGAGAAAAGAGGNGCTTTGTCTACAATTATATTTTCAGTACTATCAAATTGATTTAGTCTTTCTAATATTTCTTCTTCATTCAAATCAGGNTTGTCTACGTTTTTAATAGAAATTTCGTATGCAAATTCTTGATCATAATTCTCTGTAATATATTCTTTTAATTTGATGTGCCCTTTATGTAATGGGTTAAATGATCCTGGCAATATGATTCCAGAAAACTTCCCGTCTGGAATTAAATTTTGAGAAGAAGCTCTACTTATAAAAGAGCTTATTTGATTATGTATTAAAGAGTTAATNGNAGATTCAAATTTAATATCTAACATTTCTATTAATNTGTCATTNTNGTCTAGAGGGATTTTGATTTTNGAANTTTCTNNAATAGATTTTGCAATTTGATTTAAAATAAGCAAGCTTATTTTTTTTTCATCGTTTGCCCGGTCACTTTTTGATTTATCTAATAATAAGTGAGTTGTATTTAGAGTTTTATCCCCCCAAATAGTTATAAAAGCTTGGTTTTTACCTTTTCTATTTCTATTTGTACTTATTGCTGCTGTACACCCAACTCCTATGACCGGTATATCTGACTCTCTTAATTGGGATGCTCTACGATATGATTCTTTTGCCAAGTTGTTGGCATGATCTTTTGATACAGATTTTAATATTTCGGGTTTATTTAAGAATGATTTTTGAGAAGATTCAGAATATGGGATGTTAGCNTCAAGTAAAGTTTTAGATGCCCCTGGAACTGACAAGAGCCAGTTAATAACANCTGAACCCGCACCGGTTACGCTGATAACCATTTGAGTATCAGAATTATGAATATTATGGATGATATCTTTAATTACTTTGTCCATATTATGAGCTATATTACATTTTCTCATATTGGGCTGATAAATTACAGATTNTAATNTTAAAGTAGATTTATCATCCTATTTCTTAGAATAAGTCTAATTATAGATAGAAGTATAGCGCTTGATAATATNAAAACTACAGAAGTCCATTCAAATCCATGTATTACGAGTCCTAGAGATGTCCCAGCTGCTGGAGGATGTTCTGTGTTAGTTACTACCATAAAAAATATACCAATTCCTACAGATAGAGCAGCAGCTATATCAAGGATATATCTTGCACTAACCGACTCATAGGCAGAAAATATTTGTAAATCTAGAGTAAGTGAAATAATGGATCCGATTATACCGGCAACTAGGTGCCCGCCAATTACTTTTCTTGGGGTTGCGGCCACACTGTTTGGTACAACAAATATTGTAAATGCAGAAGATGCTACTCCTACCACTATAGCGATTTGTAGCAAAGTGTCTCCAACNAATAATATTACTAGNAAAGATAAAGCAGCTAGTAAGCATTGAAAGGTGTAGTGAGCCCATCGAGAATGAAAATATTGATCTAATATATGTGGTAAAAATCCGTGTGGCTTAGGCATATGGGGATGGGGCAAATGGGGATGAGGCATATGTAATTTTTTCCATAATGTGTTTATTCTCAAGTTGACCTCATAGCGAATAATAATATCTTGTTGACATTCAAAAAAAAGATTATATTGAACTTTATATCTATTATTTATAATTATGCAATGGGTTTTATAGCTTTAATGCATATAAATATATGAGATACTTGTACAAATTAGGAGTGTATAAAATTTTTAATGTTACCAGGTGACAAATTAGTAAAAAAACCAAGAGTCCGCGATCTCTCTCCGACAACATTTGAAGTGTTAGAACGCAGAGTTACATCTCGTGCGTTTTCTTCTCCTGCAATTATCGTTGTTGTATTCGTATTGTTAGCTTTGCTTGGAACTCTTCTTTTNATGNNACCTATTTCTCATAATGGAGATGGNTTTGCTCCTTTTAGTGTTGCTTTCTTTACAGCAACTTCAGCTGTTACGGTTACTGGTTTAATAGTTGTNGATACTGCTACATATTGGACNAANATAGGGCATGGNATCATNCTTGCTCTAGTNTTTGTAGGTGGNCTTGGATTTATGACTGTGGCAGCTTTTATGGTAACTGTNTTNGGNCAAAGGGTTTCTATNTCTCAGAGACTACTTATTCGAGAAANTCTAAGTAGAGATCAAATAGGCGGNTTNCANCGCTTNTCNGTTTCAATAGTGTTGGTAGCTATCGGNATTCAGATAGTTGTTTTTGTATTATTTTTAATTAGATTTTTATTTATATANGATTCACAAGAATCTNTTTTTCAAGCCTTAGCAATGTCTATATCTTCATTTAATAATGCNGGGTTCATATTTTTCCCTGAGTCCGAAGGATTAGCTGCTCATCANACAGATTTTTATATATTAGGAATTTTGTCCGTNTCTATCATATTNGGAACACTTAGTTATTGGGTTGTTTCAGACATTTTTTCAAAACGTAANTTTCGTCTTTATTCGTTAGTTACTAAAATTGTTATATTTATGACACTATTCCTTATTGTCATAGCTGCACTATTCATNTTTATATCNGAAGGTACAAATNCTCAAACTATGGCGGATCTTTCTATTANGAATAAAATATTAGTTTCATTCTTTGAAGGAATTAGTGGTAGGACTGCNGGGTTTAGTACTATAGATTATTCGAGCGCTAATCCGGCCACGGATGTTTTTTTGGCATTAATGATGTTTATAGGAGGAGCTACTGGTTCTGTTGCCGGTGGTATAAAAGTGACGACTTTTTTCATTATTGTGTTAGCAATTATTACTATTATTAGAGAAAAATCTAATGTGACAGCCTTTGGAAGAGAAATAAGTGATGATACGGTTAGAAGATCATTTGCTGTTTTTGCGGTATCTTTGGCTTTAGTATTTTTATGTGTTTTGGCTTTATCTCTTACAAATAGTCATATTTTAGTCAGAGATTTGGCTTTTGAGTCTTTTTCTGCATTTGGGACAGTGGGTCTCTCTACAGGTGCATCGGAAGAACTAAATTTTGCTGGACGTATAATTGTAGCTATTACTATGCTTATGGGTAGGGTAGGTCCATTGATTGTTGGTCTCAAAATGGTTGTATCGACTACAGAAGGAGTTACTTTTAAATATCCCACTGAAACAGTTACAATTGGTTGAAATAATAATTTTTAAAATAATAGGGTTTCACTATGCTTAAAAAACAAGTTGCCGTTATTGGTATGAATAGATTTGGTGTTAGTACTATACGTGCTCTATACAATTTGGGCCACGATGTGTTAGCGATAGATAGAGACGAAGAAAGAGTTCAATCCGTTTTAGGTCAAGCTACATATGCTATTACTGCGGAATGTACTAATGAAGCAGCCCTTCGAGATTTAGGTGTTCACGATTATGATGCAGCAGTTGTTGCAATAGGAACAGACATCGTATCCAGTGTGATGGCATCTGTTTTATTGAAAACGATTGGAGTTAAATTTGTTGTTGCTAGAGCTCAAGATGCATTACATGCAAATACTCTTAGGAGAATCGGAGTTGATAGGATTGTCCAACCTGAAGAAGAGATGGGTACAAGGTTGGCGCATAGTTTTTTTAATACTAGTGTTGAAGAATATATAGAACTGACTCCTAACTATGGAATCAGTCGATTTAGAGTTCCTGAAAGATTTGATGGGACTTCATTGGAGGAATTAGGATTTTCTTCTCCTAGAGATAGTTACGGGTTAACACCAGTAGCTATATGTAGAAAAAGGAAAGTGACCTTAAATCCAGATCTTACTTTTAAGCTTAAATCCAATGATTTTGTAATTGTTGCTGCTCATGACTCTGACTTAGAATCCCTTGATAGCGTTTCTGAGTTGATAGATGAAGGAAATGCCTCTGAATCAGATATTTAATTGGACGATATAATGTTATTAGCTGTTATTAATGGTACCGATATAGATAACTTGGTCATTGAGACGACCTGTAAGATTGCTCGGCATGCCAAAGAGAAAATTGCAGTAATTTATGTAATTGCAATCCCACGTAATAAACCAATTGATCAAGAAATCTCATTCTATACTGAGAAAGGAGAAAAATCTCTTCAAAAAGCTGAAGAATTGTCACAACAGTTTAAAGTTAAAATTGACGGACAAATATTGCAAGCTAGATCTAGAGGCCCTTCTATTGTAAATTATGCTAA
>PBDP01000010.1 GCA_002718095.1 Chloroflexota bacterium
AAAATGCTGATTTTAGCTACGAAATTCGTAGTTCCTTGTAAAATCTCAACCCCTTAAAAATAATCTTAGTCCATTTTTAGTCCATTATTTCTGAAAACCGATTTTTAAGGACACATGTTATACATTAACTAAGTAAAAAATCGTCATATTTGACTGATCAAGTATAGTTTAGAAATGGATATAAAAATATGTTTTTTAACTGCAATATTTATATGGAGCGGTCTCATTATATTAACCATATTTAATTTTCTAGGAAACGATTAACGTGGCTATTAAAATAATACTAATAATACTTCGCTGGATTTTTGCATTACCTGCAGGATTGATTACAGGATTTCTAGTCATGTTTCCTGTTCATTGGTTTTTAATGTTTATGTATTCTATTGGCGGGAACCCTGTGACTTTGTTTATATCAATTGAGACAACAGAACGTCTAATTCAAGGATTTGTCATCCCCGCAGTCACTATATACGTATTTGCCATAATAGTACCAAATCTAAAGAAGATTTCTACTCTTATTTTAGGGGCGACCATTTTTATATTACATGCAATTAATTGGATTTTAATAATTTTTAATAATGGATATTATTGCTATGGTGGTGGGGTTTGTATGGGGCCTTATTCTGGGTTAGCTTGGATTGAAGCACCTTTTCAAATCGGTGTATTGTTTTTAGTGGTTTGGTATGTTTATAAAATCGTTGTTGAGGATAACGAACTTGAATAATACAGACGAATCCATTTGTGATTTTATCAATGTTTAAGAAAGTTAAGATTTTTAATTATCTTCTGAAACCCTAGGATCTCTAGAGTCTACTGCACATTTTCCTTCTCGATAGAACAGGTGGTCATGATCAAGATATGTTCTGATATAAATTGCTTTATAGGGATTTGTGTCTATTGCCTTATTAAAAACAACTGACAACGTCTCTACATTTTTATCCTCAAGATCAGCATAAGTAGCCATTATTGATGATGAAGTTTTATAGTTTATTTTATATGTATTTTTTACATATTCACGTTTGGGTAGATAATTCACATAACTTGTCACATGATCATATTCAATATATAAATCATTTTCATTTATCACACTTAAAATAAAAGAATGTCCATTTGAGTTTGAATCAGGGTCGAAGTTATCTTCACAAACATAATAAAAAAGATCATCATATCCTGGAGTTCTGTAATCATCAGTCATATAAGTTGAACAACCTATAAATAAAAAAACAACTATTGCTACTATGGGTACTATTTTGTACGATCGGTCTTGAAGAGTATCGGCATATGGAAGCTCTAAATTTTTATCAAGTCGATCAAAATTGTTCATTTAAATTACCTGATTATCTTATTAGCAAATAATAGCATATTGAATTTAACAAAATACCGAAACGAAAACGTAGACGAAAAAAGTAAAGTCCAGGTATTTTAGTCCATTTTAGTCCATTTTCGCTCGGACAATTCCCATTCCTACAAGTAAAATTTTACCAGTAGTGTGTAATTTTGTAACCATTTAGCTACGATACGGACAAATTTGTGGCAGGGGTGGCAGGGATCGAACCCACGACCTTTGGTTTTGGAGACCAACGCTCTACCAACTGAGCTACACCCCTTAATTAATAAGGCTGAGAAGGATTGTAAGCC
Organism: Chloroflexota bacterium; assembly: GCA_002718095.1. Taxonomy (GTDB): domain Bacteria; phylum Chloroflexota; class Dehalococcoidia; order Lucifugimonadales; family UBA826; genus UBA826. The sequence continues at coordinate 1,639 of PBDP01000010.1, forward strand.
GAGTTCTGTACTCCATAAATGAAGTGACGACCATCTATCTAGCTACTTCGTTACCGAAATAGTCAAGCGGCCAACCCAGGTAAGGCTCGGACCTTAATTACCTCTATTAGGCCTTGCTCCAGATGGGGTTTACCTATGCCAAAAATGTTACCATTTTTGCGGTGAGCTCTTACCTCACCTTTTCACCCTTACTGTAAAAACAGCGGTATATTTCTGTGGCACTATCCGTCGGGTCACCCCGCCCCGCAGTTAACGGGCATCCTTCCGAGAGAGCTCGGACTTTCCTCTGAAACCAAATATTTCAGCGGCCGTCCATCTTTCTCAACCTTGACTAAATAATAACATTTTTAGTTAGATCAGAAAATCACAAATTAATTTTTATAGATCTGTCCTTTACTCTTATGGAATCTATGTATTCTTTTAAAAAAGCTTGTTTTTCAGCAAAACTATGCTTGTCCCAGTTTTTGATCATATTGGGAACATCTGATGGATCTGTACTAATAAATGCTTGTGTCCTAACTAAATCCAACTGATCTAAATATAAAGATAACCTTGCTATTACAGATTGTCCTTTGGAAGTTTTTTTCATCGAATCTATAAATCTATCTTCCGCCGCAACAACTTGGCGCATTCTGTCTTCAGCAGCATTACTTGCTTTTTTACTTCCATATTCACCTTCCATGCTTGCTTGGAGTTCACCGTTGTCTGATAAAGTTTTTACCAATTCTAAAACTTTTGTTTCTAACTTATCGGTTGGCCAAGTATGATATTTACAAGTTCCTCTGTTGCCTCTAGATTGACACTGATAATATCTGTACGAACTTTTAACCCGAGTCCCATCTTGTCTTTGCCATGCTTGTTTGCGACTAGATCCCATCATTCTGCTTCCACAATATCCACAAACACATAATCCAGATAATAAGTATGGTGTACTATCAGGGAATCCTCTGTATCTTCTGCGTTCTCTGATTTTATCTTGAGCTTCTCTGAATAATCCTGCATCTATTAATGGTTCATGGTTCCTGGTTAAACGTAATCCAAATCTTGTATAAGTTCCCATGTAGGAAGTGTTTTTTAAGATGTCTCGTATGGATACTATATTCCAGGCATTTCCTTTTTTTGTCAGTAAGTTATGTTCATTTAAATGTTCTGCAATTTTCCTTAAACCTAGATCTTCTTCAACATATAGGGAGTAAATTTTTTTAACAATAGTAGCTTCTTCGCTGTTTATTACAAATTTGCTTTCTTGATTTATTTCATATCCAAATGGAGGTTTCCCTAACGATTTACCCTCCATTGCTCTTTTTTGCATAGATTCTTTTATACTACTGCTTCTTTTACGAGATACTCCTGGTGGATCAAAGTGTAAAAATGCATTTTGTAAAATATCTGGGAAATCTTCTTCTAAACAAAAAAAAGAAGATCTGGATTTTTCTGCTTTTATAACAGCTCGTGCAATTCCTTCAAGGTCAAAACTCACATGGGTCGCATCGGGTATTACAATTAAAAATCCGCCATCTGTTTCATCTATAAAAGAGAATAGTTTTTCTAAATCTGAATAATTTTCATCACTTATTGATGGGTTTGAAAAAATTTTCTTAACTGGAGTATGTCCTAGTGTATTACAAAATTCATCAAATATAGTGTTGAATTTTTCTTCGTCCCAATTTGTTTCTTGGGACTTAGTTGTTCTGCATAGTCCAATAGTTTTCATATAGTTAATCCGGTATACATAGTATCCTTTGGCATGAATTACATAAAACAAATGTTATATCTTTTTTTAATTCTTGAATTATTTTTGTTGGCACAGATACCATACAGGTACCACATAAGTTAGATGTAAGTTCGCTTACAGCAATACCTTTGTGAGTTTTACGTAATTTGTCATATCTTAGCAGTGCTGGTTTTTGACATTTTGCCCTTGCATCATCACTTTCTTTTAAAGCAATATCTAATTCTGATTTCAAATTTGATATAAGCTGCTTTAGTTGTGGGATCTCCTCTTCTCGAGTCTGCTCCATGATGGATAGTTGGGAGTAAGCTTTTTCTAATCCGTCAGAATATCTATCTTGATCTATCATAATAGAAAGTATTTGATCTTCGTTATTTTCTACCATAGTGGATAAAGTTTCCATTTCTTCTTGTAGCGCACTTAATTCTTTTTCAGTTTTTATTAATCCGCTATATATTTTGGAATTTATCGATGAGATTTTCTCATTTAAAGATTCGATATCCTTTTCTATTTTACTTCGATTTAACTTAATCTCTTTAAGTTTATCTTCTACTAAAGTATTTAGTTTTTTAGATTTTGTGATTTCTGTATCATCATCTAACTTAAATTGGGCTTTTTCCAATTTGGTTTTTATGTCTGATACTTTAATATCACATTCTTGTAAATTCAGTAGTAATTTACTATCACTCACAATTGCCTCTTAATTTTATTATTGATTAACGTATAATAGACTTAATATTGTTTGGTGTGAACTTTATATCATATGTAATATGATTCATAAAACACATATATTTTAAAATGGTGAATATGCAAGATAGATATCCATTCCCAGAACTTCCTAAAACTAAGATTGTTTGTACTTTAGGTCCTTCAACAAATAATCCTACAATTCTAACCCAAATGATTGAATCTGGTATGAATGTTGCTAGGCTTAATATGTCTCATGGTGATTTAGTAACACACAAAAGCTATGTAGATATGGTTAGAGATATTTCTAATGACTTATCTATTCCAGTTGGGCTAATGGTAGATGTTCCTGGTGCTAAATATAGAACCGGTTCATTGAAATCTGGTGGGATAACTTTGAAAGAAGGAAATTCCTTTGTTTTGTCCAGCGATATATTTGTAGGTAACAATGAACGAGTATCAATTATTCCCTCAGGCTTTCATAAAGATGCAGACGTTGGAAGAACGGTATTGGTTGATGATGGAAATATTGAGCTTGAAGTCCTATCTGTCAAATCGAATGATGTTACATGTAAAGTTGTTAGGGGAGGACCTCTTACTAAGGGTAGGGGAGTTGTAACACCTGGGAAATCCCCTTCTCAAGTTTTTCCTGATGATAAGGCAGTTGAATGTTTAAATTTTGCATCTTCTGTTGATGCTGATTTTGTTGCACTTTCTAATGTTATTGATGCAGATAATATAAAAACTGCTCGTGACATATTAAAAAATAACAACGGACATAACCCTATTATTATCTCTAAAATAGAACGTTCTGAAGCAATAGATAATATTGCCTCAATAGTAGAAGAAACAGATGCAATAATGGTTGCTAGGGGTGATATGGGTGTTGAATTACCTTTGAATAGAGTTCCAATAATACAAAAAGATTTAATAAGAAGAAGTAATGAGGTAGGGAAACCAGTTATTACAGCTACTCAGATGTTGGAATCCATGATAACTTCAGCCTCTCCTACTAGAGCAGAAGTGACTGATGTAGCTAATGCTGTTTATGACGGATCTGATGCCGTAATGTTGTCAGCTGAAACTTCTATAGGTCAATATCCATTAGAAGCGGTAAGAGTTATGGTTAATGTTGCATTAGAAGCTGAAAAAGCTTTACCTTATCAATTTATGATGAACACTCGTCATAAGCAATTGGAATCAGAGGTTGATGATGCGGTAAGTTTTGCAGCTTCTCAAACTTCAAACACATTAGATGCTAGTTTAATAATAGCTTTTACCGAAACAGGAGTAGCAGCTGGTAGAGTTTCTAGATATAGACCTAAAGCAAAAATACTTGCATTAACCCCTTCACAGAAGGTTCAAAATTTGCTTACATTATATTGGGGTGTCTTCCCGTTAGTTGTTAGTAAGGTAGAAGATGTCGATGATTTGTTTGCTATTGGGGAACAGGAAGCTAGAAATATTTTAAATCGAGATCCCCATATGGTGATTTTAGTTGCAGGTACTCCAATAGGAGTTCCTGGTACGACTAATATGCTGAGAATTTTGAATTTAAATTAATTAAATAGGTTATAAATTGCTTAGTCTGTACAATACTGTTAACAGAAAAAAAGAGATTCTTACTCCTGTTAATGAGGGTCGTTTTTCGATGTATACATGCGGACCGACTGTTTATCGTGATGCCCATATAGGTAATATGCGTTCATATTTGATGTCTGATTGGATAAAAAGGCGCATGTTGTTTTCTGGGTATCAAGTCATTCATGTGAAAAATATTACAGACGTTGGTCATATGCGACAGGAGATTTTAGAACAGGGTGAAGACAAGATGATTGCTTCGGCTATTGCTGAAGGTAAAACAACTCAAGAGATAGCTGAGTTTTATACTAATAGATTTTTAAATGATGAGAAGATATTAAATATAATTCCTGCTAATTATTTTCCAAAAGCTACGGATCATATAGAAGAAATGATAACTATCATTGATGATTTGATCTCTAAAGGATTTGCTTATGAAATAGATTCTAATGTGTATTTTCAAGTAGATAAATTTGAAAATTATGGAAAACTGTCAGGTAATATTCATGATTCACAGCTCCTTGAAGCAATGAGAATTGATACTGACCCCAATAAGAAAGACCCACGCGATTTCACATTATGGAAAAATGCAGAACCAGGTCGTGAATTGAAATGGAAGAGTCCTTGGGGTGACGGATTTCCAGGATGGCACATAGAATGCTCTGCAATGTCTATAAAGTATTTGGGTAATTATTTTGACTTGCATACAGGAGGAGTCGATAATATTTTTCCTCATCATGAAGGTGAGATTGCTCAATCAGAATCTTTTTTGAATTGCTCTTTTGTCTCTCATTGGGTTCATGGCCAGCACCTTCTTGCTGATGGGGTAAAAATGTCCAAGTCTGCTCAAAATGCATATATACTGTCTGATTTGTCAGATAGAAATATCGACCCAATGTCATTTCGATATCTTTGCATGACTGCTAGGTATAGAACAAGATTAAATTTCACTTTTACATCTTTAAAAGCTTCAGAAACGGCTTTAAATAGATTGAAAAGACTTTATGTGTCTTGGTCGCAAGACTCTTCAAAGCTTACATCGGAAATTTTGTCGGATATGTCAGACTGGGAAGGTAAATTTATTTCTAAGATTGATGATGACTTAAACTTACCTGAGGCTGTTTCTATTGTTTGGGCACTCACTGAATCGTCGATGCCAGGTTCTGCAAAATATAATCTTATGAATAAATTTGATGAGATTTTAGGACTTAATCTGTCTAAGACTCTGAATATGTACCAACTTCCTGTTGCTGTTAAAAAAGATCTTGATGAAAGATCAGATTTGAGGTCTACAGGAAAATTTGATGAGGCTGATTTTATTAGAAACCAATTAGGGATTAAAGGTTATAAAATACACGACGTTTCCTCGGGTAAATATCTGGCAAGATTAAAAGATCCGTCTGAACTTCGAGATGAAAAATGGGAAACCATATCTTCCTCCTCTAATGTTTTATCTAATATANATANCCCGAGTGAATTAAAATGTTCAATAGGATTAATAGCTGATGNATATTTTGATGATTTGAAACGCTGTNTAAATAGCATTCTTTCACATGAAAATAGTNAAGATATNGAAATCATTATTTTAGATAATGGTAATGNTGAAGATATAGCCTCTGATATTGAATCTTTGTCTAAACAATTTNCTACTATAAAAGTTATACACGCTGACCACCGATTAGGAGATGCTGCATCTAAAAATGTTCTGATCAAAAGTGCGAAAGGTGAAATTTTTATATTAGTTGATACNAGTGTTGAATTTACTGGATCTTTTTTGTCTAGAATAGAAAAATTATTACTACCGGATGATGTNGGCGTTGTCGGTTATGCTGGGTTGAAGACTGAAACATTACTNCATTTTCATGANGGAGAAGGTGAATCAGGTGATGTNGATGCTATGCAGGCATATTGTTTTGCATTTAACCGTAANTCTATTNCTAAAGTAGGANTCATGCGAGAATGTTTTAGNTTTTATAGAAATTTAGATATTGATTTTAGTTTTCAGTTTAAAGAAAAAGGATATCGTNTTATTGCCGATAATAATCTATCAATTACTTTNCATACCCATAGNGGCTGGGAAGATTTGCCANCTACTCAAAGAGATGAATTAAGTAGAAAAAATTATGGTAAATTTTTAAAGAAATGGCGAAATAGAGAAGATTTATTACTATCTAAATAATTATTGGAGTGTTTTTTGGATTTAACATCGATACCTTTTTTATGGATTCAATTAATATTATTGGCTTCAATAATTGTTTTTTCAGCGACATATTTAACCAAATCTGCTGATGTTATAGCAATTAAAACCGGTTTGGGNCGTTCTTTNGTTGGAGTTGTCATGTTAGCAACNGCTACATCGCTTCCTGAACTAGGAACNGGTATTACATCAGTTGTTGNTATATCAGGATATGAAGGAGNTAATTTAGCAGCAGGTGATGTTTTCGGNAGTAATATTTTTAATTTGCTNATTATCGGACTATTAGATATATTTTGGAAAAACGGTTCCATATTTAAATCTGTAACTAATCAANCTATCCCTGTAGGACTTTTTGGGATATTNCTTGTTTTTATTTCAATTGTNGCAATACTGTTTCATAAAAACTTTNATCTTTTTGGAGANTTTTATTTAAGTCCAATTTCTATTATTTTAATAATGGTATTTGGGTTTTCTATGTACTATTTATTTAAAAATCAAGATTCCTNTACAGATCTTAAAGAATCCTATGCTAATAGTTCATTGTACGGNGCGTTCAGAAATTACTTTATTGCTGCATCTGTAATAGTAGCGGCAGCATTTCTTTTAGTTTATACGAGTGATAATTTATCGGTAAAAATGAATTGGGGACACGGATTTGTTGGCACGCAATTTTTAGCATTATGTACTTCACTGCCTGAATTAGCAGCATCTATTGCTGCCATAAGAATTATGGCTCCTCAGCTGGCTATTACCAATTTGCTAGGAAGNAATATATTTAATATCGGATTTGTANTGTTNTTAGATGATGTGTTTTATTTAGAATCTCCTATATGGGGATTGTTTTCATACATTCATCTTCTAACAGCTTGTATATCAATTGCTATGACATTAATTGTACTTTCTCCAATTNCAAGGANTAAACTTTTAGGACNATTTTCAATGCCAGCGATGATTTTAATTTTTCTTTATGGTATAACTAGTTTCTTAGTATTCACGATGGCATAAAGTTTAGGAGNTAATATGTTTTACGAACTCAGAGAATATCGTATTTTAAATGGCAAGAGAGATGAATGGGTTAAGTTTATGGAATCAGATATAATCCCGTTCCAATCTTCAAAAGGAATGGTTATTGTAGGAAGTTTTGTTAGTGAAGAAGAAGATGATTTGTATATATGGATTCGAAGATTTGCAANTGAAGAAGAGAAAGTAAAATTATACGAAGCCGTTTANGAATCAGATCATTGGAAAAATGTTATAACTCCTGTTGTGACAGAACTATTAGACAGGCCAAAGATTGTTGTTCGGAGATTTGAATCTACCCCTAAATCGATAGTGTAGAGCTACTCCTNTTTAAATAGTATGATTCGTTTTGACGATTTAATTTTTTTTGACAGAGATAATTTTTCTGAACCTAAAACTATAATAGTTAAAGACAAAACATTTAAATGGATAGGAGATTCTATTGAAATNCCTANCCATTATTCGAATGCTGACTTTTCAATAGATTGTGAAAATTTAATTGCTATNCCTAGTTTTATTGACTCTCATATTCATTTCTTAGGATTAGCGGCCAAACTAGTAGGTCATCAAGTATCATTACAAGAAAATCAAGGTTTGGAATATTTCCGTGATCAGTTAATTANAATTGATCAAAATGATAAAANATCTNACTGTTTAAGGATTTACGGNTTAGATATATTCCATCCTTCAGCAGACATTTTTTTTACTAAAGATATTTTCGATTCCTGTGTANCNGATAGACCTGCCATACTTAGATTTACTTCAGGGCATGCAGTATTACTCAATTCTAAAGCTATGTCNCTTTTGGGTATTANTGAATCNACAGATGAGATTGAAGGAGCTACTTTTGTTCGATCGCCAGATACAGGNGAGCTNACNGGTGTTTTTTATGAAATAGAGGCATTAATTAATAAATCTTTACCTGCGATACCCCCAGAAACTATTTTTGAAGGAATAAAGAATGCGAATGATTTACTCTTAAGTAATGGATTTACTTCGTTCATGGATGCTACTGCAGAGAATGATTTATCTAGGTTAAATTTTTTAGCCAAATGCGTTGAAGAAAATATCATTGAGTTGGATGTTTCATTTATGCCAGGGTACGANAACCTAGAAGAATTTATCCAATCAAATATTAGATTTGGGACTAATTTTGAAGGTATTAAAATAGGACCTGTCAAATTANTGGCATCATTTTCTGGAGGAAGNATACACCCAAAAGATTTAAANNATAGAGTCCAACATTGCCATTCNCTAGGATTTCCGGTAGCAATCCATGCAGTAGAAGAAGAAATAGTATATGAAGCATCTAAGATCTTGTCTNATTCNTATTTAAAAGGGGATAGATTAGAGCATGTAACAGAATTAAGTGNTAAAGCATTAGATATTTTGAGACAAAACGAAATTTACNCTTGTGTTAATCCTAGCTTTATATATGAGTACGGCGATAGGTATAANNGATTATTNAAATCAGATAANTTTAACAAAATATATAGATTTAGAAGTATGTTGGAACAAAATNTCCTTTTAGGATTTGGTTCGGATGCTCCAGTGANTACACCTAGTGGATTGCAATTTTTGCAATCTGCCACTANACGTACAACTAAATTGAATGAAGAGATATCTATTTCTCAAAGGATTTCAATTATTGAAGCTATTAAAATGGCTACTGTTAATAATGGATTATTAAATGGNATTTCTNATTCNTCTACTCCTATATCGAGATCTAATCCAGCGAACATGATTTTGNTAAAAANTGAAGATTTGNTGNATATTAAAACTAATGTATCAAATAATGTTTTGCTTACAATGAAGAACGGTGAGATTCTTTATTCTGCNCTATGAATTAAGAGATTCTCTTTATTATNAACTGAGCTAAGTAATCTAAAGATTCTTTACTTCNGTTGTTTTCTAGGCNANTTAGANAATCTTTAGCAGNATTTATCAGTTGGGTTGCGTATTGATGTGTTCTTTCTATGGCNTTTGATTTATTAATGTTTTTTATTAGATTTTCATGAAGNATTTTGTCAGAAGGAGTTTTTATAAATTGTANTAAGTCTTCTTTATATTTGGGATCTTCTGAAGCGTANATTATCGGTAATGTAATTATTCCATTTAATAAATCGTTACCAACAGGCTTNCCTAANTTNTTTTCTTCACCTTCTAAATCTAATAAATCATCAATAATTTGAAATGCTAGACCTATGTTATGACTGTAGTTTTTTATTGCTTTTACAGTTGAGTCTGAAGCNCCACTTAATATAGCNCCTGATTCACCTGATGTTGTAAATAAAGATGCAGTCTTGAGGTAAATTCTTTTCATATAATTTTCAATTTTAATTAAATCTTCAATNTNNGAAGTTTCCATTAATTGGCCGTACGANAAATCCATTATTGTTTGAGAAAATCTTTTAATAACATAGATGTTTTTTGTTTCACATACATATGTTGCGGATGCTGCGAATATATAGTCTCCTAGTAATACGGCTGTGTAATCTCCAAATTGATCATTTACAGTAGNTTTNCCTCTTCTCGTTTCNGCTTCATCCACAGTGTCATCATGTATTAAACTCGCAACATGAAGCATCTCAACAGCACTGGCCATTGTAATTATTNTTTCTTCNTCACANTGATTNAANTCAGANGCNAAAANNGTTAAAGCNGGTCTAGTTAATTTACCTTCNGATGANAATANNTAAGANAATANNTCATTGAGATNNGGNAGNTCAGCAGTTGATGCAAANNNGTCNAGTTTTTGNGCNGTTAGATCTAGNCNTTTTGCTACTGGTTCTAAGATANGTTTNAGATCTAACAAATTAAATTAATGCCTTAATTGTCAATATGTGATGTGTAGTACNCAATTAGTAGTTAATTATACCTACCTATAAGTGTAACAATAATTTAACAGAAAGATAATATAATTATTTTGAATATANNNTATTNTNTTGTATGATACTCNGTCAATACTTTANATTCGAATAATTGTCTTAGGAGGAATGCTATGATTAATTATCGTATTACTTTTGTGGCGGTNGNCATNTCNATNTTTGCTGTNTTTTTANTNNCAGCATGTTCTGATGANGATTCATCNTCGAGTGACACAGCCAGTGACACANCCGNTGTTTCTAGTTCAAATACTCTTCAAACNGTCATTGATCGNGGAGTATTAAAATGTGGAGTCAACGATAATCTGACAGGNTTTGGAGTTGTTAATTCAGCNGGAGAATTTGAAGGATTTGATATTGATTTNTGTAAAGCTGTAGCAGCTGCTATTTTGGGNGATGCATCTAAGGTTGAATATGTACCTTTGACNGCGTCAGCAAGATTTGAAGCTTTAGCGGCAAATGAAATNGATTTGTTGATTCGNAATACAACNTGGACTGCTAGCCGTGATAGAGATNTAGGTAANGATTTCACTGCGCCTACATTTTATGATGGTCAGGGNATGATGGTTAAAGCTGCAAGTGGATATGATTCAATNGAATCAATGTCAGGNACTACAATTTGTGTATTACAAGGAACTACTACTGAGCTAAACTTAGANGATAGGTTTACTTCATCGGGTATTCCGTATACNCCGNTGACATTTGAGACGAATGATCCTCTACAAGCTGCATACGAAGAAGGTAGATGTGATGGCTGGACTACAGATAAGTCNGGNTTAGCTTCTAAGAGAGCNGGATTCGCAAANCCTAATGANCATGTTGTTCTTGCNGAGACTTTATCTAAAGAACCTNTAGGNCCACTAACAAGAGATAATGATAGTGAATTCTATGANGTAGTTCAGTGGGTAGTTTTNGGAATGATGCAAGCAGAGGAAAGTGGAATAACAAGCTCTAATGTTTCCGCTATGGCTGCAAACCCATCTGATCCAGGTATGGCNCGANTNTTAGGAGTNGGATTTGANGGTGGAGAACCATCTGANTTTTCATTTGNCATATCTGTNGATTTCATGCAAAAAGTTATTTCTCAAGTAGGAAACTATGGTGAAGTTTATGATAGNCATNTAGTTCCCNTNGGTCTTACTAGAGAAGGTAGTTTAAATGCTCTTTGGACAGAGGGCGGATTAATTTACGCTCCTCCATTTAGATAGATAAACTNCAAAGTATAATAGCTACANGNGATGTCGGCNCTTGTAGCTATTATNTATAATTCATTGCGTTTATATAAAGAACTAAATTCTAAAAATAGNTTTTCGGATAAATTNTTATTTATCCGTTANGATCGTTCTATTCGNAAGTTAGTTCTGCAGATTNTTTTTTCGACTTTTATTTTACTTTTCTTTTGGTATTTAGCCTCCCGAGCTTTAAATTTAGAGTTNGGATATGGACATCTNACAAGTAGAGCAGGATTCGGNATTAGTCATTCTTTTTTNAGTGACTACACTAGTAATCAGTCAAGNTGGGATGCCTATATAGTTGGAGTTNTAAATACNATACGNGTTAGTTTAGTAGGGATAGCTTTAGCNACTTTGCTNGGNGTATTGATGGGNATTGCAAGGCTATCTAAAAATTTNCTTGTTAGAANCATTGCTACTGGATANGTTGAATTTCTTAGAAATACTCCTTTANTGATTCAGATTATATTTTGGCAATTAGTTTTCTTGCAATTTCCNCAGATTTCAAAAGCATGGACTTTNGGGGGTTTTTCACTTTGGTCTAATAGGGGAATATTATTACCATTAATAAAAAGTGATGAAAATGGATCTCTTTGGGCNTTTATTNTATTNGNTTCATTTGTANTAGTTTTAATATTAAGGTCATANTTAAATAAATATAAANAAGAAAAAGTTGATTTNATTTCTCCCAATCTTATTTCTATTTNGATATTTGCCACAATTTTGATAGCAACTTATTTTTTACTCAATATACAATTATCCTTNGATATTCCAAAACTAGAAATCAATAAATATGGAACATATATTCCTTCTGGAGGNTTTACTTTAACTCCTGAGTTTTCTGCAATATTGGTTGCNTTGGTAATGTATACAGGTACTTTTATTACTGAGATAGTTAGAGGAAGTATTCAAAGTCTGCCAAAAGGACAAACTGAAGCAGCTCAGGCTTTAGGNTTTTCATCATACCAAAGGATAACTCTAATAATATTGCCTCANGCTCTANGNTCTATAATTCCACCCTTGACCAACCAATATNTAAATTTAACCAAAAACTCTAGNCTTTCTGTAGCAATTGCNTATCCTGATNTATTTATGGTTTCTAGAACTATTATGAATAATGCTGGTTATGCATTNCCNATGNTGTTCCTTATTTTGATTACATTTTTGACATTAAGTTTAATAATTTCTCTNGTCATGAATTTATTGAANANTAGNGTGACGAGGATNGGNGCATGATTATTATTTTTAATTGGATTAGANCTAATTTGNTANCATCCAAATTAGATGTATTNCTCAGTTTGCTAGGGGCTTATTTNATATATCTAGTAANCTCTATTTTTNTNACATTTGTNTTTACATCTGATTGGNCTTTAATAGANGTCAATAGAAAAATTTTATTATTGGGATTATTTCCTGANGATCAAATTTGGAGAATTTGGTCACTATTCGCTATATCTTCTATATTGATTTCTGCAACATTATCGTATTCGTATCGATTTGACATAAAAACAGCTATATTTTATGTCCTATTAGTACTAACTACATTTTTGATTTTTACTACTCTTAAATTATTACCTATTATTTTATCTATATTAGGATTTGCTTTATTAGTTTATTTACTAGTACTAAAATTTAAAGTTGTTTACAAGAAATTAATATTTAAGATCGTACTTATTGGGTGGGTGATTTTTATACCAGCGATGTTCTTAATATTACTACTTGGCGGCGGCCCTAAAGTTACATTATGGGGTGGTTTTTTTGTCAATCTAATTTTAGCAGTTATAGCGATTTTAGCTGGATTTCCGCTCGGAGTTTTATTTGCTTTAGGTAGGGCTAGTTCACTTCAAACTGTGAAACTTGTTTCAGTTGTTTTTATTGAAACTTTCAGAGGAGCTCCTTTGATAGCATGGTTGTTTTTTGCCTGGTTTGTATTGCCAGATTTTTTGCCCAATATATTTTCGTTAAATGAGGCTAATTTAGTAATAAGAGCAATGATTGTACTATCCCTTTTCTCTAGTGCGTATATTGCTGAAGTTATTAGAGGTGGCCTTCAATCTATTCCTCGTGGTCAACTTGAAGCATCTAGAGCACTTGGGTTAAATACTTTTTCCGAATTAAGCTTCATAATATTGCCACAAGCTATTAGAGTTGTTATACCAGCTATTGTGAGTACCTTTATAGCTGTATTTAAAGATACGTCACTTGTTTTTATTTTAGGTATTACAGATTTATTAAGAATAGGACGACTTATTCCAGAGCAACAACAAGAATTTTATGGAAAATCTATTGAAGTATTATTAGTAGTGGCATTATTGTTTTGGGTTGTGTCACTTATTTTATCTCAAATAAGTTTATCAATTGAAAAACGATTAAATGTTAGTAATTAGGGAGATATAAGATGAGCAAAAACATTTCTGTTGAAACTAAAGATGTAACTAAATTCTTTGGAGATTTCCAAGCTCTAAAAGGTGTTTCAGCAGATATATATGAAGGTGAAGTAGTTGTTATTTTGGGCCCATCTGGATCTGGTAAATCTACGTATATTAGAACTATTAACGGATTAGAAGAACATGATTCGGGATTAATAAAAGTTAATGGGACTGAATTAAATAATAATATAAAAAATATTGAATTTATAAGATCTCAAGTAGGAATGGTTTTTCAACAATTTAATCTTTTCCCTCATTTGTCTGTATTGCGAAATATAACTTTAGCTCCACAAAAAGTAAAAAATATCCCTAAATCAGAAGCAGAAGATTTGGGGATGTCTTTATTAGAAAGAGTAGGGATTCCTGAGCAAGCTCAAAAATTCCCTTCACAATTATCTGGTGGTCAGCAGCAACGTGTTGCTATTGCTAGAGCTTTGGCAATGCAACCTAAAATTATGTTATTTGATGAACCAACTTCTGCATTAGATCCAGAAATGATAAAAGAGGTTTTAGATGTGATGATTGAGTTAGCCCAATCAGGAATAACAATGATTTGTGTGACTCATGAAATGGGATTCGCCAAAGAAGTGGCAGACAGATTTTTATTTTTCGATGAAGGATTAATTGTCGAATCAGGAACACCGGAACATTTTTTTGAGAATCCTCAAGAAGATAGAACTAAATTATTTTTAAGTCAAATTTTATAAAGTATCATTACTGAATATTTAAACGTGCCAGTTCTTCTTCGACAATACTGTCATCTAATTTCAAAAATAATGGAGAAGCTTCAGATATTTTATGCCCAGGTATAATTTCTTCTGAGTCCCAGTTCCAACCACATTGATCAATGTTTTTTTCGATAGCAAGCATTATGTTTAGTTTTTCGGTTGTGAATGGAATATATGGATTCATGATTATTTTTAGACAGTTAATTACATTTAAACAGTAATATAGAGTAGTGCCTGCATCAGATGGGTCCACCTTAAATTTTTTCCAAGGTTCATGATCGTCTAAATATTTATTTGTATCTTTTGCTAATGCCATTGCTGAGCTTAATCCGCGTCTAAACTTGCATTTTGATAACTCATCTCCAACATTTTTCAGTGTGTTTGATGCGTTTTTAATTAATTCAATATCGTTGTCAGATTTACGATTTGGCGCTTGTACTACACCGTCAAAATATCTATTTGTCATTGAAAGTACTCTGTGTACGAGATTTCCAAATGTTGCTACGAGTTCATCATTATTAGCTCTTAGATATTCTTCCCATGAAAAATTTGAATCACTGGTTTCAGGCATTATTGATGTTAAAGCAAACCGAAGAGGGTCAGGGTCATATCTTTTTAAATAATCTTTAAGGTTAACGACCCAGTTACGACTTGTCGATATTTTCTTCGATTCCATGTTGACATATTCATTTGCAGGTACATCATATGGTAATTTCAAACCACCGTATCCTAATAATATTGCAGGCCATATTACTGTATGGAAAGGAATATTATCTTTACCCATAAAATAGAATGATTTAGATTCAGATTTCCAGAAATCTTCCCATTTATTTGTATTTGAAGACCATTCAATTGAAGCAGATAAATATCCTATGACTGCTTCAAACCAAACATAGATTCTTTTATCTTCGTATCCTTCTACAGGTATGGGGATACCCCAATTTATATCTCTTGTAATAGCCCTATCTATTAATCCGTTTTCTAAAAATCCTGTTGTAAAATTTTTAACATTTGGTTTCCAGTCGGGATTACTTTTTACCCATTTAAGTAAGTCATTTTCAAATTCACTAAGTTTTAAGAAAAAATGTTCAGTATCTTTAAATATGGGAGAATCATCACAATCTTTATGCCGATTACAACGTATGTTTATTAGATCTTTGGGGTCTAAAGTATTTCCACAGCTATCGCATTGGTCCCCACGGGCCTGATCATATTTACAAAGGGGACATGTCCCTTCAACATATCGGTCTGCTAAAAACTGATTATGCTTATTACAAAACGCTTGAGACATTATGTCTTTATATATTAAATCTTTTTCATATAAATTTACGAATATATCCTGAACCACTTGTGTATGATTTTTTGTTCGAGTCGAAGTAAATAAATCATAACTTATTCCAAGATTTTCCCAATCATCTAAAAATTCTTTTTGATATGAATCTGCAACTTCCTCTGGAGTGATACCTTTTGCTTCAGCTGTGATTGTTACAGGAGTACCATGAGAATCACTACCAGATACCATTAATACGTTGTTACCTTTAAGTCTATGATATCGGGCAAAAATATCTGCAGGTAAGTAGCATCCTGCTATGTGTCCTAGGTGTATCGATCCATTCGCATAGGGCCAAGCAGTACATATGAGTATATTTTCTGGCATGTTTAGGATATTCCCTTATATTTCAGTCGTGACTTCAATATATAGTATAGCAACTTCAATGTTATGTTAGATATCTTTTGACTCTATAACCTTTTTATATGATTCAGATTTGCTTAAATTAGTTACTTTTGTAAGTTCTTGTGCAATAGATTTAGTGTCTATTCCATCAGATTTTAATTTACTAATAAGTTTAAATATTTCATTTTCATTAAGTGATTTAAAAGATGATCCTGAAGGTTCTAATATTAAAGTTATTTCTCCTTTAGGATTTTGAAAATGTATCGACGCATCTTTTATAGAGCCATAAAATCTTTCCTCGTAGAGCTTTGTCATTTCTCTCATTATTAATACATTTTTTTGATTTGCATATTTGTCTAATAATGAGAGTAATTTTTTGATTCTATTTGGTGATTCAAACATTATTACTGGGACGTTTAATTTCGAGGTGGATTCTAATAGATTTTTTAACTCTGATTCACGTCTTGGGGCAAATCCGGCAAAATAAAATTGGTTTATAGGAAATCCCGATACTGATATTGCAGATGTAAGGGCAGACGCTCCTGGTATTGGAATAATATTAACGTCAAAATTTTCTACTGAGTTTATTAATTCGTATCCAGGATCACTAATCCCAGGTGTTCCAGCATCTGTCGTCAAACCCACATTATGATCTTTTAAAATCTTTTGGATTGTTAAGATTTTGCATTTATAATTTTTTGAATTAAAACTTATTATAGGTTTGCTAATATCGTAATGCGAAAGTAATTTTTTAGTTACTCTAGTATCTTCAGCAACAATAGTATGCACATTTTTGAGAGTATCAATAGCACGTTGCGTTATGTCTGATAAGTTGCCAATAGGGGTACCTATTAGGTATAAGTTAGTCGTCATCAAATTCTCACGATTATATTTTGAGTTTATACAGTGGGGAAAGCCTGTTTGACCCAACCTTGTTCAAAAGGAGTCCAGAAATTAAAAGTGACTTTAAGATGCTTGAAAAACCATTCGCCATTTACTTTAACGTAATCATCTTGATACACCCCTGATCCCCAATAGGCCTTTCCAGACTCTGTACAAGGTTGAAATAGATACCAACTTGCGTGTGCAGTATTACCATTAATTTCTATGATTGGATTTAAAACACTGTGAACTGCGAATGTAATCCGACTACCAGTTTTAGAGAAATAAGAGCGTATAGCTTCACGACCTTCATATTTCCCTTGTACGTGTACTCCTCCTTCCCATACTCCATCTTCAACAAACAAACTAGCTATTCCGTCAGCATCATAGCCGTTATCACAAAAGGCACAATATCTAGCCTTAAGATTACGAATGGCTTCTATATCTTCTAAGCGTTGGATTCGATCAGCAAGATCTTGATTACTATTTATATGCCAGTTATCAAACATGTTGTCTCCTTTTTAGCATTACTGTTATCAGCAATATATCATATGCTGCTGTACCTTCAAATCTATCCCAAATTTCAAACGACTGACTCCAGTTCCAATGAAATAAGATCATATAGCATCACAGCCTTCATTTCCCTTGTACGTGCACTCCTCCTTCCCATACTCCATCTTCAACAACCAAACTGGTTATTCCATCTGGATCATAATCGTCGTCACAAAAAACGCAATACCTAGCTTGAAGATTACGATTTGGATTAATGTATAATAAGTGTTCCTTAAAAATCGGTTTTCAGAAATAATGGCCGAATAATGGCCGAAAATCATTTTTAAGGGGTTGAGATTTTACAAGGAACTACAGATTTCGTAGCTAAAATCAGCATTTCGGACCGGTAGCTCAGTTGGTAGAGCATCCGACTCTTAATCGGACGGTCGTGAGTTCGAGCCTCACCCGGTCC